>JAWDXP010000006.1:0-279758 GCA_032477055.1 Dysgonomonas sp. | reverse complement strand
TTATGAGTGAAATATCTGTAATTAGCGGAATGTTTGAGGAACTCAAACAAATACTAAAACGAGTAGAAAAAAATATTGGGAAGTCAGACGATAAAATTATGCATGAACAGGAAAACAGTATCAGTACATCCGATTTAGCTAACATAGAAGATAATGTTTCCAATCGAGTCAGCCAATCGGAAGAACTGATACTGTCGAAATTGGAGCAGATTGAGCAGGCTCAAACAGCTCCAAAGAAACTCCATCACAGGATATCTGTCGATATTAAATCTTCATGGGTATCATTTACATTGGTCGGATTGTTCCTGTTTCTGGTTACTTCTCTCTGTCTGTGCTACAAACTGAAAGAGGCGAATAATCGACTTGCTGACAATGATATAAAATATCGTTATATCAAGATGTACAGCAAAACTGATTCTATTCAGATATCACAGTTGGAGGATATATTTGTTTATAATCGCAATGAAAAGATTATAGATAAAATTAAATCTGATGTGCAGGAATATGAAGAAGCTATTTATAAGAGCGCACAACTTTTGGAGCAATCTAGATTAAAGAATGAAGAAGCTCAGAAATTCCAGAATAAAGCAGACGAACTGAAAAAGTAGCTTTTCTTTCTCCAAGAATAAATCTGCAAGACCACAGCCTAACGGTTTTCCTGAAAATCTTCCTTTTTTCAAAAGAGTATTTTCAGGAAAAGTCTTGCATTTTTTATTCTTGATGTATTTTGGGTGTATAACAGTTGTTGAAAGGGGCGAAATTTATAGAGCCTGTTTTACTAAACTCATAATGTATTCTAAATTTTTGGTGTCAGTTATAGTTAGCTCGTAATCGCCATTTCCTCCATGACCGACATTTGAAACATCTCTAGTCAATCCTTTGCTGTCATCTAGTTGCCCTAGTTTAAGATTAATCCAAAGTTTTAAACATTTTTTCTGAACCTCGATGTAAGCAAATTTCCGTTCCCCTTTAAACATCATAACCCATTTTAAAGGCTGAACTTCGATGTTTGGTGCTAGATTTAGAATTGCTTCTTTGTAGGTGTTATACAATTCAATAATTTCATCCGATTTGTTTTGTATAAATCGATCTTCATCATAGACAACAACTTCTTTTACAACCTTGCTTATCTCTGAATCTTGTTTGTTAGACTGTACTTGTTTAAAACTTGGAGCAGACTGTGATTTTTTTATTGGATTAATCACAATTATATCATTCTCAAATTGTTTTATTTCCCATAGCTCAATGGGTAGATCTTTAAAGTTTGATGACTGTTTCTGATAGTTATTGAATGATGGGGCAACAAATAGAACCTTACTTTGTGACCAATCAATATCTGTTCTCTTCAGATTTTTATTGCATGATTCATTATACTCTACAATAAAATCACCTTTATATTCTAACATCAAATTAAGATATGATAAACCTTGATCTACCACACCATCATTTCGTTCCCTCTTATATTCAATAATTACAAATGAATTACTCTCTTCGTCAAAAGCTAGTGTATCAAGCCGCACATTTTTAATAATAAACTCAGACTTAACAAATTTGAAGTCTGTAATTTGTTCTAAGTTATTTTCAAATAACTTTTGTATATCTTTTTCTAGCTTAAAAGGTTTTTCTTTCAAACTTGATAGAGTGTTCTTTTGTTGGTGGTATAGTTGCATAGGCGTTTTTATATTTATTCATTGTTAATATACTTTAAGGGTTAGTGTCATCCATACTTTTTAAAATTCTTATTCCATCCCTATAAATAATATCTTCCCAAGACTTAACATTATCTATATAGACATCCTCTTCTTTCACTCTTAAATTTAACTTAAATCGAATATTAGTGTATGCTTGAGCAATTTTAATACATTTATAATCTATTTCTTCAAGAGCCAATGATTTCGTTATATTTCTACGATTTTTCACTTTAATGAAAGGATTCGAATATTTCCAGATTCCATCTAAATCTTTAATTCTTCTCCAATCTTCGCGAAGATTAAATTCATACATCCACTCGTCTCCGTCTCGATCTATTTCTTGTAAACAGAAAATATTAGTATCATTTGCTTTTTCTATTAACTGTACTTCTAGATGATTAATTTTTTCTAAGAGATCAATCACATTCAAAACTTCTCTTTTATAGATAGGGGAGTTAATATTATCGTGCGATAATGGATTTAAAAGAAGATCTTTATATTCTTTCAGTTTTTCAAAAGGACTAAAATATCCACCTATCTCTTTAAAATAAGATTCAAAATTCTTTATCATCGCATCTAGCTGAATTGTGCTTGTTCCATTAGCACCTATAATACTAGACAGATTCGTAGGCAATATACGTTTTAAGAGTCTTTCAGATTCTTTTCTTAAGTAGTTAACAGCAGCAGGATAATCTAATTCTCTAAAATATTTTTTAGCGGAATCCAAATAAGAACTTTCTGATGGAATAAATGGACATGGTATTCCATTTTCTGTTTCACCTCTATAAATCTCTTTAAAAACCCATCCTTCTGAAAAACGGCTTTCGATTCTTTTTTTGCATATATTATAAAAAGATTTATCATGACTTAGTATAAATAGCTGATATGTATTTATAAAGCTATCATCCAATATTATATCTAAGACTTTATCTCTATTAGACATATCTAAACTGATCAGCAAGTCATCTAAAACCAAAATTCGTGCTGTATCATCAAATTCAGGTCTCATTTTTAAGATAGATAAACGTATAGCCAATGCTATAGTTGTCAAATAAGCTTCGTTTAAAAACGTGTGTGGTTTTTCAATTTGTTTATTTCCTTCACTTAGTAAACTATGATTAAACTCTATTTTTAGGGAGATTCTCGGTTTGTGTAAAATCTGATCTCTTTTTTTTGTTCCAATTCTTTTATTGTAATCGCATTTTATATTATCAAAATCAAAATCTATTGAAAAAGTCTGCTCTTCAAATTTCGAGTGTAATAAATTATTAGCCTCAAATATAACTTTTCTAAGAAAATCCTTCAATAATCTGATAAATCTAGGAAGTGTTTTATCAATAAAGGTTTTATATTCGTCAGAACTTACTATTACAGTAGTACCCCTACGAGGTAATTTATCCAAATTACAATTGATGAAACTCCACCAATCACTAGCGTAAGTTTTGGTGGAAAAGTTTCCAGTATGCTCTATAAAAGTTTCTTCAAAATTGATAAACATAAATAAATCACGTTCAAACAATGGAAATAAATCTATAGATTCACTATTTCTAAAATCATATATCTTCGATAAAAATTTATAATTTACAAAATCACTTCCTTCTAATACCTTTCGCACAAGACTATCAGAAAAAGTATTTATCTCATACGAATTATCTCCTTTTCGTCTTATTTTCTTTATGATTTCTCCTTCTTCTGATTGAAATTCAACTTGTATAGCAGATTCTTCATTTTCTTTTGCAAAACGATTGCGTAAGTTTTGATTATGTGAGGGATCAAAGTATTTTTTTATATGTTCTTGTTTTTCTTTTAAAGCACTTTGCAGAAAAGTATACAATGCCCAATAAATAGAGCTTTTACCGCTACCATTCTCTCCATATAGCAACAAATGACCTCCATTTAGTTCTAATTTATTTTGGGGTTGGGTATTTTCATCTCCATAGAAAAATTTAAAATTTCGTAACGTAATTGATTTTATTTTTCTCATTAGTATGTACTTAAGATAGGTAACAATAGGTCACTCAATTCTATTTTCATTAGTTTTATTTGATTTCGCAACGGATTACTCTTTTCTTGTAGTAGACTGTAGATCTCTTTTATAGTCTCTATTTTTTTTTCTATTTCTAGCCTATCAATGGATCTTAATATTTGTTTCGTATACTCTGCAATCAGAATGTGTTTGTTTTTAAATTTGCTACTATAATAAACTTCAAATAATAAGGCATCTACTATTTCTTCAAACAATTGTATAACAATATTGTTGGGTAAAGAATTAATTATATCATATTCTTGAGTTGAAAGAAAATGCATATAGTCAAACAATACTGTATAGAGAAATTGATTGTTGTCAGTTCCTTTATAATATAGTTTCCCCATCTCTTTTTCTTTATTCTTTAGATACAAAAAATTGTACAGTTTAGAACTTACTAAAAGTCTTAAATATTTGCTATCTAAAGTTTGATCTTTTTCAATTTTTACTTTTTCGAAGAATTCATTTTCACTATAAGTATAGATTTTACTGTCTCTTTTCAAAGGTTTTCCCCCTTCAAACCCCACTTGTCCATTCATTAGCATAGGCAGTAGCCAATCACGAAGGGAGGCTAGCTCTTGGCTTTGTTTAAGGTTTGCTTGACGTTTTTTTTCTATTTCTTTAGCAAGTGAATGATATTGAAGAGTTATATCTTTCAATGGCTTTACGACATGATATGAAGCCATAAAAGAGTCGAACAAGAAGTTCTTAATTCCACTTGTTTTACCTTCATATCCAAAAAATACTTTACTATCATACAGCCTTTGCCATTCTTGTTGAAAATTATAAGCATAAGACTCATCTGCTAATGTTACAGCCTTACAGAAGTTGGAACATATAACATCAGTATCGAAACGCTCTAATACTTCTTTAGTTATCATTGCTATCCTAGCAGTGGATTGTGTTGGGCTACCTCCTGATATTTCAATAACAAAATCGTTTGGCTCTAATTTTTTGTGAATGTTATTTTGCAGAATATAGCGTTGGGGAGCATTTACTTCACCTTTCCCATTCAAGCCATTTATATCAGCCCCACGCACACAGTAGACCCTTTCTGTGTGATTTCCTTCTTCTGATTCTTTACCCCAATCACCGGTCTTGGTATTTTGTAGCCAATCATTAAATACGCTGACCTCCCATCCTTCAGGGATTTCTCGTTTAAGGGTTTTGTTGTAGACCATTTTACCACCCGATGATCGATAAGGCCTGCCATTAGTATCGGGAAAATCGAACTGAACAAACCAATAGTCGTAAATAGTTTTTGCCATTGCCTCTAGCTCAGCATTGATTTTGTTGTTCAAATCTATTTTATCATCAAGGGCAGATAATGTTAAGATAATTTTCTTTTTTATATTAAAATCAGGATTTAATATTTTCAAGTTTCTTAAAGACCCTAATGATAAATATGGTTGTGATGATCCTAATTTAGATTGTTTTAAATGATATTGCCCCAAGCTTGAGGCTAAATAATACGATAACCATTTTGCCTCGAATTCTGTGCGAGTTTTAAATAATCCTACATTCTTTATAGCATAATTTATGTCTGTATTCCTTTCAATATAAGTATATCCACAATATTCACCAATCATACTTATAATAACATCCCATTGGTTAACCTTACTTCTTTGATTTATTTTATCATAGTCTTCCTGTGAAATTAAATTTGCATTTTCAAGTGATAACACCCCTCCTTTAATATGTTTCGATGTAACTAATGGATATCCTTCGTTTTGAGTTTTAGGAGAATCGTGAGTTCCATCAGTAACCGTATCATATAAATCAATAGCTCTAACATATTTATTACTCATACCTCAAACCTCCCAACTGTTTTTTAATTTCTTGTTCTAGTTTGGACGATTCGGCAAATAGCGAGTCTAGCGTTTGAGTATAGTTTTGCATCTTTTGGGCAAATTTTTCGGGGCTGATGTCTACATACTCTATCTTTACCTCAAAGTATTGTCCTGCACTGAATGAGTAGTTTTTGTCTATTATCTGATCTTTGTTCACCACCACCGCAAAGTCCGCTTCGGCTAGCTTGTCGTTCATGGTGTCTATGATCTTTTTCTCTTCAGTAGGAGTTAGCACGGTGCGTTGGTTTTTACCATCTTTTACTGTTTCTCCCAGTTTGGAAGCATCTATCAGCACTATTTTTTCGCTGTCAGCCTCTCCATCTAGGAACAAGACACTCACATTAGTACCCGTACTGGCAAATATATTGCTGGGCATACTCACCACACCACGCAGTAGGTTACGCTCTATCAGGGCTTGGCGTATCTTTTTTTCTATACCACTCTGTGCCGTTATAAAACCTGTAGGTACTACTACTGCCGCCTTGCCTGTTTGGCTCATACTAGACATAATATGCTGAATAAAAAGCACGTAGATAGACATTTTATCTACATCTTTTTTGGGTACATTGGGCAGCCCTGCAAAGAAACGTTCTTTGTTACTATCCTTGTCTAGAGAGTCGCGATAGTCCGAGAAATCGAGCTTGAAGGGTGGATTAGACACTATATAGTCAAACTTCTCTTTGCGATACGATGGCTCTAGTATGGTATTTCCCTTGATGATATTGGGAATAGATTGTGATAAATTATTGAGTATTAAGTTGAGCCTAAGCATAGATGCCGACTTTTGCGAGATGTCTTCGCTATATATGCTACAATTTTGCTCGCCTATGGCATGAGCAAGGCTCATGAGTAGTGTACCCGAGCCTGCACTGGGGTCGTAGCACTTAGCCCCACGTATGTTAGTCTGTCCATTTACCAATATAGCAGCCATAATGCGTGCTACGGCATGAGGGGTATAGTATTCTGCATATTTGCCCCCACTGTCGCTGTTGTAATCCTTGATAAGGTACTCGAATATAGTGGCAAAGAAATCGTATTTCTGACCAAACATTTCTTCGAAGCTAAAAGCTACAAGCTTGCTAATAAGGGCACGGCAAAAAGCATCGCGTTGTGAAGAATCGGTAATGAACTGGCTGATCTCGTCAAACATTTTGTCTTTAGCTCCCGATGACGATTTTACGGAATAGATCGCTGTATTGTCTATGCTGATCTCTCGCAAGGTATCGTCAAACAATTTCGAGAAATCGCCCTCGTTCATTCTGTTGTGCAAATAGGGTATCGTTTGGTTTGGTTTCAGCTTGGGTGCTTTGTTACCCACACGTGCCAACAGAAATTTGAGTTGCTCCTCATCTAGGTTGTCAAATGCTTCTTGATAGTTTTCTGCTTCGGCTAATTTCTTATCTGCCTTTTTAGCCTCATAGCTAAACTTATCGTTGATAAATTTGTATAAAAATATTTGAGTGATGATTTTAAACTCGTTGCCATCGTTGCCTAGTCCGTAGTTTGCACATACACTCTTTAGGTTGTCTATCAGCTCTTTGGTCTGATTTATAAATTTTATGTCGTTACTCATTTTTCGTTTTATCTGCTAGTATAGCTTCTATAATCGTTATAATACTCGTTTGTTATCAGATTCTTTATAGAATCTGTTGTCTCAAAGTCCAAAGTTATCTTGTTGTTGTCAATAAATTGCGTAATTACATAACTTAATACTTCATCTTTGAAAACGGCTTCGTTTGACAATACATTCTCGTTGCTACTCAAGTATTCGTCTGTATCTTTTTTTACAGCCATTAGTGCCTCATATAGCCGTCGTTCACTATCTGACAATTCTTTTTTGTTGCGCAAGCGTTTGTGTACGCGTGCATATTTTTCGTCTTGGTCGTATTTTGCTTTAAGTAAGTTGTTTTTTCTGTTTAACTCAGTCACTCTATCTTGAATAGACTTTAAGAGAAGTATATTTTCGGTCATTTCCTCTTGTGTAACCTCCTCTAGTTTCTTCTTTTTGAATATGCGTTCTAGCTCCTCCTTCAGAGTGATGAAAGCAGGATCTTTTTGGTCGAAATTAGAAAGTAAAGCCTCGCGTGTTTGTCGCATCTGATTTTTTAGTTCATCTGCTAATACCAATTCGTTTTCAGAAACTTTGGTAAAAATAAATAAAACATTCTCTAAAGCTTCATTCAGCAGATTGGTAGTATCGGATTCGTTATTTATACTATCTATCAAATTCAAGCTTGCTATACGTGCTTTGACTTCGTTAAGTAGGTTGTTTAGTTTGTTGAAATCTAGTTTTTGGAGCAACTCTTCGTACCCTTGATAACGAATGCTGTTTTTTAGTTCTTTGGCATTTGTCAACACCTTTAGTAATATATATAGCTCTTTCTTATCCTTTATTTCACTAATCTGTTGTTGAAATATTTCGGCATTTAACGTGTCAAACTCAAAAAGTTTATCTTTGATTTCTTCTATTTCGTCTTTGATTTCTTCTTCACTCTTAAATAGCTTACTATAGTGTTCGTTTTCGTCGCCCAGTTCTGAATTTAACTCCTTTAAGTAGCTCTCGTTTGTCTTGTCAAATGCTTTGGTGATATCAGCAAAGTCTACCACATAACCATACTGGTATTTTTTGTATGGTCTGTTTACACGTGTGAGTGTTTGCAACAAGTTGTGATCATGTACAACACGTGCGAGATAAAGTTTTTTTAAGCGTTTAGCGTCAAATCCAGTTAGTAGCATATTGTAGACAAAGAGGATGTCTATTTTTCCATCTTTAAAATTTTTTACTTGTTGTTTTCTGTCTTGCTTAGTACCCACATCATGCAGAATAAGGGCAGCTTTTAATGGTTTTTGAGGCGCATTGCTCCTATGCAATGTTTTAGGTTCAGCTGCAACACTATACTCTGGGATTTGTATTCCATAAATTAATTCAAATTGAGCAAATAATTCCTTTGCTTGCTCCGAACTATCGCAAACTACCATTGCTCCTAGACTTTCATCTAGCTCATTTTTTCGGAATGTTTCCAAATCGTTAAGCATATAATCTAGCATTGGCTTTACAAACTTAGGATGCGTGAAGACTTGCTTGGTAGAGATAGCACCTTCTATAATTTGTATTTGTTCCATGATTTCTTTCATTTGCATTTTGAAAGAAGTTTCAATGTTCTCACGAATTAGCCTTAGCGTGTAACCATCGGCTATAGACATATTGTAATAGTACTTATGTATATAGTCACCAAACAGATCTTTCGAATCGTAATCTTTAGCTACTTCTCGGAGCAAAGGAGTTCCTGTTAATGCTATTTTTATAGAGTCTTTATCCGAATTGATAAGGTTGACTAAGTTGTTACTAGATGGCTTATAGCTTCGGTGTGCTTCGTCTATAAAATAGATACGCTGTATTCTGACATCATAGTCTATGCTATCACTAACTGTAGACTCTTCTGTGAATTTTTGAATATTTACAACCGATATTTCAGGCCGGCCAGAAGAGTTGTGTATTGCACCTACAGCTTTCATATCTGCAATAAAATCTTGTCTAGAATCTACTCTTTTCACATCTAATCCTCTACTGGCAAATTCTCCTGTAGCTTGATCGGCTAGGTCTATTCTATCTACAATAAAATAAAACTTAGCGATAATATTGTGTTGTTGAAAATAATCAGTCAAGAATTTAACATTAAAATAGGCTAAAGCTGTTTTACCACTTCCTTGCGTATGCCAAATAATTCCTTTTTTGATACCTGCATCCAGTTTTTGCTCTATTGCCTTCGTTGCAAATAATTGAGGATATCTCATCACATGTTTTTGTTGCTTAATAACACCATCCTCTTCAGATTCTACATAAGCAATCCCATATTTGAGTATGAATGCTAACCGCTCTTTGTTGAGTAACGATGTTAATATCCTATTAGTAGGTGTACCATAGTGTTTATTAGTGATGTATTCGGGCGAGTGCTTGATCGCAATCACATTATTATCCTTAAGTATCGTATTTTCGGACGTGCTATTTTCGGATGATAATAATTTATATAAATTAAGATTCTCTTCTTCTCTGAAATAATTAAATATAAATTCTTTAGTAGATGATGTAGCATAATACGCACCCAAAACAGGCTCTATAACTCCATCTTCGTATTCCATATTATTAGAGAAAATCATTAATTGGGTAATGTTTGCAAAGCGTTTAAATTTAGAATTTCTAAAGCGTTTGATCATACGTTCACGTTCTGCTAACACTCCATCCTTGTTGTTAGGTTTCTTTACCTCAATAAAAACTAACGGAAGCCCATTTATAATAAGTGTGATATCTGGTCTAAATTCTTCGTCTTCATTTTTACAAGTGAGTTCTGTAGTAACGTGAAATGAATTATTTTCAATATTCTTAAAATCAAACAATTTAATCCCTGAAGTTCTTACAAGTGTTTGATAGAAATCTTTTCCTAAATCATCATAATCTAACTTTAGCTTGATCTCACCTAGCTCCTTTTCGATTTCACTTATATTCGCATCAGGATTTATTCTTTGTATACTCTCAAGAAAGATTCCATCAAAAATATTTGTATTTTGATCTCGACTTTGTTCTTTCCTTGAAATATATGTATAGCCTAATCTTGTTAGATGTAGTAAAGCTGGTAGTTTTACTCGTGAATCTTCATTAAAAGCCATATCTTAAACTTTAATATTATCGTTTATTTTCCCTTGTTAACAAATTTACAAAATCTCTATTTCTATTTACTCAACTTTTCATTTTAAATAATAATAATTATTGGTAATCTCCCAATACCCACCTCTAGCCGAACCATGACGAACAATAACACCCTCTGCGGTCATTTTTTGAAGGTGATATTTAACCCCATCGGAGGTTATGCCCAATATAGATGCTAATTCGTTACGTGTAATTTTAGGATTATTGTTTATTTGTCCTAAGATTTTGTCACGTGTTGAGTGTGGTGTTCTGCCCTCAAGAGCCAGTGTTTCATCAATTACCCCTAAAATAAATTCTATAAACGGAGTACAGCCATCTTCCCCTCCACTAATAGCAATTGCTCTATAATACTCTTTCCGATATTTATAAACAATATTCTCAATAGGTAAATTTTTGAATACAGGTCGCCAATTGGCAAGGATAAGCGTTTGCCATAGCCTACCTGTTCGTCCGTTACCATCTGAGAATGGGTGTATAAACTCAAACTCATAATGGAAGATGGAACTTTTTATTAATGGATGTTCTTCAGTACTGTTCAACCATTCAAAAAGTTCTTTCATTAATTGTGGAACACGTTCAGCAGGTGGAGCATAATGAATAATTTCTTCACCCGAAGCCACTCCCACGCCTCCCGACCTAAAATGACCTGCATCGTCAATCAATCCTGTTTCCATTGTAAGATGTGCTTTTAGAAGGTCATCTAAACTATTCGGATTTAGCGTTTCAAGCAATTCATAGGCTTTAATAGCATTTCGAATCTCCTGTATCTCATTAATTGGTGCAATAACAGGCTTACCATCTAAAATGGCTGTGATTTGGTCTGTCGTCAAAGTGTTACCTTCAATAGCCAAAGAGCCATGAATAGTTTTTATGCGGTTTATTCGATGCAGTCGCAATTCTTCTTGTGCATAAAAACTACCTACTGCCTCGCTTATCTTAGAAACAAGGTCAATAATCTTAGGCGTGATTTTATAAGGTGGTTGATACGACATTGAGCAAAGGTAGAAAATAATTCCAATTTAGGGTAGTAATCAGGGTAGTTTTTATTAGATAGGACTACCCAATAAAAACTTTAATGCTGGATAATATTTTCAGAACTTTCCTCCCAATATTTCTTCTTTTAACAAAAATCACGTATATTTAGCTAATTAATTGATACAAAATAGAATGCATACAGAACCTATTTATCAATTTGTACCGCAAAAATGATGATATCGTTAGATATTAATTAGTTATGCATTCTGTATCGGCAAATAGTGATAGAAAACAAGAGAAAATAAAACACTAATATAAGAAAATATACGACTGATTATCATTGTAATAAATGATTTTCAGTCGTTTGTTATTTTCAGATTTTATACTTATGTTTGTCATATATTTACACCCAAAGTACATCTTGTAAATATTTCGAATCAAAAAGATGTACCAGAGTACACCTAGATACAAAAACATGAAAATATCTCTTAAACAAAAGAAAATTAGTAATGGTCGATTATCCTTATTCATCGAATACTACAAAGGAAAGGCTATAGATAGTAATGGTAAGCCAAAGCATAACCGAGATTTTGAATACCTTAAAGAATATATCTATGAGAATCCTAAAACTCTGACAGAGAAACAACACAATAAAGAAAAGCTGAAATTTGCCGAAGATGTATTGGCTATCAGAAAAGCTGAATTTGCACAAGGTAAATACGGAATTAAAAATGATAAGCGAGGTAAGATTCTATTTTTGGAATTCTACAAAAAGAAACAGGAAGAACATTATAACTCAAAGGGTAATTATGATAATTGGTCTGCAGCTTATGTACACGTAGAAAAATTCTTTTCTTCGACTATAACTCTGGACGAGATTGATACAAATGTTGTAAAGGCTTTCAGAAAATATTTAGATGTAGACGCCCGGACAAAAAGTGATCAACCATTAAGCCCTAATACAAAATATACATATTACAATAAATTTAAAGCCTGCATGAATGCAGCTTACGAAGAAAGATATATACAAGAAAATCCAATTCGAGGTGTAAAAGGCTTTGAAATGGCTGATAGTCAAAGAGAATATCTTACATTCAATGAATTGCAGTCATTGTATAGAGCTGATTGTAAATATGATGTATTAAAGAGAGCTTTTATATTCTCTTGTCTAACCGGTTTGCGCTGGAGTGATATAAATACACTTATCTGGGCAGAAGTAAGGGATGAAGAAACAGGAAGCCGGGTTGTATTTCGACAAGAAAAAACAGATGGACTTGAATATCTCGATGTATCAGATCAAGCCAGAAGTCTTTTAGAAGATCGAAAGGAACCAAATGAAAGAGTATTTAAAGGTTTGAAATATGGAGCTCATTTCAATTCTGAGATACTTCGTTGGTGTATGCGAGCCGGAATAACTAAACACATAACTTTTCACAGTGGCCGACATACAAATGCCGTTTTGATGCTTGAAAATGGAGCGGATATATACACAGTCTCAAAGCGATTAGGCCATAGAGAACTACGAACCACCGAGATATACGCTAAAATCATCGATAAAAAGATGAAAGAAGCAGCTAATATTATTCCTGAATTGAAATTAGTTGATTAATAAACACAAAGCTTTACAAATTATGGATATTAGAATCAAGAATATCACCCCTCCTAAATATATATTAATTGTGTTTAGTCTCTTCAGCCTCTTTAGTATTCTCCAATATTTTTTAATGCAGGAGAATACGTCTTGGTTATATGGATATATAATTCTTTTTCTTCCTATTATAATAATAATTATAGGACATCGGAAAATGGTATTAAGATTGTTTCATTATTTCTGCTATTTTATTTTAAATGATAAAGAAAAATATAGATACACAAATGAAATAACAAGAGAAAGATGGTTTTTCTCGATTACTTTTCTATTCGTTTCTATCATTTTTACTCTACTATTACCTAATACGACGTTTTTACTTTTTGACTCAAGTTGGGCATATTTATTTAGAAATTCAGTCTTGCTGTCTTTAATATTGGGCTTTTCTTATATAGGTTATTACTACCATAAGGAAGATTTGAATAATGATAAACCTAAAGTTAAAGATAATTTATCTTTAATAGCCAATGATATTATATTAAAAAAGCCTATTATTCTTCTAGAAGATCAGTATGAATTATTTAATGATAATCTGTTTGAATGTAATAGTATTAATACAATACACAAGATGTCTAAGTTTAAAGATCTTTCTAGTCCAGATTATTTCCATTGGTTATATACAGAAGGCAAGAGGAGTGATAAAAACACCCCTAATTTACGTATGTTTATAGTATTCATTTTAATATTAAGTGATGAAGTCAATACTCCCCAATTAAGAAATACTGAAATTGTAGACTATTTCAATAAAAATCTATCAATAAAAATAACATCAGATCATATATCTAAAGCACGCGATAAAATAAGAGAGAAAAATCTTTCTTTAGACTTTTTTATTCAAAAAATAAAAGGCAATTTATAAGATTGCCCTTTGCCCTATTGTATTGCCTTATTCCAATTCTTTCATTTGTTCATCGATTGATATTAAAAGAAAACAAGTGCACTTGTCCATTTATTAATTAAAACAGAAAAGATAATATGGATACTCTAAAATTAGATGAACGATTAGAACGAATTGAACGATTATTATTAAATAATAAGAAAGTTCTGAACTTTGAAGAAACCTGTGAATATACAGGCCTGTCTCGTAGTTATTTATATAAACTAACAGCAGCAGCACTTATTCCCCATAGTAAACCAAATGGAAAAGTACTTTATTTTGATAAAGACAAACTTGACTCCTGGTTATTGGAGAATCATGTAAAAACACGACAAGAAATAGAGAAAGAGGCCTCTTCATTTACCTTTAGAAAAAAATAAACTAGCTCTTATTTATATGTTAAAATGATGCATGAATATTCATGTATAAGGCTCTTATTGCCTATTCTCAAATAAAATCAATCAATTATGAATATAAGAAAAGATATATGTTACTTTTCACATGATAGTAATGCAAAAGATGATCCTAAATGTGTACTCCTTTTAGAACAATTAGGATGCGAGGGATATGGAATATTCTGGATTCTTGTAGAAACATTGCGAGATCAGCAACCGGATTTTAAATATCCATTAATACTAGTTCCTGCTTTAGCTAGACGTTATAATACAACTGCAGAAAAAATGAAAACAGTAATAGGTTCTTATGGCCTGTTTAAAATTGAAAATGATGAATTTTTCTTTTCTGAAAGTCTGAATAGACGAATGAATATATTTCTTGAGAAAAAGAAAAAGTTATCTGAAGCTGGTAGGCGTGGCGGTTTAGCTTCAAAAAAAGCTACCCTTAAGCCAGGCTTAAGCATCGGTCAAGCAATAAAAAGAAAAGAAATAAAAGAAAATACTCTCTTCGAGAGTAATAATAAGGAAAGAGAGATAAATCTTTTAGAAGAATTACCTCCGAATGATAATGTCAGTAGAAATTGGGAGGGTTTAAAACGGCATTTAGGAAATTTCAAAGGCAATATAGCCGACAAGAATGCGATTGTCATATTATCAAACTATGGAGAAATAAACCATCCCATTTGGAAATTATTATCTGAAGTGCAAAACAGTAATGGAAAAATCCATACACCTCTTTCTTTTCTTATGTCGAAACTAACAAATTAAATCATTATGCAAAAAAATGAAGCGCAAGAACTATTAAATCGTATCCAGATAAATATTTGTATGCCTCTACAAATGGCCGAAATATGCCAATATGAAGTTTCAGATGATGATAAAGCCATTATATATGGATTTATTTCTCAAACAACAGAAGATAACAGGAAATCAGATTATTTCTGCAAATCTTTTCTAGTAACAGTCAATAATAAATCATGGATTACAAACGAATTTGAGGATGTAATTAATATCATACTTGCATTACGTACAATAAATAACTACGAATAAAACAACACATTATGAAAACAATTAAAATACATATTGCAATTTTTATCATGTCATTTCTAACAATGGCCTTATATGCTCAAGGCAATAAGAAGCATGAACTCTCATTTTCGATAAGCGGAGGGCTAAATAGCTTAAATTATGATTTTAAAAAAGGCTCTCGAAAAGATCAGCCTGGCGGATCGGTTGGAGTCGGATATGGTTATTTTGTATCAAAGAACTGGAGCATTCAGTCAGGATTGGAAATATCTTCTTATAATACAAAGGCTACCTTAACAAATTTCACAGATAAATACCCGGCTTTTGATGGTGAAGAAGATTTTGAATTTCGGTTATCTGTAAGTAATTATGAAGAAAAACAAGAAGTGATATTCTTTACAATCCCATTATTAGCACAATATAAAACACCAATATTCAAGAAGAAAGATTTTTATATTGCCGGAGGGTTAAAGATCGGGATCCCGATTTATTCTAAATATAACATAGTTGATGCCAACTATCAAACAGCTGGATATTATACAGAATGGGATATGCTTCTGGAGAATATTAAACAATCTGGCTTTGGTACGTTCTCAAAGTCCGAATATAAAGAGAAACTATCTATTAAAACAAGCTATATGCTAAGTATCGAAAGTGGCTTAAGATGGAATCTGTCGAATAATACCAATATCTATACCGGCATTTATTTTGATTATGGGTTAAACAATATCTGCAGAGAACAGGATAAGCGGTTAATCGAGTACCAAGAAAACTCTCCGAATGATTATATCTACAATGGAATACTAAAGACGAGTATTTCTAAGAATATTCACACCATTGGGATTGGTCTAAAAGTCAGATTAGCCTTTCATCTCTGATATAGATTTTCTTTTCTCACTATCGACTTGTTTTATGCGATTCTTCGCTATGCTACAAATCCAATAAACAAATCGAGTCGGAGCAGAAAATCAAAGGAATTATCCAATCAATTCTACTTATAGAACCAATAAACACTTTTGCTATCTCACACTGTTCGATAGTCGTGTTTATTCGATCTAACGTAGTTGATTGAATAAAGCAAGAGGGAACTGGGCGAAGCCCTGTTCTTCCTCTTGGCCCTTCGGGCATTCGATTGATTCTCAATCGTTTAAATATTAGTCAATCATATATTTTTCAATTTATCTAGCAATTGATATATGTATAATGTACTGATAATAAGAATATAAATCCAATTGAAACTCCAATTAGTAAGCTAATGGACACAACAGTAACAATAAGCGATACAACCGCTAAGAAGCTAAATAAAATCTGTAAGACATATGAGATATCCAAACGTAAATTTATAGATGTGTCTTTAGATTATTTCCTTAAGTATGGGATCAATCCGATGGAAAACGAATCACCAATACAAGAAGTAGAACGAATTAGAAAACGGATAGACCAGTTAATTTCTTTTCAAAGAGTTATGGAAAAAGATAGGATTATCCCAATGTTTGATGCGATAATAACAAGTGAGTCTCAGATTCAGCAATATCTAGATTCTTTAGCCAAAAATGACTTACTGTTAAAAATGATTTCTGACTTACAACAGTTCTTTTCAAAATCTCATCAAGTGAATACTGAGAGAGATAATGAAATCAAAGAATCATTAATGTTACTCGCTCAAGCAATTGAAAATAAAGATATGATTGGTCTGGCTAACAAGCTTAAAAATATTTTCGACCAATGAATATTAAAATACAAGGTGGTGGCGGAGGTTCCTATAGCAATAATGGAAGCTCTTTTGGCGCTATTAGCTACTTGAAACATGAAGATAGCCAACGAGCCCAACAAGGACAGGAAGTCGAGCCATTCTTTGATCAGAATGGAAAGGTTTCCAGCAAAGAAGTTGTTTCCAAGATTGATAACAATAAAGCCAGGCTAAGTAAAAATGATGCAAAATTTTATGTAATGACTGTTTCTCCATCAGAAAAGGAACTTCAAAAAATGGGTAAAACACCTGAAGAGCAAAGTGCAGCATTAAAAGAATATGTTCGTAACGATGTGATGCAGAAATATGCAGAAAGTTTTAAGAAAGGACTAAGTAAAGATGATATCATGTATTATGCTAAGATACATTATGATCGGGGAAATAAGCAAGGCGAAAATATGCATTGTCATGTGATTATTAGCCGTAAAGATATGAGTAATACAAAGAAATTATCTCCACAGACTAATCATAAAACAGCCGAACGATCAGGTACAGTAAAAAGTGGATTCAACCGGACTGAGTTTTATGCATCTTGTGAGCAGTCTTTTGATAAACGATTTAGTTATCAAAGAGATTACAAAGAATCTTTCAAATATCAGAATACAATGAAAAACGGTTCTATAGAAGAACGCAAAACCCAAGTACAAGAAGCTGTCCGCAGGGAAAAAGATCAATCTAAACAGCAACAAAGAAATACAGAACAAAAACAAGAAATTAAACGAAATAAAGGATTAAGTATATGATAGAAGGAGAATTAAAACCAAAAAGAAATGGTTGTCTTGGCTTGATCAAGATCGTGGCAGGTATAATAGCATTTAGCTATGGATTGGCTATTGTCGGATATTTATTGATCCGGATTGGTAATAATTTACAGCAAGGAAATAACTTCGTTGCGGTAGGTCTCAGTATATTTTTACTGGGTATTTGTATCATTCCGACTTTTTTGATAAGAAGATACTTAAGGAAGAAAAAGAATAGAAGTAAACCAAAGGAAGCTGCTTTCTACAGAACTCCTTATTCTATCGAATTTGGGACGAGTAAAGGCAATATTATATTGAATAATCCTTTCCGTGGGATTTTCTGTGTCGGAGCTGCAGGGAGCGGAAAAAGTGAATCTATTGCTGTTCCATTATTAAGTCAATTTATTCAAAAAGGATTTGCCGGAGTTATATATGATTTTAAATTCCCTGCTTTGGCCAATGAAGTTCAATCATTTATTGGTACGTCTAATAACAACATAGACCATTATTTACTGAACCTGAATGAGCCCCTTAAATCTCATAAAGTAAATCCCTTAAATCCGAAATATTTATTGAATACAAGTTATGTAAGAGAATATGCACAGGCTATTATTAATAATCTACTCAAAGAGAGCATTAAAAAGCCTGATTTCTGGACGCGCAGTGCAACAGATTTATTAACTGCCTGTATTTGGTATCTAAAAGAAGAACATCCTGATATATGCGATCTACCGCATGTATTTGCACTTATCACCAGTGAAGACACGGCTTTATTACAGGAACTACAAAAGAATGTAACATCGGCCCAAATGACCATTAGTATGTATAATGCAATGCAACGAGGAGCAGATGGTCAGTTAGCCGGGGTTATTGGCACACTACAGGGAGCTGTGGCACAAATAAACACTCCAGAGTTGATGTATATCTTTTCAAAAGATGATTTTAGTTTAGATATTAATAATCCGGATAACCCCATACTGTTTACTGTGGGCACATATCCGACCTTGGCCAATACATTGGCTCCGTTGTGTTCATTGGTTATTACAGTTGCTACAAAATTAATGAATCAACCAAATAAGAATCCTTCGTTTGTTTTACTGGATGAATCACCCACTTGTTTTATACCCAATTTAGAAGTACTCCCAAATACTGGAAGAAGTAATAAGATCAGCACCGTTTTGATGTGCCAGGATCTCGCCCAACTTACGGACGGCTATGGAAAAGAGAAAGCAGAAGTATTATTTGCAGCTTGTAATAATCATTTCTATGGCAGGGTAGCCAGTAGTCATACAAGTGAGATCCTAAGTAAACAGTTCGGGAAAATGAATAAAACGTTTGTAACACAGAATCAGGGCCGATCTACAGGAATGAAGTCTTTCTCCAATAGTTCCGGACTAAGTGAAACAGTACAGGAAAGGGATGTTATCAAGGCATCAGAGTTCTTGGATCTGGGAGTAGGAGAATTTGCCGGGATCGCTGTAGAAAGTAACTATACTAAGTTTAAATGCAAATTTAAACAAGTAGAACGACTGCCATTTCATCAATTAGTCTATCCTGAGAATAAGAATGATATTCATGAGTATTATAAGCAAGTAAGAGAGGATATCAATAGTATTCTTAATATGTCAGGTGCGGAAAAAGAGAATAATACATTGAAATCTCCTATCCTGAATAACACCCAGACGAATAGTAAAGAAATGGAACGAAGTAATATTTTTGATGTTTTTGGTGATTAATACAAATAAAAGAGATAATATGAATTCATTACAGATTAAGATAAAATCGATTGAAGAATTGGAAAGCTTATTCCAGGATGTTGCTATTGAATGGGTATTACTTCCGATTATGGTTGTATTGATTTTAGTGTACATCGTCAGACGAATTATAAAAAGTAAATTATGAAAGAAATAAAGATTATAATCAAAGAATCAACAGATAAGCATGGAGATATTTGTTTCCATGCTTGCCTTGAATTATTCCCAGAGATAAAAAACATAGGCTACAATAAAGAAAGTGCCATAAATGGGCTAAAAGACCTTATAAATATGGATATTGGTTTCAAACAAATCAATCTTTCTGATTTTCCCGATTATATCCCGGATAAGTTAGAGCAAGAATTTAATATTTATAGCGAAGAGGAATTATATGACAATGATTTGTATATATTTACATGTCAGGAAATAAACGAAGAGATATGAATAAACAAAGATATTTTGAATATAAAGGCTATATTGGCTCGATAGTGTATAGTCGAAAAGATAAATATTATCACGGCAAGATATTAGGCCTAGATAAACAGATTAGCTATAAAAGTAGTACAGAAGAAACTCTCAAAATTAATTTTGAGAGTTCTGTCAATCAATATTTAGAGGATTATAAAAAGGAGTTCCTTATTTTTCCTGAAGTACCAAGTCGGATTACTATTAATATAACTGAATTTATGAAGCATTTGGGTATGTATTTAGATTTGGTCGGGGAAAGAGAAATTATTTTCACAAGATTTCAAGGGGAAAAGATGGAGTATTATGGGCTTCGGCCTGTAGACTAAAAACAAAAACCCAGAAGTGTGATGTATATCAGTGACTAATGGGTGTTACAACACAAAGATAAGGTTTTAATCGGATAGATCAGTATATTAGAGTCAGTTAATAGAGTATTGTTATAATTTCCCCTCTATACACCTAAATAGTGCAATAAAAACTAAAAAATGCACTATAATAGTGCATTTTCTTTACTTTCTAAAATTACTGATCTGTCCAATTTATTCTGTATCTTCGAAAGATATTTAAGTAAAAGCATCAATTCTATAATAAATAATTGATAAAATGGGTTATTCTATTCCTAAATTGCCATTAGATATGGATATTGAGACAAAAGCTGTCTTAAAACAATTAAACGCAGCCAACAGGAAATTAGCGGAATTGAAAGGTGTTGCACTAACGATTCCCAATGAGAATATTCTTATCAATACGCTCTCTCTTCAAGAAGCAAAGGATAGTTCTGCAGTAGAAAATATTGTTACAACTAACGATGAACTTTTTAAAGGAGAACTAGATATAGAAAAAAAAGCTTATATGGTATCAGCTGCGACTAAAGAGGTTTTAAATTATGCTCATGCTTTGAAATCTGGTTTTAGTTTAGTAAGGAGAAATCGATTATTAACTAATTCTCATATAAAACAGATTCAAGAATTATTAGAAGAAAACAAGGCGGGCTTTCGTGCTATTCCGGGAACGACACTTAAGAATCAATTTAAAGAAATAATATATACACCACCACAAGAAAAGAGGCAAATTGAGGAATATATGAAAAATCTGGAAGCATATATTAATGATGACATGTTATCAGATGTAGATCCTCTTATCAAAATGGCAATCATTCATCACCAATTTGAGAGTATACATCCATTTTATGATGGAAATGGACGTACTGGACGTATTATTAATATTCTGTATCTAGTAATAAAAGGATTATTGGATTTACCCATACTTTATTTAAGTCGTTATTTTATTCGTAATAAGGCTGAATATTATACTTTATTACAAAAAGTAAGGGATAATAATCAATGGGAAGAATGGATCCTCTATGTCCTCAAAGGCATTGAGCAAACAGCTACTCAAACCATAGAATTAGTAAAGGGCATCTCATTATTAATGATGCAATATAAACAAGATATGCGGCCTTTGTTAGGTAAAGCATATAATCATGAACTTCTAAATAATTTATTTAATCATCCATATACTAAAATTGAGTTTGTTGTTAGAGATTTAAATGTTACTCGAATTACAGCAACAGGCTACCTAAATAAGCTAGTAAAAGCAAAACTACTTACTAAAGTCAAATTGGGAAAATATAACTATTATCTTAATATGCCTTTGATTGATTTATTAATAAATGTTAGTGAAGAAATGCCCTCTCAACAGATAGAACAAATTGAGTCAGTAAATAATTAGTAATGTATATAAATCCGCAAAGTCTATACAAATCGAATTCGATATGTATAGAAAAGTATCAAAAACTATACATGTTGATTTGATATGTATAAAAACAATCAGTTTTTATACACATTATAAATTTGAATTGATATTTTAGAATTAAAGAAAAAGTCTACTCCCTCTTTTTTTAGTTGAAAAGTACTAATTATCCTTTGTCAAGTTCTAAGAATATGTTAAATTTGAAAACATAGGAAACCAAACACAAGCATAACAAAATTCTAATTAATGATGGAACTTTATAGAGATCAATTTGAAATCGCTCGTTTACGAAGTGAGAAGTATAACCTAAATCCCCCCATAGTTAAATATTCAAATGATACTTTTTTAACTGATACATTTAAAGAAAAACTCCCTTATCTTTTGTTAGAAGAATACGAAGGTGTAATTAGGGGAGCTGACATGTATGCAAATTGTATGGGACTCCATTATAAGGTTAAACCAGTTATAGAGGAGTATTTATCTTCAGATGTTTATTTCACATTAGGATATGCTAGTATTTATGCTAAAAATATTTTTTATCTTGATGATGAGTTAATTGAAAACTTGCTAGAAAATGGACTACAAGAGCAACCTACAATTCATGCTTGGCTTACATTGCCAACAATGGAAATAATTGACTTCACATTACCTTTCACTATAGATAGGAATAAAGGAAGAGGAAGAGCAATAGCTAATCATGCTGATAAATTGACTGGTGGCATGAAATACAATCCCATATTAATTGGAGATACATTCTTAAGGAAAATTGGAGGATTGATAGAATTTAACAAAATATAAAAAGTTATGACAAATGAAGAAAAAATAAAAAGGCATGATGCTCTTGAATTAATTAGACAAAAGATTGGACCATGTTTCGGATATATGGATATACTGTTTGCCAATCATCCATCAGATAGGCAACATGCTGAATTCATCAGAAAAATTGCTGAAGAAAATCAAGTAACTTTAATAGAGGTAAAAGAAATAATATTAGGCTATTTGTTGATAAGAAGAAAAATAGCATTTAAAACAGTGGAAAGAGAAATTCCTAAATTTGAAGCATTTTTTGCAGAAAAACTAAAAGATGATTATTTGTGAGATTCTACATTATTTAAGCGAAATAACAGGTGAAATAATCACAAATCTGGAAGTAATTATTCAATGTTGATGGTACGCTTTTAGTCCACCTTAGTGTTACATAATCCTTATGAATAAACAGATATAACTTTCTGTATCGGCAAATAAACTATTAACCTCTCTCCTTATCATCGTTCGAATATTTGACGATAAATTCTTTCGGTAGCATGTTGTAAGTCTTTTGGAAAACTTTAGCGAAATAGGAGGGAGAATTGAATCCAACACTATAAGCTACTTCGTTTATTCGCATATCGGTTTCCAAAAGCAGTTTACATGCCTTTCTTAAACGATAATTCCGTAGATAATCACCCGGGGTCACATCCCCTATACTTTTCAATTTTCGTTGTAAGTTAGAACGACTGATATTAAGTATATCAGTTAATGACTCAACCGAAAAATTTTCGTCCGATATGTGTTTTTCAATTTCTTCATTAAGCCGGCTTAAAAATACTTCATCATTCTTATTGGAAGCAAGTTTAGAATATGATATCAAAGGGGAGCGATTGAAGGCATCCAGCATTGTTTTGCGATTCTCGAGTAAACTTGAAATCTGTGCTTTGAGATATGATATTGAAAAAGGCTTTTCAATAAAGACATCGGCTCCAGAAAGTAAACCCTCTATTTTGATCGCATTTTCTGTTTTGGCAGATAGTAATATGACTGGTACGTGACTGTAAATAATCTCTGATTTTAGTTTCTTTACAAAAGATATACCATCTATTCCGGGCATCATTATATCGGATATGATAATGTCATAATTGTTTTCTTCGAGTAAACTCAGAGCTTCTGTAGCATCAAGTGCCGTATCAACGTCATATTCGTTCGATAAACTGTTCCTGATAAAAGAAACCATATCGAGATTATCTTCTACAATGAGAATCCTGTATTGACAGTTGGTATCTCTTGGAAGGTCTTTCTCTATAGGAGTCATCTTAACATTCTCATCTGATGTATCTGTTTTTGAAAATGGTGGTTCTAAATCAGAGAAATGAAATATAAATTTAGCACCTCCGTTTTTACTGTCAACAACCTCAATAGTGCCTTTTAATAACTCTGTTAGATTTTTAGCTAATGATAATCCTAGTCCGGTTCCTATTTTACCATCTTCATTTTGGATCTGATAAAATGGATCAAATATAAGTTTCTTATGTTCGTCTTCTATGCCACGACCATTATCTTCGACAGTGACAGTATAGGGTTTATCATGGTTGCAAACTAAAGATAATACTATTTTATCTTTAGTGTATTTTAGGGCATTTGTGAGCAAATTGCCTATTATCTTAATCAAGGCATCGGGATCTGAGTTCACCTTTATGTTTTCACTAGGGGGTAAGTTCAATATCAAGTCGATTTGTTTCTTTTGGGCGGTTTTTTTAAATCTTTCGTATAATTCGTAAACCAGTTCTTTTAAATCAATATTTTCAGGGTTTACAACATACTGCGTTGAATCCATTTTTCTGAAATCCAGCAACTGATTGACAAGAACCGTTAATCGTTTACAATTCTTGTCTACAATTAGTAAATTTTGTGTGGTTTCGCTATCTTCTTTGTCTTTGTTGATAACTTCTTCAAGTGGTGCTGTAATCAGGCTTAAAGGAGTTCTTATTTCGTGTGCGATAGTCGTAAAAAAATCTATTTTTGATTTGAAAGCTAATGTTTCCTGTTCCGATTTGAAAGCTTCGAGCTGTTGTTGTTGCTTTTTCTTGTTTTTTTTCCAGTAAAAAGAAAGAATAATATAAATAAGCGAGGAGAGCAGAATAATATATATGATTTTGGCAGGCAATGAGAGCCAAAACGGAGGTAGGATTTCTATCTCTAATTCGGTTCCGGTTTCATTCCACAAACCATCATTATTTGTTGCCCTGATTTTGAAAAGATATTTTCCATAAGGTAGGTTTACGTAAGTTACGTCCTTATTATTACCTGCATAATTCCATTCAGAATCTGCTCCTTCCAGTTTGTACGTATATTGATTCTTTGCCTGTGTAACATAGCTCAGGCTAATGTATGAAATGGTGAAAGAGGATTTATTATATGGTAACTTTATTTTTTGCCTCTTATTGAGTTTAATCTGAATCTCATTTTCCATTTCAGGTTCAGAGTTACCCAACAAATTTATCTTAGTAATCTCTACAGGAGGTACTATTATATTTTTGTTTGCATTTAGGTTTTGCGGATAGAAGGAACTAAAGCCATTGATCCCTCCAAAATAAAATTTTCCGCTTTTTGCTTTATAACTCGATTTGTAGTTGAACTGGTTGCTCTGTAGTCCGTCCTCCTTATTGTAAAGTATCGCATTTTGAGGTGCCGAGAGATTGAAACATACCAAACCTTTGTTACAGCTAATCCATAAGTTACCGAACTGATCGTCCAATATTCCATAGACCACATTGTTGGGTAATCCGTCTGCCTCGGATATATTGATAAAGTCGTCTTTTTTAGGATCATAGACAAAAATCCCTCTCCCCTCGCTCGAAAAGAGTATTCTTCGTTGGCTGTCTATGTATATACTCGTTAGTTTGCTTTTAACTATCGGATTTTCTTGTGACAGTATCGAATCGTAATGTACCCATTTACTCGTCTTTGAATTGTACTTGATAACACCACTTCCGTATGTCGCCAACCATAAATTTTCTGAATCATCTTCTTTGATGTCATAAATAAATCCGCTTATTGAGTCGATAGGAGTGAAACTGTCAGATGCCTTTTCGTATATATTCAACCCTTCGGGCGTACCTGCAAAAATTTCGCCTTTGCGCGTTTTGTATAACGAAAATACACAATTATCGTTCAGTGAATTTTTATTCTGATTCTTGTTCCTGTAATTAGATAATGTTTTGGTTCTGGTATTGTATAAATCTATACCTCTGGAGAAAGTTCCTATCCAAAGCTTTTCGCCATCTAATAACAAAGCATGAGTATTATGATAGGAAGTTGTTATAGGTTGAGTTATTATTTTTGTTTCAGCATTAAAATAATTAATCCCACCATCTTCTGTTGCAATCCATAAATTTCCGGCAGGGTCTTCGCAAAACTGGCTTATTGCTTTTCCCGTAAGGGCTCCGGGTCGATGATCCGGATAATATGTGTCGATATTTATCTGAGAGGGGTTCAGGTAATTTACTCCTCCAAAGTATGTGCCTATCCATATTCCGTTTTCTCTGTCTCTATAAATACCATATACATTTTGGTCGCTGAGGCTATGTTCCAGTTGAGGCATATCCAGCCTTTTGGCTTTTTTAGTCATCAAATCGAATAGATATAAACCATCGTCCGAACCAATAAACAAAGTCTTTTCATCATATTGAAAAATGGCTCTGATATGTGTGACATACTGAGAAGAATTCTCTTCATTCAGATAGGAGATATAGCTGTCTGATTGTTTATCATACAAACATAGCCCTTTGTACCAGGTGCCTAGCCACAAGTTTCCGTTTTTATCCTCTAGCATGGACAATATTTCGTGGGAAAAATTATCGGAAAGGTTGAACATCGATTCCACCGGGTCAAGTTTATCTGTAGCCTTGTTATACCAAAGTAACCCCAAGCGGGTGCCAACCCATATATTTCCCGATAAATTACCATATATGTACCAACTTGCAACTTTTCCCAGATTATATTTTGAAAGTTCGATGCTTGATAGTTTTTGTGATTTCGGATTGTATTTAAATATTCCCTGATTCATGGTAGCTATCCAGATATTACCGACCTTGTCTTCGTATATGGAATTTACGGCAGATGTAACAGTGACACCTTGATCTGTGATGGAGGTTACTTTTGTAAATGTTTCTTCTACCATATTCATTATGTAAACGCCTGCATCAGTACCAATATAAAGATTGCTGTCTTTCCCTTCAATTATGGAACGAATGAAATTATTTCCTATAGAATTTGGATTATCCGAATTACGACGAAATGCGCGAAAACTATTTCCATCGTATCTGTTTAGACCATCCTTTGTCCCAAACCACATGAATCCTTTCGAATCTTGTAGAATGCAATACACGGCATTTTCGGAAAGTCCGTCATCAACTTGTATTTTCTTGAAATGAAAATCGGAGTTGTCTTGTGAGTAGAGAAGTAAATTAGTCAAAAGTGAAAAAAACAAGATAATAGATTTGGTTACATTCATATGCCTAAACATTATTTCAGAGTAAAAATAATCCTTATATGAATCAGGTATACTATCCGGACGATTTATTTATGGTAAAAAGTAGCCAAAGCATGCAAATTATTGGTCAGTTACATGTTCTTGACCAATTTTTACTTTTTAAATAGAAAAAAGTGTTTCAGGAATTATTATAGAGTATTTTAACTTTGGTTATAAGTTTTTCTTCAATCTTTTCTTATTGAAAAAACCATATTGCTAAAAGGACAATTATATGATAAAATTTTATAACACTATAACCTTATGTCTGATGCTGATTTTCGGCATTTCTTCATGTAATAATGCGGTGAAGCAAGAGGTAATTTCCACGAATGAGCCTATTCTTTTTGGAGATCCCTTCATTATGCTTTACGATACGACATATTATGCCTATGGGACAAATGCAAAAGACGGGATCGAAGTATATATATCCAGTAATTTAACCAATTGGAAAAAAATGCCAGACTTGGCTTTAAGCAAGGAAAACTCCTGGGCAGATCGCTGGTTTTGGGCTCCCGAAGTATATTATATCAAGGAAAAAAATAAATTTTTCATGTACTATTCTGCCGATGAACATATATGCGTGGCAACATCCGATTCTCCTCTGGGACCTTTCATTCAGGAAGAAAAACAGCCAATGATTGCCGATGAAAAATGTATTGACAGTTCATTGTTTATTGATGAGGATGGCAAACCTTATTTATATTTCGATCGCTTCAATGATGGCTTGAATATATGGGTGGCGGAACTGGAAGATGATTTGAAAACTATCCGGAAGTCCACATTGACGAAATGTATCCATGTATCCCAGACATGGGAAGAGGTATGGCCACGTGTCAATGAAGGCGCATTTGTGATAAAACATAAGGGGACTTATTACATGACTTATTCGGCCAACAGTTACGAAAGTCCTTTTTACGGGATCGGTTATGCTACAGCTAATTCACCGATGGGACCTTGGACAAAATACGATAAAAACCCTATCTTCCAAAAGCCTGACACCCTTGTCGGAGTGGGGCATAGTGCTATGTTTAAAGACAGAGAAGGACAATTACGAATTACATTCCATGCTCATAATAATAAGGAAAAAATACATCCTAGATTAATGTATATCACTGATGTGCAGTTTACGGACGACGAAATGCCAGTTATGCAGATAACAAAGAATATTTTGAAACCTGTTGTGACTCAATAAGAAAAATATAATAAAAAGAAATATGAGAAAGAGCCTGTTTTTATTCATGCTACCCATGCTGGTTTTTCCCGCTATGCTTTCAGCCCAAAATCGGCTGCAAATTGAAAGTAGCATCTCTCTTAAATCACCGGGAAATCCGGCGGTCAACTATAAACTTCAATCGTCTACTGATGGTGTTCTAAAATCGAGTGATGAATTGCCTCTAGAAATAAGGCAGACTCAGGTGACAAATTCTGATATTACTAAAATTACAGTGACTATTACGGCTAAAGAAAAAGTATATTACAACTTTGAACAGCTATATAGGCTTCAGAATACACTGCATGATGATTGTCAGTTTTATATGCCCGGATTTTGGTATCATCGCAATTTACGGTCTCCGAAAGAAGCTCCGTCTTTTCACACTTCCGACAGTTGGCAGGTAAGAGAAGACCGCTTGAGTACGCCCTTGACAGGAATTTATAACAATAAGACAGGAGATTTTTATACTGTATTAAGAATAGATGATTTCAGGGATGAAAGTCTGACGCCACATAATCTCGGAGAAACTATTCTTACAGGAAAAACCTCATTGGGCTTCACCGGGTTTCGCAATGTAAACGGAACATCGGCTTTAGTTTTCGGTTTTCCATATCATGAAGCACCTAAAACATATATTCGTAAGTTGACTTTAAATCCTCCGGTGCAGGCTTTTGAAAAACTGGAAAAAGGAGACTCACAACAATTGGTATGGGAAATCAAAAAAGGAAATGCTTCAGATTATTCTTCTTTTGTAGCGAATGTATGGAACTATTCATATGATACATTCAAACCAAAACAAGTAAAAACACCTTATGACAATAAGCTGGCAAAAAAGACTCTCTCAAATTTTTTCACACAAAGCTATGTGGATAAATTCGATTTGAAATATTTCTCGGGAGTACATATGCGTACGGATGATTGTAAAAGTACGGATATGACAGAGGTCGGATTTATCGGACGTGTATTACTGAATGCTTACAATGCACTGGAATATGGTGAAGAAAATAGCAATACTGATTTGGTGAAAAAAGCGAATTCTATTTTTGACAGCTATCTTCAATACGGCTTTACATCAAATGGTTTTTTCCGTGAATTCGTAGACTACTCACGTAACACCGAAACAGATGTATACAGCATACGCCGTCAGTCTGAAGCAGTCTTTGCTGTTCTCAACTATCTTGATTATGAGAAAAAGCAGGGACGTAAACATCCGGAGTGGGAAACAAAGATAAAAGCGATACTCGGGAATTTTATGAAATTGCAGAATAGCGATGGAAGTTTCCCACGCAAATTCGATGATAAATTCAATGTTTCCGATGCATCGGGAGGAAGTACTCCTTCGGCAACCCTTCCGCTGGCAATGGCCTACACTTATTTCAACAATAAGTCATATTTAGAGAGTGCTAAGAGAACAGCCGTTTATCTCGAAAAAGAGTTGGTTTCCAAGTCTGATTATTTCTCATCCACATTGGATGCCAATTGCGAAGATAAGGAGGCATCGCTTTATGCATCTACGGCTATGTATTATATGTCGTTCGTAACCAAGGGTAAAGAGAGGGAACACTATATAGACCTTTGCAAACAAGCTGCTTACTTCAGCCTCTCATGGTACTACATGTGGGATGTACCATTTGCTCAGGGACAAATGCTTGGTGATGTAGGATTCAAGTCGAGGGGCTGGGGTAATGTGTCGGTTGAGAATAATCACATAGATGTCTTTATATTCGAATTTGCAACTGTATTGGATTGGTTGTCAAAGGAAAGAAACGAACCCCGTTTTTCAGAGTTCTCTTCTGTAATCAAGACTTCCATGTTACAATTGATGCCTGTCGAGGGACACATGTTCAATATAGGTAAAGTCGGATATTATCCCGAAGTGGTTCAGCATACAAACTGGGATTATGGAAAAAATGGCAAAGGATTTTACAATGATATTTTTGCTCCCGGGTGGACGGTAGCTTCACTTTGGCAGATGCTAAGCCCGACACGGGTATCGAATTATTTCAATGCTAAAAAATAGATCTGAAATATGAGAAAGATAGTATTTGCCTGTTGTTTATTGTTGGTTTCTTCTGCTTGTTGGAGTATTACGGAGAATAAATATTCATCTGATAAAACACAGAACATTTATCAGAATCCTGTAATAGGCAAGAGCCTGCCTGACCCTACTATAATAAAAGCAGATGACGGATACTTTTACCTGTATGCTACCGAGGATACTCGCAATACGCCTATTTACAAATCTAAAAATCTGATCGATTGGACTTTTGTTGGTACAGCTTTTACAAATAATACTCGCCCGACATTCGAACCCAAGGGAGGATTATGGGCTCCTGATATCAATTATATCAACGGACAATATGTTCTATATTATTCGATGTCTGTTTGGGGAGGTGAATGGACGTGTGGTATAGGTGCAGCAACATCTGCTCAACCCGAAGGACCCTTTAAAGACCAGGGTAAGCTTTTTCGTAGCAATGAAATAGAAGTCCAAAACTCTATCGACCAATTCTATATTGAAGAGGAGGGGAGAAAATACCTGTTTTGGGGTAGTTTCCGCGGAATATATGTAGTAGAATTGAATGAGGACGGATTGTCTGTTAAGAAAAATGCAGAAAAGATGCAGGTTGCAGGTACTGCCTTTGAGGCGACTTACATACATAAAAGGGGTGATTATTATTACTTTTTTGCATCTATCGGAAGTTGTTGTGAAGGAATTAACAGTACATACCAATTGGTGGTTGGACGTTCCAAATCCTTATTCGGGCCATATATTGATAAGACTGGTAAAGACATGATGGATAACGGATATTCGTTAGTAATCGGCTCTAACTCGCGTTTTGTCGGGAACGGACATTGTTCGGAGATTGTGCAGGACGATGCCGGAAACGACTGGATATTCTATCACGGTATAGATACGGAAAACCCGAAAGGGCGTGTTCTCCTGCTCGACAAAATAAAATGGGATGATGAAGGCTGGCCTTATGTAAATAGCGATAGTCCGTCTTTATCTGCTGATAAGCCTGTATTTGATTGACATAATAATACTAAATTACCATAGCATGAAGAACCGAATCTTATTATTACTACTATTACCCTTAATGAATTTGAGCGCCCAGTGGAAACCTGCGGGTGACAAAATTAAAACCGATTGGGCTAATAAAATAGATGTGAATAATGTCTTACCCGAATATCCCCGACCTATTATGGAACGTACCAATTGGCAAAATCTCAATGGGCTTTGGGAGTACGCAATATTACCAATTGGACAAAAGGAACCTCAAACGTTTGAAGGGAAAATCTTGGTGCCTTTTGCTGTAGAGTCCAGCCTTTCGGGTGTACAAAAGGAATTAGGCAAAGAAAATGAATTGTGGTACAAGCGTACTTTTCGCGTTCCATCGGGATGGAATGGTAAAAATATTCTTTTACATTTTGGAGCCGTAGACTGGAAAACTGAAGTATTTATAAACGACATTAAGATAGGTACTCATACAGGAGGATATACTCCATTCAGTTTCGATATTACTCCCTATTTAATATCCGGAGAACAGAAATTGGTTGTCAAAGTATGGGATCCTACTACAGATGGTTTTCAGCCTGTAGGAAAACAAAAAAAGAAACCAGAAAGTATTTGGTATACTCCGGTATCGGGTATCTGGCAGACAGTATGGCTTGAACCTGTTGCACAAAAGCATATCACTTCGGTATGTGCTGTTTCGGATATAGATGCGAAACAACTTAGGATAGATGTTCCGACATCAGGAATAAGTATCGGGGACATTGTGGAAGTTACACTTAAAGATAGCAACAACACAATTGCCAAGATGAAATCAGCCGCAGGACAAACGATAGAAATCCCCGTTGCCAATCCAAAGTTGTGGTCACCCGAATCTCCATTTCTATATGATCTTGATATTACTCTATATAGTGGTGGTAAAATACTAGATCAGGTGAAAAGCTATACAGCTATGCGTAAAGTTTCTACGAGACGCGACGAGAACGGAATCATGCGCTTGCAACTCAATAATAAAGATGTTTTCCATTTTGGTCCTCTCGATCAGGGATGGTGGCCCGATGGGTTATATACTGCCCCTACCGATGAAGCCTTACTATACGATATACAAAAAACCAAAGACTTTGGCTACAACATGATACGCAAACACGTAAAGGTGGAACCTGCCCGATGGTATACACATTGCGACCGTTTAGGAATACTTGTATGGCAGGATATGCCTAATGGTGATCGTACACCGCAATGGATAATGCACAGTTATTTTGATGGTAAGGAAATGAGGCATTCGATGGAGTCGGAAAAAAATTTCAAAAAAGAATGGAAAGAAATTATGGGATACCTTATGCCTTATCCGTCTATTACTGTATGGGTACCATTCAATGAGGCTTGGGGGCAGTTTAACACCAAAGAGATCGCAGAATGGACAAAATACTATGATCCTTCCCGTTTAGTCAATTCGGCAAGTGGGGGGAATCATTATCTGGGAGTAGGTGATATCCTCGATTTTCATAAATACCCGGGCCCAGAATTGATGATGTACGATGCAGAACGGGTAACTGTACTGGGCGAATACGGAGGAATCGGTTTACCTCTTGAAGGCCATCTCTGGCAAACGGACAAGAACTGGGGATATGTACAATTTAAGAATAGTAAAGAGGTTACCGACCAATATATAAAATATGGCGAAGACCTTATTAAACTTGTTCCCAGAGGTATATCAGCTGCTGTATATACACAAACTACTGATGTAGAAGGAGAGGTAAACGGCTTGATGACCTATGACCGGAAAATCATTAAGTTGGAAGAAAACAGACTTCGCAAAATTAATCAGGAGATATGTAATATTTTAAATCAACCATAAATATGAAAAACCTTATTTACATTAGTGCATTTTTTTTGCTGATATCGTGTGGAGGTAACTCTACACAGAAACAGCCGGAAAGCAAAATACAGGAAAAAGAGAATTCGCCGACACTTTTGAATAAGACCGCCTTTGAAAAAGAAGTGGAAGGCAAACCAGTATCGTTGTACACACTCGATTCGGGTAACGGATTGATAGTGCAGGTAACCAATTTCGGACTTCGGGTTGTTTCCATCTGGACACCTGATAAAGCCGGAAACTATGCAGATGTAGCTATCGGTTATGAGAACATAGATCGTTATCTGGATAACCCGGGCGAACGCTTTATAGGTCCTGTTGTTGGTCGTTATGCCAACCGTATAGCCAAAGGAAAATTTTCGCTTGATGGGAAAGAATATCAGCTTCCTATTAACAATAACGGGCAGACTCTCCACGGAGGGCTCAAAGGTCTAGACATGCAAGTATGGAATGTAGACAAAGCAACAGATAAATCCATAGACTTCTCGTATACGTCACCCGATGGGGAAGATGGATTTCCCGGTGTACTTACTATACATGTGAATTATTCGGTAACCGCAGATAATGAGTTTAAAATCGCTTATAAAGCAACCACAGACAAACCCACAATAGTCAACCTGTCGAACCATGCTTTTTTCAATCTGAAAGGAGAAGCCGGTGGTACTATTACCGATCACATCCTGACTATCAGGGCAAGCCATACCACACCGGTCGACAATGTACTGATACCTACAGGTGAGATAGCTCCCGTAGATGGTACTCCTTTTGATTTCCGCCAAGCTACAGCTATAGGGGATAGGATAGATAATGACAATCCTCAACTCAAAAACGGACTTGGCTATGATCACAATTGGGTGATTGATAAAACCGCAGAGGATGTAGAATTGATAGCAACTCTTTACGAACCCGCCAGTGGTCGCCAGATGGAAGTATACACTGACCAGCCGGGTATTCAGTTTTACAGTGGCAATTTCTTTGACGGTAAAAGCAATGGGAAATATGGGAAACCTATACGATACCGCGAAGCTTTAGCATTGGAAACACAAAAATTTCCGGATAGTCCCAACCATAAGAACTTTCCTTCTACACGACTGAATCCCGGGCAAACGTATACTCATATTTGTATATACAAATTCGGCGTTAAATAAAACTTTACACCATAGCGATACGCGAGTAAACTTAGAGGAATGGATGAAGATGTGTATCATAAATAAAAGGCACTATAAACAACATCTGTATAGAGAAAAATTTATAATAAAAAACACTGAAACGGGAGAATAGAGCGAATGAAACAAATCGGTAAAAAATAGCATTTTCTCACCAAAACAACATCAATGGCTTAAATCTATCTTTTAATGCATAGTTTGTTTTATCACTAATAATTAATAATACATTTTCTTTGAAGCACCATGAAGTACTGATAAAAGCAAAAGACCTTTGTGATCTTTTGCTATGCTAAGGAGTTTTTTAATGATAGTTAAAACCTATAAATCTATCTTGTATGATCTCAAAAATTAAGTTTTATCTGCTGATTTTAGTCAGCATGTTCTTATCCCTCCATTTGTGCGCGCAAACAGGAGGTAGAAACATCACAGGTATTGTACTGGACAACGCTCATGAACCTGTGATCGGGGCACCAGTAGCGTTAAAGGGTTCCACATTGGGCACGATAACGGATATTCATGGAAAATTCAGCCTGAATGTTCCGGAAAAAGGGACACTTGTAATATCTTATATCGGATATGTAACTCAAGAAATTGAGATAACAGGAAGTTCCGAATATAAAATTGTATTACAAGAAAGTGATTTGAAGCTGGATGAGGTCGTTGTAGTAGGGTATGGCACAATGCGTAAAAAGGACTTAACCGGTTCTATTACCCAAATTAAGCCGGACAATATTGCAATCGAAAATCCAAAGACAGTTCAGGATATCCTGCGGGGTACACCGGGCTTACAGGTCGGATATGATGCCTCAGCCAAAGGGGGAGGTAATATGGAATTACGTGGAAAGCGATCGGTTTATGACGACGGAGGACACAACAATCCGTTGCTCATTGTCGATGGTATGCAATTTTACGGAGAACTTTCGGAAATCAATCCCGATGATATTGGTCAGATCGATGTTCTGAAAGATGCTTCGGCAGCAGCTATTTACGGGGCAAAGGCGGCTAGTGGTGTAATCATCATTACAACCAAAAAAGGAAAACAGGGTAAGCCTGTCATAAATGTTAGCACTAACTTCGGTTTTACACAAAGAGCAAAATATCGCAAAAGATTCGAACCGGAAGATTATTTACGACACAGACAAGACTGGTATGAAGCTAAAACGTATGGTATAAATCCCACTACCGGAGCTTATGAAGCATATCAGGTTGGCGACAAAGTTCAACAACCGGGATATTACTCCCGACCGGGACATTCCAATGTTTCTATGGATGATTGGCGGGCTTATACCAATAACGAAAGTGGAGAATCTGACCTGAGTATATGGGCAAAACGTGTAGGATTTACGGGGAATGCACTTGCCAATCTGCTTGCCAATAAAACTGTAGATTGGGAAGACCTTACTTACCGGACAGGTTTCAATCAGGACTATAATGCCAGCATAAGTGGTGCCGGTGAGAAAATAAATTATTACTTCTCGATGGGCTACTTAAAAAACGAAGGCGTGGTGAGAAGTGATAGCTACGAAGCTGTACGTGCTAATATGAAAATTAATGCCAATGTAACCAAATGGCTGGAAATCGGTGCTAATGTTAACTTTCAGGATCGTTCGGATCCGGGGAACTCGGATCGTTCGGATGGTAGTATGAATATAGATCAGGATTATTTCCTGCGTAATAGCCCTTATGCCGATTATAAGGACGAAAACGGAAATCTCGTGCAATATCCTTTAGACGAAAGTTACAGCCAAAGAGGGTATAATTACTTTTTTAACAGAAAATACATGGACCTGGAAAAAGGTTACACTGTGCTGAACAGTATTTTTAATGCTAAAGTAACGCTTCCGTATGGCATTACTTATTCATTCAATGCTTCGCCACGTTATCAGTTCTTTTACCAACGATATTTCGAGTCGGCTCAACTACCGGGCTCCGATCCTACAAAACGCGGTACAAACCGGGAACAGGCAAAACGTTTCGACTGGTCACTTAACAATACTATTAACTGGGATTATACTTTCAACGAAAAGCATCATGTAAACCTTACGCTTGTACAAGAAGCAGAAGAACGTCAGTTCTGGAAAGACCGTATCGAAGCACGCAATATCTTACCATCCGATGCTTTAGGGCACCATAATACACAAAACGGAAGTAAAGAATATAGTAAATACGAGTCTGAAGATAAACACGAAACGGCAGATGCACTATTAGCGCGTTTGTTCTATTCTTATGATAGCCGCTATATGATTACTACTTCTATTCGCCGGGACGGGTATTGTGCTTTCGGATCGACCAATCCATACGCTTACTTCCCGTCGGTTGCCTTAGCATGGACATTTACGAACGAAGAATTCTTTAAGTGGCATGATATTATGAGTACCGGTAAGTTGCGTGTATCCTATGGTAAAAACGGTAACCGGTCACTATCTGACCCTTATCAGGCACTCGCTAACCTTTCGGGGGGAGGAAACAAACTACAAGGTTATATCAATAGTAATGGAGAGTTGGAACTGATGCGTTATTTAATGGTCGACCGTATGGCAAATCCTTTTCTGCAATGGGAAAAAACCTCATCTTGGAACTTTGGGCTCGATTATGGTTTCCTCAACGACCGCATATCGGGTAGTATTGAATATTACAATATGAAAACCCATGATATGATTATGAGACAACGCCTACCGGAATTTACCGGATTTCTTAACATCACTACCAACTTGGGACAGGTAAACAACAGTGGTATCGAGATTTCACTAAACACATTAAACATCGATAATAAAAACCTAAAATGGACTACCACACTCGGTTTCTCATATAATAAGAATGAAATTAAACACCTCTACAACGAATACGAAAATGTTCTTGATGCCAATGGGAATGTCATAGGCAGAAAAGAGATGGATGACAAAACAAACGGCTGGTTTATAGGTAAGCCTATCAGCGAGATATGGAACTACCGTGTCACCGGCATATGGCAAAAAGACGAGGCAACAGAAGCTGCAAGGTATGGTCAGCGACCCGGTGACCCAAAAGTTGCAAACAGCTATACTGCCGACGATATTGTAAATGCCGATGGTACTACCACGCCTGTCTACAACGACAATGATAAAGAGTTTCTGGGACAAACATCTCCACCTTTCTATTGGTCTATGCGTAATGAATTTACATTGTGGAAAGATTTTACATTCTCATTCAACATCTACTCCTATATGGGGCATAAAGGCTTGTTGGGCTACTATCTTAACAACGATGATGATGGTGGACGTATGAGTTATGCTCTGCAAAATGTACCTCAAAAAGAATATTGGACTTTAGACAATCCTACGAATGAATTTGGGCGTATCGAAGCCAAAGGCCCTACAGGTGCAGCCGGTGTCGAAAAAGTATATGACCGTTCGTTTATTCGTCTCGAAAACATTTCTATGGGATATACATTGCCTCAAAAGTGGACTTCAAAGTTTAATGTAGAACGCCTAAAAGTCTTTGCTACGGTTCGCAATGTAGCTGTCTGGGCAAAAGAATGGCCGATTGGCGATCCTGAAGTCGACCCTCGCCCCGGCGACGGAAACGGAATGTCTTCACGTGTTTACACATTGGGATTGAATTTCACTTTTTAAATAAGAACAATTATGAAACAGATAATAAAAAAATATAATCGTACATGTTTAGCCCTGTTAACAGGCAGTGCAATTTTATTTGGCGGATGTTCTGAGAGTTTCCTGGATCCGGATCCACTATCGATCTACGAACCCGGAGCTACCTTCACTACCGAAGCAGGTTTACAGGCAGTTATAGCCATAGCCGACCGTCAGCTTAAACTATACTATGCCACTGATCATAATGAGATGCTTACTCTCGGAACTGAATATACCTTCTCGGAACTGATGGTTCCCAGTGCTACTGACAAGACCAACATGCTTTGTGATGTAGCTGCTATGCTTTCACCGACAAGTGAAAATACCGGAACCAAAATAGATCAGGCTAACAACCTTGGCAGGACAAACAGTATCTGGCATTTTTGGTATGAGACTTATAATGGTATCAGCAATGCCAATACAGTTATCCAATATGTGGATCAGGTTGAAAGCCTGGACGAAGCAACCAAGAATATGTATAAGGGAAGGGCATATTTTCATCGTGCTTTTCGTTATTACAATCTGATATTCCAGTTCGGTGATGTGCCACTTGTAACCCGGATTCTGGATATACCTAAACAAAACTACCGCAGCACAAAACGCGATGCTATCCTGCAAATGATCACTCAGGATTTGGAATTTGCCGTACAATGGGTACCCGACCAAAAAGATATGAAGCTGATAGGTATGATCAATAAAGGAGGCTGCCGCATGTTGCTCACCAAATGCTATCTGGCGTTGGGGGAATATGCAAAAGCAAAAGAACAAACAGATATACTGATCAACAGTTCAGGATATTCACTCATGATGGACAATTTTGGTTCATTCAATGACGGTGGCGAACCGGAAACATGGCCTATCACCCGCAACGTAATCTGGGATATGCACCGTGCCGAAAACAAATTAATCGCAGCTAACAAAGAGGTCATTCTGGGTGTTGTCAATCGCGGAGCGGAAGTAGAATCGTTTGTAAAAATGCAAACCATGCGTATACTGTATCCCTTCTTGTTTAACGGTCAGGTAAAAACAAAAGACAATAAGCAGGCATTGATGAATATAAGACGTAATAATGCAGATTATAATAAGAAGTATGATTATATGAGAGCAATGGGGCGTGGTATTTCTACATTCCGACCTACCTATTTTCAAACTCATACTTTGTGGGAAGTGAACGGCAAAATGGATGAAACTGATCTACGCCACAGTTCGGAAGTAGGTAACTGGATACGTATGGAAGATTATCGTGTCAATAATAAAGCATCCTCAGAGTTTGGAAATCCTATCACCCTTCACGATGATAACGGAAAGCTACTATGTAGTGATACTATCCGCCGCTGGTATGATGTTCCTCATTACAAGTTTTATTTGGACGACCCTGTGAATGAAGCCAACATAGTTGGTTCGGATGGGCACAGAGGTGCTACGAACGGCGGGATAGCCGATTGGTATCTTTATCGCTTGGCAGAAGCATATTTGCTACGTGCAGAAGCCAAATTTTATCTGGGTGATGAAGTCGGAGCAGCTGCCGATGTAAACGAAATAAGGAAAAGAGCAAAATGTACCGAGCTTTACACAACTGTTACTATAGGTGATATTATGAATGAGCGTGCCCGTGAATTGTATTGGGAAGAATGGCGCAATGTGGAATTGACACGTGTATCTCTGTGTCTTGCCCGCAGCGGAAAAGCCGACGAATGGGGTAACACATACAATCTCGATACATTTGATAAACAAAGTGGTACAGATTCTCAAGGTGGAAGCTACTGGTATCAACGTATCATACATTATAGTATGTATAACAAAGGACCAATAACCATCGAAGCGTCACTTCCTGTTGTCAACTATACTATGGACAAAAAGAACATTTATTGGCCTATTTTCAATATATCGATTACTGCTAACAGTAAAGGACAACTGAGTCAGAATTTTGGTTATGATGGCTATGATCCCAATACGCCTAAGTGGGATAATTGGGAGGATGCTGTTGCTGATGAATATAAGACAGAATAATCACTAACTGCATTTCTCTAAATACTATTAGCCGGCAAAATGTATGTTTAGCCGGTTAATAGTATTGCCGATTTATTGGGTGGAGTATTATTCAAAGTAGCAGGTATTATTTTAATTTGGCTAACATCCAGCAATTTGTCTATAAGATATACCTGTAATTAATTAACAATTTATTATTTTAGGGCATGAAAAAAATATTTCTATTATTAACCATTCTTTCTTTTCTAACTACACCACAATTGTATGGCTATTCCTTAACAGATGGTCTATATAATGCTAATAATGAAGAAGGATATGATGAAAATTATGACTTAAAAAATTTTCCGGAAGGGTGTGAGCCTAAGTTTATCGGGAAAAAAGTCGTAGAGAGATATCTCCAGACCCCACATTCGTTTTGGGGAAATGTTACTTCAGAAAATAAAGTGACATTTGTAACCTATCCCGATGTATGTGCTTGGTTAGGAGCTTTGTGGTTTACGCAGTCTATAAATGATGACAAACTATATAATAAACTGGTTGACAGATTTGAACCCTTATTTACTACGGATAAGAATTTATTACCTACTTTACGTCCTACAGCGCATAATGTGGTAGACTGGTATGTGTTCGGAGCAGTTCCGTTAGAGATATATAAAAAGAAGAAAGACAAGAAATATTTCGATTTGGGAATGAAATACGCTGACGGTCAATGGATATTGCCGCAAGAGTATAAAGACTACGAAAAAGAGTGGCACGATAAGGGCTATTCCTGGCAAACACGACTTTGGATAGATGATATGTTTATGGTGACAGCCGTTCAGAACGAAGCATACCAAATCACAGGAGATAAGAAATATATAGATAGGTCAGCCGATATGATGGCTTTATATCTTGACGAAATACAGCGTGATAACGGATTGTTTTATCATGCTCCCGATGCTCCTTTTTTCTGGGGTAGAGGAAACGGCTGGATGGCAGTGGGAATGGCTGAAATGCTGAGGATACTTCCCGAAAACAATCCTCACAAAGGCAGAATAGAGGAAGCTTATAAGAAGATGATGCGGACTTTACTCCGATATCAGGGATATGATGGTATGTGGGGACAACTTATTGATGACCCGAACTCGTGGAGAGAAACATCATCTACTGCCATGTTTACTTATGCCATGATTATCGGGGTGAAAAATGGATGGCTCGATGAGAAAACATACGGTGCTGCTGCACGCAAGGGTTGGCTGGCTCTGTTGAGATACCTCAACGAAGATTATAATCTGAGGAATGTATGCGAGGGAACGGGTACAAAAAACGATTATAATCATTACATCAACCGTAAACAGTTGGTTGGCGATTTGCATGCACAGGCTGCGCTTATGTGGTGTGCTTACGGATTAGCCACTGATGCCGTAAAAAGAAAATAGGTGATATTTAAATCTTTTAATTTATGTTTTTGAGCGGTATCATGAAATAGGATAACACGTACAATAGATCGGCGGGAATAAGACTGTCGGTCTATTGTGAATTAAATAAATACGATGGAAGATATTTCTTTGAGCAGGAGGAATTTTATAAAGAAATTGGGAATAGGCGGATTAGGCACTTTACTGGTTTCAAGTCCCTGGTTAAATGCTTTTTCGGAAACTAAACACACCGAGAATTCAGTAATTAGAATCGGAGTTGTCGGTCCGGGTTCCAGAGGACGTTTCCTGATGGGTTTTCTGAAAAATAATCCGAAAGCAGCTATTACCGCTATTTGTGATATATATCAGCCGGCTATAGACGAAGCATTGAAACTAGTGCCTCAAGCCAAGGTATATAAGGATTACCGCAAATTAATCGAAGATAAGGAAGTAGATGCTGTCTTGATTGTGACTCCACTCAATACTCATTGCGAAATTGCTTTGATGGCTTTCGACGCAGGTAAGCATGTATTCTGTGAGAAATCGATAGGGTTTACGATGGAGGAATGCCTGCAGATATATGACAAGCATAAATCAACCGGGCAAGTCTTTTTTACCGGGCAGCAACGTTTGTTCGATCCTCGCTATATCAAAGCAATGGAGATGATCCATGCAGGTATTTTTGGAGAGATAGAGGCTGTTCGTACTTTTTGGTACAGGAACGGTGACTGGCGAAGAGAAGTTCCCTCCCCTGAATTGGAAAGGCAAATCAACTGGCGTCTCTACCGCGAATATTCAAAAGGATTGATGACCGAATTGGCTTGTCATCAACTGCAAATCGGAAGTTGGGCTTTACAGTCCATCCCGAATAAAGTAATGGGGCATGGTGCCATTACTTTCTGGAAAGATGGTAGAGAGGTTTTCGATAATGTCAACTGTATTTATGTTTTCGATAATGGAGTCAAACTAACATTCGATTCGGTCATATCCAACAAGTTTTATGGTCTTGAAGAACAGTTGTTGGGTAATCTGGGCACAATAGAACCCGAAAAAGGGAAATATTATTTCGAAGAAATAGCACCTGCACCTGCTATATTGCAGATGTTCAATGATATTGAAAACAACCTTTTCGACACATTGCCTTTTGCAGGAACAAGCTGGGCTCCCGAAACGGCTCAGAAAAATACCGGAGAATATATTTTAGGAAAGAAACCGAAAGGAGATGGTACATCATTGATGCTCGATGCTTTTGTCGAAGCATCCATTACGGGTATACAACCACCACGAATAGCCGAAGAGGGCTACTATGCCAGTGCATTGACACTTTTAGGAGATTTGGCTATTGAAAAAGGAGAAATATTGACTTTCCCCGATGAGTTTAAACTGGATTATCTGAATCATAAACGGCAAAATATAATATCGTGAAGGAAATAATAATAACACCGAGAAGATTAAAAACAGAAATCATCACATGGTGTATCTGCTTTTTAATTGCCAATTTATGTAATATATACGCCATCATTACATACAATTCCACATCTTTTCTTGAGATTGTCACATCCTTAGGATATGTTTTCGTTTTCTCTGTTTTTCTATATGTTGTGTGGAGCGTGATACGTATTGTGTTTTTTACAATGAAGCGGTTTTTCGGAACAAAACAAAAAGTACGTAAATGAATCCGGTTCAACATATTTCTAGAAAGATAGATGCTGACACCGGCATACAATATTCTTGGTTCGGAGCTATGCACACTCGTATCGATATAGTGATGTATGACCAGCCCGAAAGAGATTTGAAATATGTAAGCGAACTTATTTATGGAAGAGTAAAGGAACTGGAGAAAATTGCCAATTATTTTGATCCTGAGAGTGAATTATCATACGTCAACCGTTTAGCATATAAAACTCCTGTGATGATTAGCAATGAATTATATACTGTTATAAATCAGTCGCTTTGTTATCACAAGATTACTTCGGGATATTTCGATATAACGATTCATTCCGAAAATCATGATGAAAAATCGTGTTCGAAAATATTATTGGAAGATCGCGACTCAACCATCCACTTTGAACAAAAAGGGCTGAAAATCAATCTATCCGGATTCATAAAAGGCTATACCTTGGATTTAATTCGCAAAATATTAAAGAAAAACGATATTCAGAATGCTTTGATAAACATGGGAAATAGTTCGGTAATGGGGATAGGCAATCATCCTCGGGGTAAAGGATGGAAAGTGAAATCTGAAAATCAACCGGAGGATATCAGCCTTATCAACGAATGTTTCACAACTTCGGGTAATAATCATCCGGAAAGAAAGCATATAATCGATCCGTACTCAAATGAATATATAGAGGGAGTGAAATACACTTCTGTCGTAACACAAACAGCTTCGGAAGGAGAAGCATTATCTACAGCTCTGTTTATTGCAAATGCAACCAAAAGAAAGGAAATGCTGAAAAATTTTGAAGCTACAGTATTTGATTATTAACAAGAACGAAATTAACAATTAAACTATAACAATATGGTAACACGAAGGAATTTTCTAAAAAAAGCAGGACTAGCCGCCTCTGCATTGGCTGTGGGTAACATAAGTTCACTCAATGCCATGAGTCACGAAAGCTATAGCCGGATTGTCGGAGCCAACCGTAAAGTAAACCTAGCCTGTGTCGGCATAGGTTATCGTGGAGGGGATATCATAAAAGAATTCGAAAAGACGGGTTTAGTTAATATCATTGCATTATGCGACGTAGATATGGGAGCTAAACACACGCAGGAAATTATGAATAAGTTTTCGAAAGCAAAACGTTTCAAGGATTTCCGCGAAATGTTTGACAAGATGGGTAATGAGATCGAGGCTGTCTCGGTAGGTACTCCTGACCATGCACACTTCCCTACTTGTATGATGGCTTTGGCATTGGGTAAGCATGTGTATGTGGAAAAACCTATGTCGCGTACATTTTACGAAGCAGAATTGATGATGCAGGCTGCCCGAAAAAATCCTAAAGTGGTAACACAGGTAGGAAACCAAGGGCACTCCGAAGCCAATTATTTTCAGTTCAAAGCATGGAAAGAAGCAAGTATTATCAAAGATGTGACCGAAGTGGTTGCACACATGAACTCGCCGCGCAGATGGCACGGATGGGATACCAATATATATAAACTACCTGAGGGGCAAGCTATTCCGCAAGGGATGGATTGGGACACATGGCTTATGGCGGTTCCTTACCATGATTATAGCGATAAGTATCATCATGGAAACTGGCGTTGCTGGTATGATTTCGGTATGGGAGCTTTAGGAGACTGGGGAGCGCATATCATTGATACAGTACACGAATTTCTGGATTTAGGGTTGCCGTATGAAATAAATCCTATTATGCTGGAGGGACATAATGATTATTTCTTCCCGATGTCATCCACCATTCAGTTCCGCTTTCCAAGGCGCGGAGATATGCCACCAATGGATATCACATGGTACGACGGTGTCAATAATCAACCACCATTACCCAAAGGCTATGGTGTATCTGAACTTGATCCTAATATTCCTACAGTAGCCGGAGGAAAAATGGAAGCCAGAAAGCTGAATCCGGGTAAAATCATATATAGTAAAGACTTGATTTTCAAAGGAGGATCGCACGGTAGTACACTGTCAATCATTCCGGAGGAAAAAGCAAAAGAAATGGCATCCAAACTACCTCATGTACCGGAAAGTACATCCAACCATTTCGAGAATTTCCTACTGGCATGTTTGGGAGAAGAAAAGACACGTTCACCATTCGAAATATTTGGTCCTATGAGTCAGGTATTCTCTTTGGGCGTGATGGCACAGAGATTAAATGTCCCTATCAAGTTTGACCGTAATACCAAAGTGGTTACTAACAATGAATTTGCAAATTCAATGCTGGCAGGACTCCCTCCACGGAAAGGTTGGGAAGAATTTTACAAAATATAAATTGACACATAAATCAAAATCAACTATGAATAAAAGTATATTACTTCTTGTACTTATCCTGTTTACAGGGCATATCTCGTCACAGGAAAAATGGGAACCTTTATTTAACGGCAAAAATCTGAAAGGCTGGAAAAAGTTAAACGGAAAAGCTGATTATAAAGTTGTAGATGGAGCTATCGTGGGAATATCCCGCATGGGAACTCCCAATACATTTTTAACAACAGGGAAAGATTATGGAGATTTTATCCTCGAATTTGATTTCAAGATAGATGACGGTCTCAATTCGGGTGTACAGTTCAGAAGCCAAAGCCTCAAGGAATACCAGAACGGAAGAGTACATGGCTATCAGTTCGAGATAGATCCGTCTACCCGCGCGTGGACTGGCGGCATTTACGACGAAGCTCGCAGAGGATGGTTATATCCTTTGACGAAAAATATTCCTGCAAAAAAGGCATACAAGAATAACCAATGGAATAAGGCGAGGATAGAAGCTATCGGAAGCTCGGTACGCACATGGGTGAATGGGATACCTTGTGCCAACATCTGGGATGATATGACTTCGAAAGGTTTTATTGCCTTGCAGGTACATTCGATAGGTAATAAGAGCGAAGAAGGGAAGACCGTAAGTTGGAAGAACATTCGTATATGTACTACTGATCTTGAGAAGTATAAAACTTCTTTGGGGAATAGTGCCCCTGAAATAAATACGGTTATGAATACAATTTCACCTCAGGAAGCTAAAGATGGATGGAAATTATTATGGGATGGTAAAACAACAAATGGTTGGAGAGGAGCTAAATTAGATGCTTTCCCAACTCATGGATGGACAATAAAAGATGGAATACTCAATGTACAAAAAAGCGGAGGAGGCGAGTCTACTAATGGAGGTGACATCGTTACTATCAAAAAGTATAGAAACTTTATGCTAAAAGTTGATTTCAAAATAACTAAAGGAGCTAACAGCGGTATAAAATACTTCGTCGATTCCGGATTAAACAAAGGTGAAGGTTCTGCTATCGGTTGCGAATTCCAGTTGCTGGACGATGAAAACCATCCCGATGCAAAAATGGGAGTAAGCGGTAACCGCACATTAGGCTCTTTGTATGACCTGATTACATCGAACAAAACAGGAGATTTCAATTTCAATATAAAAGATTTTAATACAGCTCTGATAATTGTCAGAGGTAATCATGTAGAGCATTGGCTCAATGGTGTGAAAATTGTGGAATATGAGAGAAATACGCAAATGTTCAATGCTCTGGTAGCGTATAGTAAATTCAAGAACTGGCCTAACTTTGGCAATGCCACCGAAGGGAATATCTTGTTACAGGATCATGGTGACGAAGTATACTTTAAGAACATAAAGATTAAAGAACTGGAGTAAATACTTCATAGAATTCATTTCACAAATAGTTAGATTTAAACCGATTGAAAGTCGAAAATATCCTGCTAATGGCAGGATATTTTTTTTGCATTAAGAATGCCACTTTAAATCTATTTTCCTGAAAAATTAATAATAAAAAACTTCTGTTAAGAGTCGGATAAATCCTGAAAACAGACTTTGATTTCATAGATATTATTTCAAAAATTTTAATGAGCCATTTCGACTTTCAATAAGAATCATGTATATTTAATCGTTCCAAAATAATTAAATATACAAATGATGCTAATCCCTATTGTACAAGAGGATAAGACTATATACAAATGCACTTGTTACGATCGGGTTTATGACGAATTACCTCTGTGTTTCGGAGCAGAAGCTCCTGGATTTTGTAACACGATACCAGTATCTGAACGAGAACAAAGAATAGAATTCGAAAAAAGTTTATGTGTGGTCGATAAGAAACATTTTTTTCATCGGGGACGTTTGATAATCCCTATTATTGATCATGACAATCAATTGATATTTGATGTCTGGACTTCTATCAGCGAAGAAAATTTCGAAAGGAGAATGGATTTATGGAATAATCCTGACAGGACGAGTGAACCTCCTTATTTCGGATGGCTCGATACTATTGTTCCCGGATACGGAAATACTCTGAATCTGAAAACTATGGCTCAAGAACAAGAACCGGGTACTATTCCTGATATATACGTAACAGAAAATGATCACCCATTAAGTATTGACCAACAGAATGGCATCACAATGAACAAAGTTTTAGATATTGTATCCATTATTTTAAAGCATAATAATTAATTATGGATTTCAAAGCTAAACTTTCGGAGCGAATCGGGATGGATGATATCAATGAAATTCTTCATTTGATTAGTCAGAGTGATCGCCGAAAAAAAGAACTGTATAATTTGATTTTTGATAAAGATGAGGCGATCGGATATTATGCCACATGGATCTTTACACATCTCTCTTCCGAAAATAACAAATGGTTATACAATAAACAAGATAAACTAATCGATGAAGTATTGGTATGTAAACATGGCGGAAAACGAAGGGTCATACTCAACTTGCTTTATAAACAACCATTTGCAGAACCTCTACGGGTCGATTTTCTGGATTTTTGTTTAGAGCGGATGGTATCGGTGCAGGAACTACCCGGAGTCCAGTCGCTTTGTATAAAAATAGCTTATGAACTTTGTCGTACTACTCCGGAACTAATACAAGAATTGAAGACCATTCTTGAGATGATGGAAGGAGATTTATGTCCTGCTATACGAACAGCTCGAAAAAATATCCTGAAAGCTATGCAAAAAGGAAAAAGTATGCAAAAACTTTAGTTAATATAAGGTAATTCCTTCAAACACATGCTTTATCTTATCATTGAACTAAGTCAAAAATCGGTAATTTTCTGTTAATGAAGAAACAATCTTCCATCCCCCTACGTTAACCAATTTATAGTAAGCGTAATAAATATTTAAATTGGAAAGCTATGTTAGAAAAAAGCCGTGATTTATCACACAAACTAGGAGAATGTGTACATGCATGCAACGATTGTATGAATGCATGTTTGGAAGAGGAACACGTAAGCATGATGAAAGAATGTATTCGTTTAGACAATGAATGTTCGATCATATGTAGTGCAACATTACAATTAGTACACAAAAACAGCCACTTTATGAAAGACATACTCGATCTATGTGCCAAGGCATGCGATGCATGCGCGCAAGAGTGTGCCAAACATCCACAAGACCACTGCCAGGAGTGCGCCAAAGTATGTAAAGAATGTGCTCAGGCTTGTAGAGAATTTATGAGTAAATAAACCATACCCATAAAATCTACCAATAAAAAGATATTCCTCGGACAGGGCATTTACAGCCTTGTCCGATTTTTATACCACTCGGCTACAATAATCACTCAGCTTCATCAGTATCCAGACAAAAGGGATGCCCTGCCGGATCCAGCATAGTTCTCGAAGTTCTGAAATATTGTACGTCTGCAACCTTTGCTCCACATTCAACTGCATATTTTACAGCCTCTTCCAGATTTTCGACATAAAAATCCAGATGCAACATCGTACCTTGTTTACCTTTTTCATATGGCCACACCGGCGACTCATACTCTTCTATTTCCTGAAAAGCCATAACAGTACCTGTGGGAGAAGTTATAGCTGCCCAACCATTTGCACGTGGATGAGTCCACTCCCATCCTAATAATTTACTATAAAACTCAGCCAAAATTCCGGCATCTTTACAATCCACGACTACATTAATTTTCTGAACAGATAGTTTCATGACAAAAGAATTTATCCGATTAATAAATATTTATAAGGCTAAAAGCGTATCAACTGAATCAATTTATTTTTATTTCTGATAACTACATTTTTTCTACTTGTCTCTATCAGACCATCATTTTGCATATTTGTAAATTCCCGTTCCAACGACTGTCGGGATACTCCAAAATATTCGGCCAGAGCAGTCTTTGTTTTATCTAGTTGTATGCTGTCTGAACCCGATGCTTTCGATAAATTAAGAATATACATCGCCAGTTTTTGACGAATAGTACGGAAAGACATGAAGTGAAGTTTTTTGCTCAAACGCCCTGCAAAATTTGCCGAAATATCCAGATAATTTTTCAATAAAGTTTCATTCATGCTCAGCATCCTCAGAACCGATTGTTTCGGGATAACCAATGCTGTAGTATCTTCCCTTGCCGTTGCCTGTACCGGAAAACGATTTTCCTGCCCAAACAGGAAAAGTATAGCCAATGGATTGGGAGCATATATATCTTCTACTTTGACAACCTTTCCCGAGGGATCGGTCATCTCGCCTTTTACGCTTCCCGATAGTAGCAATATCAACCTGTTGCATACCTCATCCTGAAAAGCGAGTATCTCTCCTTTTCCAAAATGTGTTTCCTTAATCTTCAATTCCGAGAAAATACGTTCTATTTCATTCTCCCTTATGGAATGGAACAACGGAATTTTAGTCAAAGCCTTTACATCCATATCATTAATTTCTACCATCAAATATACAAAATATTTTCAGATCGTCACAAATGCGACATTTTACTCGTAATATGTAGTCTATTTTTGTATAAAATAAAAGACTAGGATGAAAAGAACTATCATAAAAATAGACGAAGAATTGTGTAACGGATGCGGTGTCTGCGTAACAGGATGCCATGAAGGAGCACTACAACTGATAAACAACAAAGCCGTTATGATTAGTGACCTATATTGCGATGGTCTGGGCGCATGTATTGGTGAATGTCCAGTAGGAGCTATCAGTCTGGAAGAAAGAGAAGCCGAACCTTACAACGAAGAAGCCGTAATGGAAAGAATGATTCCAAAAGGCGAAAAGGTTATTCTGGCACATCTCAACCATCTAAAGGAACATGGAGAATCAGAATTACTCCAACAAGGATTGGATTATTTAAAAGATCATGACATAGATATCAATTTCCCTCAGAAAGAAACAACAGAATCCACCCTTACCAAAGAACCATTGGCTTGTGGCTGTCCGGGCTCCATGGTGCAGGAGATTAAAAGACCAACTCAATCTGCTTTCAGTATGGCTACTCCATCTATAAACCAGCCTTCAGAGTTGAGACAATTTCCTGTCCAATTACATTTGCTGAACCCTCACGCAAGTTTTCTTCAAGGTGCAGACTTACTTCTGGCAGCCGATTGTACAGCTTTTGCCTATGGAGGTATTCACAGCCGTTTCTTAAAAGGTAAAGCCCTCGCTATTGCCTGTCCCAAACTGGACAACAATATACAGGTATATGTAGAGAAACTATCTGAAATGATTGATACAGCTAAGATTGACACTCTGACTGTATTGATTATGGAAGTGCCATGTTGCAATGGCTTGGTAAAGATGGCACAAATGGCACGAGAACAGGCTAAACGAAATGTGCCGATGAAGGTAGTCGTTATCTCGGTACAGGGTGAAATCAAAAAAGAAGAATGGGTAATCTAACCAACTAAAAAATATTTATCATGAACATGTTTTGCTATCAATGTCAGGAGACATCAAAAGGCACAGGTTGTGCATTAGTGGGCGTTTGCGGAAAAACTCCCGAAGTTTCGAACATACAAGACCTGCTACTTTTTGTAGCCAGAGGGGTTGCTGTTTATAACAATGAGCTGAGAAAACAGGGAAAAGCATCTACCGTAGCCGATAAATATATCGTAGATGCAATGTTTATCAGTATTACAAATGCAAACTTCGACTTCGAAGCCATTAAGGAAAAAGTAAAAGAAGGATTGAAACTGAAATCCGGTTTAGCAGCTACATTAGGCACACCAAACATCGCATTGCCCGATGAATGTACATGGAACGGTGATGAATCGAAATTTATGGACAAGGCTCTGGAAGTAGGAGTATTGAGAACAAAAGACGAAGATATTCGCTCTCTGAAAGAACTTGTTCACTATGGGTTGAAAGGGATGGCTGCTTATGCCGAACATGCTTATAATCTGGACAAAACGGACGATGAGATATTCACTTTCATGCAGAAAGCACTTGCCGATATTACCAGAGAAGATATTTCTGTTGACGAACTAGTTACACTCGCTCTGGAAACAGGAAAATACGGTGTTCAGGTAATGGCTTTACTAGATGCCGCCAACACAGGCAGATTCGGTAACCCTGAAATCACACAAGTAAATATAGGAGTAGGTAAAAATCCGGGCATCTTAATTAGCGGACATGATTTGCGCGATATAGAAGAACTGCTACAACAAACCGAAGGTACAGGAGTAGATGTATATACCCACAGCGAAATGCTTCCGGCACACTATTATCCTCATTTGAAAAAATACAAACACCTTGTAGGTAATTTCGGTGGGGCATGGTGGCAGCAAAAAGAAGATTTTGAAGCATTCAACGGACCTATACTATTTACAACAAACTGTATCGTACCTCCTTCCAAAAATGCAAGTTACAGAGATCGTATTTTCACAACAGGAGCAGCAGGATTAGACGGAGCGAAACATATCCCTGAACGTAAAAACGGTCAACCGAAAGACTTTTCCGAAATCATCGAAATGGCAAAGCAATGCCAGCCTCCACGTGAGATAGAAACAGGAACTATAACGGGAGGTTTTGCCCATGCTCAGGTATTGGCTTTGGCAGATAAGGTGGTGGATGCCGTAAAATCGGGAGCTATCAAGAAATTCTTTGTGATGGCAGGTTGCGACGGACGTATGAAAAGCCGCAGTTACTATACTGATTTCGCTCAGGCATTACCGGAAGATACTGTAATACTGACAGCCGGTTGTGCCAAATACCGTTACAATAAACTGCCTCTTGGCGATATAGGCGGAATACCCCGTGTATTGGATGCAGGACAATGTAACGACAGTTATTCTTTAGCCGTGATTGCACTTAAACTGAAAGAAGTATTCGGGTTAGATGATATCAATCAATTACCTATCGCATTCAATATTGCATGGTATGAACAAAAAGCAGTAATCGTTTTATTGGCTTTATTGCATTTGGGTGTTAAGAATATTCACTTAGGCCCTACCCTTCCGGGATTCCTTTCTCCGAACGTGGCTAAAGTACTGGTAGAAAACTTCGGCATCGGTGGTATCTCAACTGTAGAGGAAGACATCGAGATGTTTATGGCCGGATAAATAAACTATATAAATCTACGTGTTTTTTGTAAAGATCAGTTACAAATAATGTGGGGGGACTCAATATTTTTGAATATCCCCACATTCATATCATTATTATCTTATTGTTTTGGCCTCTGATTTGAAGTTTTACATAGCCGAAAACCAGCCAAATGCTCCGCCAATTAAGCCAGTCTCTTCAGTTCCTCCATTAATATCCAGTAACTCTTTTTCATTTAATTTTTCTAGACCTGATGCATTCAAATTTAATTCTTCCATAATCATTTAAGTTTTTAATAAATTAATAATAATTTTTATTGTATTTGATTTATATATACATAGTTTTACAACTATTTACATAAAATGCAAATATAATCATTTGTTGCAATATTATAGTATGATTTATAGTAAATAAAAAAAGAGGTACTGGATTAACCAATACCTCTATGTAAACTAAACTTTTTGACCAAAGATCAGAACCTGTATTTTAGACCAAATTCTACAGTGAAAGGACGGATGTAAGTACCCGAAAGGATAGCTCCTTCCATACCTTTCGCCTGATCTTCTGTATATAATTCTGCACCTGAAATTTCTCCTTGTGCACCACGCTGATTCAATAAGTTAACGAATGTAGCACCTAGTTCAAGATTCTTATTAAAGTTGTAATTCAATCCGGCAAAAGTTTCCCAACGACCTTTGAAATGAAGTGAATTGGTAAGATTTGCATACTCTTTACTGAAATAACGTGCACTCGCCCATATTCTGAGATTATTCCATTGATAACTTGGGTCTATTTCGATCAGTACGCTCGAAACTTTTGTAACCGTATTATCATTAAAATTATAGTCAACAGTAGCATTGTTACTTGGATTTGCAGCATCTACAAACTGCACTGTTCCTGAATAATTTTTGTATTTAGGAGATTGCAGAGTAAGCAAAAGATGCAAATTGAAATTCTTGAATGGGGTTGCCATTACGTCAGTAGTCCATCCTAATGTTTCGATGTCGTACGATACGGTAGGTCTTTCGACATGATTTACGTTGTTCGGATTCACAAAGTTCACAGTAGAACGGTATTCATCACGCTTAATATAAGTAGCTTTTGATACTACACTAAACAATGAATGATTATAGAATATACCAAAACCTGCTCCGGGTATTTTCGACTTTTTTAGATTAGGCTCATTACCTGCCGAATAATTTTCCAGATGTCCTGCCTGCTCATTATAAGTAGCCTCTCCTAACAATCCGAATTTGTTTGTCACTTTATAGACTGCGCTCAACATAAAGGCTTTATTAAACCAATCTTTATTGATATCGGTTTTTTTAGTGGATAAATAAGGGTTTCCAGCTGCATTGTTCTGTTTCCAGTCTTCATTATTTATATAGTCACCTCTCAGGCTCTGATACTCCAAACGAGCTCCCAGATTTAATGTAAGTACATCAGCAATATCCCATTTATCAGTAACAAAAATAGCTGTCTTATTCTCAGTACCATTATGGTATTCATTAATAGCACCGGTAACGAAATCACCTACTCTTTTAGGGTTTGGTTCCACTGTTTGTGAATAGATAACACCTTCCGTTGTAAATTTATCAATATCATACAACCACTGATTCAATCCTACTTTCCAGTCATGGTTACCTGACTTTTTACCAACTTCAAATAAGCTTGTCAAAGACTTAATAGGAGTTCTCTTAGAAGCAAGTGCCATTACTCCCTGTAAATATCCGGTTTTATCGTTCCCGTTAGCATCTTTATAAGTTCCTTCACTTATACCGGTCATAATAGGCAGATACAGCCCCGATTTTGCAGAGTGAAGTCGTACAATATAGTTGAAGTTAAGCCCATTATTGAACTTATTTTTACCTATGAAGTCCAAAGTATGTGATACCGATCCATAATCTTTCAAAGCATCCCGTTCAGCTATTTCTCCGGTAGACGCATCCCTTACATTGAACTTCTGTCCGGCAATATAGTTATCGCTACCTATCTTAAAACCATCCAACTCCGAAACCGAACCATCTAGATGATATTTATATGGAGCATATTGCTGCATAGTCATCGATTTGGAATTTGCATATTTATAGAATGCAGAAATAGAACCTGTACCTCCGGAAAATTTGTAATCCTGAGTCAATGCAATTTTATACAATTGTGTCTGGTCATTATAATAGCGGTCAATATCATTTTTGTTCACCTTATAAGTACCCGGATCATAATTAACAAATGCACCAACAGAAAATTTCAGCCCTTTGCTATTCAGTGGTCCACTGATGTTAGCTGTACCGTTGAGCAATCCGAAATGGTTGGAATTAAGAGCCACATTTCCTCCTAAATTATCAGTTCCCATATTGTTATATGTACCCACCGAAAAACCAACATCTCCAATGTTAATAGCAGTCTGCCCAAGATCCAGCAATTTAACGCCATTGGTCATAGCATCCATACGCCACGATTTGAAAGGCATCTCTGGCCAGAAAAAGTAAACTACAGGAAGGTCATTCTCGAGTACGGTAGTTCCTCCCACACTTGCAGGCAAACCAATATTCACATTACGAGGTCCTGCATTGGCAGAAGCTGCATTCAACATCACATTACGGTCACTGGCACTTTGTTCTGCCACATTTGCTTTTATAGAGTCTTGCAACACGGTATCCTGAGCACTCACAGTAGTTCCTACTGCCAACAAACTCAACAATCCTATATTTCTGATAATTTTTCTCATAACTAATGCAATTAGAGTTCAATTAATTTTTGATACCATATTTAGCAGTACGAGCATCTTTAATAGTACCTTTCCAGTTTAGTCCGTATCCGAAATCATACAAGTTACCTTCTGTGTCTTTATGTGGTTCCATATCGAAAGGCACATCTTCTTTTTGTTTCTCTACAGTAGACATATTTGCAGGCATTTGCATAGGTAAAAGACCACTTGGCTCGTATTTTCCGGAAATGATATCCAATATAGGTTGTTCCGTTACAGAGAAACGAACCAGAATACCATCTACTTTATTTTCGAATTCGTTGAATACCATACCACGAGAAACATTCACTACTACAATCACAGGTTTATCACCCATCATTTCTCTTGTATCTAATACGGCTTTAAGATCCATTGTATTAGATGCAGTAACGGTTTTACCTTTATATGAACGGTTTGTAATGGTAGGGTCTATCACAGGGTCACCTGCTGCAATGCTATGTTCACGTGCATCGGTTGCAGTATAAGTTCCATACTGAAGAGTAATAGGCACATATCCGTTTCCTCCGGCTTTGCGGTCATTTTTGTCATAACCTCCACCATCATTATTACTGTAAGGACCCGATATAAATACAAGTGCAAAGTCAGCTTTAGAAGGATCGTCAGTTACATTGTAATATTTTTTTACCATGTCCAAGTTAGCAGGGATTTCCAATGTTGGTTTCGACCAGTTACCCCACCAATCCTTTACAGAAGGAGTGTATAGCTTAGGAATATAAACCGTTTTTTTCTCTTTTATTGGTAGAATATTATTCTTATTCTTAAGCATTACCACCGATTTCAATTGAGCATTGTATCCTTCCTGCATAAATTCAGGATTACCCACAATCTTAGCACTTTCTTTCGGGTCAAGATACGGATTTTCGAACAATCCCAGACGGAAAATATTTTTCAGAAGACGCACAGCCGATTGCTCGAATCTGTTTCTCATATATTTCTTTCCATATTGTTTTACACCCATGTTATATGCTTCGATTACAGGACCCATTTCGTTATTTCCTCCGAACTGATCCATACCTGCCATAAGTGCAATATAATGTCTCTCTGCAATAGTTTTGTCTTCTACACCCCAAGGTTTTCCGGCAAAATCTCCGGGACTGCCAGGCTCATCACCTGTAATCAGCCAGTCTGTACACACAACACCATCATAACCGTATTTTTCTCTCAACAGGTCAGTTACAATATATTTGCTGAATCCGTTTGCCAGATTTGTACCATCTTTTGCCTGATTGTAAGAGATTGTATAATAAGGCATCACAGCCGAAGCCATACTTGTTTTTCCAGCCAATTTAAACGCACCTTCCGTAAAAGGTTTCAGATGAGTGTCGAAATTATTTCCGGGATATACCGCAAATTTACCAAATGCCCAGTGACCATCGCGACCACCTTCTTCGGGTCCACCACTTGGCCAGTGTTTTACCATAGCATTTACACTCTTGTATCCCCATCCGTCAGCAATCTCATCTTTGCCAGTCGATGTCTGGAAACCGTCTATATACGCACGTGCCATATCTGTAGCCAATGCCGGACTTTCTCCGAAAGTCATACTTGCACGATACCAACGTGGCTCTGTAGCAAGGTCTATCTGAGGAGATAAGGCTGTACCTATACCAAGTGCGCGATACTCTTGCGCAGCTATTTCACCGAATTTTCTGACCAATTCCGGTTCGAAAGTAGCAGCCATTCCAAGCCCATCAGGCCATACAGAGATTTCTCCTCCTGCTCCGGCATTAAACTCTGCAACGGTTGATCCTGTTACCTGTCCTGAGTGACGAGGATCGGTGCTATTATTAGCAGGTATTCCCAAGCCTACACCTTCGACCCAGGCTTGCATTTCATTATTCCATCTTGCTGCTACTTCAGGACTTTTCACTGATGTGATCAGTACATGTCGCAGATTATCATCTTTTAAGAAAGTCTTTTGTGCATCCGACAGACTCCAAGGATTCGCTCCACTCTGAGAAAATGGCTTGCCATTGTATGTACCAGCCGCGAAGCCAAATTCATTTGCCGGTATAGCCTGATGAATACTATATAACATCAATCCTGCAATTTGCTCCAAAGACATCTTCTGAGCCAGATCTTTTGCACGCTCTTCTACCGGAAGACGCCAGTCTTCATATTTATCTAATTTTCCATTTTTATTCAGGTCTTTAAATTTAAGACCATTCACTGTCAGAATTTTAACTCCCGATGCAGGTGAATACCCTAGAGTACTCCCACCACTGTTCTCTACAATAACATAATTTTTCGCTTCCTGTGATTGTCCTACAATAGAGGTAGACAACAAGAATGCTCCTAACAATACCTTTTTCATAATCATATCTTATTGGATTTTCTTTATACGAAACAGATTTTATAAATCTTATAACAATTAAAGATTAAGTAGAATTATCTTCCAAGAATGTTTAAGAATTCTCAGATGGGGTTCGTTTCCATGATCTTAGCATTTCAAACAAAAGCGTTTTAAAGACGCTTTTATGCGTTCTGATGACGCAAATGTAAATATAAAATTTTAATAAATACCAACATTTAAATCGAATAATTATATGTGAACTTATAATAAATTCACATTAGTATGCTATATATCAACTAATTATACAACAAAAAAGAAAAACATGTTTTACAGCATATAAAATACAAATCCGTTAAAATGTTTTAAAAATCAAGAAGTTGAATATTTGTTCGCTAATTTTGAAACCAAATCACTGAGTTAATGACAACAAAAGAAGCAGTAAAGAATACTCTCGTCCTTTCAGCAGATTCTTTACATCCGGGACTTTCTGTGGACTGTGTAATATTTGGATTTCATGAAGGAACCATGAAGATCCTATTGAATAAATTTTCTAGCTATACCCAATGGATGTTACCGGGAGGATTTGTTTTCAGAGACGAAGACGTCGAAGATGCTGCTTATCGTGTGTTAGGTGGCAGAACCGGATTAAAGAAAGTTTACTTACAACAATTTCACTCCTTTGGCAGTAAAAACAGAACTCGTCTGTCCGAAAATAGCGATATGCTTACAAGATTCGGGTATGGAGAAAAAGAAATAGAGAATCACTGGCTCATGCAGCGATTTGTAAGTATTGGTTATTATGCATTGGTAGAATATTCGAAAGTAAGAATAAAAACTAATCCGGATGAAGAAATTGCATGGTTTGATGTGGATGAGATACCTGAACTATACTCGGACCATAACGAAATCATAGAGAAAGCACTTGCTATGATGCGCATCAATCTTGCATCATTGCCCATAGGCTACCAACTTTTACCCGAAAAATTTACGATGACAGAACTACGTCTTATATACGAGACTATTCTTAGAAAAAAACTAGACCGTCGTAACTTTCAACGAAAAATGTTAGTCTCGGGTCTCATTTACAAATTGGACGAAGTAAGCAAAAAGTTTGGAGTCAAAACATCTGCGCTATTCTCGTTTGACAGGAAAAAATATGAAAAAGCGATGAATGACGGCTTTGTTATTTTCGACTGATAAACAAATCAAGTATCATAAATACTGGATAAATAGATAAGAAATAAACCAATAATAATCAGTCCCATCCCTACAATTGTAGATATCCATTCCTTCCGGTTTTTACGCTCTTTGTTTATAAAGATACCTCCTAAGACAGATACGATAATAGCTGCCTGGCTAAAAGGATAAGCTACTGCCAGACCTATTTTAACCTGAGATAATAATAATGCAATATTCCCTATACTCCAGATCAGTCCCCCTATACTATTCTTAACAGCCACTTTATAAAAGGTACAGTCTTAAAGAATATCAATGAAATAAGAATAATACCTGCTATCTGTCCGATCGACTGTGGCAATATGCTACTCCAGCCACTTATATTATAATATTTAAGTATACCTACATAAAAGGTAAAGCCAAGGGAGGAAACAATATTGATCAGAATGCCTTTTTTCCATTGGGGTTGCTCCCCATCCTTCCCCGACTTATATGAGGTAAAAACTATTCCTAATATAATGACTGCCAAAGCAGAAAAACCAAATATACGGGATGATAAAGTAGCCCAATCTCCCAGAAATACGCCAAGCAAAGAAGTACCTACTATTTGCCCGCCACAAGAAATGGGCATAGATTTGGAAACCCCTAAGAATTTCAAACCCATAAATTGCCCGATGGAACCAACGGACCAAAACACCCCCGATAAAATGCTTATAAAAATGATATGCTGATTTAGTTCCGGTCTACGAATAAAGAAAATGAGGAGAGCAAAAAGCATACTACCTAATGCTACCCCCAAAGACTGATCAATAGCTCTCCCCCCGATCTTTGTGGCAACGACCGGAAGAAGTCCGAATGATAAAATAGGGATACTTGCTATCAGCCAGTCTAATACATTCATATCAGTCAGGCATTAGGACCTAAAATAGAAAGGGCTCCATCTACAGTATATGTACTTCCCGTCACATAAGAGCTGGCATCAGAAGCGAGGAATAGAGCCACATTTGCCACCTCTTCGGGTTTACCTCCACGATGGAAAGGTATTATACTTTCCGCCTGTTTCAGTTTCTCCGGATCATCCATTACCTTACTATTTATTGGTGTAAGTATCATTCCCGGTGCAATATTATTTACAGTCAATTCTTTATCGGCAACTTCCAATGCCAGCGAATAGGCGAAATTTCTCATTGCCGATTTCGACGCATTATAATTTGCATTACCTGCCACATTCACACTCTGGTGGATAGAGGTTATATTAATAATACGGCTTCCTCTGTAAGTATTGTACTTTTTCTTTACTTGCAGAAATTCGCGTGTACAGAAAAACGGTCCGTAAAGATTTGTCTTGATAACCTTATCCCACACCTCAGTACTCATATCCTCTACCGGAATGCCACTACCATTGATACCTGCATTATTTACCAGTATATGTATATCTCCAAAGTCTTTATCGACCTGTGCAAACAAGTTTTTTATTTGTTGTTCGTCAGCAACATCCACTTCATAAGCTTTCGTTTTCGCACCATATTTCTCTATTTCCTTTACCACTTCTTCAGCCCGTTCTTTACCCGAATGATAAGTGACGACTACATTTGCACCCTCTTTACCAAAAAGAATAGCTATTGCCTTACCTATACCGGAACTAGAGCCGGTCACTAAGGCTGTTTTACCTTTCAATGTATCCATAAGTTTGTGTAATAAAATTCCCTATTCACATTTACCTTTTTGATAACAAAAAAGCTTGAGGCAAAGTTTTTTAAATACTGAAAATTTCCTTATTATTAATCTTTTTGCAAAGGTTCGGTGTTATAAGAATTGGAATGAACAAACTTCACAATTATATGAAAGCAATCAGAATACACGACTATGGTTCTTTTGAACAACTAAAGTATGAGGAAACACCCATACCCGAAATAAACGATAATCAGATATTGGTAAAAGTATATGCTACTTCGGTCAATCATCTGGATATGAAAAAGGCATCAGGGACAGCAAGAGACAAGATGCCCATACAACTTCCATGGATACCGGGACATGATTTTTCGGGAATTGTAGAGAAAGTAGGGAAGAATATATCAGGCTTTAAAGAAGGTGATAAAGTATACGGAAACTGTCAGGGAGGTTCATACGCAGAGTATTTAGCTGCTGATATCGACAAAGTGGTAAAGATGCCTGAAAATCTTTCTTTTGCAGAGGCTTCCTCCGTACCTCATGTAGCCGAAACGGCATGGCAAGCTTTATACACACATGGCAAATTACAGAAAGACCAGACCGTATTAATTCATGGTGGAGCGGGTGCAGTAGGCGCCTTTGCCGTACAATTTGCTAAAAGTACAGGAGCCAAAGTTCTGGCTACTGCAGCTACAGAAGACATTGAGTTTGTCAAATCTCTGGGAGCAGACCAGATTATAGATTTCAGGACACAAGACTTCGCAGCACTACTCAAAGATGTAGACCTTGTTCTATTATTGGTAGGAGGCAATACTGAAGAAAAATCCTATTCTGTTATGAAAAAGGGAGGACGCCTCGTAAGTACAGTCGGATTATCCCACGAAGACATAGCAAAACAAAAAGATATCACTGCCATAGCTATGGTAATCCAACAATCGGCAAAAGACCTGGGAGAAATAACAAACCTCATCGATGCCGGAAAAGTAAAAACAGATATCGGAATTACTCTTCCTCTAGAGGATGCCGCAAAAGGATGGAAAGCATTGTCAGGTGACAAAGATATCCCCCACCCCAGCCATGGAAAAATAATATTAGAAATAGAGAAAAGTAAATAATAAAGAGATGAATACAGAAGATATTTATATTGATATAGTAGGAAAATTATCATTAATAAAAGAGGATAAAGTCAAATTAACGGAAGTCTTAAACTTTCTTGAAAATCAGACCTTAAAAGGTATTAGTAAAGAAGAACCGGAAGGCATTCCGGAAGATTACGAAAGCATAGTCAACCAGATAACAGAAGCCGTAAACAATGGGTTTATATGCTTCTTCAATCCCGATACGCTGGAGATAGAACAAGCTGCTGATACAGGCTTTTACGGGTTCACCGAAGCTGAGTTCGGAGATCAGAACGAGGATATGGTTGATGAGTATGGGCTCACATATACCGAATGGGACAGATATATAAAATTTGAGCCTTTCGGAAAAGATGATATAATAAACCGAATGGAACAATTTGTAGATCAACTGAATGACCAAAGCTTAAAAACCCAGTTAGAGGATATAGATGACACAGAAGAGCTATTCAGCAAATTTAACGGAATAATGGAGAGAACAGGATATTCCGACGACTGGGAGCTTTATAAAAGAAATGAAATAGAAGATTACGTAAAAAGCCAACTGATCAGCAGTTTAAAAAGCTATCCTGATACAGATGGGGATATTTACTCTACCAACTAGAACATACTAAAAAGAGAAAAGGACTTTTTCAAGTCCTTTTCTCTTTTACATCAAAATATCTATAAAACAGATAACTGTTTAGATTCCTTATAAGAATTGATATAACACGCACCCAAAGCCCGAGAATGCTTTACTTGAGAAATAGTTATGATCATATTAAATATCGTCGACGGGGGTAGTTTAGTTTTCAGATAATTATCCATGTAGCGGCTAAAGTTAGTAAGACAACCAGCCCATCTACCACCCAATATAATATTACTAAAATCGTAATTTACCGACAATATACTAATAAGCCGTCCGATAGAATTACCCAATTCATCCCATACCTTATGGGAAGGAATGCACATCAGTTCCTCAGAAAAATCGCTGCAAATATCCTGTATTTCAAAGCAAGTCCTTTCATAGCTTTGGTGATAAAGCCGGATATAATCATAATATGCAACGGAAAGGCAATTGATATTGGTAAATGAAGACTGTAAATCAGAATATAGCCTATTATTCACGATCAACCCTACATCTATTTTATCATCCAATATTATCCCTACTGCGTTTGTAAAGCCTTGATTCAATCCATGGAATTTTTCTCCCAGTATAAAAGAATTTATATCAAGATTTACATATACCGGAACATTAAATTCTTCTTCGAGAATATGTTTTATCTTCACCTTTTTCCAATAAGGTATTTTACGAATATCATACATTACTCCTCTACGTTTGTCATAAAAAGAAGGCAAACTCAGCCCTATACTTTTTACAAATGGAGTGTATATTTTTCGTATCACATCCAACAACTTAGCTATTATGACTTTATTTGTATCCCTTTTTATTGAAAATATGGATACATCAATAGCCTGTAAAACAGCCTCTTCATGCAGGAGGACAGCTGACACCTGCCTCTCGGTAAGATCAATTCCTATACGCATTCGTGTTTTGTAAAGTTTGGTAATTAAGAATATAGGTTAAATAATTTATGGAGAAAAGCGAATGATAGCATAATCTCTCATCATGCTATCACTCCATAAATTAACCAAATGTAATCAATCAATTATTTTCATTGATCGTTTAAGAATTTTATCAATTGTTCTTTGTTTGCAGAAGCTACAGCAAGACCTTTCTGGGCAGCCCGATCAAAATATTCTCCGGCTTTCTTGTAGTCTTTCTTCTTAGCATAAGCAACCCCTATATTGTTCCATGCCTCCGGTGTATCCATCTTTTCTAACCTTCTTATACCATTATCATACGCTCCACTCTCAATCTCAAGAGCAGCTGTATTACTTTGGGAAATCGGGTTATCAGGATAAATACGGGCAGCTATATCAAATACGTCCTTAAATTCTTTACTATCTTTCGGATAAGTATTTGCAACCAAGAACATCTCATTCAGACTCAAATGATGTGGTTTGGTCTTAATCAATTCTTTAGCTTCCTCGATAGTAAAGTTACGTGCTACGTAAGAGATTGTATAATCGTTACGTCTCAACTGAGGATAGTAATCACGAAGCAGCATCTTGTAAGTTTCGCCACCTGATATTCGTTTCAACTTATTTTTACGATTTGCAACATTTACTTCATCCAAAACTGTAAGCACTTCATTCTTATCTGAAATATTCAAGCCTTGTACTATTTTTCTCAGACCATCCCAGTCTTCACCTTTCCAGTTCGTAACCATTGCACTAGAAGGTATACCGTAATTGCTTCCCAAATAAGAAACAAAAGACTTGGCACGGTTCTCCGAAAGTTTCATATTGCTAGCTTCGTTTCCTTCGGGCGACGCATATCCTGTAATTGTCAGGTTAGTTACTGTCAGGTTTTTGTCGTTTCTTATCTCTTTCACTATCCGGTCTACCTCATCCAATACCTGAGCATTGTTCTTAAAGTCGCGAAGAATATTGTATTTATTCACTACGAAATTCAGGCGTGCCGTGTAGCTTTCACTTCTTTGTTTCACTTCTTCTACAGGAGGAGTTATATAAGAAAGAGAGTATTCGGGCACAAAAACAGGAGGCAATAGTGGAGACATCACAGGATATAAATTATCTGCAAGGTTTTCGCATGCACAACCTGTTATTTTTTCATCTAAATATAAAGATGCACTACGCACCCATTCCTGATAAGGCATACTCAGAGACAGAGGTATAGAAGATGTAGAATTCTTCTTATGAGAGACTACCATACTAGGCTCTACATCAAATTTATAACCATCCAGGTCAATAGCGCGCTGCAAAGCCTTATCTCTGGTAGAGCCGGTTATTACAACTGGCTGAAAAGTATGAGTAGACGAGCCATCTTTTGACCTCACCACAGGAGTTACAATAACCATCTCCTGAGAACCCAGATCGAGATCCCGAAGGTTCAAATTCATATTTATAATTACCTTATCACCATCTTTTTTTACCTGAACTTGCTCTGCTTTCACAATCTTACTATTATCTACCTGAGCATGAAGATTAAATGCAGAGAAGAACAAAGTGATAAATAAAATATAGAAGTTTATCTTTTTCATATATACAAATTATTAAAAGAGGAAATAAATGATCGAGAAGGTAGCCTTAGTAACTCCCCAGTAATTATATGTATCAGATTTGATCTTAGGTCCACAGTCCGGACAAGGATATTTATCATAATCGAAGAATGCATATCCGGCACCGATAGAGGCTTCGAGATTCCAACGTTTACTCAAAATCCACTGATGTCCGACGCTGATACCTCCACCTACGAAATATCCTTCGTAGCGGTTATCTCTCAGCTGCTTCATCATCCCAAAAGGTAGCTTGATGTTTGCAATACTATATTCCCCTCCGTGTGCATGTAATCCCATAAACGTACCATTGAATTTTTCACAAAACCAGTAGCGTAATTCGGGTTGCACCAACCAGTGTTTAATCTTTTTACTATCACTAAATGTAAATGGGTTATATCCCACATTCGTGTCTAATGTATATTTTTTACCCAATCCTATTTCAAGTCCAAGATTCGGAGTCAGTGTAGCATCATATAGAAAATTGTTCTTTATGCCCATTTCCTGAGAATATACAGACAGTGCGATTATCCATGAAATCAGTATAAAAATTGCTTTTTTCATCCTGTATTATATTTTAATCATTTCTTTGTTTAATTTATTTCTGTTTCACCTCCGGGTGATGAACCATCCCATTCACTATCTAATATAATTTCGAAGTTTATGTTTGCATTTTTATCAAATGTTACCACAAGGTCGAGCAACTGATTTCGGATAACAGTCAAGTCATTACTTATTAACTCTTTTCTATATGGTTCTGTTTCCCCATTCCTGTACAAATTGAGTCGAAATGAAGTAAATTCATCTTTTGGTGTAGGAAATGTAGTCAATACATAATGCTCTTCACTTTGCTGTCTAAGAGGTATCATTTCATATACACGGGAAGCATGACATGCATTTACATAATCTCCTGTAACCCATTTTTCCAGTCCCACATTTTCCATAATTATCTCCATATGAGTTATCTCATCAGGCACATTATTGAAGGTATATCTTATAACTCCTTGTGTACGCAGCATTCCTACTTTATGTTCCACTGATTGATCTGTATTCACAGTAAATTTATAAACAGTAGTAAAGTAGTCTTCCGTATGGTCGCATCCGGGATAAGTCAATAGCAGTTCTGATGAAAAAGCACCATCACCAGTAAGAGCATTTTTAGTACTATTCGAAACAACTACCATTTCATAATCTCCATATTCCAGATCTGAATACTGAATATCATAATATTCGCGGGTAATAGTGGACAGACTTTCCTTTATACCTTGCTCGAATAGTTTACCATCTTTATAGAGGTAATATCTGAAGTGATTTACTCTCAATCCGAATGATTCTTCATAGTCATCCAATGGATTCGCAGATTTATTCTGAAATTTTTCTACAAAAAAATGCAATCTGATATCTCCTGTAGGACATTCATCTACACCATCTTTCACACAACCTATGAGTAGAAAAGTGGATAGAAATAGTCCAATAAGTATTTTTATATTATTCATCATAATATTTTCTTTTATAAAAGTTTAGTTACTATCTATATTCAAAATTATTATCAAATATACCTACAGGGCTTTTAGGTGTAGTTCCACTTTGAAAATCCACATGAAACTCCTTCAAAACTGTACCAGAAGGATCAAGTATCTCATTATTTCCTGATTTCAAAACAAAACCGGAAATATAATTGTTCTTAAGAGTCAATGATGGAATAATATCATTTGTAAAGAAGTCATCTCCAACCCAAGACGGAACACGCACATCAATATCGGAAATCTCTACAGATAAGTTTTTATTAGGATCTCCAAAATAATATGTATTAAATTGCTGAGAACCTCTTCTGGTTACTAAATAGTTTATTCCTGAAACATTTTCTTCATCGTTCCCAGTATAGACTATATATCTCATTTCACTTAAAACTGAACTTGAGTCATAATAAGGCTCACCCCATACATTCAATCCTCTAGGGAATCCCACAGGATCAGTCGTTTTTAAAGTAGCTATTATTGTATTGGTATTTCCTACTCCAAAATTATATACGCTCGTCACAGTATTATCCAACAATACCAATAACTTAGAAACCATTCTTTTCATTTTCAGATTTATTGGAGTTCCTTTTGGAGATGAATGTAAATCATCGGTCTTTTCAACTGTAAAGCCTTGTACTCCTGAAAATATTTCTTCTTCCAAACCAAGTTCTCCTGCAAATTCATAACCTGGTTGAATTTCCTTATAGGTACAGAAGTAGGGCACCTTATAAGTTGGATCATTATCATCATCTATAATCGTACCCTCTGGTAGATCTAAATTCCAATTTGCACTCCTTGCTAATCCTCCTGTTATTACAGTAACCCGATATTCACCTGGAGTAAGTTGCATAGTAAAATCTGTTATTTTTTCTCCATTTTTTACTTTATACCAACCACTCATAGATATACTGGGGTCTATCCGTAAAGTCTGAACTTGATTAACAATCCACTTAGTTCCTACTTTTTTTGATACTAGAATTTTATACATATTAGTAATTACAATCTGATATGTATTTTCATCCTGTGCTCTTAAAGAAGGACTCATAGGCACATAATCCATCTCAGTCTCCATAGCTTCATCTGTAGACAGAGAGAATCGAATTTCTTGCAGATTTACATCAGGATTATCAGCAAGATTATCTTCAAATTGACTGTTTTGGCAAGAAAACAACAGAGTTACAACTCCTAGCAATATTATAAATTTTTGTATCATAACATTTATATATTTCAATTCCATATTGTTTGCAATTCAAATGAAGACTCTTGCTCTAGATCAATAATACGATTGAATCGAATTCCTCCTCTATTAAGAGTATAGTAATCAGGAAGAACACTTAAGAGATCTGTACTATTTGCTTTAGGTAAATTAAGAGTTAAAGTCTTTGTTTCATAACATCCTGCATCATGAGAATGAGAGGGAACCCCACATTTGGGAGTAGTATCATAATAGAAGAATGTCAATTTACATTTCACATTTTTATCTGAAGGCAACATATATGCCCCTTTGATTCTGACACTTCCTCTTGGCCCGTTAGGTATTTTTTGCAATTGAGCAACAGTACTATCAATAGGAACTTTAAATGTTGTATTATCCATATTCACATAAATAGTATCAGTAAGTGTACCTCCCCATACAGCTGCAGCTATAGAGTCAGTATTAAATATTTCTACATCTGAAGTAATACCTTGATAATCCAAAGCTACTTTATACACACGGTCTAACACCGATTCTACACTTGTATCCGTATCTATCGGATTCGAGATTGAACCATTTATTTTAAATATATCTAATATCACTTGTCCTACTGCGCGAGACAAAGTATCTTTAATAGAGCCTTCTTTTATTATCTGCATACCGGTTTTATCTAACACTCCATAATAGTTATGCTCTGTTAGCTTTATAGTATTCGCATGTATATGGATGTTGCTCCATTCTGTTGTATTATCTAATGCTGTTCCAGTTTTTTTCACAACTGAAATCTCAGGAGTTGTGCTATTAGTAGTCACAAACAAGAAACGATAAGAAGTTCTGATTAAATCGGCATTCGAAAAATTGAGTATTTTTACACTATCCGTTTCATTTATTGTTTCTTTACCTTTATAAACATAATCTAGAAGAGAACTATTTTCTTTTTCGAAAATATATAATTCACAATTAGTTCCGGAAGGAAGAATAGCACGAGTATTGATCTTAACAGGCACTGATGTATCTTTGCCCTCATCTACAGGAACATTATTATCATCAATATCTTGTGAACATGATACCATGAAAACGCTCAACACTAGATATAATATCCATATTACATTTTTCTTTTTCATTACACTATTTTTTAGATGAATTATTCCCATACTCCATTATCTCCTTCTGTTGTATTATCATTAGATATAGGTTCGGCATCTACACTAATATCAAAGAACTGATATGTATCTGTAATCCTTAGCTTCACAACCAGCTTATGATTATATTGCAGAGTATTTGTTATTTCCTTAAGATTAATATTATTAGGGAAAGGACTTGAGCTTTCTGTTTCGATTGATATTTTTACTTTAGTTGAATTTCCTGCTGCCGGAGGGAAGACGAATGGTCCCTCATATATTGCAGAACTACCATTGATAGAGTCTTTTGGCTGAGTCGCTACATACATCGTCTTAGCAGTAGAGCCTATACTTTTGTTTATAATACTGTATTTTTCTCCAACACCGGTCACATCAAATTTTACCTTATTAATTTTCAGCAATTTAGCTACATCTATACCTAGAGTATCCAATTCTATAAAATTACCTCCATTCAGATAACCGAATTCTATTTTCAGTTCTATCAAACTAACTATTCTCTCTATAGAATCTTTTACAGTTGTAGGTTTTTGTATTTCATATATAGAATCTATTTGTGCATCTCTAGACAACCAAATTTCATCAGTAGCCAATGTATACCCAGGATTAGCAGAATCTGCCTTTGTCAATATTTCCAGATCATCAATCTCTATTACATCAATAGTATCTCCCACTGCCGGAAGAGTCGGATCCAGAGTTGTATTAACCCATGCAGATTTCATAAATAAAAACTTATAATCCCCCATTTCCACAGCTGTGGAAACCTTTCCTTCACTAGACCATCCGGAATTAATTCCTTTTTGGTAAATGAACTGATCTACAGACCCTTTCTTTTTACCGAAAATTAAAACCGAAACCCCATCCATATCTTGGGCAAAAGTTACTATGCCCGGTCCATCCAGATTAGGAACTTCACCCAACAGAGGATCATGATCATCATTGTTACAAGCTGTAACTAGCAACATTAGCATGCAGAATATAATAGTGATTTTTTTCATACGGTTTCGGTTTTAACTTTATCGGTAAATATTTATTAACAATAACTTTTATTAGTATATTTCACCTATTACTTCATGGCTTCCAGCCCAATCTGTAATAATTTCAACTTCGAATGTTACATTAGTTGAGAATACGTGTGGTTTTTCTGGGTCTGGACCTGGACCAGGGCCGCCTTTGTTTTCATCAGTTTCCACTACATATATCTTAACCAGAGTTACTTTATTCTTTTCTACTGGCAACAAGTCATTCAATGTTATGGTTCTACCATTGCCACCTACAGGTTTGATATATATTTGAAGACCATTTGTAGGTGTAGCATCAGCATTAGGGAACAGATAGTTTCCGAATATATGTGCACCACCATGTGCAAGATCTGTAGGTACTACACTATCATATCTTGTATAAGTCGAGTTACCTATAATAGTCTCTGTTACAGTCGTATCATTACCAATTGTGATAGTTTGACCGAAATTACCTAAGTTGATATTAGCCGCAAATGGAGTAGAAGGTTTGAATTGTCCAAACAATCCCATAGTACCATTCAATGTATTATTATATCTCATTTGAATAGCTTCTATACTATTGCGTCCAAATACATCATTACCAGCTTTATATGGTGACTCAGTATATTGATATACACCTGGGGAAATTGTGTCTTTTTTAACCTTTAAGAACAATACATCTACTCTTGATACTGATCTTCTTAGAGTGTCTTTTACTGTTTCATTTGCCCCTGGAGTAATACCTAATTCATATTCTTTTAAGCTAGCAGATGTTTTTCCTTCCGAAAAGAAAATCTCTTGTAAAGGCGCTGAGCCATCATAGGTAATTGAGTAAGTATCATCCAATACACTAGATGATGTAAAAGTAGGTACAGTTACAGCCGTTTGATCTAGACCATAACTTGCAACAAATTTATACTTACCTATATTGATAGCAGTTTTTCCTGTCAATTTTTTAGTAGCAGGATCGTAAGTCATACTATCTGCAGATACAGTTGTAGCATACTTATAATCCAATGTCAAACTATCCTGCATGAATGCATAAATTTTGAATCCACCTTTTGTATAGGTAGGAGAATATCTCAATGATGACTCTGTAGGGGAATAGTTAATAACACTGGCATCAAACTCAAAGTTGACAATTGTTTTTTTCCCGTTTGTAGCATTTCCGTCTATTGAAGAATCCAGACCCATGTCATCTTCATTACTACACGCAGTAAACAGCAACCCTACGATCGCCATAATAAACCACACTTTTTTCATCTTCTTAATTTTTTTAATTATTAATTAAAGTTTATGTATTTAAAAGTTTTTAAGTCAAAGCATACGAGGTACAGAGAGGAATGCCCTAATACAATCCAATTAAGTCTTCTTCAACAATAGAAATAAATATGCACTACAGCACAAATTACATTAATTGATATTTCATAATTAAAGAATCACATAAGTTCATGTTTCAAATATTCATTTAGAAGTCCATTCATAGTTACAGCCAACTAAATATTTTTCTATATTAAATTTATCCTATTTATAGGCATTTGTGTTTATAAAGTTTTTTTAGGACATAAATTAGGAAATTAATCCCCCCAGCGAACAAAGTTAAATATATTATACTGTTCTAAACAATAGCTGAATTTATTTGGTTCAAAAAATGTAATAATATTTAATTAATGAACATTTTTTTATTTAGATTGTTTTATTGTTCTTGTTTTTATAAAAAACATATATTTTATTTATAAATAAACAGAAGTAATAGATAAAAACAGTTCACTCATTTATTCATTAATTAGTATTCAGAACAATAGAAATTCAATTTCCATTTTCTTAATTGCTTCTCAATAAGATTTAATTTGCGAATGTTAATATTTTAAAAATGAAATTCAGTCTAATAGTTAATAAATTATATTATTCATTAACATACACGAGAAAAATATCCCATCTTATATCTTTTATGAAAATAAATTAACATTATTATTAAATAATGAAAGTGAAATTATTATTTATTAACATTCTAGATTAAGCCAATAAGTTGGAAAGAATAAAAATTATTAATTTGTTAAATACACTTTACAAAGAAATTTTTATATGATATCGATATTTTATTTTACTTTTGTAAACCAAAATGACTCCGTAGCTCAGTTGGTAGAGCAACTGACTCTTAATCAGTGGGTCGAGAGTTCGAGCCTCTCCGGGGTCACAAATAGCCTCTTTGAAATGTTAATAGAATTTCAGAGAGGCTATTTTATACACCTATACTATGAATAATAAAATCGTTTATTAATAATACATAATAAATCAAACCTTGTCTTTTTGCTCAAATTGAGTAAGTTCCTGTCCTTTAAGAGCTGCAGCTACAAGATCAGGAAGACGGTCGGGAGTACAGGCAAAACAAGCTATCCCAAGTTTACTGATTTCTTTTCCTAAATTCACATCATAGTCGGGCTTTCCCCCATCAGACAAAGCTAATAATGTTATCACCTTAACTCCATCTTCGTGCATTTGAGATAGCCTCCTCAATAATCCTTTGCGTACTCCTCCCTCATATAAGTCTGAGATAAGAATGAACATGGTTTTTTTAGGATTCTGTATCAATTCCTGACAATAAGCGACTGACTTATTGATATCTGTTCCTCCTCCCATCTGAATGCCAAAAAGCATATCTACAGGATCTTGACGACAAAGTTCGGTAAGATCTGTCACTTCCGTATCGAATGCAACTACATGAGTATCGAGTGCAGGCATACTGGCAAAAATAGAACCCATCACCGATGAATATATAATAGAGTCAGCCATCGAGCCGCTTTGGTCAATATCAAGTATTACAGTCCAGCTTTTATGTTTCTGATTTCTTTCAAAGAAATAGAATTTCTCAGGAATCAATCGTTTTGTCTTAGTATCATAGTTTTTTAGGTTGCGGTCAATAGTCCTTTTCCAATCCGTAGAAGTAAAGTTTGCAATAGGTGTATGCACTTTCTTGTTCAGAGCTCCTGTAACAGCGCGGCGCAAGTCCTGCTCCATCCGTTTCATTATTTCATCTACTACTTCCTTTACCAACTGGCGGGCAGTATCTTTCGATTTTTCGGGAATCTGTCCTTTCAGAGCCATCAACGTCCCGACCATAGAAATATCAGGTTTAATATTTTTCAATGTTTCCGGCTCAAAAAGTAACTTTGTCAATCCTTTACGTTCTATAGCATCGGACTGTATAACACTTACTATATCCTGAGGAAAAAAGGTACGGACATCGGTCAGCCACTTGGCAAGATTAGGTACTGAAGATCCTTTTCCTCCTTTTTTCCCGTTCCCTGAATTTCCTTCCGAATCTCCATTATATATTGCCGAAAGAGCCGAATCCATAATAGACTCCTGCTCATTAAACCCTACATTACCCAATGCACGGGTATCTTCTCCCAAGATCAACCGCCAACGGGTCATATTTTTATTTTGTCGTTCCATTATTTTCTTAAAAATCAAAGTCGAAATCATTCAGTTCGTCCAGTTTTTCCTCTTCCTTCTCTGTCAGGTCAGCCTGTAGAGTCTCAGCAGTAGCCTCTGCACCCGTTCCCCACAATTCGCCTAGTAGTTCAGCAATACTATTTTTCTGATTCGATTCGAACTCTCCAAAAGCCCTTCGCAAAAAAACCAGAGAGCGGTAGAATTCTTCATCCTCGAGTTGCTCTACATATTTATCCAATTCTTTCCAAAGAGAAATACGGGACAACAAAGCATACCGGTTACGTCCCGAAAGCCCTTCGAACCAACCTGCTCCCAGTTCGGCAGGTACGCCCGGAGATAATCGGCGCGATACTTCTTTGGCACAATCCTCTTCGGTCGCCAGATTATGTTCCAACAATATAGAGAAAGCTGTTCCGGATAATTTTGTATTCAAATCATCTCGCCATGCCAAAGTATGCAACTCTTTTTGCCATGTTTCCACATCTACAACATCATACTGTTGTTGCGAAATAATTTCCATAATATTTATGGATTGGGCAATAGATGTTGCTGCCTTATCATCACACGAAGATGCTCCTATCAGTAATAATGATGAACGAAGAAACAGTTGTTGAAGAATAGGTATCAAAGGATTGAGATCGAACTGTCTCAGATCTCCGTATTGTATAAGTATTGATAATTCGTGTGCCGCCTCCGCCGTTTCCTTGAAATCCCCGGAGTCGATCAGCAATTCCTGTAATGCACTTAGCGCATTCTCAAATATCTTGGTAAGATGGCATTCACACGCCTGACGAATTATCTTTGCAGCCAGAGCCACACTTGTACAATGGTTCAACCGCTCTTTCAGTTCAAAAGCCGCAGCTATTTCCAAAGTTTCACCTCTCAGGTTAGCCTCTATTACTTCTATTTCTACTTCGGGAGTCCAGCGAAGAACCCATTTTTCAGCCCATGTTGCTTTATCTTGTGAGATACCTACCTGCGTCGCAAAATGGATGTCAAGAACTTTCAACCGATGCAGGAAAGTAGACCGGTTGAGATCCATAAAAGCCGCTTCTTTGGTCTTTACTTTCAGGTTCTCGCGTAAATCGAGAGACAAATCGCGCGACACTGCTGTCTTGTAATTCACCAATTTCAGCCTCTTCAATTCCTGATTCATATCTTCCTGAACAGGAGTTTGGCTGACACCTTCGGGGAGGCGACCTATAACCGTACTTATATCCACCATATTGATAGCTTCAGCTACACGCGACAATTCTCCTCCTCCAAAACAGGTAATAACTGCATCGTGCAAGTCTTTCAATACAGGAAGTGAACCTCCGCGCATCGATGTAAGGGCATTGGCAAGCCTGACAGCTTCAATGACACTTGCCGAAGAGGCATTGTTACCTTTATCTCTCAGTTCTTTAGCTACTTTCGACAGATAGATTGCTGATAGATTTTCGGGCTTGTTAGCCTGTATGGCATTCCACATCAGCTCGAAGTAATAAGGAGCTTTGTTACCTGCACCATAACCCGTACGGCTACTCAGACGCAAATAAGAATAAGGCATCAATGTGAGTAATGTAGATACCCGTGGAATATTGCTTAACTCTTTGTCCGACATCGGAGGAAGAGCAGTATCGAGCCCCAATACGTGGTATGCTCCTACGATAATCACAATCTCTTCGGGCTTATAACCGTCTGATACAGCTCGTTGTATTTCTCTACGCATGTGAGCTTCGCGTATCAGGTTGTATGAAAAATCGTGGGGAGCAGCTTCATATTCCATATCCACTACCATCTCCCTAATTTGGGATGTCTGGTAGACTAATCCTTCTCTGAATGTATCGGGATTGAGATTATGTTCGAAATTTCGTTCCCAATAACCTTCATAATCATCTTCATTGTACCGCTTTGCTATTTCGTCATACAATCCGTTATGAAATTTGTAGAATTCATCGACATTTTCGTTTTCTTCTCTGTTCCTTTCCTGCCGCAACTTTAGCATAATATCGGCAGGCAAATCAATAAAACGAACATCCAGCTTTTGTCTTACTCCCCAGCAAATAGCCTGATACTCGGGAGAATAAGAAGCAAAAGGATAAAGTATGGTTTCTATTGGCAATTCGGTAGTATAAGCCAGTAAAGCAATAGGAGGCTCAACATCTTTACCTGCTATATCAGGTATCATTCCGGTAGCATCAGATGGCCCTTCTATCAATATACATCTGGGCTTCTTTTCTTTCAGATATTTTATCAGGTGATAAGAGGCTCCGGGCGAAAGGTGGCGAACTCCGAATATATTGTAATGGTTGGTCATTCTTTTTTATTCCAGCTTAATACCTGTTTGTTCGTCAAATTCCATTCTTTCTTTTTCGGACATAGCATCGCGCATCACGCGGAATGTATATGCACCTTTGGTCAGTCCTGTTGCACTATCGATATACATCCAGTCACTGATTTGTGCAGGGTCAATAACAATAGTGTCTCCGTAATTAAGTGCTATAGCAGGATCGGTAGGCGTATTGGACAATATACCGACGAATTTATCGTCTTTCAGTTTCAGGTCTCCTACCCACATATGTTCTTTACCATATTGGGGCGAATCAAAACCTATTTTTATGATGAAAGAATGATACTGATCGTTGCCTTGTGCCTCAACAAAAGCTTTTTTGAATTGGTCAAAGGATGCTCTGGCTGTTTCCATCGCCCTATTCATATCTTTATCATCTTCACTTACATGAGTAATGATTTCATCTTCAATCTGTATAGTTTTATTTTTACTGCCGCTATTACAAGACAATAACATAGTAACTATACTACATATAATAATCAGTTTCTTCATTCTTCTTTCTTTTTCAATTCCTTTCTTAAATTTTCGATCGTCATTCCGAACTCCTCAGGACTTACAAACAGGTTAAAGAAGTCTTCTAATGTACCGAGCTTTTCTATTTCATCGAAATATACTTCATGATCTGTTGTATATACCGTAGGGTTTTCAGAATCTTTATCTGCTGAACATATAAAATAGTAATTCGGCCAACTATCGGAAGACCCTATAATAATGAATTCGGGGTCATCATAAGGAATTATTTCCTGTACTTTTTCTTTCGAGATCAAGCCTTTATTTTCAAGGAAATCCTTCGTTCCTTCCTTAAAGGGTGTAAACAGTTCTGTTTGATAATTTATTCTGGGATAAGAAATATCTCCTTCTAAAATATTCTCACCCTCTTTTATTCGGCTATACATCGAATCTTGCAGATAATCTTCAAACTCTTTCAGAAGAAAAGATCTATCGAACGATATTCCTTCGAGCTTACTTTGTATGTCTTCTCCGACCGAATTGTAGATCCCTCCTAATATATTTATTCTGTCTATTATTCCTTTTTTCATATTAGCTGTTTATTTCGCTGCATGTATTATATAAACCGCGCCATTCTGCGCCACGCTTTTTCATTACGTTTTCCAGGTATTCTTTCCACACGATTTTGTCTTTGTCTTCATCCTTAACAACTGCACCTTGCAGTCCTGCAGCCAAATCCTCGTCCGTGATAGTCCCATCCCCGAAACTTGCTGCTAAAGCCATACTATTTGTGATCAGAGAGATAGCCTCAGCCGTAGAAATAACTCCACTAGGTGATTTTAATTTTTGCTTCTCATCCAGAGTTTTACCCTGACGAAGTTCGCGGAAGATTGTCACAATCTTTTCTACTGCCTCATTGCTTGGTAAATTGGCTCTTAGCTTATAGTTATTAGAAATTTCTGCTACGCGCTTGGTAACAATAGACACCTCCGTCTCGAGATTGGCAGGAGAGGGAAGTATGATAATATTGAAACGGCGTTTGAGAGCAGACGACATATCGTTCACTCCCCTATCACGCGTATTAGCAGTAGCTATGATGGAAAACCCACGCTGGGCAGGAATTTCTTTCCCCAACTCAGGAATAGCTATTGTTTTTTCTGACATGATAGAAATCAACGCATCCTGTACCTCCGATGCACAACGCGAAATCTCCTCGAATCGAGCTACGGATCCCGTTTCCATTGACCTGTAAACAGGGCTTTTTATTAATGCCTCATCCGATGGTCCGTTTGCCAAAAGCATAGCATAATTCCACGAATAGCGGATATGTTCTTCTGTGGTTCCTGCTGTACCTTGTATCACCTTTCCCGAATCTCCACAGATAGCAGCAGTCAGATTCTCGGAAAGCCACGATTTAGCTGTTCCCGGTTCGCCTATCAACAATAGCGAACGATCGGTAAGCAGTGTTGCGATAGCAATTTCTACCAAACGATTGTGACCGATATATTTAGGGGTGATATCCACATTTCTGGCTTTTCCTCCGACAATAAATTTCAACACGGCCTTAGGCGACAATTGCCATCCAATGGGTTTTTCTTCACTTTTGTCCTCTTCTTTCAGAGCCTCCAACTCATGAGCATATAATAATTCGGCAGGTTGCCTCAATACGTCCTCTTCTTTCTTCTTTGCCATTATCTTTTATTTATTATTGAAAATCGGATGTTGAAGTTATATGTTTTTTCTTATACCACCATATAACATCCCGATATTATGGGTACGGGCAGACATATAATGTCTGCCCGGTCACTGATAGAATTAATACTCTATCGGTATAGTACTTTATAAAGAAAAATATACTCCACTTACAGCCTACTATTCTTTATTGATCTTTTCAGCCAGATTCTTTAACGTCTCTTTTTCCGTATTTCCATTCTCTATAGCAACCTTCACTATCTGTGCCAACGGATAATCAGGCACTCGTATATCTTTTTGAAGAAGATCTTCACAAGCCGCCAGATTTTTCTTCATATCCATTCCGGCAGCATAGCGTAAGAAAGAAGATAATAATGCATCGTGCTCATCCCAACCAGCATCGCTCATTTTATCCATTTTCTCGAAGTTTTCTTTAATTCCAGATAAATTATTCAATGCAAAGTCTGCATAAATCAGGTAAAGGAAATGAAACTTATCCGCCTTTTGTTCGTAAGACTTCTGGAAACTATCTTTTGCTTTTTCAAAATCGTTAAGGGCTGCATAGGTTTTACCTTTATTACCATGTACCAGAGTGTTCGAAGAGTCCAGTTTATAAGCTCTTTCGTAATCTTCCAGTGCTTCCTCGAATCTTCCCTTGCAACGAAGATAATAGGCTCTGTTTATATAGGCATTTGAATATTCAGGATCCAATTCTATGTGCCTATTAATAGCCACCAAGGCTTTGTCTATTTCCTTTTTGTTCTCATAAGCACAAGCCAGATTATAATAAGCCCCATCATTATTAGGGTCTATTTCCAAAGCTTTGTTAGCTGACTCGATAGCCTTATCCCATTCTTTTTTCAACAAAAGTTCGTATGCTTCGTTCGCATATACCATAGCCGCCTTTGCCGGTTCCAATGCTCTGGCTTTATCATAATCCTGCTGCATTTTTTCTTTTTCTCCCAGATGAGAATATCCTACTCCCCTGTTCAGATATGCAGCAGGCTCATTAGGGTTGAGTCCAATAGCTATTGTAGCATGCTCTACGACCTTATCGAATTCTTTTGTCTGAATGAAATTATATGCCAGATTGGTATATTTTGTTGCCAAGTCTTTTATTCTCCATTCTGTTCGATACAAGTCCGGATTTATAGCCATAGCCTTGCTAAATTCGACAATAGCCAGATCTATATGGTCGCGGTAATAAATATGCCCCAAATTGAGATTTGCCCGTCCTGATTTTGGATTTATAGAAAGCAGGTAATTCAAATCCTCAATTTTTATCTTATTCTCTATTCTATAATTTTCGTATATCTGATTTTCTACAAAGTCGGTATCCTCTTCGTATGCTTTCCTGTACATTTTATAGGCATTGATTTTGTCATCGTTTTTCCTCAGACCAAAAGCAAATTCAATGTATTGGAATTTTCCCGGAGAGAAGCTAAACCCTTCCTGAAAATAAGGTTTATTTTCCTGAGCTCCGTTTGCCACATTCATCATATATACCTGTTCGGGCGTATGCAGGTATTGGTTTACTTTGTAGTTTATATTTCTGATATAAGACTCAAATTCTTCTCTGTTTTTCTGTTCATCAAAGGCAACCGATTCAAAAAGATAAGTGCGAAATACGGTTTTTCCCTGACTTTTCCCATCCAAATCACGATTGATCCGCATAAGCAGGTCTTCCAACCAGTTGTTGAAATCACCGGTATCCGGAGCAGTATGTCTGAAAAGAGAAATGAGATGGTATAGTTTACAAACATATTCCGGTTTATCTTCCCTATAGTCAACATACATATCTTCCAACAGTTCGAGAAATATTCTTTGAGTATCGAACGGAATCTGCTTGTCTCGCCATGTTTTGAAGTGCAGGCTTTTTATATAGGCTTTGTCTGTTCCTGCCCAAGCCGCTTCTAAACGTTGTTGAGTATCTACGTTATGCACAAACTTGCTCAAACGGTAAGCCATCCACTCCGATACGGAAGCGAACAGAGCCCATGCCAAATGAATATCTAGTTTTGCCAATTTCTCCCATAATAACCGGTCTTGTATAGCAGTTTCGTCATAATGCTTAAATCCGGCAGCAATATCATCATTCCATTCGTAAGAAACAGGAATTTCCCTTACCCCACTTTTTTTGATGATATTGGGGAAATTCTCAGGCATAGTATACTCATAAACTTCTTCTTTCTCAGGTGTATCTAATATTTCAGCACCTGCGTTCTCTACCCTGTTTGCCAGTTCGAGAAAGTAATCTTTATAGCTTTTATCATTTATGATACCTGCCAGACGCCTTAATTTCGCGGCATGCGATTTTAATGTTTTGTCAATAGACAAGTTATACTCTAGCCTGGACTTTATATCCTGCAAATATTCTTTTTCTCCGAAAGCTTGCATGGCTTCTTCTATAACCAAATCCCAGCCTTCCACATTTCTCTCCAGAAAGAGTTTCAGAAATACTGGAACTCTGTCATCGAACCGGGTAAAGTTTTCTTTCAGAAAACTGCTGAATTTCTGAGATGGGCAGGACTCATAAACATCTATAAGAAGCAGCTCTTTATCGCTTTCTTTACTCCAGTCACCCTCTTTTTTTGCGTAATCTTCTATTTCTTTATAAAAAAGATCTATCCATCGCTGATCTATCTTTTCGGGATAGAGAAGTTGCCCTTTCGGAAGTGAATCGAATGGATCGCTGTAAAAGAATCCGTTTAAAGTTCGTCCGGGTCGTACGTCATTAGAGAATGCACTATACAAAGAACTCAAACTTATCTTTCTGTTTTTGTAATATTCAATAAAAGTATTATAGACATTTTCTTTAGTACCTTTCTTTGTATATGTCCAGAAAAATGACTCCACAAGCTTTTGCTTTATTCCATTCGTGACAGCATATCCTGATCCCGGAGGAGCAAGCTGAACCGACGAAATAGCTCTTGTATAGAAATCATAAATAGAATCGACATCATTATATGTAGCCATACATGCATTGATACTGCTTGCTATACTAACGGTAGAGTCTACATTTCCTCTCATGCCCGAAAAATCCTGAGATTCGTCCGAAATATATTGGAACAATTGCAGGAATAACTGAAAAGAACGGCTATCTTCTTTGTTCTTGAGTAGAAGCAGGCTTTTAGACAGTTTATTGGTTAACTCTGCGTTATTTTTCCAGCTATCGGAAGATGTAAATACTTCATATTGCTTTTGTATATAGTCAAAGATATCCGGAAAGATATCCATAGAGTCTATTCCTGAAATAACTTCTACAAGTTCTTCTGTATTAGCCGTATCTTTTTCAGACAGGAGAATATCAAGCAATAATTGATGATCTTCTTTCTTATTCATTTTAGCCAGAGCCTTGTAAGCTCCTGCACGTATCAGTTTATTTTTGTTTTTCAGATGAGAAAGAATGCAGTCTCTATTCTCTTCATCATCTGCTAGCATAACTAATGCTTCTGCCTGATGCCGTGGCAACTTCTCCGAAAATACTTTTTCAATCAGTTCGGGCATACCGGAATAATCCAGATTATAGATTATCTTGAACCTGTTGATGTCCATAACATTATCAGCAAGTTGAAGGCTATCGAGTACATAAGGTATCATTGGCGCACCTATTGACGGAATTATTTTATCCATCACTAAAGGTATAGCATCTCCAAATTTTTTGTCAAGAAATGTATTGACATACTGATGTGTACGGAAATCCCTGAATGCTCCCATGTGTAAAGCTCTCTCCAAAATTCCGATCCTGTCCGATATTTTTACGGACAAGGCGGTGATAGTCTCTCTCAAAAGAAGGGAGTCAGGCAAAAGAGATTCTATTTCGAACTGAGGATGGAGCTGTTCCTGATCTTCGGTTTTCTGAGCCGTCGGATTCTGGACTTGTAAGATAGAATTGATCAGTGCATTAATATCCAACAGGTCTTCGGCATTCTTCTTTTCATCCTTCTTTATTAGCTTTTCGACTCTCTCCGTCAGTTTTTTAATAACCGGTGCTTTTTCTCCCAGCTTTTGTAGTTCGGGAACCAGTTTCTGTAATAAAGTATCATTCTTGGCAAAACGGCTACCTGCCATTATCAGGCGATGTACTTCCGTTTGTAGGTCTTGTATGGGTTGTAATATCATGATTGTTTCTCCTTAAAATAAAAGTTTAACGATTTTGTCGTTGCTTATCAGCGTGATGGGTTGCGCGTACAGAATACCTGTTTCGAGGTCATTATTCATGCAAACCAATAAAGTAAGATTTTTAGGATCTTCGGGTAAAATCGCTTTCAGTGCAGTTTCTGATTTAAAGCTGGGATTCGAATCTTTCAGCGTGATCTTGTTTCCAGCCTTATCCTCTATCACAATATGGTTATTGTTGATATAGGCTTTATGCAATTGCAAAAGAATGATAGGGAAAGGATCGGTAAGCGGGTCTTTCAATGTTTCTTTCACAGATCTGATAATTTCCTCGTAGTTCTCAGAAGAGGACTTGCGTATCTTCTCAAAATCCGTTGCAATGATCTCGCGGCTTTCAGGCTCTTCTTTCCACTGTATCTTGTGGTTGCGGCTGGCAGGGGACTTGTAGAGGTCTTTTATCTTAAGGATATGGAAAACGGAATCGTCTTGACTGAATTTTACGAATTTCCAGTTACCCAATGCTTTCGATGACTTATTCTTGTAAAGCTCCCCATTATTAAGGTTGAACCAATAATCTTCGCTGATTACATTTTTACCTGTTTCGTCCTCATAAGAGAAGTACGACAGTTGAAGCAATTCGGCATCTTTTTCTACAAAGTTTAGCTTTTTCAGGTCAGCCATCTTTAATGGACCGTATATCAGCTCTTCCAATTCGGAATGGAAATCGGGAGCAGCTTCCGGATTTTTTTTCCTTTCATTCAGATAATCCTTAGCTTTCTTCAACAGAATGTGGATAAAATTCACATGCGCTATAATGGGTGCATAGCCTGTTTCTTTTGCATTTTTCAGATCCAGAAACAATGTATTATACTGTGTCTGAATACCCGAGATATAATAATTGCCCAACTCTTTCAGTTGAGACTGTAGATTCTTGGTGACTTTGGAGTCGATAGCAGAAATACCGGTCTGTACCATATCAGTCAGAATTTTTTGGGCCAGTTCTATCCCCGAAAGCTGAACATCTATCTTTTTTATAAGTGCATCTTTTTTTGCCATGATTGCTATTATTTATTTTTATTATTATTCTCAATATTACTTGCTATGATCAGTAAGAAATTCTTATAATCCTGATTGACAACTTTCTTTTCCAACTTACTGATAATCGGCATTCTTTCCCCTAATTTTTGGAGATCGGGTACTAATTTCAAGAGCAAGGTATCACCTTTTGCAAACCAGCTGCCCGCCATCATCAAGCGGTGTACCTCGGCTTGCAAGCTAAGTAGAGGTTGTAATCATATTTTAATTATATCTCGAAATCAGAATCAGGAGACAACCTAATCTTTTTTGCCAACAACTTTCATGAAGAAAGATTTTATCCGTCCGCTTATCCATTCTGCATCAGTTCAGCTACCTGAGCATATATATCTTCTTTTGTCTTCTCATGCAGATCCTGCATTTTTTGTATATATTCTTTGGGGAATGCTTCGAATTTGACCACTCTCAATTGATAACTTGTGATTTTTTGTTTTTTGTTACGAGCAACTAAAGCATCCAGAATAATATCGAAGCGGTCGGGATGCTGGGTCTGTTGCATAATTTTAGACAGACTGTCGAATTTATATATACTTAAGGCATGATCATTAATTCCTGATATTATTAATTCTTTCGCTTCAGGTGTATCAATACCTATAAGCTTCACATAAGTCTCGAGAATATACTCAAAATAATACTTATCTTCTTTCAACTTATTGAGAAGAAGAGGCTTCCAGCGTGTATCCAAAATTCCTTCTAAAGAATCTTTTTTCGAGACACCAAAGTCATGAAAGATCGAGCCTGCCAATACAGCATCGCTTTTATAATATTCGGCAAAACGATTATAAAATGCTTCTTTTGACAAGACCGAATTTTCGGCACAATAACCGAAATAATCATCCGTTAATCTTTGATTCCAATAAGTATTTGCATACACATTTTGACTTAGCTTATCCCAAACTTCGTATTTTTTATCATCCTTTACCGACCGAAGAATTTCGTCGGTTATGTTTCTTGCTTTATACTCCAACAAACCTTTATTTTTTCCTATCAGCGTATTGTATTCTTTACTATTCAGCAACATATCAAAGAAGTCATATATCTCCTGATATTCTTTGTATATAAGGCTTTCCACGTGCATATAGAGATAGTCCAGTTTTTCCTGTAAACCCTTGTCCGATGTGGCAGAATCGTTTCCTGCTTCAATAAAGCTATCGAAACTTTTTTGGGCTTTTTCTATCAGAAGCGGCACATACCGTGCAGGTAAAGAATAGGCTGCAAATGCTCTTGACAACATGCTCAGGTCAGCTTTTTTCTTCTCACTTAAGAACAAGTTTACCATATATTCCCAGCCTTTTTCGCTTTTCATATCACGCAATGCAAAATAAGCGTCTACCCGTACATCTTTTTGCTTGTCTTTGGCAAACTCCAAAAGTAAATCTTCATTTTTAGCATCTTTTGCCAGATAAGGAATAGCAGCTAGTACCAAATTCGGTATTCTTTCAGTTATCACCTTCTCGATAATCTCCGGTAGTTGAGGAGCATCGAGTTGTATAAGTGCTTTAAGCCTGCGAGCCTCTTCTGCGGTATCGGCATAATCGAAAGACTTGAGTAAAACCGGAATAAGTGGTTCTCCTATCAATGGAATAAGCGTTGTTACTATCCAATGTGTCAGATCTGCATATTTGTCTCCCAGTGCTTTATCTACATACATATAAGTACGTGAGTCTTTAAATACACCCTTCTCATGAGCTTCTTTAATTAGTTCCATTCTGCCCGAATTACTTGTGGTCAAAGCCTCAATCGCAGGCTTAAGTTGGAAATAGGAAAACTCGGTATTCACTTCATCCAAAGAGAAATTAGGTGTTTGTGGTTTCTCCTCCACACCAGCTTCCACTGCTTCACCTTGCGTATACAATATTGAATACAGCAGGACAGATATACTCATCAGTTTTTCGGGCGATTGCTGTGCATCGGTATCGGCAAGTTCTTCGACATCTTTAGCCAGCTTGCTGAATACAGGTGCTTTCTCTCCCAGTTTATTCAGTATTGGGACATGCTTCTGAAGACGTGGATCTCCTTTGGCAAATTTACTACCTGCAATGAACAGGCGGTTTATCTCTTGTTGAAGGTCATATAATGGTTGAAGTTTCATAATTTCAAATACTTAAAAAATAAAATGATAATATATTCTAATGATTAATAAAACAGGGTAGCTACCCTTAATACAGAAGCCTGATTATCTTTTCGGGAGTAACCAGAGACATAGGTTGTGCCGATAACAAACCTGTCTGGACATCGTTATTAATCATGACAAGTACAGCAATTCCTTCGGGTTGTCCGGGAAGTATACCTTTCAGGGTAGCAGATGGTGATATATTCTGCCCCTCCATATCCCTCAATGTCAACTTGTTTCCTTGCTTATCCTCTATCACCAGATTTTCTCCATTCAGGTAAGCCTTATGTAACATCAACAATACTACAGGATGCTTATCCATCAGTGGATTCTTTATCGTATTTTTTACAGATTTCAGAGTTGCAGCATAATCAGCAGAAGCAAACGAAAGGACGATTTCTAAATCTTTAGGCTCAATTTCACGTTCTTTTACGGCTTCATTTTCCCAGCGAACTCTCGGATTCTGATCTCCCGGATAAATAAACATTTCGTTCAACTGTAATATATCGAATATGCTATTGTCTTCTTTGATATATTTAGAAGCACGATATGGACGGAAATTTCTTGTTTTATATATTTTACCGTTCTTCATATTTACCCAATACCCCTCATCAACATATTCTTTTCGGGCAGGATTATCATAACTGTTGAACGAAAGTTGCAACAATTCTCCGTTTTCTTCATACAATCCGTACTGCATCAGTTCGGTTAACTTCCATATATACCCTATCTGTTCTTCAATGGCAGAGTCCAGTTCGGGAGCTTCTTCGGGATTCTCCTTCCGTTTGTTCAGGTAATCCGAGCTTTTCTTAAGCAAGGCAGATATATAATTTATCTGGTCTATCACCTGCGTATACTCTTCGGCTTCCACATTATTCAATTCAAGTAGCAGATTGTCGAAAGATGTTTGGATACCACCAATATAATAATTACCCAACTCTTTCACCTGCTGAGTTAAGGTTTTCGACATTTTAGCATCGATAGCCGATAAACCGGTTAATACAATATCTTTCAATACCTTTCCGGCAATTTCAATACCGGTAAGTTGCGAATCTATTTTTTTGATAAGAGCCGCTTTATTTACTTTTTTGGGTTTTTCGGCTTTCTCTTTTATTGACTCTTTTTCTTGTATCTTTTTTTCTTGCTTCTTTTCTATTTTTTCTCTTTTTTGTAGAATATCTTCCGGCACTTCAGCTTCCGTAAAGGTACTACTGTCTTTGTCATACGCATACATCAATCCAAGAGCATGTTTACAAGGAAATTGACGGCTGGGGCAGTTACATCTGGACACAGCATTATCTTCATCTATAAAATCGACTGAACAGTAGTATGGATTCTTTCCGCTACCGGCACATTCGCCCCATATAAGGTCTTTTTCTACCGAGATTTTCAGGTTCGAAAACTTATTCTTAGCAACCAGATCTCTTCCATTTTTGGCAGCAGCAGCATTAGGAGCCAATTCTTCAATTTTTTTCTGAGTTATATTCATTGATTAAATAAAATTTTGATTCACCCTCATCATTTAGACCAATATCAAGATCTGAGTTATAGACAAAAATAATGAATCAGAAATAATATCTATAAATACAAACGTGATTTTAAAGTATTTTTTCAATCTCACGTTATGAATGCAAAGAATGATAATTCCGTCAAAAATTATCATATAAATAGCGTTACAAAATATTTACAATCTGTATGTATATGTGTTTCATTATGTATACATATTTATGCAAACAGCTTATAAACAACACATTCGCATAAAACGAAATTAAGTAATAAAAAAAGTATCACACCATAAAGAATCTTTTTGATAGCATTTGAAAAACATTTAAGTTACCTTTATCTGCAATCTTATTATTCAATTATTAACAACCATATGATAAAGAATTTATTGAATCAAAATCCACTATTCGTGTTTGCTTTAGAATCGGAAGCTTCTGACAGATTTGATGATATGAACACACTCTTTACCGGTGTAGGAAAAGTAAATGCAGCTTATCATCTGACAAAAGCAATAATGCAAAACAGACCATCTATTATTATAAATCTGGGATCGGCAGGAAGTAATACTTTTGCCCAAGGCTCTGTTATATGTTGTACTAAGTTTGTTCAGCGCGATATGGATGTCACTATGTTGGGATGCAAACAGTACGAAACCCCATTCTCGGGCATCGAACCTATATTAAATTATGGTCTGACAATAGACTCCTTACCACAAGGAATATGCGGAACCGGCGACAGTTTCGAAATAAACCATACCACTTCTATCTATAATGTCATCGAAATGGAGGCATATCCGTTAGCTTATATAGCGCATAAAGAAAATATTCCTTTCTTATGCCTCAAATATATATCGGACGGGGCTGACGACAATGCCGCCGAAGAATGGAAAACAACCGTAAAGCTGGCTGCAGATAAGTTGCGCACGGTAATAAGTGAGATAAAATCTTAAAAAATTATTTTTTTATAATAAAAAACAAAAGTTCTGAAAACTAAAATAAAAGGAACGGTGTTTAATCTGAGTAAATAACGGATTGAATAACAATTTAATTTAAATAAAAGATGATTAAGAGATTTTTATCTATTGCAGTTTTAGCAGGACTTGTTTTCACAGCCTGTAATAATTCGACAAAACCAACCAACGAACCGACTGAACAAAACACTGTAAATGCAGGCACAGACGAAATAGTACAAAATACTGTGACAAACAGTAATGGTACTACACTACAAATGACTTACAATAATACCAAAGGTACAGCAACCTTTGTATTAAATGGCGAAACGATAGATTTAAAAGCCGATACTGTGGCTTCGGGTATAAAATACAGCAATCCGCAGTACGTATACATAGAACATCAGGGAAATATAAAACTGATGAAAAACGGTGAAGTTGTCTTTGAGAAAAGCAATGAAGATGTTGTAAAAACATCTGTAACAAACAAAGCCGGAACCAAAATGGACATGGAATACAATAATTCTAAAGGAACAGCTACATTTAAGCTCAATGATGAAACCATCAAACTAAAAGCCGATACTGTAGCGTCCGGTATTCAATATAGCAATGATGACTATGTTTATACAGAGCATCAAGGCAAAGGCATTTTGAAGAAAAATGGCAAAATAGTATTCGAAACTAATTAAGCTACATTTTTTAATTTATTTGGTAATATCTATATAGAGCAGGGAATTTCCCTGCTTTTTTCATGAATGGACTCATCATGATTTTTTACTTTTTGTCAGGTTGATAACAGAAAACATCTACTTTTTAGCAAACTCTCCACTTCGTTCAGAACAACAGGGCGAATATACATATCATTATTACTAATGCTCCTGAAAAGCCAAAACAACTGCAACAAGAGACTACAATAAAAATATAATAATGAGGGGGTAAATTGGTTTAGTTAATTTGCCCCCCTTATTATAAAAATATGTCTCATATATTTGTTTGGGATTAATACCTATAGAGAAGGAATAGTAACACAGGATTTACTCTTGAATAGAGAAAGTTAGCTTTAGAAATTATATTTTATTTATTTACATTAACTTTTAAGAAAGACAACCATGAAAACAAAAAAAATCTTTCTGGCATTTGCGGTCGCAGCACTTGCTTTTACTTCGTGTAATAATGATGATGACGGAGGTGGAGGAGAAAATCTGAAATCCGTACAATTTGTATCGACAATCACAGACTTAGACGGGAACGCAGGACAATTGAGAGCAACAGGCTCTGTCTGGGACAAGAACGATGCTATCGGGGTTTATATGGTAAAGAATGGACTTGGATTAACACCTGAAACTGTTCTTGCTGAGAATAAGCAACATATCACGGAAAACGGAACTGCTAACGGAACATTTAAACCTGCCGATGCTGCTTCGTTAATCAATTATCCGGATGATGGCTCTAAAGTAGACTTTATAGCTTATTATCCTTATGCATCTAGCGGAATTGTTGATTATAAATATCCGATCAATGTTTCTGACCAGTCTTCTCAACCAGCAATCGACTTTTTATATTCAAACAGTGCTGTCAATCTGGATAAAACTATATTGAGTGTACCACTTGGATTCAAACACAAGCTTTCGAAAGTAATATTCAATATTACATCCGAAGATATTTCCGATTTGAGCGGACTATCTATCGTAATAAAAGGAATGAAGACGAAAGCTACTTATAACCTAGCCGGAGGAGAAAGCCCTTTAATCGTTGATGATACATCTGTTGCAGATATGAATGCAAAGGTTCTGGCAACAGGAGCAAGTGGAGAAGCCATTATCCTTCCCGAAACCGGAGTAGCAGGACGTTCTTTCGTATTTAGCCTACCATCGGGAGATTCGTTTGTTTGGGAAATTCCTGCAACGACAGAATATGAAGAAGGTAAAAAATATACCTACAATGTGACACTGAAAAAATCGGGTTCAGGTTCTGTATCAGTCAATCCGGAAGATGTTGAGATTGAAGACTGGACAGACGGACCTAGTGAAAATATCGTTCCGGAAGAAGAAGGAGCAGTAAAAGGTAAAGTCGAACTAGACAAACTTTACGGATATGCCGAAGGAACAACCGGCGGTGAAGGTGGAGCAGTTCTTCATTTCAACGATGGAATAAAATTCCGCGACTGGTTGAAACTGAGAGAGAAAAATAAATCTACGGATCCTGCAATAGTTTGGTTAAGCGGTACATTCACAAAAGATGACGGTCGCGACGGCAGCAGCCCTTGGTTCGATATCAAGAGAACTTCAAATATCAGTATATATGGTGTATCCGGTTTCAGAATGGAAAACGTTGGTTTCTTCCTGAACGAAGCAGAGAATATAATCATCAGAAACCTTTATATCGTTCAGCCAAAAGCAGATAATGGTGCAGATGGTATCTCTATGCAAAAATCAAACAGAGTTTGGGTTGACCACTGTACATTCGAATCGGTAAATCAAACAAAAGATTATGAAGACGGTTCAGTTGATGTGACTCATGGAACTAAAAATGTAACTATATCTTGGAACCATTTTATCAAAACTCAAAAAACATCTCTGGTAGGTCACTCTAATAGTGAGACAGGAGATGCACAGATTACAGTGACATATCACCATAACTTCTTCGACCAATCCAGTTCACGCCACCCAAGAGTGCGTTTCGGGAAAGCTCACGTATACAATAACTTCTACAACGGGGTTACAACTTATGGTGCAGGTAGTGCATACGGTGCAATGGTGCTAGTTGAAAATAACTATTTCGATAACGTTCATCTTCCAACCGATATTTGTACATATCCTGCAAAATCTTCGGGATCAAATCTTCAAGGCTCTGTTGCCGGATATCTTTTCGCTTCGGATAATGAATATACAAATATTCCGGCTAAGGCTTCCGATCCTTATCCATTCACAAATGTAGAATATATAGCTTACGGCGGTGAAAAACTGGCTCAACCTTTGACTCGTAACGATTTTTTACCAACCTACTCTTATATTGTAGATAATGCAGCAGATATTAACTCAATAGTTCCGGCAGGTGCAGGTGCAGGAAAACTACCTGATTTCGCAACAGCTCCTATCGATGTTAACAATGGAGGTATGCCTGATACTGAAAATCCGGGAGGTGAGGATGGCGAAGAGCCTGAAGTACCAGGTACAGATCTTGGCGGAGGCTGGAGTGCTGTTAACCTTGGTGACGATAATGCAGCAGGAGTAAATACAGTCGGAGCAGATTTCACCTCTCTAACAATGACAGGTAAAGGTAAATTTGAAAGCGGCAAACAAACTTTCAATTATGTTTACAAAGAAATAACAGGCGATTTTGAAATCACGGCCCAACTAGACAGTTACGCAGCCAGTTCTACAAGCAATCAGGCAGAAGCAGGCTTATTATTCGCGCCTAGCCTTGCTACAAGCGGAACAGACTTTTTATTCGCATTCTGCGCTCTAGGTGGTAATAATAGCTACAATCATTCGTATCGTCTTAGTGCAGGAAGCAATGCTACAAGAGGTGCCATCGGTGCAGCAGAAAATGTAGCTGTCATTCTGAAACTGAGAAGAGTAGGCAACGCATATTATTCGTCTTATTCGACAGACGGAGGTACAACTTTCAGTTCTGAGAAAACCGGAACATTCACGAATGACCTACCTGATACATTATACGTCGGACTTCTTGTAAATAGTGGTAGCAACACAGAAACCTCTACAGCTAAATTTAGCAATATCAAGATAAACGGAGAATCTGTTAGTTTCGCAGACTAACTTTCTACATAACGTCATCTCAGAGGTTCTTTGATATATTTTCAAAGAACCTCTTCTTTATTATAAATAATAAATTTTTAATTTATTAATATTCATTTTCATCATACTACAGTATCTTTGCAGGAATATCAATACCTAGAAAATAATAAAGATGAAGAAACAAATTTTGTGTGCCAAGATTGCAGGGCTATTATTAGCCGGAGTATTGACATCACAACAGGTTGAAGCTCAAAATATTGTTACCATATTTGGGCAGGAAAAAATTGAAAAAACCGAGGAAGGAGAAATTTTCCATCATTTCCGTAAAGGGTTCTTGTTACCAGGAGGAACCAATCCGGGTACACTTTTCAACGGTCAAGATATGATCGCATGGATGTATGCAACCGGAAAGTTTGCAGCACCAAAAGACGGCGCAGCTATCAATTACACCTATTCTAATATGGATGGGCAAGTAGAAGACGCTTATTTGGGATGGCTGGCAAGAAGCAAAGGCGAAAAAGATATGGAACTTCTTCCTCAATGGAAATGGGGAGCTATGGATGCTGACGAAACAGGATTATTCAAACGTCCCGAAATGCGTTCGGCTTTCCTATATACATCTTACGATTCTCCGAAAGAACAAATAGCACTATTAGAAACTACCGGAGGTACCCGTACTTATGTAAACGGATTGCCTCGCGAAGGAGACCATTACGATTTCGGGTATACGCTAACTCCTATAAAACTGAAAAAAGGACTGAACGAGTTTGTATATACTCCGGGCAGATTCGGGAAAGTAACTTCCCAACTTGTAAAGCCAGAGAAGCCTGTTATGTTTACAAAACGTGACATGACTGTACCTGATATCATCATCGGAGAGAATGATAGTAAATGGGCTGCAATCCGTGTAGTAAATGCATCGGAAAAAGCACTAAAAGACATAAAAATACGTGCAACATTATCGAGCGGACAATCTGCTGAGTTCAATACTCAGGACATCATGCCGATGACTGTACGCAAAATGAAATACCAGCTACCTGCTATTGGCAGTTCCGGAACATCGGGTGACATCACTGCTAAAATAGAGTTACTGGACAAGTCGGGTAAAGTTATCGACCAAACAGAGATTACTCTTCGTCAGGTATTACCATCTGTTCACCACGAACGTACATTTGTAAGCCGTATCGACGGAAGTGTGCAATACTATAGCGTAGCCCCTGCCAAACGCGAATCGGTAGGCGAAACTAAAGCAATGGTATTGACTGTTCATGGTGCAGGTGTAGAAGCACGCAACCAGGCACGCGCTTACAAATCGAAAGACTGGACAGATATAATCGCAGCTACTAACCGCCGTCCTTACGGATTCAACTGGGAAGAATGGGGACGTATCGATGCATTGGAAGTATTGGAAGAAGCAAAACGCGTATTCAAACCGGAACAATCTAAAATATACCTAACAGGACACTCTATGGGTGGACATGGTTCTTGGTTCTTGGGAACTACTTATCCTGATAAGTTCGCTGCCGTAGCACCTTGTGCAGGTTATCCCGACATTGCAGGTTATGGTAGAGGTCGCGGCGATGATATGCACTTCCAAGATAAAGCTTACGAAGCATTCAAACGTGGAGGTAATGGCGGTCGTGTGATCACTATGGCTAAAAATCTTCAACAATCGGGTGTATATATTTTCCACGGAAATGCAGATAGCGTTGTATCACCTTCGCAAGCACGCCGTATGCGTGAAGTATTAGGCAAATTCCATACCGATTTCTGTTATTACGAATTTCCGGGTGGTGAGCACTGGTTCGGTGACGAAAGTGTAGACTGGCCTCCTATTTTCGAATTCTTCTCTCGCCATTCTATTCCTGCGGCAAAAGAAGTGAAAGAAATAGATTTCCACACAGCTTCTCCTGCTATCTCGGCAAAGGACTACTGGATTCAGGTAGAGCAACAAGTTAAGCCTTATGATTTTACGAATATCAAAGCGTCTCAAAACGGTGATACTATCAAAGTAACAAAAGCTGAAAATGCAGCTTTGCTGGTATTCGATATTCCGGCTTTAGGCGCGACATCTTCACAAATGGTTGTGACTATCGGGGAGCAAACACTTTCGGTTCCTACAAACAAAAAAGCAACATTGGCTTTGGAAAATGGAAAGTGGGCTGTAAAAGGAGACATCAACAAAAAGCATAAATACTCATCACGTTATGGCGGATTCAAAAATGCTTATGACAACAACGTAGTATTTGTATATGCAACAAAAGGTAATGCACAGGAAAACGAGTGGTATCAGAACAAAGCACGTTTCGATGCCGAAACATTCTACTATCGTGGTAATGGTTCTATCGATGTAATCCCTGATACGGAATACTCTGTTGCAAAATACCCGAACAGAAATGTAGTAATTTATGGAAACAAAGATAACAATCGTGCGTGGGTTACTCTGCTAAAAGATTCTCCTATACAAGTAGGTAAAGGTGTAATCACAGCCGGAGCACGCACATTCAAAGGTGAAGATTTGGGTACTTACTTTGTATATCCTCATCCACAAAGCGAAACTGCATCGGTAGGTGTTGTTGCCGGAACAGGTAATGCAGGTATGTATGCAACTTCTCCTAACAACTATATCTCAGGTATCACAGGATTTCCTGACCTGATGATCTATCGTGCCGACATGCTAAAAGATGGTCTGACAGGCATGGAAGCTGCCGGCTTCTTTGATAATGACTGGACATTGGCAAAACAGGATTTCTAAGAACATATTGATATAATGAAAAAGCCGGAGAGTTCTCCGGTTTTTTTTATGATTCTAAATTATCAGCCCCAACCTACGCCCGTAGTTTATGGCTTCCATTACATTATCGGCGTTCATCTTCTCCAGTATGTTTTGACGATGACGATTGACTGTATGAATACTAATAGATAGTTTATCGGAGATTTCTTTGCTGAGCAAGCCCTCATTTACAAGCTTCAAAACCTGTGTTTCCCTTTGAGTCAATGAAACATCGAAATCCTCAATTGCCGGAAAATAGATTACCTCATTGGTTATGAAATTTACCAATCGGAATTTTACAGATTCATTAGGAGCCTGATCCGGAGATATATCACAAACACTTAACAGCAAAATATAGTCTTTTATTTCTGCTCCTTTCAAGACTTCATCTACTTCCAGTTCTGCACCTTCAAGTATATGATATTGAACAATGAAACGTACATATTTTTTGCCGGGTCCTAATACACGAAACTCAAAAATATGCTTATAATTTTTACGTTCAGCAACAGGCAATTTATATATATAGTCAAAAACTCTTTCCTGCAAACTTATAACAAAAGGACAATCATCAGGATGAACGGCCGCATCTATGACATCTCCTTTCGCTTCCATATCCATAGAAGAAAAATCGGGCACATAATCAAAGAAATATTTGTAAATGGGAGAAATGAAAAGAAATCTTTCCCTCAACTCAGCTACAGCCACATAACTATTGTTCACTTGTGATAATACTTCTACATAGGGTCTGTGCTTTTCCCATAATTTATCTTTTTCCTCCTGTGTCATATCAATTACCTATATATTTTCATTTTGAAGAAAATGTGACTGCCATTTATTACCTCTCTATGCTAGGTTAAGTTTATATACCATATTTTTCATATGCCTTTTTCAATACTAAATCAACTATCATTTCTAAATCTTTATGACATTTCGGAATTTTCATTGCCAATGCTTTTAAAAATAATATTTTCTCCAATGATATTACAAGATATTTCTCTTCTTCAATAGCATTTTCTCTTAGATAATCATAATTGAATGTGCATATCTGATTCCATATTTCAAATCCGTATTCACATATTCCTATATCACCATATATATCCTTTACATTGTTTGGATATTTATTTTTTAATATTTCATGATCATTATTGTGTATTACTAGGTCAATATCTAATCCTGTTTTACGTAAACCATAATATTCCATTGCTTTACCGCCGATTATTAATGGTTTATGGATAAAATCATATTCCAATACCTCCCAATTTATTTCCATATCTTTCTGTATTGTATTAACTGCTTATAAGCCCCAATTTACGGGAATAATTAATAGCCTCCATTACATTATCTACATTCATTTTTTCCAAAATATTTTGCCGATGGCGGTTGACTGTATGGATACTGATCGATAATTTCTCGGATATTTCTTTACTTATCATCCCTTCATTAACCAGTTTAAGTATTTCCAATTCTCTTTTGGTCAAAGATATTTCGGCTTCCTCAATAGCAGGGAAATTTATGACTTCATTAGTCTTGAAATTAATAAGGCGAAACCTGACAGGTTCATCGCCACTCTGATCGGGCGACACATCCGAAATACTTAATATCAATACGTGATCGTTCGATTGTGTTATTTCAATAATCTGACATTGGAAGATAAAACGAACATATTCATTGTTACGATCCAGAACACGACATTCCATAATATGCTTATAATTTTTCCGCTCTTCGAGAGGCAAACCAAATACATAATCAAAACCTTTTTTCCGAAAACTCATAACAAAAGGCTGATCATCGGGATGAATAGAGGAATCAAGAATTTGCTTTTTCTCGATAAGAGTTTTTGATTCGAAATCAGTTAAATAGTCATAGAAAGCATTATGATTGGAGGAAATAAAGCGATACCCTACCCCTAGTTCGATAACAAGCACATAACTATTATTTACCTGCGACAGTACCTCTACGTAAGGTCTGTGTTTCTCCCACAACCTGTCTTTCTCTGCTTGCCCCATATCACATCTCCACAAGCCCTAGTTTTCGGGAATAATTAATAGCCTCCATCACATTATCCACATTCATTTTTTCCAGAATGTTCTGACGATGGCGGTTAACCGTATGAATACTGATAGACAGTTTATTGGATATCTCTTTGCTAAGCATGCCAATATTCACCAGCTTCAAGATTTCGATCTCTCTTTTGGTTAAAGCAACATCTGTTTCCTCTATAATAGGGAAAGTAACTATTTCTCCGGTCTTGAAATTCGCTAGCCTGAACTTAACAGGCTCTTCCATATTTTGGTCGGGAGACACATCCACCACGCCCAGCAACAAAATATAATCTCTGGATTCTGCCCCTTCGAGTATATGATATTGGAGAATTACGCGCACATATTCCCTATTACTACCTACAACCCTGAATTCGAAAATATGTTTGTAGTTAATTCTTTCTTTGATAGGCAAATTAAAAATATAGTCGAATACCCTTTCCTGAAGATTCAGCAGAACTATTATATCATCGGGATGGATAAGGGATTCTATTTTATATCCCTCGGTCTCTACGTCCGTCTCTGTATTTAGTTCATAACCGAAAAAGTTTTTAAAATTCGGGGATATATACAGATACTTATCATGTAGCTCGGATACGAATATAGCACTGTTATTTACCTGTGCCAGAACCTCTATATAAGGTCTGTGTTTCTCCCACAATTTATTTTTCTCTATCTGACTAATCATACTCATTAACTACTCATATTATCAAAATGGTTATAATTCACCATTGATGAGATTTGCCTCTAACTCTAATTTTGTATCAAACAAAAATAATTAAAAAAACTTGATATGAGATTAATGAGAGTATTCAATCTATTTTTACTAATATGCTTTTCAGTTACAGCATATTCACAGACAGGTAAACCATTACGTGGAGTAATAATCGACGAAGCATCAGGCGAAGCACTGCCTTCGGTTACGATTACCATCTTAAACCAGAATCCTCCGAGAGGTGTAATCACAGAGTTGGATGGAACGTTCAGTTTCGAAAATCTGCCCGTAGGGCGATATGACATTCAGGCTTCTTTCATCGGATACGAACCTGCTATTGCTAAAGAAATAGTAATCTCGTCAGGAAAAGAAGCATTCGTAACGCTATCATTAAAAGAAAACCTGAATGAACTAAAAGAGATAGTAGTTACACCTAAAATAAATAAACAAGAACCTCTTAACAATACTGCTTCTGCCAGTGCCAGAATGCTTAGTGTAGAAGAAGCCAGCCGTTATGCAGGCGGGTTCGATGATCCGGCACGATTGGTAAGTTCTTTTGCAGGAGTAGCAGGCAATCTTTCTTCAAATGGTATTGCTATACGGGGTAATTCTCCTCAGTTCCTTCAATGGAGACTCGAAGGGGTGGAAATACCTAACCCTACTCACTTTCCTGATATCACAGGCGTCGGAGGAGGTATCCTTACCGCACTAAGTTCTCAAATGCTCGATAATTCCGATTTCTTCACAGGCGCATTTCCTGCGCAATATGGCAATGCATTGTCAGGGGTATTCGATATGAACCTGCGCAATGGAAACAAATGGGAGCGTGAGCACACATTCCAAGTGGGAACTATGGGAATAGATGTCAGTTCGGAAGGGCCATTCAAAAAAGGAGGACAAGCCTCTTACCTGTTCAACTACCGTTATGCAACTATGGCATTAGCCGATGATCTTTTCGGAGGAGTGCTTGGCGATGCAGCAGGAATGCGTTATCAGGATTTAAGTTTCAAACTTAACTTTCCAACTAAAAAAGCAGGTACTTTCTCCGTTTGGGGTATAGGAGTGATAGACCGGTACAAGCAAGATGCAGAAGAGGATATTTCGGAATGGGAAAGTGTTGTAGACCAGAATGACTCTCGTTTCGATCAGAGCATGGGCGCGGGTGGATTAGGACACAAGATATTTTTGAATAATAATACATATATCAAAAGTGCGATTGCCGGAAGCTTTACCAAGAATGAACTATCTGTAAATTTATACGATACTAACAAAAACCCTACGTTGATAAATGATATGAAGGGAAGTAACTGGAATTTATCATTCAATTCTTTCATTAACCGAAAATTCAGTTCGAGACATACCAACAGAACGGGTGTTAATGTGACCAGACTGGCTTATGATCTTGATTATAATATCAGTCCATCTTTCCCTAATGCTCATCAACCGATAGAAAATTTTGCGAAAAGTGACGGAAGCACATGGCTTTATTCAGCATTTTCAAATTCAACGCTACGACTGACAAACGAATTAACAGCGAATATCGGTGTAAATGCTCAATACTTTGCGTTGAATAAAAACTACAGTATAGAACCACGCGTTGGGCTAAAATGGCAGATGCAGCCTAAACATTCGTTGGGTTTCTCTTACGGAAAACATAGCAGACACGAAAAACTGGATTATTACTTCGTCTCAAAGCCAGGCATGGGTGAAGATCTACCCAACAAGAAACTGGATTTTGCAAAAGCTCATCATCTTGTATTATCTTACGACTGGTCGATCAACGAAAATACACACCTGAAAATAGAACCTTATTTCCAATATCTGTATGATGTTCCTGTGGCACGAGACAGTTCATTCTCTATCATCAACCATCAGGACTGGTATCTGGATGTTCCTCTTATCAATGAGGGAAAAGGGAAAAACTATGGTGTAGATGTTACATTAGAAAGATATCTGGCAAACGGTTATTACTATCTGTTTACTGCTTCAGTATTTGAATCGAAATACACAGGAGGAGACGGAGTATGGAGAGACAGCCGCCTGAACCGCAATTTTCTTCTGAACGCATTAGCCGGAAAAGAATGGAAACTGGGCAAGCATAAACAAAACATATTAAATGTGAATTTAAGACTCTCCTATCAGGGAGGAGATAGATATTCTCCGATAAATGAAGCAGCTTCCGAGATCGAACAAGATGCAGTTTATGATGATTCACGAGCATACGAGAAGCAACTCAGCCCAGCATTCATTAGCAATTTTACGGTAAGCTATAAATTAAATAAGAACAAGTTAGCGCACGAGTTCGCACTAAAAATCCTGAATGCTACAGGATATAAAGAATTTGGAGGTCACTTCTACAATTATAAAAAAGAAAAAGTTGAAGCATACAGAAACGCCGTTGTTATGCCGGGAATAAGCTATAAGATTGAATTCTAATACTCTTAAATTCATCATTCCAAGTTTCAACAGAAGAAAAGTAAATATCTAATGATATTTACTTTTCTTTATTTTTATATATTTTTCTTATTGTACAATTAACATATATTCCCTATTAAGAAATTGTTAATTTCTTATTAATATAACTATCTCATTCTTAATATTATTACATTTCTTATTGTACAATACACATTAAGACACTTATTGTATAATACACAATATTTAATCAATTGATTTACAATATTTTAATATTAAAACATATTGCAAATTCAAAATATTATTCTATTTTTGTTGTAAAGAATATGAGAAGTAAATCAGCCATGAAAACAAACTTCATTCATACATATTTGTCTGTAGACTGTGTTGTCTTTGGTTTCGACGACTCACAACTAAATATCCTGTTAGTTGAAAGAGACGCAGCAATAGCCGAATCCAACAAGTTGAAATTACCCGGGAGCCTCATCTATGACGAAGAAGATGTAGATGATGCGGCACATAGGGTATTATTCGAACTGACTGGAATCAAAAAAATGGCATTGAAGCAGTTCCGCTGTTTTGCATCTCCCAACAGAGCCAGTAAACCCGAGGATATGAAATGGTTGGACGAAGCTTATCAGCCTAACATCAACAGGTTGGTTACTGTGGCTTACCTCTCTTTATGTAAAATAGACCGCAAACTCACAAACATTTCTAAATATAAGTCTATCAAATGGTGTCCGTTATCTGAAATGCCTGAAATGCCTTTCGACCACAACCAGATTGTAGAAGCATCTCTGGCTGAAATCCGAAAATGGATAGAAGTAGAACCAGCAATAGTATTCGAGCTATTACCTAACAAATTTACAATAAGCCAACTTCACCATTTATACGAAGCTGTTTACAATAAGGAAATAGATATTCGCAATTTTCATAAAAAGATTGCTGCAATGCCTTATGTGATCGCATTGGATGAAAAGCAGAAAGATGTTTCTCATCGTGCAGCTCGGTATTATAAGTTTGATAAAGTAGCTTATAACAAACGCAGAACAACCATACAATAAGCAGTTAACAGTAACCAGTTAACAGTTCACTTATTATAATTCATAACTTATAATTTTTTGAAACATGTATTTATTAGGATACGATATAGGAAGTTCATCTGTCAAAGTTTGCCTTGTAGAAGCCAATACAGGAAAAATAGTTGCCTCGGATTTCTACCCAAAGGAGGAGATGAAAATCACGGCAGTAAAACCGGGATGGGCAGAACAGGAGCCCGAAGACTGGTGGAAAAACCTGAAACTGGCTCACGAGTCGGTAATGAAACAGTCGGGAGCAAAAGGCGAAGATATAAAAGCTATCGGTATCACATGGCAAATGCACGGACTGGTAATTGTAGATAAAGACCAGAAGGTACTTCGCCCATCTATTATATGGTGTGACAGCCGCGCTGTATCATACGGCGAAAAAGCTTTCAAAGCCATTGGTGAAGAAAAAAGTTTATCTCACCTGTTAAACTCACCCGGAAACTTTACTGCATCCAAATTGGCTTGGGTAAAAGAAAACGAGCCGCATATTTATGAGAAAATAGATAAACTGATGCTGCCCGGCGATTATATCGGGATGAAATTGACAGGAGATATCGTGATGACCATCGAAGGGTTGTCGGAAGGTATATTCTGGGATTTCAAGACAAATACTTTATCGGAAGATGTATTAAATCACTATGGCATCCCAAAAAGTTTCTTCCCTCCAATAAAACCTATTTTTGGCGAGCAGGGAAGAGTATCGGCTAGTGCAGCCAAAGAACTAGGGTTAAAAGAAGGAACGCCTATCTCCTATCGTGCCGGTGACCAGCCTAATAATGCATTGTCGCTAAACGTTTTCAATCCTGGGGAGATAGCTGCCAATGCAGGAACTTCTGGCGTAGTATATGGTGTGGCAGATACATTGTGTTACGATAAATTATCACGCGTAAACACCTTCGCACACGTAAATTATACTCCCGAACAAATGAGGCTGGGTGTATTGCTTTGCATCAACGGAACAGGAATCCTTAACTCGTGGATGAAGCGCAATCTGGCATTAGAAGGGTTGTCTTATAATGATATGAACAATCTGGCTGCTCAATCCCCTATCGGATCAAAAGGAATAATTATTATCCCTTTCGGAAACGGTGCGGAGCGTATTCTTGAAAATCAGGATGTAAATTGCTCCATACACGGAATCAATTTCAATATCCATGATAAAGGAGACATCCTGAGAGCTGCTCAGGAAGGCATTGTTTTCTCATACGAATATGGAATGGAGATCATGAAAGACATGGGAATGAATATGCACGTTATTCGTGCCGGTCATGCCAATATGTTCCTAAGTCCTATTTTCAGACAGACATTAGCCAGCGTAAGCGGGGCAACCATCGAACTCTATAACACCGATGGCGCGGCAGGTGCTGCCAAAGGTGCAGGTATGGGTATCGGATATTATGCATCTAATCAGGAAGCATTCTCGACACTGGAAAGACTTGCTGTGATAGAACCCGAAACCGACAAAAAAGAAGAATACAGGGATGCTTATCTGAATTGGAAAAATATATTGAGTAAATAAAGCGTTCTTTTATTATGTTCATTTTGGCATTGCCCAAAACGAACCAAAAAGCTAGTGCCACGTTACTCACCGACCTGTCATCAGTTTGTTGTCTAAACTAAATAAAACTCGCCTTACAGGCTTCAAACAACATTTAGTTTTTAACGCCAACTGCACTGGTCAGGTAACCCGGCTACGTAACAAACGCACACTTTGCTTACGCCCGACTGTTCGCAGCCTCTAGTGTCAAAGGCGAAAAGTCTTTAACAGACTGAAAGCGTATAAAACAAAAAGAAAATAGAGTAAAAGATATTTTTTGTTTTAGCTTTCAGATGGAGAAAGACCGCCGAAGAAACGAAGCTGCAAAATGTCTTTTTGATTCCTTTTGTGACATAGGACAAAAGGAATGCAAATAATCTGTGATTATGCGCAATATAATTTGAAAGAAAATTAATACAGAATATTATAATAAATTAAAAAAGACTTCTAACATGGAAATTTTAAAAGGTAGCAAAGAATTTTTCCCAGGTATCGGAAAAATCAAATTTGAAGGAAAAGAAAGTAAAAACCCTATGGCATTCCGTTTTTATGACGAGAATAAAATGGTAATGGGTAAATCTATGAAAGACTGGACTCGCTTTGCAATGGCTTGGTGGCATACACTATGCGCAAACGGTTCAGATCCATTCGGTGGAGCTACTATCCATCATCCATGGAACATCGGTAACGATGCTATCAGCCGTGCAAAATACAAGATGGATGCAGGTTTCGAGTTCATGACGAAAATGGGATTCAACTTCTATTGTTTCCACGATGTAGACCTTATCGATTCGGGCAACTCATGGACTGAATATGAAAGCAACCTTCAGGCTATCGTTGAATATGCTAAAGAAAAACAAGCTGCTTCGGGTATCAAACTACTTTGGGGAACAGCAAACGTATTTAGCCACGAGCGTTATATGAATGGTGCAGCTACCAACCCTAACTTCGATGTTGTAGCTTGTGCAGCAACTCAGATTAAAAATGCTATCGATGCAACTATCGCTCTAGGTGGTGCAAACTATGTATTCTGGGGAGGTCGCGAAGGATATATGAGCTTGCTCAATACAAATATGAAACGCGAAAAAGACCATTTGGCTCAAATGCTGACGATGGCTCGCGATTATGCACGCAAACAAGGTTTCCAAGGAACATTCCTTATCGAACCTAAACCAATGGAACCAACTAAACATCAATACGACTTCGATACGGAAACAGTGATCGGATTCCTTCGTAATTATGGCTTAGACAAAGACTTCAAAGTAAATATCGAGGTAAATCACGCTACATTGGCAGGACATACTTTCGAACACGAATTGCAAGCTGCCGTGGATGCAGGCTTATTAGGAAGTATCGATGCAAACCGTGGAGACTATCAAAACGGATGGGATACAGACCAGTTCCCTGTCGATTATTTTGACTTGGCTCAGGCTTGGCTTGTATTATTGCAAGGTGGTGGATTAGGAAACGGTGGCGTAAACTTCGATGCTAAAATCCGTCGTAACTCGACTGATATGGAAGATCTGTTCATCGCTCATATCTCAGGAATGGATGCATTCGCAAGAGGATTGCTAATTGCTGCCGATATCCTTGAAAACTCTGACTTCAAGAAAATGCGTGCAGATCGTTATGCATCTTTCGACAATGGTGACGGAAAAGCTTTCGAAGACGGAAAACTTACTCTGGAAGATTTAAGAAATATTGCACATAAAGTAGGTGAGCCTAAACAAATAAGCGGTAAACAAGAGCTTTATGAAGCATTAATCAATATGTATATTTAATTTATTGATAAGTTGTATCAGAAATAGACTTTAGAACACTGAAGACACTGATATTACAGATATATTTTAACTGTTTGTTCTGTGTAATCTGTGTTCTAATTTCAACTTCTGTATACTTCTTTCTTGTTTTCCTTAAACCAAAACCAACATGAGTAATAATCAATACAATTCAGGATACATCTTTGCCATTACATTGGTTGCCACGCTCGGAGGATTGCTGTTCGGCTACGATACAGCCGTGATTTCCGGTGCGGAAAAATCAATAGAGGCATATCTGATCCGCCCGCTCGATCTGGGAGCTTTTGCACATGGTGCCACTGTTTCCAGTGCCCTGATAGGCTGTATTATCGGAGGGGCAATATCGGGTTTCATTTCTAACCGGCTAGGACGTAAGAAATCCCTTTTCCTTGCAGCCATATTATTTTTTATGTCTGCACTGGGTTCAGGATTTCCCGAAACTTTCTTCTTCACAAAAGGAGAACCTACAATGGGACTACTTACAGTATTCAATTTTTATCGTATTGTAGGAGGAATCGGAGTAGGACTCGCATCTGCCGTATGTCCGATGTATATCGGAGAAATTGCTCCTGCCAACATCCGAGGACGTCTGGTATCATTTAACCAGTTTGCCATTATCTTCGGTATGCTGGTTGTTTACTTTGTTAACTGGGGTATTGCCAACGGACAATCTATCGAATGGATAAACAGTATAGGCTGGCGTTATATGTTTGCTTCGGAAGCCATTCCGGCAGCACTGTTCGGGATTTTAGTATTATTCGTACCCGAAACACCACGTTATCTGGCATTAACCGAGCAAAATGATAAGGCATTATCTGTATTAGAAAAAATCAACGGTTCGAAAGAACGCGCTCAATCTATATTAAACGATATAAAGGGTACAGTTACCGAAAAAACAAAAGACAAGCTTTTCTCTTACGGAAAAAAAGTCATTGTAATAGGTATCCTTATTTCTGTATTTCAACAGTTTGTAGGTATCAATGTGGCACTTTATTATGCACCTCGTATCTTCGAAAGTATGGGAGCAGCAAAAGACGCATCTATGCTACAAACGATTATCATGGGACTTGTGAATGTGGTATTTACAGTAGTCGCTATCATGACAGTCGACAAATGGGGTCGCAAACCTCTCCTTATCACAGGGTCGATAGGTATGGCTATCGGTATGTTCGCCGTTTCTATCCTTGCCTTCAATGATATTATCAGTATGGCTACCCTTGTATTTATTATTATATATACAGCATCATTTATGATGTCTTGGGGTCCTATCTGTTGGGTACTTATTTCAGAAATATTTCCTAACAAAATCAGGGGGCAGGCAGTTGCTATTGCCGTTGCTGCACAATGGGCGGCCAACTACTTCATCTCTTCTACCTATCCGCCAATGATGGAATTTAGCGGAGGACTGACTTATGCATTCTACGGACTGATGGCTGTACTTTCAGCACTATTTGTCTGGAAGATGGTTCCCGAAACAAAGGGAAAAACTCTGGAAGAAATGGAGGAACTCTGGAAAAAGTAATAAAAAGTACCACACAGTTTATATATTTTTCATAGAAAGCAAGTACGTACTGTCTTAGAAATAGGGCAGTACGTTTTGTATTTGTATATAAAGAATTGTAGTAAATCTGCAAAAAAAATATTTACTTTGTCGTTTCTAACGATTTATTTAAAGACAAAAGAAATCATGGCGCAAGAAGACGTTTTCAAAAAGATTGTTTCGCACTGTAAAGAGTATGGTTTTGTATTCCAATCCAGCGAGATATACGATGGGTTAGGAGCAGTATATGACTATGGGCAGAACGGTGTAGAACTGAAAAACAATATCAAGAAATATTGGTGGGATAGTATGGTTTTGCTCAATGAAAATGTAGTGGGGATAGACTCGGCTATTTTCATGCATCCGACTATCTGGAAAGCGTCAGGTCACGTAGATGCCTTCAATGATCCGTTGATCGATAACAAAGACAGCAAAAAACGCTATCGTGCCGATGTGTTGATCGAAGACCATCTTGCCAAGATAGACGATAAAATAAATAAAGAGGTTGAAAAGGCTGCCAAACGTTTCGGAGAAAGTTTTGATGAGAAGATGTTTCGCGAAACCAATCCGCGCATTCTTGAAAACCAAAAGAAACGTGACGAGATTCATGCACGTTTTGCAAAGGCTTTGAATGACAGCAATCTCGAAGAATTACGAAATATCATTCTCGATTGTGAGATAGTTGATCCTATCAGCGGAACACGCAACTGGACAGAGGTTCGTCAGTTCAACCTGATGTTTGCAACCGAAATGGGTTCTACTGCCGATGGTGCGATGAAAGTATATCTTCGTCCCGAAACTGCACAAGGTATTTTTGTGAACTTCCTGAATGTACAGAAAACAGGACGTATGAAAATTCCTTTCGGTATTGCACAGATAGGTAAAGCATTCCGTAACGAGATCGTTGCCCGTCAGTTTATCTTCCGTATGCGTGAATTCGAACAAATGGAGATGCAATTTTTCGTTCGTCCGGGTGAAGAACTCGAGTGGTTCGCCAAATGGAAAGAAATGCGTATGAAATGGCATAAATCTCTTGGCTTTGGTGACAAAAAATACCGTTTCCACGATCATGATAAACTGGCTCACTATGCCAATGCCGCTACTGACATCGAATTCGAAATGCCATTCGGATTCAAGGAAGTAGAAGGTATTCACTCACGTACTGATTTTGACTTGGGAAGCCACGAGAAATTCTCAGGCAAAAAGATTCAATATTTCGATCCCGAATTGAATAAATCCTACACTCCGTATGTTGTTGAGACATCTATCGGTGTAGACCGTATGTTCCTTTCTGTTATCGCAGCCTCTTATCAGGAAGAAAAGCTTGAAAATGGAGAAGAGCGTGTAGTATTGAGATTACCTGCTGCACTTGCCCCTATCAAGCTAGGTGTATTCCCATTGGTGAAGAAAGACGGACTACCGGAAAAAGCAAGAGAAATTATCGAAGCGCTTAAATTCGATTTCAAATGCCAGTATGATGAGAAAGACAGTATCGGAAAACGTTACAGACGTAGCGATGCTATCGGAACACCCTATTGTGTAACAGTAGACCATCAGACATTAGAAGACAATACGGTAACTATCCGTTATCGCGATACGATGGAACAAGAGCGCGTAACTATCGACCAGCTTGCAGGAATCATTTCCGAAAAAGTAAGCATGAAAGCATTGCTAAAAAGTATCTGAAAATAGATTAATTTCAAAATATAGAAGAGCCGTTATAGAAATATAGCGGCTTTTATTATGTGAAAGTCATAATACAAAGTCTTTTATAAGAATAAAGCTATATATCTAAACCTCCTTATATACTTATACTCAAATGACTTCTAATAGACTATATATATATATATATTCTAATTTTAATGAAAATTTTCTACTAAATATTTTTTATTCTAAATTATATAGCTATATTTGTAACTGAAATTTATTGATAGAATAGCGTCGCATAAAGTCTCTGAACAGAAAACTGCCAATTTTCAAAGCAATCGGGATGGAATGTGCTGAGCTCATGCTATATTTGTATTTTATAGCGTGGGCTCGCCTGTTTCGGTTGCTGGGTATGGCAGTACCTCTGTTCGGAAATGGGTGAGTCCCACGCTTACTTTTTGTTTTATGACTTCCTGTGAGGGACAACAGGATATTAGAACAAATGGCAAATGACTACAAACAATAACCAAATTGCAGAAAATAATTTCTGGCTTCTTATCAAGACTTCCACTACTATCCTAAATCTATCTTTCGACAAAATCAGGCACAAATACAAAGAATATCCCATATGCATCATACAACACATCGAAAAAGATGAACATGACAAATACCTCGAAATCAGATTCGATTACGAGTTAGCTACTCTAACATGCCGGTTTGACAAGAATGATATATGCGATTTTGTTTTCTTAAATACGGATGATTACAGCACAATGGAAAAACTGGTCGATTATCTGAGTAAGGAGTACAGTTATAATTACATGAAAAGTCACTGGGAAGTTGCTTCATCCTATGCAAAAATTCAGGAATCGAAAGAATCAAACAATGAAATATGTATTATATTCTATCCGGCAGACAATAAAACCGAACCAATGAACCCTCTTAAATAAAATTAAATACCCCTCAAAAGACATCCCTATAAGGTTTATTGGTATTTTAAAATAATGATATTTACATTTTTTATAACATAGTTATATTTAAAAATCCTATTTTTGCCTCACTAATAGAAAATATGACAATGAGAAAAAAATTATTTTTCCTACCTATATTCTTTTTTGCATTATGCTTAAGTGTAACATCTTGCCTTAATAACGACGACGATGATGTCGAAATAGACGAAGAATGGAAAGCATTGAACGAAAAAAGATTCAATGATATTAACAGAAACGAGTATAGTGTACTAACTTCCGAATCGGGAGGAGGAAACATATATTGGAAAGAATCGGACGTAATTACTAAGTCGGATATTAAATCTACTCCGAGAATAGCAGTTGATGGAAAACCAGAGTTCACCGATACTGTCTTAGTTCGCTACGAAGGCTGGTACTTAGATAAAAATGGTAAGGAAATTATTTTCGACTCTACAGAAGGTGTTTCGACTAAAAGTGAATTAGCTTATAATTACGGTGCTTCAGCCACTAAAGATCCAAACAAAATGCCCGTGCAAATGCCTGTAAATGGTATCACAGATGCTTCAAAACCTCAAAATAGGCTAATAGATGGATGGGTTACATTACTTATGGATATGAAAGAAGGTGAAGAGCGAGAAGTAGTTATTCCTCATCAATTAGGTTATGGTTCAAACGGATACACTTATCAACCAACATCCAGTAGTCCTATTTTTACAACTATTCCTGCATATACAACGCTGTGGTTTAGACTAAAAGTATTAAAAATAATTCCGATGAATGGTCTGAAAAATTAAAATATATCTAACAATAGATTCTCAATAGCCTTCACAACTTGTTTGCGAGGGCTATTGTAATTATTGACCATCACTGTAAAAGCATATTTTTTATTCCCTTCTATATAATAACCTGCGAAACATTGCACTTCGGCTATACTTCCGCTTTTCATAGAAACTTTTCCTTCTAGCTTTGTTCCTTTCAACAGATTCCTGACAGTTCCCTCTTTTCCGGCTTTAGGCATCGAAGCCAGAAAACTTTGAGAATATTTACTTTTGTTTTGCATATAAAGCAAAATATCACACAACGCCTCTGCACTTATCTTATTTGAAGGAGCAAGACCGCATCCGTCATAAATGAACATCCTGTCGGAATCGACCCCTTTCGATTTCCAGAAAAGTTTCGTAGCAATAATTCCCTCCGAAAGAGCATCCGTGTAAATATTCTCATTATTCGAACGTCCAATCGCACGCATCAGATGCTCGGTATAGTGATTATTACTTCTGAAATTGACAACCTTTATAATCTCACTCAAAGGTTGTGAAAGATGGGTATGAAAAACATTTTCTTCGAAAGGATAATTTTTATTAGACGAAAACATATTCCGATAATACAATTGGCGGGTAGTACTAACATCATTTATTAAATAATCTACATCTTCCATATTTCGGGACAAAACATTTCCAAGCATCAAACCCGGATCAGGTATATCACCCTTTAGTACAAAAGAAGTTTTCTTAGCAGGAATATCGCCTACCAGTTTTCTGTAATTAGAAAAAGGCTCTCCATTGATATATCCATTATCTTTTCCTGTAGTATTAAATCCCAAAGTATTCAGAAAAACCATATCTGCCATCTTAGGATCAGTTCTTAAAATAACAGGACAAGTATCTGTACTCATTGTATTGAAATACAAACGGTAAGTATTATCAAAAACACTAATCCCGTATGAGCCTGCTGCAAAATAATTTCCTAAATCTTCTTGTATCCATTTAGACGATACACCCGAATATCCGAAAAAATCATCTACAATGGTTATATCAACAGGCTTATTTGCAGCAATATTTTTTTGTATATAAGGAATCCATTCTTTTATAAAATCGGGTTGTTTCAGATATTCACTTCCCAAACTCGGATCTCCGTAACCATGCACTATCAAATGCTGGGGATCGTTTTTATCTACGGACAAGGCTGTTCGGAAACGATAGTCATCTCCCAGAATTTCCAGCGCTGTGGCAGAAGTAAGAACTTTCAGAGTAGAGGCAGGTGTTAATGCCGTTTCCTTATTATGGGCAACAATATCCCTCCCCGTCATATCCTTCACACATATACTTACAGAAGCATCACCGACTGCATTCAGAAATTTATGTACTGCCTGATTTTGCTGCGAAAAAATACTAACAAAAAAGAAACAAAACAAAGTGGTCAAATAAAGTCTCATATCACGTTATATTCTTGTAAATATACTTATCATTGTTCAGGAAAAACAAATATCTTTGTAAAGATAATCAATCTGATAATTTAGATAAAATTATGAATAACAGTTTCGATCGCCCTTATACTTTCGACCGAGTAATACGCCTAGTGATTAGTGTACTCCTGATTGGGGCAATTATCTATTTTATCTATATACTGCGTAGCGTACTTCTTCCCTTTCTGGTAGCATGGCTCATTGCCTATCTGCTAAATCCGATTGTGCGTTTCATTCAGAAAAGGCTACACCTGAAAAAGAGATTCGTAGCAGTACTGATCACTTTTGCACTTTTGGCGGGAATACTTACCCTTACATTTGTTGCGGTAACTCCCATGATAAAGAAAGAAATCGTACAGATCAATCAGTTGATTTCGACCTACCAGATACAATCTTTCACTATAGACGGGATACCTATGAGTGTCCACGACTTTATTGAAGAACATGTAGATTTCAAATCACTCAGACAGGCACTCAGCAAGCAAAGTGCCACAGAAAGCCTCAAATATATTATGCCTGCCGTACAGGATGTTGTATCAGGTAGTATATCATTTATTTTCGGGTTTACGGTTGTCTTCATAATATTATTATACCTGATATTTATTCTTCTGGATTATGACAAGATAAACCAGTTATGGATGAACCTCATCCCACACAAATACCGGACTTTTGTCAGCAAATTGACTCTCGATGTCGAAAGAAGCATGAATAATTATTTCAGGCATCAGGCTCTGATATGCCTCATTGTAGCCGTTTTATTCGCTACAGGTTTTCAGATCATCGGACTGCCTCTAGCCATAGTGCTGGGAGTACTGATCGGAATGCTACATATGGTTCCTTATTTACATACCATCAGTATAGTGCCTGCTATATTATTGGCATGGTTAAAGGTATCACAAACCGGAGAAAGTTTCTGGACTCTTATCGGGTTAATAGCTTTGATGTACATCGGAATACAATGTATCATAGACGTAATACTTGTACCCAGAATTATGGGAAGAGCCATGGGGCTCAATCCGGCAGTTATTCTTCTTTCTCTCTCTATATGGGGCTCTTTAATGGGTATTGCCGGTATGATTATAGCTATACCATTAACTACCCTATTATTATCTTATTATCAAGAGTTTATTAATACTGAAACGGATATGGATGCCGAAGAATTTGCAGAAATGCAAGACGAAAAAATCAAAGAAGAGTAGTTTTTTAGTACCTTTGCCTCCATTAAAAATTTAAAATTATCTCATGCAACTGACTGCAAAATTAATACAAGTACTTCCTCTTCAGACAGGAACAAGTAAAAACGGAGAATGGAAAAAACAGGATATAGTAGTAGAAACTGACGGACAATATCCTAAAAAAATATGTATTTCTATCTGGGGCGATAAAGCAAGCGAATCGGTTCTTCAGGTCGGAAATATACTTGATATATCTTTCGATGTAGAAAGCCGCGAATACAATGGACGCTGGTACACAGACGTAAAAGCATGGAAAGTAGACATGGCTGCTCCTTCGAATGGCTATCCGGCTCCAGACATGCCTAACTATGCGCAACAGACTCCGCCACCTGCCCCGGCAGATTTTGGAGGAGATAGTGCTGATGATCTTCCTTTCTAAATAAAGATGAACAAAGTCATAACTTCATACGTTTCCAAGTTATGAAAAAGAAAATATTATCAGGGCATAATTTTCATCGCGAGCCGTTCAAAATATTAGAAGAACAGTTCGATATAACTTATCCGGAAAAAAGCCATTTCAAAAAGGAAGATATCCTCGAAATTATAGAAGATTACGAAGTATTTATCCCTAATTTCAGTTTCTCTACTGATAAAGAAATTATCGACAAAGGTAAGAACCTGAAACTGATAGCAAATTTCGGAGTAGGTTATAACAACATAGATGTAGAATATGCTGCCCAAAAAGGAATTGTGGTCACTAATACTCCCAATTCTGTATTGGAACCTACTGCCGAACTTACATTCGGGCTTATGAGTGCTGTTGCTCGTAATATCGGATATTACAACAACAAGTTACGTACTCCCGAAGGTGTAGGCTGGGGTATTTATGATACACCCGGAGTTGCTATGTATGGCAAAACATTAGGTATACTCGGTTTCGGAAGAATAGGTCAAGCCATTGCCCGCAGAGCCATTGCCTCGGGTATGAGTATTATATACCATAACAGGAATAAAGTTTCTGAAGAGATAGAATCCGGATATAAAGCAAAATACGTAAGCTTCGACGAATTACTATCCACATCTGATTTTATTTCGATCAACGTTCCGGCTACTGACGAGACATACCATATCATCAATGAAGAGACTTTCAATAAAATGAAGTCATCTGCCATTCTGATAAATGCTTCGCGCGGTACGACGGTTGACGAGAAAGCCCTTATCAAAGCCTTACAGGAGAAAAGAATCTTTGGTGCTGGACTGGATGTATATGAAAAAGAGCCTAAGATAAATCCTGAATTTTTCAAATTGGATAATGTTGTCCTGACTCCACATGCAGGAACACAAACTATAGAAGGCAGGCACGATATGCAAGCAGAAGTTGCTAATAATATACTTAACTTCTATAAGGGAGAAAAAATATCCCGCGTAAATTAATAGAATATTTTCAGTATTAATGATATGAAGAAAACTTACTCTTATGAGCAAGTTTTCTTTTTCATTTTATGGAATAGGCTTATTTCATGACTCTATAAAATAGTGATTTGGATAGCTCACCTATTGACAATTGCTATTCACCCAATTTTGCCGAATTTCTATTTTTAAGAATAATATATTTGATAAAACAAATACAAATTATAATCATGAAAAAGCTATTTATATTTTCACTCCTTTGCTTATCTATCACCAACCTGAGCTCACAAATGAAAAAAGCCTATGATGTCTCGGGATATATGGTGAAAGAACGCTTAGCAAATGAGGACTTAAAGAATGAAGAAATAATCGCCGATGTTTCGGAAAGCGACTTAGTTGTGGTAGACGGAACTTACGACCATATACATTTGGTTTTATCATCTCTGACCCTTCCTCATACCAGAATATCACAAGATCAACTGTCTAAAGTACATCTCAAACCTCACCAAACCGTATTTGTAAATTGCGCCGGAGGATTTCCAGCGGATGGAGCATGTAAACTTTCCCAATTTGTTGCAGAAGGCGGACAGCTGATCACTACAGACTGGGCTTTACGCTCCGTATTAGAGGCAGGATTTCCCGGATATGTAGCTTATAATGAAAGGCCAACCGGAGATGAAGTGGTAAGGGTAGAAGTTATGGATAAAGATGACTCTGTTATAAATGGTTTTCTGGACGAAAAGACTGCACCTGTCTGGTGGCTCGAAGGTTCCTCCTATCCTATCAAAGTATTAAATACAGAAAAAGTAACGACCTTGATAAAATCAAAAGAATTGAAAGATAGATACGGGGAAGAAGCCGTCTTAGTGCGCTTCAATCATGGAAAAGGTGTTGTTTATCACATGATATCCCACTTCTATTTGCAACGGACTGAAACCAAAGATGCCAAACAAAAGTTAAGTGCCGGAGCATACTTAGAAGACAAGAACAGTGTACTTATGAATAATGAGGTTGTAAAAGAACAATTAGAAAAGCTAGATTACGGAACGGTACAATCTGCAAATACTTCTTCAGAATTTATTATGCGGGCAGTAATCAATCAAAAGAAAAAGAACAATGTAGACAAAAAATGAGGTTGTCCAAAAAATAATTCTCACTATCTCTTTGTCATCCTGAGCTTGTCGAAGGATCTACTTCTTCTAAAAGCAGATATTTCATTTCGTTCAATATGACAAAGAGTTTACTTTTGAGACAACCCCATTCTTAATTCATATATCATATCTCAATCAGCTGATATACCGAATCGGGAGTATATTGTTTACCGGTTTCATCATAAATAATCCAGTCGGTCAATACACTTACAGGATATATTTTTGTATCCCCTTCATTCAAGGAAGCAATCCAATAAGGCTGATTTAATAAAGTTCCTTTAATTTCTTTCTCATTCAACTCTTGTACTTCAAACCACAAATGTTCTTTATCTGCCGGAGTTTCTGCCTCATCTACTTCCAATCCGAGTTTTACCAGAAACTGCCATTTGTTCTCGTCATTTACTTTTCGGTTAAATAGCTTATCAAGGAAACCTCTCCTCCCCACCGAAGCATGCTTTTTGTAAAGAGTAATATAATAGTGAAAGCGTTCTTTTGCAAGCTCACTCATTCTTTGAGTTTCCTCGTTTGATATAAAATATATAGGGTTGTCAGCAAGAGTGGTAACATATATTTCAGGAGAAATCAAATTGCCATCTTCTACAGCAAACAAGACTCCGGAAGGTTCTTTATGAACACCGCCATCCTCTCCCCTATCCTTACTACCTCCCAGTATGGTATCAGGGAAATCTGTCACTGCTTCTTCCCATTTAATCCAAGCCAGATTAATATTCAAACCATCATATCCTGTTGTGAATTTTTCATTTTCCTTAGTCGGTCCGGTCAGGAATTTTTTCACCACATTATTAATAAGGTCATACATCTGCTGTGCACCTGATTTCACATTCAATATTTCCAGTTCAATGATTCCACAACGTAACAATCCGTGAGTATGGAACCAATATTCAGTCACGCCGTTTTTCTCATCATATACAGCATGTAAAGAATACAAATAGTCGGGTGAAGGAGGTATAGAAGAAGATACTGTCATCTTTAACCATTTACCTGATAATAAACGAAAAGAGGCAAAGTCTACCACCAAGCTTGTATCAGGAACAATAGCATTCAAAAGTTTAAGCTGAAAATGAAACGAATCTAAAGGCTTGCTAGAGAAGAATAACGAAACTTCGATAAAATAAGGTTGAGACATGGCAATCTCTATATCACCTTCCTCGACCATATTCCCTAATGCATACTCATCCAGATGAATATCAGACACTTTCCCCGTACTGATATTTACGGTATATTCTTCTTGCCGATATGTAATAGTTGTTACACAACTTCCTGTTCCTTCTTCACTAACCTCTTCTTCAAAAGATATCAGCTCAAAATCCTTACAGGATCTTAATTTCGATTCAATTTCCTCCTTTGAGAAATTCCCTGCCGGAACTACTCCCATCATAGAAGGTTGGAAAATTTCCCCTTCAGTTAACAATTCATACTTTTCGTTGTTATTCATAAACACAATCAATAATAATCTTCAATTTTCAAAGATAACAAATATTTGATGATTCAATTTCTAAAGATAATTTAACAAATTTAACAGAGAGATACAATATAAAATATGAAAAATAAACCCTTGTAATAAAAAAATTTATAATTTGCATCCTGATAAGTGAGGTAAATAAAATAGAAACTAAAAAACAAACTAATACCTATAACTATGCACACAATCTGTAATGCTTTGTTATTATCTATCTCATTATCCCCCGAATCGGAGGGATTTTGGAAACTTGTAGCCTTTGCTGCCATACCCGTTATTTTACTCATTGTACTTCTTGGTTTTTTGAAAATGTCGGGTGACAAAAGTGCATTAATTACATTATTGGCAACTCTAATCATTGCCTTTGCTGTATTCGACTTTCCTCTGCCCGATATAGGACTATCCGTTGTATATGGAGTACTGAAAGCCATTTTCCCTATACTTATCATCATTATTATGGCTATCTTTAGCTACAACGTATTGGTACACACCGGAAAAATGGAAATCATAAAAGAGCAGTTCACTTCTATTTCATCTGACAAGTGTATTCAGGTATTGCTTCTCACTTGGGGTTTTGGAGGTCTGCTGGAAGGTATGGCAGGATTTGGAACCGCCGTAGCTATTCCCGCCGCCATCCTCATCAGCTTAGGATTCAGACCTGTATTTGCAGCCGTGACGAGCCTTATCGCAAACAGTGTTGCCACAGGATTCGGGGCTGTGGGTACACCAGTAAAGGTACTGGCCGAACAAGCAGGAGTTACAGATATACAAGCACTAAGTTCGCATGTAGTATTACAGCTTTCGCCACTTATGGTTATCATTCCTTTTGTACTGGTATTTATGACCGATCCACGTGTCAAGGCTCTACCAAAACATATTGCATTAAGTTTAATTGTCGGAATTGTATCACTTGTTACACAATATCTTGCGGCAGTGCATATGGGAGCAGAGACTCCGGCTATTGCAGGAAGTATTGCGTCCATTATTGCCATCATAGTATATGCTAAACTGACCTCAACCAAAGAAGATAAAGAATTACAGGCACAATTCCCCAAACATACCATGTCTGAGATCATCAAAGCATGGAGTGTTTATGGGATTATTCTGATTCTGGTTATTCTGACCAGCCCTTTATTGCCCCTACGTGATGCTTTAGCCCCTATCCTATCTACTACATTCAATTTCAATATACTGGATGCTGTAACTCAAACCGAAATTGTACGTTCTGTAAAAATATACTGGCTGATAGATACCGGAGTATTACTATTCCTAGGTTCTATTTTCGGAGGACTGATTCAAGGTGCTAAGATCGGGGAATTATTTTCTTTATTATGGAAAGTATTTAAGCAACAACAGAAAACTATCATCACAGTTAGCTGCCTGATTGCCCTTTCATCTACAATGGACTTCTCAGGGATGATCTATGTACTGGGAGTTGCATTGGCTTTGGCAACAGGTTCTCTTTATCCGTTATTTGCACCGGCAATCGGTTGTATAGGCACATTCCTTACCGGTAGTGACACTTCATCCAATATCCTGTTTGGCAAATTGCAAGCCAACGTAGCCCAAAACATCGGTGTAGACAACAGCTGGCTGGCTGCTGCAAACACAGCCGGAGCAACGGGTGGTAAAATTATATCGCCGCAAAGTATCGCTGTAGCAACTTCTGCGATAGGGCAGCAAGGAAAAGAGGGAGAAATTATGAAAAAAGCGCTACCTTTCGCCTTGGGTTACATAGTTGTAGCCGGACTTATGGTCTACTTTGCCCCAAAGATTTTGGGAACCTTCATTTTCTAGACTAGAATATCAACTAAAAATTATAATACAATGAAAGTCGGATTATTTATTCCATGTTACGTAAATGCCATCTTTCCGGAGGTAGGTGTAGCTTCGTACAAGCTGCTCGATTACCTCGGAGTAGATGTGGATTATCCGCTTGACCAGACTTGCTGCGGGCAACCTATGGCAAATGCCGGATTCGAAAATGAAGCTTTGCCTTTGGCAAAACAGTTCGAAAAACTATTTGACAAATATGAATACATAGTTGCACCATCTGCAAGCTGCGCCGTATTTGTCAAAGAAAACTATCCGCGTATTCTGGAGAAAGAAGGTCACCTTTGCCAGACAAGTGGTAAGATTTACGATCTGTGCGAATTCCTGCATGATGTACTCAAAGTAGATAAGGTACCGGGGAAATTTCCGCACAAAGTCAGTATACATAACAGTTGTCACGGGGTAAGAGAATTGCATCTTTCCTCAGCAAGTGAACTGAATATTCCACGTTATTCCAAGATAAAAGACCTTCTATCTAAAGTAGAAGGGATAGAAATATTAGAACCGCACAAAGTAGATGAATGCTGCGGATTTGGAGGAATGTATTCGATCGAAGAACCTGCTGTATCGGTATGCATGGGGCAAGACAAAGTCAAAAACCACATGGATACGGGTGCTGAATATATTACAGGTGCAGACAGCTCATGCTTGATGCATATGCAAGGGGTAGTGAACCGCGAAAAGCTACCCATTCAATTTATTCATGTTATTCAAATTTTAGCAGCAGGACTATGAGTACAAAACATGCAGAAGCCGCAAGCCGCTTCATTTCGAATAAAGAGCAAGAAACATGGCACAACGAAACCCTTTGGCTTGTACGTGAAAAAAGGGATAAAATGGCTATGGACGTGCCCGAATGGGAACAACTGCGAGAACTTGCCAGTAAAATAAAAATGCACACAATAACCCATCTGGACGAATATGCTGCACAATTTGCCAAGAATGCCGAAGCAAATGGTGTGATCGTCCACTGGGCTAAAGATGCTAAGGAACATAACGAAATCGTATATAAAATCTTGGCAGATCATAATGCGAAGAAACTGGTAAAAAGTAAATCGATGCTTACCGAAGAGTGCCACATGAATCCTTATCTGATCGAAAAAGGTATAGATGTGGTCGAAAGTGACTTGGGTGAACGTATCATACAATTTATGAATGTGCCTCCCAGCCATATTGTGATGCCTGCCATCCATATCAAAAGGCAGGAGGTTGGTAAACTATTCGAAGAAGTACTACATACCGAAAAAGGAAACAGCGACCCTACATATCTGACACGTGCAGCACGTGCACACCTGCGAAATGAGTTCCTGACTGCTGATGTGGGCATGACAGGAGCCAACTTCGGTGTTGCAGAAACAGGCGACGTGGTAGTATGTACCAATGAGGGTAATGCTGATATGGGAACTTCTTTGCCCAAAGTACATATTGTATCTATGGGATTGGAGAAAATAATCCCAAGTCATAAAGCATTAAGTGTTTATACCCGCCTATTGGCACGCTCTGCAACAGGTCAGCCTGTAACCTCTTACACATCGCACTTCCGCAAGCCACGTAAAGGATGCGAAATGCATATAGTAATTGTAGATAACGGCAGAAGTGAAATTCTGGGTAATGACGAACACATCCAGACACTGAAATGTATCCGTTGTGCTGCTTGTATGAATACCTGCCCGGTATATCGCCGTAGTGGAGGTTACTCTTATACATATTTCATTCCGGGACCTATCGGTATCAATCTGGGAATGCTCAAAAATCCGGAAGAATATTCCGATAATGTTTCGGCATGTTCTCTTTGTTACTCTTGTAACAATGTCTGTCCTGTCAAAATAGATTTAGCAGATCAGATATACAGATGGAGGCAAAACCTCGACTCTATGGGCAAAGCAGACAAGATGAAAAAAATGATGTCGGGTGGAATGAAATTTCTATTTACTCATCCGGGCTTATATAAGACAAGCCTCAAGTTTGCTCCTGTTGTAAACCATTTGCCAAGATTTATGATTTATAACGGACTAAATGCGTGGGGTGCAGGACGTGAATTGCCTCGCTTTGCTAGCGAATCATTCACATCTATGTGGAAAAAGGGTAAAGTCAAGAAAAAATAATACTGTTTTTACAGTTCAATTTTATAAACGTGGCTTTATGAAGAAAATCATTGTTACCCTTATTGGTTTACTCTCCGTTATTGGTATGAGCAGCCAGCAACAATCTTATTACCAGAATCCGGTGATTCGTGGTGATATGGCAGATCCTTGTATGATCCTGATAGGCGACTTATATTATGCCACCGGAACATCCTCCGAATGGGCTCCTTTTTATCCTGTATTTAAGTCAAAAGATTTAATAAACTGGGAACAAACAGGACATATTTTCGGAGAAAAACCGGAATGGACTTCCTCATCTTTCTGGGCACCCGAATTGTTTTTTCATAACAATCAGGTATATTGCTATTACACTGCACGACGTAAAACCGACGGAGTGTCTTATATAGGAGTTGCTACTGCAAAGACACCCACCGAAGAGTTTACAGACCATGGATTACTTGTCGAATTTGGAACCGAAGCCATCGATGCCTTCATTTTCGATGACGATGGGCAGTTGTATATAACATGGAAAGCCTACGGATTGGACAAACGCCCTATCGAATTGATCGGGAGTAAGCTTTCTGCTGATGGGATGAAGCTCGAAGGAGAACCTTTTTCGCTTATGATAGATGACGAAAGAATAGGAATGGAAGGGCAATACCACTTTAAGAAAGGGGATTATTACTATATCCTATATTCGGCACGATCATGCTGTGGACCTCAAAGTGATTATGACGTACGTGTATCCCGTTCAAAAAATTTCAGAGGTCCGTACGAAAAATACGCAGGAAACCCCATACTATATGGCGCAGGGCATGATTATATTTCCTGTGGGCATGGTACGGCTGCTACAACTGCCGACGGGCGTATGTTCTATATGTGCCACGCTTATCTGAAAGGTGACGGATTTTATGCCGGAAGACAGCCTATTTTACAGGAAATGTATGTAGGTGATGACAATTGGGTTCATTTCACTTCTGGTAACATAGCAAAAGCAAAACAGCCTATGCCATTTAAAGGTACGGTTCAGCAACCTCTTAAAGATTTCGAGGACAGTTTTGATGGAAAAAATATAAAACTGGACTGGGCATGGAACTATGTTTATTCCGATAATAAAGCAAAAGTTCAGGATGGAAAGCTTTTACTATCCGGAGTTTCGAAGGGTGATACGAAAAACGCTACTGCAATGTGCCTCCGTCCTAAAAGTGATCGTTATTCATATGAGACAACTGTATTGAATATGAACGAAAGCCTCAAAGGGCTGACCATGTATGGCGATAACAAGAACTACATTGCTTTTGGCTTACAAGGTGATTATCTAATTCTATATATGGTAAAAGATGGTGATAAGTCCACTCTCGCCCAAATGGCTCAGATCAATGCTCCGGCTCACTTAAAAGTAAATATAGAAAAAGGCTGTATTGCAGACTTCTTTTGGAGTACCGATGCCCAAGTGTGGAAAAAGGTAAATGATAATTCGGTAAACTGTAACGGGTTGGTTCGTTGGGATCGTGTAGCCCGACCCGGATTGATATTTGACGGAGATGTTAATGCTCCGGCTGAGTTTTCTTATTTCAAACTAACCAATACGAATAAATAAAAACTAAAGATATGAGTACACAAAATGAAATATTAGATAATGTAAAACGCCATATCAGACAAAAATATGATATGCCAGCCTTTGATATTCAAGGCATCCAATTTCCTGATAAGACTGAAAAATTTATCCAGATGAATAAAGCAGTGGGAGGTGATGCTATGCTGGTAGAAGATGGAAAAGACGTTAATGAGTTGATAAAATCCCTCTATCCCGAGGCAAAAACGATCGCATCTAACTTACCGGAAATAAATATTGCTACATTCAATCCTGATGATGTAGACGATCCACATAAGCTCAATGGCACAGACCTAGCCATCATCAAAGGAGAATTAGGTGTTGCAGAAAATGCCTGTGTATGGATTCCACAGAACGTAAAAGAAAAAGCCCTCTATTTCATATCAGAATATCTGGTCATTCTATTAGATAAAAACAAGCTGGTAAATAATATGCACGAGGCTTATGAAAAGATAGAATTCAACGAATATGGTTTCGGCACATTTATTTCGGGTCCTTCCAAGACTGCCGATATCGAGCAGGCCTTGGTTGTAGGAGCACATGGTGCTAAAGGTGTGATGGTACTTTTGGTATAATTACTCTATATAATATATAAATAGAAGGAGTCTCATTTTGAGACTCCTTCTATTATTTGTAGTATTTATTATTATTTATGAAACAGCAAATAAGCTGATGTTTTTACAAAATATGGAACAAATCCGATTCCATGATCTCCAATTGTAGAATAAAAAGTTACTTTACCTCCTGCCTTGTTGTGCTCATCGGCAAAGTTTTTTGCATTCTGATAGTAGACGATATCGTCATCTACTGCATGAGTCATAACAAACTTACATTTGTTTTTCCAAGGTTTTACACTATTTTCTTCCAGTATCTGGTTCATATAAGCAATACTAGGATCTATATCCAGATACGTTAGGAATTTTTCTGTATAAAGTTCAGATGGAGCATGAGGGAAGCATTCTCTAGCATCTTTATAAGTTCCATTAAAATATATATTGGATGTTGAGGCATAAGGTTCTAACAAAAAGTCTGATATATTAATATTAGGATAAGCATTTTCTTTGTAGCCCCAAAGACCATATGCTAATAAATAATTATTTGACACATAATCGGAATGGCGTACAACATCTGCAATATATTTCAGATCGCAGGGACTACCTCCCGTCATCAATAAATTAACAGAAAGACCATGAGTAGGATTTGTCTCTATCTCACGAGCCAAAGACAGAGCGGTGTAAGCACCTTGAGAATAGCCGGAAATTACTATGTCTTTCTTATAACGATATCCATTAGCCGAAAGTACTTTTTGAGCCGATTTTAGTAGATCGATAGTTGAATTTACTAATGATTTAGAATCTAAATAAGGATGGAAACATTGCCCGTACGAATCACCAAATCCCGGGTAGTCAGGCATAAATACGACATAGCCCGATTGAGCTTGCAAAACCCAGAAATAGAAAGAGTTAATATCCCAGTCATTTCCGATTAATGACATTTTCTGGAAAGCAATACTCGGAGCTGCATTATTATAAGTATTTGTATGAGGTGGAACCACCAATATACGAAAGTTTTGCAGACCAGTTAACAATGTTTTTCTGGGTACTAACAATACTCCTGATACATCGATATATTTACCGGAACGATCAGGGTGTAAAGTTTTTGTAGATACTTTGATAGCATTAACAAAAGGATTATCAATAAAGATTCCACGAGTTGTTGCTACCTCATCTTCTTCTGTTAGCTCAATATCAGGCACCACTATCCCCTGACTCTCAAGCTCAGCTTTCATTCTCTCTAAATCAGCTAAATTGAATGAATTAATTACTTCTACTTCATCATCAATGATTTCCTCATTCTTAACAATATCATCTGCCTGATTACTACAAGATGTAGCAGATAATAACAAAAATCCGGCTAAACCGAATACTAATAATGTGCAGAAAATTGCGTCAATGTTTTTTCTCATAAAATTCACTTTTGTTGATTAAAATTATAAAATCGAAACAAAAGTAAACATCTAACCCTATGGTTCAAAGCAATTTAAGCCCGGTTAATTGTCAGAATTCCTGAAAAAAAACAGATATAAACTACACATAAAAACCTAGAAATAAACCAATTATAGCCGAAATAACATAATAAGGCACTTTTAACAAATAGAAAACCCCATACCATCCAGATACAGGGCTTCTAATAGTATATCTATTAGCTTATTATCTATAAAGAGCTAAATAAACAGATGCTTTAACATAATAAGGAACAAATCCTACTACATGATCTCCAATAGTAGGATAGAAAGTAACTTTACCACCTGCTTTATTCTGAGCATCGGCAAAGTCTATTGCATTCTGATAATATACAGAAACATCTCCCACCCCGTGAGTCATAACAAATTTACATTTGTTTTTCCATGGCTTCACACTATTCTCGTCCAATATCTGATTCATATAAGAAAGATTTGGATCAATATCCCGGTTTTTCAAGAACTTCTCAGTATATACTTTAGCGGGTTTATGAGAAAAGAATTCGTTTAAGTCGAAATGAGTACCATTATAATAAGATCTTGACTCAGATGCATAAGGCTCTAAAAGAAAATCAGAAACATTGATGTTAGGATAAGCATTCTCTTTGTAACCCCAAAGCCCATAGGGTAAGAAATAGGTATGCTGCACATAATCGGAATGACGGACAGCATCCGCTATATATTTCAGATCGCAAGGAGTACCTCCTGTAAATAAGAGATTTACCGAATGTCCGAGAGTCGAGTTGGTTTCTATCTCACGTGCCAATAATGCTGCTACATAACCTCCCTGAGAATACCCCGAAATAATAAGTTCTTTTTTATAACGGTATCCGTTAGCCGAAAGAGTCTTTTTTGCAGTATCCAATAAATCCAATGTAGAATTTACTAATGCCTCGGAGTCCAAATAAGGGTGGAAACATTTTCCGTAAGAATCTCCATATCCGGGATAATCGGGAATAAATACAACAAAGCCCGATTGCGCTTGTAATATCCAGAAATACATAAAATTAGGAGTCCAGTCATTCCCGATCAAAGACATTCTCTGGAAAACTACACTAGGAGCAGCCGCGTTAGAAGTATATGTTGGCGGAGGAACCACCACGATTCGAAAATTTTTCAGACTGGTTAATAATGTCTTTCGAGGTACTAATAATACTCCCGATACATCAATATATTCGCCCGAACGATTGGGATGAAGGGATTTGGTAGATACCTTCAGTGCCTTTACAAAAGGATTCTCCAAGAAAATACCTCTTGTAGTTATCTCTTGTTCCTCTTCGGTCAACTCAATATCAGGTACTTCTATCCCCTGACTCTCGAGTTCGGCTTTCATTTTTGATAAATCATTCAGACTAAATGAATGAAGTTCTTCCAACTCCGAATTTGTAGTAGTTTCATCCTGAATCACGTCATCTGTCTGGCTACTACATGCCGGAATAAATACAACCAGACCTACGATGAAGAGTGTGCAAAGAATTGCGTTAATTTTTCTTTTCATAATTTAATTTTTGTTGTTAAGACCTAAAAAATCATGCAAAACTAAGCATTTGATTTTAACATAAAAAATAATTTTAACTTATTAGATACATAAATCTTCGAAATAAAACAGAAAGAAATCACATATAACACTAATAACTAACGAATTACGATCTAACAAAAAAAATCCCCATATCATTACGATACGGGGATTTTTCTATATCATTTACCAGCTTATTATCTTATCTATAAAGAGCTAAATAAGTTGTTGCTGTCGTAAAGAAAGGCGCAAATGCTGAAAGATGGTCTCCATTAGTAGAATAGAAAGACACCTGACCTCCTGCCTGATTTTGAGAAGCAGCGAAATCTTTTGCATTCTGGAAGTATACAGACACATCACCTGTTCCATGAGTCATAATAAATCTACAATTGTTCTTCCAAGGTTTTACACTGTTTTCGTCCAATATTTGATTTATGTAAGTCATACTTTGATCTGTATCCATATATTTAATGAATTTCTCTGTATATACTTCGGATGGAACATGAGAAAAATATTCATTCAAATCTGCATGAGTACCATCATAATAAGCTTTAGATTTAGAAGCATAAGGCTCTAAAAGGAAATCCGATATATTAAGATTTGGATAAGCATTTTCTTTATATCCCCAAAGGGCGTATGGCAAGAAATAAGTATGTTGCAAATAATCTGAACTACGCACAGCATCTGCAATATATTTCAGATTGCAAGGCGTACCACCTGCAACTAACAGATTAACAGAGAATCCATGAGAATTAGTTTCTATTTCGCGAGCTAAAGATGCTCCTACATAAGCTCCCTGAGAATATCCGGCAATAGAAATATCTTTTTTGTAACGATATCCGTTAGCCAAAAGAGTCGAACGTGAAGCTTTTATCAGATCCAAAGTAGAGTTTACCAATGCTTTAGAATCTAGATATGGATGGAAACACTGACCATAAGAATCACCAAATCCAGGATAATCAGGAATAAGTATCACTTGAGATTGTGCTTGTAGAATCCAGAAATACATAAAACTTAGCACCTGATTGTTTGCTATTAAAGATTTATAAGCAATACTCGGAGCCGCATCATTAGATGTATATGTTCCAGGAGGAGATACTATAATACGGAAAGTTTGTAAACCAGTCGACCAAGTTTTACTTGGAACTAACAAAACTCCCGATACATTAATATAATTTCCCGAACCATTTGGGTGAAGAGTTTTTGTACTTACTTTAATTGCTTTTATAGTAGGTTTTGACCATGAGAATCTTGTAGTTGATTCTGACTCTTCTTCAGTTAGACCAATTTCAGGTACCTCAATACCCTGACTTTCCAGTTCTGCCTTCATTTTCATCAAATCGTCAATACTGAACGAGTTGATTTCTTCCATTTCAGATGTTATCACATCATCATCCCCACCTAATGCTGGCGAATCGCTACTACAAGACGTAAAGAAATACGTCCCGGAGATTAAGAACACAAAAAGCAGTGTGTTAATAAACTTCTTCATAAATATTAATTTGTTATTTAGTAATTAAAAAATTCCACCCTCTTCTAAAAAGATAAGTTATCCCCTATAATTTATCCTAATTCTGCATAAATAACTACGTAAATGATTCTCTTTTATTTGAAAATCTACTTTTCTATTAATTCTCTATCCAAAAAATTATATTGTTGTTTTATGCTCCAAACGCAAAGTTAAGATTTTTATGTTAAAAACAGTTTTTAATTAAAAAATAATATATATTCGGGGATTTTCCTCGCTGAACTAAGTATAAAACACCAGTTAGATATAGTAAAATAAACGAATTGGTAGCAAATAGTTACCAAATAAAAAGAGCTTGGTAAGTTCTACCAAGCTCTTTTCTCTAGTTTATAATATTATCATCTGATTATTACTTTAAATACAACCTGTTGATTATCTGACATAGTTAGATGCAAAATATACAATCCGGAAGTGTCAAGATATACATTTAGAGAAGAATCCAGTATATTTAGTTCTTTAACCAAAACTCCTTTCATATTATATATTTTACCTTTCACTATCGATCCTGTATGGTTTAGTATAGTAATAGGAGTTCCATAATCAACAATATTATTCAACAATTGAACAGAAAGTCTAGATTTTTCATCTTCAATTCCGGAGGTTCCACTTACTGTTACATTGTATTGAAGAGTTAATCCGGGAAAAGAACCATTCACCATCTTACAGACCAGATTTTTTCCCTCCAGTTCTTTTCCTGCAGCAAACTTTCCATTACCCTTATTCTCTAATGTTACTTTTTGAGTTCCATTATACCATTCATATACTGTAATTTTATTCTTCACATTATAGTCTTTACTCAGATCGATCAATTCTCCTACCCCGACTGTTCCACCATCAATAGGTGCTTGGACTTCGTATTCAAATACATCAGGATCTACTTCTGGCATAGAATTAAATGTTAATTCATTTGATGCACAATTAAGAAGTTTAACAGATGAAGGAACAGTCAAAACTGATATATTATTCGATTGACAAAGTATAACTTCTAAAGATACATTTTTACTTAAATGCAATTCTTCCAAATCATTATTCGCACAACTTAAAATTTGTAAATCCTTATTTTGAGCCAACTCCAACTGCACGATCGAATTATCATCGCATTCTAATTTTATAAGAGATTCAAAATTACTACAATCAAGAACTCCACCTATACCTTTTTTACCCCAATCGATAGACTCTATCCGCTTTGGATAATTGGATGTCCATTGCACCCCAGTAACTTTGATTAAAGTGTTTATATCCCAATTTGTCATTTCCTTATCTGTAATTTCGAAACAACTATAATTTTTTCCAGTCGATTTTGCATTACCTTTTGATTGGGATAGAAAAGTTTTTAAGCCTTCTACATCATCTTGGTGATAAATATCCAGAGTCGCATCTAATACTTTAACGTTATATTCAAGAGTTAACAAAGGAAAAGCAGGATTAGTCATTTTACAAACCAGATCTTTTCCTGCATATATTTCAGATATCTTAAACTTGCCATTTTCTCCTTGTTCAAGCTTAATTTCCTTCTTATCTAGAAACCACTTATAAATAGTTTCTTTTCCGTCAATCACACTTTCACCACTTAGATCAATAGCTTGATGTAATGGTATCGTATCCAAAATAGCTCTCTGAGGATAATAAATATATCCCTTATATTGATCTGATGGTAAAGGTAATGTCGAAAATTTAAGATTATTATCTGTAAGATATAAGTATTCTAATATATTTTCATTTGGAAAAATAATTTTACTGACATTATTATCAACAAGTTCTATAACCTTTAATTTGTTATTTACTGATAAGTCTATTTCATCAAATGTCCCATTATATATACCTATATCCATCAATTCAGGATTGTTTGAAAAATCTAGATTCTCAACATATGCACAGCCAAACTGCTCCAACTTTTTATTATTTGATATATTAATAAGAGAGAATTCGCTCCCCATACATACCAATGATTTTAATTCGGTAAATGGACTGCAATCCAATTTTCCTCCCAAATTAGGACCTCCATCTATTTTCTCTATTCGTTTAGGAACATCTGTCCCCCATATAACATGCTTCAAATTATTGAGAGTTTCTATATCCCACACCTGAATATCCTTCAAAGTTAATCCCCAATGCTCATAATTTTTCTTCCCTGATTTTCCTTCCTGATTCAGAAAATCTTTAAGTGCTATGAGATCGCCAGAATCATAATGGGCTATATCCTGTTGCAAAATATTGACCTTATATACTTGAATCAACTCAGGAAACGTCTCATTTTTTAGTATGCATTCCAGTTCATTTCCACTATATGCCACAGGCATTTCAAATTTTCCATCCTCTAAAGAAGGTATAGATATAGGCATACCATTCATATACCAACTATACACTGTTTTTTTACCACCAATTACTGCCTCACTACTTAAATCTAATATAGAAGTTGGAATAACATTTTCTATTGTAATAGTATCCTGCGGAGAATAAGTGTATTGGGTATATTGCGGTAATGGTAATGGAAGTGTAGACAATTTCAATTTATTATTTACTAAATATACTTTGTCTAAGTTGTTTTCTTTAGGAAGGATAATGGAGTCTACTTCAGTCATTGACATCTCTATTCCCTTAAGTTTAGGGTTATTCGAAAAATCTATAGCAGAGAATGTACTATAATAGCTAGCAAAATCTTCGAGTTCTGTACATTGTGATAAATCTATTTCAGTAATCCCATTGCAATACAGATATTTTAGTTTAGTATGTTTTTTCAGATCTAAAGAACCTGAAAATCCTTCATTCATTATAATACCAAGGGATATGAGGTTAGTTTGTTTAGAAATATCCAGACTTTTCAACTTATTAAAATTACAGTTTAAATCTGTTAGAGAAGGAGTAGATGAGAAAATAAGTTCAGTCAATTGATTGTTATCACATCGTAGCGTATCCAGTTTATGATTTTGAGAAACATCTAATTTAGTAATTCTATGAGCGTGGCAATCCAAATAGGTCAGTTCCCTATTAGTAGATAAATCCAACTCAGTTATACCATCATCGGCTTCTGAAGACATTTTGCCTATATTCACATACTTCAACTTCGAACAATTTCTAATATCTAACTCTTTGAATGAATAATTAGTAGGGCATTCCAAACGGATAAGCTCTGTATTTTTTGATAGATCAAGCTTCCCGATATAATTTTCCATTGAATAGAAATATTTCAATTTTGAGTTTTTAGATAAATCCCAGTTTTTCACTAAACAGGAACTCATAATCAAACTATCCACATTCGTATTTTTTGTAAATCCATCCTCATCAATAGAAAAACCTTTAAGTGATATGGTTTTTAATTCTGTATTTTTATGAAAAACAATAGGAGCTCTATCGGAAGAAGAAAATGAACCAACATAAGAACATCTTACTTTTTCTAATAACTCGAACACCGAAAAATCTATACTCTTACCTTCCTGAACATGTAATCCTCCCTTCTTATAACCATCCATTGGCCATATTATTTCAGACAAACGTTTAGGTGTGACATTATCTTTCCATTTTAGACCTGCCAGTTTTTCAACCCATGCTTCCGAAGTATACCAACTAACAGTATCTGATTCTGTCAATCCTAAAGAGATAAAGTTAACATACTGCCCATCCAAACCAGCTGGAATATTGTCACATTGTCTTAAGATGGCTCTTAGAGCCTCTTTTTCTCCCTCATGATAAATACCGGATGGTAAAGGAGAGAATGTAGACTTTACTTTATAGTATTGAACCAATTCTGGAAATGTCTCATTTGTCATTTCACAACTTAATGTTTGTCCCGAATATTGAACTGGTATCCTGAATTTACCATTTCCCACCTTAATTAGATCGATCGATGTATTATTTAAAGACCATTTATAAGAAGTAGTTTTTCCATTGATTAGATATTCTTCACTTAAATCAATAATAGCATCATAATCAATTGTCCCTCCCCGGATAGTATCCTGAACTCTATATTCATAAAAACTAAACTTAGGCAAAGGGAGAGTAGAGAATCTCATTTTATTCTCAGAACAATCAAGCTTATTCAAAAGTACATTCTGTGAAATATCGAGTTTTTCTAAACCGATATAGCCACAATATAATGTCTCAAGCTTTTTATTTTTAGTTACATCAATACTTCCCAAGAGATTAGCACTCGTACTTAAACTCACCAACTCACTACACGTTGACAGGTCTATATTCGAAAGCTTATTAAAGGAGCATTCCAAGTATCTCAATTTCGGTATTTTAGGTAAAGTTAACTCAACAAGTCGGTTTGAAGAACAGATTATAGTATCCAGTTTATTATTAGTTGAGAAATCAAGTTTCTTTAATTTACTATTCCCACAGTTGAAATAAGTCAATTCTGTATTTTGAGACAAATCTACGGATTCTATTATTCCTGTCGCATTGAAATACATATTCAAGTATTTCAATTTTTTACAATTCCTGACATTCAGATTTGATAAATCATGATTGTAAGTTAGATTCAAATATTCAAGTTCCACATTGTTGGACAAATCTATATTTTGAATCACATTCTCTATAGAACAATACAAATACTTTAATTTTAAATTTTTAGATACATCTAATTTTCTTATTCTACAACCATGTAAATATAAAGTATCCAAATTGATACAATTCGTGATTTCTAACTCATCACCCATCTGAAAATAAGACAAAGAGAGTGTCTTTAATTTATAATTATTATTTATAATAACAGAAGATATATGAGGAATAACATTATTATCAATAAGTTTAAGTACTTCCAAATATTCGAAATCAGAAAAATCTATTTCCTTTAAGGATTTTGTATAAATATTCCAATTCATCTCCGTTAATCGAGAGGGTCGCAGATTATTCCATTTTACATTATGCAGTTTCGAGAGCCAAGCCTCTGACGTATACCAGTTCAAGGTATCGGATACACTTAAGCCTAGCTTATTAAAGTTAGTTTCGCGATCTCCAGATTGTCTTAAAATTGTCCTTAAAACTTCTTTCTCTTTCTCATGATAATTTTGTGATTTCACAGAAAATATAATACCCAAAAACAGTATTATAAAAATACTTAACTTAAAACTTCCCTTCATTATTCAATATATTTTATGCGTAATGTGTACTATTTTCTTCCTTTTTTATTTCCAAAAATCGATTTTACAACCTCTTTCGCGATAGGTACAACAAGTGTAGTTGCTAAAGCTCCCCAAAACTTAGAGCGTTGTTTTGCAGTTTGTTGATTTTCCTTCTCTTGCGCCCGTTGAGCTTTTTCCTGTTCTTTGCGGGCTTTCTCTTCGGCTTTAGCCTGAACTTCTGCATCTTTTTCCTGCTGAATACCATTCAACCTTTCGGTAAGTAACTCATAAGCAGATTCACGGTCTATAGTTTCGAAATAATACCTGTAAACAATCGATTTTTCGGTCATTTGCGTTCTCTCCTCCACAGTAATAGGGCCTATTTGTCCTTCCGGTGGAAGTATAAAAGCTCTTTCTACCGGTGTTGGGGCTCCTTTGTTATCCAAAAACGAAACCAAAGCCTCTCCCGTTCCCAATTCAGAAATAGCCGTTTCTGTATCAAAATTAGGATTCGCCCTAAAACTCTGGGCAGCCACTTTCAATGCTTTTTGATCTTTCGGAGTATAAGCCCTCAAGGCATGTTGAATACGATTTCCTAATTGTGCCAATACTGTATCAGGAATATCTGCTGGACTTTGGGTTACAAAATATATACCAACTCCTTTTGAGCGAATCAACCTGACCACCTGTTCTACTTTTTCAACCAAAGCTTTTGGTGCATCATTAAATAAAAGATGAGCTTCATCAAAAAAGAATACCAACTTAGGTTTTTCTGGATCTCCTACTTCCGGCAAGACCTCAAATAGCTTGGTCATCATCCATACCAAAAATGTAGAATATATTTTCGGAGAGTTCATCAACTTATCTGCTGCCAGTATATTTATGACTCCCTTATCTCCACTTGTCTGTAACAGGTCGTCCAAATTCAAGTTCGGTTCACCAAAAAATTGTGTTCCGCCTTCCTGCTCCAATTGTAATAATCCTCTTTGTATAGCTCCGATACTAGCTGCCGAAATATTACCATAATTGGTTGTAAAATTCTTGGCATTATTCCCTACATATTCCAGTATTTTTTGCAAATCTTTTAAGTCGATCAAGTCCAATGACTCATCTTTTGCAATTTTGAATATGATGCTTAATACTGCGCTTTGTGTATCATTCAATGCTAACAACCGGGTAAGGAGCATTGGTCCCATATCCGATATAGTAGCCCGTACAGGTACACCCTGCTCACCAAACACATCCCAGAACTGCACAGGAAAAGATTGAAATTCAAAACCTTTCTCTTTTAGGCTATAAGAATCGACCCTTTTTACTACACTTTCTTTATTGCCTCCAACGTTAGCCACACCAGATAAGTCTCCTTTTATATCTGCTGCGAATACGGGTACGCCCATCGAACTGAATGTTTCGGCAAGGTTCTGCAAAGTAACCGTCTTTCCCGTTCCGGTAGCTCCGGTTATTAATCCATGGCGATTAGCCATTTTAGAATTTAAATAAACTTCTGTATTGTCATTTATAGCAATAAATGCTCTCTTTTCACTATCTAACATTCTATGATTTTTATCTTATACATTATTCCGATTTTACAAAAATAAACTTTTTTTGAAGAATATTTATAGGTAAGTGTGTTAATAGCATACAGAGAAAAAAGAAAGGATTAAGAATATTTTACTATTATTTATATCCATTAAGTGCAACTTTATTAAATATCGTGCATCTGATAAATATAAATAAGGAGATTATTAAGATGAAAATGGTTCGTTTTTATATAAGTATTTTATCATTAGCTGTACTCACATTACTCTTTACATCCTGTGATGATGACGGGTATGATTTAGGGAAATATATTATATGCTTAGCAACAGTAAATCCACTCGAGAACAATTCGGATAGTTATTATCTGACACTGGATGACGGGACTACTCTATGGCCGGCAGCTCCTATAAATGGCTATTACAAGCCTAAAAAGGATCAACGGGTTCTTGTCGATTTTACATTATTATCTGATTCTTTACAGGGATATGATCATTTTGTAAGAATAAATCGCTTACAAGAAATATTAACCAAACAGGTAATTGACCTTACAGCCGAAAATGAAACTGAAGTTGGAAATGACCCTATCAGAATATTAGAATACTGGATAGGTGACCACTATCTGAACATACATTTCGGATACAATAGTGGTGGAGAAAAAATCCATACCATAAATTTAGTTGAGAATAAATTGACTGAAGCAACTAATCAAGACGGCTCAATAGTATTAGAATTCAGACATAATAAAAATAATGATCCGGAAAAGTATGGAGTGAAAAGTTTTGCTGCATTCGACCTGAGAAAATATCAGAAGGAAGGACAAAACTCTGTTGACTTCCTGATTAAAGTAAAGGACTTCAACGAAGAAGAAAAAGAATACAAGATAACTTATAAATATGGCATTAATGAGGAAAGGTTATCTACAAATAAAACTATTACAAATATGCCTGAAGATATAAAATATCACTAAAAGATATATCTTAGGATATATTGATAATTACTTTTTGATTTTCCTGGAAAGAGATCCCTGTGAAGAGGTCTCTTTTTGTTTTTTTGATGTTTTCCTGTAACTTTGGACTCAAATCTATTACAAACTAAGATTATGAAAAAGGTTATTATTTTTTCTGTATCATTACTAATAGGAATCGCTTGTAACACATCTGTAAAAAACACAGACAAAGCAGAAATAACAGCCACTGATTCGACAGAGATCTTAAATGAAGAAATCATTGAAGATAAAGCTTCTCCCGATTCGTTAAAGGATTATTTCAGTGAAGAAAAATCAAATGGTAAAAGATGGATACAAGTAAAAGATGCAGTATCTGCTGACCAAAATGGATTTTACATCTATTTTCGTAAAGAAAATAGTAACGCAAAAGGTTTGCGCATGAGAATACAATACGCAGATCATGATATCTATCAATTCAGTGTAGATGGAGTAAAATATACCTATAAAGCAAATAAGTATAAAAATTCCGATGCCAGATTTGTCAAAGGAACCGGATTAAACTGGTACGATTTCGAAGTTAAAAGAAATGATCTCAAATTTCTGGAAACAATAGTTAAATCGGAAAATACGCGAATAATTTTCAGTGATGGCACCTCTGTTCCTGTAACAGAAGATATGAAAACCGATATTCAGAGAACTCTTGATTATTTCGAATCCTTAGGAGGACAATTACCAAGATCAAACATGGTGAATATAAGAAATTTATAATAATGAAAAAAAAGCTAACCCTAATCAAAGTCGGAGGTAAGATCGTGGAAGAGGCATCTACCCTCAAACAACTTTTACAAGATTTTTCCGAAATAGAAGGTTATAAAATATTAGTTCATGGGGGAGGGCGCTCTGCTACGAAAATCGCAGAAAAACTAGGTATCGAGAGTAAGATGCTGAATGGCAGACGGATTACTGATGCTGATACCCTACAAGTAGTAACTATGGTATATGGAGGACTTGTAAATAAAAACATTGTAGCCCGATTACAAGCATTAGGTCTTAACGCACTGGGATTGACAGGAGCTGACTTAGATATAATACGTTCCGATAAACGTCCTGTAAAAGATGTAGATTATGGATTTGTGGGTGATGTAAAGAAAGTTAAGGCAGAAACCCTTAAGGCTTTAATAGATCAAAATATAACTCCAATAATAGCTCCTCTTACACACGACGGAAATGGAAATATGCTCAATACTAATGCAGATACCATTGCCGCAGAAACTGCCCAAACCATGGCTGAGTATTATGATGTTTCGCTAGTATTTTGTTTCGAAAAAAAAGGAGTATTATTGAACGAAAATGATGATAATAGTGTTATTCCTGAACTGGATAAAAACAAATTTGAACAATATATGAAAGAAGGGATAGTTCAGGGAGGAATGATTCCAAAACTCGAAAATGCTTTTCATTCATTAGAAAAAGGAGTCAAAGAGGTAATTATTACTCAAGCCTCAGATATAGGAAAAGGTCAGGGTACACGTATCATTTAATTTATATTGTAATGCTACGGATAATTACATCATTTCTTTTTCTCATTTTCTCAACTATCTATATTATGGCACAGTTCACAGATCAAGAGATTGCATTAATAAACAGCATGAATGAAACATCTTCGATGCGGGTATTACTTATTGACAATCCCGAAGATTCCCTTGTTTTAAGAAAAAAATGCTCTGACATTGATGTTAGTAAGAATAAAAAAGAAATAGCCCTATTAATAGAAAGGATGAAAGCCACTATGGAAACAGAGTCCGGCGTGGGAATTGCTGCTCCGCAGGTAGGTATATGCAAAAACATTTTTCTTTTCACCAGGCTAGACCAACCCGATTATCCGGTAATTGCCGCAATCAATCCCAGAATAGTCAACCACTCGGAAGAAACTATATGCTTCGAAAATGATGGTTGTTTGTCTATACCCGGTGTTTCGGGCAATTCAATCCGCTATCCATGGATAGAAGTAGAATATACGAACGAAAAAGGTGAACTCATAAAAGAAAAACTGGAAGGATATTCCAGAAGCGGTAATTTCACTGGAATCATATTCCAGCATGAATATGATCATCTGCAAGGTGTCTTGTTTATAGATAAACTATGCCCCATAATCAACGATAATTTTTCAGAACAACCTTAAAAATAGATATAACTTTGTAGCCAAATTACGGGATGTAGCACAGTTGGTAGCGCGCCACGTTCGGGACGTGGAGGTCGGACGTTCGAGTCGTCTCATCCCGACATATAGACATACTGATTATCAAATACTTATATTCAAACAAGTGTCTATTAAATTAAAATAACTGTCTGAGACAGGTAATTTCGTTGATTTTTACAATGGGTTTTATTTAGTGATTGTCACGATTTACAAAAAAAATTTAGGCTCTTATTTTTAGCACTTACCCCTATCTGAACAGCGTGAACACACCATTCAGATCCTAATACTTCATCTTCTTTTATTTTCTTTTGAAGTTATTATCTAGCTATTTCCGGTTCTTCTTTCAACTCTTTTGAATAGGCTTCCTTCATCAGCCAAACAGGGCAATTATCTTCAAAGCCTATCTTAAAACCATATCTTATCATTTCTGCTGTTATTTCTGATATCGAAAATATCTCCATTTTCGAAAGATCATGAGCAATCTGCTCACTTGATATACGTTTTGTTGCATCAGTTTCGTCTGCGACCCAATATTGTTTCATATATCGCGAGAATATAAGACTTTTTACTGTATCCATAGTTAGCGCTGCTTTTAAAAGATTAGATTACTGTGTAGTTATTATTAAAGTTTTGTTTTATTATTTATATTCGAAAAATTTGATATTATTATTGATAACCAACCCCTTGTACTCTTATAGATAAAAATTCATTTCTAGTTTTCTTACTAAGAATTTTACTTTATAAAATAATTCACCTTCCTGACAAACATCCCCCTCATTTAATGTAAACACTTATCAAATTAAAAATACAGTTGATTTTACCTAAAGACATTAAGTGTTATGCATATTAATATGGAACTATATGATAAGTAACATTTTTGAGAATCTAATAGTATTTTCTTGATTTAATTTTATATTATTTGTGATAATGTAAGCAAATATAATAAAAAGTAGGCAAATACAACAAAAAGAATCAATTTATTGACTATATGTCCCTTGAAAATAATTACATAAGTACAAACTATTATAAAAATAATCTTGTATTAAATCAAAGACTCAACACATAAAAAAGGAATATATCTTTATCGCTATTTATCCATTTTTATTCCAATTTTTTTTTATAGTTAAAGCTGAAAAGCATCATTTTAACCAAATTTTCGTCGAAAACACCACACAAAGACTATATGAATACAGAAATATGTTTTACATAAAATACTCCAACACTTCAAAATAAGCACACATGTATATTTATAATTTTAGAAAAATATTTTATTATTTTATTCAAATACATATTTTACACAAACCCTTTATAAATAAAGGGGAACGAGCATATAATAATATCATTTTCAAAATGTTAAATACATACATTATCAATAAAATCTATTTATCAATAGACAGAATATATTAAACTATTTGAAAAGAATTGCGTTCTAACTATAAACTTCTCAACACCTTGTCATAACTACGACAATTAGATTTAAGTAAAAAAAAAGAACACTTGCGAAGTGATTTCGCGGGTGTTCTCTCCTTTTAGCCATACATATACAGCTTAATCTGAACTAATATGTTGAATAACCAATCCGGCTAAAGTAAAACCGAATATAGCAGTTATATGAGCAATTGTACCATTGACTTTTACTTTCTTACTCTTAAGACTATAATCTACCAAATCGGGATTTCCCGATTCATCTTCCTTTGAAGGATCTGTCTCTTCGAAATATGTCAATTGATTTTCCAACAATTCATCACTATACACACAATAAAACTTCTTACGCGGTTTTTCGTATTTTTTGAATTTGCGCCTTAGTGATGCAGCCAACGGACATCCTTGTACTTTCCAGAATTCGGCAACTTTAATACGTGAAGGGTTCATTTTGAGTGCAGCTCCCATAGAAGAAAATAAAGTAGCCTTAGTCTTAGTTGCAGTAAGAATTAATTCCATTTTATTAGTAAGGCTATCGATAGCATCAATTATATAATCAAAACCTTCGAGATGATAGTTATCCGAATTTTCCTTGCTGTAAACATCCTGAATAGCATTAATCTCTGCTTCGGGATTAATCTCTAACAAACGTTTCTTCAAAACGTCTACTTTCACCTGTCCTACCGTTTGGGTAGTAGCAGGCAATTGTCTATTAACATTTGAAGCTGCTATACGATCCGAATCAACAATAGTAAGGTATTTAATACCCGACCTTACAAGGCTTTCGGCACACCAACTGCCAACACCTCCAACACCAAAAAGTATAACCTTCTTGGAAGCTATCTTCTTTAAAGCTTCTGCACCTAATAGAAGCTCTGTACGACCAAATATCTCAGGACACATCTAGAAAAAATTAATCCTTTGCACCATACGCCAAATCTCCGGCATCTCCCAGACCCGGCACGATATAAGCATTCTCGTCTAACTTGGGATCAATAGCTGCCACCCAGATCGTAGTATTGGAATCGGGAAATTTAGTTTGGCAATAATCTATGGCTTCCTGACTGGCAATAATAGACGCAATATGAACATTCTTAGGACTACCTTTTGTCAACAACGCATGATATGATAATTCCATACTCCCTCCGGTAGCAAGCATCGGATCGGTAAGGATCAATGTTTTTCCATCCAAACGGGGAGAAGCTATATATTCGATACTTATGTGGAAACTTTCATGGTTTTCCCTATACTTACGATAAGCAGATACAAAAGCATTTTCAGCACTATCGAAATAACTTAGAAAGCCTTGGTGGAATCCAAGCCCGGCACGAAGTATAGTTCCTAGAACAACTTTATCTTCAATCTCATTAGAAATTGCTGTACCTAAAGGAGTTTGTACTTCTCTCGAAGTATAATTAAGGGTCTTGCTAATTTCATACGCCATTATCTCACCTATTCTTTCCAGATTGCGTCTGAAACGCAGGCTATCATGTTGAATATTCACATCCCGTATTTCGCTGACAAAACGTCCGAGAATAGAATTTTGCTCCGATAAGTTTATTACTTTCATTCAATTCATGTTTGATTACAGAATACAAATATAAGTTGAAAATATGAAAAGAAATTTATCAGAAAGTTATGAAATGTTTTCAGCAATATTATATGCTTGCTTAATACGGTCGGCAATGCCGATTCCATCTCGCAGATTTCCGGCTATAATTAAGCCTGTATTCGCTTTTTCTATCCTTTTTACAGCCTCGAATCTTTCTCCACTCGATATCTCATACTGAGGAATAGCATAAGGATGACGGAATATTTTCATAAAACGAATAGCAGAAGATGGTATTTGAAATAAATTATTCAATTCTTCAATAATCATCTTTTCAATTTCCTCATCCGATAAATCTATATATTCGGGATGTCTCGTTCCTCCCAGATAAATGGCTAAAGTAACAAAACCGTCGGGAGACCTGTTTGCAAAACAAAAAGAGGGAAACAGTACACCCAACAGACGTTTATGCTCTTTCTGGGGAATCAGCCCTCCAAAAGATATATAGTCATTATTTATTGTACTCCCATCCACACCTACTGCAACCTGAATAACTTTTGCATAATTCAGATTGGATACGCTGCCCATGTCTTTTGGCGGAATAAAAGAAAAAATATCAGGTAAGGCATGAGCACCCACAGTTGAGATAAGCCTTTCTGTTCCCAATACAAAAGATACATCATCTTTCAGGTAAGAAACCTTATAACTATTATCAACTTTATCAACTCTAATACTCTTTGCTCCACAAATAATATTTTCTTTTCCGATATTCTTTTCCAAAGCTTCAATCAAAGAAGAAAAGCCACCTATACCTGAAAAGACTTTTCGGGTAGCTTTTTTCTCGCGTTCTGTTTTCAGTTCTTTTGCTTTTTTCATAGAACCACCAATAAAGCTGCCATACTTTTGTTCCAGTTGGTACAATTTAGGCAAAGCATATCTGGTAATCAGCTTATCCGGATCTCCGGCATATATACCCGAAATAAAAGGGTTAACAGCATAATCGACAAAAGATTGCCCGATACGCCGGGCAGCCAAAGCGGATACCGATTCATCAGGATCAGTTCCTCTTTTTTGGAATGGCTCAAACATGATTTTGATTTTATCGGAAAAGCGGAACAGAGGTGTCATAAAAAAACCTACCGCCCCCGACGGCAGAGGATACCATTTGTTATTTTTAAGAATGAGGCGCTTTTCTGCATCAGCATTAGCTATTTCAGGTTCGATTCCCAGCTTTTCGAATAATTCTGCCACCTCAGGATTGCCAATCACACCGGTATTAGGTCCTTCTTCGTAAACAAACCCATTTTCCTGATGGGACTGAATAGCCCCTCCTACCCTATTATTTTTTTCTAAAACCAAAGGTTTAAAACCTTTCTCTTTTAAGAAAAATGCAGTACTCAAACCTGTCAGGCCTGCCCCAACAATTATGACATCGTATTTCATCTGATAGCTTCCATTAATCACTAGTAAAGATACTCAAAATAAAAAAAGGACTCCAATAGCTATTAATAGTGATTTATAAAAGAATTAATCCTCTAATTGGAAAAGAAACTTAACTTTGCAATTAATAAAAATAAACACAAGATATAGAATGAAAAAAATATTGTTTGTTCAATATCCTAAATGCGGAACCTGCCAGAAGGCTGCCAAATGGCTTAAGGAAAATAATATCGATGCCGAAAGCCGTCATATCGTAGAAAATACTCCTACCGAAAAAGAGTTAACAGACTGGATAGAAAAAAGTAAACTCCCTATAAATAAATTCTTTAACACTTCAGGACAAGTTTACAAAGAAAATAATATTAAAGAAAAAGTGAAAACGGAGTCAACATCTGAGCTTGTTAAATTGTTAGCTAGTAACGGGATGTTGATAAAGCGTCCTATAATCGTAACAGATGACTTTGTATTAGTAGGCTTCAAAGAGGACGAATGGGCTGAAAAACTGAAGTGATTATCTGTTTCATAACTCTTTGATATATGGAACAAGAGCACAAAGAGAAAGAAGCGCCAACTCAGGAGAAAAAAAAGAACTACGTAAAAAAAATCTTCAAATGGATTTTATATGTGGTAATAGGTTTTATTGCTCTAAACCTATTGCTATACGGTCTTTTGTCTATACCCTATATACAAAGAAAAGCCCTTGACGTTGCTCTTAATATAATCAAAGAAAAGGTACAGACTGAGGTAAGAATAGACGGTATCAGGCTAAGCCTCTTCAATAATGTACACCTGCAAGGGATATACATAGAAGACCAGGCACAGGATACTCTGGTATATGCACAGAAGTTAAATGTCAGTTTAAGCCCCTGGAGGCTTCTGAAAAGCGAATTGCTGATTACCGAGATCGATCTGGAAGACTTCAATGCAAATATTTCGCAGGAAAATCCGGATGCTAATTTCAATTTTCAGTTTCTGGTAGATGCTTTTGCCGGAGATACGACCGTGACAGATACTACCCAGAGCAGTACCCTAAGGATTAATATCAAAGATGTTACCCTCAAGAACGGTAATCTACGCTACGATGTATGGTCTGAACCCACCACTCCCGGACAGTTTAATGCTTCGCATATACACCTTGTCGGAGTCGATGGGAATGCACAATTACCATCCGTAGATATGATGGATTTTGATGCCACAATATCCTCTCTATCATTCATGGAAGTTTCAGGCTTGGAACTCAAAAACCTAAAAGCCTCTGTCACATCGGACAGATTTACATTTTACCTGAAAGACGGAGAAATAACCCTCCCGAACTCAAGCCTCAAAATACCATCTGCTCAATATAATCTTTTTACCAGTGCTTTTGAGTTAAATACTGAAAAGTCAGTTATTTCACCTCAAGACATTCTGCCGGTTATGACCGACTTAAAATATCTGAAACACGATATAGTCCTGCTAGCCTCGGTAAAAGGAAAACTTCCACTAGTCAATGTAGACAGCCTTTTGCTGGACTATGGTAATGATGCCAATATTAGAGCCGGAATGTCTATCTCCGATTATGAAAATTACGATCAGGCAGATATAGAATTAAATATTTCCAGATTCCAGATAACATCCGACGCAATCTCCGATTTTGCCAGGATTGGCGATTCGACCTTTATAATGCCCGATATTTTAAAAAGTCTGGGCACTATCAGGCTGGAAGCAATGGCTCACGGAAAACTGAACGATATTAATTTACAAGCCGAAGCATGGGCAAAACAAGGTGCATTGCAATTGCGGGCAAAAGCATCTGTGGATACTACTTTCGAGAATTATTCAACAAATGCCCACTTACAGACACAGAATTTTAACTTAGGCTCTCTGCTTGAGATGCCCGAGCTAGGCAGGTTATCTGCCGATATGAACATCATAGCTTCACAGACAACAACACAACCCCTCGAGGCGGATGCCAAAGGAAGGATAGTCAACATACAATACAATAAGGAAGATTTCTCAAATATCCCTTTCACTGCCTATTATAATTCGGCTAAAATGGGAGTTTGGCTCAATGCTGATTTACCACAAGGGAAGCTCGAAGCCAAAGTGGATATGACCCAAAGCGACAATCCGAGAATAGATGCCGATGTAAATGTGCAGAATCTGCAAATAAACAAGTTTTATGAATTTCCGGAGTGGAAAAATCCGGAACTGAGCCTTCACCTGAAAGGAAATGTAACCGGACTGGAATTAAAAGACATAAAGGCTGATATGGTTGTCGAAAACTTCAAATTTTCACGCGACAGCGTATCTTTCCAACCAGGTACAATAAATTTTCAGGCAGGTTTTTCCGATTCATTACAAAACTATATTCATTTGCAATCTTCTTTATTGAACGCGAGTATCGAAGGTGAGTATAATTTTATGACATTTAGTGATGAGTTCAGCAATACAATGAATTCATACTTACCCGGGATATTCCCGCAAACGAGAATCAGACAAAATCAAAATAATTTTTCATTCGTAGTATCAGTACATAATACAGAAGAGTTCAGCCAGGTATTTAACCTGCCTGTAAATATTACTGATCCACTCGTGGTAAAAGGAAATATCAACACTATCGATAACGACCTCAAAGTATCGGCACAAGCACCGAATATAGCTTATGGGGAATATCTGATCAAAAATACGCTCATAAATATATCGAATACCGATTCCTTAATCAACCTCACCGGAGATACGAAATTCATAATGGATCCGTACGATATTTCTCTGGATTTACAATCGGTCATTCAATCCGATAGTATACAGGCTGTATTAAACGCTAAAAGGGATAGTACCGACCTGAATATGAATATCAATCTGGATGCAACCGCCCATTTCGATATGGACAATGCCGGAGGATTAATATCTTATTTAAAATTCAAGCCTACTTTTTGGGACATAGGCCGTCTCAACCTTTCGTTTATGCCTGCCGAAATTACAAATGCAGGAAATAAAACAACTATATCCAATTTCGGGTTTATGGTTGGGCGTGGCAGGGTACTCAATAAGTATTTCGGAGTAGATGGAGCAATCTCCGACCAGCCGCAAGATACACTCAATGTATCTTTCTTCCATGCCAATCTGGGATACTTATTGCAAGCATTCGACATCGATAATATCAGCACTATTGCCAATGGAGATATACGTTTAACACATTTATTAGAAACCCCTGAATTATATACAGATAATTTTAGGCTTTCCGATATTATTATATTCAATGATACACTGGGAACTCTAAACATGAACAGCCAATGGAGTGAAGCCAGAGGAGCAGTCAATCTGGATGCATCATTGGTAAAAGATAATCTGAGAAGCACCGTCACAGGGCACGTATTTACACGGCAGGATTCCCTTGACCTGACTGCTAATTTCGACAGGCTTTCATTGGCATGGCTTCAACCGTTCATGGCAGATATGCTCAATCATGTTTCGGGAAGTGTAAGCAGCCAACTGACAGCCAAAGGGAAAATAAATGCGCCGGAAGTAAGGGGCTGGCTAGGTGTAAATAATGCCCGTATAGGCATCGACTATACGAATGTTACTTACCTCATCTCGGATACAATAGAGATAACTCCCGAAAAGATAGGATTCGACAATCTGATTGTACAAGACCCGAACGGAAACCGGGCCCGAATCGATGCAATAGTTACACATCAGGGATTCAACAATCTGAAATATACCGTAGATGCTAACCTGAGCAATTTCATGGTTCTTAATACTGCAAGCAGGACAGATAGTTTATTCTATGGAAAAATGTTTGCTAGCGGAACTGCCAATATACAAGGATCTGATGATGAAATAGATATGAACCTGAACATCCGAAATGCGCGAAATTCATCTCTGAATATTCAGATTCCACAGACTGCAGATGCTGTTGAATACCCAAGTATAGTATTTATAAATACGCCTAACGACCCGAGTAAAATCTCTACAGAAAATTTAGCAGATATTGCTCCTCCACCGGCTATTCCGTTGAAGCTAAAAGCAAATGTAAATATAAGTCCCGATCTGCTCTTAGGTGTAGTTATAAACCCCGTTACCGGAGATTATATGGAAGCAAAAGGAAGCGGGCTTGTCGACTTCACCTATGACATGGAGTCTGAAGCCATGAATGCTTTCGGGCAATATACCCTTTCGGATGGTTTTGTAAAAATGAAATTGCAAAACATTGCAACGGTAGAATTCAAAATACAGCAGGGAAGTAAGCTGATTTTCAACGGAGACCCGATGAAGACCAATTTCAACATTACTGCCTATAAGAGAGTGAGGGCAGACCTCCGATCACTGGATTCGTCTTTCGGGACAGACCAATACAACTCTCCGATGGTAATGGCAGACGCAGTATTAGGTATTAGCGGAAACATGGACAAAATGACTCTGACATACAACATCAGCCTGCCCGATGCAAGCGATGATGTGCAACAGCGTGTAAGAAGTATATTGGTTAGTGAAAACGAACGGGTAAGGCAATTTGCATCTCTGGTCGTAACAGGATCTTTTGCTACGATAGGTTCTTCCGCTATTCCGACAGGAAACGTTGCAAACAGTATACTAACGAGTGTTGCCTCCAGCGCGTTATCCAGTGGATTGAATGCCGTATTAGGAAATATGATAGGAAATGACTGGCAAATCGGTACAAATATACAATCCGATGACGGTACATTCGATAACATGGATGTGAGTGTGAGTTTGTCAAGAAGTTTCCTTGACAACCGATTGGAGTTCAATACCAATCTGGGATACAGAACAGACCAAACCAATAATGATTCGTTCATTGGTGACTTTGATGTTACTTATGCCCTTACACGTTCTATCAAGCTGAAAGTATTTAACAAAACGAATGACCGCTATTACAGGCAAGCACCTATGACTCAAGGGGTCGGTATAGTTTACACAAGGGAAGCAAAAACTATTAAGCAGCTTTTCCGATTCTTTAGAAAAAGCCGGAGACCTGCGAATAGTCAGAATCAGGTTCAAAGAACAAATTCGAAATAAACATTGGAAGTACTAGTTGAGAAGATATCGAAAAGTTTTGGAAGCCATGAGGTTCTTCATGACATATCTTTTACTTTGAAAAAAGGTATAACCGCTTTTCTGGGAGCGAATGGAGCAGGCAAGTCAACAACGATGAACATAATTACCGGCGTATTGTCTCCGGACAAGGGTCATATACTCATCCACAATATAGATCTGGCAAAAGAACCTAAGAAAGCAAAAAAAATAATCGGATACCTGCCTGAGAATAATCCGCTATATGGAGATATGTACGTAAAAGAATATCTCGAATATGCCGCACAGATATATCTCCCGAAGAAAGAAGTAAAGGAAAGAGTGGAGGTTATGATCGAAAAACTCGATCTGCAAGAAGAATACAAAAAACTTATTCATACTCTTTCGCATGGTAATAAGCAAAGGGTAGGATTAGCACAGGCATTGATCCATGACCCCGAAATCCTTATACTCGACGAACCAAACAATGGACTAGACCCGATACAGCAACTTAAAATCAACAATCTCCTGAAAGAACTTAGTAAAACAAAAACCGTATTGTTTTCTTCTCATCGGTTAGATGATGTATCCGAAATTGCAGACCATTTTCTGATTATCAACAAAGGAAAACTGGTTCTGAATGAGAAAGCAGAAAACATAAGTTCCATCAAGGATAAATTTTACGAGATAAACCAATGAAAATTATTGCAGACAAGAATATACCTTTTCTCAAAGGCATTGCAGAATCTTACGGAGAAGTTACCTATCTGCCCGGTGCAGATTTTACGAAAGAAAGTATCGAGGACGCTGATACTCTTATTGTACGCACTGTAACTCATTTCGGAAAAGAAAATCTCGAAAACTCGAAAGTAAAGCTTATCTGTTCTGCCACGATAGGCTATGACCATATAGATACAAAATACTGCGAAGAAAATGGTATCGAATGGCACAATGCCCCCGGATGCAATTCGGGTTCGGTACAACAGTATATTGCCTCAGCATTAATCACAATTGCCAGAAAGAAAAAAATTTCTCTGCAAGGAAAAACAATAGGGATAGTAGGTGTAGGAAATGTAGGAAAAAAAGTAGCTTCGATCTGCGAATTACTGGGTATGCGCGTGCTGAAAAACGACCCCCCACGACAAGAAGCAGAAAACAGTGATGAGTTTACCGATATAGAAACTATCAAAAGAGAAGCCGATATAATTACTTTCCATACTCCCCTTATCCGTGAGGGTAAGTATGCTACCTATCATCTGGCAAATGATGATTTCTTCAACAACCTTTCTCAAAAGCCTATCATCATAAATTCTGCCCGCGGAGGAATTATCGACACCTCAGCCATAAAAGCAGCTATACAGAATCATAAAATCTCAGGAGCAATAATAGACTGTTGGGAATCGGAGCCCCATATAGACCTCGAGTATATGAATATGGCAGACATAGCCACTCCTCACATTGCAGGATATTCGGCAGATGGCAAAGCCAATGCTACCAGAATGTCTCTGGAATCATTGACCGATTACTGGTCATTACCAAAAGACCCTATTAAGAAAATCACTGTGCCTCAAGTAGAAAACCCAATAATAGATTATTCCAGCTTCGGCGAGGGCAATATTTTAGAGGATATTATCTTGAAAACATACAACCCCATCGAGGATCATGAACGGTTCGTAAAACAACCCGAAGAGTTCAGCAACCTACGGGGCAATTATCCCCTGAGAAGAGAATATATTGCCTATACAGTGAAAAACATAAAGAACAAAAATGATCAAGAAATATTGGGTAAAATAGGTTTTCGTATAAATTCATTGTAAAAAACTGATTTAAAGCTTTATATAATAAAAATAATGTTTATATTTGACTGATCAGTCGGTTATTTAACATAATTATTTTTATTCAGAATGGCAGCAGCTACAGCAAAAGACAAGATACTGAAAAAAGCTTTCGACCTATTTTTACTCGAAAATTATGATGCGGTGACTATGCAGCAAATACAGGAATCTGCCGGTATTTCGCGCGGTGCTATTTACCACCATTTCAAGAGTAAGGAAGATATATTCAAAGCCATTGTAGATACCTACCTCCTACCCGCTTTTTCGAGTTATACGATGATATTGGACGAAGAGAAAAAGTCATTGCAGGAAATGATCTACGCCGCCATAAAATACAGGCAAAGCCATATAAATACATTGAAGGATATCACTTCATTTAAGCTGACCGACTTCTATTTTTTCAAATTTATCTTTCAGGCTACAGAAAATTACAAAGAATTTAACGAGCAAGTAAACCTGCTTACCGAAAAAGAATTTAACGGTTGGCGTAGCGTAATCCAGACAGCCATGCGTACAGGAGAGATCAGGGCTGATATAGATTTGGATTATACAGCGCAAATGTTTCTGGTTACCCCCTTGGGGTTAGGTGTATTTTCAGCTTTCAGTAACTACATAAATATAAACACAAAGGACATACGTACCTCTTACCTGAGGTTATATGCCCTTCTCAAAAAACCGGGATTCGGATAAAAAATAAGATGTTGCCCCAAAAGCGAATTGAACACTGAGTACACTGATTAAACAGATATATTATAAAAATGTAAAGTGTTGGCAACGAGCATATCCTTACTTTATAAAAACAAAACTCTGTTACTTCTGTGTTATCTGTGTCCAAATTTTAACTAATGAGACAACTTCCTATATCAAACAAATCACTTAGCAACGGTATAACCCTTTATTTGGGCAAAAGCTAATATGGAAGAATTAATTGCATTGCCCAAGTCATCCTGCTCCCCTACTCTCTTCATCTCATTATCTACATATTCTTGTCTTTTTTGAGCTAAATTTTTAATTTCTTTCTGAATTTCGGCTCTTTCCTTTTCTTTTTCAGTTATCAGTTTTTCGATTTCCTGCTTCGATTTATTTTGCAGTTCTTTTGGTAATTCATCTTTCTTGATTTTGTCCAAAGCTGTTCTATCCTCTTTCAGTTTATCTACCAAATCCCACGAACTGTTATTATAGACCGCTTTCGATTTGCTGACAGCCCTTTCGGCATAGTTCGATTTAGATATAGAACGAGCATTCTCATCCTGTTTCGACTGGTTCATTTGTTTTTCAGAACCTATATAACCATATCCGACATAAGTCTTGTTCAACCGCTCATTACAACTGCTAATCATATCATCATAAGGTGTTTCTATATACCTTACTTTAGCATTAGAATCGATATTGAAAAACTTTCCTTTTCCCCTTATTGCCGCATCCCTCCATAAGTCTCGAATACCTGTTTCCTCGTTTCCGCAATGAATTGTATTCACATATATATTTTTATTCAAAGCATTCTGTATAGCCGTTTTATAAGAAATCCGTCCTTGAGTAAATTCCTCATTACCTGCTATGTATATTAGCTTCATATCAGCTTCATTATTACCCCATTCCAACACCTTTACGGCATCACTTATCACCGTTCCGCAGTTCTCTTCACTGCCACCGATAGTTAAAGCAAACAGCTTTTCCGAGATTAAGTCCAAATCGGTAGTCAATGGAGTTACCTGTCTTATATAGTCTCTGTTTTCTATCCTGTGGCTTCCATAGTCATACAAAGCAATCTCTATCATAGGTGCTTTACCTTTGTACTTCAATGTAGTCAGAGTATTTACAATATTCCACAAACGCGACTTAGCCTGATTTATCAGACCCGACATACTACCCGATGTATCCAGAAGGATCGCTACCTGAATTTTGGTAGGTCTGCTTGCCTGTACTTCGTTAGATGACGAAACTTCCCGCATATTAGCCTCCGACTTTGCAGGAGTGCAATTACTATTTATTGCCAAAAATGATAGCAGTGAAAGAGATAGAATTAATTTTTTCATGTCTGTATATTTTTAGTGTTTCTTTTCCAAATATATATTCATGAAATAATAATTTTCGGTAAGAATTGATGAACCACATGTTTAACTTGGTGAAACGTTATAGGTAAATGTTCAAAAAATATTTACTTTACATTCCAGAAACATAAATCATATGCTCATTCGTTTTCTTCTTATATTGATAATATGCATTCCTGCGAACACCTATTCTCAGGATAAAAAAAGTAAGCGCAATAAAGCGGTCTATGAATTATCGAAAACTCTGGAAGAGGGAGAATCGGACCTCAAATTGGCAGAAAGTTATGAGAAAGCAGCCAAAGAGCAGGCTGAAAAAGGAGAATACGCTAAAGCCGAAGATTTTTTGAATAAGGCAAAACAACTCTATCAGAAGCTAAAGAATACCGAAAAAGTAGCCTCAATTGATCGTGAACTGGCAAAAATACAAGAAACGCAAAGCAGATATGATGAAGCAATAGCCAATTACAATTCAGCCAGTCAATTATCGAAAAGCTCCGTCAATCAGGCATTGAATGTAAACGATATGCAGCGGGTTATGAATAACTCGAACCCTCGTATACAGAAACAACTGATACAGGAAAACATCGAATTGCTGGAAAAGACAAATAACAAAGAGGACAAAGTGGTTGCCTATCAGCAAATGGCTAATGTAAACCTGCAATTGAACAACCAGAAAGAAGCTATCGGCAATCTGAAAGATGCACTTAAGGACACAAAAGAACCCACAGAAAAAGTAAAAATAAACCGTCAGTTGGTTGATATATATACTGAAAGTAAGGATTTTGACAAAGCTATAAACATCAATCAGAAACTGATTACAGATGCCCAGAAAAACAAGGATACGAAAACAGAAATAGAGCAACTACAATCATTATCGTCCATATACCTGAAAAAAGAAAATGAGCAGGAGGGCATTTCTGCCCTGCAGGAAGCATACGACCTTGCTATCGGCAACGGGCATACTATCAATGCCAAAAAGAGTCTGGATTTGCTCGTTCAGCAGTATCAGAAAAAGGGGGATACCAAAAAGGTAATGAATCTTTACAATGATTTTATGGATCGGCTGGAAACATTGATCAAATCGGACAGTTCTCTTATCGATTCGAAGCTATTTCAGGTAAACGAAGAAAAAATATCTCAACTGGAAAAGGAACGCGCGCTAAAAGACGAACTTATCCGAAAAAAGAACAATCTGAATTACATACTTATAGGTTCGATTATCCTGATCACTCTGTTCCTACTACTAATCGCAATATCATTCTTCTCCATCAAGAAAAAGAATAAAAGAATAGCACTACAATCGTTACGCCGTGAGATGAATCCTCATTTCCTATTCAACAGCCTGAATAGCGTAAACCAGTTTATCGCCCAAAATAACGAATTGGAGGCTAATAAATACCTCTCTTCCTATTCGAAACTGATGCGGAATATCATGGAAAACTCCAACAAAGATTTTATTCCTTTATCGACCGAATTGGAACAAATCAGAGAATATCTGGAACTGGAACACCTAAGATTCTGTGATAAATTTGATTATCATATCCAGGTCGATAAAAGTCTGGATATCGATTCCACTCTCATTCCCAATATGCTTATACAGCCTCAGATCGAAAATGCAATATGGCATGGATTGAGATACAAAAAAGAGAAAGGCTTGTTACTACTCGATATATATCCGGAAAATAATCAGTTAGTTATCAAGATAGAAGACAACGGAATAGGAATCCGAAAAAGTGAAGAGTTAAAAACGAAAAATCAAAAGGCGCATCAGTCGAGAGGACTCAAAAATACAAGAGAAAGAGTAGAACTCCTGAATAATCTCTACAATGCCAAAATAAACCTCGAGATTCAGGAAAAAGAAGGAGAAAGCACCGGCGTTATTGTCCTGATCAAATCAACCTTAAACCGCACTAATATCCATGAATAATATATCGAAAATAAAAAGCATCGTTGTAGAAGACGAATCTGCTGCCCGCGAAGTACTGAAAACTTACTTAACAAAATACTGTCCGCAGATCGAGGTAATAGGCGAAGCAGATGATTGCGAAAAAGCAATATCGATTATAAACGACCTCCAGCCTCAACTGGTCTTTCTCGATGTGGAAATGCCATTCGGAAACGCTTTTGATGTATTGGAAGGGTGTAAAGATGTATTTTTCGAAACCATTTTTGTCACCGCTTTTTCAGAGTATTCACTACGGGCTTTGAACCAAAGTGCGGCATATTACTTGCTAAAACCCTTGAATATCGAAGAATTGATACTGGCTGTCAACAAAGTACAGCAGCACATCGTAAACCGTGAAATAATCGACCGGAACAAAGTTATACTGGAAAACTTCAAAGAAACCAAACCCGAAAAACAGCAGGTAATACTTCCGACTATGGAAGGATTTGAGGTAGTGAAGATGGAAAATATCATTCGCCTGCAAGGTAACGGAAATTTCACCGATATCTACTTATCCAACAAAACAAAAAAGATGGTGTGCCGCTTCCTCAAACATTTTAGTGAGATACTCCCCTATCCTTTCATACGGGTACACAAATCCCATATTATAAATATAAATTACATTGTCTCCTATCACAGAAGTTCGGGAGGGTATGTTGTGCTGGAAGATGACACAGAAATCGAAATTTCTCCCAGCTATAAAGAAAATTTTCTGCAAGTTTTTAAATGAACGTTCTCAGAATAAAACATGTTCTAAAAATATTTTATATATTTAGAAGTCAAACAAATAAAGAAAAGAAAAATGAAAAAGAAACATGTTTTCTTTCTATCAGGAATAATTGCATTATTCTTTGCTTCTTGTAAAGATAATGATAGAATAGACGACGACACAAACGAAGCAACTGCTAATCAATGGATTGAAAACACAATGAGAGAAAATTACTATTGGTACGGGGATATTCCTCTCAGCCAGAATCTTAATTTTCAGTCCGAACCCAATGTTTTTTTTTATTCCTTACTTTCATCCAAAGACGGAAAAGATAGTGACCAGCTTGGACATTATTATTATTCAGCTATCGAAAAGAAAACCAGTAGTTTAAAATCTTCAACCAGCAGTCTTTCTTTCGGATTTGAATATCAGGCCTATTTTTCCCAGCAAACAAACAGATATGCACTCCTTGTTCTTTACACCTTACCGGATTCTCCTGCTTCCAGAAGTGAACTGAAAAGAGGTGACTGGATACATACAATAAACGATTCTCCTATCAGCAGTAAATGGTCGGAGCAATTAAATGCCAACAGCCTAAAATTAGGTATTTCAGAATCATTTAATGAATCTGTTTCTAAAATCATATCCCTAAATGCTGAATCAGTACTGGATAACCCTATTCTTGTAGACTCCGTATATATTTACAATAACAAAAGAATTGGATACCTTGTGTACAACCATTTTACGCAAGGAGCTAACAAAAACGATATTAAAGACGAAACTTATAACAATTTGCTACGCAAATCATTTGCGCAGCTAAGCACCAAAGCCCCCGAAGATTTTATATTAGACCTGAGATATAATGGTGGCGGGCAGATATCCAGTGCGCAATTATTAGCTACTATGCTTGCGCCATTTTCCGCATTAGGAGACATCTTCTGCAAAATAAATTATAGCGACAAGAAAGCCTCAAAAGATTACAGCCTGACATTAGACCAGGCATATATGAGGCAAGGTGTAGCCGGAGAAAACCTTAACCTGAAACGCCTGTTTGTAATCACCAGCCACCGGACTGCATCTGCATCCGAAGCTGTAATAAACGGTCTGAAACCGTTTTTAGGAGATAAACTCATTGTTGTCGGAGAAAGAACAGAAGGCAAAAATGTAGGTTCACTAACCTATACAGATAGTAAGTTCGAATGGGAACTACACCCTATTATTTGTAAAATAAGCAATAAAAATGGTTCGTCTGATTATGAAAACGGCTTTGTTCCGGACATAAGTATTTCGGAGCCAAATACAAATATTTATCCATTAGGTGATACAAGAGAATACCTATTAAACACAGTATTGAATATTATTGCCGGTCAATCAACCGACAATGTCAGAAGTTCTTCTTCCATAGATGATAGCCTGATAAAAGTAGGTTCATCATTAGACAGTAAAAAAACGAACGGAGTCATATTATCACACGAATAATAAATAATCATCCAATATGAAAAAAAACCTTTTTGAACTCAAAACAAAACAACTGAAAGACATAGCTTTAGCATTACAAACGAAAGTAGATAACGGACTTGAAAAAGAAAATACCGAAATACAATGTCTTCCGACTTATATCAATCCCAAAACAGATATAAAGAACGGTAAAGCACTTGTACTCGACTTGGGAGGTACAAACTATAGAGCAGCCGTTGTAGAATTTGTCGATGGTAGAGCCGTTATCCATCCCGAAAACGGATGGAAAAAAGATCTGTCTGTAATGAAGACTCCGGGCTATACCCAAGAGCAATTATTTAAAGAAATAGCCGATTTTATCAGCGAACTCAGTCTGGATGAAGAACTACCCATCGGTTATTGTTTCTCCTATCCTGCCGAATCCCTTACAAACGGCGACGCAAAACTATTGCGCTGGACAAAAGGCGTAAATATAGAAGAGATGGTAAACAAGGCTGTGGGAGAACCTCTTCTGAAATACCTGAATGAAAATCTTCCCAAAGCGAAATTTACAGGTATCAAGGTAATTAATGATACTGTTGCCAGTCTGTTCGCCGGACTTACCGAACCCAATTATGATGCATATATAGGACTGATAGTAGGAACAGGAACCAATATGGCAACCTTTGTACATACTGACAAAATAAAGAAACTAAGTTCCGAATATAAACAAACAGGGTTACTACCTGTCAATCTGGAATCGGGCAACTTCTACCCTCCTCACCTGACCGTTATCGATGATAAAGTAGATGTAGCTTCTATAAGCAAAGGAGCTCAACGATTCGAAAAAGCTGTATCGGGCATGTATTTAGGAGAAATTCTAAAATCAGTCTTTCCTTGTGACGAATTTGAGGAAAAATTCGATGCTCAAAAACTGACTCGTATCATGAATTACCCGGACATACATAAGAAAAAATATGTTCGTGTAGCTACCGATATTTACGAAAGGTCTGCCAAACTGGTCGCTGCCTCTCTGGCCGGATTGGTACTTACTTTATTGTCTCAGAACAGTGCTATCAAAAAGGTACAACTCACAGCAGAAGGGAGTTTATTCTGGAGTGAGCATACCAAAGGCAAAAATTATAAAGAATTGGTATTAAAAGAACTTCATAAACTACTCGCAGAATTCGGACATGATGATATTCAAGTTCATATCATGCAAATGGATAATGCCAACCTGATTGGTTCTGCTATTGCAGCATTGTCATAAAATATTAGATATTACAAAAAAATCTACAAATAAAATATATTTGTAGATTTTTTCTATTTATATTTGTGTAGAGAAGTTTTAACACGAATGCAAGAAACAAACACTACATATATTCAAAACCAAATAAAAAGAATAACAGATAATAAAATCGGTTTATTCCTCATACATTACTTACTAGAAATAATAAACCTTTTTCTACTATTTACAATACTATATACTACTACTTTGAAATTTGCTACAAGAACCAGAGAATATACTTTTAATGAAAAAATCATATTATATGTAATTTTAGCGCCAATCTTAGAAACTATTTTATTTATATTTCTACCAAGATTAATTCTAAACAAAATAAAAATTAATAATTCCTATATTAACTTATTAATTATTTCCACTCTATTTACATTAGCCCACCAACATTTCGAAATATTATCTATTATATTCTATTTCATTCTATGTTTAACTTTTACCAATTATTATTTACAAGTCCAGAAAAGAGAATCAACAAAAAAGGCAATTTTTAAAACAATATTATTACATGCTTTTTACAACCTTACGATCACAATTATATGGTAAGTTATTATCAAAAAGAAATAAAAAATAGATTTAAACATTATCATTATCACATATATTGTTAAAAAACACAAGCATTTCACAATAAAACATACAATTTAACAACAATAATATTTTTTATTTATATTTGCAGAGAGAAGTATTAATACAAATGAAACAAACGAACACTACATATATTCAAAGCCAAATGAATAATAGATGGGGATTATTCTTTATTCATTATTTATTACTTCTGTTAAAAGCAATTTTAGTTATTTCTGTAATACATTCATTGAATATAACTTTAGATTTAAGTATAAAAAACTATACCTTTCTAAGAGAGATTATTCAATATGCAATTATTCACCCAATTATAGAAACTCTTATATTTCAATTATTAATAAAATATATTCTAGACAAACTAAAACTAAAAAACTTTTATCTCATTTTAATCATTATGACATTGTTATTTACAATAGCTCATGGATATTTTCAACCTTTATTATTCTTAAATTTATTATTTACTTGTACTATTATCAATATTTATTATTTGAAAATGCAGAAAAAAGAATCAACTCAACAAGCTGCACTTTACACCATCATTTTACATGCTTTAAATAATTTTACTTACCTCATAATAGATAAGATAGAATCTGTATTAATTTAAAAAATATTCATACTAAATTAAGAGAAACAAACAAGAAGATCGACGAAAAATACAAAATATAAAACTAGATTATAACATAATAAACTATTATTGATCAATAATAGTTTAATTCAATTAATTAATCATTAAAAATTATTTTTATGAAAACAACGAAATTTACAGAAATTACAAATGAAGAAATGAAAGAAATTAATGGAGGATCTATCTGGAGAGTAATCGGAGGAGCGGCTGTAGAATGGGGAGTTGGTTTAGTGTTAGATTCAGTACATAGCTATCTTACATCCTCTGGAACGGGATCCGGGATAGACTCTAGTATGCTTCCTTCCAGTAAAGTCGAACTTCCATGTCAACATACATTTTAGTATAAAAAAAGGGAGGTATATACCTCCCTCTCATTCAACAAGCAATATTAATAATATTAGTCTTGTTGATGCAAAATATCCTCATATTTATCGGCATACGAACTAAGAATCAAAGTCAATGCTCCGTCACTAGTTATATTATGTGTTGTTCCAAAACTATCGAGAAGAGCAAAAATACTGATCATAAGAGCGGCTCCAACCTCATCGAACCCCAAAATAGCATGAATCAATCCTAAAGACGTTATAAGGGTTCCTCCCGGCAATCCTGGCGCAGCGATGGCAAATATACCCAACAGAGGAATAAAAATGAGCATCTTATCCAGTCCGGGCATTGTACCATACAACAACTGTGACACTGCAAGGGATAAAAAAACAACATCGAGTATAGAACCTACAAAATGAACGTTCCCAAACAACGGAATTGCAAAATTCCTGATATCAGTTCTTAAAGCAGGGCTTTTCTTCGTCTGTTCTATAGCTACAGCCAGACTTGCAGCCGAAGACTGAGTACCTAATGCCGTTAAGGCAACCGGACCGTACAATTTAAATACCTGCCATGGATTTTTGCCCGAATACACTCCTGCCGAAGCATACAAAATAGTTATCCATGTAATATGGCAAAGAATAGTAACAACAAGAATAGCGAAGAACACAGGTAGCCTCGAAACCAAAGCTCCTTCATACGCTAATACACTAAAATTAGTTGCTATAAATAAGGGTAGAAGGGGAAGAAGGAACTTTTTAACCATAGTAAAAACCAAATCCTGAAATTCGTATAAAGCTTTCTCTATTTTATCTGCTTTTGTCCAGATAATAGACAGCCCCAACATAAAGGATAAGACCAAAGCTGTTAACACAGACATCAAAGGAGGTATATCTAAACGAAATATCATCTCCGGAATATCATTCAGTGTTTCTGTTTGGGGAACAATATCAAAAAGAGGAATTAATTGATATCCAACAATAGCAGCCAATGTGGCACTCCCTATGCAAGATGCATAAGCAAGAATTAATGAAATACCCAATAACTTAGAAGCATTCTTGGTTAATCTGGTTATTGATGGGGTTATGAACCCAAAGATAAGTAAGGGAATCAGAAAAAATATGATTTGCCCCAAAACATGTTTTACCGGAAGTATAATACTTATAATGGTTTCATTCGCCATTATCCCCACTAATGAGCCGATAATTACAGATAAAAATAACCTAAAAGTAGCATTCGAAATAATTTTAATTAGTAGATTTTTCATTCGTTAATTGGCTAAATACATGATATTTAATGCAAATTAACTTATTCCTTATCATATGTAAAATACCATAAATGCGGTATTTATACCTCTCTATCAGGATATTCATTATTCATCTGAAGCATAAGCATAAAAAAAGAGACACTCCATAATGAAATGTCTCTTAAAAGATATCTTATAAATTTTCTTATTTCTTATTCAACCTTTCGATACGCTTTTTCAAGTCAGGATGGCTCGAAAATAGTTTATTGAATTTACTGTTTTCAGGCGTACCCGCTTCTTCTTGCAATCCTAGTAATACACCTAACGAAGATGCCATACCAGAAGGGTCTTTTCCGATCTTTTTCAGCATATCATATCCATAGTCATCAGCACCATTTTCTTGCTTTTGAGAGTATTGAGCATTTCCCAAAGCCTCAGCCAAATCACCTAGTTGTGAGTCAGTCAGAGTAGACACAGCATTTCCACCTACTGCACCGGCAGCATCTTTAAGAGCAGACATTCTCAAAGCTGTCACAAAAGCATCTTTAGAGTCTTTATTTACGATATGACCTATCTCATGACCAACTACAGCCAAAATCTGATCATCAGTCATTAAATCCATCAAAGAAGTAAATATACGGATAGCGCCGTTAGGACGGGCAAAAGCATTCACATCAGTCACGTGATAAGCTTTGATATCCAGATTATATTCTTTGATCAAATCGGCAGGAACATTTGCTACAATTTTTTCAAGTCGTGCAGCATATGCTTTTGTATTCTCATACTGGTCGGTAGTTTTACACAAATGATTGTGCTCATCCTCCCATTTTGTAGCCTCATCCGCATATCCCTTTAGTTCAGCATCTGATATTGTAAAAGATTTAACACCCTTACTTACAGCATCTACAGTTTTTTTATTCACTTTTAGTTTCCCAAATTGCGCATTGGCAGCAAAGCTGAAAGAAACCACTAACGCTAATGCTAATAATACTCTTTTCATAAAACAATGTTATTAAAAATTTAACTTTACTCGTCTATATATCTGTTCAATCCAATTGTAGAAATATTATTGGATATTCTTTTCCATCCGAATCTAATAATGATCGTCCTCTTTCTCTGAACCCAAATTTTTTATAAAATTCCAAAGCCTGCCTATTTTGTTCATTTACATCTACTTTGGTTAATTTTAGATAATCTGTTGCAAATTTAAGTAATTTTCCTCCAATACCTAATCCTCTTGACTCATTTTCAATAAAAAGCATTTCTATTTTCTCTTCATTTACCCCCAGAAAGCCTTTTATCACAAAAGATTCATCTTTATAGATGTACAGATCTACATATCCGAAATAAACAAGCAAATTAGATTTATAGAATTCGAAATCTTCTTCCGATAAAAAATCATGGGTAGCTAATACAGCACTCTCCCATATCTCTTGCAATCGACTATAATCTTCTTTAACAGCTTTTTCAATCATAAAATTTTATTTAAAATCAGGATTTTCTACAAATATATAAATAGATAATATTAATTTTGCACCTAAATATATAGATATAAATACAATGGAAAATAAATGTAATATCTGCGGATCAGATACAAATATATTATTTCAGGCAAAGGTTCTATTCAAATATGATGTCCACTTTCATAAATGCCCTAATTGTGGTTTCATTCAAACGGACAAGCCTTTTTGGATAGATGAAGCTTATGAAATTGCCATTCCTGCTGTAGATACGGGACTTATTCAAAGAAACTTGAATTATTCCCATCTTGTTGATAACATCATAAAATCATCATTCGACTATAATAAAAGATTTTTAGACTATGCCGGCGGTTTTGGAATGTTTGTCAGACTAATGAGAGACAAAGGTTTTGACTATTATTGGGATGATAAATATTGTGAAAATATTTTCGCCCAATACTTTACTCTAAACGAAATTAAGGATAATAATAAATTTGAAGCTGTTACATGCTTCGAAGTGTTTGAACATATTCCCGATCCTCTAACAGAGATTGAGAAACTATTTTCTTATTCCGATAGTATCATTTTCTCCACAGAATTGGTACCTAACAAAGAAATAAAATCTGAAAAAGACTGGTGGTACATGACTGTCGACTCAGGAAAACATGTAAGTTTCTACACAAAAAAGTCATTTGAAATAATTTGTGAAAAATTTGGATGTCATTATTATACAAACAACCATGATTTACACATTCTGACTAAGAAAAAATTATCAAGGAATCCCCTTGAACATACAACTACAACATGGGATAAGATAGCTAACAAACTAATTCGACTTATTAGTAAAACAAAAAGTGATTATACCACTCCTATTCTTCTAAAAAGTCGATTACAGTCAGATTATTTATATCTAAGAGAAATAGAAAAAAATAAAAATAAACAATAAATCTATTTATAATCAGATTTAAGTCTATCTATTTCATTATCGATAAGATGCATTTTTTCTTTAAATATATTTTCGTCAGAAAGCTGAAATATATTTAAATTATTTTTTATGCCTTTCAGTTTTGATTCTAACTCTTTCAAAAAGAAAAAATAACGAGCTTTTTCTTTAAAATTTCTATTATATAAATAGATATTTTTCACATATACATCAACATTTTTCAAACTCATTGATGCGAACCAATCAAGCCATTTGAAATCCGACATCAAAAAACTCTCCGAATTAATAGCTTCCATTCTCAAGCGGACGAAAGGTACACGTAGAATGTCCGCCATAATAGCGCCATGCATAGCGCCTGCTATTAAATACTCTGTTTCTGATATCTCCTTCAATGATTTTTCGACTTCCTGATGCGGAGATATGATATGTATCCCTAATCTACTCCCCAGTTTGTCCCAATCAATATATTCAGTATGAGATAAATGTGGCATAAAAGAAAACTTATAAGTTTTCTTTTTATTCAGAAAGTTTCCATATTCCGGAAGAGTTGTGTAGGCATATGCTCCGTCCGTTATAAATTTTTCGTTATTTAAACCTAATATATTAGATGAAATAGGTCCTCGTAGAAAACGAATATCCCAATTATCTGTACTATATTTCATAGTCAGGTTTCTTACACCCGAACCAAAAAAAATATTTTTCTTTTTTGATTTTATTTCTTGTGTAAGAATACCTTCACTACCAATAATAGTTCCTATACCAAAAAAATCTATATCATTAGTCTCATCATTTTCAAATAAATCTTTAAATAAAGCATTGAAAATATATGGATTCAGATCATCTCCAAAATTCCCTTTCGGATTCTTAGAATATATTAGATTCATAAATTTTATACATTAAATCTGAAGTGCATAATATCGCCATCCTGCACAATATATTCTTTTCCTTCTACGCTCATTTTTCCGGCTTCTTTTACAGCTGCTTCCGAACCATAGCTAACAAAATCGGCAAATTTGATGACCTCAGCACGGATAAAGCCTTTTTCGAAGTCTGTGTGAATTACACCTGCAGTTTGAGGAGCTTTCCAGCCTGTAACGAACGTCCATGCACGCACTTCCTGCACTCCGGCTGTAAAATAGGTCTGTAAACCCAGCAGTTTATATGCTGCCTTAATCAGACGAGCCACACCTGATTCTTGTAATCCTATTTCAGAAAGAAACATTTCACGTTCTTCATACGATTCGAATTCGGCTATTTCAGATTCTATTTTTGCAGCTACTACCAATATTTCAGCATCTTCGTCTTTCACAGCTTCACGCACTTCTTCTACATATTTGTTTCCTGTCGAAGCACTAGCCTCATCTACATTACAAACATACATAACAGGTTTGTATGTAAGCAGATATAATTCTTTAGCCGCTTTCTCATCTTCTTTGTTGTCAAATTTGACTGTACGTGCCGATTTACCTTGTTCCAGAGCATCTTTAAACTGGATAAGTATATCATACATACGTTTCGCTTCTTTATCACCACCCGTTTTGGCTTGCTTCTCCACTTTCTGAATGCGTGATGTAACAGTCTCCAAGTCCTTTAACTGCAACTCTACATCTATGATTTCTTTATCACGAACAGGGTTTACACTACCATCAACGTGAGTGATATTATCATCATCGAAACAACGCAATACATGGAGTATAGCATCTGTTTCGCGGATATTCGCCAAAAATTTATTACCAAGACCCTCTCCTTTACTAGCGCCTTTTACAAGACCTGCAATATCTACAATCTCGACTGTAGTAGGAACTATACGGTTAGGTTTTACTAATTCTGCTAATTTATTTAAACGTTCGTCGGGAACGGTAATTACACCTACATTTGGTTCTATAGTACAAAAAGGAAAATTTGCCGATTGTGCTTTTGCATTCGACAAACAGTTAAAAAGAGTAGACTTTCCTACATTAGGAAGCCCAACGATACCACATTGAAGAGCCATTTTTTTATTCTAATTATTTATTTTCGAGGTGCAAAGATAATCAATTTTAAGCTAATGTGGTCATCCTCCTTTACTTTCTATATATACTAGTAAAAAATTAAGATTCAATGTAATATTGGATTTTGCTTTTTGTATTTTTACTTATTCATAATATACTTTTTATAAGTTGACTATAAAACCATATTGAACGTTACAAAAATTGAGTAATGAGTGGACTTAGAAAGGTTGTCAGGAATGGCGAAGATATTTATATATCAAGTTTAGAAATGTTACAACAAGACAATTACCATTTCAATCAACCAGAAAGAGTCAGAATGATAGAGAAACAAATGAAAAAAATAATAATTGAAAAATATTAGAAGTTACCTTACTTCTTCGAAAGAAAAAATTAGAATAATAATGAATTTTGAGATATAAAGACCATTAAAGTTATTATTTATTGGGTTTCATAAAATTTCTTCTTCCCGACAAAAATCAATCTGTCATAGTATTACTAACCATAATATAGTTTTTGAAAAAAAATTTAATACCTTTACCGCAAATTACGCTGAAAAATAACACATTAAGAATTTTAATTTTATTGTATACCAAAATATATAAGCTACAAACGGTACCTATATATAATTATGAAGAAAGCAATATTATTTGGTTTATTACTATTGGGTACGCTGCAAATAAAAGGACAATGCACTTTGCCTTATCTACCAATAGAGAAATTTGACAATGACGTTACAGCTTATACGATGTACAATTTTAGAGATAGGGGAGATTGTTATGATCTAAAAACATTTCGGGAATTCATGGATGACCTAGGTATACGGATAGATCATTTCAAAATTAAGATAAATAATAAAAATCATCGATCTATCGATGGTATATCAGTCTTCTTTTATTCCGAAAAAGAATTGAAAAATCGTCTGAGAAACAAAAGAGAAATAAATAGCATTTCTGTTTATTTCGATGATCCTATACCCATCAGAGAATTACCTGACCACACAGATATGGAAGCAGCTAACAATTGGAATATAACATATCATACTTATTTTTTTGATAAAGTTTTACTCGGAACGCGAACAGATGTGTACTCGAATAGCAAATACTACGAAAAATATAAAAAATAGATTGTTTATAGGATATTGAAGCCAACTATTATTTTATTGTTAATATCTTTGTTCTATAAATTCATAATCAATGCTTTTACTAGAACCTCAATATTGGAACGATTACGAACTAATAGATTCGGGCAATTACGAAAAACTGGAACGATTCGGAGAATATATAACAGCCCGCCCAGAACCTCAAGCTGTATGGAATAAATCTCTTCCGGAAGACGAATGGCAAAAATTATCAAATGCTATATTCAGACGTGAAAAAGGAAAATCATCTTCTGACGGAAATGAAAGAGGGGAGTGGATACAGAAAAAAGGAATGCCTAATCAATGGTATATCAGTTACAATTACAAAGAAATGAATTTGAAATTCCGGCTTGGGCTTACTTCTTTCAAGCACGTAGGAATTTTTCCCGAACAAGCCGAAAACTGGAATTTTATACATGATACTGTTAAAAGTTTCGATACCTCCGAGCCAAAAGTCCTTAATCTGTTTGCCTATACCGGTGGAGCTTCATTAGCTGCAAAAGCCGCCGGAGCAGACATAACTCATGTAGATTCTGTGAAACAGGTTATCACATGGTCACGCGAGAATATGGAAGCATCGGGCTTAAATAATATAAGGTGGATTGTAGAAGACGCTTTAAAATTTTGTCGGAGGGAAGTAAAACGGGGTAAAAAATACAACGGTATCATTCTCGATCCTCCTGCATACGGTCGTGGACCTGATGGCGAAAAGTGGATACTGGAAGAAAACATAGCAGAAATAATGTCTTTATGTAAAGAATTATTAGAAGAAAAAAATTGCTTTCTTATCCTCAATTTATATTCCATGGGATTTTCTCCTATTATAGCCGAAAATCTTATCAAAGAATACTTTCCTGATATTAAGAACTATGAGTTCGGTGAATTACTCATTCCCGAAAAATCAGGAAAACGGTTACCACTCAGTATCTACATAAGATTCAGCAAATAACAAACTATATTAAATATTGCGGTGAATAAATTGTTGATAAATGTTGATATTTTTCTAAAAAGTAAATTTGCAAATAAGGATTTCTCTTTTGTATGAAAATTATTATCTGATATCCCAAATTATTTAGCAAAATAATGTACTAAAATTATTACAGAGTTATCAACAGTTGTTAACAACCCAAACAAAATAAATTTTTCAACGTTCTATGTTATCAACATAATATTAATAAAGTTTGTAAAAAACAGAAAATCAAATATTATCTACCAAATAACTATGTCAATAACGTTTGATAAAAGAGTATTTGATCTTAATAACCAAAAAAGCAAGTATTAACAAAGAAAATAATAAACAGTTTCAACAGGCAATTATTATAACCATATTATTCTTTTAATTTAAATATAAAATAAATATATAATAAGGATTGTTGAAAACTCAATTGATGATCGATTACAATTTAAATTTGAATATATGATGAAAACTATTTTATCTTTAGCTTTATGTTCGTTGATTTTTATATCATGTAATGACGAGATAAAAAAAGCAGAGTATTCAGGAAAAGATATGACAGATATAGCTACTATAATTCGAGACAAAGAAACAAAGCAGGCCTCATTGGATATAAAAGACAATACAGAATGGGTGCTATACGGTGGTACAAGTGTCGATAAAATAGATTTTCGGAAACCGTTGGCAAAAGGTAAGGGGAGTGGAACTTATCCGCTAGATATAAACGATTCGGTTCGTTATTATTTCCAATTAGTGACTCCTGAGGCAAAAGCAATACTTTCTGATAGTCATTTGCCGATGGAAGGAGGATATAATTTTCGCGATTTGGGTGGTATTAAGACTACGAACGGTAAATATATTAAATGGGGAAAAATGTTCCGGTCGGATGATCTAAACCATTTGACTGAAAGTGACCTGGCATATCTGGCATCTATTCCTTTAATTTCGATTGTTGATTTCCGTTCAACAGAAGAAATTAAAAATGGATTTGATGTACCTTCTTTTTATAGAGATTGGTATCCTAAAAGAAATTGGTATCCTTATTCGATAAGTCCTGGAAATATAATGGGAGCTATCAGGACTATGGATATGAATAAGGTGACGCCTGAAATGATGGATACTCTGATGATGGATATGAATCGTATGTTGGTTACAGATAGTACAGCTATCGAACAATATAGGAAGTTCTTTGAGTTGGCACAAAATGAAAATGAAATACCACTGTTATTTCACTGCTCTGCCGGAAAGGACAGAACAGGAATGGGAGCTGCTTTATTTTTGTCTTCGTTGGGTGTAGATGAAAATACTATTTTAGAGAACTATCTCGAATCGAATACTTATCTGGCTGATAAATATTCGAAATATATAGCCGAAAGACCCAATTTAAAGCCTCTATTTGAAGTTAAAGTAGAATTTCTGAAGGCTGGTATCGATCAAATAAAAAATGACCATGGATCGATTGAAAACTATCTCACTAATGTTTTAAAAGTTGACATTGAAAAGATGAAACAAATTTATCTGTATTAGCAATATTTATATAATAGTAAAACAGTTTGTTAACTAATACATGGTTTTAATCATATTATTAATATAGTCCATTTGTTTCGAATTAAATTTAGCCAGGACATTCTCATTTGCGACAGTAATCAGTGTTGAATATCTTTTTAACGAATTCAGCCATTCCTTGTGTGAAGCACAAATTTCCGGGTCGTTCATTCTGGTAGATTTGGGAGGATATATCCAGAAATTTGATTCTTCTATATCATCATACATTGAATATAGGCTAAGGGGAGCTACAACAAAATCACACAAATAACAATCATATTTGGATCCGTTATTTGAAGAATTTGTTCGAAGTATTTCTTCTTCTGTTTTTAAAAAGTCGATTAATGATGCTTGTAATGTTCGAAGCTCTTCTTCCGAAATAAGTTTTCTTTTATAAAAGTATTGTATTTCTTTTATCATATTCATATACATCTGAGAATCGATAATTACAGTTACATTGTTTAAAGATGTACTTACTTTCAGATATTCTTTGGCTAATGAGTTTATGGTTTCGGGAATTATCAATTCCGAAAATTGGTAATCCATGGAAACTTCCCGTATTTGATGCAGCCATTTGTAGTAGTTGAATTTGAATAACTCTTCAATTTTATGAAGTGTTAAAGGAAAAAATTGGTTTTGGGCTATTATCACTTCATTGTTGTTCGAATTAACATGATTGGTTGCAAGTTGAATGAAATGAGTATATATTTCGGTTACAATCTTTTCAACACTATAATCCGTATTTTTTATTATTTCTGTTATTTCTCCATTGTTTTTCCTAATAATTTCGTCTAATGAAAAATTCAGATCGACAGATAATTTTATTACTTCATCCAGAGTAAATGGAATTTGGCTTCTGATTCTTCTGTATGCGGCTTCTCTTCCCAGTCCCAATATCTCCATTAAATAATTTACTACTTTAAAGTTTGAAGGAATATTTTCAATTATTTTCTCAATTATGATATTATTAAAATTTTCAATTATCATTTTCTATAATTTTTTTATATTTCTAATGAGTATGTTTTGGTATTTTACTCTTTATTGGAGTGTTTTACAGAATTTTATACTCTCTTTAAGAGTATTATTGTGAATTTTTTTATTTTCTATCTCTTTTTCTGTTATTCTTTTTTATTAAAAGCCTCTTTTATGTAGAATTATATAATAATTTTTATTTTTTACTTAACCACGGATGCTTTTACTTTGCATCTATCAATTACATACAACAAGTTGAGATTATATATAGTTTCTATTTGTTCTTGTAATTTTGAGTGAATGATGTAGGTGATATAAGTTAAATCCAAAAGCAAAAATATTCATAATGATCATATAATGAAACTTATATGGGTGTTTTAGGTATATAAAATATAAGTTAAATTCAAAAAATATTGTCTTTAGTTATTGATTTTGTGTGTTTTACAAATAGAGTGGTTTTGACGTTTTAATCAGATAATATTTAAATGTAACTTATAGATTGTGAGTTGGGTGTTTACCTGATTGATAGAGGAAAAGATTTTTATATAAGACATTACTATTAAAATGGGGAGAATAAATCATATCAATTTCATTTTTTAAACAACCTATCGGTTTGTAATTTGTAAAAAAATTCTCGTAGTTAAAATATAAAGGGAGAGGTTTTTGTTATTTTTTGAAATTAACGAATATTGATTTTTGGGAAAGAATAATATAGTTAAGTAAATAATTAAGTAGAAAATGGGAAAGAAGTTTTTGTTAGTGTTTTTTATTTGTTTTTTATTTGCAACTTCATTTATATATTCTGAAGAGGTTATAAATGCCACATCATCTAATAAGCTTACAAAGTTAGATATAATAAATAATACTAATAAAGTATCTAAAAATATTGAAATATTCAAAGTGGATGATAGTCTAATGAATATTAGTACGTTTTATTGTAATGAAATAGAAATATTAAAAAATAATTTTTTCTCTATTAATTTTTCCTCTTTCATAGCTCTTTTGTCTGGGAAGATAGAATCTATGAGTTAAAAAAGATTTAAGATTTATTTATTAAATCTTAAATCTTTTTATTATTATATAGTAGAGAGGATAAGTTTTTATAAAAGAGAAAAATTACTATGTTATATATTAAATTGTATTGAATGACAAATGTTTGTAATTATAAAATTAGAAAACGATAATATTTATTGGGGAAAAGTATGAAAAAGAAGTTTTTGTTGATATGTACTTTATGTTTGGGTGCATTAACAGTTTTGGGACAAGTTGGAGTTGGTACAACAACTCCTGATAAAGCTGCCATCTTGGATTTGGTATCGAATGACAAGGGTATGTTGATACCTAGGGTAAATTTGACCTCTAATGATATGCATTTAGATGGGGATGATCAAACTGTTCAGCCCGAAGGTTTATTTGTGTATAATACTGGTACGACTTTAGCCGAAGGGTATTATTATTGGAGTGGAAGTGAATGGAGATCCTTAGAGAGTACTACTATGACTGCTCCTAGTATAGCTGATTTGTTATGTAATGCTGCAAGTTTAAGTCCGGCAGCATATTATGGAGGAGAACCATATACAGGAGTTTTAAGGATTCCTTATACTGGTGGTAATGGAGGTAGATATGAAGGTGGAACATCTGTAACTGCTAACGGACTAACATTTACTCTCCAAAATAATAAATTGAATATAGGGAATGGTGATTTGGTTTTTAATGTATCAGGTACTCCGGATTATGGCTCCCCTTTTCCGACAGAGTTTGTAGTTAATAATACATTGATTCCATTTTATACAAATGGCCCTTGTAATATTAAAGTAGGGGATCGTGTTAGTGCAGATGTGAAAACTATTGCAGTGATGGCTCCTCTGACATATACTAATGAAATAAGAGAAGGTTATCAGACTTATATCACCACACCTGATGGTAAATTTTCGATCAGATGCTTTGTTCCTAAAGGTATTATTTTTGCAAGATCTAGTTTACAAATAAGGTCGAATACTTCGAGTACTGTTAATCTGATCTCTAATGCTGCTATTTTCAAGGGGTCTGGCACCGATGGTAGAACGCATAATAATTTGGTAATACCAGGAAATGTATGGTGTGGCTCAGGGGCAAATGATGATGCTGCTCAAAATGCTGAAGTACAGACTGCTAGTAATAATCCTTGTTGGGGATATAGATATGTTTTTGAGAGTAATACTCCAGAAAATAGATTGTATGCATTTACTACTCATGATCAGGATGAAAAAGTATTTTATAATTTAAGATTTATGATGACATCTTTGGATACAACAGCTGATGATGCGTCTTGTCCTAATGGAACTTGTGGTAATACTAAAGTTTTTCTTCGTGTAGAACAAATTACAGCTCCGTAATCACATAATACTTAAAAATTTTGCATATTAATTTCGATATAAGCAATTCAAAAATAAGAATCAATGACAAAAAAAATATTTTACCTTATATTAATAAGTTTCTGTATATATAATCCTTTTGCTAACGCGCAAATAGGAATTGGAACGGAAACTCCCGATGCAACGGCTATTTTGGATATAGTATCTTCTGATAAAGGAGTTTTATTACCTCGTGTAAATTTAACATCGAATGTTTTAGATATTGATGGTGATACATATCAGCCAAAAGGATTGATAATATATAATATTGGTACAACTTTACCTAAAGGATATTATTACTGGAACGGTTCAGAGTGGCGTACTATAGAAAGTGTATCTGCTTCTTCTCCTTCTATTGTCGAGTTACTTTGTTCTGGTGCAACTCTAAGTCCTTCAGGATATTATACTAATAAAGATTATGTAGGAGTATTGAGAATACCTTATAAGGGTGGTAATGGAGCCCGTTATGTAGGTGGTGATCCTGTTACTGCTAATGGGCTCACTTTTCAGTTAGAAGATGGTAAACTGGAGGCTGGTACTGGAGAATTAGTATTCAATGTGAAAGGTCGTCCTCTAGAAAGTTCACCGGTAGTTACTTCATTTGAGGTGAATAGAAATATTATTCCTTTTTTTAATGGAACTTGTACAATAAAAGTAGGTGATCAGGTAAATGCAGATATAAAAAATATAGCAGTAATGGCTCCTTTAACATATACTACAGAAGGTCGTGCAGGTTATGCTACAGTAATTGATACACCCGATGGCAAATTTTCGATCAGATGTTATTTACCTTCAGGAAATGCTTTTAGTTCGGTTAATTTACAAATTAGAGCTAATAGTTCTACTGATGTAACAATTTCATCTACTGCAAGTTATTTGTGGAGTGGTACAGCTACTGCAGCACATCGACAACTGAAATTAACAGCTAACCAGTGGTGTGGTTCAGATGGAGATAATGCCGGTGTAGTGACAGCAGGTGTACAGGGTGCTTCCAATTTTGTAGCATGGGGAAATGCTGGAGTGTATGCATCAAGTAGACCTGAACAAAGACATTATTCATTTATGACTATTGATGGGGATGATAAAGTATTCTATAATGTGCGTTTTATGATGGGTACGAATAATCCGTCAGGTGCTGCTAATACTACTAATTGTCCGGGAGGTACTTGTGGAGATACAAAAGTGTTTTTCTCAGTAGATCAGACTACTGCCCCGTAATGTTTTTATGTTAAATATTTATTAAGAAAAAAAGAATAATAATGAAGAACAAAATATTATTTCTGATTTTATCAGGTTTATTTGTCAATAGTCTATTACTTAATGCTCAGGTAGGAATAGGTACAGAAACTCCGGATAAAGCAACTATATTTGATATTGAGTCAGATGAAAAAGGATTATTGATACCAAGGGTTGATCTAACAGCTAAAGATTTGGATTTGGACGGAGATAGTTACCAGCCGGAAGGATTAATGGTCTATAATATAGGTAGCACTTTCCCGAGAGGATATTATTATTGGAATGGTACTGAATGGAGAGTTTGGGAAAGTAATTCGTCGGTACCTCCAACAATTGCCGAGTTACTTTGTGAAGGAGCTACTCTTAGTCCTAGTGTTTATTATTCTGGAAGTCCATATATAGGTACTTTGAAAATCCCATATACAGGAGGTAGTGGTGGTAGATTCGAAGGAGGTACATCTGTTACTGCTAATGGACTTACTTTCGAACTGCAAGGTGGGAAACTGGAAGTAGGTTCAGGTGAATTAGTATTTAATGTTACAGGAGATCCAGAAAATAGTTCACCAGTGGCTACCTCATTTCCGGTGAATAGTAGTCTAATCTCTTTTTATAAAGATAATTGTACAGTAACTGTTGGTGATCAAATAAATGCAGATATAAAAAATATAGCTGTCATGGGACCTCTTACTTATACTACAGAAGGTCGTGCAGGTTATGCCACAGTAATTGATACACCTGATGGCAAATTTTCTATCAGATGTTTTCTTCCGGTGGGAAATACTTTTGCTACTGTTTCTCTTCAGATCAGATCAAATAGTTCGACCAATGTCGATATTATGGCTAATGAGGCATGGATGTGGGGTGGTATGGGAGGTGACGAACATAATCAGCTGCGTCTGCCACCTAATGAGTGGTGTGGAGCTGGTGGAAGTACATCTGCATTGCTAAATGCAACTGTTCAGTCAGCTAGTAATTTTCCTTCATGGGGAAATGAAGGAGTATATGCAAGTAACAGGCCTGAACAAAGACATTATTCGTTTACTGCTTACGATACGAATGAAAAAGAATTTTATAACATGCGCTTTACGATGGGGTCAAGTACTCCGGGTAGTGTAGCTAATGAGACAAATTGTCCGGGAGGAACCTGTGGTACAACTAAAGTATTCTTTACTATAGAACAGATTACTGCTCCTTAAGGTAATTTGATTTAAAATATAGATTTTATTATATACTTTCCCTATTAATTTTTTTTCTCTTTCAGGGAAGATAGAAACTATGAATATTATTAAAAAAAGATCTGAAACATAAGTTTCAGATCTTTTTATGTATAATTAAATACTAATTATTGAGTTTTAATAATTAATTTTGGTGAGATAATTAGTGGATTTAGAAAATGTCTTTAGATTGTGAAGAATTAGATTTCATATATAAAAAACTGATAATTATATATTTATGTATAATTATCGTTGTTTTTTTCTTATTTTTTATTTTCTACCAGTTAGAAAATATTGTTCCAATGAATTATTTGACCGTAGGTGCCAGTATATTTCATGTTTTTTTGTGTTATATACCCTATAGACTAAAATATCCTTCTCTGAAACTTATAATACCGGGATACTTATTTCTTATATCATTGTTTTTGTATCCTATTGTTGTTTTATTTTGGAAAACAGGAGAAATAACAGCTTTTATTTGGTATTTAATAGTCCCTTGTGGAGCTATTGTTTTCTTCTCAGTAAGGACTTTTATATCGTGGAGTATATTTGTTCTTATTTTGATTTGTTCTGTTTTCATTGTATCTCCATTCCTGCCGGAGACCTTTGTCTTAGATGTTACACATAAACAACTGGATATTATTAATATAATGACTATTATATGTAGTCTTGGTCTTATTTTTTATTTTCTGTTTTATCTGAATAAAATAAATAATTTAAAGATATTGACGACAAAGCAGGAAGAAACTGATTCTTACGAAACAAATAATAAAGAAGAAGAAATCGATAATGAAAAATTTATAGAATTATATAATAATATTCTGACTTATTTTGAAAAAAAGAAACCGTATTGTAATCCCGATTTTACTGTTTCTCAGTTAGCCATGGCATTACATACGAATGTGACTTATATTTCGAAAGCCATAAAAATAGGGAAGGATACTAATTTCAACATTTTTATCAATACTTATCGGGTAGATATGATAAAAGAAATGTTAGAAAAAGATATTCAGCATAAGTATACAATAAGACATATATACATATCTGCCGGTTTTCGGCATCAGTCTACTTTTAATAAGGTTTTTAAACAAATCGAGGGTATAACTCCTTCCGAGTATATCAAGAATATGGATAACAAAAAAGAAAGGGAATAATTAATTTAATTATTCCCTTTTCTCGTATTATATTGGATATATCCTAGAAGTTATTTTCAATAAGTTTTAGAAATTCTTTTCTATGCTCATCGCTTCCTGACGTAATGTGGTCACAATTGAACCATGTAGCATTGCTTATTCCGACCGAATAGAGACAGTTATTTGTAATATCGTTGATAGGGTCGCCGGCATTAGGAAAATTAGCTGTATCCTGCTCAGAAGTGGTAATAACAGTAGTCTTTTTCACTTGAAGCAATGGAGTCCATCCGTTGTTGTAATTATATGCAAAATCGTAAAGTAATACTTTATCAAAGAATCCTTTCAGGATAGCTGGCATATTCATCCACCAGATAGGATATATAAATACAACTTCTTCACTGTTTTTCAGTAAGTTTTGATACTTTTCTACCAGCGGATCATTGTGTTTACCTTTCGAGTAAAGAGCCAGTTCTGATTCTGTAAGTACAGGATTAAAGTTATCTTTATTTAGATCAATTACCTGATAGGGTTTATTATTAGTGTCTAGTTTTTTTGTGATTGTATCAAGTATGCCTTTACAAAAACTTCCATGCCACGGATGAGCGAATACTATTGTTGTCATATTTTACTTAATTTAAATTATTATATCCAAAGCTAGTTAATAACTTTAATTTAGGAACAATCGGATCAGAAAACTTTCGATTGATATATAAATAAAGAGCTATAAATTATTTTATAGCTCTTTGTTACGCAATCTTATTTCGATTCTTTTAGTACCATATCTATTGTGATAGCTGTCGATACGATTACTATTTTATCAGTGGTTTCGTTGTATTCTTCTTTGATAGATACATTGTATTTATCGGCAGATGTAAATACTTCTTTCATGGCTCCTGCCCATTTTTTATTCACAGTACCTATCAGGGAGCCATCGGGCTGAGATATTATGAAATTCCATGCTTTCCAATCCCCTTTTATTTCTGCTATTTTATTTCTTTGGGAATCCATAATGTGAAAAACGGGTTTCAAAAAGCTCCATTTTTGTTTGATAAGACCTATAATATCGTGGTTGTCGTTTACTATTATGATTTCTGACATAAAGAATGTCCATCCTCTTTTCACGATTGCAATAGTATTACCATTGAGATCTACTATTTCCATTAAGAAAGGAAGCATAGCTTTACTAAGAAAGAGACGAAGTAATTTCTGTTTTGCAGATAATTTTTGCCTGATAGCACCGATTTGCTCTCCGGTCTGGTTATATACTTTGTATTCTGATTCGAACTTGAAAAAATTTACTTTCTGATCAATAAAATATTCATTCGTTTCAAAGAATGTAGGAAATTTCACCATGGGATATTTATGTTTGAAAAATAGGGTGCAAATATAGAGTTTATTATAGTGATTAGGGCTGTTTCGATTTAAGAATTAATTAAACAAATTGTTAATTAATTTGTTATCATAATACAAACAATATTATGAATCTACAATGATATTATGATTTTATAGATGGTAACTATGAATTCATTCTACAAATTTTAAATCGGGGAAATTATGGAAGATAAAAACAAGAAAATTTTTACGACAAACACCGGAAATCCTGTTGATAACGATCAGGCTTCTATTACAACACAAAAACCTACTATGACGCTTCTATCCGACGTTCATATGGTAGAAAAGTTAGCTCATTTCGATAGAGAACGTATTCCTGAGAGGGTAGTACATGCGAAGGGGTCGGGAGCTTTCGGATATTTTGAAGTGACCAATGACGTCACGCAATACACTTGCGCAGACTTTTTGTCTGAGGTAGGAAAAAAGACCGAAATGCTTGCCCGTTTCTCAACAGTAGGAGGAGAAAAAGGCTCTGCCGATACTGCCAGAGACCCCAGGGGTTTTGCTCTTAAGTTTTATACCGATCAGGGTAACTACGATATGGTAGGTAATAATACGCCGGTATTTTTTATCCGTGATGGAATTAAATTTCCCGATTTTATCCATACACAAAAGAGGAATCCTATTACTAACCTGAAAGATGCAAATATGTTTTGGGACTTCCTTTCCCTGACTCCCGAAAGTATTCATCAGGTAACCATATTGTTTTCGGATCGGGGGACTCCCGATGGTTTCAGGCATATGCACGGCTATTCCAGCCATACTTATATGATGTATAATGAAAAGGGCGAATATTTTTGGTTTAAATGGCACTTTAGGACTAATCAGGGAGTAAAAAATTTAACTAATGATGTAGCTACAGAACTGGGAGGTACCGATCCTGATTATGCTACACGCGATTTATTTGAAAGTATAGAGAAGGGAGATTTTCCTTCGTGGAATGCTTATATTCAGGTAATGACTCCCGAACAAGCCGAAAACTTCGAATTCGATACATTTGATATAACAAAAGTCTGGTCTCAGAAGAAATATCCGTTGATACCTGTGGGTAAGTTTACATTAAATAGAAATCCTGATAATTATTTTGCAGAGATAGAGCAAGCAGCATTTTCTCCGGGCAATTTTGTTCCCGGCATCGGGGCTTCTCCTGATAAGATGCTCCAAGTACGTTTGTTTAGTTATCCTGATACTCACAGGCATCGGTTAGGTACTAATTTTGATCAGTTACCGGTAAACAGACCTAAATCTCCGGTTCATAACTATCAGAGAGATGGTCATATGAATATGGGTATGCCACAAGGAGAGAATCCTGCACCTAATTATTATCCTAATTCGTTCGATGGACCTTCTCCTGACAAGAAATTTACGCCTCCCTCTATTGATGTGCAGGGAATGGCTGCCCGTCATGAATATGTGTTAGGAGATGTAGATTTTGTTCAGACTGGTTACCTGTACGGAAGAGTATTATCAGACTATGATAAGAATAATTTAATTAGTAATATTCAAGGGCACTTGAAAAATGCCCAACAACGTATTCAGTATCGTCAAACAGCCTTATTCTATAAAGCACATGTTGAGTATGGTACCCGTGTGGCAGAAAGTCTGGGGCTCGATCTGAATAAAGTAATTGAGTTGGCTATGATGAGCCAGGAAGACAGAGTAAAAGCTACGGCTCAGTAAATTTATCTTTTTATTGTTGATTGTTAAGGAATGGCTTCATATGAGCCATTCCTTTTTTATATATTTGTTGCTATGAACTATTGTGAATTGGCATTAAGTAAACCCGAAGATAATGTAGATAGACATTATCATGATAATATGTATGGTTTTCCTTTGGAAGATGATAATGAGTTGTTTGGTAGGTTGATATTGGAAATCAATCAGGCCGGATTGAGGTGGGAACTTATTCTTAAGAAAGAACCTGCTTTCAGAAAAGCTTATGACAATTACAATATAAAGGCTGTTGCCGGCTATAAAGAGGAGGATATTAACAGGTTGTTATCAGACGCAGGTATTATCAGAAATAAGTTGAAAATAAATGCGGCTATCCATAATGCTAATGTGATATTAGGTTTTCAGGAAGAATTTGGTTCATTCAAAAGCTGGCTCGATTCGCATCATCCTAAAACAAAAGAGGAATGGGTTAAGCTATTCAAAAAGCACTTTAAATTTGTAGGAGGTGAGATTGTTAATGAGTTTCTGATGAGTACAGGATATCTGGAAGGAGCTCATGTAAAAGAATGTTCTGTTTATCAGGAAATAGTTAAAAATCACACTCCTCCATGGGTTAAAATATGATATTCTGTTATTTAAGTCTGACAAAATGAATACCTTTGTTTTCTAAATCTACTTTAATTGATTAGCAGGTAGGGGGAGTAAGTATTATATAATTTTCTAAATCGATTATTTTTTCGAAACAAAATGTGTTTTGATTAGGTATATTATCCTTATATCTTATTCCAATAAGCAAGTATTTCCGTAGTTATTACTTTATTTTATATATAATATTTAATCATATGGGGAAAATATCAGTTGTATTTATACTATTGATAATGATTGTATTATGTTTTCGATGTACATATGAACAATCTGGAGGGGAAAAGGCTGGTCTGGAAACGTTGGATTCACTGAAAAGAAAGTGTTTGGAACGATTTGAATCCGCAGACTATTTAGAAAGTGTGAAATTATATGAAAAAGAGGCTGCTAAGCAAAACAATAATCTTCATATCGGAGATGCAAATATGCTTTTTTTTGACTACTATTCGATTAATAAAGGAATAACTTATCTTGATAGCTTGAATTATTATAGCGAAAGATCGAAAGAATACTATACTAAGGCCGGTGATCGGGCAAGGGCTATTCAGGCTGAATTGGCTATAATAAGAAAAGAAATAATCTATAAAAAAAGAAAAGAAGGTACCTTTACCCGAATGTTTGACCTGATTAAAGAAGGTGAAACACTAAATAGCCAAAATCTGGTTTTAAAAATATATAATCTACTGGGACAGGCATATTTTATGTCCAATAATCCTAAAGAAGCATTCAAGGCATATCAGAATCGGCTAGAATACCTGAAATCGACGGATTTGAAGCAACTGAAAGAACCGACTAAGCATCAGGCTTTTTTTAATTCTTTCTTGAACCTGACTTATGGAGCGCAGTTATTAAACGAAAAAGAGCTGGCGCTTTCTTATAGTGATTCTTTGAGCTCTTATGTCCAAAAATACAGGAAATACTTTGATGAATATAATGAGAATATAGCTGATGTATACAGAATATCAACTTTGTCTGCATTGGACAGGACAGATGAGGCTGCTCCTATTGTCGAAAAGTTTTTGGTATACTACGATAGCATCAAATCGAATAATATAAGTGTAAAACGTCCTATTGATGCCGATGTATTACAGGCGTTAAGCAATTACTATGTGAGTACTAAAGAATATGATAAGGCGCTTGCTTACATAAATGAAGTTATACGTTTATCAAAAATAAATATAAATAGTGATGATTATAGGAGTGTCTGGATAGAAAATAAAAAATCGGATATACTTGCTGCCCAAGGTGAATATAAAGAGGCTTTTTTATTGAAAGATAAGGTGTTGGAATATGAAAAGAAAGAAAGTATAATAAATAATTCCTGGCAAATAGGTGAACTACGTACTATACATAAGGTTGATAAACTGGAGCAGCAATCTATTAAGGATAAGGCTAAAGCAAGTTATTCTCTGCTGGTTTCGGTGTTTTTGATTGTACTTTGTGTGTTATTGATCATTATTATTCTGATAGTTAGACGAAACTTTAGTCTTTTGAAGAACAAAAATGAAAAAATATTCGCTCAATATCGGGAACTGGATAAACAGCGTGAGGAAATAAAAGGATTGACCTTGTTGGCAAAAAAGGAACGTGATGCTGTATCTCAAGAAACTTCTTTATTTGAAAAAGTGGAGGAATATATGCTAAAAACACACTGTTACCGCGATCCGAATATCAGTCGCGAATTTGTGGCTACACAGATCGGGACTAACAGGCAATATTTGGCTCAGGCGATCCAGGAGAATGTAAATATGACTTTTACCGAATATATCAATAACCATCGTTTAGAATATGCCCGTTTTCTTTTGTCAGAAGATATCGGTCTTTCGATAGAGGATATTTATTTGTCATCGGGCTTTATAAACAAGAGTACTTTTTACCGCTTGTTTAAACTAAAATATGACCTTACACCTAAGGAATTTCGGGATGTGGCTCTTATAAAAAAATAGACTTTTTTGTCTGTTATCCTATATTGTAAACAAGAGCATGAGTATTTTTATTCATGCTCTTGTTTTTTATAATATTCAATAAATCAAATATTTGCGAATATTATATTTATATTTTGCTGTTGTCATACTCTTTTGCTGTCTTCATACATCTCTTTTTTCAGCCTCCATACCACAGTGTTTGATATGGGGGCTAATTTTGTACAACCATTTATATGATTTTCTAAATTCCTCAAGAGGAGAAGTATATCACTTATTATTTCATCTTATTATCCTTAAATCTTACTATAGAAAATCCATTTAAATATTTTGTTGGGAAAAGTAATATTATTGTAGAAGAGTTATGAGGTTTAAATTTTTTATTTTTTTGTGGGGGTTTTTAATAGCAACGAGTGGTGTATATTCTCAAGTGGGAATAAATACCGATAGCCCGGATCCGAATTCGATGTTGGAAGTAAAATCAACAAACAAGGGTGTACTGGTTCCACGAGTCACCATGGATCAGCGGAATGCTATTAATCCGGGATCGAGTTCGAATGGGCTAACGGTCTATAATACATCTACCAATTGTTATAGTGTGTGGAATGCTGTATCTCAATCATGGACAGAGTTGTGTCCGGAGCAGACGGCACTTATCGATTTTTCGAATTGTGACCTGATAAAAGTTGTAGGTGTTTACGATATGGATAAAGATTTGTCGGATCAGGATATCAGAATAGATGTGCCTGTTACTGTCAGAAGATTAGGTAAATATTCGTATTCGGCATCTTGTAATGGTGTGACCTTTACTGCTACAGGTTCGTTTGTTAATATGGGTCCTACTACTGTAAGTTTATATGTCGATCCTTCGGGAGGAAATCCGGTAACGGCAGGGACTTTTGCAGCGACAGTTACTATAAATCCGGTAGATGCTACTCCTTCTACTGTGGTTTGTAATAATGTCAGTGTAAAATTCATCAATAGGTCTACTGCAACATTGAAAATCTTGAATATCTCAGGAGATGAAAACAGCACAGGATTGACCTCTACCGGTGGCAATTATAGTTCAAGTAGAGTATATGCTTCTATTGGTCGGTGGCTGCAAGGCGGATCGGTTTCTATCGATGGTACATCTCTTTCCGCACCTACGACTTATTCGGGAACTGCTAATATACAGGTCGTGGATGTTGCTTATAATAGTATGGCTACTCTCCAAAATCACTTGCAGGATGCTTCTATAGTATGGGTAGGTGCTTCCGAAAAGTATTCATACGGTTTTGCTCAATTATTGAGAGAGTGGAGTAGGGCAGGGAAAGGAATTATTCTTATAACCGGTGATAAAGTTGCGGAATCTACCGTATCGGATGCCTTGGGCTATTATATCGAAGATGGTAGCGCCTCTAGTGGAACTACCTGGTGTTCGCGTCTGCCACAGGTATTTTCTTCTGCCAATGGAGCTCCTTTCAACTTGGGTAATGGTCTGTCTATAGGGTACAGTGGTGCGAATTGCGGATATGTGTCTTCAAATAGCGGAATTGTATTTATGACTGTTTCGAGTAATTATCCATCAGCTTTTGCTGATATTGACAATGGAGTATTCATCTTTGGTGATAAATTCGGGGATGTATCTTCCGGAACTACCTGGAACAATTATGCAAAAGTATTGGTAGATATTTTTGCATGGTCACTGAAAACAGCGCCTATATATTAAAACTAAGATACTCGTTTTTATTCAGCCTTTCTGACTTTTTCCCCATAGTTAGATAGAAAGGCTGAATTTTTTTATGTATAAGCTGAACTCTGAAACTATTTCTTTTTTTCTATTTTTATATCATCAAGCATTGAAGGTTCATTTCCTGTATTTTTGAAAGATACTTTTACAGTGCGTTTATGATTTCCATATTCAGGGTTTGTCTCGAAGTCTGTCTGATATTGTTTGTATTCAGAATCAAGATTTGCTGTGTTTCTGATAATATTTTCAGAATCTCCCGTTACTTGGGTGATATTCTCTATTTGTGCTGTTATATTTCCTTTTCCGTAATAAGAGAGTGAGTAGGGTTTGCTATGATCTAAATATACATATTGAATAATGGAATCGTTTGGAGCAAGAGTTATCCCATGATTCCCTTTATATGCAGAGTTCAGATTAACTGTTGCTGTTCCTTCCCAAGGGAAAAGATTCGTGCTGTATTCAAAATTGCCATTGGGCAAATAATTATTATCATCCAATTCCCATTGATAATAACGTACATAATCGACTTCCATACTAACGGTTCCATCATTTCCATAAGCTCCGAAAAACATATTCATCATGTGATTAGGAGACTTAATATCGTTCCGATCCCACCATTCTTTTACCAATTGTCCATCGATATAAAACTTCAATCCGGCAGGACTCCAGAGCATCCCATGAGTTACCCATTTATCTTTGAAATCACCTTCAACTATATGGTGACCTATATTCCTTTCGAATTTGCCTTCCGAAGATACATTACCATGCAGAACTATCTCTGTCGTGATATATTCGCACAAATCGATTTCAAATACCTGTCCTCGTGGTCTAAGACCCTCTACACCTAAAGCATTATTTTCTTTTTCGACAAAATACCTGGGATCTGGTCCCCGTGAGTCAAACCAGAAGGCTATATTCACATTTTTGGCACTATCAGATGCATTTCTTTTAATTCGTGCTTCAAAATACCCACCTATGCTGTTTCCCATTTTACTTTTATCCGAATTCCAATCATAGGTCTGTATAGATGAAACTTTTCTTCCATTTTCCCAAAAAGTTCGTTCAGGTTTATTTTCGTCTACTTTGAGAATTATAGATTTTCCTGTAAATTCTATTTCAGGTTGCGGAAGATTGTTTGCTCTAAAGTCTTCAAAATTGGTTTTATAAACATAATCCAGAATAGAATAATAATTGGTAAACCATTTGGTAGTGTCTAGCTGTTTATCATTAAATTCGTCATTCCATACCAATTTCATTCCCTTTGGAAGTGCTTGAGACGTAGGTATATCGTTTTCTGTAAGAGGAGTTACTTGAGAAACTTCGTTTTTATTATTATTTGAACAACTAAAACATGTAAGAATAAGCAGAGAGAATAAGATTCTTTGGTTTTTCATGATTCTGATCGTAAATTTTCGGAACAAAGATAGAAAATAAAATAGTGTAGAGTAGGAAGTACTTTATTCAGTTGTAAACTAAAAAAGGTTTTCACGAGAAGTGAAAACCTTTTTCAATTTTATGAAGTCTGTTTTAGTAAAACATGTATGTGAAACCAATTTTTCCTATTGGGTAAAATTTAGTCCAATTCATTGAGCTAACCTCATCATTAAACTTATCTACAGAACTTTGCCCGTTGGCAGCTAGCATATTGGTTCCTGACATTTTAGCTTTGAATGAGTTGATATAATACATTCCCACTTCGAAATTTAATTTTAATTTTTCGTTATGGAATATTTGTGGCGACCAACCTACAGCTAAATATGGAGCAACTTTATTTTTAGGTTTCAATTTCATGCGAAGTTCTCCTACTTCTTCAGGAGTGTAAACAATATCTCCGAAGTTAACATTGCCTTTCAGTCTCATTTTTAAGTCTACATCCATTGTTGTTTGTACAATTCCGGCTGCTACATAAAAAGACTTATACACTTTGTATTCCCCGATAAGAGAGAATCCTCCTGTTTTATATTGGGGATCGATGTAATAAAAATGCCTTCCGGATGTGAGCCCTCTTTTCTTCAATGTTAGGCTGATATATTCATATCCTAAACGAACATTCAACTTATCATTAATTTCTGTAACCAGATTAATTCCGAAACCATTGGTTGAAACACTCACACCCGCTCCAAAATTGAGATTTGAGATGAACTTATTAAATCCTTTTTTTTCTTGTGTATTTATAGTATCTGTTTTTATAGATATATGATTGGTTTCAATTTGTTCTTTCGCAATAATAAGTGAAGGAAGAAATATGGCTATTATTAATACTATTTTTTTCATTTTGTTGGATTAATTTATAGACCTAATTTATTATAGATACCATCTGGTAATGTAAGTGTTGCCTCTAGGTCAATAGTATTCCCTTGTTTGGGTTTATCTATTAATCGTTCTTCTTTTTTATCATTACCTATTATATTTTCATCAGTTACATAATCAAATACAAAATCCGGGGTTAAAGTAACTCTTAGTTGGTTACCTAGGTCTTCAACTTTCAGTTTACCCTCTCCATAACTATTATTTAAATAACCTGCAATATCATACTCTACATTTGCAGCAACTGAAGTTTCTAATATACCATCTGTCATTATTGCATAATCCCAATAGTATTGATCAACAGGTTTTACGTAAAAAAATGAATTTGCCTTTGCTTTCTTATTACCTCCTGATTTTGGTACAATTGTAAGGTCTAAATTTACATTGTAAAAAGGTCTGTTATCACTAACATTGATCGTGTATGTTTTTGCTTCACATAGGTTTGGTATTACTACCATTGATTTGTCAAATTTTAGATGTGGGTTATCACTTGAAAATCTGAAAGTAGCAGGAAAATTGGGGACACGCCAAAAATATAAACCATTTCTTGAATGCGTGGGATTATAAGCCACTAAAAATTTATCATTATATCCATTGGTAGGATGGAAGTTTTTTACAGTGATTGTTGATTGAGGAGCAGTCCCTACGAACTCAATGCGTGCACCACTATAACATGAAGGGTTAGGGGTATACCAGTCCCAGTTATAATAGCTTAAGTGATCAATATTTTCCTGTAAATACAATTCTCCGTTAATATTCTTTACTTTAGCTATTTTTTCAAATTTCCATATCATCGATTCAGAATCCATGCTCCACATTTCGATTTCGTCACCTTCTTTTATTGGTTGTTCTGTGTTTGGATTTGTAAGGCTTGGGTCAAGTTTCGTTGTTAATTTTACACTTCCTCCTTCAAATGATTTAACCTTTGTAGTTCCTGATGTAAGATTAATATCGAATAATCCGGCTGATAGAAAACTGATGTCTTCAGTATTGCCTGTTGGTGTAACAGCTTTTACATTTAATCCTCCCGGAAATGACATTAATGCGGCTTCTGAAGAAGGATCATAGAACAATATTTCTGATTTTATAGTACCACTGATTGTTTTTCCTGACTCATCTTTTAATACTGTACCTTCCGAAATTTCTACTGTGGATGTTCCTGAGTTTAATTCTGCAACAACTGTATTTTGTACTTTACCATCTTTGATAACTGCAAATTTACTGCTTTCAGATTTGCTTATACCTTCGGGTAAGTTTGTTTTGTCTACAAGAGGAACTCGTACTATGATGTTTTCATCTGTAGTGTGAATATTGATTCGTTTTAGATATTGGGCATAATTAGAAGATTCTGCAGTTACTAATATTTCTAAAGGATTATTTTCTAAAGTATTGGGGTCTAGTTTTGGATTTAATATGAAGTCAACCATACCTCTAACTGAATTGTGAGAAGTACTTCTTGCTCCTAATTTACTATACAGTTGATCGGCATCTTTTCCTGATAACTTAACTGTTACTTTTTGGTCAGTAATATATTTGCCCGTAGTAGCATCTATAAATTCAAAATGGACATAAGATTTAATTTCAGGACTTGTAATCGTAATTCCTATAGAATCTTTAAGTTTGTCAATGTCGTCAGTGCATCGTAAAAATACCAGACTAATTAATGCAATTATTGCACTAGCATAAATAAATTTTTTCATAAAAGTTGAATTTGTTAATAAATATGTAGTTTAAAAGTTATCTGTGCTCATAATAAGCAAAAGTTTATTTTATCAATAACTCTTTGCTTATCATATAATTATTGTTCTTAACACCTCTCTCCTCTACACCTAAGTGAAAATGTTATCAATTGCAAATATATATATAAATATATTTAAACGTATAAAATTTAACGATTAATTTTTGGTTTTTATCTAATATCTTGCAGATTTAGATAGTGTTAAGAGTATATTGCTGCTTTTATAAAAAGTGATATTTTATCCGGATATAATAGTTTTGATACCTAATTCTTCTACTCTTTTTCCTATTTCTTTTAATTCATCCAAAGGTATTTTTTCGAGGTTTTTCTCAGGGGTTTCCCTATCTATAGTATAAATCATTACTTCTCTTGGGTGAGTGGCTTTTACAGCTTCCAGCCATGCCGAAACTTCCTTCTCAGTTGTGTTGTCAACTATCTTTCCATTATGAGTACCTCTGAGAAACATGGTTTGCATAATGAAGTTACCTTCAAACTTTTTGAAAAGCTCTATTTGCTTCTCTATACTGTAGCTGGGTGAAGCCGGACAATCTATCAACTTTACTGTTTCCAAAATAGCCGAATCGAGTTTTAGAATGTTATTCTCAACCTTTTTAAGCGCATTAAATACGCTATCTTTACCAATATGCATTCCGTTCGATAAAACGCTTATTTTGGCTTCGGGAACATATTTGTTTCGAAGTTCGATAGTATCATCAATGATTTCCGAAAATTGAGGATGAAGTGTAGGTTCACCATTTCCGGCAAAGGTGATAACATCGGGTTTGATGTTTTCTTTTTCCAGTTGTTGTAATTTATATTCAAGAGCGTTTTTCACATTTTCCCGTGAGGGTAGGGGGCTTTTGGTTCTTCTGTCTTTATTATATCCGCATTCGCAATATATACAATCAAAAGAACATACTTTTCCGTCATAAGGTAAAAGATTCATACCTAATGATATACCCAATCTTCGGCTATGTATAGGGCCAAATGCTATTTCATCGAATAATATAGTTGACATGATAAGTTTATTACATTGATTGATGAATAAATCTGTGATTTTATTTCATACATTGTATTAAGCATATGAAATGTAGTAAATAATAACACAGATAATTATTACTATTGTTGTTGTAAGTAACAACAATAATATGAATCTCAATATTAATTCCCAAATACCTAAGTCTTGCCTGTCTTTTCGTGAAAAAAACTTAGAATTTGATACTACGGATAAATTTGATAAAAAGTCCAGAAAATCGAACATAACTTCTATTGACTTAATGCGCTTCCAGCCAATTCATTCCTGCTCCAAAATCTACTTTTAGAGCAACAGTGAGCTGGTAAGCATTTTCCATTTCTTCTGTTACAATTTTTTCTACAATAGGTAACTCTCCATTTAATACATTAAAGTTCAATTCGTCATGAACCTGAAGAATCATTTTCGATTTGATATTCTCTTTCTTGAAACGTTCCGAAATATTGTTCATCGCAATTTTAATGATATCTGCCGCACTTCCTTGTATGGGGGCATTGATAGCATTTCGTTCAGCATATCCGCGTACAGTAGCATTTCGTGAATTGATATCGGGTAAAAAACGCTTTCGTCCTAAGATGGTTTCTACATATCCTTTTTCCTGAGCTATTTTGATACTTTCGTCCATGTATTCTTTCACTTTCGGATAAGTTTCGAAATAACCGTCAATCAGTTCTTTAGCTTCCGAACGTGGGATGGTAAGCCTTTCTGCCAGTCCGAAAACAGATATACCATAAATGATGCCAAAGTTAGCTGTTTTGGCTTTTCTTCTCATATCGCTTGTTACTTGTTCGATAGGTATTTTATAAATTTTGGCGGCAGTGGCAGCATGAATATCCTGATCACTATTGAATGCTTCGATCATATTCGGGTCTTGGCTTAGGTGTGCCATGATGCGAAGTTCGATTTGTGAATAGTCGGCGGATAAAAATGTACATCCTTCATCAGCTATAAAAGCTTTCCTTATTTCTTTTCCTTGAGCATCTCTGATAGGAATATTCTGTAAATTAGGATTACTTGAGCTTAGTCTTCCTGTTGAGGTAATCGTCTGGTTGTAAGACGTATGTACTTTACCATCAAAAGGACTTATTAGTTGAGGAAGGGCATCAATATATGTGCTTAATAGTTTTTTCAAACCTCTGTACTCCAATATTTTTCCTACGATAGGGTGAGTGTCTTTCAGACTTTCCAGTATTTCTTCACTGGTTGTGTATTGCCCTGTTTTTGTCTTTTTAGGCTTATCCACTATTTTTAGCCTGTCGAAAAGAACTTCTCCCACTTGTTTGGCTGAATTTACATTAAATTCGAATCCGGCTAGCTTATATATTTCGTCTTCTATACCTTTCATCTCTTTGGTAAGGTTTTCGGAAGACTCTTTCAGGGCTTTCGTATCCAGTTTTACTCCTGTATATTCCATATCTGCCAGAACATATACAAGAGGTGATTCTATATCATATAATAGTTTGGAAACATCATTGTCTTTTACTTCCTGCTCTAGTATGTTTTTTAGTTTTAATGTCACATCCGCATCTTCACAGGCGTAGTTGCATATATCTTTTGGTGCAAGCTGGCGCATGTTAAGCTGATTTTTACCACGAGGTCCTATCAGTTCGTCGATATGAATTGTTTTATAGCCCAGATAAGTTTCGGCCATATAATCCATATTATGACGCAATTCGGGATTGATCAGGTAGTGGGCGATCATGGTATCGAAAAGTTGACCTTTTACTTCAATATCATATTTCTTGAGAACAATGATATCATATTTTATATTTTGTCCGATTTTAACAATTTTATCGTTTTCGAAAAATTCTCTGAAAATTTCTACCTGATTTTTTGCTTTTTCAAATTCGGGAGAGATGGCAACATAATATGCCTCATTTTCCTGAAAAGAGAATGACATTCCTACCAATTCGCTGCAAATGGGATCTACTCCTGTGGTTTCGGTGTCAAATGAGCAGAATTTCTGATTCAGAATTTTATTCTTTAAATCGATCATTTCATTCTCATTTTCAATTAAGTAATAAGAATGTTCAATGTCTCTTAACTCTGTGAGATTTGAATATTTTTTTTCTTCTGATACAGTCTCTGCAAATTCTTCGAAGAGAAAGCCTTGAGTTGCACCTTCTTTTTTGGGTGCTGCTACTTTTGTCTCTTTTTTGAGTACTCGGTTCAGTAAAGTACGAAATTCGAGCTCCGTGAAAATATTCTCGAGTTTTTCTTCATCGATTTCTTTCCGGCAAAAATCGTCTTCATTAAATTCAATAGGAACATCTGTTTTGATAGTTGCCAAAAATTTGGAAAAAATAATTTGTTCTTTGTTTTCTTCCAGTTTTGTTTTGAGGCTACCTTTTATTTCAGAAGTATGTTCCAATATATTTTCTATAGTGCCATATTCGGTTATTAATTTTTCTGCTGTCTTAGGACCTACTCCGGGGCAACCGGGTATATTGTCCGAAGCATCTCCCATCAGCCCGAGTAAGTCGATCATAAGTAGGGGAGAGCTTAGCTTATATTTTTCCATGATGGCATTTGCATTCAGCACATCGAATCCCGAACCGGCAAATTTTGGTTTATACATAAAAATATTTTCGCTTGTTAGCTGTCCGTAGTCTTTATCGGGAGTCATCATAAATACCTGAACGCCTTCTTTTTCGGCTTGCTTCGCAATAGTTCCGATAACGTCGTCCGCTTCATAAAAAGGAACTTCTATTCTTTTGATATTATAAGCATCGATTATTTCTTTGATGATGGGTACAGCTTTTCTTATATCTTCCGGTGTTTCTTGTCTTTGAGCTTTGTAGTGCTCATATGCTTCGTGCCTGAATGTTGGTCCTGCCGGATCAAAGGCCACTGCCATGTGGGTAGGATTTTCTTTTCTAAGTACTTCTTCTAATGTATTGACAAACCCAAAAATAGCAGAAGTATTCAGCCCTTTCGAGTTGATACGGGGACTTTTGATAAAAGCATAATAGGAGCGATATATGAGTGCGTAGGCATCTAAAAGAAATAATTTCATAAAAAATATTATTAAAGCAGTTCTTAAATATAGGTAAAGTTACAAATAAATGCCTCTAAAAGCTGAATTATTTATAAATTTGCATTTCAACTAATTATTGATATGAATAAAAAGCTATTAATAGCTAAGCCGATTGAAGCTGAACTAGACAAATTTAATTCTTATTTTAGAGAATCGATATCAAGCGATAATTCTAGAATCCAAGAAATTATTGATTATATAATGAAATCGGACGGAAAACACATTCGTCCAACTTTGTTATTACTAGCAGCTAAAGCTTGTGGAGAAATAAATGAAACTACATATCTTTCGGCAGTTACAGTTGAATTGTTGCACACGGCTTCTCTTATTCATGACGATGTGGTTGATGAATCGAAGATGCGAAGGGGACGGGCATCTGTAAATGCGATTTATGATAACAAAATGGCTGTATTGGCAGGTGATTACTTCTTGTCAACAGCTCTGATTAAGAGTATTCTTACAGGTAATATAGACATTATTTCTTCTATATCAGGATTGGGTAGAAGTCTGGCTGAAGGGGAATTGAATCAGTTGTCTTTAGCCAAAGAAGTTATTTTGGATGAAAATGAATATTTCGAAGTAATCAGAAAAAAAACGGCTTCGCTTCTTGCTATTTGTATGAAGATAGGGGCTGTATCTGTAAATGCTCCTGAAAAATCTGTTCAAAAGTTAGAGGAATTAGGAGATTATTTGGGTATTTGTTTTCAGCTAAGAGACGATATTTTCGACTATTTTTCGACTAATGTAGGAAAGCCTACGGGAAATGATATTCGTGAGGGGAAAGTTACTTTACCTTTGTTGTATGCCTTACGAAATGCTGAAAAATCGGAATCGGATGAAATGCTGGAACTGATCAAAGCTGCGGATTTTTCGGATGATGTGGTGAATACTCTTATCGCTTTTGCCAGATCGAATGGAGGTATAGAGTATGCTTACAGTAAGATAGATGCTTATAAAAATAAGGCTTTAAAGATCATAGATACTTTGCCTGATAATGAGGTGAAAGAAGCTTTATTAAATGCGGTAGCGTATGTGATCGAAAGGGTATATTAAAAATAATATATTATGAAACTTGTCTTTTCACTATACACAATCAAATTATAATTGTAGGAATAGGGCTCCGCTCTATCCGATACTACGATATAGCGGGTGGAGTAGAACCCCACCCCTATATGTGAATTACTATTTTATACCATCTAATAAGTTGTTAGCCAAACGGCTTGCTCCAATTCTGAATAGTTCATTGTTACACCACTCTTCTCCAAGAACTTCTTTTACAACTGTGTAAAACTTCACAGCATCTTCTGTGGTAGATATACCTCCCGATGCTTTGAATCCTGCTTTAATTCCTGTTTTTTGGTGGTATTCTTTGATAGCTGTACACATTATGTAGGCAGCTTCTAAAGTTGCACCCTCGTATACTTTTCCGGTTGAGGTTTTCAAGAAATCGGCTCCTGAATACAAAGATAGGATAGAGGCTTTCATGATGTTGGAAGCGGTTTTAAGTGCTCCTGTTTCCAGAATTACTTTCAGATGGGCATCGCGGCAAGCGTGTTTTATTTCACTGATTTCTTCTGCTAGTTCCTGATAACTTTCTTCTAAGAAGAATCCTAAGTTAAGTACAATGTCTATTTCGTCTGCTCCGTTAGCAACGGCAAGGGCTGTTTCTGCGACTTTTACTTCCGGAAATGTTTGAGAAGAAGGGAATCCTCCCGATACACAAGCTATTTTTACATTCTGTGCAGTAAGAGCTTCTTTCACTGTTTCCGCAAAATTTGGGTATACACAGATGGCAGCAACATTGTCTATATCTGAACGACTTCCTTCGAAATCATTTACTTTCTCTGTAAATTTCCAGACATCTTCTTTGGTGTCTGTTGTATTGAGGGTAGTAAGATCGATACAAGAATACAACTTCTTGTATACCTCTTGAGTATTGTTTTCCTGAAATTTTTCTGCTATTATTTTTTCAACTTTTTCTTTAATATCAGCATCGTTCAGGTTTGTATTGTATTGCTTTAGAGCATCCAGGTATTTGCTTGATTCTGCCATGGCTTATTTCAATTTTTCGTTATTTATATGTCTGTCTTTATCTCGGTTTGTTTTCTTTTCCAGGTTCTTTTCCAAAGCTTCTGTCAGGTCTACTCCTGTCTGGTTTGCCAGACACAGGAGAACCCATAATACATCAGCCATTTCATCAGCTAGGTTTTTGTCCATGTCTGATTTCTTGAATGATTGGTCACCATAGGTTCTTGCCATAATGCGGGCAAGTTCTCCGACTTCTTCGGTAAGTATCGTCATATTCGTCAACTCACTGAAATAACGGACTCCTACGGTTTTTATCCAATGGTCTACTTTATCTTGTGCTTCTTGTATAGTCATATTTCTTATATTAAGCTATTCTCTTTGCTTCGAATCTATAATTATGGTGACAGGACCATCGTTTATCAGTTCGACGCTCATATCGGCTCCAAAAACGCCTGTTTTTATATCTTTACCGGTGAGGTTCTTCAATTCTTTACAAAAACTTTCATATAAAGGAATGGCAATATCCGGCTTGGAGGCTTTGATATAAGACGGGCGGTTTCCTTTTTTGGTAGATGCATGCAATGTAAATTGAGAAACTGCCAACAGTTCACCATTGATATCTTTGACAGATAGATTCATCACTCCATTTTCGTCGTTGAAAACCCGAAGATTAGTGATTTTGTTACAAAGCCACTCTATATCTTCGCAACTATCTGTATCTTCTATTCCTACTAAGATTAGTAAACCTTTGTTTATAGAGGAATATACCTTGTTTTCGATACTTACAGATGCATTTTTTACTCTTTGAATGACAACACGCATGATGATGAATTTTATACAAAAGTAAGCATTTTATCCGGCTCTAAAATAAGAAAGCTGTACAATCTGATTGAGATGTACAGCTCTTTATTTTTAGTACCGATGGTTTTATTTATCGTCAGTAAAATACTTTTTGCATGCCTTTAGACGGAAAGCCATATAGATACGCAGAACGCCATAAGCAAGAAATCCGAATGCTACAAAATAGGCGGCAAACAAGCCGACTATGGCAGGTTGTAAGAGAAGTAGGATAGAAGCCAGTACTCCTAATATGGATAGCGCTAATAGCCATCCCCAACCGCTTTCGGGTACGTCTTTTAAGTCCACAGCCATTCCTATTCCCCAAATGGACTGAATAAGTATCCAACAGGCTATCAGATAGCATAGCATTAGTGGTGCTAGCATTGGGTTGGCTAAAAGAATGAATGCGAATATAATGTCAATTATACCGATTGCGAGTGTCCATCCCCAATTGCTTAATGATGTTCTGTTCGTAATGGCAAAGGTCATTTCGGCGATACCTCCGATGAGAAATGATATTACGAAGAGAAAAGAGAGAGTGGCAAAGGTGGCTAATGGGGTGAACATACATATCATGCCTAGTATGACAGCGATAACTCCTATTACGAGAGATACCCACCAGTTTTTTACAGCTTTTTTGTACGACGAGAGTAAAAAATTGTCCATAGTCCTATTTTTTTAATGTTTCTTATAAATAGAACGTTCGTTCATTTTTTTAGTTCAAATGTATTCTCTTTATTTCGAAATGCTTAACATTATTTAGTTTTACAGTAATTGAGAGATTTTAAGGATTGAAGTGTTGTACAATGAGTTGAGCTTTGTGTTTACCCACTACCTTTTCTAATTCTTCCTGATTAGCAGCTTTGACACGCTTTATACTCTTAAAGTGCTTTAATAATGTTTTTTTTGCTTCGTTTCCTATTCCTTTGATGTTGTCTAATTCGGATACGATCTGCCCTTTACTTCTTCTATTCCTGTGGAAAGTGATGCCAAATCGGTGGGCTTCGTCTCTCATGTGTTGTATAACTTTCAGGGTTTCAGAGTTTTTGTCCAGATATAATGGAATAGGGTCTTCCGGATAGTAGATCTCTTCTAATCTTTTGGCAATACCAACAATGGCAATTTTTCCATACAAATCCAGTTCTTTCAGTGATTCGACTGCTGCACTTAGCTGACCTTTTCCACCATCTATTACTATCAGTTGGGGTAGGGGACTATCTTCGTCCAATAATCTTCTGTATCGTCTGAAAACTACTTCAGTCATCGTTGCAAAATCATCAGGACCTTCTACGGTTTTTACTATAAAATGTCGATAGTCTTTTTTAGACGGTTTTCCCATTTTAAAGACTACACAAGCCGATACAGGGTTAGTTCCTTGTATGTTGGAGTTATCGAAACACTCGATATGAACAGGCAATTCTTTCAAATGAAGATCGTTTTGAATTCCTTTTACTATTCTGACCGATCTTTGTTCCGGATTGAGAGTTTCTGCTTTTTTGAGTTTATCTATTTTGTATTGTTTTACATTTAAATCAGAGAGTTTCAGTAGTTTAAGTTTATCTCCCCGTTGAGGAATAGTAAATTCTACTCCTTCCAGTTTCAGATCGGGAATGAAAGGTACAACTATTTCTTTAGACGATTTTTCGAATTTATCCTGCATCTGTAGTATACCTAATCCAAGAAGTTCCTCTTTTGTTTCTTCCAGTTTTTTTCTGAATTCGAAGGTATATACTCTGATTATAGCCCCGTTATGTACACTTAAATAATTGATATATGCAGAGTTATCATCTTCATCATAGTTGTATACATCAATATTATAAGTGATTTTTGAAGTAACGGTAGATTTTTCTTTCAGAGCTTCTATGAGAATGTATTTTTCTTTTAGTTTTTGGGCTTCTTCGAACCGGAATTCTTCTGCACACTTTTGCATTTCATCATATATTGCCTTGCTGGCTATATTGATGTTTCCCCGAAGTATTTGTCTTACGTTTTCCACATTCTTATTATAATCTTCTAAAGATTGTAGACCTTCGCAAGGACCTAAACATCTTTTGATATGGTACTCGAGGCATACCTTGAATTTGCCTTGCCTGATATTTTCAGGTGTGAGGTTAAGGTTGCATGTCCTTATGGGATATAACTTGTGTAGTGTATCTGTTAATGCTCTCACTCCAAATATGTTAGAGTAAGGTCCGAAATATTGTGAACCATCTTTGATAATATTTCGGGTTTGAAATACACGAGGAAAGTATTCGTTTTTTACGACAATGGATGCGTATGTTTTATCGTCCTTCAACATTACGTTGTAGCGAGGCTGATACTCTTTTATCAGATTGTTCTCTAATAAAAAAGTATCTTCTTCGGTCTCTACTACAATGTATTTAATATCCCTTATTTTACTTACTAAAATTCGTGTCTTAGGACTATCATGATGAATCTTTGTAAAATAAGAAGATACTCTTTTCTTTAGGTTTTTTGCTTTTCCTACATATATGACTGTACCTTTATCATCATAATACTGATAACATCCGGGTTTGTGAGGGATATTTTTGATAATGGTTTTTAAATGTTCATCCATGTAGCATTTTGTATTTTTAAATGTCGTACTTTATCAGAGTTTCTATTTCTGTTCCTTCAGGGAATAATCTTCTTCCTTGCAGTTGCTCCAATTCTATTATAAAGTTAATGTATATTTTTTTTACTCCCATTCTTTTAACTAATTTAAAGGCTGCAGCCATGGTTCCACCTGTTGCCAGTAAATCATCGTGAAGCAAAACTACATCATCAGGAGAGAGTGAGTCTTTGTGTATCTGTATGGTGTCAGTTCCATATTCTTTGTCATAGCTTTCTTCTATTGTTTCAGCAGGAAGTTTACCAGGTTTACGGATGGGAACGAATCCGGCATTCAGATCAAGTGCCAATATGGGACCCATAATGAAACCTCTCGATTCTATACCTACTACTTTGGTGATACCTTTATTCTTATATAGTTCTGTTAAAACATCAGACAGGTCTCTTAAGTTCTCCCGATCTTGGAATAGGGTAGTGACGTCTTTAAATTGAATTCCTTCAATAGGAAAATCTGGTATATTCCTAACAGAATCTTTAAGTTTTTGAATTTTTTCGTTTAACTCCATTGTTTTAAGTTGTTATATTTAAACTAGTTATATTTCTATATTGTTCGGTGTTTCACGTGAAACATTTTCCTTTTTCTCTATTATTTCGGCTAAGGTATAAACTTCTGTAGTTTCTTTTATTATTCTTTCTATTTCATCTACTGATTCAGAATAGAACATTTGTTTAACCCATACTAGGATTTGATAATTGTGTTCTGTCTTTCCTAAAGAATATAGATGTATGTTCTGAGGGGATGGTTCCGGAAGAGTGAATTTTGAGTTTTTTATTTTTGAAAATAACTCATCGGCTATTATGTCTCTCTTCTTTGTGTCTTTACATTTAATAATATAATGAATATGATTTATGTGTGTTATTTTTTCTTCATATTTTTTGTCTAAGTTATAATTGTCTTCAATGCTTTTTAGTTTATTAAAAGAATTCTGTTCTTGAATTTTTTTTAATTTATATAATCTTATTTTGTATTGTAAGTGTGAGATCCCTAAAGGTGTTGAGTAATATCTGAGCAAGAAAAGAAGTACTATTATTGCTATTCCTAAAGATATTTGTTGTGGTGCGTAAAATAAGCCTAGGATCAAAGTTGCTCCTATTATTAAAATTGTTCTGGCAATATAGACTAAGAAAGAATTTTCTTCATGCTCTGTAATTTTAACTATGATATAACAGGCAGCTATTAAAATTATAGCTGCCAGAATGCTATTTCCAAAAAACTTTATAGCTAATTCTGTTCTGTTATCCATTTTGTTTCGTTGAGGCTGGTTTTTGAATTCTTTCTTATTCCTTTGCTTTGATGCTTTTCCATTTTTCGTCTATATTCTCTTCTCCATCAAAATATCCTGCTTGGGAATCTTTACTGAAAATTTCGGAAGAAGGAGCTGATAATACTTTATTAGAATCTGGATATTCACAAATATCAACTCCCATAAATGTTCTAATGTCTAAATAGACACATGGTTCATTTGTGTGATTGTATAGTTGATGAGCTCCATTTTCTCCCATTTCGAAAAACAGGATGTCTCCGGTGTTTACTATTTCTAATCCGTCTGTTGTTCTTAGGGTAGCAGAGCCTGAAACTATCATAAACAATTCTTCTGCGTTTTTGTGGAAATGATAAGGAGCGCAATACTCCCCAGGGTTGAGTTGTCGAAGATCAAAATTCAGATTTTGAGTTTTTATATTTTTCTTGCTGATAGATATATCGGTCAAAAGCCTGAATTTATCAATTCTGTTCGGGTTCTCTTGAAATTCTCTTCCCGATGCTTTTAGAACTGTTGCCATGGTTTTATTCTCCGTTTTAATTTGCTGAACCTTGTTTGTTTTTTGAAGAATACTTTTACTTATGTATTGATTCCCAAAAAGATAATTTTTATGTTTCACGTGAAACATAAAAATTATCTGCCTAATAAAATTAGTAGGATTGATATGTCGTTAGGAGAAACTCCTGGAATTCGGCTTGCTTGTCCTATGGTTTCAGGATTGATTTTCGATAATTTTTGACGAGATTCAATAGATAAAGATTGAATAGTGTTGTAGTCAAATTTATCTTTAATCTTAATGTTTTCTAGTCTACTTATCTTCTCAGCTATCAGTTGCTCTCTTTTTATATATCCGTCATATTTAATAATGATTTCAATTGCTTCTATGATTTCTTCTTTTCGATTAGATTTTTTTTCGATTTCTGTCTTAAAAGCAGGTATAGAATCAACAATATTAGCGACGCTAATTTCTGGGCGCGTAATTAAGTCTTTCAATTTTATTCCTTGTTTTAAAGGGCTTGTTCCTATTTTTTCTAAAGTAGGATTTATGTATTCCGGCTTTAAAGAGTAGCTTGAAACAAACTCGATGATTCGGTTTATTTCCTCTTTCTTCTCTTTTAATAAAGAATATCTGTTTTCTTTTACTAACCCGATTTCATAACCTCTAGGTGTTAGGCGCATGTCTGCATCATCCTGACGTAATAATATCCTGTATTCTGCACGTGATGTAAACATTCTATAAGGTTCGTCCACCCCTTTTGTAACTAGATCGTCGATCAATACTCCTATATATGCTTCATCTCTTTTTAAGATAAAATCAGGTTCTTTGTTTATTTTTAGATGGGCGTTTATTCCTGCGATTAGTCCTTGTCCTGCCGCTTCTTCATAGCCTGTTGTGCCATTTATTTGCCCTGCGAAATATAAATTATCCAGTAATTTTGTTTCCAGCGTATGCCTTAATTGAGTAGGATCGAAGAAATCATATTCGATAGCATAGCCCGGTCTGTATATATGAAGATTGCGAAATGCCGGAATTTTCTTCAATGCATCTATCTGAATATGGAGTGGGAGGGAGGAGGAAAATCCATTTAGATAATATTCTTGCGTGTTTTCTCCTTCCGGTTCTAAGAATAGTTGGTGTGCATTCTTCTCCGAAAAAGTAACAATTTTTGTTTCAATACTTGGGCAATATCGAGGTCCTATACTTTGAATTTGTCCGTTGTAAAGGGGAGAATCCGGTAGTCCGTTCTCTAAGATTTTATGCACTTCTTCATTAGTGTAAGTGATCCAGCAGCTCAACTGTTTTAGAGTTCTTGGATTAAAATCTAAGTAGGAAAATTTATGAAAATCATCTTCACCTTTTTGTTCCTCCATCAGTGAAAAATCCACGCTTCTACCGTCGATTCTGACGGGTGTACCCGTTTTCATTCGGTCAGTTTTGAACCCGATTTCCTTCAATTGTTCGGTGATTCCGTACGAAGCGGGTTCTGAAACTCTACCTCCGGTTAGCTGAGTAGCCCCGATATGCATGAGTCCATTGAGGAATGTTCCGTTTGTTAGTATAACAGCCTCAGAAGTGAAAGTTACACCCATTGCCGTTTTTACTCCTTTGACTTGGTTTTTATCGATTACAAGTGATGTTACAGCATCTTGCCAAATGTATAAATTCTCGGTGTTTTCGACTATTTCGCGCCACTTGAGTATGAATTGTGCTCTGTCGCTTTGTGCTCTTGGACTCCACATCGCAGGTCCTTTTGAGCGGTTTAACATGCGGAATTGTATTGCTGTGGTGTCAGTGACAATCCCCATTTGACCACCTAAAGCATCTATTTCACGAACAATCTGCCCTTTGGCAATGCCTCCCACTGCCGGATTGCAGCTCATTTGGGCGATTTTGTTCATATCCATTGTTATTAGCAGGGTCTTTGAGCCTAGATTGGCTGCTGCTGTAGCTGCTTCGCACCCTGCGTGACCAGCCCCCACAACAATAACGTCGTATTCGAAATTCATTTTTTTATTGATTAATTGGATTACAAAGTTACTATTTTTCGAGGATTTCTCATTTCAAATAGTTTTTGTTAGATGTTTTTATAATTTTTGTTTTTTAGAGTACTTTTACTTTTTGAAAAATATTAATCGAAAAATAGTTTTTTATGGTACTTGTAGAAGTAGCTTCAAACTCTGTACAATCGGCTATAGAAGCGGAAAAGGGTGGTGCGAAGCGAATTGAATTGTGTGGAAATCTTATGGAAGGAGGTACTACTCCTGCGAAGTCTCAAATCGAATTGACTCGTGAACATGTGAGTATAGACCTCAATGTTATCATTCGTCCGCGTGGTGGTGACTTTATGTATGATGATTTGGATTTTGAGTCTATGAAGCGTGATATCCAGCTTTGCGGGGAGTTAAAATGTGATGGTGTAGTGATCGGAATATTGGATCCGGATGGAAATATTGACTTAAAGCGCAATTTAGAGCTTGTAGAACTTGCAAAGAAGTATAATCTGTCTGTTACCTTCCATAGGGCTTTTGATAGGGTTAAAAGCCTTTCAGATGCTTTGGAGGATGTGATTAAGCTCGGTTGTGACCGTATTTTGACTTCCGGAGGGTATGCGAATGTTTATGATGGTCGTTTTGTTATCAAAGATTTGGTGGAACAAGCCGGAGATCGTATTATTATCATGCCCGGGGCAGGAGTAAAAGAAGAAAATGCGGCAGAAATTATTTCTTTTACGGGAGCGAAAGAGATTCATGGAACTTTCCAATCCTTATTTCAAGGAAAAATGAATTTTCATAGTCCAAATTTTACAGATAATTCTGAATATTCTTATTTGCTTTCAGATTCAAAAAGAGTAAGTGAGATTGTTAAAAAAGTTAATTGATAGATAGTCTTATTTCTACAATAAATATAAAATGGATATTGGTTACGCCAATATCCATTTTTGTTTTAAACCCTTTTATCTGCTATTAGTTGGAATTTATATTCAACCTGTTGATATTATTTTTGTCTATTTGATTTGTATGCAAATTATTCTACTAATAAAATTTAATTTTTACTAACTATATTAGTAATATAGATTACAGTGAATTTTTATTATTTGATAAATAAGTATTTAATTAATATTTTTATTTTATATAAATGTTAATTAAAGTTTATAATTATAGTGAAATATATTACAGGTTATATTTTGTATTTGGGTTAATGAAGGATTATGATGAAAATAGGACAGGGTTTATTAAAAGGAGAAGTTGTAATAAATAATCTTTGGTTGAAGTGATTTAAATCTGTTTCGTAGAGAAAAATGTAGGTTCGTATAGAATGTCCCAGAAGTCTAAATTTTGTTAATTCGTGTAACTTCTAATTCAGGTTAGCGACCTATATAAAGATAACATTTTTTCTTGAAATTTGTTTTGAATTAAAATCTCAATATACTCTAACTTACTTTTTCTTACATTTGTAGTATTTTATTGGAATTAAATTAATATCAGATATGAAAATTGCGCTTATAGGATATGGCAAGATGGGTAAAGAAATAGAACGTATTGCCAAAGGTAGAGGACATGATATTGTTTCGATCATTGATGAGAATAATATTTCGGAGTTTGACTCTCCCGAGTTTAAAAATGCAGATGTAGCTATAGAGTTTACGACTCCAACCAGTGCGATAGATAATTTTAGACGATGTTTTGCTGCTCATGTTCCGGTTGTTGCCGGTACTACAGGGTGGCTGGAACATATGGCGGAGATAAAAGAGGCTTGTGAAAAAGACGGGCAAACTTTCTTTTACGCTTCTAATTATAGCTTGGGTGTAAATATCTTTTTTGCAGTCAATAAATATCTGGCTAAAATTATGAATAAATTTCCCGATTATTCGGTGAAAATGGAGGAAACTCATCATATTCATAAACTGGATGCTCCTAGTGGGACGGCAATAACTCTGGCAGAAGGTATTATCGAGAATATGCATAGAAAGTCCGATTGGCATCTAGAAACAGAGACTAAGCTGGAAGATATAGCCATACATGTTATTCGTGAGGGGGAAGTTCCCGGAATTCATGAAGTATTTTATGAATCGGAAGCCGATGTGATAAGTATAAAACATGACTCTAAGAACCGGAAAGGTCTGGCATTGGGTGCAATTCTTGCCGCTGAATTTACTCATGGTAAAAAAGGTTTCTTGAGTATGGAAGATATGCTCGATTTTTAATATAATATGAATTTGAATATTGAACAAAGGAATATGAAAACAAATAAGAGTTTTGGAGATAGATTGAAACAGGCATCAAAAAAGCAATGGATAAAATTTATTATAATGTCTGTCCTTTGTTTGGCATTTGTTGCGTGGACAGGATATTATTTGGTTTTGTTACTGATTCTACTATTCTTCGATAGTTATATTCTGAAGTATATTCCTTGGGCTTTCTGGAAAAAATCTACGAATGCTTCGTTCCGTAAATTTATGGAATGGGCAGATGCCATCGGTTTTGCCCTTATAGCAGTGTATATAATTAATACTTTCTTTTTTCAAAACTATCAGATCCCATCTTCATCCTTAGAAAAATCTTTACTCGTTGGAGATTTTCTATTTGTGAGTAAGATGAGTTATGGTACACGTTCGCCAATGACTCCGCTGTCTTTTCCTTTAGCACAGTATACTCTTCCTATATTGGATGTGAAATCATATATAGACAAACCTCAGTTGAAATACCAGCGTTTTTCGGGATTTGGTTCTATCGAGAGAAATGATATTGTTGTTTTCAACTTTCCGGCAGGTGATACTGTAGCTTTGAAACAACAAGCTGTGGATTATTATTCGTTGGTGAAAATGAATTCGAATGGAAGAGCCGGAGTTTGGGGTAATAAAGCTCAATATGGCGATATTGTATATCGTCCGGTGGATAGGCGCGAAAACTATGTAAAAAGATGTATCGGACTTCCGGGCGAAAATATTGAATTGAGAGATGACGATGTGTATATAAACGGCGAAAAAATAGCCGAGCCTGAAAATATGCAGCTTCGTTACTGGGTGCAGACGGATGGGACTCAAATTTCAGAAAAAGTATTTGATGAGTTAGGTGTCAGTAAGGAAGATTATATGGCAAACTACGGAACAAACCAGGAAACTCCGTTTTTCTATGACATACTTGCTTATTTTAGAGAAGTAAATTCTTTTGACCGGGGTTTACCCGAAAATATTCGTTTTACGTCTGATAGTTTGTATTTGACTCAATTAGGGTTTGTGGCAAAGGATAAAAATTTTCATATAGCTTATAGTTTACCATTGACGCGGAAAATGGTCGAGTCACTAAAATCGAAACCTTTTGTGCTTTCTGTTGTTAAAGAAAAAGAACAGATTCAGCAACGACAGATGCCGGATGGTAAAATAATGGATTTCCCATTTTATTATCCGATTGATTACAAAACGGGTTGGACTCGCGATACATATGGTCCGCTATGGATTCCGAAGAAAGGCGAGACTATATCTTTCGATGGAAACGTCGATTTTAAAGTGGCAGCTTACGAAAGATGTATCAAAAACTATGAGCATAATGACTTTGAATACAAAGACGGAAAAGTCTATATTAATGGTCAGCAAGCGGCTTCCTATACCTTTAAGTTCGATTACTACTTTATGATGGGGGATAATCGTCACAATTCTGCCGATGCCCGTTCGTGGGGATTTGTTCCTGAGGATCATATTGTGGGTAGTCCAATGTTTGTCTGGTTGTCTTTGGATAAAGATAAAAACCTGTTTAATGGTGGTATTCGCTGGAACAGAATATTTACAAGTGCAAAGAAAAAGTAAAATGATATAATGGGAAAAGATAAAAAGGGATGGAAGATATATGGGATAATATTTCTTGTCACATTATTGGTAGTCCTGTTTATAAGGTCATTTTTAATTCAGTCATATACGGTCTCGTCTTCACAGATGGAGACCGCTTTGCTTAAAGGTGACCGTGTATTGGTGGATAAAACGGCTTTCGGTATTCGTATGCCTGTCACTCTGCTTTCTTTACCTTTTACCTTCGATACGTTTTTAGGTATTAAGTCTTATTCAAATCTTATACGTCTTGGATACAAACGCCTGTTTTCTTCTCAGGTAGATAAGAATGATATTGTCTTGTTTAATAATCCATTAGAAACAGATAAGCCAATAGATAAAAGAAGTTTGGTATTAAGTCGCTGTGTGGCTGTTCCAGGTGATACTATTCATGTGAAGGGAAACGATTTTTATATCAATAATAAAAAGTATATTCCATCTCCCGATTTTTTGATGACCTTTAAATTTCCGTCTAATAAGAAAGATTCGATTTTATCGATAATGGAATCCTTTGATATCCCTTTCCGTATGGTTTCGTCTACTGACTCTGTCTGGGAACTTGTGTCTTTGAATAGATATGAATCATTTATATTAAATCAGAAACTACCTTCCTCCATCCAGTTGAAAGAAGAAGTCAAACCTGAGTTATATTATGAATTAATTGTACCTTCCAAAGGTTCTGAAGTTAAATTCAGTGAGTTGACAGCCCCTCTATACAATAAAATTATTCAGCAGGAGGATAAAGATATTATATTCAAAGGCAATTATTTTTTTAAAAATGATATACTGTTGGACTCTTATCGTTTTAAGGATGATTATTATTGGTTCGTTTCTGATAACCCTGAGGGTTCTACTGATTCGCGTTCACTTGGGTTTATTTCAGAAAGGTTTGTTATTGGGAAGGCTTTCTATATATGGTTTAACTCATATGACGGTGAGATCAATTGGGATAGGTGTTTTTCGGCAGTAGAGTAAATTTTTAATTATGGGTATTCATCTTTCATCTTTATATCTGGCACCTATACAATATTATTCGAAATTGATATCAGGAGATGATATCTTTGTCGAACAACATGAGAATTATATAAAGCAAACTTATCGCAATCGGTGTATTATATTGTCTGCTAATGGTCCGATGACCCTTTCCATACCTATAGAGAGCGCTGGTGGAAAAAAAGCCCTTATAAGGGATATTCGTATAGCCGATCATGGAAATTGGCGGCATTTGCACTGGAATGCACTAATTTCGGCATATAATTCTACTCCTTTCTTCGAATATTATCAGGATGATTTCAGACCTTTTTATGAAAAGAGGTATGAATTTTTGTTTGATTTTAATGAGGAGTTAAGACAAATGATCTGTAATCTGGTCAATATAGATTCTACAGATGTTCATTATACAAATGATTATGTAAAGGATACAAGTAAAGATTACCGGCAGATCATTTCTCCGAAAAAAGATTGGAAAACGACTGATTCTGATTTTTATTCTGTTCCGTATTATCAGGTGTTTGAGCAAAAGTTCGGATTTGTCGAGAATCTAAGTATTGTAGACTTACTGTTTAATATGGGAAATGAAAGTTTGGTTATTTTAAATAAAAGCATAAAAAAAACCTCCTGAAATCAAGAGGTTTTTTTACTATAGAATGTCTTAGAATTTCAAAGCCATACCAAGTTCGATGTTATCCATATCGAAATCGAATCCAAAGCTGTTTCTTTTTACATCACCAACTTTTTCATACTGATAACCTAGGAAACCGAATTTTCCGATCAAAGAAACTTTATCAGAAACGTTCAAAGCTAAACCTGGTTTGAAACCTGCATCGATACGTTGACCCTTAGCACCTCCGTTACAAACTTTGTGGTGCTCATATCCTACACCTCCATCAAAGAATAGAGAACCCATGCTGCCTTTCAGGAATGCATAGCGAAGAAAAGGATTTACACGGTAATAATTAGCTTCTTTACCTCCTTGTTCACCATCCTTGAAATTTAGACTTTCACCATAAATATGTCCACCTCCAAGGCTGATACCGATTCCGACGTTATCGCTAATTACGTATCCGAATTCAGGAAGAACTTTGAAGCTTAATTCGCTATCAGCTCCTTTTACTTTGCTAGACCATAGTCCAACTGTTCCACCAACCCACATTCCACCAACTTCTTGGGCGTTTACACTAAAAAATGCTCCTAGAGCAATTGCAAGAGTAAAAATCAACTTTCTCATAAACACTACCTTTAAATTAATATTTGTGTCGTTATTTTGACACTTTGATTGGACAAAGCTATTTTTTTTAATTCATATAAATTCAATTTTTTAAAATATTAATAACATTAATGTTAAATAGTGTTTAATTATTTAGCTTTTATCTGGTTGTGAATTATCTATATAATATGTTTATTTATAATTATTTATATATTAGATAGCTTAATTTGTTAGTATTGAAAATATTATTTGCTATTTCTAAAATATCGTTAACGTTTATGCCTTCTATTTTTTTTATGGTTTCTTCCAGACTATTGAAATGGTTGTAATGAAGGTAATTTTTACCTAGCGCGAGGGCTAGATTTTCATGATTATCACCCGAAATACTTATCTGCCCGATAAGTTGTTTTTTCGCAGAAGACAATTGTAGTGTTGTCAATTTTGTTTCTTGCAGCTTTCTTAATTCTTTATGAATTAACTCAATACATTTATCTGCATTTTTCTTATCACTCCCGAAATAGATAGAGAAGATTCCTGTATCCGAATAATTGGTCATGTTAGATTCAACATTATACACATATCCTCTTTTTTCGCGTAAAGAGATATTTAATCGGCTATTCATTCCCGGTCCACCAAGAATATTATTCAGGAGGTATAAAACTCTTCTGTTCGGATCGTGTAGGTCATAACATTTACTCCCGATCATCACATGTGCCTGATTAGTATCTTTATTTAAGACATTTTTAGTAGCAGTGGTTAATGAGGGTTTAATTCTTATGTTTTCAGGTATAGATGTATGTCGTTCGGACAGGTATTTTTCGGCTAATCTTACTATCTTCTTTATATCTGTTTTCCCTAAAGAAAAGAATACAATATTTTGTGGGGTATAATACTTTCTTACAAAGTTGTTCCCTTTTTCGGGTGTGAAGTTTATTAGCGTGTCTTCTTCTCCTAATATGTTGTGCCCTAGCTGCGAATCGCGAAATATTATGTTTTCAAACTCATCGAAGATTAATTCTGAAGGATTGTCTTCATAAGAGTTGATTTCATCCAAGATGACTTCTATTTCTTTTTCTACTTCTTTTGCTGGAAAGGTGGAGTGGAAAGTAAGATCTGTAAGCAACTCGAAAGCACGTTCGTAGTGTTCTTCCAAAAATACGGAGTATATCACCGTTTCTTCTTTATTTGTATAGGCATTTATTTCACCGCCTACGCTCTCCATCCGGTTTATAATATGATGGGACTTGCGCTTTTGAGTGCCTTTAAACAGCATATGCTCTACAAAATGTGCCATTCCGTATTCATCCGCATTTTCGTCCCGTGTACCAGAATTAACGATAAATCCGCAGTATGATACATTGCTGTTGAGTGGCTTGTGGACTATTCTTAATCCATTTTTTAATGTATATGATTGGTATTCTTTCATTCTTGGGTTTTATTCAGTCGATAAACAGTAAAAGGTTCTATTTCCAGTTTATTTACAATTTTGTAATTATTATTTATATGTATTGAATCATATGTGGCTTTCACCCAATATAACTCGTTGGTATTGGTATGCTTATTTGAACTATGTATATTAAATGGACGGAAATCTGTTTTCTTATTTGAGGAATATATAATAAAATCTTTATTAGGAAATACCAGGGACAATTCTGCCAGTACCGGATACGATTGATGGGTAGAGCCTATTGTTTCAATATTCTTATTGCTATTTAAGTAGTTCACTAATACAGCTTTTTCTTCATTTTTGTTTAAATAGTATGCTTTTTCAGAAAAGAAACGAACTATCGAAAATATACATAATAATGAAACTGTACTTATAACAAGTGTTTTCTTATTTTCTTTCCATAATTCGATAATAAAAATGGATACTCCCAATAATAAAGGACCTAAAGCACAACATGTATATCTGGGAAAGCTGATAGGTTGAATAGTGAGACTTATCAGAAAAGTAATAATCAAAGTGATGATGTAAATAGAAATGAAATAAACAGCTGTTTTTAGTCTCTTATTAGGTTGTTTGATATATAGACGAATAATTTGAAATATTAGTCCTGAAATGACTAGTAAGGCTATAGAAAGAGCAATAGACATTTCCAGCTTAGTAAATATCATATAAGGATGAGTCGGTTCTTTTGGTGAAAAGAAATAATAACAGAATAACAAAACATCTTTGGTTGTAATAGGTTCTATCCAAAAGCTGTTTTGGACAGTTTGTATTTGTGAGAATAAGACAGGAATCCAATAAGCATATAGTATAACAAAAAGCAAAGTTGATAGTAATAACTTACTCCAATTCTTTTCCCTTCTTTTGATAATGAAGAATATCAGCAAAAGATAAATAATACTTACTGATAACAAAGCATAATAATGTGTGTAAGCAGCACAAACAGAAAATATCGCCAATTTTATATATGAAGATAGCCGTTGTTCATCATATGCTTGGTATCCATATATTGTTGATGCCAATACAAAGAACATAGCCCAGGAGTACATTCTTATTTCTACGCCCATATATTGGTTTACAGGCATTGTAGCTATGAGTAGAATAAAGAGGGTAGAAACAACTTTCGTTAAAGGCTTAGAAGTGAAAAAAAGGACGAACAACATGCTTGCTATTACGCCTAAATTGGAAAATATTCTCATTACAATGAGTGAATCTCCGAATATGGAGCAGAAACTTTTTAACATGAAATAATAGAGTGGGGGGTGGACATCGGATGATGTAATCTCTAAGATTTCAGTATAAGAATACTTTACTAGAGCTATTGTGTACGCTTCGTCGTACCAAAATGTTTGGTGAAGGAAGTTATTATATAGTAATAAGGAAAATGTATATACAATGAGTATTAAATTGATTGTAATATAATTCCTTTCTATGTATTCCGGTATTCTCACAAAAATCAATCTTTTTTCTTATAAAGTCTCTTTTCTTCGAAAGATAGCTTTTCTATGGAATACCTCAGCATTGTCCCGGATATTTTAACTGAATCGGAGTATATTTCATTTACGAAATACACTCCGGATTGTTTTTTTATTTTTTTCTCTTTCTTTTAAAGATATATATACAAAGAAGTAATACACTTATTATGGAAATATAAGGACTTACTTTCTGTATTAAAGTTCCTGTGTACGCTACACAGATTTTTCCCGATTCGTTGACATCCGTAACTTGTAATAATCCGTTTTTACTTTCTGAAACAGGAAGCTCGTGTCCATCCATATTTGCACTGTATCCTTTGTAGAAAAATAGCGGAAATTCTATAGTTTCGGGTTTGTTCTGAACCTTCACATCCAGACAGGTAATTCCTTTCTTTTGTCTAGAAAAGTTTAATATCTCAGTCTCTTTATAGTTTGTTCCAACGGAGTCACCTCTCTCTTCCATATAATCATGAGATGGGATTTTTGCAGGTGCATACTCTAAGGTTCCTTGACAATATAAATTATCTGCTCTGATTTCCCATGTAAAGTGGTATTGTCTGTTATATTTCTTATGACAGTTTGCACTTTCTACACAAATAGTAATTATTATGCTGATGATAATAAAAATACTGAATATGAATCTGTTCTTATTTGTTTTAATAAGCCTGTAAGTATAATATGTTGCCCCTACAACGAACAAATAAGTGATGATCTGGAAAAATCTCCATGGAAACTGAATTGGGTTAAGCAGTTTGAATGGAAATATCGTCCAAGGAAATATAGGTAAGCATATCAATACAAAAATGAATCCGATCAATACTCCTATATCTACACTTCTCAATTCGGCTGATTTTTCACGTATAAATACCCTCAAGCATAACATGATTGTCAGGAACGAACCTAAAGCAGGTAAGAACGACCGTGTAGAGTCATGAGGGAAGAATGTAATCCCGAATACAGCTCTGTATAATTGTATAGGAATAATGGTGTAGTCATTGACATTGAATATTATATTTTCCGTATAGAAAAACTTATTGGAAAGCATTTGTTCAAATAAAGGAAACAGGAAATATGCCGATACAAGTGCTGACACAAAACCTGCCAATAATAAATAATAGATACGCTCTTTTTCTTTCCACATTGATTTTGCGTAGATCAATAAAATTATGACTACTGTTATGAAAGTCAGTAATGTTGCGATTACGTGTGAAAATATAAGACATGCAAATCCTATGGCTATTATATACCATTTTTTGTAATCCCCTTTTATGATCTCATACAAACCCCAGAAAACAAGAGGAACAAAGGTCATAGAAATAGTTTCTCCCATAGCAGATCTTTCGAATATATCCTGCATATGGTAAAACGAAAATGTGTAAAGTAAACCACCTATACTAGCTACATAGCCACTCTTGTAGATCCCTTTCATGGCAAAATACATGAAAATGCCACTCAGTAGAGTATTCACTGCCAATAACATTTTATAAGCAAATGGCAGATTGGTAAGATTTCCTAATAAAGCAAAGGGAATCAGCATCACATCAGGATAAAACCATTTGGTGGGATAGCCGTAACCTAATACAGCCTCATAATCGATATAAATAGGGAATCTTCCGTCAGCTAGTGCTTCCATTAATGCTTGGAATCTTAAAATATGCAGGTGCAAGTCATGCCCTACAAATACGTAATTTCCGGGATGGAAACTTTCCATCATGTAAATTGTCAATATGACAAGAACGGCAAAAAATAGCCAAAACTGTTTAACTCCACTTTTCTCTAATGAATTCAAATACTTCTCAAAACGCATTTTAGTTGTTGTTTTTAATTTTTCCTTCTTAATATTACTCTCTTCTTATTTTAGTTTTCTTGTTTTATTTTAATTTCCACTCAGAACCATCTTTGCCATCTTTTATTTCAAAGCCTATTTTATTGAGTTCGTTCCGGATCTTATCCGAAGTAGCCCAATCTTTATTTGCTTTGGCTTCAGCTCTGATTTCTAATAGTAAGTCTATAGCTTTTGCATACGACTCCTGTCCGCTTTCATTACTATTCATTTCATTCTTTATTCCTAAAATATCGAATAAGAAAGTATCGAAAATGGACTTTAATTCATCTATATCTTCTACAGTGAGGTTTACAGAACCATTTATTGCCGAATTTATTATTGTAGAAGCATCGAATAAATGAGAAATAACAATGGCAGAGTTTAAGTCATCATTCATTGCATCATAACATTTTTGTCGGATAGATTTTATTTCGGCAGATGATGAATCTGAAGGCTGGATCTTATCAATACGGGAATACGCATCCAATAATCGATTCAAACCTTTCTCCGATGCCTGTAAAGCTTCATTGCTGAAATCGACAGTACTGCGATAATGTGCCTGAAGTATAAAGAATCGGATGGTCATTGGAGAATATGCCTGTACGAGAGACTGGTGAGAACCACTGAAAAATTCATCCAGAGTGATAAAGTTCCCTAATGATTTCCCCATCTTTTGTCCGCCAATGGTTATCATATTATTATGCATCCAGTATTTGACAACAGCATGCTTTTCTAATGCTGTATTTTGTGCAATTTCGCACTCATGATGAGGAAACATTAAATCTAATCCTCCTCCATGAATATCAAACTCATTCCCCAAGTATTTAATACTCATCGTCGAACATTCGATATGCCAACCGGGAAACCCTTCGCTCCACGGTGAAGGCCATTTCATAATATGCTCCGGAGATGCTTTTTTCCATAAGGCAAAATCTACCTTACTGTGTTTTTCATCTTGCCCGTCCAGTTCACGGGTTGTATTAAGCATCTCTTCTATATTACGATGCGAAAGTATTCCATAGTTATATTCTTTGTCATACTTTTTTACATCGAAATATACAGAACCATTGCTTTCGTAAGCATACCCGTTATCTAGTATCTGCTTAATGGCTTCTATTTGCTCTATAATATGACCCGAAGCATGAGGTTCGATAGAAGGGGACAGGACGTTTAGTGCATCCATTGCCTTATGGTATCTGTTTACATAAAACTGTACGACCTCCATGGGCTCTAATTGCTCCAGACGTGCTTTTTTTGCTATTTTGTCTTCACCTTCATCCGCATCATTTTCCAGATGTCCTACATCTGTTATATTCCGTACATATCTTACTTTGTAACCTATATGGGTCAGGTAGCGAAAAAGAAGATCGAATGTAATTGCCGGGCGTGCGTGCCCTAAATGTGCATCTCCATATAGAGTAGGTCCGCAGACGTACATTCCCACATGAGGTGCATGTATAGGCTCAAAAACTCCTTTTTCTCTGGTTAATGTATTATAGATTACTAATTGCTGTTCCATTGTTAGATTATATATAGAAATGCAAAATTACAAAATATTTGTTTAATTTCTGTGAGTTAATACGATACAGTTTTAATGATAGAGGTAGAAATAAAAAAGTGCCTTCATATAAAGGCACTTTTTTATGTATTTGAATTTATTTTCTACACTTATTCTCCTCTACTATAGTTAGGTGCCTCACTGGTGATTGCTACATCATGAGGGTGACTCTCGGCAACTCCGGCATTTGTTATACGTGTAAATTTGGCTTTATGCAGAGTGTCAATATCTTGTGCTCCACAATATCCCATTCCGGCACGTAACCCGCCTAACATCTGGTATACAACTTCGTATAGTGATCCTTTATAAGGAACACGTGCTGCAATGCCTTCAGGAACAAGCTTTTTGATATCAGCTTCCATATCTTGGAAATAACGGTCTTTCGAACCTTTTTCCATAGCTTCTAACGAACCCATACCGCGGTATGATTTGAATTTACGTCCGTTGAAAATAATAGTTTCGCCCGGAGATTCCTCTACCCCTGCTAGAAGTGATCCCATCATAACAGAGTATCCTCCTGCTGCAAGAGCTTTTACAATATCTCCCGAATAACGCAATCCTCCGTCTGCAATTAAAGGAACTCCTGTCCCTTCCAATGCTTTTGCTACATCGTAAATAGCTGAAAGTTGAGGTACACCTACACCCGCAACCACGCGTGTTGTACAGATAGAACCGGGTCCGATACCTACTTTAACAGCATCTGCTCCGGCATCTGCCAGATATTTGGCTGCATCACCTGTGGCAATATTACCTACAACTACATCTACTTTAGGGAAGGCAGCTTTTACTTTTTTCAAAATTTCGACAACACCTTTCGAATGTCCGTGTGCAGTGTCGATAACAATAGCATCTACTCCTGCTTCAACTAGTGCCGAAACTCTGTCGAGTGTATCATGGGTTACACCTACTCCGGCAGCAACACGAAGACGACCGAATTCATCTTTACAGGCATTCGGCTTGTCTTTTGCTTTGGTGATGTCTTTATAAGTGATCAGACCAATTAGCTTATTATTGTTATCCACAACAGGAAGTTTCTCAATCTTATATTGTTGAAGTATGTCTGCTGCTGCTTCCAGGTCTGTCGATTGCTGAGTGGTAATTAACTTTTCTGTTGTCATTACTTCTTCGATGCGTCTGTCCATGTCTCTCTGGAAACGCAAGTCCCGATTAGTAACAATACCTACCAGAGTGTTGTCCTCGCTTACAACGGGAATACCTCCGATCTTGTATTCTGCCATCAGAGCTAATGCCTGACCTACAGTTTTATCTTTGGCGATACTTACAGGATTGGATATCATTCCGTTTTCGGCACGTTTTACGTATCGTACTTGTTGTGCCTGCTCCTGTATAGACATGTTTTTGTGTATCACACCAATACCGCCTTCACGGGCAATTGCAATCGCCAACTTAGCTTCAGTAACAGTATCCATTGCTGCTGAAACAAAAGGTATGTTCAGATTGATGTTTTTTGAAAACTTTGTCTTTAGATCGACATTACGGGGAAGAACTTCGGAATAGGCAGGGATTAATAATACATCGTCGAATGTAAGCCCATCCATAACAATTTTATCTGCAATAAATGACATAGGGTATATCTGAAAAATTTATTGCATGCAAATATAGTTATTTTTCGCGAGGTAATATTCTTTTATAGCCTGAAAATAAAGATTTTTTAATCCGGAATACTAAAATTTTGGTAAATTCGTAGCCGATTGGATTAAAATTTAATTTTTACAGATGAAAACAATGCTTCACACATTTAAATTTTGGTTCCGAAATGCAAGACCACAATCTTTACCTCAGAGCGTAATGCCTGCTATACTGGCGGTATTTTTAGCCTATCCTTATGCCGGATTTTCTGTTTTTTTAGGAATACTAGGTGTTTTGGGTGTAATATTCGGGCATTTGGGTTTGAATCTTTTCGATGATTATTTCGATTATAGGAAGAAAAAGACGGATTATCGGGATCAGATGCAGCACAAAGGTTTCCGTGCCCGTATTGGCAAATGCCTTTATCTGAATGATGGCTCTGCAACTATCGGGCATCTTCTGGTAGCTTCTTGTGCTTTTTGTGCCATTGCTGTATTAATTGGTGCCATCATACTATATTATAGAGGAATAGGAATATTCTATTTTATGATTCCTACAGCCGTATTGGGTATTTCTTATTCTGCCTCTCCTTTCAAATTCAGTTATAGGGGGTTGGGGGAGATACTGATTGGTATTATGTTCGGTCCTATGACGATGATGGGAACATTTTATGCTGCATGCGGAATCATCGATCCGATGATAGTACTTATTTCAATTCCTGTTGGTTTATTAGTTGCTAATATAGTATATGTACATTCGATAATGGATTTCGAACCGGATAAAGAGGTCGGTAAAAGAACCCTTGCTGTATTGTTGAATAATAAAAAAGGGATGTTAGTTGCTTTGTCTGTTATTTTATTCGCACCTTATTTTATTATTTCTTTCGGGATTGTAAGTGGATATATATCTGTTTATTATTGTCTATTATTGCTGACTTTACCTCTAGCCTTGTATTTATTTTATATGATGAGGGAATTTACAGTAAATCCCGATAGAAAATTTGAACCGCGCAAATGGATGGGGCCTATGGCTAACTGGGATCGTCTGCAAGCTATAGGTATCGATTGGTTTATGATACGATGGTATCTGGCGCGTAATTTATTATCCTCTTTTTGCCTTATAATTATTGTTCTATCTATTATTGCGAAGTAATGAATTCTACATTATATCTTCCTTTTTGGTTTTTAAGGGCGAAATTTCTCGGGCGAAAAAAACCGCTTCAATCTGTGCTTTTCATTTCTGACAAATGTAATCTTACTTGTAAGCATTGCAGTGTGTATGCCAGAAAAGAGCCTAATATAAAAACATATGAGCAAATTAGAGAAGAATTGCAATATTGTTATAAAGAAGGTTCGCGTTTTGTAGACTTTGAAGGAGGAGAACCAACATTGTGGCATGATGGCGATTACGATCTGAATAGTTTGCTGGATTTGGCTAAAGAAATCGGTTTATTTTCAACTACAGTTACTACAAATGCAGCTCGTCCATTTCCTGGTCTGAGAGCAGACTCTATTTGGGTAAGTTTAGATGGATTGGGAAAATACCATGATGAGATAAGGGGTAAAGGCGTATTTGACCGTTTAGTGAAAAATATAGAAGAATCGGGTCATCCCGATCTGAGTGTGAATATGGTAGTAAATGCTGTAAATTATAAATCGGTAGATGAAACCATAGAGTTTGCGAAGAACAATCCTCACATAAAGTCTATTTCGATTAATTTCCATACACCGTTCGAAGGTGTTGAGGGAGATGATCTGTTTCTGGATTGGGAAACGCGTTGTGAGGTTATTGATAAAGTGATAGGTTATAAGAAAAGAAAGTATCCGATCATGAATTCTATATCGGGTTTGAAGTTGATGAAACACAATAAGTTTAAAAAACAATGTTGGGTTTCCAACTTTATTCTTGCCGACGGAACACGTCTGGATACCTGTAATGGTGCTTATGCAGGTGTTTGCGACCTTTGCGGATTGTGTATGGCAGGAGAAATGCGAAGTGTAATGACTCTTAAGCCGGATACAATCTTCGCAGGTATGAAATTGAGAATGTAATTAGAATGGATAACCAATAGCAAAGTGCCATGCCATACGCTCTCCGCTAAAATTGGGTGTAAGCCATTTTCTTCCTTTGGGTCTTCCCGGGTCATATGCTCTGAATCCAAAATCGAGCCTTAATAAGAGAAATCCTAAGTCGAAACGTGTACCTATTCCATAAGAAAGAGCTATTTCTTTATAAAACTCTGAGAATTTAAATAGTCCATCGGGTTGTGCATCATAATTTTTGATAGTCCATACATTTCCTGCATCGACAAATCCTGCCAGTTCTATCAAGTCTGTAACCTTTCTTCTGTATTCAAGATTTAAATCCAGCTTTATATCTCCGACCTTATTTACAAAGTCTGTTATTGAATCTGACATAGATCCGGGACCTAGTGCACGTGTTTGCCATCCCCTTACACTATTAGCCCCTCCTGAGAAATAACGACTTTCGAAAGGTAATACTCTTGAATTGCCAAAGGGCTGTGCCACGCCTAAGCCGATATGATAGGCTACGCTACTGCGTCTGTCTAGATTATGAGTTTGGGCAAAGCTAATATCTCCTTTTATATATTCTGCATAAGCTATCCCTACTATCTTTTTACTACCGGCCGAATCTCTTTCTGCTTTGTAAAAGGTCGTTGCTAAGCGAGGAAGCCATCCACTTATATCGACATTGGCACGTATTGTAACCTGATTTCTGGGTATTCTCCCGTATCGATTGTAACTATTTGTATAAGTGATTCCATAGGTAGTACTTGATATGAGTTGGTCTTTGTAGCTTTCTCGTATCATTGAGTTTACACTGTCTGCATATACCAGATATCTATTTTTAAATTCGTCCGAAGCCCATGGCATACGAACATAATTGATATTCCATAGACTTAGAGCATGATTTAGCTGATTGTTACTTGAAGACCACCTATATGTAAGACCTGCATTAAAGAATTGCCTTGTATATTCTTTTCTATGCTGATTATTAAGTCCTACAGATATCTCTGTACTTGCTGATGGCAATTCTCTCCAACTTCTTTTTAGCCAAGGAAAAAGAAATTGAGGGAATGATAATGATACATCTACTCCATATTCGTAGTAATTCTTTCCTGTTAGGTCAGAATCTTTTGTGCTGGAAATGAATTCATAGGCGCCTCTTAGCTTGACATTCAATATTTCTGCACCATTAAATAAATTGCGGTGCTGATAGGTAAGGATAGGGGCAATACCTAAGTCCCCTGCCGAATTGGTTCCTTGTATTTCCGCCTGAAAAAAGTGTGTATTACCCGGAGCAATACTTATTTGAGCATCCAGATATTGTATGCTATCGTTGGGGTCGCTTACCTGATTGAAGCTTATATTGGTTTGTTTTATAACATTCATACTATTGAATGCTGCGATAGTACGGGTAAATCTCAGGTCTGCATAATAATCTCCGGGCTTGATGGAATTATTTCGGGCGATAGTTGACTTTCTTAGAAATTTATTTTTTCCGTAAATTATGTTCAGTCCCTTGTATTGGACAGTATCAGGATTTGCAAAAATTCTTTGATTCGTTCTGCTTAGTGCGTCATATCCTGTTAAGATATTGACATTTCTTATTTTAAACCTCTTGAAATCGGTTTTACCTTTAGGTTCATATAACGAAAGGAAGACATCTGCCTGATGGCTATTAAGGGTCGTATCTGCTTTGAAATAGAGGTATTCCTTCGAAAAATTGTAATAACCTATATTTCGAAGATAGGTAGTAAGGTGTGCTGTCGAATTATCCAGATTCTCTTTATTGAAGATAACACCGGGTTGTATTCTGGTATATTTTCGCGCCGGGCGCAGGCTTCTTGCTATTGTGCTGTCATTGATAGTATATTCATAATTCCTAATTGTATAGATACCATTATTTTTGATATCATACGTGATGTTCATCTTTTTGTCTTTGGGCTTTAAGAGAGTATCTACCTGTGCCCTCAGGTAACCTTCATTGTTGAGCTGTTTCTGTATTTGGGTTGCAGATATTTGGGTCAATTTCGCACTATATATAACCGGAGCTTGCCCTAGTTTACGTATCTGGCGTGTCAGCCATTTAGAAGTATCCTGACCAGCCATATTATATACTCTTAATCTTATTTTATTGTTTGGTTGCTGGCGAACATAATCTTCATAATAGCTGGTTTCGATATCTTTCGTATCTGCTTTGATTTCATAGCCATTCATTAAATATTCGCCCTCAGGTATATTTTTTGTAGTACTACAAGACCAAATAAATCCTAACATAAGAATATAGCAGATAACTCTTCTCATATTTAAATATTCTTTATTAATATTTTATTATAGAAACGGTAAGTGTTATGATTTGTTCACAAAAAAATGATAATACTAAAGTTTGACTTTAATAATTAGAGAGCTTATTCGTTGACAATCATTATTTTAGTGACAACCCCTTCGGATCCGTCCTCTGATGAACCGAACACTAAATATATACCTGTGTCGACTCTTCTTTTTCTACTGTTAAATCCATCCCAGACAAACTGTCCCCCTAAAGAGGTTCCTTCAATAATAAGGTTGCCTTTTACGTCAGTTATTTTGACACGGGAATTGCTTTTAAGACCTGTAACAGTTATCAGCCCGTTATAATCGGGACGAACCGGATTAGGATATACATATACATTCGAAAAATCGTCGGATCCTGCTGTTACCCTTGCATTGTAAGCCATAAGTCCTCTTTCGGTACCGATGTATACTACTCCTTTTGAATCAATAGATATAGATAGTATATTATTAGAAGGCAGAGGGCTATCCTCTAGGGTAAAATGTTCTAATATTTCGGGACGTTGATAATCGGAACTAATCAGATATACACCTGCAGTTTGTGTTCCTATCCATTTGCGACCTGCTCCGTCGATAGCTATAGATGTTATCACGATGTTTTCTAATAAAGGGGTTATAGTACCTGCATCGCCATCTTTTTCAACCATAATACGGTTTAATTTAACGTCGAAAGAACTGCTGCTCGAATTTGGTATCCGGAAAGGTCCTACATCTGTTCCTACCCACATATGCCCATTATTATCTTCTGTTATACTATTTATAGCCTGAACCTGAAATTTCTGATCGAGGTCATTTGTAAAGTTATTTCCTTGTACGAATTTATATTCATCATCGCTACTATCGAAAGGTGTATTTTTATCATTCAGGATGAATATATAGGCATCTAAACCTGTACTGGATGTACCTACGGAAGTAATCCATTTTTTTGAGTACCGGTCGATTAATATATTTTTAATATTTGTGTCTACGCTATTCAGTTCCGGATAAAATAGTTCCTTCCATTCATTGTTTGATGTATAAATTTTGATAGCATGGGGTACCATAGAGTTTAATAGCCATAAATTGTTGTTCTTGTCATATGCCATCCCACTCACACGTGTAGTATACCATCCATTTTCGCCATTAATGACTTCAATAGTACTATTATCTTTATCATGTATCATTTTGAAATGATTATCTTCAAACTCATAGAGTCCTTCTCCCCAACTGGAAGCAAAGATGTGAGATGGGTTTCGGGGATCGCTGATGGCATATACAAGATCTTTTGCGTATATACCACTTTCTCCGGTTATCTGATATTCATAGATATTAGTCCATTGAGAATTTTTATAAATAGAGATACTGGCCGGTCTGTTTTGCCTATTACTATCGAAACCCCCTCCACTAATTAATAACTGATTATTTCCATAGGTTTGGGTGAAAGGGAAATTAGATGCAGGTCCCTGCGGTCTTATATATTGTTTCAGATATTCCAGATTCCCATTTTGAGCATTTACAAGGGACAAATGATTTCCTACCGATGATGTCCAATATTCATTTGTCTTATTTCCGTTGGGTATGATGTAATTTAGTCGTTCTATATTAATGTTATTGAAATTGTCTAAATCAGAATAATCCCAAAGTCTTTGTTTATTAATTATAAATAAGTGCTCATTATCTGTGTTATACATAGCAAAGGGTTTCGAGCCTTTTAATATGCCTACTACAGATTCCGGTGTCTCCATGCGATAAACTGCAGAGTCCGGGAATAAGAAATATAATTTGTCCTTGAATGTTATGACATTTTTAATATTACTGTCTTCGAATTTATAATCTGCATCTTTGTAATATATATCTATTGGGAATTTTTTCCAGTTTGCATAATCCTGCAAATTCGTATCGATATTTGCTGTAAGTACGCCTGTTTCAGTAGCTGCATATAAATTATTATTAAGAAGATTGATGGAGTAAAATTTACTATAGAATAGACCGGATTCTTTTACTACTCTTTCTTTTAAGTCAATGATAGAGAAACCATAATTTGTAGATAAATAAGCCAGGTCATCCGTCATGAAGATATGATTAATGGTCTTATCTATATTCTGTCCGGTATAATTTTTAATATTTGATATCTCTATGTAAGATTTATCTTCGTATAGTAGTTCTATATTTGCATCGGAACGTGTAATAAATAAACATTTGTGTTTTTTATTGTAAACGATATGGGTTATATCTGTATTCCCTCCTTTATATTTAATATACTCCTCCAGACTTCCGTCCGTATTGTTGTATATAAACAGTTTTCCATCTGTCACAGCATATACCTTTTCTCCACTTTGCGCCAATTGGGTAATATCTGCCCAATAAGATATATGTGAAACCCAGTCGGAAGAGTTTTGGGCAACCGTTTGGGTGGAGATAAATGCGAAACAGAAAATAATAAAAAAGAGGTTACTCCGTTTATTATTCATAATGATTTACAATAATAAAAGTGAATAATTATAGAAGATTAATTGTCAACAAAGATATAATTAATCTTTATTAGATTTAAGTATAAGGCGTTAAGATATATCAAGAGGAATATCTATTTATGGGTATCTGATTAATATAAACTTTGTTTTCTGCATTTTATATCTTAATTTTGTGGGCTTTTACGTAAGAGATTTACGAAACTGGAAAAATGAAAATTGCAATAGTTGGTACAGGATATGTAGGCCTGGTTACAGGGACTTGTTTCTCAGAAATGGGAGTCAACGTATATTGTATTGATATTGATCGGGATAAGGTGGAAAACCTGAAGAAAGGGATAATTCCGATTTATGAGCCAGGTTTGGAAAACATGGTTGTGCGCAATTTTCAGGCGGGACGTTTGCATTTTTCAACAGATTTGGCTGACATTATTAATGAAGTTGATATTGTTTTTATTGCAGTAGGGACACCTCCGGATGAGGATGGAAGTGCCGATGTCCGGCATGTATTGAATGTTGCTGCCACAATTGGTCAACATCTTGATAAATATACTTTAGTTGTTACAAAAAGTACGGTTCCGATAGGAACATCCGAAAAAGTAAAAAATATTATTCAACAAGAATTAGATAAAAGAGGGTTAGTGAGCTTAAAATTTGATATTGCTTCTAATCCCGAATTTCTAAAAGAAGGTTCTGCTATAGACGATTTTATGCATCCGGATAGGGTCGTTGTCGGTATAGAGAACGATAAGGCTAAAGAGTTGATGGATAAATTATATAAGCCTTTTACAATTAATAATTATAGAATGATATATACTGACATTCCATCTGCCGAAATGATCAAATATGCGGCAAATGCAATGTTAGCTACCCGTATCAGTTTTATGAATGATATTGCGAACTTATGTGATCTGGTTGGTGCCGATGTGAATATGGTGCGGGCAGGTATTGGCTCCGATGTTCGCATTGGGAAAAAATTTCTTTATCCGGGTTGTGGCTATGGAGGAAGTTGTTTCCCTAAAGATATAAAAGCTCTCATTAAAACAGCAGAAGAAAACGGATATGATATGCAAGTACTGAGGGCTGTGGAAAATGTAAATGAATACCAAAAGGGTATACTTTATGATAAACTGTCTTCTTACTACGACGGAAATCTGAAAAACAGAGTTGTCGCTGTATGGGGATTGTCCTTTAAACCTAAAACAGATGATATACGTGAAGCTCCGTCAATCCTTCTTATAAATAAATTGTTGGAATCGGGAGTGAAGGTAAAAGTTTATGATCCGGTTGCGATTGAAGAAACCAGAAAGGTTTTCGGAGATGACATAGAGTATGCTAATAATATATATGATACGGCATTAGATGCCGATGCAATTATTCTGGTTACAGAGTGGAATGAATTTAGGCTTCCATCCTGGTCTGTTATCAGAAAATTAATGAAAACCCCTTTGATTATTGACGGACGCAATATTTATAACGGGAAAGATATAAAAGATGCAGGTTTTCAATATTTCTGTATAGGCGCTAAATGATTTGAATCTAATAGTCTTTTAAAGAATATGAAGAAAGTAGTATTTTGTTTTATTTTTACTTTAATTTCTTTCAATACATTGTTTGCTCAAATGTCAGATGAGCAAGTTGTAAGTTATGTACAACAAGAGTATTCGAAGGGGGCATCTCAGCAGGAAATTGCTACTAATCTGACAAAAAGAGGTGTCACTAGAGAACAGCTGGAACGCATAAAGCAACAACAAGAGAAAAAACAAGGAAGTACTTCTTCTTCCAATGTCAATTCATCCTCAAATTATCAAAGAACCAGAACATTAAATACTACAACTGAGGAAACAGATTTTGCAGACTTTTATCTGGAAAGTAGTTATACGACACATCAGCTTTCAGAAAAACAAGATTCTATAGAAGTTTTTGGACGTAATATCTTTAATACAAAAAACCTTACATTTAATCCGGATGTAAATATTCCTACTCCTCTTAACTATCGTTTAGGTCCGGGAGATGAGGTTATAATAGATATATGGGGAGCATCTCAGACTATGGTAAGGCAAACTATCTCTCCTGAAGGCGGTATAGTTGTAGATCGTTTGGGACCTATTTATCTAAATGGTATGACTGTTCAGGAAGCTAATGATTATGTCCAACGCAAGTTTTCGGAAATTTATGCAGGTATTGATTCTGGAGAAACATCGCATATAAAATTGACATTAGGGCAAATCCGAACTATTCAGATTAATGTGATGGGTGAAGTTGTAGCTCCGGGTACATACTCATTATCTTCTTTATCATCTGTTTTCCATGCGTTATATAGAGCAGGGGGAGTAAATCAGATAGGTTCGTTGCGTTCTGTTAAACTTTACAGAAATAACAAGTTATTAAAAACTTTAGATGTGTATGATTTTCTTTTGAAAGGAAAATCAAATGATGATATTAGGTTAACTGATGGAGATATTGTGATGGTATCACCTTATCTTTCTTTAGTTAAAATTGGAGGGAATGTAAAAAGACCTATGTATTATGAAATGTCTGAAAATGAGACATTAGAAGATTTATTGAATTATGCTGGAGGCTTCACGGGAAATGCATATTCCAAAAAAATAAGTATTGTCAGAAATACCGGAGGCGAAAGTAAGATTTTCACTGTTGATGAAAAGAACTATAATAGTTTTCCTCTGAATGATAATGATATTATTACTATTGGTTCGGGACTAAGTATTTTCGAAAACAGAGTAGAAATTAAAGGTGCTGTATATCGAAATGGGTATTATGAAATAGGGAATAAAATAAATACAGTAAAAGATCTTATTCTTGCGGCAGACGGAGTCAGAGGCGATGCGTTCTTAAACAGAGCAGTATTAACTCGTGAAAAGGAAGATTATACTATCGAAATTATATCTATCGATGTTCGGGAACTTTTATATGGAAATGCTTCAGATATAGTGCTTAGAAAAAATGATATTCTATATATCCCGTCAATAAATGATATAAATGAGTTAGGAGATCTGGTCATATATGGAGAAGTTGCTCGTCCGGGAGAGTATAAGTATGCAGATAATACTACATTGGAAGATCTGATTATTCAAGCTGGAGGATTGCTTGAGTCTGCTTCTGTAGTTAGGGTAGATATTGCCCGTCGTATTATTGATCCTAAAAGTATGAGCATAAGTCGGACTTTGTCTGATATATATTCTTTTAGCCTCAAAGATGGTTTAATAGTTGATGGAGAAAAAGGTTTTGTCTTAAAGCCTTATGATCAGGTATATGTTAGGCGTAGTCCGGGATATAGAGAGCAACAAGATATACATGTGGAGGGAGAAGTTTTATTCCCTGGAACATATGCCTTAAACAAAAAAGCAGAACGAATTTCGGATATTGTTAAAAGAGCAGGAAATTTAACTCCTGATGCTTATGCTCAAGGTGCTAGATTAATAAGGGAACGTTCAAAAGAAGAACTTTTTAGATCTCAAACTGCTTTGAAGATAGCAAATCAAGGAGGAAAAGATTCTATTTCGATTAAACAATTGGATATTGAAGATGTATATAATGTGGGTATTGAATTGGATAAAGCAATTAAAAATCCAGGTTCAGACTATGATTTAGTTTTAAGAAAAGGAGATAAATTAATTATTCCGGAATACGATAATACGGTAAAGATAAATGGAGCAGTTATGTATCCTAATACAGTAGTATATAAGAAGGACGAAAAACTTTCGTATTACATCAATCAAGCTGGAGGATATGCTGATAATGCCAAAAAGAATAAATCATTTGTCATCTATATGAATGGTACGGTAAGTAAAGTTAAGAGTTCTGATAGGAATGCTATAAAACCTGGTTCTGAGATAATAATACCAAGCAAAGAGCAGGCGAGACGTTTATCAATATCTGAAGTTCTAAGTCTGGGTACAAGTGTGACCTCTATGGCGAGTCTAATTGGGGTCCTAATAAATACGATGAAATAATATGACTGACAAAGATAAAAATATTGAGAAAGAAATAGATCTATCAGAACTAGGTCGAAAAATATGGGATAAACGCTCTTTGGTTATTAAAATTTCTTTATTAGGATTTATTATAGGAATAATTGTTGCTTTGAGTATACCTAAAGAATATGTTTCAACTATAGCCTTAGCACCAGAAGCAAAACCTTCAAGTCCTATGGGTAACATGGGGGCTTTGGCTGCTATGGCTGGGGTAAATTTGAATCAATCTTCAGATGATGCGATCTCACCAGAGTTGTATCCTAATATAATGAATTCTACACCTTTCTTGATCGGTTTACTTGATATAGAAGTTAGGGATAAGAAAAAGGAGATTCAAACTAATTTATTTAATTATTTGGATAAGGAGCAGTCTATAGCCTGGTGGAATTATATTTTAGCTATTCCTGCTAAGATTAGAGGTGGAGTTTCTAGAAATGAAGTAATAGTTCAAGAAAGTTTAGATTTGAATAATATAGAACGAAGAAGGATAGAATTATCACCAAAACAGAATGCTATTATAGAAAATTTGAAAGCTAGAATAAATGTTTCTGTGGATAAAAAGACTGGAATTATTACACTCTCCTCCATGATGCAAAGTCCTGAAATTTCGGCCTATATTGCTGATACTGTTACATCTTATTTGCAAAATTATATAATTAAATATAGAACACAAAAAGCTCGAAAAGATCTTGCTTTTAGTCAAAAACTTTATCAGGAGGCTCAAGAAAATTATTATAAGGCGCAGCAGGAATATAATATTTATATAGATAAAAATTTGGATATTGTATCTGCTAGATATGGGGCTACCAAGGAAAGATTGCAAAATGAGGTTACTCTGACTTATGGTGTATATAATCAGATGGCCCAACAATTGCAAATGGCAAAAGTAAAAGTGCAAGATACTACGCCTGTTTACACGATAATTCAGCCTGCTATTGTGCCTCTTATCCCTGATAAACCAAAGAAAAAACTTATTGTGATTGGTTTTGTTTTTACTGCATTTATTGGAGCAGTTACAGGAATATTAACTCGAGAGTTTTTAAAAAATTCATTTAATATTAAATAAGATGAAAGGAATTGTTTTAGCTGGAGGTTCTGGTACTCGTCTTTATCCTATTACTAAGGGTATTAGTAAGCAGCTTTTGCCAATCTATGATAAACCGATGATCTATTATCCCATTTCGGTTTTAATGTTGGCGGGAATAAGAGAAATACTTATTATATCAACACCAGATGACCTTCCTGGATTTAGACGTTTGTTAGGTGATGGGACTAATTTTGGTGTAAGGTTTGAATATGCAGAACAACCATCACCTGATGGACTTGCTCAGGCTTTTATAATAGGAGAAAAATTTATTGGTGATGATTCTGTTTGCTTGGTTTTGGGTGATAATATATTCCATGGACATGGTCTTACTGAGATGTTGAAAAAGGCTGTGAAAAATGTGCAGGAAGAACAAAAAGCTACAGTATTTGGCTACTGGGTTAGTGACCCAGAGCGTTATGGTGTAGCTGATTTTGATAAGGATGGAAATGTATTGAGTATTGAAGAAAAGCCGTCTGTTCCGAAATCTAATTATGCTGTAGTAGGTTTGTACTTTTATCCCAATAAAGTGGTGAAAGTTGCTAATCAGATAAAACCTTCGGCTCGTGGAGAACTGGAAATTACTACGGTAAATCAGGAATTTTTAAAGGATCAGGAATTGAAAGTCCAGCTTTTAGGTAGAGGGTTTGCCTGGTTAGATACGGGTACCCATGATTCATTGAGTGAGGCGAGTATTTTTGTTGAAGTTCTTGAAAAAAGGCAAGGTTTAAAAATTGCTTGCTTAGAAGGTATTGCATTACGGCAAGGTTGGATTACTCCAGAAAAAATGAAAGAAGTCGCTCAACCGATGTTGAAGAACCAATATGGTCAATATTTACTAAAAGTAATAAGAGAACTGGAATCATGAATATAATAAAAACAGATATAGAAGGAGTAGTTATTATTGAACCGAAGGTTTTTAACGATAATAGAGGTTATTTTTTTGAGTCTTTTTCACAAAAGACTTTTGAAGAAAAAATATGTAAAACAACTTTTGTTCAGGATAATGAGTCTATGTCATCATATGGTGTATTAAGAGGCTTGCATTATCAAAAACCTCCACATGCACAATCTAAATTAGTTCGTGTTATTAAAGGGAAAGTATTGGATGTTGCAGTAGATATACGTGATGGATCTCCTACTTTTGGGCAACATGTGGCTGTTGAACTATCGGAAGAGAATAAAAAGCAGTTCTTTGTTCCGAGAGGATTTGCTCATGGTTTTGTCGTTTTGAGTGAGAAAGTGATATTCCAATATAAATGTGATAATTTCTATTCTCCAAAATTGGAGGGAGCTATTGCTTGGGATGATCCAGATTTGAGTATTGACTGGCAAATTCCTTTGGATAAAATAATACTTTCGGATAAGGATAAATATCATAAAAGATTAAAGGATGTAGAATGGTTGTTTAACTATAATGATTCATTATACTAATTAAATATTACTTATTTATGAGCAATAATTTTAAACAAAATATTTTAATAACAGGAGGAGCGGGTTTTATCGGTTCTCATGTGATACGTTTATTTGTAAATAAATATCCTGATTATAATATTATTAATCTGGATGCTCTAACGTATGCCGGTAATTTGGCTAATTTAAGAGATATTGAGAGTAAGCCAAATTATACTTTTATAAAAGCAGATATATGTGATTTCAATTTAATATTGAAAATATTTAAAGAATATCAAATAACAGGTGTAATCCATTTGGCAGCAGAAAGTCATGTGGATAGAAGCATCAAGGATCCATTTACGTTTGCTAAAACAAATGTAATGGGCACTTTATCTCTTCTTCAGGCTGCAAAAGAATGTTGGGAAGAACCATATGAAAATAATCGTTTTTATCATATATCAACTGACGAGGTATATGGTACATTACAATTTGATGGTACATTTTTTACAGAAGAAACAAAGTATGACCCACATAGTCCTTATTCGGCTAGTAAAGCAAGTAGCGATCACTTTGTAAGGGCATTTTACGATACTTATCGGCTGCCTACAATTATTACTAATTGCAGTAATAATTATGGGCCTTACCAGTTCCCCGAAAAGCTTATACCTTTATTCATAAACAATATACGTCATAATAAGCCGTTACCAGTATACGGTAAAGGTGAAAACATTCGTGATTGGCTTTATGTAGAAGATCATGCACGTGCAATTGATTTGATTTATCATGAAGGAAAAATTGCTGATACTTATAACATTGGCGGATTCAACGAATGGAAAAATATTGATTTAATAAAAGTAATAATTAAGACTGTTGATCGTTTACTAGGTAGGTCTGAGGGGGCGTCTGAGAAGTTAATAACTTATGTAACGGATCGTGCCGGTCATGATTTACGTTATGCAATAGATTCTAATAAATTAAAAGATGAATTAGGCTGGGAACCATCGCTTCAGTTTGAAGAAGGAATAGAGAAAACTGTTAAATGGTATCTTGATAATCAAGATTGGATGGATAATGTTACCTCGGGTGGTTATCAGGAATATTATAATAAAATGTATAAAAACAGATAATGGGCATGAGTAAGCAGACTCTTTTAAAAGATAAAATCTCTATAATTACTAGACGTTATATTAAAGATGAGCGAGGCTGGTTCTTAAAAATTTTAACAGGAAAAGAAGAAGGACTTCCTAAATTTACAGGAGAGATGTATATAACTTCAGCATATCCCCAAAATTCTAAAGGAGGGCATTATCATAAAATAGCAAATGAATGGTTTACTCTTATTATTGGAAAAGCATATCTGAAGTTGAAAGATATTATAACAAATGAAGAATTAATCTTGGAGTTAGATTCTTCAGACCCTAAAACTATTTTTGTTCCTCCATATATTGCCCATGAATTTATGAATAAAGATGATAAATTAGATTTTATTCTCATGGCGTACACTGATTTACACTATGACCCAACAGATACAATACCTTATTCATTTTAAAACACTCTTATTATGAAAGCAGTTATACTTGCTGGTGGTTTTGGCTCTCGTTTAAGTGAAGTAACCAGCTCAATACCAAAGCCAATGGTGGAAATCGGAGGAAAACCTATTCTATGGCATATAATGAAGACTTATAGTCATTATGGAATTAATGAATTTATTATTTGTTGTGGGTATAAGCAATATGTTATAAAAGAATATTTTGCTAATTATTTTCGCCATAATTGTGATCTGACAGTCGATTTGTCTGATAATACCATTCAGATTCATAATAATAAATCTGAGAAATGGAAGGTTACAATGGTAGATACTGGTTTGAATACAATGACAGGTGGTCGTATCAAGCGTATTCAAAAATATGTTGAAAATGAGCGTTTTCTTTTGACTTATGGGGATGGTGTTGCAGATATTGATATACGAAAAATAATACAAGAACACGAAGAGTCTAGTTCCATTTTATCATTAACAGCTTATAAACCAACTGGTAAATTTGGAGCTTTAGAAATTGATTTAAAAACATCACAGGTAAAATCTTTTCTGGAAAAACCGGATGGAGATCGCAATTGGATAAATGCTGGATATTTTGTCTGTGAACCACAAGTTTTTGATTATATTACAGATGGTGATAATACTATTTTTGAGAGAAAACCGTTGGAAAATATAGCTAAAGAGGGTAAAATGCACGCTTATTTGCATAAAGGATTTTGGAAACCTATGGATACACTCCGTGATAATGTAGAACTAAATGAAATGTGGGATCTTGATAATGCACCTTGGAAAGTTTGGGAATAATGAATATTGATATTTTTAATAATTTTTTTAGAGGAAAAAAAATTCTTGTAACAGGACACACCGGTTTTAAAGGTTCTTGGCTTAGTATATGGTTACACGAACTAGGAGCAGAAGTTATAGGTGTCTCTTTGGATCCTCTTAGTGAACAAGATAACTATATCTTATCCAATATTGGTAATAAGATTACTGATTTAAGAGGAGATATCCGTGATGCTGAATTAATAAAAGATATTTTTATGCAATATCAACCTGATATTGTTCTCCATCTTGCTGCACAACCTTTAGTAAGACTTAGTTATGATATTCCCATAGAAACATATGAAACAAATGTGATGGGGACTATTCATATAATGGAAGCTATGCGTTGTACAAAAAGCGTGAAAGTAGGGATTATGGTAACTACAGATAAATGTTATGAGAATAAAGAACAAATCTGGGGTTATCGGGAAAATGAGCCTATGGGAGGTTATGACCCTTATTCATCAAGTAAAGGTGCTGTGGAAATAGCTATTGCTTCGTGGCGTAGATCTTTTTTTAATCCTAAAGAATATGCAAAACATGGCAAAGCAATAGCCAGTGTTCGAGCTGGTAATGTTATTGGAGGGGGAGATTGGGCTTTGGATCGCATTATACCCGATTGTATAAGAGCTCTTGAAGACAATAAGCCAATTGATATTCGCAGTCCGAAGGCTATAAGACCTTGGCAGCATGTTTTAGAACCATTGAGTGGTTATTTACTTTTGGCTATGAAGATGTGGGATAATCCTATAAAATATTGTGAAGGCTGGAATTTTGGTCCAAAAAGTGAATCTATAGCAACTGTCTGGGATGTTGCTACAAAGGTTGTTCAGAACTATGGACTAGGGGAATTAAGAGATCTCTCCGATCGGAATGCTCTTCACGAAGCAAAACTACTTATGTTGGATGTTTCTAAAGCTAAATTTGAGTTAGATTGGGAGCCTCGCATGGATATTGATAAAACTATTCAATTAACCGTAGACTGGTATAAACGTTATAATACAGAGGATGTTTATTCTTTATGTTTAGATCATATAAACAAATACATATCATGAAAAAAAAAGGTGTTATAACTGGAGCTACAGGTTATATTGGGTCTAATTTATTAGAATATTTACTCGATAATGATTGGGATTTATATATTATTGCTAAAGCTGAATTTGGTTATGACAATATACTGAAAATCAAAGATAGAATAACAATCTTAGAGTATGATGATAATATTAGTAGTCTTATTTCTTTTTTTAAAGAAATAAATCCTGATGTAGTTTTTCATTTAGCCGCTGCTGTTATAACGAATTATAGATCAGAAGAAGTAAAAACTCTTATACGTAGTAATATAGAGTTTGGGGCGGAGGTTTTGGAATCTATGAAATATTCTACTTGTCGTCTTTTTATTAATACAGGGTCAGTATGGCAAAATTATGTTCCGGATGCTTACAATCCTGTGGATCTATATGCTGCTACTAAAGAAGCCTTTGAAAAAGTATTATTATATTATACCGAGGCACATAATTATAGAGTAATAACATTAAGATTATTTGATATATATGGAGAAAATGATAAGCGTCCTAAGTTGCTAAATATTCTAAGACAAAAAAGTATTGATGGCACTAGTATTGATGTCTCCCCTGGAGAGCAATACTTAGATATGGTACATATTTCAGATATTTGTTCCGCTTATCTCAAAGCATATGAGTTATTACTAGAGAATAATGATTTGAAGAATGAAGTCTTTGGGGTTTATACTGATAATAGAATGCAATTAAAGGAAATAATAGGATTATTAGAAAGAATTGCAGGAAAAAAAATTAATGTCAATTTTGGAGGGAAACCTTATAAAGAAAGAGAACTGATGCATCCAACTACAAAATATAAAAAACTGCCTAACTGGGATTCAATTGTTTCGCTGGAAGAAGGATTAAATCGATTAATGAATAGTAGATGAATTTTGTTAAATCATTAGCAAATAAATTGGGAGTTGATAAAGCGATTGCTTATTCTTCTATTGCTCGTGTTATACAAGCTGGGGGAGGAGTTTTTACAATTTTCTTTATTGCTTCATTTCTCACATCCGAAGAACAGGGTTACTATTATACTTTTGGAAGTATCTTAGCAATGCAAATATTTTTTGAATTAGGATTAGGAGGGATTATTACACAATATGTTGCTTACGAGGCTGCTAAGTTGAGATTGGAACGACATTCATTTGATGGACCGGATTATCATATATCCAGACTATCGTCTTTGTTTCATCTTTTTTTTAAATGGTACCTTTTTATAAGTATATTATTCTTTTCTATTTTATTAGTAGCTGGGTTTTACTTCTTTCATAAATTCGGAACAGTGAATAACGTAGATTGGAAGTCTCCATGGATTATTTTATGTTTTTCTTCATCTTTAAATCTTTTTATAAGTCCATTAATAGCTTTTGTGGAAGGATTAGGTAAAGTTAAAGAAATATCTTTTTTAAGACTTATAACTCAAATTAACTCTATTCTCTTAGTGTGGTTAGTATTATCCTTAGGAGGAAAGTTGTATGCCTCAGCTTTTGCATCGTTAATTGGATGTGTAATATCTTTTATTTTTCTATGGAAAAAGGATTTCTTTCATATATTCATTAGTCTATGGAAAAAAAACATTAATGAAAGAATAAATTATAAAAAAGAAATTCTTCCCTATCAATGGAGAATTGCTGTTAGCTGGTTGAGCGGATATTTTATATTTCAAATTTTTAATCCCGTTTTATTTGCCTATGCAGGGCCTGCTATTGCTGGTCAAATGGGTATGACAATGACGGCCTTGAACGGAATATTGTCATTGGCATTAAGTTGGACAACAACTAAAATTCCTTTATGGTCATCTTATATATCAAGAAAAGAATATAGTAATTTAGATATATCTTTTGATAAGACATTAAAGTCTTCATCATTTGTCTCTATTATTTGTATTATATTTTTTGTAATCTTCTTAAGTTTAATTTCTCAATTATATTATCCTTTATATGTAAGGTTTCTGCCAATAAGTTTGTCAATGGTCCTTTCATTAACTATTATAATAAATAATATAATAAATGCTTGGGCAACTTATTTGCGTTGTCATAAAAAAGAACCTTTCTTAATTCAAGCTGTTATTGTAGGATTGTTGAGTGGACTCTCAACAATTCTTTTAGGGAAGTTTGTGGGAGTTGAAGGCATAATTTATGGCTATACATCTATAGTCGTTCTAATTAGTTTACCTTTAAGTTGGTATATTTTTTCTACAAAAAGAGTACAATATCATGCTGAATAAAGACTTTCTTTTATCTATAACTATCCCTACATACAATAGAGCAAAATTTTTGGATGATTCTCTATCTAGTCTCTATGAACAATTGTCAGAAGGAAATCTGCCTGTTGAAGTAATTATTTCAGATAATTGTTCTACTGATAATACTGAAGAAGTTGTGAACAAATATATTAAAAAGGGATTTGATATTAACTACATAAAGAATTCATCAAACCTTGGTATGGATGGTAATTTTACTCAATGTTTTCGACTGGCAAGTGGAAAATATGTATGGTTACTAGGAGACGATGATTATTTAAAAGAAGGCTCTCTTTCTAAAATTGTGGAAATATTGAGAGATGAAGTTTATGGTTTAATACATATTCAAACTAATAGTACAAGAAATGAGTTCATGACTGTATTCGACCATCATGACTCTTATTTATCATCAATTAGCTATTGGATAACTTTTATAAGTGGTAATATAGTCAATAGTAAATACATTAAAGAAATTGAATTTGAGAAATATTTTGGAACCTATTTTATTCAAGTTCCATTATATATTACAGCTGCAATCGGAGAAAATAAAAATTTGATTATTCACGAAAAATTATTTTTAGAAGGTATAGATGCTTCTAATAATGGAGGTTATAATATATTTGATGTATTTATAAACAAATATCTTTCAATTTGGAAAAAATTTGTCTATTCAAAAAAGATTAGTAGATTTTTTTATGAAAAGGAAAAATTTAGATTATATCGAAATTTCCTAATTGGATATATTTATCAATTTTTAATAAAAAGAGAAAAAACAAATTTCAAAACAGATCATGCTTGGCAAATTATATTAAATAATTATGGAGTATACCCTTATTTTTATTTAGAATTTCCTATATTTCTATTGAAAAAATTGAAAGAAAGAGTCATAAAATGAAAAAAATATTTTTATTATTTTTAAAATATTTTAGTCGGTTTATTGCTTTTATTTTTCCTTATGCTTTAACCGAAAAACCTAAATTATTAAGAAATAAAATTTATACTTATTGGTTAACAACAGATTTCAAAGATGTACAAGGAGAATTTATTATAATGTATCCTGCTCTTCAAATTAAAGGAGGGAAATATATAAATATCGGAAAAAATGTTGGAATTGGAGCTCATGCAATTCTGACTGCTTGGGATAAATATGAAAATGATCATTTTCTCCCTGAAATAACTATCGGAAATAATGTATGGATTGGAGAAGATTGTCATATTACTGCTATCAATAAGATTAAGATAGGTAATAACGTTTTGATGGGTAAGAAAATCACAATTTCAGATAATTCTCATGGAAAAATTGATTTTGATTCATTATCTATTTCTCCAATTAAAAGACCCCTTTATTCAAAGGGAGAAGTTATTATTGAAGATGGAGTATGGATTGGGGATAAAGTTACTATTTTAGCTGGTGTTCGCATTGGTAAGAATTCCATTATTGGAGCGAATGCACTAGTAACAAAGGATATCCCAGATAATTGTGTCGTTGGAGGAGTACCAGCTCAAATTATAAAAAAAATAGTTGGATAAATATGAATAAGAAAGCTAGGGTAATCGCATTATATTTACCTCAATTTCATCCTATTCCAGAAAATGATGAATGGTGGGGGAAAGGATTTACTGAATGGACTAATGTTGGCAAAGCTAAACCACTATTTAAGGGACATAATCAGCCCAGAGTGCCAGCAGATCTTGGCTATTATGATTTAAGGGTGCCAGAAACACGAAAAGCGCAAGCTGATATGGCTCGACAATATGGAATAGAAGGATTTTGTTACTGGCATTATTGGTTTGGGAACGGAAGACGTTTATTAGAGAGACCTTTTAATGATGTTTTGGAAAGTGGGGATCCTGATTTTCCATTTTGTTTAGCTTGGGCGAATGAGTCTTGGAAAGGATTTGCTCATGGTTTGACAAACAGAAATATGCTAATTGAACAGCTATATCCAGGTGTCCTGGATTATACGGATCATTTTTATGAAGTTCTGCCAGCCTTTAAAGATAGAAGATATATTCAAATTGAGGGTAAACCTGTTTTTATGATCTATAAACCATTAGCACATCCAGATATTGAAATATTTATAGAAACATGGCAGGGTTTAGCTAAAAAAAATGGATTAGAAGGAATATATTTTTTGGGACACAACAATGATCCTAATAATCAGGTTGATCAAATATTACAATTAGGCTTTAATGCTGTAAATACAGTTAGACTTCATGATTTCATGTATAAAAGGAGGTCATTTGCCCAAAAAATACAAGATAAATTTAATAAAACTTTTAGGAACATACCTTATGTATACCCATATAAATTGACATCAAAATATTTTATTGATGAAGATGTTGATTCGAGAGAAAATGTTTTTCCCAGTATTATATCAGGTTGGGATCATACTCCAAGAAGTGGAAAGGAAGGGGTAGTTATGCAAAATATGACTCCAGAGTTATTTGGTGAGCATGTGAAAAAGGTTATGTCTGTAATATCTCAAAAACAACATAAAAATCGTGTTGTTATTATTAAATCTTGGAATGAGTGGGCTGAAGGAAACTATTTGGAGCCTGATTTGAAATATGGAACGGCTTTTTTAGATGTGCTGAAAAAGAATATAGAGTAAACATAAGGATATGAGTGTCCCATTAGTAAGTATTATAACACCATGTTATAATGATGGTAATTATATTTTAGAATGTATTGAATGTGTAAAAAATTCTACTTATGATAATATTGAGCATATTATTATAGATGATGGTTCTACTGATAAAGAAACTGTCGAAATTCTGGAGAATTTAAGTAGAGGGAACATACATTTGATAAGGACTGAAAATCAAGGGGTTTGTAAGGCTAGGCAACAAGCTATATTGGATTCATCAGGTAAATATATTTTACCTTTGGATGCAGATGACCTTATTTCTCGAGACTATATTTCTTTAGGAGTTAAGGAATTGGAAAGTGACAATGATATAAGTTTGATTGTAACTGATTATAAATTGTTTGGGCAATATAATAAAACTGTAAAATTGGAACCTTATTCTTTGGAAAGATTATTGGGGCATAACTTATTTATTAATACTTCATTATATCGAAGAACTGCTTTTGACAGAGTAGGAGGGTATAATGAAAATATGAAAGATGGTCTGGAAGACTGGGATTTTTGGATTAATATATTAAAAGATGGAGGTAAAGTAAAAAAAATAGATGGAATTCATTTTTTTTACCGTATAAAGAAGAAAGCTTATTCAAGAAATGCTAATATAGATAAAAAAAAGCATGAGATACTAAGGCGGCAAATTTGGGAAAATCATCGAGAAGTGTTTTCGCAAGTATTTTTAAATCCATTAGAAACTTTTGAATATCTTAGAATTTCGACTTCAAAAGAATACATTATAGGTAGATTATTATTAAAACCTCTCAAAAAAATTTTAAGAAAATGAAATGCTATTAATTGTAGGTGTTTTTTTACTTATCATTTCTTTTTTTATATATAAAAAATGGAATTCGTACATTGCTCCGGCAGTAATTATTTCTTTTGCGTGGGGAATGGTTTTTGTTGGTTATGGATTAATTTCTCATGGAATGTATGATATTTCTATAAAAACATTTTTTGTTCTTTGTATATGGATATTCTCTAGTTTGTTGGGTGCATTTTTTTTCACTCATGTAAAAGTTCTTCCTTCAAGTTCTTCAGATTCAGTTTTTAATACAACTATTCGTTCAGTTTATTACTGGATATCTGTAATAGGAGTATTTCCTCTATTGTATATAGCTTATAAACAAGGCACTACTATGGAGGCCGATTTTCTGTTTAATCTACGGATGGCAAATACTGGTATAGTTGAGACTGAATATAAATATGGGATATTCCAATATGTATTTGCAATTGCATATGTGTCTTTGTTAATTGAAACTTATTCATCAGAAAAAATAAATAAACGAATAATAATTCTGTTGATAATAAATATTCTTCTGTCTATTATAACAATGGCTAAATCTACTTTTTTCTTTTTATTTATACCATTTGCTTGTATTAAGATTTTCACATTAAATATTTCTATAAAAAAGCTGATACCTTTTTTGGGGATTATAGTTCTTTTTATGATTTTTGTTCAATTAATGAGAACTGGAGAAGATTCTGAGAATGTAATAAGTACTATGTTTAATGTATACATTTTCGGAGGTATACCGGCGTTAGATCAGATTGTGGTTGCTGATACTCATACTCTAAATTGGGGTGAAATGACTTTTCGTTTCTTCTACACCGTTAAATCAGTTGTTTTAGGAGGTGGTATAGAAGATGGAAATTATATAAATAATATCTTCTCCAATGGTCAATATGTTTTTGTCCCATACCCTACAAATGTTTTTACCGTGATCTTTCCATTTTGGATGGATTTTGGTTTTTTAGGTGTATTAGTTGGTGGACTGATATTCGGAATTTTAGCAGGTCTTATTTACAAGTTAGCAATTCGAAAGCGAGCATGGAGTATCGTTTTTTATTCCTATTTAGTTGCAGTGTTAGTTCTTCCCTTTTTTGGTGAATATTTAGTGACAAATTTATCTTATACCATTCAGCTGATTCTTTTATCATATATTGCAAATGTTTTTAATTATAGAATAAAATGGTAATGGTTGATATTTTGCTTGCTACCTATAATGGTGATTTGTATATTGAACAGCAGATTCTATCTTTGCAGTCACAAACTTTTGATCAGTGGCGTTTATTAATTCATGATGATGGTTCACATGATAATACCATAAGTATAATAAAAAGATTTGCAGCAATAGATAAACGGATTATTCTTATTGAAGATGGAATAAAACATGGAAATGCTGCGGCAAATTTCATGCATTTAATAAATTTTGCAGATGCACCTTTTATTATGTTTTGTGATCAGGATGATATATGGTTTGATAACAAAATTGAAACAATGTATGATTCTATAAGATTAAAAGACAGCTCTATTCCTCAGGTATTATATTCAAATTCTTTTATATGGGATCCAACCACTAATAAAAAAAGAGGGCTAAGTACTATTACATTTCCTAAGACATTATCTCATTTATTATTTCTTAATAGCGGGATGCAAGGGTGTGTAGCTATTTTTAATAGAAAGACTCTTGAGTTGATGAAGTTATGGAGGGGAAATTGTGCAATGCATGATCATATACTCCACTTAATAGGGCTCTCTATGGGTAATGTAACTTATCTGAAAGAGAATTTAATGCTATATCGACAACATGAGAATAATGTAACTGGAGATACTGCAGGGAAAGAAGTTGATATAAATCGTGTAATTAATAATCGAAAATTTCCAGTTGTTGATAAAAAGCATTATGACAGTATTATCGCTTTTTTACGAAATTATGAACTATTTTTATCTACAACTACTAAAAATATTTTGAATATTTATATTTCAATGCCGACATTGTCTTTTATAAATAAACTAAAGGAAATAGTAAAGTGGGATTTTAGGATTTATGATTCAAAAGCAAAATTAATATTGAAAATTTTGCTAAGACCTTTTGTATAACTTAGGATGTTTACACAATAAATGGAAATGAGAAAAATTGATACATTAACAATTGTTTTGACAAATTATAACAGACCAAAAGTAATTTTACCTGTTATAGAAACAGCATATAATCAAAATATTCCGGGAGTATATATTGATATCCTTATAATTGATGATGGGTCAGTAAACTCTATAGAACCAAATGATTTAATGAAATACGGAGAAAGGGTCCAAGTCATAAAATTGGAACAAAATGGGGGATTACACAGAGCACGAAATGCTGGATTAGAAAATGCGAAGAGTAATTTTGTGTTATTAGCAGATGATGATGACTTATTTATCCCTAATTCCTTAGATAAAGCTATAAAACTAATTGAAGAATTTGCTGGCTTTGAAGATTATCCTGTTTATCAATTTGCTCGAACAAATGGTTATACGCCAACTCCTTTTCTGATGGTAACAGAGGAGCATTATTATTGTAATATAATTCGTGGAGATTTTACTCCAATTATCAATAAAAAAATATTTAAAGAAAATAACTATATATATCCGGAATATGATGAAATAAGAAAAATTAGTTGTGAAGATTTACTTTGGTGTGATATTGGATACAAATTTGGAATCCCTACATGGAATCATATTATTATAGAGACTGGAATTGATGCGTCAACTCGGTTGACGAATTCTTCTAATTGGAGGAAAAAAGCTTCGCAATTTGCAATTTTGCAAAAATTTACGATGAATTTTATGGAAAAGAATGGATTCCATAAAAAATATCCACAATATTATAATTCAAAAATCCTAGGGTTATATATTTATTCTTTATTAGATGGAAAAAAGAAGTTGGCTAGACAAAATTTTAAGGCAAATTATAAGGGAAAATTTCTAATAAAACGAATTTTGTTATTACTATCATTCTTTCCTGCATCTTTTGTTGATAAGTTCTTAAGATTCTACAGATCTATTTTATCAAATTAAATTTTATTAAAGTTCCATTGATGAGAGTCCTTCAAGTAATAACAAATCTAGGTACAGGCGGTGCAGAAAGGCTTCTTGCTGATTCTGTTCCTATTTATATCAATAGGGGAATAAACATGGATATTTTATTGCTTAATGGAGAAAAATATCCTTTTTATAATCAGCTAAGAGAACATAAGGTTAGAATATATTCTTTAGGATTAGGAAGTGTCTATAACCCCTTTTTAATATTTAAGATTATCCCTTATTTGAGGAAATATGATATAATTCATGTTCATCTTTTCCCTACTCTATATTGGGTCTCGATAGCAAAAATTTTATCTTTTTCGAAAGTAAAGCTTATTTTTACAGAACATAATACGCTTAACCGCCGAATGGGAAGTTCTTTTTGGAAAATTATAGATCGTGTTATTTATAAAACGTATTCAAGAGTAGTCTCCATCACAGATGAAGTTCAATTAGCTATAAAAAATCATTTAGGAAGAAATATCGTAGATTTAAATTTCTCTGTTATAACCAATGGTATTGATTTGTCAAAATTTATATCTACTACTCTTGTTGATAAGACCGAAAAAAAAGTAATAATTCAAGTTTCCAGTTTTAGGGATCAAAAGGATCAACCAACTTTGATTAAAGCCATGTCTTTATTACCAGAAGATTTGGAACTTTTATTAGTTGGAGAAGGTGAAAATAAAAGAAAATGTGAAAAATTGGCGAAAGAACTTGATTTAACTACAAGAGTTCATTTTTTAGGTATAAGAACAGATATTGCAGAATTATTTAGATCATCAGATATTGCAATATTATCTTCACATTATGAAGGTTTTGGATTATCCGCAGTAGAAGCTATGGCTTCAGGAAAACCTTTAATAGCATCAGACGTTCCAGGTTTAAGTCGTGTTGTTGAAGGTGCAGGTCTCCTTTTTTCTCCTGGCAATGATAAAGATTTAGCTAATAAAATAAACTCTTTAATTAAAGATGAAGAATTATATATCAAAACTGCAGAAGCTTGTCAAAAAAGAGCAGAAGAATATGATATAAACATTATGGTTAATAAGTATATTATGTTATACAAAGAATTAATGATTTGAAATATGAATATTCTGCATGTTGTAAATGTATTTTTTGTAGTCCCTTTCTTTTTTGGAGATCAATTCAAATATTTGGGGGAGAAAGGTCATCATATATTTTTGGTCTGTAGCCCTTCCGTAGAATTGGAACAACAATCAAAAGTTCAAGAATTTAGTTATAAAGAAATTCCGGTACAAAAAAAAATATCTCCAATACAAGATTTAAAATCAGCTTATTCAATATATAAATATATCAAAAATAATAATATTGATGTTGTAAATGGTCATACCCCCAAAGGAGGATTACTAGCTATGATAGCTGCTTTTATGGCTAGAACACCTGTTCGTATTTATTTTAGGCATGGCTTAGTTTTCGAAACAGCGAAAGGATTTAAACGGAAAATATTAATTTGGATGGATAGACTCACAGCAATATTATCTACAAAAGTTGTGAATGTAAGCCCTTCTGTTGCTCAAAATAGTTTGAAGTATAAATTGAATTCATGTGAGAAACAGACAATATTATCTAAGGGAACATGTACCGGAATTGATGTAAATAAATTTTGTAGAAGTAATATAAATTTTCAATATGTAAGTAAAATTCGAGAATTATTGGCGATACCTTCAGATAGTATTGTTATTGGATTTATGGGGCGACTGGTACGCGATAAAGGTATTATTGAATTACTAGAGGCATTTAAAGTATTATCTCTAAAATACAACAATATATATTTATTATTAGTAGGTATTGTAGAAGAGAGAGACGCATTGCCCTCAAATATCATAGATGATATTAAGAATAATGAAAAAATAATAACAACAGGATATATAAGTAATAATGAAATTCAAAATTATTATGCATTAATGGATTTGTATATATTACCATCATATCGTGAAGGTTTTCCGACTTCTATTTTGGAGGCATCGGCAATGGAATTACCTGTTATAACAACGAAAGTGACAGGATGTGTTGATGCTATCATTGAAGGGAAAACAGGAATTTTTGTAGGTCATAATGGTAAGTCTATCGCTGAAGGGATAGAATATTTTATTAAAAATAAATCTGTCTCTAAAGTTTATGGACAGGCTGGACGAAAATTTGTTACTGATAATTTCGATCAATTGAAGGTCTGGAATGAAATTGAAAAATTATATAAATAAAACATGAAAACTTTACGCATCTCTTGGATCGGTTTGGGGCATATGGGAACCCCGATGGCTTTAAATTTGATTAAGGCGGGGTATGATTTATCAGTGTATAACAGGTCGGATAATAAGCTAAAACCTCTGATCGATGCAGGCGCTAAGCCTTATCGTTCTATAGAAGAGATATGTCAGGATTCTGATATAGTTTTTACTATGCTTTCGGACGATAATGCTGCTACTGAAGTGTTCGACCAATTAATGAATATTGATATTACAAATAAGTTATTCATTAATATGAGCACCATTTCTCCGGACTTATCAATAGAATTATCTAAGAAGGTTCAGGAGAAGAATGGAAAATATCTGGAAGCTCCGGTATCGGGAAGTGTAAAGCCTGCGCAAGATGGAACATTGATTATTCTTGCGGGAGGAAAAGATGAAGACTATGATGTTGCTGTTCCTTATTTCGAAAGACTGGGAAAATTATCTCTTCTTCTGGGTGAAGTAGGGCAGGGTGCAAAAGCAAAACTGGCTATTAACTATTATATGTCAGTAGTAGTAGAAGGGCTTGCCGAAACTATTCTTTTTGCCGAAAAAAATGGTATAGATCGGGAAACCATGATGTTTATTACCAATGAAAGTGCTTGTGGGAGCCCTATGTCTAAAATGAAAACACCTTCGATTATCCAAGATAACTATCCGGCAGCTTTCCCATTAAAGCATATGATGAAAGATATAGGTTTAGCTAGGCAGCAAGGATTGAATACTGATAGTTCGAAGGTTATTTCAGATATTTATCAGAAAGCCATGGATATGAAACTTGGTGATGAAGATTTGATGGCAGTAATTAAAGCTTTGAAGTAATTATAATATTGAAATATGAAGAGAAAGAGACACCTTTTGGTGTCTCTTTTTTATTATAAATCTTTTACTAACGTATTCTTTTCTTTCTCATAAATAGTTTTCCGAATGTCTATAATTGTATCCCATTCATCCATAAAATCATTAGTAATATCTATTTCGAAGTCTTCTGAACCGTATTGGTCAACTTTTTCTAAAAGATAACTTACCGATATTTTATTGATATCAATGGTGGGAATATAGGCTGGCACAGATTCTTTATCTGATGGGGTCTCCGTAATGATTCCGATTTCTTGCAGGAAATAAATGGTATCATTAGTTAGTCGGGTTGGGATTTTATACGTTTCGGAAAGTTGGTTAGCTGTATAGGGCTTTTCTCCTTTTTCGAAACGTTTGGTGATAAGTCCAACTATCATTAATAGTATAAAATCTTTGTATCTTCTACTAATATTATCAGTTTCTTTTTCGAAGCTAAATTTCTTAATATTCTGATATGAAAAACTAAGTTCCACTCCGATTAATACAATGAACCATGATAACTGCATCCATAGTAATAATAAAGGTAAAGCAGCAAAGCTACCATAGATGGCATTGTATTTTGAAATCCATATTTGTCCGCCGATATATATCATTTGGAATATCTGAAAAGCTAGACCTGCAATTACTCCGGCAAAAAGGGCACTACTCACTTTCACTTTCGTATTTGGAATGTATGTATAGATGAAAGTAAACAAAAGGATGGTGATGATGAAAGGTAGAATTTTCAGAAATGGAGTTACCACAAAACCGATAATGTACTGATCGAGTGATGAACTCAGAAAAATGGAAAGCCCGGCATTACATACTATAAATACAGGGGCAATCAGCAATAGAGCAAAGTAATCGGTGAACTGACGATAATAAGAACGTCCTTTTTTTATACTCCATATAAGGTTGAAACTCTCTTCCACAGAGGATATAAGATTGATAACCGTATATAAAAGCATTATTACACCGATTCCCAGAAAAATTCCGCTTTGAGCGTATTCGAGGGATTTATCGATAAATACCATTGCCTTATCAAGCATATCTCGTTGCCCTGCAAAGTAATTCCCTAATTCGCTTTGAACTAAATTTTGCAGACCGAACCCTCTAGCTATTGCAAACAATACAGCCAGTAGAGGAATGATAGACAAAAAAGTGTTGTATGTCAGAGCTGAGGCTCTTGTGTTGAGCCTGCTTCCGTTAATATTTCTGTAAGTAAGGATAAAGGTTTTGAGAATATTATACAACCAGCCCCTTAGAGCTCCCAGACCATTTGTATCTACTCTCCAGATTCCTTCGGTCAGGAAGAGGATTACTTTATTAATGAAGTTCTTTATTTTATCTATCATATCAGATATAGCTTCATATTAGAAGTTTTCTTATACAAAGAAAACGTTAATAATAATAAATTGTTCTATTTTGATAGAAAATATGAAGAGGGTTCTGAAAATAAAAAAATACAGTCAATCTATAAGCCGGGTTCTGTACTTCCGAAAAAGAAGTGCCTGTCATTTATCTACGCTTGCTGTCACCAGCAAGCTCTAGCGACCTACCCCCCGACATCGGGCGAGCAACCCTACGTGCGTCGGTATACATGGTCTTGCAACTCATAAGTAGTACGGCTCTGTATATTGCTATCCAGACCGGTAGGCTCTTACCCCACCTTTTCACCCTTACCCCGAAAAAATCCGTGGCGGTTATTTTCTGTTACCTTACTCTGCCTTCACAGACAGCTTCCCGTTAGGAAATATGATGCTCTGTGTTGCCCGGACTTTCCTCTTCTTGTAAATATTACAAGGCAGCGACAGACCGATTGACTGTATCGGGTGCAAAGATAGTATAAATTGGACGTTAATGGTATAATCGTATATTGTGTTTTTCGCTTAAAAACAGTAATATTGTACGGATTTTAAATTGAAAATACTTTTTATCTATATGAAAAATCTTATACTTCTGTTATTAAGCGTGATCTGTCTGACTGCATGTTCTTCCTATAAAGACGCGATGAAAGCCGATACTAATATGCGTAAGATAGAATTAGGAATGGCTAAAAATGAAGTTATAAAGGTAATGGGTAATTCTTATCAGAGAATGGGAGCATCCACAAGTACCGAGGGTGTAAATATAGAAACATTAGGATATCCGACAGTAGATGCAATTTATATGCTCTATTTTGAGAATGATAAGTTGATTGAGTTTCATAAAGATATGCTTATTCGCACAGACAGAGTTATTAGAGAATCTTCTTCTGGAATAGAATAGATTGAGAGGAAGTTATGGTACTGAATTACATCTGGATTGCTTTTTTTGTTATAGCGTTTATTGTAGCATTGTGCCGCCTGATTTTTATGGGGGATATGGATACGTTTAATGCTACTGTAAATTCGACTTTTACATCTGCAAAATCAGGTTTTGAGATATCTTTGGGGCTTACGGGCGTCTTGACTTTATGGATGGGGCTGATGAAGATTGGCGAACGTGGAGGGATGATTCAGCTATTTTCTCGTGCTATTAGTCCATTGTTCAGCCGGCTATTTCCCGATATTCCTAAAAATCACCCGGCGGGAGGCTCTATTTTGATGAATATATCTGCAAATTTGTTAGGGCTAGACAATGCGGCTACTCCGGCAGGCTTACAGGCGATGCGGGAATTACAAGAGCTGAATTCTAAATCTGACACAGCGTCTAATCCGATGATTATGTTTTTGGTACTGAATGCGTCGGGACTTACTCTGATACCTGTATCGGTAATGACTGTCAGGGCACAGATGGGAGCGTTAAATCCGGCCGATGTGTTTATTCCTATCATGATAGCGACTTTTATATCGACATTAGTCGGGGTTCTTACTGTATGTATTAAACAGAAAATTAATATATTCGATAAAGTTATCCTTGGCACTTTCGGAGGAGTTGCTTTACTGATCGGGGCGGTTATATGGGCTTTTGATAGTATGGGTTCTGAGAGTGCTCAGAAAGTATCTACTCTCGCTGCCAGCCTCATATTATTTACTGTGATAATTTCTTTTATACTGAGTGGAGTCATCAAGAAGATAAATGTTTATGATGCCTTTATAGATGGTGCTAAGGATGGGTTTTCGGTGGCTATCCGCATTATCCCTTATCTGGTTGCCATATTAGTTGCTATAGGGATGTTCAGAGCATCAGGAACAATGGACTTTCTGGTTGATGGATTGAAATCCGGTGTTTCATTTTTAGGTTTCGATACCCGTTGGGTAGATGGTATGCCTACAGCTTTGATGAAGCCTCTAAGCGGAAGTGGTGCACGGGGTATGATGGTAGATGCTATGCAGACTTTTGGGGCAGACTCCTTTGTCGGTCGTTTATCAGGAATATTCCAAGCTTCTACAGATACTACATTCTATGTGGTAGCTGTGTATTATGGAGCAATAAACATAAAGAACGGGCGTTATACTATACCATATGCACTTTTTGCCGATTTGGTGGGTGTGATTGCTGCTATATGGGTAGCTTATATATTTTTCGGATAAATTCAGATTATGGCTATAATATATCAGAGCGAAGATGTGAAATTTCCTTCTATAAAGAAGCGGATTGTCACCAAGTGGATAAAAGATACAGCATCTTTTTATGACAAACAGGTAGGAGATGTTTCTTATATATTTTGTTCGGATACGAAGATATTGGAGATTAATAGAGAATACCTTCAGCATGACTATTATACAGATATCATAACCTTCGATTATAGCGAAGAAGGCGTTATATCGGGAGATATATTTATCAGTTTGGATACAGTAAAAAGTAATTCCGAACAATTTAACACAAACTATCAGGAAGAATTACACCGGATTATAATTCATGGAATATTACATCTTTGCGGTATCAATGATAAGGGTCCGGGAGAAAGAGAACATATGACCGTATGTGAAAACAAAGCTTTAGATCATTTAAAAACAATTCTCGAATTATGAAAAACCTTTTTCTAATCTTATTTTTATTTGCATATATGCTTAATATGAATGCTCAAACTACTATTCGTTTATGGGAGGGAAATCCGCCGACAGATAATGGTCTGACCGAACAGGAGGTGATTACCGATGAGAGAATATCGGGTGTATCGGTACCCGAAATAATAGTTTATCTGCCTAATGAAGAGGTAAATAAAAAAATAGCAGTTATTATATGTCCCGGAGGAGGTTACGCTCGTTTGGCAATGGATCACGAGGGGCATCAATTTGCCAAATGGTTACAATCGCAGGGTATTGCCGGCATTATTCTTAAGTATCGTATGCCGAATCAGCATAAAGAAGTTCCCTTAGAGGATTTTCATCAGGCAATGAGATATGTGCGTTCCAAAGCTGTGGAATGGAATATTGTGGATGCAAATATGGAATCGAAAGTAGGGGTTGCGGGTTTTTCTGCGGGAGGGCATTTAGCATCTACCGCTTCTACTCACTATAATTCGTCTGAACTTCGTCCCGATTTTTCTATATTATTTTATCCTGTGATAACAATGGGACAATACACGCATGAGGGTTCACGAAACAATTTGTTAGGCGATAATCGTACGGCAAATGATATCCTTTATTATTCGAACGAAACTCGTATCGATGAACAAACTCCTCCGGCTATACTCCTATTAAGTGATGATGACAAAGCGGTTCCTTCCATGAATAGTGTTATGTATTATGAAGCTTTGAAGGAAAAAAATATTGCCGCTAGTATGTATATCTTCCCGGAAGGTGGACATGGTTGGGGTATGAGACAAAATTTTAAATACCATGATCAGATACTTTCTTTATTGAAAGGGTGGCTAGAAGGTTTTTATGAATAATATTTCGGTGATAATAAAAAAGGCTATAGTTCTCATTGCCTTATTCTCGGGCTTTGTAATAAATATCTACTCTCAGCATTCTGTTAAGCTTTGGGATTTAGACAAACCAAAAATTGAAAATGGTTTTAGTGATGAGGCTGAATTAATTGTCTATTTACCGGAGAGTTCTAATAGCAAAAAACATCTGGCAATTTTGATATGCCCCGGAGGAGGGTATGCCGGAATAAGTATGGAATATGAAGGTCATGCTTTTGCAAAATGGGTAGCATCCCAAGGCTTTGTTGGGGCTATATTGAAATATCGTTTACCCAATCAGCATAAGGAAGTTCCTTTTGAAGATGCTGAAAAAGCAATCTCAATAATTCATTCAAATTCGGAACAATGGAGTATTGATACGGAAAAAATCGGAATAGCCGGTTTTTCTGCCGGAGGGCATTTGGCAGCAGTCTTATCTAATAATAAATCTTCCTTTACACCATTCTTTACCATATTATTTTATCCGGTAATAACTTTGCAGGAGGTGACTAAGGGAGGGACACGAAATAATCTGATGGGACTGAATCCTTCTGCGGAAGATATCTATGAATTTTCGGCGGAGATGCAGGTAAGTGAACAAACTCCTCCAACCATAATATTTACTTGTGATGGAGATGAGTCTGTTCCTCCGATGCATTCGGTAAAATATTATGAATCACTGAAAACGAATAATATACCTGCTGCTTTATATATTTATCCCGAAAAAGGGCATGGATGGGCAATGCTAAAGCAGTTCAGGTATAATGATATAACTTTAGAGTTACTTGGGAACTGGCTACAACAATTTCGATAAAGCTTAATTAAATAAATCTTTTTCCTGATTTTCCAGATTCAGTAACCATCTTTTCTTGTCCAGTCCGCCTGCATATCCGGTAAGCGTCCCATTCGTACCAATAACCCGATGGCAAGGTATGATAATCGCTATTTTATTCATCCCGTTTGCATTTGCTACAGCGCGTACACTTTTAGGATTTCCCAGCGAATTAGCTTGTTGCTGGTAGGATACTGTTTTCCCGTAAGGAATTTTCAATAACTCGTTCCATACCTGTTTTTGAAAATCAGTCCCGACCATGTCTAATGACACAGTAAATTCTTTCAAATTACCTTGAAAGTAATCGGCTAACTCGGCTTCTAATTTACTTAGATGTGCATTATCTTTTTCCGTAGGTTCAGAATCAAGTGTTTCCTTTATTCTTTCCAATTGTTTATTTAAATCCTTCCGGTTGTCGAATTCCAGTAAACAGACTCCATTCTGTGTAGCACAAGCAATCATTTTTCCTACAGGAGTATCCAGATATTTATAGTTTATGTCCATGATTAAATTTGATTGATAAATGAAGTTATAAAGATATTAAAATTTGAGGTGTAATCATAACCTATAATTCTCTTTTCTTTATAGTATTGAAAACAAATAATTTATTAGCGTTTTTCTATGTTAATATGCTTGTGTTCAGTTTTATACAAACTTTATTAACATAAAATATGAGTTTTCAACAATTTCTCTAGGCTTTTTTTAAGTACTTTCGTTTGTGCTGTAATTTATTTGTTTCTTTGCAGATTAAAACAAAGAATTAGCTTTTCGAACTGGTTATGGGTAAAATTATTGCTTTAGCAAATCAAAAAGGTGGAGTTGGGAAGACTACTACCACGATCAATCTTGCAGCATCTTTGGCTGTTTTAGAGAAAAAAGTATTGGTGGTAGATGCAGACCCTCAGGCAAATGCCTCGTCGGGGTTGGGTGTAGATATCAAACAGATAAATAATACAGTTTATGAATGTCTCATCGGTAAGATAGATGCAAACAGTGCTATTGTACATACCGAATTCGAGAATCTGGATGTCATTCCGTCTCATATCAACCTTGTGGGAGCGGAGTTGGAAATGCTGAATATCGAAAATCGGGAAAAAAGGCTTGCTGCTGCTTTACAGTCGAAGAAGGATGAGTATGATTACATTCTTATAGACTGTTCTCCTTCATTGGGCTTGATTACTGTAAATGCACTTACTGCTGCAGACTCTGTAATAATTCCCGTTCAGTGCGAATACTTTGCATTGGAAGGTATCAGTAAGCTTCTGAATACCATAAAAATTATAAAATCCAAGCTTAATCCTGGTCTCGAGATAGAAGGATTTCTATTGACGATGTATGATGCGCGCTTACGCTTGGCAAACCAGATTTATGAGGAAGTTAAGAAGCATTTTCAGGAGCTTGTATTTACTACGGTAATACAACGTAATGTGAAACTTAGCGAATCACAAAGTTTTGCCCAGCCGGTGCTGGTTTATGATGCTACATCGAAGGGTACGGCTAACCATATGCAGTTGGCAAAAGAGCTTATTGAAAAAAATTCTTAACTTTGCTTTTTAGCAATAAATTATATTAGATAGTTTTATGGCGAAAAAACCTGCTTTAGGAAGAGGTCTCGATGCACTTATTACCATGGAAGAGGTAAAGGTCGAAGGTTCATCATCGATAAACGAAATTCCATTATCGAAAATTCAACCAAATCCGGATCAACCACGGCGTGTCTTTGAAGAAGAGGCTCTGAATGAATTGTTTGTTTCAATCAAGCAATTGGGCGTAATACAGCCAATTACTTTGCGTAAGATTGATGATGATAATTATCAGATTATTGCAGGAGAACGTAGATATCGCGCCTCATTATTGGCGGAAAAGGAGACTATTCCGGCTTATATAAAAACAGCGGATGATGAGAATGTCATGGAAATGGCATTGATCGAGAATATTCAGCGTGAAGACCTTAATTCTATTGAAGTTGCCTTAGCTTACCAAAACCTTATAGAATCCTATAACCTTACTCAAGAGCAATTGAGTGAAAGAATAGGAAAAAAGCGTACTACTATATCAAACTATCTTCGTTTATTAAAGTTGCCTGCCGAAATTCAGATGGCTATCCGTGACAAGAAGATAGATATGGCACATGCACGCACGTTGGTTACAATAGAAGACCCTCAGGTACAGCTCGATGTTTATGAATTGATTCTTGAAGACGAGTTATCGGTTCGTAAGGTAGAAGAGTATGTACGTGCTATCAATAAAGGGGAAACTCTCGAAGATGTGATTCAGGAGAGTAAGGTAGTAGATTTGGCAAAACAAGGAAAGATCAGTAAATCTACACCGGAGGAATTTGATGTTCTGAAAAATCATTTATCTAAATTTTTCGGGACAAAGGTTCAGTTTTCCTGTAATGACAAAGGGAAAGGAAAAATAACAATTGCTTTTAGTTCTGATGAAGATTTGGAGCGTATTATGAGCAAATTCGACCAGATAAAAAAATAAATGTAAATTTGTCCGTACAGAGTTTTATATGGTAGGAAGAGTAGTCATTGGTTTTATTTTCATATGTTTTGTATGCTCATCTGTCTTTAGTCAGGACAGAGATTCTTTGATAGTTGTGCAAGACAGTATTATAAACCCTATTGACTCTGTTGCAGTCCCAGCGAACGATACTGTAGCATGGGTAGATGGTAAGGTTCCTGTGGATAAACAGACAGAACTGATTCTTAAAAATGTGACTCCTTTTAAGCCAAATCCTAACCGTGCTGTGCTGTACTCTGCAATAATCCCCGGATTAGGGCAGTTTTACAATAAAAAATATTGGAAGCTACCTATTGTATATGGTGGTGTGATAGGTCTGGTATATGCTTTATCCTGGAATGGCAGGCACTATGGCGATTATACGGATGCATATCGGGCAATTATGAATGAGAACCGATATGAAGCCGGATACAAGGAAAAGTGGGTACATTTTTTAAGTGTTGCCAATCAGCAAAAAATAGAGGCTGGTGCCCTTACCGATGGTGAGCTCAGAAATTTTCAGGAGCGCTTCAGGAGGCAAAGAGATATGTTCAGACGAAACAGAGACCTTAGTATTATAGGTATTGTTGCTCTATATGCTATTTCTATGATAGACGCCTATGTTGATGCCCAATTGTATGACTTCGATATTTCTCCCGATTTATCGTTTACTGTTCAACCGGCAGTCCATACAGATGCTTTTTCCCGAAAGTCTTTCGGAATACAATGTAATATTAAATTCTAAATCATTTTTTATTAATAAGAATGATTTAATAAAGCTTTATATATGTTCAGGAAACTAGTAATTATAAGTTTTATTATTGGAAGTGTAATTTCTCTATCTGCTCAGTCTTACAACAAGAATGTTACTGTAAAAGACACGATTACCGATAGGGAATTGATGATTCCGGAAGATATGGAACGGAATTTTGACCAGCTTCTTATTGATTGGAGAAAAGACCTTAAACCTTCTATTACCTGTGATTATGCACAGGCCTACAACACTGATACACATGATTCGGTCTATATCAATAGATTATATAGTTTGCCTACAGAGATGGAGTTAGCTTTTAATCCGATTGTCAGATCGTATATCGATATGTATACCGGGCGCAGAAAGAATAGTGTTGGATACTTTTTGGGTAAATCACATTATTTCTTCCCTATTTTTGAACAGGCTTTGGATAAATACGGACTTCCTCTGGAGTTAAAATATTTACCTGTTATAGAGTCAGCATTAAATCCGACGATAGTATCAAGAGCCGGAGCTACGGGGCTTTGGCAGTTTATGATGGGTACAGGTAGGATGTATAATCTCGAAATAAATAGCTTGGTGGATGAGCGTCGCGATCCTTTGTTGTCGACAGATGCAGCAGCTCGCTATTTGAGAGATTTACATAACATTTATGGTGATTGGAATCTGGTGATTGCGGCTTATAACTGTGGTCCCGGAAATGTAAATAAAGCAATCAGAAGAAGTGGCGGTGCGACCGATTATTGGACAATATATCCTTATTTGCCGCGCGAAACGAGAGGATATGTTCCTGCATTTATTGCAGCGACTTATATTATGAATTATTACAAAGAGCATAATATTTGTCCTAATGAGTATGATTATCCTCATGTTACTGATACAATAGAGGTTGATAAACAACTTCACTTACAGCAGATTGCAGATGTGTTGAATATTTCTCTTGAAGAGATTCAACAACTGAATCCGCAATATAAGAAAGGAGTTGTGCCGGGAGAGTATAAAAAGTATTTAGTTACTCTACCTTCACATAAAGCAAGTGATTTTGAGGTATATAAAGATGCTATTTACTCGCATCGTGTAAATGAACTGCTAGCACACCGCAAAGTAGTAGAACCTAAAGGTACTACGGCAGACTATTCAGGTACTTCCAAAGTACGGCATAAAGTGAGAAGAGGCGAAACGCTTTCTACTATTGCTTCTAAACATAGGGTGACAGTTAATCAGCTGAAAAGATGGAATGGCCTTAAAAGTACTAAACTGCGTGTAGGGCAGGTTCTTGCTGTTAATAAACCGACTCCAAAATCGAAAACACCTGTGAAGCAACAAGAACAAACTCAATATTATGCCCAGAATGAAGTGAAGGCTTCGGATTCAGCTCCACAGCTTACGCAGGCTTCATTGCATGTTAGTGGTCCGCAGACAGAAGAAACTTCATCATCGAATATTTTGAGTGACTATTTTCACAAACAATCAGAAGAAGATAAAAGCGTTGCTCAGATAGAACAAACAGAACAACCTCAGACCATTACCGAAACGGCTGTTAATTCATTGGATATAGAAGGTGAAAGTAAAAGCCGTTTAGCAAAAGAGGCTCAAACGATTTATCATAAGGTAAGAATCGGGGAAACATTGTCCCTTATTGCTTCCAAATATAATGTCAGTAAAGAAGATATTTCTTCTTGGAATAAGTTGAAGTCTGTACCCAAAATCGGACAAAGACTGGTAATACATTTGCCTGAGCAATATGAAGAAATAGCAGAATTGCAATCTTCGGCAGAAGAGCTGAGTCAAAATCAGAATACTGCCTTGACCGAGGCTGCTCTTACGGCGGCTAATTCAAGTAGTTTTGACCAGTATAAAGAAGCCGGTCCTGTACCGACAGTTGTGACACTTGCAGAGTTGGAACAACGTGAAGCAGCTACAGCACCAGCAAATAAGTCATCTAATTCTAAGAAAGCCCAAAAAACTAAAAGCTCAACAGTCTATACTGTAAAGAAAGGGGATACTTTGGGGCATATAGCTGATAAGTTTGGTGGTCGCCTTACTTCAAAAGATATTATGAAGGCTAACAAACTAAGATCAGATAAATTGAAGATAGGACAGAAATTAAGAATCCCAAGATAATAGATTATAAATTCAATTTTGAGTTAAAAACTTTATTCTTTGTATGGATAAAGCACAAGAAGAAAAAAATAAACAGGATGAGCTTATAGTTAATCAGGAGTTTGAAGCTCTTGTAAATGACTATTTACGTTCTAATCACAGGCGGAAGGTTGAAATAATAACCAAGGCGTTTAATATAGCTAAAGAAGCACATAAGGGTGCCCGCAGAAGATCCGGTGAGCCTTATATTATGCATCCTTTGGCTGTAGCTCGTATTGTTTGTAGTGAGATAGGCTTAGGCTCTACTTCTATTTGTGCGGCACTTTTGCATGATGTTGTTGAAGACACGGATTATACTGTCGAAGATATTAAAATGTTATTTGGTGACAAGATCGCCGAAATTGTCGATGGTCTGACTAAGATTTCCAGTGGTATGTTTGGAGATCAGGTGTCCCAGCAAGCTGAAAACTTCCGAAAGTTGTTGTTGACGATGTCGGACGATATTCGTGTGATTTTAGTAAAGATTGCCGACCGTTTGCACAATATGCGTACTCTCGGAGCAATGGCTCCTGCTAAGCGGCATAAAATAGCCGGAGAGACTATGTATATATATGCTCCACTTGCTCATAGGTTGGGGCTTTTCGCAATGAAAACGGAACTGGAGGAGCTTAGTTTCAAATATGAGAATCCAGAAGAATATGAACAAATTACTCAAAAATTAGAATCTTCGAGGAACAGGCGTACAGAGATATTCAATCATTTTGCATCTCCTGTTGTTGAGCGCCTCAATCAAATGGGCTTTAAATATGAGATGAGGGCCCGAGATAAATCTGCATTTTCTGTGTGGAATAAGATGCGGACGAAAGGGGTTCCATTCGAAGAGATATATGATATTTTTGCGGTTAGGATAATATTTGAGACCGAGCCTGGTGTAGATGAAAAAAAACGATGCTGGGATATATATTCTGTGATTACGGATATTTATCGTTTACGCCCCGATAGAATCAGGGATTGGGTAAGCCGTCCTAAATCGAACGGATACCAGGCATTACATCTGACTGTTATGGGACCTGACGGTGAATGGATAGAGATTCAGATCCGTAGTCGCAGAATGGATGATATAGCAGAGAAAGGATTTGCGGCACATTGGAAATATAAGGAAGGAAAGATAGAAGAAGACAATGAGTTGGATAAATGGTTGAAGACAATCAAGGAGATTTTGGAAAACCCTAATCCGAATGCTATTGATTTTCTGGATACAATAAAGCTCAACCTATTCTCTCAGGAGATATTTGTTTTCACTCCTAAAGGAGATATCAAAACAATGGCGCAAGGGGCTACAGCTCTTGATTTTGCATACGAGTTGCATACCAATATCGGAGACCGCTGTATTGGTGCCAAAGTAAATCATAAACTTGTGCCCTTAAGCTATAAGTTGAATAGTGGAGACCAGGTAGAGATTCTTACCTCTAAGACTCAGATACCACAGCCCGAATGGCTGGGATTTATTACTACAGCTAAAGCAAGGACAAAACTCGAATCGGCACTTAAAAAGCAGAAAAAAGAAATTGCCCGTCAGGGAGAAGCTCTATTGAAAGAGACCTTGGGGGAAGAGGAATTAACTACACCAACTATAGATAGGCTATTGGATTATTATAAAATTGCTAAGAAAGAAGACCTATTTTTTGCAATTGGAAATAAAACGATAGTATTGCCCGAAAAATTGCAAAAGCTTTTTGACGAGAAGGGCAAAGACTCTTCTAATATCTTTATGCGGTATGTAAAACAAGCATTCAGAGTTGGGAAAAAAGGAGATAAAAAGCCCGAAGTAGTTAGCATAGATAAGATTGAAGAAATAGATACTAAGAAAACATATATCCTTCAGGAAGATTCTTTCCAGAAGAACTTTAGAATAGCTTCCTGTTGTAATCCTATTCCCGGAGATAAAGTTTTTGGATTCATTACTGAAGATAATGAAGTTCAAGTACATGAAGTTAATTGCCCCGTAGGACAGAAGCTAAAAGCTAGTTTTGGGGATAAGATTGTAAATCTTGAGTGGGGTAATTATACCCAATATTCCTTTCTATCTACTATTATTATCCGAGGGATCGATAGAGTAGGCATGCTGAACGAGATAACAAAAGTTATTTCTACAGATGCTGTGAATATTAAATCTCTTAGCATTGAGTCCAGCGATGGAATCTTTGAAGGTAAAGTTAGTTTGTTTGTACATAATGTGGGTGATGTGCAAAAAATTTGTTCACAAATACTTAAGATAGACGGAATACAATCAGTTAACCGCTTGGGTTAATTTAGATTGAAATTGACAATGAGCGATACTTTTAATATACATAATGAGCGGTTGAGTGGTGCTGAGCAGGAATATGAAAATGCTTTAAGGCCACTTAATTTTAATAGCTTTAGCGGACAAGATAAAGTGGTCGAAAACCTTAAGGTTTTTGTTACTGCTGCCCGTATGCGTGGAGAATCTTTAGACCATACGCTTTTGCATGGACCTCCCGGATTGGGTAAAACTACACTGTCCAACATAATAGCTAATGAACTTGGTGTTGGCTTTAAGATAACATCCGGTCCGGTTTTGGACAAACCCGGTGATTTGGCTGGATTATTGACTTCTTTGGAGGCAAATGATGTATTGTTTATTGATGAGATACACCGTCTTTCACCTATTGTGGAAGAGTATCTCTATAGTGCAATGGAGGACTATCGTATCGATATTATGATCGATAAAGGTCCTAGTGCACGTTCTGTACAGATCGAACTCAATCCTTTTACGTTGATAGGTGCTACTACCCGAAGCGGACTGCTTACCAGCCCTTTACGTGCTCGTTTTGGTATCAATATGCACCTTGAATATTATGATGCAGATACACTTACCGGAATAATTAAGCGTTCCGCAAATATTCTGGATGTCCCCTGTCGTGAAGATGCTGCGCACAATATTGCATTAAGAAGCCGGGGGACACCTCGTATTGCCAACGCATTATTACGAAGAGTGCGTGATTTTGCTCAAGTAAAAGGCTCCGGTAAAATTGACCGTGAGATTGCCGATTATGCTCTTGAAGCGCTTAATATCGATAAATACGGACTCGATGAAATCGATAATAAGATATTGTTGATCATTATTGACAAGTTTCAAGGAGGTCCTGTTGGTATTTCTACTATTGCGACGGCTTTGGGAGAAGATAGTGGAACAATAGAAGAGGTCTATGAACCTTATTTGATTAAAGAAGGATTTATGAAACGTACTCCGCGCGGACGCGAAGTAACTGAATTAGCATACAAACATTTAGGTCGCAAAAGACAGGATGAACAAGGATATCTATTCTAGTGTAATTTTGTACTATGCCTGATATTTCAAATACCGATATTAAATATTTACCCGGAGTAGGACCGAAAAAAGCAGAGATTCTAAATAAAGAACTGGATATTTTCTCGGTAGAAGACTTATTCTATTATTATCCCTATAAATATATCGACAAAAGCAGAATCTATTATATCCATGAGGTAGATGGCAATATGCCGTACATTCAACTGAAAGGACGGATTACAGCATTCGAAACAATAGGAGAGGGAAGAGCAAAACGGTTAATTGCCCATTTTACCGATGGAACGGGATTTATTGACTTGGTTTGGTTTCAGGGAGCTAAATTCATTGCAGATAAGTATCGTATTAATAGTCCTTATCTTGTTTTCGGTAAACCTACGGCTTTTGGTAATAAATTTAATATTGCGCATCCCGATATCGATCCGTATATAGAAAATAAGACAGAACTATCGGGCTTGTTTGGCTATTATAATACAACAGAGAAAATGAAAAAACATTTTCTCAATTCTAAAGCTTTACAAAAAATAATATCAGCTTCTCTATCTTCTTTTCTTACTAACTTGGGCGAAACCTTGCCTGCTTCTCTAGTACATAAGGTTAAACTTATGTCATTGAAGGATGCTATCCGTAATATTCATCAACCGGAAAATCCGTCTATACTGAGGCAAGCACAATATAGACTTAAATTTGAAGAACTGTTTTATATCCAACTGAATATCCTGAGATATACATCAGATAGAAAATCAAAACTGAAAGGCTTCATATTTTCGCAGGTAGGTGAATATTTGAATTCTTTTTATGAAAAGAATTTACCTTTCCCTTTGACAAATGCACAAAAAAGAATTATCAGGGAGATCAGGCAGGATATGGTTACCGGACAGCAGATGAATCGCCTGTTACAAGGTGATGTGGGAAGTGGTAAAACACTGGTTGCCCTCATGGTGATGCTTATAGCTATGGGAAATGGGTTTCAGGCAGCTATGATGGCTCCGACCGAAATTTTGGCTAATCAGCACTATCAGACTATTCAGGAACTTTTATTCGGATTGAATATTAATGTCCGTTTATTAACCGGTTCTACAAAGAAAAAAGAACGGGAAGAAATACATAACGGGCTATTGACCGGAGATATTCATATTCTATTGGGTACACATGCACTGATTGAAGATACCGTGCAATTCAGGAATCTGGGTTTAGTTGTGATAGATGAGCAGCACCGGTTTGGGGTAGCTCAAAGGGCTAAATTGTGGTCAAAAAACACGAATCCTCCGCACATTCTGGTGATGACGGCTACACCTATTCCCCGTACTTTGGCTATGACAGTGTATGGAGATTTGGATGTCTCTGTGATCGATGAATTGCCTCCGGGCAGAAAGCCTATCCAAACTATCCATCAATTTGATAAAAAAAGAGGCGCCTTATATCAATCTATCCGAAAACAATTGGAGGAAGGAAGACAGGTTTACTTTGTATATCCTTTGATCGAGGAGAGTGAAAAAATAGATTTGAAAAATCTAGAAGAGGGCTTCAATCATATTTGTGAAGTATTTCCCGAATATACAGTTTGCAAAGTTCACGGTAAGATGAAACCTGCCGAAAAAGACGCTGAAATGATGCGTTTTGTCAATAATGAGGCACAGATTATGGTCGCTACTACTGTTATTGAAGTCGGAGTAAATGTTCCGAACGCATCTGTTATGGTGATTGAGAGTGCACAGCGATTCGGTTTATCACAATTGCACCAGCTTCGGGGACGTGTCGGGCGGGGTGCAGACCAATCCTTTTGTATATTGATCACTCCATATGAGCTATCTGCTGATTCTCGGAAAAGGATAAATATTATGGTAGAGAGTAATGATGGTTTCGAAATAGCAGAAGCAGACCTGAAATTTCGGGGACCAGGAGATTTGGAAGGTACACAACAAAGCGGTATCGCCTTTAATCTAAGAATCGCAGATATAGTAAAAGATTCTCAAATAATGCAATATAGCCGTGAGATTGCCCAAGAAATCATAGATAATGATCCCTTGCTGGAAAAGCCTGAAAACTTAATATTAAAGAAACAATTAAGAAAACTAGGTGGTAACCGCTATAATTGGGGGTTAATTAGTTAACTTCTCTATCCTCTTCTAAATAAAACTTGTTTCGTTCGCCTTTTTATTGCTTTTGTATAGATCGATCAATTCTCCTAAAGTAATTTTTAGAGAATTCATGGTAGCAAAGAACTCAGGAACTTGATTTTCGTAGAATGTTTTCCTCATTAAGTTCAGCGCATTCTGATATGAATCTTTAGTCAGAAAAATACCGATCCCTCTTTTCGATGCCAAAATATTTTCAGACTGTAGTAATTCGAGTGAACGCATCAGAGTATTGTGATTTACTTCCAATTCTTTCGCTAATTCTTTAACTGTAGGAATTTTAGTTTCTTCTTTCCACTCTTTTGATACGATCTTTTGAGAGATTACATCTACAATCTGTAGATAAATCGGCTTGTTTCTGTGAAAGTCCATAATATTATGTTTATGTGTTTGTTGTTTCTTTTCACAAAGATATTACTAGTTTTCTATGTACATAGTATCTGAGCTGATTTTTTTTAGGGTTAATTTGCATTTTTTTAGAAAAAAGCTGCTTTTTATGTAAAATACAAACTGATTTTGGGTTATTCTCTTTCTATTGTCTTATTTTTGCAGTCCGATTTGTTATAAAAATATATGGCACAAAATACTTCTAAGATAAATATTTGGAAAATACTTATTCCTACTCTGTTAGGGATTGGTATTATTCTATACATGTTTATCAAAGATTTATCGGGAGAAGATAATGCGTGGAAATTGGAACAACTGAAAAATATACCCATTACCGGACACACTATCTTTTGGTTGTTTATGGCTCTGTTGTGTATGATAGGCAGGGATCTAGGCTTTACTATCAGGTATAGGTACCTTACTGATAAACTTTTGTCGTGGAAACAATCCCTTAAAGTCACTCTTTTGGCAGAATTCGGTACGGCTGTTACTCCCTCTTCGGTAGGAGGTTCTACGATGGCTGTATTATTCCTTACCAAAGAGAATATACCTGTAGGGAAAAGTACGGCTATGGTATTTGTAACCATGCTTTTAGATGAGGGTTTCTTTGTCATTACTTTTCCTATTTTTCTTTTATTCATTCCTGTAAAAGACTTATTTCCGGAGGTATCTGTCATCCAGTTCGGAATAGTTAGCCTGTTCATTGCAGCCTATGTTGTTAAACTAACTATTTGTATCAGTTTGATTATCGGCTTGTTTTTTAAACCACAGGCTATTCGATGGTTGATTGTTAGTATATTCAAATTGCCGTTTTTGAGAAGATGGAAAGTAAGTGCCGAAAAAGCAGGAAATGATATTATAGTTAGTTCAGATGAAATTAAGGGAAAAGGATCTTCCTACTGGTTTCCTCTGATAACAGCCACTGTTTTATCGTGGTCGTCACGTTATTTACTGGTGAATGCGATATTTATGGCTTTCTTTCCTGTTGCCGATCATTTACTCATATTTGCACGTCAATTTGTAATGTGGATACTCATGATATTGAGTATAACTCCCGGTGGAAGCGGCTTAAGTGAATTAATTTTTCAGCATTATCTGAGTTCATTGATTCCCATTGCAGGATTGGTTCCTGTTATAATTCTTATTTGGCGACTACTTAGTTATTATAATTATCTGTTTATAGGAGCTATATTAGTTCCCCGATGGGCAAGTAGTGCTTTTTCTAAAAATAAATGATCTCATGGATAGAATGCAACTCTCATGGCAGTCTTATGATCTTCAACTGAAATATCCGTTTACTATCTCAAACTATTCGCGTACTACAACTCCTGTGGTTTTGACAGAAATCAGATATGGTGGTTTGATCGGGTATGGGGAAGCCTCTCTTCCTCAATATTTGGGTGAAACACAGCAAAGTGTATCCGGTTTTTTATCTAAAGTAGACTTGTCCCAGTTTTCTGATCCTACGGATATGGAGACTATCCTTGATTATATTGATAGTATTGATGCCGGTAATACTGCGGCTAAAGCTGCTGTAGATATTGCGTTGCATGATTTGGTTGGCAAAATATTAAGTAAGCCATGGCATGAAATCTGGCAACTGGATAAAAACTCGACTCCATACACGACTTATACGATTGGGATAGATGAAGATGACGTTATAAAGCAAAAAGTATCTGAAGTCGTGCCTGACTTTAAAATATTGAAGGTAAAACTGGATGGAAAATCGGACAAACAGATTATTCGTACAATTCGCACAATAACGGATATTCCCATTGCAATTGATGCTAATCAGGCTTGGGCGGATAGGCAGGAGGCTTTGGATACAATATATTGGTTGCAGGAACAAGGAACTGTTATGGTAGAGCAACCTATGTCTAAGCAGGATCTGGATGGAAATGCTTGGCTGACCTCACATAGCCCTTTGCCCATATTTGCCGATGAATCCGTACAAAGGCTGGCTGATATGGAAAAAATTAAAGGGGCTTTTTCGGGTATTAATATTAAGCTGATGAAGTGTACTGGGTTGAATGAGGCTTGGAAGATGATACAGGCTGCTCCCGAATTTGGATTCAGAATAATGCTAGGTTGTATGACCGAAACTTCCTGTGCTATTTCTGCCGCTGCACAGTTATCCCCTCTTGTCGATTTTGCCGATTTAGACGGTGCTTTATTAATAACAAATGATTGTTTTGATGGAGTCAAAATAAAAAACGGGAAAATCATATTGAATGACTTTCCCGGTATAGGAGTAAGAAAACTTAGTTGATTATTCTATTTTTTCTTTATCTCTCAGATCTAGTAATCTGAACTCCTGATGTCTCTCTAAGAGTGCATTTTTGTAATACTGAGCCGCTTCTATATATTGCTGGTCTATACTATTTTCGGCAGTTTCGGTGAAGATATCGAGAGAAGTTTGCACCCATTTCAGCGCATTCTTAATATCATCGGATATCTCGTAAGCTAAAGCTATATTATTGGCTATACGTGCTTTCTTTTTTGGTTTAGATTCTTTATTATAGGCTTCTTCCCAAAGTTTCAGGGCTCCTGTCCAATCGTTAGCTTCTACCTTTTTATTCGCCGCTTTTACATCTCCATAATATACTCTTGGGATTTCTTGCCATGAATGGGTAAATGCTTTTGCCAGTTTTTCGGCAATATATTCCGCTCCTTCTTTAGCTGCATTTATTCTTGTAGGAAGAGAATCTTCGGAAATGACTGTTTTGTTCTTGTAAACACCTGACCAATAGATACTATCGGTAAGATAGAAAGGTGAAGATATTTGCTTTCCTTCTTTCGACCATATGCGAAATCTTACATCCATCTTCAAATCAAGAAATTTTAGCTTGGTTTCAAAATCAAAAGGTTCTTCCCGTAAAGTTGAACTTATTAGAAAACGATCGATGGAGATAAGTGCATCCGAATTGGTTATTTGTGCTATCTCCTTCACTGTGATTGAATCTACTGGACGTTCTTCCTCGAAAGACAAGTCTTGTCTCAAGGGAAATTCATATAAAGAGATATTCTCAAAATGATCTAGTTCGGCTAAATTTTTGAATAAAGCTTCTGTAAGGTAAATAATATTACTATCACCAGGAACAGAGACTTCTTCCAGTTTTTTAGTTCCTTTTTCGGAATATCTAGTTTCATAGTGCCCCCATGTATCAGGCTGTGGTATAGCATTATCCACAATTCCGATGTTGTTAATGGTCTTGGGTAATATGATCTGTGCAGGTTTTTGTACCTCTACTACAACTGTATTTACGCTTCTACACGCTGTGTAAGAAAGTGCTATTGCGAGTAATGTTGCTAAATAAAGAAGCCTTTTCATAATCTTAGTGGTGTTATAATTACCAAATTTATATTATATTTTTTTAGATAGCATTATTTTTGCAGGAAAATCAAAAATTATCTAAGTTTATTCTTTAATATAATACTTGGGATTAGTGATATGGCAAAGAAAGAAAAAACATATAACGAGGCTGTTCAGGAATTGCAGAAAATTCTGGATAGGATAGAGTCCGGAGATTTGGATGTAGATGTACTTACGGAAGAAATAAAGAAAGCATCCATTCTGATTAAATATTGTAAAGACAAATTGTATAAAGCGGACGAGGAGATTAAGAAAGTTTTAGAAAATCTCGATTAAACTATATTAGTATGAGGAATGTAATTATTGTAGCAGGAGGTAAAGGCGTGCGTATGGGAGGCGATTTTCCGAAACAGTTTATTGCTGTTGACGGCAAACCGATTTTGATGCGTACTATCGAAGCTTTCTACTCTTTCGACAAATCTATTCATATTATTGTGGTTTTGTCTTCCGAATATCGCGAACATTGGGGACGCTTGTGTAAAGGATATGGATTTAATATTTCGCACGAAGTGGTAGAAGGAGGAGAAACTCGTTTTCATTCTGTAAAGAATGGTTTGGATCTGGTAGAAAAAGGATATGTTGCAGTACATGACGCCGTTCGTCCTTTTGTTTCCTATAATCTGATAAACGAATGTTTCTCTAAAGTTGTTGAATATAAAGCTATCGTTCCGGTCATTGAAGTGACTGATAGTTTGCGTAAAGTAGTCGATCCGGAGAAAAGTGTTATTGTAGACAGAAGCGATTTCCGTATGGTTCAGACACCTCAGGTATTTGAAACAGAATTGCTGAAAAGTGCTTATGAACAGACTTTTAATGAGATGTTTACCGATGATGCTTCTGTTGTCGAGACTTTAGGTCATACAGTTTGTTTAGTAGAAGGAGAAAGGACAAATATAAAAATAACCACTCCTTTTGACCTTGATTTGGCAGAGGTTATTTTAAAATCTTGATAAATGGATATTTGTATAGATTTTGATGGGACTTGTGTTACACATGAGTTCCCTGCTATAGGAAAAGATATAGGTGCAATACCTGTATTGAAGGAATTGATGCAGGCAGGTCATAAGCTGATTCTTTTTACTATGCGCAGTGATCGTAAGGTAAAGAAAAAACAAGGTGACGAGATGATTGTTATAGAAGAAAACTACCTGACCGATGCAGTCAATTGGTTTAAAGAAAATGGGATAGAATTGTACGGGATACAAAAGAATCCGCGTCAGAGATTCTGGACTACATCGCCAAAGGCTTACGGGCATGTGTACATTGATGATGCGAATCTGGGATGTCCGCTGATTTACCCGGAAGAAGGAAGGCCTTATGTGGATTGGGATGCTATCCGGAAATTGTTGATATCTCAGGGTATTCTCTCATAAACAAAGATGATACCGAAAGTATTTATTATTTTTGTATATAAAACTATAATTATTATTCATGGCTCTTAAACAGCAATTGCAACAAAAGCAGCAGCAAAGGTTATCTCCTTTACAGATGCAGGTCATAAAAATGACCGAATTGCCCAATTTGGAACTGGAAGAGAGAATCAAGCAGGAGTTGGTAGAAAATCCGGCTCTTGAAGAGGGGCATGATGATTCAGGTGATTCGCAAGATTCGCTTGAAGATGGTAATTATGATGAAGGAGAAAATATTTCGCAAGAAGATATAGCGTTAGGTGATTACCTGACCGAAGATGACATTCCGGATTATCGGTTGAGTAATAATTCATCTAATACACTAAAAGAAGATATTCCGTTTTCTTCTGCCGAGTCATTGCATGAATCGTTGATCGAGCAACTACACTTGACTGAACTGGATGAAGAGTCGACGAAAATAGCTGAGTATATTATCGGAAATATCGATGAAAATGGATATTTAGACCGTCCGTTGTCTGCTATTTCAGATGATTTGCTATTCCAGCAAAATCTGGATGTTCCTTCCGAAAAAATCCAAAATATTTTACATATCATACAAAGCTTCGATCCAGCCGGTGTCGGTGCTTCCGATTTGCAGGAATGTCTTTTGCTCCAATTAGAGAGAATGCCTCATACAGAATCTGTAGACAGAGCAATTGTTATTATTAAAAAATATTTTGACGATTTCTCGAAAAGGCATTTCGAAAAAATAATGCGATCATTGAGTATCTCCAATGAAGATCTAAAGCATATTATACAACTCATTACCACCCTTAACCCTAAACCCGGGAATAATTGGGGGGATGCTCTTTCCCAAACAATGAATACGGTTGTGCCCGATTTTATCGTAGAATCATACAACGGGGAAGTATTTATGAGCCTTAATAACAAGAACATTCCAGAACTGAGAGTAAATCGCGAATACTCGGAAATGCTGAAAGGATATTCCGAGAATAAGAAAGGAATGACATCTGAGGCTAAGAACGCGGCTTTGTTTGTGAAACAAAAACTGGATTCTGCCCGCTGGTTTATAGACGCAATCAAACAAAGACAGGAAACTTTGCAACGGACTATGCAGGCTATAGTTGATTTGCAATATGATTTCTTCCTGACGGGAGATGAGGCGAACCTGAAACCTATGATTCTGAAAGATATTGCAGAACGTGCCGGTTATGATATATCTACTATATCGAGAGTAAGTAATAGTAAATACGTGCAGACTAATTTTGGTGTGTATCCTCTGAAATATTTCTTTTCCGAATCTATGCAAAATGATGCGGGAGAAGAAATCTCATCACGTGAGGTGAAAGCAATTCTTAGAGATTGTATTGAGAATGAAGATAGTAAGAAGCCGTTGACTGATGATAAGTTAGCCGAAATATTGAAAGAAAAAGGATATGTTATTGCTCGCCGGACAGTTGCCAAATACCGTGAGCAAATGAATATACCGGTAGCCAGGTTAAGAAAACAAATATAATTATGACAAAAGGAGGAGCTGCTTTAGCTAAACTATTTTCTACTGTTTTGCAACCTTTGTTGATGCCTTTATATAGTGTCGCCCTTTTGTTCGTATATACCAATTTTTATCATGTATATTCAGGTCAGATATTCCGCTTTCTTTTACCTGTGTTTACCTTCACTTTTTTGTTTCCCGTTATGTTCATTTTCTTTTTATGGAGATTAGGGTATATTAAAGATTTCGGTCTTACAGAAAAGAATGAGCGCTTCTTTCCTTATATTGTATTTATAGTCGCTAATTTAAGCCTTACTTATTTTTTCTTTTCTGCCGGATTGTATATCTGGTTTCTGGCATTGGTGCTGGCTCCTGCTGTCATTGCTTTGGTAGGGTTGATTATCAACTTTTTTTGTAAGATAAGCGCCCATATGCTAGGTATAGGAGGATTGATTGGTGGAGTCTTATCCGTTTGTTTTAATGTAAAAGGAGTAAATCCGGTCTTATTGATAATTATCCTGTTCGTACTAGCCGGTTGTTTAGGTGTTTCGCGTTTATACCTCAGGAGAAGTAGACCGGTAGAAATATATCTTGGATTTTTTGTCGGATTCATTCTGGCATTTGCTGTTGTCTTTATAGCCGTATTTTCTTTTGTTATCTCATATAAATAAAAATAGGTATAATTAATAATTAAAATTTTGATATGAAACCAGTTGTCGCAATAATTATGGGGAGTACATCCGATTTGCCTGTGATGGAGAAAGCTGCTAAATTTTTCGATGAAATGGAGATTCCATTCGAGATGAATGCCCTTTCTGCTCACCGTACTCCGCAAGAGGTTGAAGAATTTGCTAAAAATGCAAAAGACAAAGGTATAAAAGTAATTATAGCAGCAGCGGGTATGGCTGCCCATCTTCCCGGAGTGATTGCTTCGATGACTACTTTACCCGTGATCGGAGTGCCTATCAACTCTTCATTGGATGGGCTGGATGCACTGTTGGCTATTGTACAAATGCCTCCCGGAATTCCTGTTGCAACAGTTGGTATAAATGGATCGCTAAATGCAGCCATCTTAGCATTACAAATGATTTCGGCAGATAATAAAGAGATTCAGGATAAACTAGTTGCATACAAAAACGACCTAAAATCAAAGATTGTAAAAGCTAATGAAGAATTAGCAAAGGTGAGTTATAAATTTAAAACTAATTGAGATCTCTGTTGTATCTCAAAATAAGCACACAGAAGACACTCGATCTACTTTTTTGTTATAGGAATCTTATATAATCCTCTTTATCTGTGTGTTCTGTGTTCTAATATTTAGATGTAATTTGCTTATCTGAAAAGTGATTATGAAAATAGAAGAAATCAAAGAGATTCTGAAAAGGGAATCGGAAGCGATTATGAATATTCCGGTCACCGATGCATATAATCAGGCTACTGACCTTATCATAGAGCAGGTTCATACAAAAAAGGGAAAACTGGTTACCAGTGGTATGGGAAAAGCGGGACAGATTGCTCAGAATATAGCTACTACATTTTGTTCTACGGGAACCCCTTCTATCTTTTTGCATCCTAGCGAAGCGCAACATGGGGATTTGGGAGTATTGCAGGAAAATGACCTGATGTTATTGATCTCGAATTCCGGTAAAACACGCGAAATCATCGAACTTATCGGACTTGCCCGTAATCTCGATCCTACTATAAAATTTATTGTTATAACCAGTAATCCGGAGAGTATGTTGGCTCAGGAAGCCGATATTTGCCTGCTGACAGGAAATCCTGATGAGGTTTGTTGTTTAGGACTAACTCCGACAACTTCTACGACAATGATGACTGTAATCGGTGATGTGTTGGTAGTGGATACGATGAGCAAAATTAAATTTGCAGGTGAAGAGTATGCCAAACGTCATCATGGCGGATACTTAGGAGCGAAATCCAGAAATGAAATCAAATGATATTTTAATGAGATGAAAAAGTATTTTTTACTGTTAACCGTTTTTACAACTTGTATTCTGACAAGCAATTCGCAGGTTGTAGATGAAAAATTAAGCCATCTTTTTACTACTCCTAAAAATTATGTAGTAGGGTATACTAATACACCTCCTGTAATTGACGGAAATGTAGAAGATAAGATTTGGGATAATGCAGCGTGGACTGATGTCTTTGAAGATATAGAAGGTGACCTGAAACCCAAACCTTATTATGCTACCCGTGCAAAGATGTTATGGGATCGTAATTATCTATATATAGCTGCTGTCCTTGAAGAAAAGCATGTATGGAGTTATCTGGATAAACGCGATCAAATCGTGTTTTTTGACAATGATTTCGAAGTTTTCCTTGATCCTAATAATGATGGGCATCGTTATTTCGAATATGAAATAAATGCATTGAATAATATGTTTGACCTCTTTCTTCCGAAACCTTACCGTGCGGGTTCTGGTGCCCTTATCTCGTGGGATAGCAATCGATTGAAACATGCTGTGAAAGTGATTGGAACTCTGAATGATCCGACTGATGAAGATAAAGGTTGGACTGTCGAGATGGCAATTCCTTTTGCAGATGTTACTATAGGTAACGATCCTCATGTCCCAAAACATGGGGAAGTGTGGAGAATTAATTTTTCCAGAGTGCAGTGGGAAACCGAAATTATTGAAGGAAAATATGTGAAGAAAAAAGGCGCTGATGGTAAGAATCTACCTGAAAATAATTGGGTATGGTCTCCTCAGGGAGTAATTAATATGCATTTGCCTGAGCGATGGGGGTATTTGCAGTTTTCGGAGGCCGAAGGTGAAGAGCAGCCTGTATTTGTTATGCCATATTCTGAGAAACAAAAACAATATTTGTGGCAGGTTTTCTATAAACAGCATGAATATAAAGAAAAGAATGGCAAATATGCCTCAAGCCTTAAAGAACTGGGAATAAGTGATACTTATACAATTGACGGAGCGATGAATAAATTGTCAATGGAGGCTACTTCGAGACAGTTCTCTGCAAAAATAACCGGTTTGGGAAATTCAACCATATATATAAATGACGAAGGTCTAATCCAATAATCTTATTAAAAAATTATCATGAAAAAAATGCATTTGAAACTGTATTTCAGTTTATTATTTGTATTGTCTTTTCTATTTGCCTGTAATACGGTGAATAATGAGAAAAAGGAAGAAAAAGCTGATACTGCTAAAGAAACTCATAAGTTTTGGGTATGGCTTCACCCGAAAGACGGAGAATCCGATGAAGAAGTTACAGAACGTTATAAGAAGTATTATGACGCAGGTATCAAAGGTATCTTCTTTGAAGCTGACAATGAGCAGCATTATAAAATAGCTAAAGAGCAAGGATTGGAGGCTCACCGCTGGATGTGGATTATGAACAGGGGAGACCAGTTTATTCGCGAGAATCATCCCGAATGGTATGCTGTAAACCGCAAAGGTGAATCTTGTTTCGATAAACCTCCTTATGTAGATTATTACAGATGGGTATGCCCTTCACGCCCCGAGGTGGTAGAATATCTGAAAAAGCAGGTAGAAGAAACATTATCAAAAGATTATGTAGATGGTATTCATCTCGATTATATTCGTTTCTGTGATGTGATCCTGCCTGTAAACTTGTGGAAAAATTATGGTATAGTACAAACACAGGAATTGCCTGAATATGACTATTGCTATTGTGATGTATGTAAAAGCAAGTTTAAAGAAAAATATCAGCAGGATATCGATTCTATCCAGTATCCTCAGGAGAGTTTATCTTGGAAGAAATACAGGTATGATGCTGTGACTAATGTTGTGAATCAATTGTCGGATATAGCCTCTAGTCATAATAAGGCTATAACTGCTGCTGTATTTCCTACGCCTGATGTGGCTAAACGTATCGTTCGCCAAGACTGGACAAACTGGAAACTAACAGCGGTTTATCCTATGATCTATCATGGATTTTATAAAGAGAATACATCATGGATCGGTACTGCGGTAGTAGAAGGTGTAAGAGGTCTGGATGGACGTTTCCCTTTGTATGCCGGATTATTTGTACCCGATTTTAAAGATATAGATGATGCACGCCAAGGTATAAAATATGCTTTGGACAATGGTGCTGCCGGAGTTTCTATCTTTGGTTCTGTGAGTGATGAAACTTTGGAAGTGTTGAAAGAATTTAAGTAATATCTTTGTTAATAATAAGTATTTCGTGAGCTGTAAGTATATCTTACAGCTCATTTTTTATTGTATATATTATATTAATATAGATAACAGGTTTATTGTATAATTCGACTATGAATGGATTATGAAAATTAATTTTTATTTTATGGTTAAAAAACTCTATGCCAGTCTTTAATCTTTTATTATTAATTTATATTTTCTAGTATTATATATAGCTATTTTTATTTTTAAGGTTGAAGATGTTTTGTAATTATTTGATAATCAGTAGTTGTTTTGGGTTAAATTGTGTGGCGACTGTTTGGTCTGCTTTTTAAGCCTAAAAAATTATCTTTGCTTTATTTTAATTTGATTACATGATGAAAGATGTATTTTTATAAAATATTTTATTAAAATGGGATTTAGAATTTGTTGCGAATTTTTAGGATTAAATTGAAAAATAATCCTTTTAATTAAAATACTCTTCATACTCTTGGACTTCTTTGTGAAGAAATAGATTTTTATTAATTCTATTTGTGTAGGATTATTGGGCTAATATTTCCGTAAATGAGGCACAAACTATATTATAAAAACCAATTAAATAGATACTATTATATTTATTTTTAATTCAAAGAAATAACTAACTTTGCATCATTAAAAAAATCAGTATAACTTTTAGTCATGGAATACAATTTTAAGGAAATAGAAAAACGTTGGCAGGAATATTGGGTCAAGAATCAGACTTATAAAGTAGTTGAAAATTCTGATAAACCTAAATATTATGTCCTCGATATGTTTCCATATCCTTCGGGAGCAGGGCTTCATGTGGGGCATCCGTTAGGATATATTGCATCTGACATTTTCAGCCGTCATAAACGTTTGCAGGGATATAATGTATTGCATCCTATGGGTTATGATGCGTATGGGTTGCCTGCCGAGCAGTATGCTATTCAGACAGGTCAGCATCCTGCGATCACCACAGAACAAAACATAAACCGATATAGAGAACAGCTTGATAAGATAGGATTTTCTTATGACTGGAGTCGTGAAATAAGGACTAGTGATCCCGAATATTATAAATGGACACAGTGGGCTTTTGTCAAGATGTTTAATTCATATTATTGCTATGACGAACAGCAGGCTCGCCCTATTGAAGAACTGATAAGTGTTTTTGAGGCTCAAGGTACTCAAGGAATGAATATAGCCTGTGGCGAGGAATTGTCTTTCACTGCAGAAGAATGGAAAAATAAATCGGAACGGGAGCAACAGGAAATATTACTTAATTATCGTGTTGCTTATTTGGGCGAAACGATGGTTAACTGGTGTTCTGCTTTGGGTACTGTATTGGCGAACGATGAAGTTATCAACGGACTTTCAGAACGTGGAGGTCATCCGGTCGAGCAACGCAAGATGCGTCAGTGGTGTCTTCGTGTATCTGCCTATGCGCAGAGATTGCTTGAGGATCTGGATACTATCGACTGGACAGAGTCTTTGAAAGAAACCCAGCGTAACTGGATCGGTCGGTCAGAAGGTGCAGAAATGAAATTTAAAGTAAAAGATTCTGATGTAGAATTAGAAATCTTTACTACCCGTGCCGATACTGTTTTTGGTGTCACATTCATGGTACTTGCTCCTGAAAGTGATTATGTATCTATGTTGACAACTCCGGAACAAAAAGGAGAAGTAAATGCTTACGTAGCTGCTACTAAGAGGCGTACAGAACGCGAGCGGTTGGCAGACAAAAAGGTATCGGGAGTATTTACAGGTTCGTATGCAATTAATCCTTTGAGTGGAAAAGAAGTTCCTGTTTGGGTGTCGGACTATGTATTGGCGGGTTATGGAACAGGGGCAATTATGGCAGTTCCTGCGCATGATAGCCGTGACTATACTTTTGCAAAACATTTCGGTTTGCCGATTGTCCCACTGGTAGAAGGCTGTGACGTTTCGGAAGAAAGCTTTGATGCAAAAGAAGGAATCGTTATGAATTCCGGATTTTTAAATGGTTTGACAGTAAAAGAAGCTATTCAGAAAGCTAAAGAATATATCAAAGAAAATAATTTGGGTCGCGTAAAAACCAATTACCGTTTGCGTGATGCTACATTTTCGCGTCAACGCTATTGGGGTGAGCCGTTCCCTGTATATTATAAAGGCGATTTGCCTTATATGTTGCCTTTGGAGTGTTTGCCTTTGGAGTTGCCTGATGTGGATAAGTTCTTGCCAACTGAGACTGGTGAGCCTCCATTAGGACGCGCTACAAAATGGGCGTGGGATACGGTGAATAATAAGGTTGTAGATACGACCGAAGTAAATAATACCACGATTTTTCCGTTGGAATTGAATACTATGCCGGGATTCGCAGGATCATCTGCTTACTACTTGAGATACATGGATCCTCATAATAATGAGGCTTTGGTATCGAAGGAAAAAGATGAATACTGGAAAAATGTAGATTTGTATCTAGGAGGAACCGAGCATGCTACAGGTCACTTGATTTATAGTCGTTTCTGGAATAAATTCTTATATGATATAGGGGTTTCTTGTGAAAATGAACCATTCAAAAAGCTGATAAATCAGGGAATGATTCAGGGACGAAGCAATTTTATATATCGTGTTAATGGTACGAATAAATTCGTTTCATTGAATTTGAAAGACCAATATGATACAACGCAGTTGCATGTAGATGTGAATATTGTAAGTAATGATATTCTTGATTTGGATAAATTTAAGGCTTGGAGACCCGAATTTGCTAATGCAGAATTTATCTTGGAAGATGGCAAATACATTTGTGGCTCAGCTGTAGAGAAAATGTCGAAGTCATATCATAATGTCGTAAATCCCGATGATATCGTTGAAAATTATGGGGCAGACACTTTGCGCCTTTATGAAATGTTCTTAGGACCATTGGAGCAATCCAAGCCTTGGGATATGAATGGTATTGATGGAGTACACCGATTTTTACGTAAGTTCTGGAACTTATTCTATCAGGGTGATGTATTCTCTGTTTCGGACGATAACCCGACAAAAGAAGAGTTAAAAGCTCTTCATAAATTGATTAAAAAAGTAAGTATAGATATAGAGAATTTCTCGTTTAATACGTCTGTTTCCGCATCTATGATTTGTGTCAATGAGTTGACCTCATTGAAGTGTAACAAGCGTGCTATTTTGCAGGAGTTGATGATAACACTTTCCCCGTTTGCTCCACATATTACGGAAGAATTGTGGCACAGTTTAGGCAATGAGGATACAATCTTTGATGCTAAATATCCTGAATATAAAGAAGAGTATTTAGTAGAAGATTCGTTTAAGTATGGTGTTGCTTTTAACGGAAAAGTAAGATTTGAAGTTGAGTTTTCGGCAGATATTACCCAGAAAGAAGTTGAAGATGTGGTGTTGAAACATGATTTGGCCCAAAAGTGGCTGGACGGAAAAACTCCGAAAAAAGTAATATTTGTTCCGAAAAAGATGATTAATGTAGTATTGTAACTTGTTATGCCTAGAAAATACCTTAAGGACTTTTATTGGAAAGATTATGCGAATATAACTTTCGGGCTTGTTCTGTATGCTATCGGACTTATAGGCTTTATTAAACCCGGAGGTATTGTTACAGGCGGGCTTACCGGTATCGCTCTTCTTGTTGAGTATGCTACAGACGGACAGATTCTTTTACAACAGACTTATTTTCTGGTCAATTGTGTCCTGCTATTTGCTGCACTTAAGATATTAGGATTTAAGTTCCTTGTCAAAACTATATTCGGAGTTATTACCCTTACAGGATTAATAACTCTGTTTTCATTTTTGATCAAAGAACCGATCATAGCGGACGAACCTCTTTTGTCCGGAGTGATCGGAGGAATGCTTTGTGGAACAGGTATTGGATTTGTGTTTAGTGCCAATGGCAGTACAGGAGGGACAGATATAATAGTCGCGGTCATTAATAAATATAAGAACCTTGCCTTTGGGCGTGGGATGCTTCTTTGCGACTTTGTTATAATCAGTTGTTCTTATTTGGTTTTTCAGGATATCAATAAGATCGTTTACGGACTAATAGTGATGGGAGTTATGACCTATACTATAGATATGGTGATCAATGGATTCCGTCAGTCAGTGCAGGTTCTTATTATTTCTGAAAAATATGAGGTGATAGCTGATGCCATAAATAAAGAACTGCGGAGAGGATGTACGTTGCTGGATGGTATGGGATGGTATACCAAAAGACCAAGTAAGGTGATTATGGTTTTGGCAAAACGTGCCGAATCTGTCGAGTTATTCCGTTTGGTTCGTAGTATAGATGAGAAAGCTTTTATCTCACAAAGTACTGTGAGGGGAGTATATGGCGAAGGTTTCGATAAAATGAGATAAACAAAGGACTATGTTTTCCGTTTTAATAAATAGAATGATTATTAATTGTTTATTGAATGGAAATCAATGATAAAAACATAGTTCTTACTGGTGCTTCTGCCGGAATTGGTTTAGAAATACTAAGGCAGTTATTACAATATAAGAACGTAAAAATAGTGGCAGTTGCCCGTAATATAGAAACTATCCCGGTTCAGGAAGGGATAGTTTTTCCTTTTTCGGCGGATATTAGTAGCAAGGAAGGAGTCGATTCGTTGTTTAGCTATTGTAAATCTGTTTTTGCGAATATCGATATATTTATATCGAATGCAGGGTTTGCATATTTTGAAAAACTGAATTTTCCCGACTGGAAACATATCGAGGAAATCTACTCATTAAATGTCTTTTCAATACTCTACTCTTTAGAAAGGTTCAAAGCGGATAGTACAGGCAATCCGAAATATTTTGTATGTACATCATCTGCTGTGGCGATGGTTCCGCTTCCTTATTATTCATTATATTGTTCTACAAAGTCGGCATTACATCAGTTTTTCAATACATACAGATACGAAAAAAGTAAGGATCTTCATACTATGGTAGTTTATCCTGTTGCTACCCGTACTGCTTTTTTCGATAAAGCCGCCAATTCATCGGATATGTCTTTGCCTTTCTTAACCCAAACTCCCGATGTAGTTGCTAAAGCTGTTATATGTGGGATAGAGAAGAACAAGAAGAAAGTATATCCATCTTTTCTCTTCAGGATTTTTAATATAGCCGGACGTATTTTTCCATTTCTGTTCCATCTTTATTCCTCGAATGAAAAAAGAAAAGCCTTGAAAAATCAGGGGTTATAATATATTGATTAACTTTACCTTCTTATAAAATTATCGGACTGAGGTAATTTGGAAACAGACAATAAATCATATAGGCAAATAATTAAATCTACCGGAATTTTTGGTGGTTCGCAGGTTATTACAATTCTTATCGGGATAGTTCGTAATAAGCTATTGGCAATCATTTTGGGAGCTTCGGGTATCGGTCTGATTAGTATATATCAGAATATTCTCGATCTGGTAAGATCAGTATCAAGTTTTGGAATCGAAACAACCGGTGTTAAAGAAATAGCTTCGGTTGCCCAACACGAAGAGCTGAATAAACTGAGAGAAGCGGTTTCGTTGATTGAGCGGTGGGTTTTTCTTTTCGCCATTACCGGTGGATTGGTGTGTTTACTGTTCAGTTATCCGATTGGTATCTGGGCATTCGGAAATTCTTCTTACACCGTACATATTTCATTATTATCTGTTTGTGTGTTTTTCTCCATATTAGCTGCCGGTGAGGTCATTGTATTACACGGATTACGGAGAATTACCGATATGGTGAAAGCGACTCTGATTGGCAGTGTGGTAGGACTGATATTCTCTTTACCATTATATTATATTTTTCGGGAGAAAGGTATTATACCGGCTTTTATACTTATGTCTATAAGTACGTATATGGTAGCCAACTATTACAGGAGAGAAGTACAGATTGGAGTTGTCCGGCTGTCGTTCCGTGATACCTTCAGAAGAGGTGTACCATTCTTGAAGATGGGCTTTTTTATTGTAATATCTTCAGTATTGACTTTGTTGGGTTTTTTCTTAATCAGGACATTACTGAATAGGGATGCCGGATTATATTCCGTTGGGCTTTTTCAGGCGGCATGGTCTATTACTAATGTGTATCTGATGCTTATACTAAAGTCGATGGGTTCGGATTTTTATCCGCGTTTGTGTACTATCATTGATAATAATGAGAGTTCGAAAAAGCTGATCAACGAGCAAACTCATATTGTACTGATAATAGCTACTCCTATTATCCTTTTGCTTCTTTTGTGTTCAAAGCTGGTATTGTCGTTATTATATTCTTCCGAGTTTGTTTCAGCGACCAGTCTTCTCAATTGGCAGGTTTTTGGTACTTTCTTCAAAGTATTATCGTGGCCTTTGGGTTTTATTTTATTAGCTAAGGGAAAAGGGAAAATATACTTTTTCTCCGAAACTTTGTATTTAGCCATTTATCTCGGTTGCTCGTATTGGTTGTACGGAGAGTATGGCTTAGAAGGAATAGGCATCTCATTTCTTATAGCATATATTGTATATCTGGTTGCAGTATACCTTTTAGGAAGGCAGTTATCGGACTTCAAATGGTCGAATAGGAATATGCTGATAGGTTTTATTAGTTTTATTCTAGTTTTATTAGCTTTTGTTCTTATACAATTTTGTCGGGAATATATTATTATTGCAGGTGTGCCACTTTTTATAATATCAGTATTGTATTCATTATTTAACTTGAATAAAGTTATGCCATTGAAATCAATATTAAAATTTCTGAGAAAAGGATAATATATATATTTGAAATAAACTATTGGATGAAATGTATGTCATTATTTAAAACATTGTATTTTTGTCCGAAATTGGTGAATTGATATGATAAAACGTTTACTCGGAAGAGAAAAGAGACATATTTTACAGGTTTTGTTGATTGTTGTTATATCAGCGATAGTTATTTCATGTGCAAGTATAGCATCTCCTAGTGGAGGAGATTATGATTTTGATCCGCCCGTGGTTCTGAAATCTACACCTGCGCCCAATGCCTTAAATGTAAAAGGCAGAAAAATAGAAATTGTTTTCGATGAGTTGGTACAAATCGAGAAACCAATGGAGAAAGTTATTGTAACACCTCCTCAGAAGAATTTTCCTGTGATAAGGGCTCAGAATAATAAAGTAATAGTTGAGCTGAAAGATAGTTTAAAAGAAAAAACAACCTATACAATTGACTTTACGGATGCTATTGTCGATAATAATGAAAAAAATCCGTTAGAGAATTTTGCCCTGTCTTTCTCGACAGGAGATGTGATAGACTCTTTGGCAATCTCGGGAAAAGTATTGACTGCAAATAATCTGGAACCTGTATCGGGTATGTATGTCGGAATACATTCCGATATGTCTGATACGGCATTTACTAAAACTCCTTTCTTGAGAATTTCGAGGACAAACGAATTGGGTAAGTTTTCTATTAAAGGGGTTGCTCCCGGCGAATACAAGTTATATGCCCTGGACGATGTCAATCGGGATTATAAGTACGATAACCCGTCAGAAGCTATAGCCTTTCTGGACTCTATAGTCATTCCTTCATCTGTAGAGGCTGTGCGGTATGATAGTATATTTAATATCAATACATTTGAGTTTGACTCTCTGAAAGAGGTAGCTTATACCCGCTTTTTGCCTGATGATATTGTTCTTCGGTCGTTTACTTCATCTTTTAAAAGGCAATATCTTCAAAAATCGGAGAGGTTGACGGATGATGTTCTGACGGTTTATTTTGGTGCTCCGACCGAGTTGCCCCAGATTGAAGTGCTGGACGTCCCTTTCGATATTTCGGAGTGGTCTGTATTGGAAAGGACAGCGGGTAATGACACTCTTAAGTATTGGATAACCAAGCCTGCAATGGTTGCGATGGATACTATCACACTGAAAGTATCGTATAATATGACAGATTCTCTGAATCAACTGCAACCTAAAACTGATACTATTAATTTCGTAAACAGGAATAAGAAAAAGGATAAAGATATAAAGCAGGAGAATGAAGAGAAAGAGAAAAAAAGAAAGAAAAAGAAGAATAAAAAGGAAGAAGAGGAAAAGATAGAATTCTTACCTATAACTACTAATATAAAAAGTGCTTTCGATATATACGACGATGTAAAGATCGAATTCGGATATCCTGTCTCAGATTTCGAAAAAAATAAGTTACATCTGCAACATATCAAGGATTCTATTGTTACAGATATAGATTACCAATTGATAAAAGATACATTGAATCCGCGTGTATATAGAATAAAATATAAGTGGGAACATAATCATAATTATCAATTATCGGTAGATTCGGCTGCTTTTCATTCATACAATGGATTGTGGAATGATAAGCTAAGTAGTAAGTTTACAATTAAGGCTCAGGATAAATATGGTTCGTTGTATCTCAATATTTATGGATTGCCTGAGGGGATGCCTGCCTTTGTAGAGCTGCTTAATAAGTCAGATTCTCCTGTTTACAGTGCAGAGGTAAAGGATGGTTTTGCAACATTCTTGTATTTAAACCCCGATACGTATTATGCTCGTGTTACTCTCGATGCTAATGGTAATGGAAAGTGGGATCCGGGAGAATATTCAGAGAACAGGCAACCGGAGATGGTATATTATTATGATAAAACGTTCGAAATAAAAGAATATTGGGAAATTGAAGAGGATTGGAGTCCTACATCCGTTCCTTTGGATAAGCAAAAATCTTTGGATATTACCAAGAATAAGCCTAAAGATGATAACAAAAGGCGTAAAGAGATGGAGCGCCGCGATGCCAAGAGCCAAAGGAATAGCAATTCTCAGCAGAATTCTAATAATAGATATAATAACAATAGTAATTCGAATAACAATAATTACAATAACACTTACAGAGGAACTTATTGATGTTAAATTAATTTAGAAGGAAAATTTATGAATAAATATTTTTACATAATAATCGGGGCATTATTTCTTTCATTAGGAATAGCGAAGACGGCGCGCGCCCAGTGTACAATTGAAAATAAATACTTCGATGCAGGTGAGTATCTGACGTATGATCTGTATATCAAATTTGCCGCAACTATAAAAGGTGGACATGCCAGTCTTTCTACCCAATCTGTAAAGTATGATGGAAAAGATGCTTATAAAATGACTCTTATTTCTGAGTCACAAGGTCTTGCCCGTAAGATGTTTGCTTTGAATGATACACTTGCATGTTATATGTCAAAAGATCTGCAACCCCTGGCATATACAAAAGATGCTCATGAGGGAGATGACCATACTATAGAAAAGTTATCATACTCTTATTCGGGAGATAATGTTAGGATCAGATCGATCAGACATAAGAACGGAACTTTTCGCTTTGATGAATCTCTTGATTTTTCGGGTTGTACTTATGATCTGATGAGTATTTTGTTTTATGCCAGAACTTTGGATTATCCTAATATGAAAAGTGGTTCAGAAACAACTGTAAATTTTGTTACCGGTAAATCGAAAGTTAGCATGCGTGTTGTATATGATGGCAAAGAACAGGTGAAAGCAAATGATGGTAAAAAATATAACTGTATGAAGCTTACATTGTATATTAAGGACGAGGCATTTGATAATGGAAAAGAGGCAATGAAAGTATTCATTACGGATGATAACAACCGTATGCCGGTTCGTCTGGAAACTAAGCTGAAAGTAGGTTCTACGCGTGTTGTACTAAAAAGTTATAAGGGGAATAAGCATCCCCTCAATGTTGCTAAATAACAACCTTATCATATTTTAATCAGGAAAGAGCTATCCACTATGGATTTAGCTCTTTTCGTTTTTTTATAGAAAATATTAAATAAATTTATATTTTTGTAAAATAATTAAAAAAATGAGAGAATGAGAGTGAGGTTATGTTTTGTGATATTCTGTATATTATTCATACAGAATTACAGTGTATTTGCTCAGCGAGAGGCTGATGTCGTAGTTCCTTTTGAAGATGAAATAGAGTCTATTACTTTAAATCCTTTTACGGGAAGTGTTATTGTAAAGGAGAAAAATCGAATTTCCAGTTACGATCCAGAATCGAATTCAGTAGAATGGCAAGTTCTTGAAAAAGACCTGATAAGTGCTAGTACAACCAAAAAAATTATGAAGACTGTAGATATGGTTAGTACTGTAGGGGGAGGAGATTTTTCTCAACTTATGGAGGCAAAAAAAGACGAGGTGAATTTTATCTCTAATTCTCCTTTTATTCAGCTTACAATGGAAGATGTAGATGTAATCCTTAATTCTGCAGATGGTTCGGTTCTTTTCAATTCTGCTACAACAGGGTATAGGATTATGAATTCGCAATATATGCCAAAGGAAGAAGCTTTCCTGCTTATGGTTATTAATAACAATACTTATAGTTGTGTATTTCATGATTTGGCTAGTGGATCTCAGAAATGGATTGCAGAATTGTCACCTATAGATTCATTCTTCAAGTCATTAGGATCATTATTCACATCGTTCAAGAATGGGGATATAGTAAGTGAAGATAAAGTAATTACAACATCTGATTTTATATATGCATCTATCAACAGTGAATTGTACAAAATGCAAAAATCGGATGGTAAAATTTTATGGAAATCTGATTTCAAAATCACCAACTTTCACCTATCTGTTAATCAGCAAAGTGTGATAACAATGCGCGTGGCAGGAAATATTTTCTCTTCGAAAATGGCTCTTAATCTTTTGGATGCGAAGAGTGGTGCAAAGTTGTGGAAAGATGATATCTCCACAAAGTATATTACATATCTTGAGGATGCTGGAGATAAGATACTGATAGCACATACTAGTGGTTTTAATTTCTATAATTATTCGGATGGGAAAAAAGTCTGGAAAAAAGATGCTAAAGGCAAAAAGATCAAGCAAGTGATACGTATTGGGGATGATTATTTGTATGTTGCCGATAAGGAAATGAATCTGATAGATAGGGATGGGCAGAATAAGTGGAAAAAATTTATAGAGATATGTGATAACGATGATGATGAGGTATATTATCTGGGAAAAATAGATGATGAAAAAGTACTTTATCTTACAGACTCTTATGCTAATATGGTAGATTATGCTACTGGAAAGAAAGTCTGGAAAAAGAATATTGACTTTGATAAAAACCGCCCTTTATTATATAGTTATGATGATGTCAAAAACGTATATCTAGTATATAATGATAAAAAATTGTACAAACTTGATCCTGCTATAGACGGCAGAAATAAGCCGGAACCATTTGCTAAACTTAAAAAGATAAATGATGATAAGTCGATGGCAGACATCGAGCTGTTTGATTGGGGAGTATCTCTGGTAGGACAAAATGATGCGGTCGGCGTAACTTTTGATGGGGAGACAAAATATCATAACACTTATAAAGAGCCGGGTGGTGGTAAGCGTAAATTCTTGAAAGGTGCAGCCGGAGCTGGCGCAGGTGCTTATAGATTCCTTTCCGGGGCTAAAAAGAGTATTTCGAATGCTCAGACTGTTACACCATTGTATGACAGTAAGGGAAATATTGTAGGAGAAGAGCGTCAGGATTTGCTAACCGAAGAGTCTAAAGCAAGACTACAGGCAAGTGCCGCAAGAGATGAGAAAAGAGCAGCTCTTATCAATAAAAATATGGCTAAGTTTACAGAACGTTTTAATGCTCTTAAGCATAATGATGAATATGCATATATTTTTGCGAAGAATGAAGATACTGATGGTCCTCAACTAGTTAAAGTAAGAAAAACGGATGGTGAGGAAATTGATAAAATAGCCATTGATGGGACTAAGCCCATTTACGAAGTTGATAGTTACAATGACAATGTGTATTATGCCCATAAAAATCAATTAAGGATTTATAATCGAAAATAAGGATTATTTTATCCTAAACAAGTTGTAAGCATTTATATTGATATATAATAAGAACCAATGGATATATATATCTATTGGTTCTTTGTTATCATCTATTTTAGAACAATTTAAATGTAAAATGCCTGGATTAAATAAATAGTTTTGTAACTTTGTAACCGTTAAATCCAAGAAAATAATAATAATTATTTAAGTAACATAATGTCAAAAGAATTACTTCCTAATCTACCTTATTTGGTAGCCGATATTAGTTTGGCTAATTTCGGAAGAAAAGAGATTGAAATCGCAGAACATGAAATGCCTGGATTAATGGCACTTCGTAAAAAATATGGAGCATCTAAGCCTCTAAAAGGAGCACGTATCATGGGGTCATTACATATGACAATCCAGACTGCTGTTCTTATTGAAACTCTAAAAGAGCTAGGTGCAGATGTACGCTGGGCAAGTTGTAATATATTTTCTACTCAAGACCATGCAGCGGCTGCTATTGCGGCTGCAGGAATACCTGTTTTTGCATGGAAAGGAGAAACTCTGGAAGAATATTGGTGGTGTACAGAGCAAGCACTTCGTTTCCCCGAAGGCAAAGGTCCTAATCTTATTGTAGATGATGGAGGTGATGCTACTCTTCTTATTCACTGGGGATATAAAGCAGAAGAAGATGCTTCTACTATCAACCGTAAAGGAGCTAATCATGAGGAGCAGGTTATCTTAGATACACTGAATAGTATCTTAAAAGAAGATAATCAGCGTTGGCATCGTATGGTGAAAGAATGGAAAGGAGTATCGGAAGAGACTACAACAGGTGTTCACCGTTTGTATCAGATGATGGAAAGAGGAGAACTTCTTATTCCTGCTATCAATGTTAATGACTCGGTTACTAAATCAAAGTTTGATAACCTATACGGTTGTCGTGAATCATTGGCTGATGGTATCAAGCGTGCTACAGATGTGATGATAGCTGGTAAAGTAGCTGTTATCGCAGGATATGGTGATGTTGGTAAGGGTTGTGCTCATTCTATGCGCTCTTACGGAGCTCGTGTATTGGTGACAGAAATAGACCCGATTTGTGCATTACAGGCAGCAATGGAAGGCTTTGAAGTTACTACAATGGAAGAAGCCGTAAAAGAGGGTAATATCTTCGTAACTACAACCGGAAATAAAGATATTATTACGATCGAACATATGAAGAATATGAAAGATCAAGCTATTGTATGTAATATCGGTCACTTTGATAATGAGATACAAGTAGAAAAACTGGTTAATTTCTCTGGAGTTAAGCACACAAATATCAAACCTCAGGTTGATATGTATACTTTCCCTACAGGAAATTCTATTTTCTTGTTGGCAGAGGGACGTTTGGTGAACCTTGGTTGTGCAACAGGTCACCCATCTTTTGTGATGAGTAACTCTTTCACTAATCAGACATTGGCTCAAATCGAATTGTGGCAGAAGGATTATCCGGTTCAGGTATATCGTTTGCCTAAACATTTGGATGAAGAAGTAGCCCGTTTACATCTTGAGCAAATCGGCGTTAAACTAACTAAGCTTAGCCAAGAACAGGCTGATTATCTGGGAGTACCGGTTGAAGGCCCTTACAAACCTGATCATTATAGATATTAATTTAATAATATATTAAAAGACTAAAATGAGCCTAAATACTAAGTTTTCAAAACTTAGTATTTAGGCTCATCTGGTAAATAAATTATTTTTGTTTAGTAAAACAATAACACTTATTTAGGCGAGTCATTATTTTCTTTAGAACAGATAAGAAGCATCCCATCTGCCAAAACCGTTATGAGCATAATCTATGTGCCAACGACCATCTGACGTTTTTATAACCAAATCGGCTTTACCATCTCCATCATAGTCTCCCACAGGTATTTCATTGCTGATTGCATACCCTGAATTTGACCAATCCCATCTACCAAAGCCGTTGCTGGCATAATCTATATACCAACCACCATCTGGTGTCTTTACAGATATATCAGCTTTGCCATCTCCGTCATAGTCTGCCGGTACAGGGATCACACGATCTCCTGCATGTCCTG
>JAWDXP010000005.1:0-292478 GCA_032477055.1 Dysgonomonas sp. | reverse complement strand
AAATACAGAGCTTTATTAGATGCTCTCTCACATTTTACTGAACTGGTGGTATACTTTTCAATTATTTTAGTGGACTACTTTTCAATTATATTATACAGTTGAAGATTATAAACTTTGATGTTTCGACCTTATCTAAACGTCCTCAATCATTGATGCAGTTTAGCAAGGACTTATTTTTGTTCAGTTACTTTGGATGTGGTATTAATATGATTGATATTTCTTATTTGAAAAAAAAGAATGTGTTGGATGATAGGATAGTTTATAAGCGACACAAAACAGGAAAACGGATTAGTTTTATGTTACAGCCTTATGCGAAAGAAATTATTGATAGATACAAAGATTCAGATAATGATTATTTGTTTCCAATTCTTGATGATTTAGCACATAATACAGTAGAACAGCAAATTAGGCGAATTAAAAAAGTTACTTATGTAGCTAACAAGAATTTGAAAAAGATAGGTGAAGCAATAGGTTTGCAAATCCCGTTAACTACATATGTTTCAAGACACTCATTTGCTACGATTTTAAAGCGTTCGGGAGTGAATATTGCAATAATTAGTGAAGCATTAGGACACTCTGATTTGAAGACTACTCAAATCTACTTAGATTCCTTTGATAACAGCCAAATAGACGAAGCGATGAAGAATTTACTTTAGTAAAAAATTATTTTGGAAATGAAGGTTTAATCTGGCAGTTGTGAACTATATCTGGTTGTCAGGTTAAATCTTAATTATCACACTTAATTATTTGTTAGTTCGATATTCTTCTAATCTTTTAAAAGTATACCAATTTTTAAATTTTTTCTTATAATTTTTATATAAATAAATCGTTCCTCCCATTATAAACACTTCAAATATTGTAATTACGACACTTAAATCATCCCATTCTTCTTTTAGAAAATAAGTTTTTGGTTCATTCCATACAATATCGGAGTTAATTAGTTTAATAAATAAATATACTATAATTAAAATTGGAATTGTAAATGAAAGAATCCAAAATAATATTTGAGCTTGTTTATCATATTTACTTTTAAGACGCTGTATAAGTAATGTATATTTATTATCAATATAATGTTCATTTGCTTCATTGAATAATTCTATGAGGGCTTCATTCCTTTTATTCTCCTCCGTAATAGCGTTTAACCTATTTTGAATATCATCAAAAGAGTTTTTTTGAAATAAGTTATCTATTAATATATCACTATCATATTTATCCAAATCAATACTTTCAATTTGAGCGGATATTTTATCAATAGTTTTAATATCGTCTTGAGTATAATCAGTTGAAAAAATGTGAGAGGATAATATGAATTTTTTAAAAACAGCAACATGGTCGCCTACAATTTCACCTAATCCATCCATCATTCTAATAAGTTCAGTTGGAAGTATACATGCACTTTTTACAGATATATCTGACTCTTCACATAGTTCATTATCTATTTGTAACGTTTTACTATCAGTTGTAATCAACCAATATTGAATATCAAAAGGATTATAATTATTAGGACCTCTCAGATTATCCAAATGATTTAGAATGCGAACAATATGTTTTATTCTTAAAGCCGTTTTGTCAGTATGCCTTAATTGCATGGTACGTTGTTGTTGTTTCGTTTTATCAGTTTGTATAAAATCATTATCTATTTTAAATGAATCTATCCCAAGAACTTTTTGAAGCATCTTTTTTATGTCGGCAAAATATAATAGAAAATCAGATGTAGAACTGACTTTTCCTTCTGTTTTTAAGCGGAAAAATAAATCTACAACTCCAGATTTCCTTTCAGGAATATACTCCAAAACTTTATTAATTATCTTGTCTGAATGTTTTATGATAGGTGTATAAAAATTTATCAGCTCTTTTATTCTATATTGAGCTTCTTTTATAGTTTCTCTATGAACAATAAACTCTACATTGGGAATCTCTTTTAACAATGCTATTAATTCAATTGAACGTTCTTCTCTAATTTTATTATCAAAACCTAATAATCTAAGTATAAATGAACTATCCAGATAAAATGTTTTTCCTCCAAATTTTTGATTAATTGTTTGCTTATATTGAGGATTATAATTTAGAGATAGAAAATCAAACATTTTTAAGATTAACATTTTCAAAATTTCATCAAATTCTGAATTGGAGGATTCTATCATTTCATTGTAATATTGATAGTCCTTTTTTGAGTACTTATTATTTTTATTATTTGTTAACTGTAATTCTTCTTTTATTATATTCTCTTGTTTTGCAGTAATTATTTTTTTTAAAAACTGTATATTACGATTAAACACCATTTCTAAGAGAATATCAATAATATTATCCAAATGTTGTTTATTATAACTTTTTGATTCTAAAAATACTAACGTATAGTTATATAATTTATCAACATAATTTGAATATGAACTAAGAGTCTCAAAAACGCTTTTTTTTAGTCTAAAAGGATGATTAACTTCTTTTGCATTATCAAAATTTTCAAAGACTTCTGAGAAATTTAATCTAAGCATTTTTTCTTGAATAGTCTCAGGACTAAACTTTATTCTTTTTGTAGCTGATATATTTTCTGAAATTTCCATGAGTGTAGAGAAAGCATTTTGTTTGTGTATGAAATGATCAATTACCATATTATAGATAATTTTATCAGAGTTGAGATCATTTATTTTGGAAAATAAATAATATGCTCTTTTTTCTTTCTCTAGTGCGTTCATGTCTGAAAATTTTGTGTTTGATTTACCTTATACTTCTCATTAACAAAGACTAAATTAATAAAAATAATATCAAATACTAAAAACAATCAAAAGACTTTTAAATAAATATTGATTTTCATTTAACTTAATTATTATATAATATTAAAAATAAGTGAAATATGAAAAAGCAGAAAGAATTGTCCATGCTTAATTATTAAAGAATGAACCCCCAAACTAAGAGGAATGGAGGTTCATTTTATTTATTAATTAGTTGTGTTGACACTTTCTTCTTCCACTAATTCCATATTTTCTTGTAGTACATGGAGCTTAATTTCAGAATCATTAAAAATTGGTTTTGTCATGTTAACAATGTCGCTTCCAATTGCATTCTCAAGACCTTTAGCAATCACTGCATTTACAAATTTGTCGCCTGCAAAAACAATATGTTGAGCGACATTTTTAGGGTCTAAATTTTTATTTCTGCAATCTGCTTCAAAACGTTTGCTATCAAGAACTCGTTCTGTTTCCTTTATAAATTCATATAAAAAACGTGTTTTTGGATAACCATATCTAGGGAGTATCCTCTCAATTGCTTCTTTATGAGTTTCCTCGCTAGGTTCAAATTGCTTTTGTGAAAGATTTCGAGAAAGAGTTACTAAATCTCTAAATGTATATACTCGTTGGTCTTTCTTTGTTAGGTTTTCCACCCTAACTAATCTCTTATTGGTATTGGCCACATGATTATCTGTCAGGCCTTTTTTGCTATCTTCCTCCCGTATAGGGTCTTGTTGAGTTAAATTACTCATATTTTTAAAATATGTATATATACTCTTATATATACGAAATTAACAATTCAATTACTGTGCCAAATTTTGCATTTATTATAAAAAAGCTACTTTTACCTCGTTTTTATGTAGTGAACACAACATTTTACTGTAAAATCTATAAAAAGTGACAGGAATGATTGATTAATCGACAAAAAGTTTACTGCAATAATGTCATAACAGATATGTGACAAGGAATATATAGTGCTTTACAATGCGCTGTTAAACAGTCTTAAATCCCTAAAAATAAGCATAGCCCGATATTGGATATTACCCGAAAAATTTGTACCTTTATATTATAAAAATCAGAGATATACAAACTTCAAGATTATAAATAAAACATCATTTCTGCTTCAAATTTCATTCTAAATTATACTTCATATATAATATCCATAGCAGAAACAAAGATTACCCTAATATTTTAAGATAGAAATAACTGTGCGGAGCTTTACCAAGCTCTATTTTTTTGTTTTTAGTGACGGATTATTTAATTCCAAAACCCTTAATCCCTCTAAAAAGAAAATAAGTTATAAAAACCGTCCGAGATATATTATTACGAATAGATAATCAGTACGGATTTTTTAATTCTGAAAGTGGAAAACCCTCTATAAAGAAAAAACTACAATTTTTCCGTACTTATAAATTCAAGATAAATCATTCTTTTTACTTTAAATTTTAACAACATGGAAAGAATAATCATCCATGCAAAAGACACAGACGCATATTTAAGCGATTTAAATGATTTCAAAAACGGATTACCTGTAAACTGCTTATTCGATAAAGGAAAAACAGGCTGTGGTGGTACTACAATCGCTATAAACAATGACAGAGATACAATTATTTCAATGCCTTACATCAATCTAATTAAAAATAAGATTAATCAACCCGAAAAGAATAGACATGAGTTATTAGGTGTTCACGGAGATTTTAATGAAAAAGCAATTATAGATTACATTAATACACATGAGATAAAGAAGATAGCCGTTACTTACGAAAGTACAAGGCGATTAATCCAACTACTTGAGATACTGAATATAGATGTTTATAATAAGTTCTTCTTTCTCGTAGATGAATGGCATATATTATTCAATAGTTACACATTCCGCAATGAGGGAATCAAAGAAGTATTAAAAATTAGCCGACAGTTTTCGGAAGTTACCTATATGACCGCAACACCCATAGAAGAGGAGTTTGTTCTTAAAGAACTAAAGGACTTACCAATAGTTGAAGTTAAATGGAAAAATGTTGCAACAGTTGATATATTGCCAATACCCACTAATAGTCCTGTTAAAGAAGTTTGCAGAAGAATAAAAACTTCCTTAAACGGAAAAATGTTTGGTAATCTTCACTTTTTTGTGAATAGTGTCGAGTTTATTGCAGAAGCAATTAAAATATCAGGATTAGAACCGAAAGATGTGAGAATAGTTTGTTCCAAAAATGAAAAACAAGGAAAGGGAAAGAAATCCAATCAAGCGAAACTAGGAAAAGACTACTTAATAGAGGAAACGACAGACCCAGTTAAAAAGGTAAATTTCTATACATCGACAGCATTCGAGGGATGTGATATATATGATGAAAACGGAAGAACTTATATTGTTAGTGATACTCGAATGTCGCATACATTATTGGATATATCCACTTTGATTATTCAAATATGCGGACGCATCCGAAATTCCAAATACAATAATAAAGTTGCTCATATATTTTCTGAAACACGATACAGCAAAATTGTGACTTTAGAGGAATTCAAAGAATCTGCATATAAAGTTAGGGACGAATCGAAAAGTTTTATTGAAGAAATCAATAAAATGAGTGACATAAACAGAAAGAAAACTATCCGAATGTTTATCAAAGGAAATAAGGCAGGACTTAACGAACAGTATATTACAGATATTGAAGATATTTTAGAGTTAGATGAAAACCTGATAAACAGGGATATAATCAATTTTAAAATAACACATCATTTATACCAAGCAAGAGTTACTTTGTTTGATGAATACAAACGATATGGATTTAATATGCTTGCAGAGAAGCCAAAGATATATTCAAAAGAAGAATTAGCCACAGATAAATTAGTAGCAAATCCAAAAGCTAAAATATCATTCAAAGATTTATTTGAGGAATATGCACAGATATTGGAAGAACAGCCTATTCATTTTCATTTCGGTAATCCCGAGGATAGGAGAACTTTAATCGAACAGGAAAAGCCATTGATAAAAGAATCATTTGAAAAATTGGGAGTTAATAAAGTCCGAGAACTAAAATATAATGTTACCAATATTAAAAGGGAGATTTTCAAAAATCAATCTGACATTTCTATGGATGCTAAGATTGTGAAATGCCTGAAAGATATCGGAATTACTTCGAGACTTACAGAAACATCGAATAAATTAAAAGAGCATTTGCAGGAAATATACGAATCATTAGAATATAAAGATTCGAGAGGTCATATTAAAAAAGCCAAAGCAACCGATTTAGATAATTGGTTTGAGATAAAAAAGACTACTCCAAAGATTAATAAAAAAACAACAGATTGCTATACTATTATCAGAGATAAATTAATATATAAATAACTAGTGGAAATAGAGTGTCCGAATAATCGGATGCTCTTTTTTTTATAATCAAATACAAATTTTTAACTTTATAGATTTCAAGTTTCTAATAAATGAATCTTAACATCAGATATGCGGTATAATTTGGTAATAGTCGGGAATGGGTTCGACCTAGCTCACGGAATGAGGACAGGATATAAAGATTTCATTAAGCATTTAGTAGATTGTTATTGTGAAAAAGGTCATTATTCTGATTTGTTTAATTTCGATAAAGAAATAAAAGATTATAATGATTTAATTAATAAAATCTCTATTGGAAAATTTGAGGGGCTACTAGTAAACGATTATGAGTATTGGAATTCTTACGACCCTCGTTTTAAAGCTTATCTAACAGAAATAGATACTTTGACCTTTAAAAATCCTTTAGTTTCAGAATTACTTGAAGATTTATCTTTACAAAATTGGTGTGATATTGAAGAAAAATATTTTGAATTACTTATATCAACAAAGATTAATTCTCCCTTTTCAAATAGACCTGAATTTCTAAACAAACACTTTAAACAATTAAAAGAGTGTTTGGAAGAATATCTTATTTCACAGGAGAATATAGCAAAACCATTGGATGGATATAAAAACTTTTTTAATCAGATAAATAAAAATGGTACTCTAATTCTAAATTTTAATTATACCCATACTCTTGAAAATTTGTATAATGATGAAACCTCAAATACAAAGATTATACATATACATGGAGAAACAAATAATTTAAATAACCCTATTATATTTGGCTATGCAGCCTTAGATAATGAATCAAGAGACTTATTAGCAAGAAATAATAATGAATATTTGAGATATATTAAAAAGCATTTATATAAAAGAACTGATAATGAATATAAATTATCGGAATTTTTAAACGGAAATAAGTCAATTTATATTTCTATATTAGGGCATTCTTGCGGTCTTTCAGATAATTTAATTTTAAACCAAATATTAAACCATGATAATATTGAATGTCGAGAAAGGTCTATTAGAGTATTTTATTATAATGAATATGAGAAATATAGAGATATTTTAGTAAATATAGACCGTATTATGAATGAAGATAAAAGGTTTAGGTCTCTCATAATTGATTTTGAGAATACGGATAGAATGCCACAATACGATGACAAGGAGATAATTAAACCTGACTTTTATAAATTTACTAATAGTATCACGATGTATTATCAAAATGAGAGAACCTATTATAATAATCTAAAAAACGCATTTTATTAGATATTCTACATATTTCTCATTTAGATATGCTATCTGCATTTTAAATATAGAAATTATGCACGCTATACTACTGTAACACTAAACACGCCTCCTTCCAATTATTTAGGAAGTGATTTATTTTAGGCGAAACGGTTCAGAAACACAAAACCGATTTTTCAGGAAATTAAAGGGCAGTATAAACGACTAAACTAATTATATTTATAAGTCGTATCAAAAACTGTGATAAATCCGAAAATCAGAAAGATGTTTAACCTGTCCTTAAACAATTGCTATCCAAAACCCCAAAATAGAAAGAGCCACGACTTTAATTAGTTTGTGGTTCTTTTTTCATTAAATTATTATTTTGATTAGATACGTTTTTCGTATAATTTTGTAGTAATTCTGATATGCTAAAGAGTTAGTATTTGGAAGACCATTTTACGGAAAGCGTTAAAGCATTATTCTTGATTTGAAAATCTCGACAATTTTTAAACACCCAAGAATGATAGCAATTGCTTTCCACGTCATTTTGCATATATACTAGTGATAGTATTATATAATAAATTGGCGTGGGGCATTTGTCTATTGTTTGGGTGTGGGGCAGTCGAGAGCCTTCAAATCAGATAGTAGCATAAGTGTTCCCACGCTTTTTTATTTATAATAACTGCTATCTGACAGGGAATAGGACAGCACAAATAATTTATTTATGAAAAAACTTTTATTATTCTTATGTTCAGCCTTAATAATAGGCTTTATTTCTTGCAGTAGTGAAGAACCATTTATTGATGATGATATTAATTCAGGCATACCAACGAAATTAGATATTTCTCAAAACCAATTATCCTTTTCTAAGGATGGAGGGGAGAATATTATAAATATAACTTCCGATGGCAAATGGATTTTAACTAATAATGATGATTGGTGTTTGATTAGCCCTAAAACGGGAAATGGAAATGCTCAAATTAAAATTACATTAAAAACTAATACATCAGATAAGGAACGATTAACAGAAATTATTCTGAAAGGAGGAAATCTATCACAGAAAATAACAGTTAGTCAAGACCCATCTACTTCTACATCTAAACCCGAAGTTCCAATAAAAATTCATGTTGAAAAAGCAGGGACATTAAAAGAATTGATTGGTAGTAGACTAAATCAAATTGAAAATCTATTATTAACAGGTTCACTAAATGGAACAGATATTAAGACAATTCGTAGTATGGAAAAACTTTCAGTAATAGATTTATCTAATGCAAATATTGTATCAGGAGGAGATTCTTATAATATAGACGGAAATGGAAATTATTGTTATACATCCAATAATATAATATCGTCTTCGATGTTTTCTGATAAAATGAACCTCATATCAATAACTTTACCTAATAATATAACGAGGATAGGACACGGTGCGTTTTGGGGGTGCTCTAAATTAACTTCAATTATTATACCCAATAAAGTAGAAATAATCGAATATGGAGCATTTGGAGAGTGTTCAAGCCTGAATTCAATAGTGTTATCTAATAGCTTGAAAGAAATTAAGGATTGGGCTTTTGCTCGTTGTTATGGCTTAAAATCTATTTCTTTACCCAATAGTTTAATTAAAATAGAACGTCCCTTTCTTGAGTGCACTAGCTTGTCGAGTATAACTATTCCTTCAAGCTTAATAGAAATTTTATCGGGAGCATTTAGAAACTGTACCCAATTAAAAGAATTTATCGTAGAAAAAGATAATCCCAACTTCTCAAGTACAAATGGTGTCCTGTGCAATAAAGACAAAACTATTTTAATCGCATACCCAAATGCCAAAGGGACTACTTACATTATTCCCAACTCTATATTAAGAATAGAAGATTCAGCTTTTTTCAATTGTCACAATTTAAAATCAATAACAATTACAGAAAATATAAGAAGTATTGGCTTAAACTCATTTCTTGATTGTCCTAATTTGAAAGATATACATGTCAAGTCTAAAATTCCTCCTAAAGTTATAGAAGAATATTACAATGAATTATGGCATGCAGTATTTGATAAGGAAATAAATTTATCAGCAACACTTTATGTGCCTAAAGGAAAATATAATGATTATTGGATTGCTCCTATATGGAGAGATTTTAAAAATATTAAAGAAGAATAAGCCTTATAAACAAAATCAACTATAAATAGCTCATAATGCTTATTTAAAAGTGAAATTGCAGAATAGATATATTCATAAATCCTTGTATTAATGAGGGTTTATGAGTATATTTTTATAATGAGAATTAAATAAAGATTTATTAACAAGTATACACCGTGCTACAAATGTGCTACATTTGTTTCTGAAACAGCTAAAATCAAATTCTTAAGGGAGATAACTGATTTATTATCAGTGCTTAATTCTAAGTAGTGTTTATCTATTGTATTCTTTCCAGGCGTGCCTCTTCAACCACTCGAGCACCTCTCCAAAGCTTTGTGGATGCAAAGATAACAGTTATTTTGGGATTGACAATAAATAGGAGAGAATAGGTTTTTAGAAATAATCTCTGATTTTTATTGAAGATTAAAAATACAGTTCTTTTGCATTCTGAGTTGTAATATCTTCTACATATTCAATAGATGTGTTGTATATCTCCGCTAATTTTTGGATGATATATGAAGTGTAAGAGGGTTCATTTCTTTTACCTCTGTGAGGTACAGGGGGAAGATAGGGTGCATCTGTCTCAACTATGAGATGCTTAAGATTTGTATTTTTAAGAACTGAGGGTAAACTTGAGTTCTTATATGTGATAGTTCCGTTTATGCCAATAAGAAAATTTTTTAGCTTAAGTATTTCTTGTAATTGTTCTTCATTTCCTCCAAAACTATGAAATACTCCTTTTAGACGAGAAGCTCCAACGTTGTTTATACATTCAATACATTCTTTTATTGCTTCTCGTGAATGTATTGATACGGGTAGATTTAGTTCTATACTCCACCTTAGCTGTTCTTCAAATGCGGCTTTTTGTTCATATTCGAATGTTTTATCCCAATATAAATCGATCCCGATTTCTCCTATTCCGATGTAGTTTTTTTTCGAAAACTGATTTTTTATAATTGAGAGATCTTCTCTCCAGTTTGTTGTCACACTTGTAGGATGTAGTCCCATCATTGGAATGCAGTAATTTGGATATTTGTCTGCTAGCTGATTGACGGATTCTATTGTGCTTCTGTCAATGTTGGGGATTAATATATGAGAAATCCCGGCTTGAAGTGCTCTTTCTATAACCTCATTTATATCATTATCAAACTTTTCATCATATATATGAGAATGAGTATCTATAATCATGCCTATTAATTGTCTATTTATTATGAGTTACGATATAAAAGGCTTTCAGCAAGTTTTTTCAATTCCTTTTTTCTGTCATGCTCGACATTTACTAGATCAAGTTGAGAGAGAGCTTTTTCGTAATAAGCATGAATGAGTTCCATCGAACTCTTTTTTAGATCTAATTTATCATAAATGGAAGTGACAGCTTCTATTTTTTCTTGTTCATCAAATTGTGTTTTATTTATCCAGTCTAGAAGCTCTTTTTTAGTATCCTCATGTTGAAGAGCTGTTATTAACAAAAATGTTTTTTTGTTACATAAAATATCTCCACCGATTCTTTTTCCAAAAGTTTCAGGATTTCCATATACATCAAGTAAATCGTCCATTAATTGGAATGCCAAACCTATATTAATTCCGAAATCATATAATGCCTGTGAATCATCATCATTTGCTCCGGCAATAATGGCACCACACTTGAGGGCACATCCAAGTAGGACTGCTGTTTTGTATCGGATCATCTCTAAATATTCGGATATAGAAACATCAATTCTTTTTTCAAATTCCATATCCAGTTGCTGTCCGCAGCAAATCTCTGTGGCAGTTTCAGAGAATAGAGATAATACTGTCGGAAGATATTCTGTGTCGGTTTTTCCTATTTCTTTATAAGCCTCTATAAGCATTGCATCACCCGAAAGTACCGCCGTATTATCGTTCCATTTGATATGCACAGTAGGTTTACCTCTTCTAGTGTCCGCTCTATCCATTAGATCATCATGGAGTAAGGTGAAATTGTGAAATATTTCTATCCCAAGCGCGATTGGCATAGATTTTTCTATATCATTTTTGTAGAGATTATAACTCATCGCTGCAAGTACAGGTCTTACTCTTTTACCTCCTATATCCAATATATAGTATATCGGATTGAATAATGATTGGGGATTATATTCGAATTTTAAAGAATGAACATTCGAGTTTATTATATCTAAAATTTGCGAAAAAGAATGAATCATAGTGGAGTCTTATTTATTTAATGCAATGAATTTATCTATTTATAGAATGGTTTTCAAAATTACATAATTTATTCTTACAATATAATTTTTTATATAGATTGTTTGACGAGTTCATATTAATGTTTATAGTGATTTTGTGTTGTAATATTTAAAGAATTTTTTATTTATATGTGATTTATAGTTGAAAAAATATAAATTAATACTAACTCTCAATATAAACAAAAAAGAATCTCTGATGAAAGATTAAAATTGTGTTTTTTTAGGGTTTTGTTTATTTTTTTACTATTTTTGCATTGATTTTGGGAAAACTCTTTATGCATCACTATCCAAAAATTGAGTTTGCAGTCGATTTAAGGAGGTTCAGAATATTAATATGTAATAAAATTATTTCACCTTGTTTGGTTAAATTATGTTAATTGGCTGAATATCGTGTTTGTTACCTAATAAGATTTAAATGTAATTTTCCTACCTTTGTGGTTGAGAACATTTTATGCATTAAAGATGTTTTATGTTTCGAAAGATTTGAATTAGAGTAAGAACTTGAATTAGAGAGTGTTAAAAAATAGAAAAAATAATATGAAAGTAAAACTACTTGCGCTTTTGGGGATGACAGCAGTGCCATTGCTGTCTGTCGGGCAGACTAATCCGGTCTTTTATAATAAGGGTGTAATGAGTATTGTTTCTACGAATGCAAATTCTACCACATTGTATGTGAATGGTGATTTTATAGCAGGAGGAGATGCAACTACTCAAAGTGAAATTCATCTGGATAAATCTCAAACGGTTATTACAGGAAATTTTGTTCATAATGTGCCTTATGATGTGGCTCAAAGTCAAGGACGAAATTTATTTGTACTTCCGTCTAACTATGACTCCAATAAGTCGAAATTTGTTTTTAGAGCTGCAGATCAGGCGAACCCGACTGCTCAAACTATAACAACAACATTAGCTTATGATTTAGTAGGAAAAGGGGTTAATTATATAAATTTTCCTGATGTTGAAGTTGAAAATAAGGCGCACTTGACTGTTGCTCCTGAAATTGCGATGTCTGTACAAGGATTGGCTCTAACTAAAGGTAAATTAATTCTTGATTCAAGACGTTTGACAAATACTGATGCAAATTCAACAGTGTCAGCTCATATGTATGTTGCTTCAGGAACAAATAAGATTACTTATTCTAGACCTGCGTCTGGTGTTACTGATGTTAATGAATTTGGTGCTGTTCAGGTGAAGTTGGCTTTGGATCAATTGGATAATACTACTAATGCTCGTAGCCTAGTAGGTATGGGTAGCCCTTATAGTGAAATTCGTGCTGACTATTTTATGTGGAATTTCTTGATGTTCCCTTATGATAATAATATTATCGGTTCTTTGAATTTTGCGGAAACTAATCCTTTGGTGCCGATTAAAGCTGGTAAGGGATTCGTTGTAGGAGTTGATCTTAGAGGTACTGATATAAGCAATTATGATGGTACTAATAATGGTAGTATGTCTGATACCTATAAAAATAAGCTAGGTGCTTCAACCTCGTTAGCTTCTTCTTTTGCTAACAGAAATGTAGAAATGATTACTTTTGACCGTTTAGCTTTTAATAATGAGAATAATATTTTTCCATTAACAGGTTTTACTCTTGGTAATGTTAATTTTGCAGAGAATGCTCAAACTATAAGTGGAGCTGTTTATAATAATGAGCAAATTGTTTACAATGATGTTACTGTAGCTTTGGAAAAAGGTTATAATTATTTGGCGAATCCATACACTTATCCATTAAGTTTAAAGAATCTTATTGACAAAACTCAATCTGTCGCAAAATGGGGAGTTCAAGCTGGTGAAACTGGTGAAACCAGAGATATTATTAGCCGTGCATGGGTGTTAAATCCAACATCTAAAGCATCAGGTCTACATAATGTTAACACTCCAACAACTATCTTAGGTAAAAATAGATTGCATGCGACTTATTCTTATCTATTGATGAAGAATGTCGGAGGTACTTTCTCTTCAGATTTATCTGGAAATGATGTAAATAAATTTGTCGTTGCTCCATTACAGATGTTTGTAATATATGCTGTAAACAGTGGTACGGCTACTCAGATAACAATTCCTCAAAGTGAAAGAATTCTAGGAACCAATACTCATTTCTTAAGATCTACAGATTCTAATATTACTGAAGGTGATGATTACTTGTTTGAAGTGACAGACCTTACAACTAAAACTTATGATAGAGCTGCAATCGTATTAAGAACGCCTCAGCAGATATTAACAAGTTCGGAGTACAAAGATTCGAAAAAACTTGTTTCTAATGTGGTTTCAGATAGTAATACTAAATCTGCATTGGCGGTTGTTTCAGAAGAAGGTGTTGTCTCTCAAACTGCTGCAAGTATGATTTATACTAAAGATGCAGAAGGTAATGCTATAGAATCTCTTTTCTTGCCTACAGCAGATGGTGCTACAGAAGTTTCTACAATTTTATATCTTTCTCCAAGTTTGACGGCTCAGAAAATCGGAGTTACAGCAAAACGTTTGGAAACTATGGATAGAGCTACTGAGATATGGCTTACTGATAAATTGAACAATAAGAAAGTATTGTTGTCAAATGGAAATACTTATGAAACAACAATAAGACCAACTGATGTTACTGACCGATTTACACTGAGATTCGTACTAGCTTCTTCTGGTATAGGTGATGAAACTGGTGATACAGGTGTAGATAAATCTATCTCATCTTATTATGCAAATGGCGTATTAACTGTTACAGGTTTTGATGAGTCAGACTTTGGTAGTACAATTTTTGTATATGATATTCAAGGTAAATTGATCGCTCAAGAAAAAGTAAATGAATTGAGAGAGACAATTGAGCAAGACTTTATGCCAGGAGCATATATAGTGAAAGTAGTTGGTAATAAATCGTATGTTTCAAAATTCTTAGTAAAATGAAAAAAGGTATAAGCTCTATAATAATTTTATTAATTCTATTTATTGGTAGTTTTACTATCAGCGCAGGTGATTTATTGCCATCTGATGTTTACTATAAAGAGAACATTGCAGTTAATGAGATTGCAGCATCTTCTCCAGGCTTGAGAGGTGATGGTTCTAAAGAAGGTGATGATGATATTAATCCTGGTGGAGATCATGAAGGAAATGGAGACCAAGTGAATGGTCCAATAGGTGATGCGATTGCTCCTTTATTAATGGCAGGCTTAGCATACGGTTCATTCCTTCTTTACAGAAGACGTAAAACAACTGTTTAATTAAACAGGAAATATATAGAAAAGAGTTACAAGTAATTGTAACTCTTTTTATTTTATTAGTAAAAGGAATATAATTCCTTATTCTTTATAGTTTTAGTATATTACAGTTACATTTGTTTAATATTTCTATACATTTATCGAGATCTGTAGGTCGGATTACGATATTAGCAGTGTCTCCTTGTGAGAAAGCATACATATATTCGATAAATACATTTTCTTTTGCGAGGCATCCTAATACAATAGAGAGTGATCCAGGTTCATTAGGACAAGATAAACAAATAACATCTGTCAGGCTTATTCCAAAGTGAGCCTCTTTCAGCACTTTCACAGCTAAGTTTACATCCGAAACTATTAAACGGAGTATTCCGAATTCTGCATTTTCAGCCAGGCTGAAAGCCGTCATATTTATCCCATTTGTACCTAATATCTGCGCGACTTCATTGATTCGTCCTGTTTTATTTTCGATAAAAACTGAAAGTTGTTTTATTTTCATAGTTTTCTTCGCTTTTAATTAAATATTCGTTTGTCGATAACTCGTTGGGCTTTTCCCTCGCTACGTTTGATACTATAAGGCTCTACGAGTTTTATATCTGCACTAATTCCTAGTACGCTTTGAAGACGGTGTGCTATTTTCTTTTTTAATTCTACCATTTTCATGATTTCGTCAGAATAGAATCCATCTCGTACTTCTACCTGAACTTCCAGTATATCAAGATTGTTTACACGGTCTATAACTAGTAGGTAATGAGGTTCAAATTCATCCATTTCTAGTATTACGCTTTCTATCTGGCTCGGGAATACATTTACTCCTCGAATGATAAGCATATCATCGCTTCGTCCGACAATACGAGTCATTCTCACATTCGTACGGCCACATTTGCAAGGCTCTTCAGTGAGGGTACATAAATCTTTTGTCCTATAACGTAATAGGGGCAGTCCTTCTTTTGTCAAGGTTGTAAAGACTAACTCGCCTTGTTCTCCATAAGATAAGGATTCAAGAGTGTCAGGAGAAATAATTTCGGGATAGAAATGATCGTCAATGATATGAGAACCATCTTTATACTCACATTCGTGGGATACGCCCGGTCCCATGATTTCGCTTAATCCATATATATTATAAGCATCGACTCCCATTTTAGCCTCAATTTCTTTTCGCATATTTTCTGTCCAGGGTTCTGCTCCGAAAATACCGATCCTTAATTTAAAATCTTCGCGAGGAATACCTGCTTTAGCCATAGCTTCCGCTAAATATAAGGCGTATGAAGGAGTACAAGCAATTGCTGTGGCTCCAAAATCGTGCATCAGTTGTATTTGCTTGGCTGTATTTCCGCTTGACATGGGAATGACCGTAGCCCCTAAATGCTCTACTCCATAGTGCAAGCCTAGTCCACCTGTAAATAAGCCATACCCGTAAGCCACAGAGAATATGTCGTTCTGGTTTGCACCAAAGGCACTCAGGCATCGGGCAATCATTTCGGACCAAATAGCTAAGTCCCTACGTGTATAACCTACAACGGTAGGAGAGCCTGTGGTGCCGGATGATGCATGTAGCCGGACTATTTCCGACATAGGAACTGCAAAAAGGCCATAAGGATAATTGTCCCTTAGATCTTGCTTTGTCGTAAAAGGTAGTTTTACGATATCATCAATTGTGTTGATATCGGCAGGTGTTATATCCATTTCCTGCATTTTCTGTCTGTAAAAAGGTGTACTGTGGTACACTTTTTCTACAAGTTTGTGTAGCCTTTCTCCTTGAAGTTTCTTTTTTTCTTCGGAAGGCATGCACTCTTTGGTTTTGTTCCAAATCATAGTATGAATGTTTTTTAGTGATCTAAGCTGAAGGCTTTTAACCTTTGGTCTAATACATCGTACAAATCATCTGTCATTCTCGAACAGCAAGCACGTATGCCGCATTGGTTACTGCCTGTTGATGATAAAGTAATTGAACTGATGCCATAGTAAAGCAATTCGAGCATTACTTCGGCGCAATTCATATCTTTATATCCTATTGTAAAAAAGAAACCGTCGGATATGTCGCGGTCTATATCTTTGTCATAGACAACATGAAAACCATGTTTTTTGAAAATGTCTTTCATTTTGTGTGCACGTCGTGCATATTCACTGGTGTCTTTTACGAAATTGATTTCTCCGTCTGATGCCGCTTTTAGCATGGCAGCAAATCCGAATTGCGTAGAATGGGTCGTTCCCGAGGTTATCATGTACAATATAGAAGCGATAAAAGTAGGACCGAATATACCTGCTCCCGAATACCTTTCCGCTAGAGCTTCATATTTGCGAGAGAACAATTTGTCTGATATACATACTACAGCCGATCTTTGTCCTGCGTAACTGAATATTTTGGATGAAGAAAGCATAAGTATATAATTGTCTGTATACTTGGCTACTGTGGGAATGAAGGGTAGTTGAAAGGGCTGGCTGAAATCAGAACGGAAGTCCATCCCGAAATAAGCTAGGTCTTCTAATAGAATAGTGTCATATTCGGTTGCCAGTTCTCCTAATACCTTCAATTCATTTTCTGTTAAGCAAAACCAAGCCGGATTATTAGGATTGGAATATACTATAGCACAGATGTTTCCTTTTTTGAGATAATATTCTACTTTCTCGCGAAACTTATCTCCACGACAATCATAAATATCAAATTGCTCGTGCTTTATACCTAAAATCTTTAGTTGCGATTTTTGTATTGGAAATCCGGGATCAATAAATAATACTGTATCTTTTTCCGGATCACATTGGCTGCATGCTATGAAAGAACCGAATGAGCCTGCTACCGAGCCTGTAACCGGTACGCAAGCAGTTGACGATATATCAACGTCAAGAAAGGCTTTCACAAAGCGTGATGCTTCTTTTTTCAATTCAGGGATACCTTCTGCTGCCGGATAAATAGCCGGAATCCCTGTATCTAAAGCCTTTTTTTCGGCTTCGATTCCTATCTGGCATGGATTTAGTCCCGGTACACCCTGATCCATCCGGATAAAAGGTATGCCTGTCAATTCTACTAAACGGTTTGCCAGTAATACAACTTCTCCTATAGTGGCGTTTTCGAGCTTAGTGATTTTTAACTCATCTACAACCTGATTGATTAATTCCTGACTGAATACTCTATGTTGCATGCTATACTTTCTTTAACTGTTCTTCCCCTGCTTGTCTTCCTATACGAAAAGCTTTGATATTCATATCTACTATAGCTTCACCTTTTCGCTCAAAAATTCTTCTGATCGCATCTTCCAGTTCTGTTTGGTTAATACCTAAAATGACAGAAGCCGCTCCCAACAGTATCATATTTGCGGTACGAGGGCTTCCTGCTTCTTTTGTCATTGTATTGATATCAATAGAAATAACATTAGGTAAAGATGCCAGTTCGATGTCTATTGTTTCCGCTTCGGGATAGTTAGGAATATTTACAAAAGGATTAGAATTGGTTACTATCCATCCTTTTGATGACAAATAAGGAATATAGCGCAATGCTTCCATTGGTTCGAGAGAGATGATCGCATCTGCAGTGCCTTTGGCTATGAGGTCGGAATAAATGGGTTCGGACGATATTCGGAGGTTGGACTGTACATCTCCTCCCCGTTGGCTCATTCCGTGAACCTCCGCCTGCTTGATGTGTAGCCCTTCATGTAAAGTTGCCTCGCCGATTATCGCAGCGATAGAGAGTATACCTTGTCCGCCTACACCCGAAAGTATGATATCTAGTTTCATGGTTATTTCTTTTGTTTGACTGTTTTTTTATGTGCCTGAATACAATCGCGGCGTGGAATAATTACTGATACGCCTTTATATTCAATCTCTTTCCTGATTAGATTTTTGATTTCTTCTATGTTCTTCTTTAAGGGTACTACAACATGAAGATGATTTTCTTCGACACCGACTCCGAGGCATATCGATTCTATTTTATCTGTCCCTGCCGATTCCTGCCCACCTGTCATAGCTGTGGTTTCGTTATCGGAAATGATAATAAGAACATTGGATTCCGAGTTAACCGCATCCAATAATCCTGTGATACCGGAGTGAGTGAAAGTGGAATCTCCTATAACGGCTATAGAAGGAAACAATCCACCATCGGCAGCACCTTTTGCCATTGTGATAGAAGCTCCCATATCTACGCATGTATCGATTGCCCGGAAAGGAGGTAATGCTCCTAACGTATAGCAACCTATATCGCTAAATACTTTTGCATCAGTATATTCTTTGATTACTTCATTTAAGGCATCATAAACATCGCGGTGACCGCAACCTTGGCACAGTGCAGGCGGGCGTCCAACTATATTCTTACTTGGCTCGAAATGTTGTTCACTGGCAATGCCTAATGCGGAACGTACATTATCAGGAGTGAGTTCACCTACACGGGGAATTTCACCTGTAAGGCGTCCGACTATTTTGCCACTATCGTCTAATAACCCGCGAAGCTGTTCTTCGACAAAAGGTTGTCCGTCTTCCAGAACAAGTATTTCATCACAATCATCTACCATTTTGCTGATTAAGTCTTTTGGTAAAGGATATTGGGAGATTTTTAGTACTGTCCGTTCACATCCTTCGGGAAAGTTTTCCATCAAGTAATTATATCCGATGCCACAGGCTATAACGCCTTTTTTGTTACCGGCCTGATACTTGTTGAACGGAGAGCCATACGAAGCCTCTTCTAAAGTGGGTTGTATTGCCAAAAGCTCGAGATAACGCCTCCTCGCATTTACAGGGAGAAGTACCCAGCGCGATTTATCTTCCGGAAACTTTATCGGGTTTTGTTCTCTTATCTCTGCCGTAGCGACTACTGCGCGTGAATGTGCCATACGTGTAGTAATACGCAAAAGAACAGGTAATTGGTGTTGTTCCGATATATCGAAAGCATATCGTACCATATCATAGGCTTCCTGCTGGGAAGAAGGCTCAAAAATCGGAGTAAAAGCAAATTTTCCGTAATAGCGTGTATCCTGTTCATTTTGCGAAGAGTGCATAGATGGGTCATCTGCAACGAGTACGACCAGCCCTCCGTTAGTTCCGGTCATAGCTGAATTAACAAAAGCATCAGCAGCTACGTTCATTCCCACATGCTTCATACACACTAATGCGCGTTTCCCGATATATGATACACCCAAAGCTGCTTCCATTGCAGTTTTTTCGTTAGTACACCATTTGCTATGAATATTCCTTTCTCCGGAAAGGGGATGTTCCTGTATGTATTCTGTGATTTCGGTAGAGGGAGTGCCCGGATAAGCGTAAACTCCGGTTATACCTGCATGCAGTGCGCCCAAAGCGATAGCCTGGTCGCCCAAAAGTAAAAGTTTTTCTTTCATATATTATAGGTCGGTTATTTCAAATCTGTCGGCATCGTTCAATGCCGGGAATTTTTTGCGGAACGAAGCAAGTGCCTCCATATCTACTTCTGAATATATCCCTTCTTCTTTGCCGAATTCGGCAGCTACAATGTCTTTACCAATGTAGTTGAGTAAAACGGTTCCCCCGTTGTATTTGACATAGGGATCTTCACCTACACGGTTGACAGCAGCAAGATAGCATACATTTTCAATGGCTCGTGCTCTTAACAAAGCATTCCATGCTTCGATACGCGGAATAGGCCAGTTGGCAACATATATGATCATGTCATAATCGCCTCTGTTGCGGGCAAAGACAGGAAAACGGAGGTCATAACATATTTGTAGTAATATTCTTACTCCTTGGTGTTCGACAATTATCCTTTCTTTTCCGGCAGCATATTCTTTATCTTCTCCTGCAAAAGTGAAAAGATGCCTTTTGTTATAAGTTGTATAACTACCGTCGGGCTTTACGAAATAAAAACGGTTATAGTATTTTCCGTTTTCGTGAGTTGCTACACTTCCTGCTATGGCAGCATTCTTCTTTTTAGCCATGTCTTTCATCCAAAATAATGTGTCGCTGTCGGCTTCTTCAGCAGCTCCCTTAGGCGATGTGCAAAAACCGGTAGTAAACATTTCGGGTAAAATGATGAGATCAGCAGGAGGATACTTGTCGATCAACTGTTCTGCATGAGTACGATTGTATTCCGCAGATTGCCATTTTATATCAGTTTGTAATAGTAGTATTTTCATGTGATATTAGAGCTTCTCTTTAAGAATACGAAAGATAATGACTTTTTACGAGATGAAAAAATAACGATTTGATATTTTATGAATGATTTATCTGATAAGGTGTAAGTCTTGTGGACGCTTTTTGTCTCGATATTTTTTTTATTCTACTTTTGCATTTGTCTTTTACAATTTACCTTAAATGAAATACGATTGATAACTATATACTATACTTTGATTATTTACTCCATTCTTTGGGTAATGTACAAAAAGGGCATATTCTTAAAAGTTTAAGAGAGTGAGGTGCTATAAAAAAACAGCAGGATTTCATTGTCCTGCTGCTCTTCTTATTCTACTGTGACAGACTTAGCCAGATTTCTCGGCATATCTACATCCCGGTTTTTATTCACGGCAATGTGGTAAGCTAGTAACTGTAGCGGTATACAGGATAGTAGCGGGTCTAAGCATTCCTCTGTCCGTGGTATTTCGATGCAATAATCCGCTAGTTCTTTGATCCCTTCATCCCCTTCGTTGATGATTGCAATTACGCGTCCGTTACGGGCTTTGATTTCTTGTATATTACTTATTACTTTTTCGTATATGGTATTGTTTGTGGCAATAGCTACAATAGGCATTTCATTGTCGATGAGGGCAATCGGACCATGCTTCATTTCGGCAGCCGGATAGCCTTCGGCATGTATATATGAGATTTCTTTTAGTTTCAAAGCACCTTCCAAAGCAATGGGATAGCTGTATCCTCTACCTAAATAAATGAAATTTTGAGCATATGTGAATGTTCGGGATAAATCCTTTATTCCATTGTCATGCTCAAGTATTTTTTTGATTTTTTCGGGTATGTTTTGCAGCTCGTGTGTGATGGATAAGTAACGATCGTTATCTACTGTTCCTTTCTCCTTGGCTATTGCCAGAGCCATCATAATCAATACTGTTACTTGTGCTGTAAAAGCTTTGGTAGAAGCGACTCCTATCTCATGTCCGCAATGTGTATAAGATCCCGAATCGGTATTGCGTGGAATGGAAGAGCCGATAACATTGCAGACTCCATACACAAATGCTCCGGCTTTGCGAGCCAGTTCTATTGCTGCCAGAGAATCGGCTGTTTCTCCCGATTGGGAAATAGCTATTACAATGTCATCTTTATGAATAACGGGATTTCGATAACGAAATTCGGATGCATATTCTACTTCGACCGGTATACGGCAAAATTCTTCGAAGAGATATTCTCCGATAAGCCCTGCATGCCACGATGTGCCACATGCTATGATAATGATACGGTTGGCATGAATAAATTTGTCTTTGTGGTCGATAATTCCCGATAAAGTTATGTTCGTACCTTCCACATTTACCCTTCCGCTCATACAATTACGAAGCGTGTCGGGCTGCTCGTATATCTCCTTTAGCATATAATGAGGGAATCCTCCACGCTCGAGTTCGCTGAGATTCATCTCCAGTTCCTTTATCTCATGGGTTATTTCCGCATTCGATATAGTGAATATTTTAACGTCTTCATCTCTTTTTATCAGAGCGATCTCTTCATCGTTCAAATAGATTACTTTATTGGTATATTCAATAATAGGAGAAGCATCCGAGCCTATAAAGAACTCTCCTTCACCTATTCCAATAACCAAAGGACTACTTTTTCGGGCAGCAATGATCTGGTTGGGATTTCCTTTCTCAATGATTGCAATTGCATATGCGCCTACTACTTGTTTTAGCGCTATCTGTACAGCCGAGAAGAGGTCACATTTATTTAGAGACTTTATGTATTCAATAAATTGTACTAATACTTCTGTATCTGTACTGCTCTGGAATGTATAGCCCTTTTGTTCGAGTTCTGCTTTTAGAACAGCATAATTTTCGATAATCCCATTGTGTATTAATGCAAGTGATTCGGACTGAGAGTAGTGTGGGTGAGCATTTGCATTGCTTGGCTCCCCGTGTGTTGCCCAGCGGGTATGGGCTATCCCGATGGTGCCTGTTGTATTTTTATCTTTTGCCGACTCTTCCAAATCAGCAACCCGCCCTTTAGCTTTATAAACAATAAGTTCGTTTTGTTCATTAATGAGTGCGACTCCTGCACTATCATATCCGCGATATTCTAACCGGTGTAACCCTTTGATCAAAATCGGGTATGCTTCCCTAAAACCAATATATCCGACAATTCCACACATTTTATATATAATTTAAAGATAAGTGTTATATATATAACTGTGTTTTGATTATTTTATTGTTAAACGATGTATTTTCCTATATCGCTGCTAGGGTCGAGAGGAGTGAAGTCGAGTCCGTATTCTTTCATTCTGTCCCACAATTTCTCATATTCGGTATAAGAGTCTAGTTCGATACCTACTAGTGCCGGACCGGTTTCGCGCTCGTTCTTTTTCATATATTCGAATCGCGTGATATCTACATGATCGTTAAGGACTTTATTTACAAAGTCTTTTAAAGCATTGGGGCGCTGAGGAAAACGTATGATGAAGTAATGTTTGAGACCTTCAAAAATTAGGGAGCGTTCCTTAATCTCCTGCATACGGTTGATATCGTTGTTGCTTCCACTAACGATACAAACCACGTTTTTCCCTTTTATTTCAGAAGCATAATGGCTCAATGCCGTGATAGACAAAGCTCCGGCAGGTTCGGCAACGATTGCATCCTCGTTGTATAGCTTTAGTATAGTGGAACAAACTTCTCCTTCGGGAACGAGGCACATCTTATCGATCACTTTAGCGCAAATGGGGTAGGTAATATCCCCGATTCTTTGTACGGCTGCCCCGTCTACAAACTTGTCTATGTTTTCGATGGTCACCGGATGGTTTTCCTTTAGAGCCGCTTTCATACTCGGAGCTCCGGCAGGTTCTACTCCTATAACTTTGGTTTTGGGAGAATGGTCTTTTATGTATGCTCCTATTCCTGCACACAGTCCTCCGCCACCTATGGGGATGAAGATGTAATCGATTTTTTCTCCTTGCGCTTCTTCCAGAATTTCGAGGGCTATTGTTCCTTGTCCTTCGATAATCCTAGTGTCATCAAAAGGGGGAATAAATGTCATATTATGCTCTTTTGTGTATTCCTTTGCTGCTTTGGCACAATCGTCGAAAGTATCTCCCGTAAGGACAATCTCGATATTACCGTTTCCGAACATTCGGGTTTGCTCTATTTTTTGCTTTGGAGTGATTTTCGGCATGAAGATAACTCCTTTTACTTTCATCTTATTGCAACTGTAAGCTACACCCTGAGCGTGATTTCCGGCACTGGCACATACAACGCCTTTTGCCAGAAGTTCGGATGACAGGCTGCTCATCATATTATAAGCACCCCTTAGTTTGTAAGAGCGTACTACCTGTAAGTCTTCACGTTTTAGGTAAATATTGGCATCGAATCGGTTCGACAATGTGTTGCTATATTCGAGAGGCGTTTTACGTACAACGCTGATAATTCTTTTCGCTGCTTCTTCAATATGAAGGTTGAACTCTTTGCTGATTTTGCTAGCCATTTGCTTACAATAAGATTAAATTTTAATGCTACAAAGGTACAAAATTGAATACAATTTGTGTTGATAACTGCATAGTTTGTCTTGTTGAATTTTACTATGAATTATCTTATCTTTGTTTTTATCTCATATAAAAAATGAATATAGATGAATCATAATCTAGAAATACAAAAGATATTGCTGAAAATAGAAGCGCTATCGCATCCCGATGATAAAATAAACTTGCTGAAACAGGCTATCCAGATTGCCGATGCCAATAATGACTTGGATTGGGGCTTTGATCTCCGGCTTGATCTGATTTTGCAGGAAAAGGATACCTCGCATTGTACCGAGAGTTTTCCGGCGTTTGCATGGCTTTTAAGTACTTATGATGCTAATCCGGACTTGTTTAATGAGGATGAGTTTCTGTGGGAATATAAGTGGATGGCTGGTTCTGCACGTAGGAATGTTAGTATTTCGCGCGAACAGGTCGAGTCGATAATGGAAGATCTGAAAGTCCGTATGGAACGTAACGGATATACAGCGCGAGGATATTATAGTATAATGATTTATTGGTATTTGTTTATTGGAGAGATAGATAAGGCTAAAGAATATTTGAAGTTGAGGGATGATACACCGCGCGATCGTATGTCTCACTGTCCGGCGTGCGAATTGGATACAAAGGTCGAAATTGAATTAATAGAAGGTGATTTTGATAAGGCAATAGCTACGGCAAATGATCTGATAACAAAGAAACTTACGTGTGGGGTGATGCCTTTAATCACTTTCTGTAACCTGACTTATTATCTGGGAATGGCGGGTGATCCTCGAGCTGCTGAGTTTTTCATAAAAGCCGAAGAGGAAATAGCTGAGGTAGAAGAGAATGATACCTCGTTGTTATCGAGTATTTCTGATTTACTGATTTATCTTATCCGAAATGACCGTGAACGTGCATGGGAGTACTTCCAAAAGTATGCCGATTGGGAAATTGGAGCGGAGGATGCTATCGTTTTTGATTTTTCGAGGAGTGTATTGCCTTTGTTAAAAGAAGGAGGTAGTAAACAATTGGTTATGAGTGAAAAATTGCCATTGTACCGAACGGACGGTCTGTATGATTTGAGCGAATTATACGATTATTATTATCAAAAAGCATCCGATTTGGCTCGCCGTTTTGATGAAAGGAATGGAACCAATGAGTTTGTAAAAAAGATAGAGGAAATATTGGAATACTGATGAATTATAATCTAGAGATACAGAAAATTCTATTGGAATCGGATAAGCAGGACAATCCGGAAGACCGTATTCAGTTGTTGAAACAAGCTATTAAGGTTGCCGATACACATAATGATATAGATTGGGGATTCGACTTGCGAATGGATTTAGTTCGTACAGAGCAATATACGAACCATTCGAGAGAAAGTTTTCCTGCTTTTGCATGGATACTAGATGCTTATGACAATGATCAGGATGTATTTCCGATAAAAGATATATTAAACGAATATAAGTGGCTGGCTGCTGTCTGTTTTAATAATCTGAGACTTTCGTTAGAGCAGATAGAGAATATATTGGATGACTTTCGCCGGAGATTACATGAAAATGGCTATGGTGACAGAGAGTATTACAATATAAAGATGAATCAGTCTTTATTTAAAGGAGAGAAAGATTTAGCCCGCGAATATTTAGAATTGAGAGATAAGTCGCCGGTCGACGAAATGACATCGGAGAGTAATGATCTGATTGGCACTATTTATGTAGAGATGTTTGAAGGCGATTTTGCGTCTGCGATCCTGCATATGCAGGAGTATCAGTCTAAATATGACAGGAATATGATTCCGGTGTATAGTGGATTGATATATTATCTCGGAGGTAAAAATTATGATCCTCGAGTCGAAAAATATTTCGAGGAGGCAGATGAAGAGTTCTCCGGACTGACGAAATATCCTTTTCAGCTATACGAAATGTCTTTGATAATGTATTATATGGCAAAATACAGGAAGGACAGGGCTTGGGAATATTTCAATCAGTTTGTAAATTGGGAAATAGATGCAGAAGAATCTATCCGTTTCGATTTTGCTCTGTCTGTTTTGCCTTTATTAAAAGATGGTGGTGAAAAAGAATTGAATGTAATCAGTAGCAGACATCCTTATTATAGGGAAGATAATGTATATAATCTGAATGACCTATATGTGTACTATAAAGAGATTGCTACTGATATGGCACAGCAATTCGATATTCGGAATAGGAGTACCCATTATCAGGAATTGTTGCAAGAAGAGTTCGAACAACTGAAATAAAAATAATTTGTAGGGGTAAATAATTGTTTGCCCATGAAAAAATAAAAGCATTATGAGTCAGCCATTAGCAGAACGTTTGCGCCCTAGGACGCTGGATGAATACATCGGTCAGAAACATTTGGTCGGGGAGGGGGCTGTTTTGCGTAAAATGATTGATTCGGGACGTGTGCCATCTTTCTTGCTTTGGGGACCTCCCGGAGTGGGTAAGACTACTCTGGCCCAGATTATTGCTAATACCTTAGATACACCTTTCTATACCTTGAGTGCGATTAACTCGGGTGTGAAAGATGTGCGCGAGGTGATAGATACAGCCAAGAGGAGTGCCAATAACATGTTTGACACTCGTAATCCGATACTCTTTATTGATGAGATACACCGGTTTAGTAAGTCACAGCAGGACTCTTTGTTGGGTGCGGTAGAGACAGGAGTGATTACACTTATCGGTGCTACGACTGAAAATCCCTCTTTTGAAGTTATCCGTCCGCTATTATCTCGTTGTCAGGTATATGTATTGAAGTCTTTAAATAAAGAAGATTTATTGGCATTGATAGACAGGGCTTTGACCGAAGATATTATCCTCAAAGAAAAGAATATCGAGATAAAAGAAACAGATGCTTTATTGAGGTTTTCGGGAGGTGATGCACGTAAACTGCTTAATATTCTGGATTTGGTTATTTCTGCTGACGAAAGCGATCATATCGTTATAACAGATGAGATAGTTACCGAACGTTTGCAGGAAAATCCGGCAGCTTATGATAAAGGCGGCGAAATGCATTATGATATTATCTCTGCTTTTATAAAATCCATCAGAGGGAGCGATCCCGATGCGGCTATCTATTGGCTGGCGCGAATGGTAGCAGGAGGGGAAGACCCGAAGTTTATTGCTCGCCGTTTGGTTATTTCTGCTGCTGAGGATATCGGATTGTCTAATCCGAATGCTTTGCTTTTGGCAAATGCTTGTTTCGATGCACTGCAAAAGATCGGTTGGCCTGAGGGGCGCATCCTTTTAGCGGAAACAACTATTTATCTGGCAACTTCACCCAAAAGTAATTCGGCTTATGAAGCCATAGATAAAGCTATAGCTTTGGTTGAAAAGACAGGAAACCTACCTGTACCGCTTCATCTTCGAAATGCCCCTACCAAACTGATGAAAGAATTAGACTATGGCAAAGATTACAAATATGCCCATAGTTATGAAGGAAACTTTGTGGAGCAGGAGTTCTTACCGAAAGAAATCTTGAAAGAACGTCTCTGGCAACCACAGAATAATCAGTCCGAAGCTCGTATTTTAGAACATCTCCGTAAATTGTGGAAAGATAGGTATTGAGTGTTGCCGTAAAATTAGATAGAGGTTGAAACAACTATTAAAGAGAATTTGTGTTGGAGTTGGAATAATCTTCATTTTAATGAATATTGTGGCTTTCTTCCATGCTTATAAATTTACTCATTTTTCGACGAATGTATCTATTAAAACTGAAAAACCGGAAAATCTTCCTTTGTTCGATAAATTGAAAATTTTATTATTCGGGATAAATAATCCTAAACCGAAGAATTTATTAGTCCCTGATATAGAATACGGTATTGTAACTCTTCAAAGTGAAAATGGAACAATTTTGTGTTGGTATATACCTGCAAATGATACTGTAAAAGAAACGGTTGCCTTATTTCATGGATATAGTGGAAGTAAATCGGATATGCTGGATAGGGCAGAGGTATTACATATATTAGGATATAATACTCTGCTTGTCGACTTTATGGGAAGTGGTGATTCAGAAGGGACTCAAACTTCCTTAGGTTTTTATGAGTCAGCTGATGTTAAAGCTGTCTATGATTATCTAAAAAATAAGGAAGATAATCCGATATATTTATATGGAGTATCTATGGGAGCGGTTGCTATTCTTAAAGCAATGAAAGATTATAATCTTGAACCAAAAGGAATTTTATTGGAATGTCCTTTCGGAACTATGTATCAGACTGTTTCTGTTAGGTTTAGGAATATGAATATTCCTCCATTCCCAATGGCAGGTTTGCTTGTTTTTTGGGGTGGGTTACAGAATAATTTCTATGCTTTTGACCACAATCCGGTAGAGTATGCAACTAATACTGATTGTCCTGTTCTTCTGATGTATGGTGAACAGGATGAATATGTTAACCAGTCGGAGATAGATGAGATATATTCGAATTTGCAGGGTGATAAAACTTTAGCCACATACCCTTTATCAAGTCATGAAAGTTATATTCTGAAATATAAAGATAAATGGGCAGATGATGTGAAGAACTTTCTTAGATAGGCTGAGAGATAAGCAAAATAATGTATTCTTATAAAATCGAATAAATCATACACCAAACAAAGCTATCATTTATATGTTTTTATAATAAATGGTAGTTTATGGAAATTATAATTGTTATTTGCCTTATACTTCTGAACGGAGTTTTTTCAATGTCCGAAATTGCAGTTATTTCTTCGCGAAAATCCAGATTGAGTGCCGAAGCGAAAAGAGGAAACCTTAAAGCTAAAGAGGCTTTGGCACTATCAAAGAATCCCGACTCTTTTCTCTCTACAGTACAGGTCGGTATTACACTTATTGGAATACTTACAGGGATATATTCGGGAGATGTTTTAGCAAAAGATTTTTCAGATTTTTTGATCAATGCAGGCTTCCCCGAACGATATAGTTATAGTGTAGGACAAGTTTTCATAATTATAGTGGTAACATATGTCTCCATTATATTCGGGGAATTGATCCCCAAAAGAATAGGAATCAGTTCTCCTGAAACTATTGCCAAAGTGATTGCTTTCCCGATGAGGATATTATCAAAAGTTGCCTATCCTTTCGTATGGTTATTATCGAAAAGCACATCATTCATTTTTAACTTATTAAGTATAACATCGGAGAATTCTACCATAACCGAAGAGGAGATAAAATCGCTGATACAAGAAAGCCGCAAAGAAGGAGGCGTACAGCCAGTAGAGCAGGAGATCGTAGAACGGGTATTCGGTCTGGGTGACCGAACTTTGGAGTCGATAATGACATATCGTTCCGAAATTATATATATCGATATTAATGCCGGGTCTCAGGAAATTATTGATATCGTAAGTTCTCATAACTATGAGAAATATCCTGTCGTGGATAAAAGCCTTGATAATCTTGTTGGTATTATTTATCTCAAAGATATGTTCGGACATGTCCATGACGAGAATTTCAATATCAGAAATTATATTCATCCTGTTGTTTATTTTTCGGAGACAATGAAAGTGTATAGTGCGCTGGAAGATATGAAGAGCCGAAATACCGAGCAGGCATTTGTTGTAGATGAATATGGTGGATTGCAAGGTCTGGTGACTCTTCAGGATATATTAGAAGCATTGGTCGGGGAGATATCTTCCTCTGATGATAATCATGAAATAGTCCGAAGAAAAGATGGGAACTATTTGATAGATGGACGAATTTCTTTTTATGACTTTCTTGAATATTTTGATAGGGAAGATTTGTATCCGGAGGCCGGTTATAGTACATTGAGTGGTTTGATACTTGGTCTGCTGGGTAATATTCCTAAGGCTGGCGATACCCTGAGTTGGAAGAATTTTGAATTTGAGATTATTGATATGGATGGTGTACGTATAGACAAGGTACTTGTAAGCCTCAATCACGTATCAGAGTAATTGTTATTATGATATATGATAAGGGCGAAGTTTTATATTCGCCTTTGTTTTTTATGGGGTTAGGCTGCATTTTTATTTTCTTGCTCGTCATTAACTATTCTCTTTTTACTATCTTTTCGTTTCTTCTTCAACCCCTTTATTATAAGAGGAAACCGACTGATTGTATGTATTACGAGTAAGGCGGTCATTATTAATCCAAGCCTGTAATGCCATAGACCAACAGAAGAATTACCACCATCAATAAAAAGTACTAGGACAATACCTGTAATTGTCAGTATCAGAAATAGAAAGGAGATACTTATGGTAACTTTACTTTTTCTGTTCCACCCCTTTTTTACTAATCCTTTGTACCAATTCCAGTGCGCTTTGATGTGTAGACTGCCTACTATAAGCGAGACTACACTGGTGATAATATGTATATGTGCCCAATGACTCCATATTTCGTGATCGGTATCGTGACCTGCGATATGTAGTTCCAATCCGCTGTATATGACCAGTATGAATATAGGGATTAGTAATATATCTACTATGAATATGGATTTGCCTTTTGTCAATGAAAATTTAGAGGACATAATTAATAGTTATTTGATGCAATAACAAAGCTAATATGTTCCTAGCTGGTAGATATGGATAAAACGTGACAAAAATGGTATATATCGAATATTTATATATATTTATGTTATAAATAAAATTAGATAATGGTATATATAAAGCAAATAGGCTTCTCCGAAATTAATTATTTAAACAAAGACGTAATCGTTAATTTCGAAAATAAGATTGCCGTGGGCGAAGTGGAAAAAGAAGACTTTCTGTATCAGGAGATATTTCCTCTAAGAACTTTTGCTTTTAACTTTATGCTTGTAGAAGAAGGCTCTTTGCATCTCGAACTAGATTATACTTCTTATTTGCTGGAGAAAGATTCTTTTATATTGGTACTACCTGAACATGTTGTTCAGAATATGGTTTCGAGTACCGATCTTAGAATGAAACTTTTGATTATCGATCAGGAATATTTCAGTAGTATCGGATTAAACAGGAACAAGATATACGAGCCTACTTTTTTTAATGTACGTAAATTTCCTTGTATGCAACTCTCAGGACAGGATGTAGATACTCTAAACTTGTGTCTTGGTAGGATAAGGGAAAAGATTACGCAAGATCATCATTTCAAAGATGAAATGATAAAAACTCTTTTTACGGAATTTCTGTTAGAAGTCGAAAATATATTCGTTGAACGTAATCATAATACGGGGCATTCTAAATTGTCGTCTCAGGAGAAATTATTACATAATTTTTTTCAACTGCTCCAAGAGAACGGAATATATGAGCATACAGTTTTCTTTTATGCCGATAAGTTGTCGGTTACTACGCAGTATCTTGCTTTGGTATTGAAGCAACTGACGGGCAAATCTACAAAAGAGTGGATAGCTGATTCCCTGACAGTTGAAGCAAAAATCTTACTAAAGCACTCTTCGCAAAGTGTACAACAGATATCAGATGCCTTAAACTTTTGTGATGCTTCTGCTTTCGGAAAGTTTTTCAAGAATCGGACAGGAGTCACCCCGTTCCGATTCCGACAGAAAAACCTTATCTTTTATTAGGTAATCGGTTATTTAGTCTTTAAACATTTCTTCGAAATCTACAACTTCTTTACCCGGTAATACTTGGTTCAATACTACACCGATAATAGATGCAAGTGCCATACCTTCGAGCGAGAATATTCTTCCCACATGGATAGCTGCACCACCTATTCCGATTACTAATATAACGGATGCAATGATCAGGTTACGCTTGATGCTAAAGTCGACTTTGTTTTCGACCAGCATTCTCAAACCACTCGAAGCAATGATCCCGAATAGTAGAATTGAAACTCCACCCATGACAGGAGTAGGAATAGTACTGAGTAATGCGGCAATTTTTCCACAGAATCCGAAGAGGATAGCGAATATAGCTGCACCGATGAATAAGTAGATACTGAAAGCACGTGTGATAGCCAATACTCCGATATTTTCGCCATATGTTGTATTAGGAGGACCTCCAACGAAAGAAGCAAGCATAGTGGCAACACCATCGCCCAGCATAGAGCGGTCTAATCCGGGGTCTTTGATAAGGTCTTTGCCTATTACTTTACTCAATACCAATTGATGACCAATATGTTCGGCAATAGGAACAATGGCTACGGGAACCATCAGTAGCATAACCCGGCTCGATATGCTTGGAGTATAGTCTACAAAAGGAATAACGAATGGCGGAACTTCAAACCAGTTGGCTTGAATAATGGCGTCGAAGCTCACAATTCCGAGAATTGCTGAAAAGATATATCCGCCGACAATCCCTACCAATACGGGAATAACACTTAGAAATCCTTTCGTGAAGATTGCCATGATGATGGTTAGTGTCAGTGTAAATAACCCTACCCAAACATACGTAAGGTCATATTCATTTGTTGCGGGATTGTTGGTTATCATCCCCACAGCGGTTGTTGCTAATCCCAGCCCGATCACCATAATAACAGGTCCTACAACTACGGGAGGAAGTAGTTTCATAAGCCATCCTGTCCCTGCTTTGGAAATGATAAGTGCAACAATAGCATAAGTCAGTCCGACAAAGAAACAGCCAACCAGAAAACTACCACTGGCAACACCCGAAGAAGGATCTAACTCTAGCCCTTTGACAACGATAATCGGGTTGATAAAAGCAAAAGATGAACCCAGATAGGAGGGTGCTTTCCCTTTTGTGATAGCAATAAAAGTCAATGTGGCTATACCACTGGCTACTAGAGCTACAGCAGGGCTCATACCGGTTAAGGCAGGCACAAGTACCGTTGCACCAAACATAGCGAATAGATGCTGAATACTCAACAGAATCCACTGTGCCAGTTTGGGCTTTTCGTCGATTTGAAGAACGATTTTCTTTTCCTGATTCGTATTTTCCATGATATATTGATATAATTATTTTCGTTTATTTCGAACAAATGGTTATTTGTCCCTACCCATCATTATTGAGTGTTTACAGATAACTGTTTGCAAACGGCTTCTGCACACCTTTCACCATCCATAGCTGCCGAGACGATTCCTCCTGCATATCCTGCACCTTCCCCACAAGGAAAAAGCCCTTTTATGTCTGTATGCTGCATGGTCTCTCTATCGCGCACAATGCGGACAGGTGATGAGGTGCGGCTCTCTACTGCCAGCATCAGAGCATCATTCGTTACATATCCTTTATATGTCTTGCTGAGCGATTGTAGACCTTCACGGAGGCGGTCAGCAACAAAAGGCGGTAGCCAATCGTGAAGCGGCGAAGATACCACTCCCGGAGCATAAGAGGTCACAGGCAGTGTTTTACTCTTTCTTTTGTTGATAAAGTCATACATGCGTTGAGCCGGAGCAACCTGTGTCTTACCTCCCTCTATCCATGCTTTTTCTTCCAATTCCTCCTGAAATTTCAGTAGAGCCAATTCTCCGTATTTCCCGTATTCGGGAAAATCTTCGGGGTGTATTTCTACAACTACGCCCGAATTTGACCACTTGGAACCTCTGTTCGAAGGTGACATTCCATTTACTACCAATTGTTTTTCGCCACTGGCAGCAGGGACGACGATTCCTCCCGGGCACATGCAGAACGAATAAACGCCTCTTTCGCCTGCCTGAGTTACAAAACTATATTCGGCTGCAGGCAGATATTCTCCGCGTCCTTCTTCTGTGTGATATTGTATCTGGTCTATCAGGTGCGCAGGGTGTTCTATACGTACACCTACGGCAAGACCTTTCGCTTCCAATTTTATATTCTGATTGTGGAGCATATAATATACGTCGCGAGCCGAATGACCTGTCGCTAGAATAACATATCCTTCAAACGTTTTTCCTGCGTTTGTTTTTATGCCTTTCACCTCATTGTTTTCGACGATAAGTCCATCCATACGTGTGCCGAAGTGGACTTCTCCGCCCGAAGCAATGATCTGTTCCCGCATATTTTCGATGATTGCAGGTAGTTTATCCGTTCCGATATGGGGATGGGCGTCTACCAGAATATCAGTGTCTGCTCCATGCTGGCAAAAGACATTTAGTATTTTGTCTACGTTTCCGCGTTTTTTACTACGTGTATATAATTTTCCATCCGAATAAGCACCTGCACCACCTTCTCCGAAGCAATAGTTCGATTCATTATCAACTATTTGTTCGCGGTTTATCTTCGCCAGGTCTTTTTTGCGTTCACGAACCGGCTTCCCTCTTTCCACTACAATCGGTTTTATGCCCAATTCTATCAGACGAAGCGCTGCAAAAAGCCCTCCCGGTCCTGCCCCTACAACAATAGCTTGTGGCGATTTTGAAACATCTGGATAAATCGTCCTGTTGTATTGTATTTCGGGTTCTTGTTCGTTGATATACAGCCTTACTCTCAGATTGATAAATATATTCCGCTGGCGTGCATCTATCGATCGTTTCAGTATCCTGATTGACGTAATATCTTCTGAAATAACATTCGCTTTTGCGGCTGCTATATTCTTTATAGTGTTTATCTCTGAAGCCTCTTTCGGGCTGATACGTATGTCTATATCTTGTTGCATAACAATTATTTTCTCTTTAGAGTAATGACCGTAATTTCGGGAAATACCCCGTAACGAAAAGGGATGGCAACAGAACCTATTCCCACATTTATATATAATCCTTTATCATCTTGTGTATATAATCCGCCCCATTCAGGATACATGAATGAGACCGGAGAAAAAGAACCTATCGCCAACTGTGCGCCATGGGTATGACCTGCCAGCATTAGGTCTATATCTTTTGACAAAACTTCGCGATGCCAATGGCTTGGATCATGGCTCAGTAATAGTTTGAATTTGGATGTTTCCGTTCCTTTCATTGCTTTTGTCAGGTCGCTGAAATCAGGAAAATGTCCTGTCCCTGCATTTTCCACCCCAATCAGGGCAATACTGTCATTTCCCCGTTTGAGGTATTTATGTTCGTTGTTCAATAATATCCAACCCATATCAGCCTGCTTTTGTTTTAGAGTCCGGAGATTTTCTTCTTTAGCCTTATCGCTTTTCCAAGGATAATATAATCCATAATCATGATTTCCTAGAATAGAATATACTCCATCTCGTGCCCTGATCTTAGATAATATATTTTCGAAACCTTCTAATTCGACAGCTCTATTGTGAACTAAATCCCCCGTAATCATAACAGCATCAGCTTGCTGCTCGTTAATGATATTTACCAGCTTTTCGATGGGTTTTGTATCTTCTTTCCAACTGGCAATGTGCAGATCCGATATTTGAACGATTCTATAGCCATCAAAAGACTGGGGTAAGTTAGAGGATTCGAAAGTGACTTCTTTTACCTCAAATCGGGTGGTTCCCCATACGTGCCCGTAGATAGCGACATAAAAGACACAACAAGAAAGAATTATCCCTACAATGGTGAAAGGGTAGACTTTCCACATCTTGAAAAAATACCTGAAAGGTAGATCGAGCCAGGATATAATTGTGAAGACAACCTTTGCAATTGCAATGGTAGCAAAAGCAATCATAAATGTATCCCTGTATGGGAGAGACAAATCTGAATAAGAATAGAGATAAAAGCCTGCAAGCAGCAGCAAGGTAGGTAAAAACCATAATGCCCGGAGTATTACATTACGAGTGATTTTTCTGATAAATACAAAGAAAATGTATATATCAGCTATAAGCATAGGAAGTAGAAACAGCAGTAATATTCGCCGGAACATAAAAAATCTTTTTTATTCGAACGGGTAAATAGCCACTAAGGCTCAATTCTGATGCAAAAATAATATATTATTAGATATGTGGCAGATATTATATTCTTTGAAACGACTACTGTAATTATAAGGATATTGGATTTATATCTTTATTTGTACAAATATAAAGTAGAGAGTTCAGGTCTCTTCTACTTCTTTTTATTCATATACTGGTAAAGAAACTAAAGTAATAACTTTACTTTTTTTTCTTATAATGCTTACAAGTCGATTGTTTTTTATATCCACTTCCGATAATCCATATTCAGATGGATTTTTAAGTTCAGATGCTTTAATTTTAACAGTATCAGGCTTACCATCCATTATATACGGATGATAATAATAAAAATGCACCGAATCTTTATTTGATGGTACAATTACAAAATCGAAAAGACCTTTCTCTTTTGAAGGTTCTATAAAATTATTAGAAGATAATGGTTCTCCTGAATATAAATTTATAGCTCTTATGTTCGTTTTAATACCGACTTTTAAAGAATCTGAATCGAAAACAAGCATAGGTATCTCTCTTTCTTTATTTCTAAAATCTATTTCTCCATTATTATAATATATTTTACGTCTCAAAAAACCATCCATATAGTATTCATACCAAAAACACCATTTTTTTTAGAATTTTGGACTAAACCTTCTAGTTTTATCTTTCCGTTGGGATAATACGAAGTAAAAAAATATGTTGTGGTATCATTGGACGTAGAGAATACCTTTCGTTCTTTCGGACTGTTATTCTCATAATAGGAAATATAAGTATTCTTATCTTGACAGGAAATAATCAAAATTATGAGAAAAAATAATAGAAAGGGTTTACTCATAAACAGGCATTTTTGCAAGCACAATAATCTTTGGGTGTATAGTTACAATAGTAATTGATTCCCTATTTTCAATATCAGATTGTGATAAACCATACTTAGCTGGATCTTTAATCTCTGAAACGTCTAATTTTAATGTATCATTTTGAGGGCTATCTTTACTGTAATAAAGAATTGAAATAGAATCAGTATTTTCTGGTATTAAGTAAAAATCATAAAGATCATCTTTACCACCATAAGAACTAATTATACCATTTTTGCATGATAATATTTCGTGCGAATAAAGATTTATGGCTCTTATATTTGTTTTAATACCAACTTTTAATGAATCCGAATCAAAGATAAGTGTAGGTAACAGTCTCTTTTTGTTTAAGTCATCAATAAGTCCATTATCATCATAATAAATATTTCTTCTTAAAGCACCATCTATATAGTATTCTTTCCAATCACCATGTTTTTTAGAATTTTGCACGAAACCTTCTAGTCTTATCTTTCTATTTGGATAATATGAAGTAAAAAAATAAGTAGTGGTGTCATTTGATGCTAAGAATATTTTTCGCTCTTTCGGATTATTATTCTCATAATAAGATATATGAGTATTCTTGTCCTGGCATGAAATAGCTATGCTTGTAAAAAAGAGGAATATAATAACAGATTTAATTTTATTCATTATTTCCTTTTTCATATATTGTATCTCTTGCAGGATAATATAATTTGATATGTACATAATTTCCACCCCAATTTTCTATGGTAGTTTCACTTACAGTATCTCCTCTATTATAAAGATATCTCCCGTCACGATCACCAGAAGCATGCCAACTACTATCAGGTGCAATAAAATGTTCAATGATTATATCTGGCTTATCTACAATTCTAAATGTCTGTTTTTCTCTAGATATAGTATCTATCTTTAATCTATTTTCTTTCTTTTCTACCTTGTTAGATATTGCAGTCCCTCTATTACTGTTTGTTTTGTTGACCTCCAATGACAAGATAATATCCTTAATATAATTGAGGGCAGTAGCAAAGTTCAGAGGGTCTTTGCCCACCTGATGGGGCATAGCCACGGAAGTCACAGCAGAGAGTGGTGATATATTAAGTGCATCGCGCTTGTTTGCCCTGTATTTACTGTAATCCCAACCGCCCCTTCCTCCATAGAAAGTTACACCATAGCGTTGGCGGTACACATGACTGGAATGTGCCAAGTCTTCGAGAAAAAATAACAACTTTTTCCAGAAAGCGGGAGATTGGGTTACCTGACTGCCGGGCAACGATATATTGGTCTCTACGTGTGTATTATCCTGAATGGCTAAAGGTATTTCGATCGTATAATGGTTTTGTGCGGTATAGAATGTAGTACCTCTTAGTACATATATCGATTTGTTGTTAGGATAGTTGGGGTGTGAGGTTCGTACCATTTGTGTATCTTTCCGCCCAAGCCCTATGCTGCACAAATAATCTAAAAAATGTTTCTGATTCATATTTTAAATTAAGTTTATGTTGTTTGTTTAAATACAAAGATAGTTTTTCTCTTTAATTATATTAATTATCGGGGCAGACTTTATATATATCTTTGTCTTGATTAGATGAAATGCATCAGAATGATTTAGTATATGTAAATTAATAAAACTGAAAATTTTACTTTGAAATTTTAATATATTACTATACATTGCGGCTTTTAATCTGAAAATATTGTAGAGTATGGATTTTTCGAATGTTACAATCGGAATTTTGGATGGACTGAATGTCTGGGTGGATAGACTTTCTTTGTTGTCGGACGAGACAATAAAGAATAAGAAGAATAGCCAAGGCAGGACGATAAAGCAGATTCTGGGGCATATGGTAGATTCTGCTTCTAACAATACTCACCGCATTATCCATCTTCAATACCAGGATAGTCCGGTGTCTTTCCCCAACTATGCATCGAATGGTAATAATGACCGATGGATTGCTATTCAGAATTATCAGACTGAGGATTGGAACAATCTGGTACAACTGTGGAAATACAGCCATCTGCATTTGATCCATGTTATCGAAAATGTAAATCAGGAGAAACTGAATAATGAATGGATTTCGGGTTCGGAAGATGGGAATGTGTCACTTAAAGATATGATTACCGACTTTTTGCGGCATTTTCATCTGCATTTGGGTGAAATTGATGAATTAATAAAGCAATGACGTTAAACTTTCATAGTATCAGTCAAGTCTAAAGAGTATTATTATTCATGTTGTTGAACTTAATCAGACTATATTATGAAAAAGATTTTTACTTTATTACTATCAGTAGTTATCCTAACTTCATGTGCATCTGCTTTCGGGATTGCAGATTTGGGTTCTCGTGTTAAGAAATTAGAACTAGGAATGAGTAAGAGAGAGGCATTGGGAATATTAGGAAATACTTACGATGTTCAGGTTGCGAGCAGAACAGGAGATGGGGATCTCGAAATACTGAAATTTACCTCAATGACTAGTTATAATTATTTAGTACATTTTTTAGATGGAAGGTTAGTCGAATGGCATAAAGATATCCCACCACAACCGATTCATGTAGTGAAAGAAGTCTCTAATGCAAATTAATTCTTATTTTTGTGTAAATTCATAAAACTTTATAACCATGATTATAGACAGTATAGATAGATTGTCGGATTATGCAGGTTTGAATCCGTTGTTTCCGAAAGCAATAGAGTATATCAGATCTCTTGACTTCAATAACCTACCGATGGGTAAGGTCGAGTTGGACGGTAAAAACCTTTTTGCATCGGTTAGTGAGAGCAATTTGAAAACTCCCGAGAATGCAAAGCTGGAAGTTCATAACAACTATATCGACATTCAGTTGCCGGTATCTAAGGCAGAAGGTTTCGGATGGACAGCGAGAAAAGAATTGAAGCAGGAAGCAGCACCTTTCAATACAGAAAAGGATATTCAGTTCTTTGAGGATAAATCTTCTATGCGTTTCGACCTTCAGCCGGGGAATTTTGCGATCTTCTTTCCTGAAGACGGGCATGCTCCATGTATTGGTGAAGGTACGGTTGTAAAGATTGTGATTAAAGTGAAAGTAAATCCGTAATTTAGGTTATTATTAAATTATTACTATAAAACAATGAGTTTATATCCATTAAAATTCGATCCTATATTAAAATCTATTATATGGGGTGGTTCGGAAATATGCAAATTTAAAGGAGTTACTCCTCAACAGGATGGTATCGGCGAGAGCTGGGAAGTGTCAGGAGTCGAAGGTAACATATCAGTAGTAGATGCAGGCAGTCTGAAAGGTAAAAATCTGCAAGACCTTGTAGCCGAATACAAAGATAAAATGGTAGGGAAAAAGGTTTTCGAACGTTTCGGCACTACCTTTCCTTTGCTGATTAAGTTTATTGATGCACGTGATAATCTTTCTATACAGGTTCATCCTGATGATGAACTGGGGATGAAAAGGCATAACTCTTTCGGAAAAACTGAAATGTGGTATGTGATCAATGCAGCGCCGGGTGCCTTCCTTTATTCGGGCTTTGCTAAGCAGCTTAATCCGGATGATTATGTGAAGAGTATCGAAGACAATACTTTTGTAGATTATCTGGCAAAGCATGATGTAAAAGCAGGAGATTCATTCTTCCTCCCTGCCGGTCGTGTACATGCTATCGGTGCAGGAACATTCATTGCAGAGATTCAGCAAACGTCTAATATTACTTATCGTATCTACGATTACAATCGTAAAGATGCGAATGGCAATGGGCGTGAGTTGCATACCGAGTTGGCAAAGGATGCTATCGACTATAAAATATATGATGATTACAAAATCAAATTTGAGCATCACGAAAATGAGCCGGTTCAATTAGAGTCGTGCCAGTATTTTACTACTAATCTGCTTGAGTTGGATAAGCCGCTTACTCAGGATATGAGCAGCAAAGATTCTTTTGTGATTTATATCTGTATGGATGGTGCTTGCGAAGTGAAAGATGCTTCGGGAACTGTTGTTAGTGTGAGAAAAGGCGAAACAATCCTTGTTCCGGCAGAAAATACAAAAGAAATAACTATCACTCCGAAGGGGAAAGTTCAGTTATTGGAAACGTATGTGTAAATAAAGATTAAATAAAGTAAAAGTGAAGGGATAAGGCGTATGTTTTATCCCTTTTATATTTTTCCTTTTGTATATTTGCCCAAAGGTGGAATCGAAATAAGTTAAGAATATAGTCATGAGAAAATTGTTGATTAGTGGCGTGTTGATTATGAGTTGTTTACTGACCTGGGCGCAGGATTTTAGAGTGGCAACTTACAATTTGCGTAACGAGAATACTTATGATGTAGGCAATCTTTGGAAAGACCGCTATCAATATGTCGTTAAATTGATAAATTATCATGATTTTGATTTTTTCGGTACACAAGAAGTTTTACCCGGACAATTGAAAGACTTGGAAAAGTCACTCCCTTTCTATGCTTATTATGGTGAGGGAAGAGATGGAAACGGACAAGGTGAACATACTGCTATATTCTACAAGACAAATAAATACAACTTATTGAATAAAGGAGACTTTTGGCTGTCGGCTACGCCTGACGTACCTTCCAAAAGTTGGGATGCTCCGTGTTGTAACCGTATATGCACATGGTTAGAATTGCAAGAAAAATCTACGGGAAAGAAGTTTTTTGTGTTTAATGCTCATTATGACTATGAGAAAGACTATGCCAGAGAGCAAAGCAGCCTTCTTGTCCTGAAAAAAATAAAAGAAATAGTAGGAGACAGTCCGGTTATATATATGGGCGACCTCAATGGTAGTATAAAAGACTCGTGGTGTAAGATTCTGCAAGATTCAAAAGTATTGCGTAATACTTACTTCGATGTGGAAGAACCCTATGCAAATAGTGCGTCTTATAACGGATTTGGCAGGATAGAGAATATGGGTGAAGGGGATAAGGCTATGCAAAGAGAGAAGACCGTAATAGACCATATCTTTTTTAGTAAACATTTTGCCACAAATAGGTGGGGTGTATTGACTGATACGTATGATATGGGTAAGTTCCCGTCAGATCATTTTCCTGTATTGGTAAATGCTTCATGGAAATGAAATTTAGAGGAGTGAGCCTGTGATTCTGATATGGGCTGAATTGTAAAATATAATTATTTGTAGAGTAGTTTTTTTGTTCGTAAAACAACAGGCTGTGGTAGTGAGGAGTCACTTATCGATTTTTGTAACAAGTCGGGATACTCGATGCCATTCTTCTTGAAATAGTTTTCTATTAGTTTGACTTTTGGTTCGCGGTTGGGGATAAGCTGGTAAAGAATATACCAATCTTCCAAAGTCGTAAAAGGAACGAAAACATCTCCTATCAAAAAATGATGAGGTATGGAATCTTTATCAAATTTGTATTCGTAAACAGAACTGGTTAGGTTTATTTTAAAACCTGCCATTATATCTATATCTGTACTATTTATTGAATATTCGAAGAAAAAGTCGGTGGCGTAAATCCCCGGCTTTTCTTCTTTTTGTATTCTTGTCCCCAAAGAAGATAGTATATGGTTGACCCTCTCAATATCTTTTGTCTCGGTGATGATATCTATATCTGCCGGACTTTCGGCCAACCCGTATTGGCTGAGCAAGAGAGAAGCACCTATTCCCCAAGAAATGTCAGCTTCATTGAGAGGAATAGCAATTTTTTCCAGAGTATGTTGTAATGTTTCGTGCATCTGTAAAAGTCTAGCAAAACTTTAAAACAAAGGCAAACCTGAAATGTTTGCCTTGTATGATTTCTTTAAGTTTACTTATTCTATTTTAGATAGGGGTAGGTTTTTCAGTATTTTATATTGTGCACCTAGCCCCTACATTATTTCAATATGCTCTTGCAAACAAAACTCGTTGAGCCGAAGGCTTGCCTGTTACCATACATTTACCGGGTGTTTTATCACCTTCGAGTGGGATACAACGAATTGTTGCTTTAGTCTCTGCTTTCACTTTTTCTTCTGTCTCTGCTGTACCATCCCAATGAGCAAGAATAAAACCGCCTTCTTCTATCTTCTCTTTGAATTCATCGTATGTATCCACGCTGATTGTATGAGAAGCCCTGTAATCGAATGCTTTTTTATAGATATTCTCCTGAATCTCATTTAGAAGATTTTTGATGTACATATCTATGTTGTCGCAAGACACAGTTTCTTTGGTAAGAGTATCGCGGCGAGCGACTTCGATTGTATTGTTCTCAAGGTCGCGTCCACCCATTGCCAAGCGCACGGGTACTCCTTTCAGTTCGTATTCAGAGAATTTCCATCCCGGTTTTTTGTTATCGGCATTGTCGTATTTAACACTGATGCCTAAGTTTTTCAGGCTTTGTACTATTCCTGCAACTTTTTCGTCTATCTGAGCCAATTGTTCTGCATTTCTGTATATTGGAACAATAACTACTTGGAATGGAGCTAATTTAGGAGGAAGTACAAGACCATTGTCATCGGAGTGAGCCATGATGAGCGCCCCGATCAAACGGGTCGATACTCCCCACGATGTAGCCCAAACATACTCTTGTTTACCTTCTTTGTCTGCAAATTTTACATCAAAAGCCTTGGCAAAGTTTTGACCTAAGAAATGCGATGTTCCTGATTGAAGGGCTTTACCATCCTGCATCAAGGCCTCGATAGTATAAGTATCTACAGCTCCGGCGAAACGTTCCGATGCAGATTTCACACCTTTTATAACAGGTACTGCCATGTGTTTTTCGGCAAACTCAGCATATACATTCAGCATCTGCACAGTTTCGTCGATCGCTTCCTGTTCTGTTGCATGAGCAGTATGACCTTCTTGCCACAAGAATTCGGCAGTACGAAGGAACAGGCGTGTACGCATTTCCCAGCGAACCACGTTTGCCCATTGGTTGCAAAGGATAGGCAGGTCGCGGTACGATTGTATCCAGTTGCGGTATGTATTCCATATGATCGTTTCGGATGTAGGGCGAACTATCAGTTCTTCTTCCAGTTTTGCTTCCGGATCCACTACTACACCTTTTCCGTCCGGATCATTTTTCAGTCGATAGTGAGTTACTACGGCACATTCTTTGGCGAAGCCTTCTACGTGATCGGCTTCTTTGCTTAAAAATGATTTGGGGATGAAAAGCGGGAAATAAGCATTTACGTGACCTGTCTCTTTGAACATATCGTCCAACTGACGTTGCATTTTTTCCCAGATAGCATATCCGTAGGGCTTGATGACCATACATCCACGCACTGCGGAGTTTTCCGCCAAATCTGCTTTCAGTACCAGATCCTGGTACCATTGACTGTAATCCTGACTCCTTGATGTCAGTTCTTTAAGCTCTTTTGCCATAATGTTTTTAAATAACTTATCTGATAGATATTTTCAAAAGTGATACAAAGGTAGAAAAAAAGCTGTTATCTGAGGTATAATAAAAGACAGATTGAATAGGCTCAACCTGTCTTTCTCCCCGAATATTTTAATCATTTATTATACCTTGCGGGATATTTCTAAGGTACAGTGGGCAAATGATTATTTCATTATAGTCTGACTCGTTATTTAACAGTCAATTCATTAATAACTTTTTTGGGACTGGCGTCATTAACAATCTGCATGATTTTCTTAACATCAGCCTTTTTTGCTTCACCTTTTAGTGTAGCTACACTGTCGCTCACTGTTACTACTATGCCCTGATAGCCCTGATTGTTCAGTCCTTCACTGATCATTGTAGTCATAGCCTCATCCGGAGTAATTACAATTTCGGGCTCCTCTATGCGTACAAAGATGTCATTCGTAACAGATCGTACATATTTAACGTTTTTAGCTATTTCTCCGGCTTCTGCTTTCTGTTCTTCCGATTCCACAGTTCCGGTTAAAGTTGCTATACCATTGAGTACGCTTGCCGATATCGAAGGATATTTATCCGCAAGTTCCCTTTCTATTTTTCTTTTAAGTTCAGGGTCTTCAGCTCCGCAAGAATAAAGTGTAACAGCAGCAAAAACTAAGCAAACATAAAAAAATAAACTTCTTTTCATATCCTATAAAATTAAAGGTTGTTTTATCAATATAACACTTTTTAAATATTATTGTTTAACCAAATTCCGATTTTTTTTTGCCATATATTTTTTTTCTTCTTTTTGATAGATGATATTAAATTAATGTTATTATATTGCAAAATGTTTTAAATTTGTTTTGTTTAACTTTAAAATTAATCGAAATGGTGAGAAAAAGTTTTTATTTGTTTGTGGCTGTTGGTCTAGCATTGACAAGTTGTAGTCATTCAGAAAGCCTATTGTCGGATGAAGAAGCTTCTTCAGAGTTAAGAATAGATGCTGAAATGACTAAATTTACATATGAGCAAACTAATACTGGAGGAGCGGGTTTGGATTCTCAGTTCAAATGGTGGACAGAGGTTTGGTTGGATCAACATAAAGGGAAAGTCTTCAATGTTCAAGGTGGTTATCTGACACATTCTACATCAGGTATTACAAACAAGAATGTGTTAGATTATATTTGGAATGCTAAAAAAGAGTCTACAGGAACTTATTATATATATACGAGATATAATCATCCGTACAATTATGAAACAATGGAGATGGAATACCGATTAGATCCAGCAACGGGAACTCTAAAGCCGATAAAAAAGCTAACTGAAATGGGACCTAATGATTGATGATAAAAAGAGGTATTCAATTGAATACCTCTTATATATGTTTAATAGCGAAAAAGAATTTATTTAGGTATTTTCAATTTCTGACCGGGATGTATTACATCCGGATCTTTGATAATATCCTTATTTGCTTCATATATTTTGTTCCATGTGATACCCGGATATTTTGCAGCTATTTTGCTCAGGCTGTCTCCCGGTTTAACTTCATATATGTCGCCATTGTCATCGATAGAAGAGTCTACCTCTATACTCATCACCAGGTCTCCGGCACGCATATCAGGGTCTATTTCGTCATAGATTGCCCACATGCGGTCTTTTACCGATTCCGAAGCTTTTCCATTGACGTATAGTACATTGTTTTGTTCGTTTACAGTAAGGTCTTTTACCCCCGACGATTTTGCGTACTGTAGCAGTTTACTGTATTTATCCTGTAAAGCCATTATTTTATAGTTAATTGGTTATTTACTTTTGTTGGTTTTGCATCATTAGCTATCTGCATTACTTTAGGTAAGTCTGCTCTTTTTACCTCTCCGGTCAAAGTTACTTCACCATTGTTAATCGCAACATTGATTCCCGAAAGTCCGGCAGCAGTAAGTCCTGTGTTGATAGTGTTTGTTAAAGTCTGGTCAGCAGATACTGGCGCTGGTGCAGGCATATTTATCTGTATCTCGTTGTTTACAGATTTTACATCTTTAAGAGCCTTCACAGCATTTTCTACAGCCATTTTTTCTTCAGGAGTATTTACTGTCCCTTTCAATGTGACAACTCCGTTTTTTACATCTGTACTTACACTACCACTGTTAGTAGTAGTCAAAGCCGTTTCTACCGATTGTTTTATTTTCTCATCACTTTTACCGCATGAGTAGAGCATAATTGATGCTACTAAAACAAATACATACACTAATACCGATTTTTTCATTTTTATTTGGTTTAAGAAATTTCTATTGTAATAAACGACCGATAATAGCTAATTGTTCAGAAAATGAGCATATAAATATCAAATAAACGGCTTCTTTTAAAATGAGAATAGCAGTGCATACGGATGTACAACTGCTATTCTGACAAAGTAGTGTAGTTTTATTCATCCTCGCTATAAGCGATTTCGCCGTGTTGAGAAATGTCGAGTCCTATAGCTTCTTCATCTTTGGTTACTCTCAGACCTATTATTTTATCCACAATCTTGAATAAGATGAATGTCATGACCGCGCTATATACCGCTGCGGCAAGATTGGCAACGATCTGGACACCAAGCTGTGCCCAGTCTCCGTATAGGGCACCTTGTTCGCCACCTTCGCCTGTTACAAATTGTGTAGCGAATACGCCGGTGAGTATGGCTCCGACAAACCCACCCATACCATGTACCCCAAAAGCATCGAGCGAATCGTCGTATTTGAGGCGCGGTTTTACGTAGGCAACCATGAAAAAGCAAACCATAGAGGAAGCTAGCCCGATAAAGAAAGCGCCCATAGCATCGGCTGTTCCGGCGGCGGGGGTGATGGCTACCAGCCCTGCTACTGCTCCGGTGCATATACCTACAACTGTAGGCTTCTTGTTGATAACCCATTCTAATATCATCCATGTAACGGCGGCTACGGCTGTGGCAAGATGCGTTACCAGAAAGGCGTTTGCTGCCAGTCCGTCAGCTGCCAGCCCGCTTCCGGCGTTGAACCCGAACCAGCCCAGCCAAAGTAATGCTGTGCCTAATACTACAAAAGGGATATTGTGAGGAGTGATGGGATGCCCTACTGTCCGGTAGCCTTTGCGCCGACCCAGAAGGAGCACCATTACCAAAGCTGAGACTCCGGCATTGATATGGACGACAGTACCTCCCGCAAAATCGATAGCGCCCATTTGCTGCATCCATCCGCCTCCCCATACCCAGTGTGCCATAGGGTTGTAGACAAGTATTGCCCAAAGAATTGTAAATAATAAAAAGCCGGAGAATTTGATACGCTCGGCAAAAGCACCGATGATCAGAGAAGGTGTAATTACTGCAAACATGCATTGAAAAAGAACGAACAAAATCTCTGGTATCTCTCCGGCTGTCAGAGTATCTAGTGTCAAACCCTGTAGAAATAATTTATCGAAACCGCCTATCATAGTACCGAGTGGGTTGCCGTCCATAAATCCTGTCCCGAAAACCCAACTGTAACCAAGAACGATCCATTCGATACTGATAACGGCAGTGATGACAAGGCATTGCATCATTATACTGAGGACGTTTTTCTGACGAACGAGCCCTCCATAGAAAAAGGCAAGTCCGGGAATGGTCATGAGCATGACTAAAATAGTAGCGACAATTATCCATGCCGTATTTCCCGTATTTAGTATAGGTACAGATGCTACTTGTCCGATAACCTCTTTTGTTTCTTGTGCTTGTAGTGCCGGAACTGCGGCTAATATTCCGGCGATGGCTATTATATATTTTGACAATCTCTTTTTCATAAACCTTAATTTCTTTAGTTGTAACCTTTTATCTTTTTTAATCTTCGTCTTTGTTGTATAGTGAGGCGTCCCCCTGATCTCCTGTGCGGATGCGTATAGATTGCTCTACAGGGGTGACAAATATGCGACCGTCTCCGCTTTCGCCGGTATAAGCAGCCTGACAGATAGCATTAATTGATTTATCGACATTGATATTGCGGACAACAAACGAGATGTAGATGCGGTCTATGGCATTTACATCGTAGGCTATTCCCCTGAATATAAGACCTTGTTTGGCGTCGCCCTGCCCTTTGACATCCCACCACGATAGGAAGTCTATATCTGCCTCGTGGAGAGCTTTGCGAACCTCCATGAATTTGGATCTGCGAATAATAGCTTCGATTTTTTTCATAATCTTCGATAAATTATTAATGTTGAATTATTTGATAGTGAATCCTAAAACAAAGTGTATATCTTCTGCTGCCGGATTTGCTATAATGCTGGTGAATAGAGGTACTGAGAAAGAATCTGTTATTTTTATTTCTTTAGTCCCTTTTAGCTGTAAGTTGGTGAATTTGAAGCTATCCATGTCAGAGCCGTATACTGCACTTTCCCATGGGATAAATCCGGCGGATAGGCTCATATCTATCGAGCTGACCGAGAAAGGGTAGGATAACTCGATATACGTGGAAAAAGAATTGTTTCCATTTGCTTTTTTATTGCCTTCTCCCAGTACGAATGTGTTACATGATAAGGAAAGAGGGAAAGCAGCAGGAAGGGTATACGCTATGCCTGCTTCTAATAGGTGTCCGGCATTCCCGTCTTGGGGAGAGCTAAAGTAGCGATAAGCTCCTTCACCATCCCACCAGTAATCGGTGAGGGTGAGGCTTAGGTTGCCTGTGCTGTAAGATGCGTAGAAATCAACTTCTTTTTTGCTCGATTCATTACTAGTGAAGTCTGTAGATGCCCATGCCCCGATTGAAAAATTCTTTAAAGAAAAAGATAAGGCAGGTTGTACACTTGCTCCTGCTTGTTTGAAGCCTCTCCATACATAACTGCTGACAATATCTCCTGAAATGCTGGCTTCGACTTTTGTTTGAGCCAAAACCGTATTGGTACTGTAATAAAATAATAAAATGAATAACCCGGATGCAATCTTTTTACCTCTCATTTTTAATTAGTTTAAAGATGTTAATATTATGTTTTATGTAATATATTGATGTTTTTAAACTGATAATAAAATCAAAAAGATTAAATATTGGCCAAAATTATGTTATTTTATTTAAATTGAAAAATATTTTAAGAACAAAATGAAAATTAATTCTGTAATTAAATGTCGTATTGGTTTTTATAGAGGGTAAATGTGTTATTCTGATATGTCTGTGTTGTGTTTTGTGTTAAATAGAAAAAGGCAGTTCTAATATTAGAACTGCCTTTTCAGGTTTATGTGATTTAAGCCTTATTTTTTGAATAGTCTTATTATTTCACCGATCCATAATACAAGTGAAGTTGAGCCGATAATGATCAGCCAGTCGTTTACGGTTAACGGTACTGTCCGGAATACATCTCCGCCGAAGGTTACGATAAGGAATTGCCCTACCAAGATAACGAGAGCTACAAGGATGAATCCTAAACTTTGTCCCATACCTGCAAATGCCGATCTGCCAGTGCCAAATGCTTTTGCATTGAACATGTTCCAGAATTGTAATAAAACGAATACAGTAAAGAAGTAAGAAAGGAAATATTTTCCTTTGTCGCCACTTATATAATCGAAGAACGATTCAAGATGTGCAGGTACATTGAAGTAGAATAACATCCCCATAAGTATAGCAACAAATATCAGCCCTACTGTAAGGATATTCGTCCGCATCGGAGGATTGATAATGAAGTCTGTATTCTTACGTGGTTTCTCTTTCATTACATTCGGGTTAGGAGGTAATGAAGCTAAAGCACCCGCAGCAAATGTATCCATGATAAGATTTACCCACAACATTTGTGTAACCGTCAATGGTAATTCGTGTCCGAAGATAGAGCCTAGGAATACTAATAGAAGAGCCGCAACGTTGATCGTCAACTGGAACAAGATGAAACGCTGTATATTCTTATATAGTGAACGTCCCCACATTACAGCCGTAGCAATACTGCTGAAAGAGTCGTCCAATAAGGTAATGTCACTGGCTTCTTTAGCAACCGAAGTTCCCGATCCCATAGAAAGACCTACATCGGCATAGTTAAGAGCAGGAGCATCATTAGTTCCATCACCTGTTACAGCAACGATCTCACCTGATTTTTTCAATAATTCTACAAGGCGTTGCTTGTCTGTCGGACGCGCACGGCACATGATTTTGAGGGTTTTTACTCTTTCTAAAGCTTCATCATCCGATAATGCTTCGAAATCTACACCAGTAATGATGTTCAGGTCATTATCCTCGCCATCTTTCCATATTCCGATCTGACGGCCTATTTCGCGGGCAGTACCATATGTATCTCCTGTTACGATCTTCACTCCGATACCTGCATTCAGACAGTCTTTTACTGCATCGGGCACATCGGGGCGTACAGGGTCTGCAATAGCAGTGATACCCATAAATATAAGGTCGTTAGGGATATGTTTCAAATCCATGTCACCTTCAATAACTTTATATGCGAAACCTAAAGTACGCATTGCCTGATTTTGGAACTGCAATAGTTGGTCTTCGATCTGGCTTTTGCTTTCGGCTACAGGTTTTGTATTCGTGCCATCCAAAACAGTTGTACATTTATTTAGTACAATTTCGGGAGCGCCTTTTATATATAATACTTTTTTGTTTAGCGAAGGAGAATCTACAACTGTCGCCATAAACTTGCGTTCAGTCGAGAATGGTAGCTGATCTACAATTTCAGTATTTTCACGCACAGTCAGGTAATCTACCTCTTTGTCTTTCAGCCATAACAGAAGAGCTCCTTCCGTTGGGTTACCCAATGCTTTTATTTTTGCAGGATCTGAATAATCGAGGAATGCTGTCGAGTTAACTGCAATATTTTCTACTATGAGTTGAGAAGATTCGTTATTCTCGATCTTTTGTCCTGCAATCCCGTAGAAATTAGTTTCTGATACCTGCATTTGATTTTGGGTAAGAGTCCCTGTCTTATCTGTACAGATAACAGTGGTAGCACCCATCGTTTCGCAAGCGTGCATTTTGCGGACAAGGTTGTTCGCTTTCAACATACGGCGCATACTTAGAGCCAAACTTAGCGTGACACTCATCGGTAGACCTTCGGGCACAGCAACTACTACCAATGTAACGGCTACCATGAAGTATTGAAGAATACGTCCCGCAGTTTCGAGAGATACCCACGACTCAGGTTGTAGCGGATTCACTCCGAAAGCAAAGCCGACTCCGGCTAATACCGCGAATACTACAAGTCCGATACCGATCCATTTCAGCCAACCCCCGTTTTCGATACTTTCGGGCATTTCTTTTTCTTTGCCCATTAGTTCGAAAGCGTCATATACAATCGGCATCCATACTTTGATAAGGGCGATTACACCACCTATGATAACGGCGCCTATCAATCCCAATTGTCCCAGAGAATAACTATCTACTCCTAAGAACAAGTCTTTGATAAATAATACACTGAATGTAAGAATAGCTAAAGCCATACCTACAACTCCGATAAACTTGGCAAGTGAGTCCAGCTGTCTGTTCAGGGGCGTTTGTCCCTCTACCATTTCGGTAGATTTTTCTGCTACCTGACCAAATTCTGTAGCGTCACCCACTTTAGTCACGCGCATTGTGCCGTGTCCGTTGATTACTTTCGTTCCGCGAAGCACCCAGTTAGAAGGGTAGGTTACACCTTCTTCGAAATCTTCGGGATTCGTTGTTTTATCTATACTAGGTTCCCCGGTGAGGGTAGACTCATCCATCTGCATGGTTACAGCTTCGAGCAGTTCTCCATCGGCAGGCACTTCGTTTCCTATTTCCAGAAGTACAACGTCACCTACTACTATATCACGTTTCGGAACCTGCTGAATATTATTGTTACGGATAACCATTATCAGATCATCGTCGTTCACCTGATTCAGGATGTCAAATTTTTTGTTGGCATCCATCTCGAACCAGAATGCAACCCCTGTTGCAAGGAAGATAGCACAGAATACACCTATGGTTTCTTCGTAATGTGCGCCTTTCCCTGTCACGTGATTTACAATTGCTATACCTAACGAGATAAAGGCGGCAATTAATAAAATCCGTATAATCGGGTCTTCAAACTTCTCAAGGAACAGTTTCCATAATGGTTCCTTTTCGGGAGGTGTTAATACGTTTTCGCCATACTTCTGCCTGCTTTCTTGTACTTGGGCGTCGGTAAGACCGCTGTAATGGTGTTTACGTTCCATATTACTTTTTTATAATTAAATAGAATAAAACTTTAGTTAGTCATTATTTCCAGAGGTGTGACTATTGTCGTATCTCTTCCGGCAGACACTGTGTCCTGTGCCATAGTGAGATATTCCGATACTTCGACCGAAGCTATACCGCTTCTTGTTATTCCAAGCTCTTTGGCAGCCATCCACGACAGGTCGATGATGCGCCCTTTGCGGTGAGGTCCGCGGTCTATCACTTCTACAATGACTTCTTTGTTATTGTTTGGGTTTTTTACTTTCAATTTTGTGCCGAAAGGATATGTCCTGTGTGCACAGGTATAGGAATCCCTTTTGTAGGTAATGCCACTAGCTGTTTTCCTATTATGAAATTTTTTGCCGTAAAAAGAGGCTTTGCCGGTCTGGATATTTTCCGGTTGTCGGGCAGAAGCCGATATACAGAAAAGAAATAACAGACATAGGCAGATAATTGTCTCAATCTTCATCCGGACTCATTCATTAATTACACAAAGATATTATAATTCACGTATTATGTATTTCGTAATTTATAAAAAAATGAAACAGTTTAAAATAAATTACTTGTTTGTTTGTAACAAAAAGTCAAATTGAATGTTTATAAATAAATAAAAATCAGATTGATTTTTTTGATTATTCACAAATATCTGTATTTTTGTATTGATTTAATTGTTTATGACAGAAAAGCATGAAAAGTTACTTTCGGAACTGGACTTCAGAATGCGCCAGTTGATCTATTTATGCGATTCGTTAAAGGAGGAAAATCAGGAACTTAAACTCCGGCTGGAAGAAAAAAATCAGCAGGTTTTGAATATCAGAGCTGATATGGAACAATTAAATCTCAAATATAACAATCTGAAATTTGCTCAGACTCTAACAGGTAAGAATGCCGAAGATGTGGAGACGACAAAAAAAAGATTATCGAAATTGGTGCAAGATGTAGAAAAATGTATTTCATTGTTGAAAATATAAAACACATAAAACCTGACAATGAAAGATCATTTTATCATAACATTACGTATTCTGGACAGAGTCTACCGATTGAATATAGATCGGAAAGACGAACAAAAATATAGAGATGCGGCAGTCGCAATAGAAAAGAAGACGACGCAATATAGAAACTATTTTGCGGGAACGGATTCGAAAAAGCTTCTGGAGCGGGATTATTTGGCAATGACGACTATACAGGCTCTATCGGAATCGGTAGAATTACAAGCCTCGAATAAATTGTTTGAAGACAGAATAAAATCCTTGATAGGTGAACTCGATACATATCTGAAGAAGTCGAAGTAGTCTTTCTCTAAGATTTGGAATAATAATTGCACTAATTGAAAATAAATACTGTAGATGCCAATACGTGTGTTTATTTTTCGGTTGGTGTTTTTTGTATATATAAACAAAGAAAAAAACATACATAAAATTAATATAGTAATAACGTGATTTAAAATATGAAAATGATAAAATAACATGGAAATAATAATTGGAATAATAGCCTTTGTTGCAGGTATTGCAATAGCGTGGCTTCTTCTTAATTTTGTGACAAATTCGAGAATAAAGAAAAGGATAGAAGAATCGGAACGTGAAGCCGAAGTGATCAAGAAAAATAAGCTTCTGGAAGTAAAAGAGCAGGCTTTGCAAATGAAAGCCGAATTTGAAAAACAGGTTAATGCCCGAAATTCAAAAATACAAGTTGCAGAAAATAAACTGAAACAAAAAGAACAAACATTAAACCAGAAGATAGAAGAGAATCAAAGACGTAAGTCTGAGATCGATGCAATAAAAGAAAATCTGGAAGGACAGTTAGAGCTGGTAGATAAGAAAAAACAGGATTTAGATAAATTACATAAACAAGAGGTGGAAAGGCTTGAAGCTCTTTCCGGACTATCTGCCGAAGAGATAAAGAACAAACTCATCGAGGCACTGAAAGATGAGGCACAAACTGAGGCTCAGTCATATATTAGCGAGATAATGGAAGAGGCTAAAATGACGGCTAATAAAGAGGCTAAAAAGATAGTCGTACAATCGATACAAAGAGTAGCTACCGAAACAGCAATAGAAAATGCAATCACAGTATTCCATATAGATTCGGACGAAGTAAAAGGACGTATAATCGGTCGTGAAGGGCGTAATATACGCGCTCTGGAAGCAGCTACGGGTGTAGAAATCGTAGTAGATGACACCCCTGAGGCAATTGTGATCTCAGGATTTGACCCTGTTCGTCGCGAAGTTGCGCGTCTTGCCCTGCATCAGCTAGTAGCAGACGGACGTATCCACCCTGCACGTATCGAAGAGGTGGTCGCAAAAGTTAAGAAACAAATAGAAGAAGAGGTTGTAGAAACTGGTAAGCGTACAGCTATCGATCTAGGTATACACGGTTTGCATCCTGAAATGATACGCCTTATCGGTAAAATGAAATATCGTTCGTCTTATGGACAAAACTTATTACAACACGCACGTGAAACAGCTAATCTGTGTGCTATAATGGCGGCAGAATTAGGCTTGAACGTGAAGAAAGCGAAAAGAGCCGGACTGTTGCACGATATAGGTAAAGTGCCTGATGATGAACCAGAATTGCCACACGCATTGCTGGGTATGAAACTGGCAGAAAAATACAAGGAGAAACCGGATATCTGCAATGCTATCGGAGCTCACCACGACGAAATAGAGATGACAAGTTTATTGGCTCCTATCGTACAGGTTTGTGATGCTATCTCGGGAGCACGCCCGGGAGCACGCCGCGAGATTGTAGAAGCATACATCAAACGTCTGAACGATTTGGAACAATTGGCAATGTCTTATCCCGGAGTGTTGAAGACTTATGCTATACAGGCAGGTCGCGAACTTCGTGTAATTGTAGGAGCAGACAAAGTAGACGATGTGGAAACTGAAAAACTGTCTACTGAAATAGCGAAGAAAATTCAGGATGAAATGACTTATCCGGGACAGGTTAAGATCACAGTTATCCGTGAAACCAGATCTGTAAGTTTTGCTAAATAGAGCATAAATAATATAATGAACAGGAGACTCTTAGTAAAAAGAAGAGTCTCTTTGTTTTTTTAACAATATTGTCTGTAAAGTTTTTCCTAAAATTATATTTTAAAGCTTATTTTAGTAATTTTGCATAAAAACTAAACTGCGAATTCTGTAAATATAAAATAATATAGGCATGGCATATAAAATATCGGTGTTCGATGCGAAAGCGTATGATGAGGAAACTTTTAATAAAGTGAATGATACATATGGTTTCGAGCTTATCTTTCATAAAGAGCATCTGGATCGTAAAAATGTTGTCTTAGCCGGTGGCTCGGATGCTGTTTGTATTTTCGTAAATGCAGTAGTCGACAAATATGTTATAGACAAACTGTGCGAAATGGGTGTAAAGCTCATCGCATTGCGAAGTGCCGGTTTCAACAATGTAGATATAGCCTATGCCAACGGGAAAATCCCTGTGGTGAGGGTTCCCGAATATTCCACGCATGCTATTGCTGAGCATACACTTGCTCTTATGCTTTGCCTTAACCGTAAGGTGCATCGGGCATTCTTGAGGACGAGAGACTGGAATTTCTCTTTGCATGGATTCATGGGATTCGATATGCATGGCAAAACTGTCGGCGTGATCGGTACAGGGAAGATCGGTAAGTCTGTAGTCATGGTATTGAAAGGCTTAGGCATGAATGTACTAGCTTATGATGTTTATCCGGATCAGGCTTTTGCTGAAGCAAATGGTATAAAATATGCAACCCTTGATGATATATATGCTCAATCGGATGTAATAACTTTGCACTGTCCTCTGACTAAAGAGACTGAGTATATGATTCGTGACGAATCTATCGCCAAGATGAAAGATGGTGTGATGATTATTAATACAGGTCGGGGAAAACTGATAAATACGCGCCATCTTATTGATGGGCTTATCAGCCGTAAGGTAGGGTATGCAGGTCTCGATGTGTATGAGGAAGAAGGTGCTTATTTTTATGAAGACTGTTCGGACAATGTACTGACAGATGATGTGCTGGCTCGCCTGTTATCATTTAATAATGTGATTCTGACATCTCATCAGGCATTCTTTACACAAGAGGCAATGTCTAATATTGCAGAAACGACATTCGGGAATATCTCGGATTTCTTCGATGGTAAGGAACTTAAGAATGAGGTAGTATATCAAGGTAAATAATTGTATTTGACCTGTTGGGTCGAGGATATATGAAAAAAGTATTTAGTATTATTGTTGTTTTCTTTTTATTGGGAGTGTTCTCGGCATTCTCTGCTGATGATAGATTCGTATTGGTTATTGACCCGGGACACGGAGGACGCGATGCCGGAGCTGTAAGAGGTACCTATAAAGAAAAATCGATCAATCTTGGAGTAGCTTTGGCGCTGGGGAAGCTTATCGAGTCAAACATGAAGGGTGTTAAAGTGGTTTATACCCGAAAGTCCGATTCTTTTGTTGACCTATATAAAAGGGCTGAAATTGCCAATAAAGCAAAAGCCAATCTCTTCGTCTCTATACATACCAATTCTACGGCGTCTAAGACTACCAGTGCACAGGGTGCTGATACTTATATATTGGGTTTGGCACGAAGTGAAGAAAACCTTGCAGTAGCCAAGCGCGAAAACTCCGTAATCTTATTGGAGGATAATTATAAAAAGAAATACGAAGGTTTCGATCCCAATTCACCTGAATCATATATTATATTTGAGTTTATGACCGATAAATATATGGAGCAGAGCCTCGATTTTGCAACTCATGTACAGAGAGGATTTACCAGAGTTGCAAAGCGAAAAGACAGAGGAGTGCGTCAGGCAGGTTTCTTAGTGCTTCGCGAATCTGCAATGCCTAGTGTGCTGATCGAGTTAGGATTTATCAATAACCCTACTGAGGCTAAGTATTTAGCTTCTTCTACCGGACAGCGCAGCATGGCGAATGCTATATATTCGGGTATAGAAAAGTATGTGAATGATTTCAATAAAAAGCGAGGAAGAATTTCTACGACTACAAATACTTCTTCGCGAACGAATAATACGTCGGCTTCTTCTTCGACAAAAACTACTACTGTAGCAGTAACGAAGGCAGATGCGGCGGCTTCGAAAAAGCAAACGGGTAGTCGAAAAACAGAATTGATGCCGCCTTTGGGAGATACACAACCGAAGAAAGTTACAACCAATACCGATGCGGTAGATACAACCGTGAGAAATGTTTTTGCTACTGAGAACACTTCAACGGTAGCTCCTGTTGTAACGAGAGGGAAGGAAAATGTTATGGAATCTCAACCAAAAAATGAAATAGTTGTTAATAATAAAACAGAGGAAGCAGTTACAACCTCGAAAGTATCGAGTCCGGCTACTTCTGAAAAAAGAACTTCTCAGGCGACTAAATCAGCATCTGATGCAAAAACCGGTAAGACCGAGTATCGGGTGCAGTTTCTGATTTCGCAAAGGAAGTTACCTGCCAACTCGAAATCGTTTAAAGGCTTATCGCCGGTAAAAGAATATAAGGATAGCGGAATTTATAAATACACATACGGCTCTGCTGATACCGAGGCAGAAGCATTACGTATTCGTGCTCAAGTGCGTAAACTATTTAAGGATGCATTTGTTGTAGAGTTTAAGAACGGAGTACGTGTTAAGTAAGAATGAGAGATTAAACATAAAAAAACTTTTATGAAAAAATTGTTTACTAAAGAAGTTAAGATTGGTATTGCGTTTATTTTAGCACTAGTAGTTCTATATGTCGGTATTAATTTTCTTAAAGGCATAAATATTTTTAAGCCTTCCAATACATATACAGTTGTATTTGATAATGTGACAGATTTGACTTTGTCTTCGCCGGTAGTATTGAGTGGGTATCAGGTAGGGCTGGTTCATTCGATGGAACTGGATACAAAGAATGATAATAAAATAGATGTGAGCATCAACCTTGACAAGGGTGTGCAAATCCCGAAAGACAGTAAAATAAAGCTGGATGTTTCGTTGATGGGATCTGCTGCCATAGTTATAGAGCCCAATCCTTATTCGAAAGAATATTATACTTCGAGTGATAAAATACTGGGAGTGCGTAATCTCGGTATGCTGGAATCGATGAGCAAAGAGGTTTTGCCACAGGTGAGTGGTTTAGTGCCTAAACTGGATTCTATTTTAATAGGTGTAGATGTTCTGGTGAAAAATCCGGCATTAGCTAAATCTTTGGAAAACATGAGTATCATAACGGGTGAGCTCGCAGTAGCTACAAAGCAAATGAATCAGTTGATGACAACATTGAATCGCGATATACCACAATTGTCTCAAAATATGAATGCTATAAGCGGGGATTTAGCAACCGTTTCGGGGCAGTTTAAGACCATGGACTTTGCCGCTACCTACCAGTCGTTAGATTCTACCATGAAGAATGTTCAGCAGCTTACAAATAAGCTAAACAGTAATGATAATTCTCTGGGACTTCTGCTTAATGATAGAGGATTATATGATAGCCTGAATGTGACAGTCGGGGGAGCTGGATTATTGATGAAAGATTTAAGGGAAAACCCATCGAAATATATCAACGTAAAAGTGTTCTAATGGTATTTTTCTTATTTAGAATTGTTCTAAATAAGAAAAAAATGAGGTAGAACCTTACTACCCCTACAATGCGGATTTCGAGGGATTTTAGGAAAAAGACCGTTTTGTAATATTTTGTTTTCTAAGGGTTTAACGCGTATTTTTTCTGTTGCCCGTATAAGGCGTTTATTTTCAGTGTCATATAGTTTTTGTGTCAAATGCAAATTTATTTTGATTTGTTTTTGATGAATATATTTTCAAATTTTGTATTCGGAAAGTCAAGTGAAACGAATTTAGAATTACACTCAAGAATGAATAAGAATGTCATAGATTTATGGAACAAATGTTTGAAAGTTATTAAGGATAATGTTTCCGAAATAACGTATCAAACATGGTTTTCGCCTATAGTACCTCATTCCTTCGAAAAGAATGTGTTTACTATTCAGGTGCCAAGCCAGTTCTTCTATGAATATCTTGAAGATAAATTCGTAGACTTGCTCAGGATGACTCTTCATCGTGAGATAGGAAGAGAAACTATTCTTAACTATCGTATCTTAGTAGAAAATACTACTAATACTCATGTCGATTATAGAGGTGACTCCAAGTCCCTGAGTGTAGACAAGATTACTCCCAAGCAGGCAAATAAGATACCTAATCCTTTTCAGAAAACAGTGTCGGTAGATTTTGATTCACAACTGAATCCTAAATATACTTTTGACAACTTTTTCGAAGGGGTCAGTAATAAACTGGCAAGAACAGCCGGGGATACTATTGCAAAAAATCCCGGAAAAACAGCTTTCAATCCTTTGTTTTTACATGGGACTTCGGGTGTAGGTAAGACTCACCTTTGCCATGCAATAGGAACAAAGATTCTGGAGCAACATCCTGAGAAAAAAGTATTGTATGTATCGGCTCATTTGTTTAAAGTACAATATACTGATGCCACACGTTTCAATACGGTGAACGATTTCATTAACTTTTATCAGGGTATAGATGTACTGATTATCGATGATATTCAGGAGCTTGCAGGACTGGAAAAGACACAAAATACATTCTTCCATATTTTCAATCATTTACATCAGAACAACAAACAGCTTATCCTTACATCGGATAAAGCTCCTTCCGAATTGCAAGGAGTAGAAGAACGTTTGCTGACCCGTTTCAGATGGGGGCTTACTACTAAGCTCGATAATCCGGATTATGAATTGAGATTGAGAATCCTTGAAAATAAAATACTTCAGGATGGGTTGTCCATTCCTGCCGATGTCGTAGAATTTATAGCGGAGAATGTGACTGAGAATGTGCGTGACCTCGAAGGTGTGATCGTTTCCTTAATGGCATATTCTGTTATCTATAATAAAGAAGTTGATTTGCCTTTGGCAAAAAGGGTAATCGGTCAGGCTATCCGCAAAATCGAGAAAAAGAAACTTACTGTAGACAGCATATCTGATATTGTATGTAAACATTTCAATATCAAAACAGAACTACTGCAAACGGCATCACGCAAGCGCGAAATAGTGCAGGCACGCCAGGTAGCAATGTATCTGTCGAAGATATATACCGAGATGTCTCTTGCACAGATAGGCTCGGTCATCGGGAAAAAGAACCACGCGACGGTCTTGCATGCCTGCAAGACGGTGAAAGACCAACTGGAGGTCGACAAAGCTTTCAGGGATGAAATAGAAGAAATAGAAAAAGCACTTAAGAAATAAAGCGAGCCGGACAGTTAAAAAATTGTCCGGTTTTTTTATCTTTACAGGCAGAAATTAGGGAAGGGGAATTTATTTTGAACAGAGAGTTTCAACTAACTTGCCCGTTTAGTTGTTTATTATTAAGTGAATTTATAAAAAACAGAAAAATCAATGAAAGCTTTTAAAATTACATTTTTAGTCGCATTATTTGCATCCGTATTTTTATCGAGTTGTTCATACAATACAATGGTCGAAAAACAAGAGGCTGTTTCTTCACAGTGGGGACAGGTACAAAATTCGTATCAACGTCGTGCCGATCTTATTCCTAACCTTGTAAATACGGTGAAAGGATATGCTACGCACGAACAACAGACATTGACCGAAGTAGTAGAAGCAAGGGCGAAGGCTACACAGATGACTGTGAATGCAGATGACCTGACAGAAGAAAATATCCAGAAGTACCAGCAGGCACAAGGTCAGTTGAGTGCTGCATTGGGCAAACTATTGATGGTACAGGAGCAATATCCCGACCTGAAAGCAAACCAGAACTTTATGGCTTTGCAGGACGAACTGGCAGGTACTGAAAATCGTATTTCGGTAGAACGAAACAAGTATAACACCATTGTTCAGGATTATAACCAGTATATCCGTAAGTTTCCACAGACTATATGGTCGGGATGGTTCGGATTCGATAAGAAAGGATACTTCGAAGCCGAAGCAAGCAGCCAGACTGCACCTACTGTTCAGTTCTGATGATTTTTTTTCGATCGATAAATCTTCCGTATAGCTGATAATATGCAAAATTTTCGCAAAGCCATATTTTTTCTTTTTTGGGTCATTAGTATATCCATGCAGGCGCAGGATATTCCTGAGCCTATGTCTCCGCCTCGTTTGGTAAACGACTTTGCAGGTATTTTCTCTGCCAGTCAAAAGGATGATTTGGAGAAGATGCTATTGGCATATAATGATTCTACTTCGACTCAGATATATGTGGTGACGTTGAATGATTTGCAAGGATATGCAGCTTCTGACTATGCTTTTCGTTTAGGCGAAAAGTGGGGAGTAGGTCAAAAAGAAAAAAATAACGGCGCAGTAATTCTCATCAAGCCGAAAGTCGGAAACAGTAGGGGAGATGTGTTTATTGCTGTGGGATATGGACTGGAAGAGAAATTGAATGATGCCCGTATAGGGCGGATTATAGACAATAATATGCTGCCTTATTTCCGTGAGAATGATTATTATGGCGGAACTAGGGATGCTGTATTGGCAATGATCAACTATCTTTCCGGACAGTTTCAGGCAGATGAGGGTGAAGGCGAGGAAATCACTGCCGGAGATGTTATCTTTTTTATTTTGATGATTATCTTATTTATATATTTGATGAATAAAATAAATAAGAATAACAAAGGTAACGGTTCGCGTGGTGGTGGATTTTTCCCTCCTATCATCGGAGGTGGTTCTGGCAGAGGTTCGCGAGGAGGCGGCTTTGGAGGTTTCGGCGGCGGTGGCGGCGGAAGTTTCGGCGGTGGCGGTGCCGGGCGTAGCTGGTAAATGATAGATATTTTTTATATTTAATTAGTTGGAAAAGTGTTTCTTGTTTCTTTCTAATGGTTAAAAAAAGTTTATATTTGTGCTGTCAGAATTAAGTTAAAGTCAGTATTAAACAATTAAAAAATTGTCATTATGTTGAATAAGAAAGTTGAACAAGCATTAAATAAACAAATAAACGCAGAATTTTGGTCCAGTTATATGTACCTTTCTATGTCTGCTTATTTTGCAAAAGAAGGAAAGAGCGGTTTTTCAAACTGGTTCAAAGTACAGGCTTTGGAAGAGCAAGACCACGGAATGAAACTGTTTAATTATATCGTTTCGCGTGGTGGAGAAGTAAAGATAGAGCCTATAGCTGCTGTACCTCAGGCTTGGAATTCACCTCTTGATGTATTTAAGGCTGCTTTGGAACATGAAAAGAAAGTTACTGCTATGATCAATGATTTGGTAACTTTGGCTAATGAAGAAAAAGACTATGCAACTCTTTCTATGCTGCAATGGTTTGTTGACGAACAAGTGGAAGAAGAAGAGTCTGCTCAGGAATATATCGATAGTCTTGAGATGATAAAAGATAATGGCTTTGGTATCTATACTTTGGATAAAGAATTGAAAGCCAGAAAATATACTCCGATAAGCGAATAACTGGGGAAAAGTTTATTTAGCTCTCGATGTGAAAGACAAACCATTGGTTTGTCTTTCTTTTTTTAAGAAAAGTCCGTTTTGTGTGTATTACAAAGTAGAGACGATATTTCGTTGCTCCTGAAAAAACGATTTCCGGTATTTTTCTCCGCTGCCAGATATTAGTGTGGAGACCCTTTTCAAGGAGTTGATTTTTTCTTTCATAAGTTCTAAGGCTTCTTCTTCAAGTGATATTACATAATTCAGAACAAATGCTCCTATCATACTCAGGTTCTGATGACCGGTTGTTATATAGCTGTATGCAGTATCGGTGTTTATATTCGATATATAGATATCTACTTTGTTTCCTGTTTTGAATCTGCCTTTTGTTGCTATCTCCTCAAGAAAATCGAGTAGTTTTCCCAATTCGTTTTTCAAAGCCTGTACATCTTCTTCGTTGATCAGATAAATCTCTCTGAAGTATTTGATCTCTTCTACTATGCTTTCAAATATTTTATTGTCCCATATATAGCAGGTTTCCTTTATATTCATAGTTTCGTAGGCTGAGTCTCTGTGCATCTCGAATAGAGCGTCCGGAAAATCTATTTCGTGGAAACATTTGTTATCATATTTGTTGCGGTGTTGGTACATCCATTTGAAAGAGTTGTATTTAGCCAGTAGATAGAATATGTGCGAAGGTAGCTGGGGAAACACGTTATAGGATGCAGCCAGTTCGGAGTGGGGTTGTTTTGATATTTCTTTCAGGTTGTTCAGGAAATCCTCGAACATGCGATAGTCTTCTTTGTTCAGTTCATAGTAGCTATGAGGTTTCAGTTCGAATACCAGATTTCTATTATGTACAGTGCTTGCCAAATGATCGAGCGATATACCTAACCTTCTGGATATAATAGTGGCTTCGTATAATGAAAATGGGACTTCTCCCCTCAATCTGCGGTAAGTGGCTTCTTTGCCTATATTTAATAATTCTGACAAGAAAACCGGAACTTTCTGATCGGGATGGAGTGCTTTACTGATTTCCTCATGTAATTTCTCTGCCAGTTTATTTGAGTTCATAGTCTTATTCACTTTGGTTCTGAGAACTTTGCTGAGATGCGTATATTACTTAGCTATTGCTTTGTCGGGTTAATATGGCTACAAAAATAATATATTTTAGAATAAGCTTTCTGATTTTTGGACATTAACCTGTTTATTTTAATATTTTGCGGACTTTTAGTAATCGGGGCGGATTGTTATTAAACTTGTATGTTGTAAATTTGTTTATTCAAAGACAACGATTCATTTTATTATTTTGAGAATGGAACAATACCTCGTTCAGATTATAGTCACTTTGGTGTTGATACTGTCACTGCCAATAATTAAATACATCATCCGCAAACTGATAAGAAGGTATGCTGTGCTGATGAAAAAACTTGAAAACCGTACTATGCAGGTGATCAGGGTACTTTCTATATCTATCAATCTGATGTTTGTCATTACACTGATTATAGTGTGGGGAGTAGACCCTCATAATTTGTTGGTGGCTATGTCCTCTATCTTTGCTGTGATAGGGGTTGCTTTGTTTGCCCAATGGTCGATGTTGAGCAATGTGACGGCAGGGATCATTATATTCTTTACGACACCTTTCAGGATAGGGGATTATATCCGGATTCTGGATAAGGATCTGGCTTTCGATGCGCATGTCGATGATATTTTATCTTTCCATACGATACTGACTACCAGAGAGGGAGAGGTTATATCATACCCCAATTCTTTATTTTTTCAGAAGGGTGTTTCTGTTGTCCGGGTCTCTAATTGGGATGAAGAACCTTCAGAATAAAAATGCATGAGTTTTCTTAAAAATATATGTATATTTGTTTGAAAGTAGAATTAATTATATAAATGCAATAAGATGTCTGTAAATAAGGTAATATTGATAGGGAATGTAGGAAAAGACCCCGATGTAAGGTACTTTGACAACGGAAGTGCTGTAGTTAATTTTCCTCTGGCAACCACAGAAAGGGGATACACTGCAACGAATGGTACACAGATTCCCGACCGTACCGAATGGCATAATATAGTTTGCTGGAGGGGGCTGGCTAAGGTGGCTGAGCAGTATGTGAAAAAAGGTACGCAATTGTATATCGAAGGAAAGATAAGAACCCGCTCTTATGACGACCAGAACGGCGTAAAACGCTATGTGGTGGAGATCTATGCCGATAATATGGAATTGTTGGGACGTAAGGGAGATAATCCTGCATCTTCGGGCATGGAAGGTAATATGGGTTACAATCAGCAGCAAGGTATATCAAATTCTCCTGCAGCATCGTCTCAAACAAGTTCGCCTTCTTTTCCTTCAAGTGCAGATGAGGTAGATGACCTGCCTTTTTAAAGATTGAAAAGATAAATACTAGATAGTTCTATGCAGGCTTGGTCTCGGTCGTGTCTGCATTTTTTATTTCTCTTACCAGATGAAGCCATATATTGCCGGAGTTGTATTTCTTATATCTATTGTTTTTGTATCCTGTCAGGAATATACTCCAAAACCTATAGGATATAACCGTATAGATATTAAGGAGGATTCGATGAAGAGGTATGAATTCTCAGACTTTTCGTTCGAAAATCCCGAGTCGGCACGTATAGATATTATAAATACAAAAATTGAGAAAGAGTTTTGGTTCGATATTGTGTATCCTCAATACAATGCTACAATACATTGTACATATCTGCCTATTACAAAACAAACACTGCCTAAAGCCTTAGAAGATAGTTATCATTTGGCATATAGCCATACTACCAAAGCGGATGGGATAAATCAGCATTTATACAATGACCTGGAAAGGAAAATATTTGGTATACTTTACGAGATAGAAGGGAATGTAGCCACTCCTGCCCAGTTTTTTGTAACAGATAGTATCCATCATTTTCTGCGAGGCTCTTTTTATTATACGGACAAAATCAATACCGATTCGGTAGCTCCTGTTACCGAATATATTGTAGATAATATCCGGCGAATAATGAATACTGTGGAATGGAAAAAATGAGCCGTGAAGTCCGGCAATAGTTTACCATATTCACGACCCATTCCAATCAAAAGTAGTAATAAGAGAGGCTTTATTCAGTTGTCCGTTAACAGTTGGCAATCAATAACTAGAAAATAGTATGTAACCACAGAATCACAGGAAAAGTTATTTTGCCTCAGCTAACGTTGCTGTATTAATAAAGTTGTCCAATAAATACTGGTCTCCCTCTTCTATATCTACTACGGCATAGCGTCCGATGCCGCATATCTGCATTTCGTCGAGTGTATTGACAAGGTCTTTGTATGACGATTCGTCTGTTGGCTTTATTACTACTACCTGCCCTCCTTTCTCTTTCTTGATGTTAGATATTTCTTCTTTCATTTGTTCTTCAGAAATCTCCTTGCATTGCCTTTTCTTTTTCAACTCTTGTATACGGCTTATTGTATATTGATTCTTGTTGAGTAATACGCTTCTAAGCCCGTTGTTTGAAAAATCGGTTTCCATAAGTGCCTGAGGATTCTCATAATCAGGTTTTCCGAAATAATAATATACTTTGTTGTCTTTACCCAGAATCAGTGTAGTAGCCTGTGAATCTCCTATTTCGCCACGACGGTCGGGCGGTGTATCTCTGGTAGGCATCACTATATCCATCACTTGCGGGGCTGCCAATGTTGTGCAAAACATAAAGAATGTAATCAATAACATATTCATATCTACCATCGGGGTAAAGTCTACCCGTAAGTTCACTCTCGAAGGGCTACCTTTTCTCCTTCTTCTGCCTCCACCGGAATCTATATTCATTTCAGCCATGATATTCTTTTTTTTAAGGTTCGTAAATCTTGTTTTACTTAATAGAGAATTTATCATTCAGAATTCCATAAGCCGGCGAAGAAAAGTTTGGATAAATTTTTCATTTCAATCAATATATCACTAAAAAAGACCCGGATTATTGCACACTTTTGAACGAAGGGTGCAGTTTTGGTAAATGTCAATTTTTTTTATGTCAAATTGATAATTTTAATATCTCTTTTATTTGTTGTATATGAAAGGAAAAAACTAAATTTGTATAGCCTAAACTGAGGTTTTAGGATGGAATGAATTCACTATATTTAAAGATTATAATCGGTCTGAAAGCCGGTTTAATTTTGTATACCAATATATAAAAACACTATGGCAAGAGAAATCAAATTTAGTCTCGTTTATCGTGACATGTGGCAATCCTCAGGAAAATACCAGCCACGTGTTGACCAACTGGTACGAGTCGCTCCCGCAATCATTGACATGGGATGTTTTGCACGTGTCGAAACCAATGGAGGAGCATTCGAGCAAGTAAACTTACTTTACGGAGAGAACCCAAACAAATCGGTTCGTGAATGGACTACACCTTTTAATAAAGTAGGGATTCAAACACATATGTTGGAGCGTGGTCTGAACGCTTTGCGTATGTATCCGGTGCCAAAAGATGTGCGTCGCCTTATGTTTAAGGTAAAGAAAGCACAAGGAACGGATATATCTCGTTCGTTTGACGGGCTGAACGATCCTCGAAACCTTGAACTATCGGTGAAATATGCGAAAGAAGCGGGAATGATTTCTCAGACCGCATTGTGTATAACTCATTCACCTATACATACTGTAGATTATTATGTGGATTTTGCAGATAAACTGGTAGATTTTGGTGCAGACGAGATCTGCCTGAAAGATATGGCAGGTATCGGGCGTCCTGCATTCTTAGGTCGTTTGGTAAAGGCGCTGAAAGACCGTCACCCTAATATACCTATTGAGTATCATGGACATACAGGTCCCGGATTCTCTGTAGCTTCTATGCTGGAAGTCGCTCGTGCAGGAGCTGATTATCTGGATGCTGCTATCGAGCCGTTGGCTTGGGGTATGGTACATCCCGATATCATCACATTGCAGGCAATGTTGAAAGATGCAGGTTTCCTTGTTCCCGAAATCAATATGAGTGCCTATATGGAAGCTCGTGCATTGACTCAGGAGTTTATCGATGATTTCCTTGGATACTGGATCGACCCATCTAACAAGGTGATGAATTCATTACTTGTAGGTTGTGGACTTCCGGGTGGTATGATGGGGTCTATGATGGCAGACCTTCGCAATATGCACCCTGCTATCAATATGGCTCTTCGCAACAATGGTAAGCCAGAGGTTAGTTTGAACGACCTGGTGGTTCAACTATTCCAAGAGGTAGAATATATATGGCCTAAACTGGGTTATCCTCCATTGGTAACTCCATTTAGCCAATATGTGAAAAATATTGCCCTGATGAACATATTCTCATTGGCACAAGGGCAAGCGCGTTTCTCTAACATCGATAAAGACAGCTGGAATATGATTCTTGGTAAAACAGGAACACTTCCTGGTAAACTGGATGATGAAATCGTAGAACTTGCAAAATCTAAAGGTCTTGAATTCTATACGGGTAATCCTCAGGATGAGTATCCTGATGCTTTGGACGAATATCGCAAAGAAATGGATGCTAATGGCTGGGAATATGGCGAAGACGATGAAGAATTGTTCGAACTAGCTATGCACGACCGTCAGTACCGTGACTACAAATCGGGATTGGCTAAAGACCGTTTCAATAAAGACCTTGAGAAGGAAAGAGAAAAAGCGGGTGCTCCTATCGTGGTGACTCGTCAGGTAGTAGAGATGCCTGCATTCGATGTAGAAGCTATCACTGCTAAATATCCGGATGCTAAACCTGTACAGGCAACTGTATCGGGACAGGTGATCTGGCAGATAGACCTTGTAGATCCTTCTACAGCTCCTGTTGTAGGTACAGAAGTGAAAGAAGGCGATGTAGTATGTTTCATCCAGACTTATTACGGAGTAGAAGAGGTGAAAGCCTTATCATCCGGTAAGGTCGTTCAGATAGAAACTAAGCAAGGTGCAAGAGTAGAAAAAAATCAAATACTTGCTTTTATTAACTAAGCAGTTGTTTTAAAATATAGAAAAAGCAATCTTCAATTGAAGATTGCTTTTTGTGTTTTTAGAGGAGACCTTTGTAGGCTTTGTGTTAGATATCTTTATCTTGAAAATAAGAAATTTATAGTTTCTGGCAATGAGGACAATAATAGATACTGCCACCCATGAAGGACTCTTTTATGATTTCGTCGCCACAAAGAGGACAACCATCCTTGTATGTTTTGCTTGATAAAATGCATGCATATTGACCCTTTTTCCCGAACAGATCTTTCTGAGTATTGCGTCCGTTTTTATCTGTCATATTTTGCAGAGTGGATTTCATACTATTGAATAGTCGGTCTCTATCTGCTTCGGATAGGGTAGATATTTTTCGTTTAGGATGGATTCCCGCATTGAAAAGAATATCCTGAAGAGTACCATTACCTAGCCCTGGGATGCGCTGTTCGGTAGCCATCAGGGCTTTTATGAAATAGTCTTTGGTGGCATTATGGAATATGTCTTCGAAAAACTGCCGGTCGAAAGCATCATCCAGTGGCGAGATACTCTTTTTACTTTTCAGATAATACGGGTTTTCAACATCATCTTTATGGGCAAGAAGGAAGCCATACATGGAAACGGAATAGGCTAAAAAGCTGGCATCATCGAAAACGAGTAATAGCTGATGTTTCTTGGGATGCTTCTCGTGAGGAGAATAGAGGCGGGGAATGGCTCCGTCACTTGTACTGAGAAACGTATCTTTATCGAAATGAATATTGAGAAACATTCCGAAGTGGGAGGAAGATTCTACTCTGCGCCCTGTTAATAGTTTACTATACTTTTTAGGGTCACCATGAAACCATGCAAACTGATGTGGGGAGGTAGCATCTACAACTTCTACAATTGTTTTTCCTACAATAAAGTCTTGAATTTGTGAATTCAATAAGCATAATTCGGGTATCTCAAGCATGTATATGAAGTTTTATATATTTGGTAATGCAAGTTATGGCTTTTATACGAGATAGAATATATCTATCATTTGTTTTTTTAGAGTTTTATATAAGAATGAAGCTCATTGTCTCACGACAACGAGCCTCTTTTACACACTAACTAACACTAACTAAAAAGGATATTTGGTCTAGGATCGCCTTTTAGACTTTATTAAAGTATTATGAATTGGCAAACCATTATCAGATATGTTATCGTGATACGACTCAAACACCTTTTTGTATATTTTTTGTTATAAGAAAAACCTCTTTCTGTTTTTTAGACTTTACAAATATAATATAGTTTAATTTAAGATGAATATTTGTGTGATTAATTATATTTTACGTTCTTTGTGCCTATAAAGAATCATTCTAGATAAGGTACACGAGAATGGCTAATTCCAATAAAGTTTTGGCAGTTGCTGAAACATCTTACATCATCAGAAAAGGATTGGTTTACACTCTTTCTCAATCACCTACAGTTGCTAAAGTTGTAGAATTGAAAGAGTTGGAGGATATAAACTATCAGATAAGTATACTCAAGCCTGATGCAATATTGATAAATCCGATGTTGTTGGGACATACTCATAAAGGAGATGTGAAGCAACAATTGAACTTGAATAAAAGTGTTGCTGTTATAGCTTTGGTGTACAATATGATAGATGAACGATTCTATCAGTCATATGATGCTGTAATCAGGATAAACGATTCGGAATCTAAGATCGAGGAAGTCTTATCGGGATGTCTCAATAAAGAGCAATCTAAAGAGAGCGACCAAGAGGAACTGAGCGATAGGGAGAAAGAAATATTGATAAGTCTTGTGAAAGGAATGAGCAATAAAGAAATTGCAGAATTTCATAATATATCGATACATACAGTAATAACACATCGACGCAATATAGGACGCAAACTGGAGATACATAGTGTATCGGGGCTTACAATATATGCTATCCTAAATAATTTGGTAGACATAAAAGATATCAAGCTATGAGCAATATTACGGTCAAATACGGAAAAGGAATGAAGATGTCGGATATGATAGATGCCGACTACAGGCTATTATTGCTATTGACACGCCTACAGTTTTCACTAGGATTTGGGGACAAAAGCGTAGATGCCGTATGTCAGCAATATGGCTTTGATACGGATTGTTTTTTGTTTTTGGCGAACTTTCAGTCCAATAAGGCTATAATGGATAATGTCGAAGAAAGATTCAATCAACTGCCTCTGGAACCTTTTTTATATTACCTGCAATGCTCACATGATTATTTTCTGAAGAACAGATTGCCAAATATCAGGAGAAAACTGAAATTGATATTTGCAGAAGAAGAAAAAGAACTGGAAGAACTGGTTCTGGATTTTTTCGATAACTATATGGAAGAGGTGCGGGAACATATGGAATATGAGAATGATACGGTATTCCCTTATGTACAGAAACTAATAAAGAGTACAAATAAAAACTCGTACTCGATAGATATTTTTGAGGAGCGCCACAATAATATAGAGGAAAAAATGACTGATCTGAAAAGAATTCTGATGAAGTACGTTTCGGGTATGAAAGATCAATCGTTGATGGTGAATATTCTTATGGAATTATATATGTCGGAGGAAGAATTAGCGGCTCATACCTTTATTGAAGATAATCTTGTCATTCCACGAGTGAAAAGTATAGAGAAAAGAAAAGAAGTATGAGCGTTATTTATTTATAATAATGCGGAAAAAACCTATCAGTTATCTGATAGGTTTTTTTATTAAATAGAGGATGTTTTTTTAGCAGATTTTTGAGGTTAAATTAGTATAAATAATCAGGGTTTTGATTATTGTTTTTTTAAGACTACCTTTTTTACATATTGTACTACCGTAGGGCTCAGCGATGAACTGTTAATCGTAACTAAAAAATACAGTTAAATTTACATTAAATACGGTTAAAATATTGGTTATCTGCGGTTTTTTTTGAATCTTGCAAGGCTGAACAAACCGCTTTGTGTATTCGTTAAAATAACAGAGAGTTTTATTTTAATATGCACAAAGTGATGAAGAATTATTTAGTTTTAGGAGTATCCCTAATTTTATTATCTGTTGTATCATGTTCCGGTGACGATACTTTCTCAGTAGATGTATCAGATTCCGAAACTAAGGATATGACCATTAAGTACATTGTTTCCGATACATATCTTTCCAAGATATTTAAGGTCAATGTAACTTATGCAGATGGGAATGGAATGGAAGTAACTTTGAATAATCAGAGTTTGCCATGGGAAAAAGAGGTTAATGTTAATGTTCCTTTTAAAGCCACACTCAAAGCCCAGTATGTTCTGGGGAATAATGTACAAATACCCGATGTTACGGTAGTTGGTGAAGACCTGAGTATTTATTCGGGGGAATTACGGTACGAATGGTCTGCAAGTATTAGAGAAGTGGATAGAAATGGGCTGGACAGATGGTTGAAAAACGGGGCGACATATAATCTGGAGCGACAGTTTGATTCTATAAATTAAAGTTAAGGTGAAAAGGAGAGTTCTCGAGAACTCTCCTTTTTTTTGATTAATTGTCTGAATATAAGCCGATGCGGTTTCCTTCGCAATCGGTAAATATCGCAAAATATCCTCTTCCTTCCGCTTCTATCTTAGTTTTTGGGATAATAGTTTTTCCGCCATTACTTTCGACTATTTTCAGGGCGGAGGGTATATCTTCACAGGTAAGGCTTATCAGAACTCCACCTGCCGAAGGTTTAAAGTCTGCAGCCCATGAGATAGCTCCGGGGCACATGCCTTCTTCTTCCGGGAAAAAAGCCATCTTCTCGTGGTCGCAGTCGAAACTGCTCATTTCGATTTTGAATACTTTTTCATAAAACTTTACGGCACGCTGAAAGTCTGTACAAGGAATCTCGAAGAATGAAACTAATCTTTTCATAATAATCTGTTTTTTATTGCATTAAATATTGTTTGACTTTACAAAGGTAGTTTCTGTCAATTCGCTGTACTTGTAAAAAAGGGACATTCTCAGAGTGTGGAAAAGTAATCGGAGTAGGGGTGGCAAATCTTCATGTATTCGACTGGCGTGTAGCCTGAGAATGTTTTGAATTCTTTGATAAGATGGGGCTGATCGTAATAGCCGCATTCTAGTGCAAGCTGTGTGAGATCGATATGGCGATTGTGCTGCAAAGTAAATAAGGCACGCTGAAAACGGACAACCCTCGAGAATTCTTTTGGCTTAGCTCCCACATATTCGTTGAAGATACGACCAAATTGTTTGTAACTCAGGCATGCAATTTCTGCCAACGCTTTGGTATCTGCTAAAGGTTCTTTGTTGATTGCTTTTACAACAGCCATCATCCTTTTATGATTGTAGTCAGAAGCAGAATACAATTGTTTTAGAAGATAGTCTTCGATAAGGCTGATACAGGCTTTATTGTCATGGCATTCCTGTATCTTGCTTTCCAACTCTTTCAGAAAAGGATTGGATATGTCGTCTGCCGATACGATCGAGTTTCGGAGTTCATGTGCCGGTATATTAAAGAAAGGCTTTATCCCATGTGGCTGAAAGACAACGCATATCATATGCAAATCCTCGGTAGTCGATACTTCGCTGAATCCGCTGGATTGCCCGCTGATCAGGGTTTGCGGCTGATATGTGTGGTAGGTCGGAGAATATAAAGGATTTGCTTTGTGGAATATGAGGGACGCAGAACCTTCGGGAATTATTCGTTCTTCGATCCTCATACAGTCCCTGACCTCCAATATCCAGTAGTATTTGATATAAGAAGCCAGCGGTGCTGAAGGATAAACTATATCGTAGAAGAATGATTCCATTAATTATAAAAATACATCTTTTTGGAAGAACTCAAAGTTAAATCTTTCTTTATAATTTCTAATTGTAAATAATGGACATTTTAGAAGAATCAGGAAAGTATGTGCTTCTCTTCCAACAATTGTTTCATACAAAATCGCATTATGCCCTTGACTACGATATGATGAAAAGGATAGATGGTATAAAAATACACATATCCGAGCTTATTCTTGAAGTTTACCACTGTCGTAAAGTAAATATCAGTCTCATTGTTATCCTGCTTGTCGAAATATACGGAGAAGTAAGCATCGAGGTGTTTGTCTGTAAGCCTGATGATGTTCTCATTCCCCGATTTCTCCATCAGAGAAAAGAATGGATGGTTTTCTCCTTTACGGATACTATTTTCTATGGCTGAGGTATTTAGTTTTTCTGTTTTTAATCCGAATGGTTTGACTAGAGTGTTCCGTATCTTGAATAGGTTTTCTATCCATTTGGGGCTTACTGTCCAGAAAGTAACCTGCACATCATCTGCGGTGATACTTCTTTCATTAATAATCCTGCATTTGTATACGTCATAATAGTTGGCAGGCAGATAATTGTTGATGGATGCTGTTTTGGGAAGTTTTCCCTTTGTCACTTTCATGATACATTCGGTTTAAGAAGTAAAGTAAACCTAAGACTATTAGATGGTAAAAGTAAAGCTTTTGTGCTGTACTCCAAACTGTTTCTTAAATATTTGCTAAATTTGAAAGCATCTAATATATCTTAAATAATATCTTATGACCGGATTTGCAAGCGCCTCAAACAATGAGGATATTAAAACTACAATTTTAGCTTTAGAAAAACAGGCTTTGGAACTATGGAATAAAGGAAACCCGGATGGGTTTATAGAGTTGTCATCTGATGATGTTGTCTATTTCGATCCTGCTTTTGAAAGTAAACTTGAAGGTAAAAAAGCTCTGGAAGAATATTATAATACTATCAGGGGGAAGGTTGAAATAGATTTGTATAAAATGATCAGTCCGGTTGTGCATGTATTATCTGATGCAGCCGTCCTGATGTATGATTATGAGGCTCATAGAGATGGTCAGGTATATAAAATGCACTGTACGGAGGTTTATAAATCGGATGCGTCTAACCAATGGAAGATTATACATACTCATTGGTCTTTTGTCTTGAATAATAATTAGATAGTATTGGAAAGAAAAGGTCGGAAGATTTTTCGTCCGACCTTTTCTGAATTATTTGTCCTGCCCTAAAATAAGTTGATAGGATTTATATTAGGCGATCTAATTATTTACCTTCGCCTCCAGTGTTATCCACCTTTCGGTCAACAGATTTAAATTGACGTCCGAAGTTGATATTGTACGAAATCTTGATGTAGGGCATCTGCGATATATTGTTGCTGAGGGCAGTCGATGATGACGGATTGAGTGCTGACCAGTTTTTCATCTTCATGTTCCAATCTTTGAATGGATTTATCATCCCTGCCCAGATGGAGAATCGATCTGTCTTGTAGCCAACATTAACATCCTGCCACGCCTCGCCCCCATAGAGTGTTTCTTCCTGGAAGTAATCGTATTTGTCCCAAAGTTGCATATTGAACATCCATTTCTTGTAATTAGCATTTACGAATGCACTAAGGCGCCATTGAGTGTAAGTATGCGTATAGTTATTACCATCACTGATGTAGCGGAGAATACCCGGAACAACGCCAATGGTGAGGTGATTCTTGAAAGGTTCGAATTTCAATGTAAGCTCCCCTTGCAGATGATGAAAGGCTTTTTGGTTGTTGGGCTGTGTTATAAATTTGCCATCCACATAATCCACCTGCTCCATAATGGGGTTGTTCTGATAACGATGGTCAATACGTAAATCAGCATTGAAGAAGCTTTTCTTAAAACCAGCCGACAATACTTGCTGGTAGGTCATATATCTGCTCAGGTTGGGATTGCCTTTGCGAGAGCGCAACGAATCGATACTTTGTATAATAGGGTTCATACTATATATTGAAGGCGCGCGATTGTATACCGAAACATTGTAGCGGGCATAAATATTGTCGGTAAAGTTGTAATTGAGCTTCAGCTTCGGATGGTAAGTATATTTAACTTCTTCAATATCGCCTTGCCTGTAGTCGTTACGGCTGACACCGATACCTACCGAATAGTTGAACTTGCCCAATTTTTGTTGAAATTCGCTATACATATAGCTGTCCGCCTGATTTTGGTCTACTGTAATCAGTTCGCTCTCTTTATAGTCCATCTTGTTGTATGTTTGTGTATGTTTCAACCCAGCCGACAGTTTAGCCCCATTTGCAAATGTTTTTTCGTAAATACCTTCCAGAATCATCGAGTATCGTTTGCCGTCGGATACATTGAGAATATCCGTCATCAGTTCGTTGTTGCGGCTTTCCTTATACGAGTGAGTCTCCTTAAAGTTTTGGAATCGCCCAACGGCGTTCACTATTACGACCTGCTTATTTTTCAGTTCGCGCTGATAATACAAATCGAGCAAAGGCATTTTGAATCTGTACTTATCGTGCTGATCCATGTAACCCGTCAACTGGTCGTTACTATACACATTTCCTTTCACATCCTGAAAGCCGTAAGGTGAGTTATTTGACGCCCAGCGGAACGATGCTGTAAAGAAATACTTGCCTGCTTCGCGGAAGCTGTAAGTCAGTTTGGGTGATATATAGAACTGCATAAAAGGAGTTTTTTCACCTTCGATACGTCTCGATAGGGTAGGCTTTCCGTCCGGAAATATAAATGATTCTTCGTTGTTTCGTGTGAAATCGAGGTCACGGTGCGAGGTGAATCCTGACAAGGCAAACTCGGAACGTTTGTGATTGAATTTCAGGTTCAACGAGCCGTTTGTAAATCCGTTGAATGGGTTGGTATGTATTTCTGCATTTACACTTCCGCCCGATTGCTTGTGGCGGGTGATGAAGTCAACTACTATTTCGGCATTACCGTAACGCAATCCGGGATTGTCATGGTATTCCACACGTACAATATCATCTGGTTGAAGAGCTTGCACATCAGCAAATTCGGATAAGATACCGTTGATACGTATCTGCACTTCGCCACCGTTGGCTAGTTTGATACTATTGTTTACCTGATCGATAATAAGTCGCGGTAATGACAGATTTTGGAGAAGATTAATACCGCTAGTCGATGTTTTTAGCTGTATTTCGGATGGAAGAATCACATCGCGATCTATTTTTTTGAATGTTCCGTCGGCGGTTACCACTACGTCTTTCAACTGTACGGTCGATGGTCTTAAAGCTATATCGTTGGTTCTTACATTCTTTTTTGCAATACCCAGTTCTACATTTTTGGTTTCGTATCCGAGATATGATATTGCCAGATAATGATTTTGCAAGTCATTGCAATTGAGGCTGAAATTGCCATTTTCATCCGAGTTAACGCCCGAAACGAAAACCGAATCGGCACTGTACAAAGCAACGTTAGCAAACTCGATGGGCTTTGATTCCAGTGCATCTATGACTTTTCCGGTAATTTTGATCATTTCGGCATTGTCGGCATAAGATGAAATCATAGTAAAGAATAATACGAAAGAAATAAGTAGCCTGGATCGCATAAACTAGTGATTTTTGATAAGTATTAAATTGTTCTGTTTAGAAGTAAGACAGCCATTCAGTAGAGAATGTTACATTTTGTATTATTAATTTGTGTTAAATTTGCTATTGAAAAATAAAAGAAGCTGTTCGATTCGAACAGCTTCTTTTATCGTTTTATTTATATTTTCCAGTATTTATATCCAGTTTGATCTCTTTTGTCTCCTTTATTCCATTATTTAAGCTGTAATTTATGGCATAAGTCCAGATATTGTTGTCTTTTTTTAGCAAGGTTGTATTATTAACTTTTAGATCTGAGATGGGAGAAATCTTATTTTCCCATACAATAATATTATCCTTCAGATTGACTCTTCTGACAGACCACTGGTCGGTTAAATTAAAATCGATTCCTTCGTAATAATTGATTGGTTCCATTTTTTCGGAAAAGAGGTGGGAATCTGCAATAGAATATAGTATCTCTCCGTTTTCGGTGTAACATTCATACCTGTCCATATTTTCTGTTATTATGCTATTATACCATCCGTGTATTTTTTTGTAGTCAGAAGTCTCAAACGGATACTGTGAAGTGAAGACTTGTTGTAGTTGGTTGTTTTTCAAAAAATAGAGATTGCTTGCGACTTCCTCTATCGAGTTGCTCATCGATAGCAGGAAAATCATGGTGTTTTGATTGAGATAAGGTCGTTGAGAGAAAGAACGCGTATAAATAGTGAATTTTTTGGATTCACCATTTCCCGTATTGATGATCATTTTAGTTTGGATAGGTTTGTCATCTGTCCACTCGAGTAATTTCTTTTTAGAGTTTTTTTCAAAACATGCTATCCATAGCTTATTATCTGTGTGACCACAGAAGGCTACATAATTTGTATCCATACAACTGGTGAAAGATTCTAATTGAATTTCTTTACTGATGCCATACTCCTGACCATCATCATCTAAGGCACAAGTAATGTAAGGGGCTTCAGGAATATTATTATTATTATTATTTCGAGTTGAGCATGAGATAGTGAATAAGCTCAGTAATAATGAAAATAAAGAAAATCCTTTCACGGTAAATTGATTTTGTCTATGAATAAAAGAGAGTATCTCCAAATGGGAAATACTCTATTTATATAATTTTGATAGTAAACTATTTATTAATATCCTCTGATCGCTTTGATACCCGGAAGAACTTTACCTTCGATGAACTCAAGTAATGCACCACCACCTGTAGATACGTAAGATACCTGATCGGCAAAGTTGAATTTGTTAACCGCCGCTACTGAGTCACCACCTCCTACAAGAGAGAATGCTCCGTGTTTGGTAGCATCTACGATAGCTTCTGCAACTGCTTTAGTACCATGAGAGAAGTTTTCGAACTCGAATACTCCTACAGGACCGTTCCAAAGGATTGTTTTAGATGCTTTGATAACGTCTGCAAATTCTTTTTCGCCTTTAGGACCGATATCAAAGCCAGACCATCCGTCAGGAATATTTCCTGCATCCGAGAATTGAGTATTTGCGTCATTAGCGAATTTATCTCCTAATTTTGCATCGCTTGCCAATACTAGATTTACGCCATTAGCTTTTGCTTTAGCCATCAATTCTTTAGCAAGGTCTAATTTATCGTCTTCACAAAGTGAGTTTCCGATTTTACCACCTTTAGCTTTTTCGAAAGTAAATGCCATACCACCACCGATGATAAGGTTGTCTACTTTGTCAAGCATGTTGTTGATAATATCTATTTTTGAAGATACTTTAGAACCACCGATGATAGCAGTGAAAGGACGTGCAGTATCTTTCATTACTTTTTCTACAGCATCGATTTCTTTTTGCATCAAGAATCCGAACATTTTGTGTTCAGCATCGAAATAGTCAGCAATAAGAGCAGTAGAAGCGTGTGCACGGTGTGCCGTTCCGAAAGCGTCGTTTACATAAACATCTGCATAAGAAGCTAGTTTTTTAGTGAAATCTTTTTGAGATTCTTTTACCGCTTTTTTAGCAGCAGCTTTTTCGTCATCAGATGCATCATCTGCCAATCCGCGAGGTTTTCCTTCTTCCTCAGCGTAGAAACGAAGGTTTTCTAACAATAGAGCCTCTCCCGGTTGCAAAGCAGCTGATTTCATAGCAGCTTCTTCTCCTATACAATCGTTAGCGAATTGTACGTCTATACCAAGAAGTTTAGATACGTGACCAAGGATGTGTTTCAAAGAATATTTATCTTCTACACCTTTAGGACGACCTAAGTGAGATGCAATGATAGGGCTACCGCCATCTGCTAAGATTTTTTTTAATGTAGGAAGAGCAGCACGAATACGTGTGTCATCTGTGATGTTGAAATCAGCATCCAAAGGCACGTTGAAGTCAACTCTTACAAAAGCTTTTTTACCGGCAAAGTTGAATTTGTCAATTGTTATCATATCGTTTATATTTAAAATATTTAGATTTCGTTGTTTATGTGATAATGCCCTTTTCGGAACGGCACAAAGATACAAAATAATGTTATAGATATTTTTCTTATCTTGCAATTTATTGCGATAATAGGGGCTCTTTTATGATAGCTTAATATTTGCAATTTGTAATCATTGTAAATGATGTAATTATATAATAAGTTAATCATGTCAATCAGTAGTTGGCTTAAATAAAGCGTTCTTTTTGCTTATATACAATCTTGCAGGTAATATCTTTATTATAGGGTAAGGCTTTGCTTTGCCTGATTACAGATAGAGCAGAGCCCTATCCCTACAATTGATTAGAGTAAACAGAACATTTGAATAATAGAAACATGAATAAATCAGACTTACACATCCATACCGAATTTAGTAACGACGGAGAATTTACAGTAGAGGATATTGTGAAACGTTGTATAAGCAATGAAGTAAGCTTCTTTTCTATTACCGATCATAATGTGGTTGGAGGAAATGAGGCTGCTTATCATCTGGCAAAAGAAAAAGGGCTTGAGTTTATTTCAGGTATCGAAATCGATTGTGACTACAAGGGTATAAATCTTCATGTATTAGGTTACAATATAGATTGGAAATCAGACGATTTTGTAAAACTGGAAAAGGATGTTTACTCCAAATCTATGGATTCTTTCAGTTATATGATTGAGAATATCACAAAACTGGGTTTCGTGATAGATGCCGATTCTGTTTTAGCCAAAGCGGCAGGTCAGATACCTTCGGCAGAATTGATCGCTGAGGTTATGTTATCAGACAAAAAGTTTTATTCGCCTCCTTTAGAGCCATACATGGAAGGAGGAGAGAGAAGTGAGATGCCATATATTAATTTCTATCTGGACTATTTTGCTCAGGGAAAACCTGCGTTTGTTCCGGTCGAATTTATGGATTATTCGGAAGCTATCGAGATGATAAAGAACAACGGAGGAGTCCCGATCGTAGCTCATCCCGGGCTTAACTTAAAAGGGAAAGAACATATTGTCGAAGAATTATTAGATAGAGGTGCTGCCGGACTTGAGGTTTTCAATAACTATCACAGTATGGAACAGATAGATTATTTTGCGTCGGTTGTTATGAAAAGAGATTGTATAATGACCTGTGGAAGTGATTTTCATGGCAAGACTAAACCTTTGATAAATATAGGACAGTTCAAATTTGATACCCGATATGGGGATTATTTGCAGAACTCTCTTCAACGATTGAAATCTGCATTGTAATTTTAACCTTAAATTCAGGCAAATATGTCTCAAACAACAGTTGCACCTAAACGTATAGCTTCGATAGATGTATTCAGGGCTTTAACTATGTTTTTGATGGTTTTTGTGAATGATCTCTGGAGTGTCAAAGAGATTCCTCATTGGCTCGGGCATGCAGCTTTCGATGAAGATATGCTCGGGTTGTCAGATGTCGTTTTTCCCGCATTTCTGTTCATTATGGGTATGTCGATACCTATGGCTATAGAAGGTCGGATAAAGAAAGGGGAGTCCAAACTTATCATCCTCAAACATATTATTATCCGTTCGATCGCTTTACTGGTGATGGGAATGTTCACGGTCAATACAGAGTATGGTGTTTCGGAAAGTATCGGCTTAAGCAAACCTGTCTTCATTATCATTATGCTTATTGGTTTCTTTCTCATCTGGAATGTATATCCGAAGACTGAGGATAAAAAGAGAAAGAACATATATCTGGGCTTAAACGGCATAGGGTGGGGGATTCTTATAGTACTTGCTTTTTTGTTTAGAGACGCAGATGGTGACGTATTTCAACCTCGATGGTGGGGAATACTGGGACTTATCGGATGGACATACTTGTTGTGTGTCACTATCTATTTATTCTTAAGAAAGAGCTTTGTTGCACTTGCTTGCGCAGGTCTTTTCTTTATTGTTTTAAATATAGCCGGAGTTAATGGCTGGTTGGGAAGTCTCAGCGGGATTATTCCGAGTGACGGGTGTTTTCATGCTTTCACTATGTGTGGTCTGTTATTGTCGATACTATTTAACCAGTCAAAAATAAATCTGGATTTCTCTAGAAAGTTTGTAGTTGCAGCTATCGCAGGCATACTCTTTTTACTTGCAGGTTGGGGTGCGCATTCGTGGTGGATTATTTCCAAATTGCAAGCTACGCCAACATGGCTGTTCCTGTGTGTAGGAATCTCCACATTAGCCTATATATTTATCTATTGGCTTGCTGATATGAAAGGGAAAGCCGGATGGTTCGATGTAATAAAACCAGCAGGCACGGCGACTTTGACCTGTTATTTAGTGCCTTATCTCCTGTATTCCGTATTTAATCTGGTAAACTTGAAATTTCCCGAAGTCATAACCACCGGAATATTAGGTATTGCGAAGTGTATTGCATTTGCATTTTTGGCAGTCGGAATAACAGCACTGTTAAACAGGGCAGGAGTTAAATTGAAGATATAGAAAGACTCTCTGCCACTCTTTTTACTCCGTCGTTTATTATTTATGCCAATTGATAGTTGGGTTTAAATATTTTTTTTACTGTTCATTTTACCTTGATGCAAAACGAACCAAAAGATCAAGACTGCACCTCTTGTGTGACCCGTTAATACGGCTTGCTCACTCAACAAAAAATAACTCGCGACTTTTAGTCACTCAGACAATTTTTTGTTTAGCTTTCCAAAAGAAGCATATCGCCGAAGAAGCGTAGCTGCAAAATGTCTTTTTGATTTCTTTTGCGACATTGGCAAAAGAAATGCAAACAATCTTTGATTGTGCGCAGCAAAGATAAAATGAAAGTAAAAGAAGGCTTTGAACAAATCAAATATTGATTCTCGTAATTTGTAACCTTTATTTTCTTATAATCTCGAGTTCTTCTCCGGCATCAAAAACTGCGTCTATATAATCGTCGCCCGACGCGATTTGCATATTTTGTAGAAATGTTAATTTCCTGTCCTGCATATCGATTGCCGGATATATTCTGCATTTGCCTCCATAAAGGCTTTTTATCTTAACTCTGGTTACACGTCCGTTCTCTCTTGTCGCACTCACTTCATAACCTCCTTCGGCTAACAGGCGTTCGTATTGTATATTCTGCCATACATCGGGAACGGCAGGCATAATGCGGATTTCTTCTTTTTTGCTCAAGAGTAACATTTCCATGTACGAAGCCAATGCCGACATCGGAGTTTCGAAGACAGGTCCTGCTTCTTTGTAAAATGTATTGGGTTGGATATATTTATCGAAGAACACGTTGAGGTAATCATATGCTTTTTCGCCTTCGCCCAAAAGGGTACACATCGAAGATGCTCCTGTATAGGTATATCCTACATAATATCCGCCCGTGAAGCTTAACCAATATTCTATCGATTTGCGTGCAAGGGTTGCATTCTCAGGGTCGTTGAGGTCTAAAGTGTTGAGAGGATAGAGCATCAGAAGATGTGAATAATGGCGATGAGCTTCTGTTAGTTTCACATCTTTACCTATCATAAATCCGTCTTGGTCAATGACGTAATCCGTTAATCTTCCGCTAATATCTTTCCAGATAGGCAAAAGTTCGTCATTGATGCCAAATTCGTTATCGATATCAATTAATGTCTGGCATCCCCAACGCAAGATAGCAAGTTCGAAGTTACAGTCTTCTGCATTTTTGTATTCAGGCGAATGGCTCAGTGGCATGTGCCATTTATCGTCCGCACCCTCAAACAATAGTGTGCGGTAATAGTTTATCGCATATTTCAACAGAGGAAATAATTTGTTGGATAGCCTTTCGCGGTCATTCGTGTATTGGCAATATTTCCAGTAATAGAAAAGAGTCCATGTAAACAAACCATGCTCTGTGGTTACGGTACTGACGCAATCATAAGAACTGGAGCGTCCCATTGCTGCAACAGGAAACTCTTTGTGAGGTACATTCTTGAGAATATTGTCGATGTTTTGGTCTATCATATCCATCATAGGTAGTACAAGGTCGCTATGATTTATGGCAAACATGGGCGAATATGTCAACTGTATGTTCAGGTTCCACCATATGGCAGGCCAGGGAGTATCGTTGTGATACCATGGTCCCATCAGGTCAATAGCGTATCCTCCAACTCTTGTTGCTGAGCCCAGTTTATATAACTGGCTCCAGAAGAAGCGGTCATATCTTTCTTCTCCGACATGGACATAGCTTCGCGAATAAAAGTTGTGCCACCAATCGAGGTGCATTTCTTCGGCTTTATGTTGCCCGTCGTGCAAATATTTCTCAATGTCGGCAATTGCATCTTTTTCCGTATCCGTCCTTTCTTGCGAATAAGCTATCGAGGAAACAAGGGTTTGCTTGTCTCCTTTTCTGGTAATATACCATACGGTAGTGTATTCGCCACCATCGGTCAGGGGCTGTTTGCATATGGTGTATTTTCCTTTTTTATAGATACTTGGTTTCGGGTTAGGTGCATAGTCTCCTATATCCTCTCTTTTGGGATGTTGCCCATTGTTCCAAATGAAACGTGGGCTAACTGATACTTCGGGACGAAAAATAATATCAGGTGTTTGTTTTCCTGTTAATTCAAGTACATATACATTATGCTGATGCGGGGTAAGTGTGCGCCAAGAGAAACCTTTGTTGGTATTTACTTTCCCCGAAACTTCACTTTTATGTAAATCTATCAATAGGGAGGATGAGCCTTCTTGCATTGGTATAAGAAATTTACCTATGGGTAAACGGGCATTTTTGTATAATCTCGGATAATCACCTTTTCTGCGGTCAACAACATTTACGCGTCCCAATTCCCAGACTAAGGTGTCTTTGATCCCTTCGTAAATAGTTGCGCCCAATATACCGTTACCGATAAATCCACCGCTATAATAGCTTTTTCCTATGGTGCCGAATCTCAGGCTGTAATCATGTAGACATTTCTCTATTGATGGTTTTTCACTTGCATACAAGTTGTTGAACGACAACAATAATAATATAGGTAATATTATATGTTTAAACATGCTGGTATAGGATTAGATTTAGACTTAAGTGCCCAAAAATAATAAATAAATGGATATTAGTTATTATACAGAAAGTGTAAGTTTGATAATAAATACTATTTTTAAAGTCTCATCAAATTATAAATGAGTTTGAGGCAACACATTAGTATAGAAAACAGTGTTTGTATGAGTAAAATTTAGAATTATGAAAATAGATTACAGGACAGAATTACCGGATGAGGATTCTTTTTTCAGATTGTTTGAAACTACAGGTTGGGAATCTAAAAAGAGTAAAGAAGAACTTTTCTGGGCGATAAATAACAGTTGGTATGTTGTTTCTGCTTTTAAAGGAAAAGAGTTGATAGGGTTCGGACGAATTATATCGGATGGCTATCTGCATGCTTTTATCACAGAGATGATAATCACCCCCGAATATCAGAAAAAAGGGATCGGGAAAGAAATATTGAATCGTCTTGTAAAAGAAGCTTTGGATAATGATATTCATGATATACAGCTTTTTGCTGCGACGGATAAGAAAGAGTTTTATCTGAAACATGGATTTACAGAGCGTCCCGTCGATGCTCCGGGTATGCAGTATAAAATAAAATAGGATAACGAGAGGTTATCCTATTTTAATCATGAAATGTAAGGCTACTATAATAATTTACCAAGAATAAAAAGGTAATATAATCGAATCTGTTTTGTTACAGAGACTTGATATATTCGAGCATTACTTCTGCCGAAAAGTCTCCCTGATATTTCGCTCCGTTGATATAAAAAGAAGGAGTTCCATTAACACCGCTTCGTAGTCCGCTTTCCAAGTCTTGTTCGACCTTCTCCCTGTATTTGGGTTCGGGGAATTTGGCTTCAAATTTCTTGGCATCCAAACCCAGTTCTTTTGCATATTTTAATAAATCTGCATCATCGAGGTATTTTTGGTTCTCAAATAGAATATCGTGCATTTCCCAGAATTGCCCCATATCGCCTGCTACTTCCGATGCAATGGCAGCATGCAAGGCATATTCATGCATATTGGTAAGTGGGAAATTACGGAATACAAATTTGAGCTGGTCTCCCATTGCTTCTTGTACAGCTTTTATCTCAGAATATGCAGCTCCACAGTATGGACACTGGTAATCGCCATATTCTACTAATTCGATAGCAGCATTGGGGTTTCCTTGTATATGATCCCTTTTGCTGACAGGTAATCTTAGTGACATGTTATTTTTGATTTTTAGTTAGTTTCTCCAAAGCGTCCAGAACACCATCTACTCCCGGATTGATACCTTCGGGCGAGAGGTAGCTCCAGCGTACTATTCCTTCTGCATCTATCAGGTATATGCCTCTCTTTGAGTGACCTTTTTCTTCATCATATACCTCGTATTTCTGAGATATTGCGCCTTTTGGTTCGAAGTCTGCTAAAAGAGGAAAGTTCAGTTTCCGATCTTGAGAAAATGCCATGTGTGACCATTTGCTGTCGACGGATACTCCTAGTATTTGCGCATTATGTTTTTCAAACAACTTTTCTGAAGCGGCAAACAGCGACATTTCGTCGGAGCATACAGGGCTCCAGTCTGCAGGATAAAATACCAGTACTACATTTTTACCCTTTAGTTCATTTAATGATATTTCTTGATCGGGAGTGCAGTTTAGTCTGAATTCAGGCGCTTTTGTTCCATTCTCTAACATATAGTTTCGCTTTTAAATGTTTCTAAATAGAACAATATAAAAGGACTATTAGTTCAGACAGAAATGTTTATATAACCTAATGATGTACAACCAACAAAAAAAAGCGTAGATAAGAGTATCTACGCTTTCTGTAAATAGAATCTATATATTAGTTTGCTTCTTGATATCTTACTGTATAGTGATTGGTAGCATCTCCAACAGGAGGTGTACCACACCATGAGGGAGGGATGGTTACAGAGTATCTTATCGGATAAGCATTAGCGTTGTATTTATAGCTGATTGTGGTTTCAGAAGGTAAACTTGCATCGCTTAGCCGAAGACCATCATATATCGGAGTACTTTGGATGCTTGTAACATTATTGTGAAACATTTTATATAATGATAGTTGTGTACAGAAAAACCATTGAGGTGTATTGACTGATTTGAAAACACCATTATTTTTGTCGTAAGCGTGAGTAATCTGAGTTGTTTCTCTGCTCCCTTGTTTATTCATTGTTTCAGAGATATTTCCGGATTCGTCGTATTTATATTCAACCTGAAAGGCTTCTTCTCCGGTATCTTTCATTTGCATGGTCTGCTTTAAGATTTTTCCTTCCGAATCTATTTCATATAGCTCTATATAGAATTTGCTAACTGCTGTTATTGTATTCCCTTCGTATGTAAAAGTATAAGTGTCGGTATCTGTATTGGAAGCTTTTTTTACCATCTCAACAATTTTTCCATCCAAGTCATAAGAGATATGCCAAGATGAATAGTAGTTTTCGTCCTTGTAGGTATATTCCTGTTTTATGAGACGGTTGTTTTTATCGTACTGAAAAGTGTACTGATCGGGAGTCCCATCAATCTCAATTTTTACAGGTAGTAGTTTTGCGGACGTGCCGCCCGGGAAATCATGATTGTCGTCGTCATCTGAGCATGCCCCCCAAAATAAAGAGCTCAAGATAAGCATACATGCCAGTACTAGATTATTTGCTCTCATGGTTTATAAATATTAGTTTTATGATTAACTTTATATTAAGATGGCTTTTTTTATTGGATGTTGCATGATATCCTAAAAAATATAAAAGAAACTTATATTGAAGTAATAAAAGAGATTTGTATGAATGTGTAAATGAAGTTATCCTGCATAACTCTCTTGCAGACTGGCTATTTTAGTTATTTTTGGATATGATAAAAGAACTGGAACTATATTATTCTCAGATAGAGGAACCGCACCGGAGTTGTCTGCTGGCTTTGCGGAGTATTATTTTATCGCAGGATGGAGGCATTACGGAAACCCAGAAATGGGGAATGCCTTGTTTCTGCTACCAAAAAAGACCTCTCTGCTACTTGTGGACAGATAAGAATAATAATGGAAAGCCTTATATACTGATGGTTGACGGTCACTTGTTAACTTATCCGGAATTAGAAGCCGGAGACCGATCCAAAATGAAAATATTGAGAATAGAACCGGAAGAGGATCTTCCCATAGAGGTTATAAAAAATATATTTGACTACGCACTCCAATTGCGCAGAAAATGAAAAAGCGGAGTTTTACTCCGCTTTCCTGATTAGATATTATAGATTATTCATTATAATTGAACCAAAGGTGCATAGAGGATATGACTTCGTTCCAATATTTTGAATGTGTCCACATACTAGGCTTAGTACAAATATAATTACCAAAATTAGGTTCGTATAGATTCTGAAAATCTAAAAATGCTAAAGATTTTCCTTCCCAATTTACCTTTTGACAAAATATTGCATTGATCCGGAATCTTGGTGATTGAAGTCTTGAAGTGATCTTTATAGATGTCAGACAATCTTCAGGGTAGTACTCTGTAATTAGAGGGATGTGCCAAAATCCGTTCCATATTTCTTTAGTGACACTTACATGTCTTCCATTATAGTTTGCCTGATCATAGAAATCCAGTGTTACATCACCATCGTATCTGGGACCTCTGAGTTGAGGAGCATTATCTTCATTCAGACCTAGAACCTCCTTTAATTCAGTGCTGGAGTTAAAATATTGAATGGGTTTGTCCTTTTCAACTAGTGCAGCCAGTTCCGGTAGAGCTTGTAATGATTCATAAAGCTCTCCAACTTCTTTATTATCAAAGATCAGATTCGAATCTGTATCATATTGGGCAGTCGAAAAGTAGGTTGTGCTCTCATAAATGAATTCGATGGTTGTTTTGTCTAGTTCAGAGTTTGTCTCGGGTATAGCATCATTTTCAGAACAAGAGATAAACAAAAATGATGATAAAACAATAAAAAATAATTTTCTCATAATTTAAGTGTTTTTGATTAAGTTAATAATAGAATTATATATGACTGATCAGCATAATCTTATTAGTCGTAAGTTTTAGTATAGTCTTACGTGTTTTTTTTCAAACTAGAATGTTTCGAGAACATTGGGCTGTATTTTGTGCTTTATGTGTCTATATACTCCTCTTTATGTTTTTATATTGTTGCTCTAAGTGTTGCTTATTGTGTTGTTTGTATAGCTATTAGATAGCTTTTGTTGTTTTTAGTAATTATAATATGTGATCTTGTAAATATTTGTCACATCTGTAAAAATAAATATTTAATATTATATATGCAATTTTATTTATAAAAAAATGTAAAATATTTTTATTGTTTGTTTTATGATGTTTATTATTAAAATAATATGAATTTGATTTATACTATATGGTATAGTTTATATTGTATGGTTCTGCAATTGCTATAGAAGGGGAGGTGTCGTTTAGAGGTAAAATTATTATATACAAAGAAAAGGACAGATTCATTAGAATCTGTCCTTTTTATATCTGGTATTAACTACCTATTAACTTACTCATACTCATTCCAAGCCTTGATTTCGATTTCCTCGACATCTCTTTTGCAGAATGCCTGTATGAAAGCCGAAGCCAGAGGTAAATTAATGAGTGACAGAAATTGGAAGCTAGTAGTTACTTACTTGCAAAGAATTTTTATGCATTTATCTGTATATATGCTGTAAAACATATATATTGGAAATCTATTTTAATGTATAGATTATACTTTTGTATTATATAACTTTAAAAAAGCAAGATTATGAAAAAGCTAACCTTAACTTCTCTAGTTTGCTTTGTTCTATTTCTAATTGGAACGGCAAATGTTAGTGCACAATCACAAACAAATCATTATTTAGGACCTTTTTATTTTAATCAATTTTCCTCTAAAACTTATGATATAGATGTTAGTGGAAATGTTGTTAATATACAGGGAGCGCCATTTATATCTTATACGAAAGGCTATAATGGACCGGGGCACTATGTTCTGTCTCTTGATGCTGAAGATGTTAGAATCTGGGCAAATTCACCAGTAAATAAAGATAAAAGCTATCTTCAGTTAGAAATTTTCTTTTATGTACAATCATGGGGTAGTTTTTCTGATGAGAGACATGCATTTTATATACCGTTGTATAGGGAGTAGTCATTTTATTATATATAAGAGGGTGTTCAAAAAGCATTTGACACCCTCTTTTCTTTATGTCCCTGATTGAAATCAAATATTCGATTTTTGAGGATGAATAAGGGACTTTTTAGATAAACCTTTGTTATTTGCTCATACTCATTCCAAGCCTTGATTTCGATTTCCTCGACATCCTTTTTGCAGAATGCCTGTATGAAAGCCGAAGCCAGTCATGAGTTGGTCAGCAATGGATTGTATATTTTCAATGATTATGTGTTCTGGAACATCCAAGTGAACAAAAAGCTACCTCTCTTATCAATAATAAGTAAAAATTACTTCTGCATATCCCGCTAACTCTTTACTTGTACTATTTACTTTCGAATCAAACATCTCTCTTATATCCATTTGCTCAATCGTATTTCCATAATGGTCTTTCTTAGAACGGGAATATGACTTCCAATAAGGTAAATCCTCCAGATTCGAGGTGCTTTTTATAGCCCTGGTAGTCAATGGATAATATGTTTCGATTTCTGACTGATCCGGAAGCCCGTCTTTATTGAGAGGATAGACATGCTTTGTGGAAGGAAAGGCTGGCTGAGAGTTGGGAGCATGCCACGACCATTTCAGTATAGAAACCTTTCCGTTGATGTCATTATATTGCTTTTCTTCTTTAGATGTCTTAAAAAGCAGGCTTTGTGGAGGATAGTATTCTCTATAATTCTTTTTTAAAATAGATGTAATGCGGAACTTTGAATCATACTCATATTGTGTCTGAGACTCAATTAATACTATTTGGGGATCATCAACAGAATAAGATTTATATCTATTTTCTTTAACTTGGATAAAGTCAGATTACAATTCTAGAGAATTAGTGTCCGGTTTTGCATATTGTTCCGGCTTGATGAATATGATGCAGATATATTCTCCGTGCATGTCCTTGTATAGATAGTTGAGGCTAACCTTGTTATCTCTGAAATATTTCATTTGGGGACTGGTAGAGGTCGCGTTCAGAATCTGCGGTTCCATTATCTTTTTAAATTCTAATGTATCTATAAATTCTGCTTCGGCACTTAGTAATGTATAATTGTATTGAAGTGTTTTTCCTAACAAAAAGCTGGTATTGTCCAATCTTGTCTCGGCATCCACTATTATAGGACAGGTTTTGTTTATTTCATTGGATATTTCGACCATAACTTTGTCGAAAGAAGGTGCCTGAAAAAGTATTTTCTGAACTCCTGCTGCGACCAGTATTCCTACAATTACACCGACAATAGTTTTTAATGGCTTATATGAATCATTTTTCTCCCGTAAATCCGGTATTGTAATTGGATTAGTATTCTCTTTTGTAGGAGCTTGAGATAAGCTGTACCCACACCCTGCGCAATAATTGGCATTATAGGTATTTTCAATACTGCACCTTTCACAAATTTTCTTTTCCATCATTCTTCAACACTTAGATTTAATTTACAAATATATATAAAGTATAATATATCTTTAAACTTATATATTTGAAAAGGTATAAAAAAAAGCGAAGTTTTTACTCCGCTTTTTTTATCTATTGTTTAGGAGACTTACTCATACTCATTCCAAGCCTTGATTTCGATCTCCTCGACATTTCTTTTGCAGAATGCCTGTATGAAAGCCGAAGCCAGACGCGAGTTGGTAAGCAATGGAATGTTGAAATCGATAGATGCACGGCGTATTTTGTATCCGTTATTCAACTCGCTGCTCGAGAAGTTTTTCGGGATATTTACCACAAGGTCTATCTCTTTGTTTTGCAGCATTTCCAATGCGCTTGGTTTCATTCCCTCATCCGAAGGCCAGTACACCAATGTCGCAGGCACGCCATTATCTTCAAGGAATTTTTGTGAGCCACCTGTTGCATACAACTCGTATCCTTTCAGATGAAGCAAGCGAGCAGCTTCTAACAGTTCCACTTTCGATTTGGCTGGTCCTGTCGAGAATAAAACCCTCTTTTTTGGAATGCGATATCCTACCGAAAGCATCGATTTGAGCATAGCATCGTAGAAGTCGTCACCGATACATCCTACCTCACCTGTCGAAGCCATATCTACACCCAGTACAGGGTCGGCTTTTTGCAGACGTGAGAATGAGAACTGAGATGCTTTGATACCTACATAATCGAGGTCAAAAGCACTCTTATTTGGTTTCTCCACTTCTTTACCTAACATCACCTGAGTGGCAAGTTCGATGAAGTTCAGTTTCAATACTTTCGATACGAATGGGAACGAACGCGATGCACGCAGGTTACATTCGATTACTTTGATATCGTTATCCTTCGCAAGGAACTGTATGTTAAACGGTCCTGTTATTTCAAGCTCTTTAGCAATCTTGCGGGCAACTTTCTTGATACGTCTTACCGTTTCGATGTACAAGCGTTGTGCAGGGAACTGTATCGTAGCATCACCCGAGTGTACTCCGGCAAACTCTACGTGTTCCGACATGGCGTAAAGGATCATCTCTCCGTTGTTGGCAACCGCATCTACTTCTATCTCTTTTGCATTTTCGATAAATTGAGATACTACCACAGGGTGTTTCTTCGAAACCTCTGCTGCAAGGCTTAAGAAGTTTTCTAACTCTTGATCGTTTGAGCAGACATTCATCGCAGCACCCGAAAGCACATATGAAGGACGAATTAAAACAGGATAACCCACTTCGTTCACAAAGCCTTTGATATCTTCAAGCGAAGTAAGCTCTTTCCAACGTGGTTGATCTACTCCGATACGGTCGAGCATGCTCGAGAACTTGTGACGGTCTTCGGCATTATCGATGCTTTTCGCAGTTGTACCCAAGATATTTATTTTTGCATCATCCAAGCGTACAGCCAAATTGTTAGGTATCTGACCTCCTACCGAAAGGATTACTCCGTGCGGATTTTCGAGTTCGATAATATCCATCACACGCTCGTATGTTAATTCATCGAAATACAGGCGGTCACACATATCGTAATCTGTCGAAACTGTTTCGGGGTTATAGTTGATCATTACCGAACGATACCCTTCTTTGCGGATGGCTTGCAGGGCATTTACCGAACACCAGTCGAACTCTACGGACGAACCGATGCGATATGCTCCCGAACCGAGAACGATTACCGAGCGATGGTCGCCCAGATATTTCACGTCGTTAGCTGTTCCGTTGTAAGTCAGATACAGATAGTTGGTTTGTGCAGGATATTCCGCAGCCAGTGTATCGATCTGTTTCACTACCGGAACTATTCCGTTTTGTTTACGGATAGAGCGGATTTCAGCTGCCACGCTATCTACCAGAGTAGGCTCTTTCATCACGGTCTTAGCAATCTGGAAGTCAGAGAATCCCATTTGCTTAGCCGATTTCAACAGGCTGATAGGCAGTGATTTTATATCGTCGTATTTTTTGATTTCTTCCGAACATTGGAAGATATAGCTTAGTTTTTGTAAAAACCATTTATCGATCTTAGTCAGATCGTACAGTTTATCTATGCTGTATCCTTTTTCGAATGCCTGATAGATATTGAATATACGCTTGTCTGTCGGGTTAGAAAGGGCACTATCCAAATCTTCTACATCAGGGAATTTATTAGCCGTGAAACCGTGCATACCGATATTCAGCATACGAAGACCTTTTTGTATAGCTTCTTCGAAAGTACGTCCGATAGACATGATTTCTCCTACCGATTTCATACTCGATCCGATCTCTTTAGATACTCCGTGGAATTTACCTAAATCCCAACGAGGAATCTTCACTACGATGTAGTCAAGAGCAGGCTCGAAGAATGCGCTGGTCGATTTTGTTACCGAGTTTTTCAGTTCGAATAATCCGTAACCCAATCCTAGTTTCGCAGCTACGAAAGCCAGCGGATAACCTGTTGCTTTAGACGCTAGGGCAGACGAGCGGCTTAGACGGGCATTTACTTCGATCACGCGGTAATCTTCCGATTCGGGGTCGAAAGCGTATTGGACGTTGCATTCGCCCACGATACCGATGTGCTTCACGATGCGGATAGCCAGTTCGCGAAGTTTATGAAATTCAGAATTAGTTAATGTTTGAGATGGTGCAACTACGATACTTTCTCCCGTATGGATTCCCAGTGGGTCGAAGTTTTCCATGTTACACACAGTCATACAGTTGCCGTATTTGTCGCGTACTACCTCGTACTCTATTTCTTTCCAGCCTTTCAATGATTTCTCTACCAAAAGCTGTGTTGAATAAGAGAATGCTTTTTCGGCAAGAACGCGTAATTCCTGTTCGTTGTTACAGAAACCCGATCCTAGTCCTCCCAATGCATAGGCTGCACGCACGATGATCGGGTAACCCAATTCTGCTGCGGCTTTCACAGCGTCTTCGATCGTTTCTACCGCATGGCTTTTGATGGTTTTAACATCTATCTCGTCCAGTTTCTTCACGAATAGTTCGCGATCTTCGGTGTCCATGATCGCCTGAACGGGTGTACCTAATACCTGAAGATTGTATTTGTCAAGGATTCCTTGTTCGAAAAGTTGTACACCGCAGTTGAGTGCTGTCTGACCTCCGAAGGCAAGGAGTATTCCCTGTGGTTTTTCTTTTTGTATCACTTTCTCCACAAAATATGGAGTGATAGGCAGGAAGTATATTTTATCGGCACTGCCTTCCGATGTCTGTATCGTCGCGATATTAGGATTGATAAGGACTGTTTCTATCCCTTCTTCTTTCAGTGCCTTTAATGCCTGAGAGCCGGAGTAGTCAAACTCTCCTGCTTCCCCGATTTTCAGAGCTCCCGAACCTAATACCAGTACTTTTTTTATATCTGTATTTATCATTATTGAATGAAAAATGAAAAGTTAAAAACTAAAAATTAAAACTCTTGACTGATTAAAGTTTTTCGAAAAACATATCGAAAATAAAATCAGTATCAGTAGGTCCGCTGGCAGCTTCGGGGTGAAACTGTGCGGAGAAGTATGGTTTCGTTTTGTGGCGGATACCTTCGTTCGTTCCATCGTTCAGATTTACGAACAATGGTTCCCAGTTTTCGCCTAATGATGAGTTGGATACGGCAAAACCATGATTTTGTGATGTGATGAAACATCTTTCTGTACCCACTAGTCTTACCGGCTGATTGTGGCTGCGGTGTCCGTATTTCAGTTTATATATAGTTGCCCCTCCTGCTTTCGATAACAGTTGGTTACCCATACAAATTCCGCAGATAGGCTTGTTAGTCGTTTCCATCGTTTTGCGGATATTTTTCACAGTCTCTTCACAAAAGTCAGGATTACCCGGACCATTGGAGATAAACAGACCGTCAAACTCGAGTTGATTGAAGTCATAATCCCAAGGAACGCGGATCAGCGTGATATCACGTTTCAACAGACAGCGGATAATATTGTGTTTTACGCCACAGTCGATAAGCACCACACGTTTTTTACCGTTTCCGTAAGTGATTATTTCTTTACAACTGGCTTTGGCTACCTGATTTTCGAGATTGGGGTCGATAAAGTCGATCTCGTTCTCATCTTTGAAAACGATTTTTCCTTTCATCGAACCTTTTTCACGAAGTATTTTTGTTAGTTCGCGGGTGTCGATTCCGTAGATGCCGGGTACGTTGTACTCTTTGAGCCAGTCGCCAAGGCTTTTTTCGGCATTCCAATGCGAATATTCTTTAGAATAATCCGATACGATCAGTCCGCTGACTTGTACTCTATCCGATTCGTTGAAATCGGAAATACCGTCCGTGAACGTATCTTTAGGAACTCCGTAATTACCAACCAGAGGAAAAGTGATCGTCAGGATTTGTCCGAGATAGGAGGGGTCTGTAAGGCTTTCGGGATACCCAACCATAGCAGTGCTGAATACTACTTCGCCCGCAGCGGGATTTTCCGAACCGAATGACCATCCTTCGAAGATAGTCCCGTCATCAAGAATTAATCGAACAGGTTTGTCTGTCTGCATTTTTACGATAGAATTATTATATTGAATATTAATTGTTTATTATCTCCTTTTTGATATATCAAACATCGTGCCCCGAGAGAATTATATTTGATAAAGATACTCATTTTTGGGTTAAAAAAAAGGAACGCGATTCAGTGAACCTGTTCCTTTTTTATACCTTATATGTTTTCGTCTTTTTCTTTGTCATTATGTCTCAAATACTCTATGAATATCTGAAGTACAAAGATACAAATATTTTTGCGTTTTATACAAATATATTATTGATAAATAATGTCAATCAGTAGTTAAAATAAATATTCTTTAAAATTGTACTGCGCGCAATCAAATAGATTGCTTGCATTTCTTTTGTCCTATGTCACAAAAGAAATCAAAAAGACATTTGCGGCTGCGCTTCTCAGCCGACCTCTTGCAGGCTCGAAGGCTAAATTGAAAATAACTTGCATCTTTGATGCTTCAAACAACTTTCAATTTTACGCCTTACATCACCTGAGAGGTGCCCGTCTTCAAAGCTGAATGCCGCTAGAATGTATTCATGCGTAAGCCAGATGTGTATTAGTTCCATAGTCAGGTCGGCGAGGAACGTAGCACTAGCTTTTTGGTTCGTTTTGGGCAATGCCAAAAAGAACGGAGGCAAGTTCCTGAAAGAAACGCGGTAGATAATAAAGTACAATTCTAAAGAACGTTTTTATAGGAGAAAGTCGATTCCTGATTTGCATAAATTATTATAAAATCTGAGTTCTTGTATTGTCTTTTAGCATTTCATTATAAATATATTACCAATGAGTATAGATTGCTTATCTCTATTCCCATCCGAATAGTTCGTTAGCTACATCTGCGCTTTCTTCCCATTCCTGAAAGCGATCGCGAAGTATGGCTACATCAAATATTTTAGATATCAGTTCGTCGAAGCTATTATATTTGAGAATCGGGAGACCTTCTTCTATCAATATGCCGAGGTCTCCTGCCCAGGTGTCCTGTTTAAATTCAAACACACCCATTTTACCATCTTTACCATATACCATTACGAAGATGTCTTCACCACTAAAGTAATAAAGTCCGACTACTTTGTAGTTCTCATTGTTGGCAGTCATATAAGCCATATCGGAATCTGTCAGTTCTTCCTCGTACCATTGTTCGTACCATGCTTTGGTGGCTTCGGGGCTATCATCTTTTTTGTCGTAATACCAGTTGTAACGGATGTAATCCATTAATCCATATATTTTATCGGGCGAGTATATCTCGAGTCCGTGAAGATTATAAGCATTTCCGCCTGATCCGGCGATAGTGGTGTAAAAATGCTTGAGTGATGCAGGCAAAGGCACTTCGAGATTTTTTTCTATTGCTGTAATTTCCTTGTTAGAATAAGGAGGCTTGAATTCGAATGAATTGCTATATATTTGTAGATAATCGCTTTCCTCATCAGGGTTGTTCATGTCAAAAATAGCCTCATATCGTTTGATAGCTTCTTCGAAAGTCTCTCCTTGCTTTCCGATGCGTAATTCTTGAAGAGGATTGTGATTACCGAGGTTCTCAATATCAGTTTTTACCTGTTTGTCCTTAATGATAACTTTATTCTTTGCAATTTGTTCAAGAGTGTAATAGTATTCAATTTCGTATCGGAGTTTGATATGTCGGATTCTCCTGTAAATAATCGCTTTGGGTTCGTAGTAAGAGAGATGCGGATTTGTTTCGTCTTGCGACTCTTTCCATGTGATCTCAATATCGAAGCATTCGTTGATGAAATTCATTGCTTTCAGGGCACCTTCATCATCGGTCGCTTTTTCTAAAGCGTCCATTGCGAGAATAGTATACGAGGTGCGAGCGGTCTTACGTACTTCACTATATTCGGGGTCTATGCCATATATCCAATCCTGTGATTGAGAAAGAAAGTCTATCGTTTCATGACAGACTTTGAGTAAACTCTCTTTGTTCTCGGTCTCGGTAGCAACCTGCCTTTTTCTATCGTATATCTGTGCACGCATATAAACATACAGCATGTCTTCGGTATCGTCCTCGTTAGCTCCTTTCAGGATTTGCTCTGCTTCCTCTATCTGTGTTAAAGCTGTTGGGTATTCTTTTGCCAGCATGTGGTTGTCGGCATCCTGAACTTTAACTTCTGCTTTCTTTACTCTTTTTCTTAAGTCTTTACTCATAAACTCTTCTTGTTGATTGTTGATCTTGAAACCGAATATGGCTAAAATAATAAGCGTTATCGGTAAAAAGTAATAGATTAGTTTTTTCATTCTCGATGGGACTGTATTTTCTTTCCGGATGCAAATATACAAAAATGAGAAAATAGCAAAACAGGACTCAAATGAGTCCTGTTTTATTATTTCTTACATTTGCCACCCTTTTGATTGGCAGATGCTTTGAATCCATTCTGGATCAAAATTGGTCTCTATATAACTGTTGATATCAAGATATCCATCATCTTCTATTTTTGATGGTAGTTTGTTGGCAAACTCAACAGCAGTAGTCCTATTTTCTAAAAAGCCGGTTGTCTGACACAAATCGTAGAATAAATATATATTTCTTATATTTATGCATTTAGATAGATCTAATTTGTTGAGTGATTCGCAGTCAGATAGATGTAATTCTTCTAATTCGGTATTCTTAGACAGATCAATAGATGCAAGATTATTACTATAGACGATGTTCACGTTCTTTAATCTTGTGTTTTTCGTCAAATCTAAATTTACTTTTTCAGAAGATAATCCCATATAATCAAGTTCAATATTGAACTCTGTCAATTCGGTACAGGGAGAAATGTTTACATATTCAAAGTGTCCTGTGTCTCCCTCACCATTTATATACATACCTGTTATAAGTTCAGGATCACCATATATTTTCACAGAATGTTGTATCCCTAATTCGAATGTGTGTTCGAAATCTATGTAATGCCCTTGATATACGTTATATCTGGAAGAGATAACTTCCTCCTCTCCATCTCCATAATTTACTGTAAAGGTAGCACTGCTTGAGAGGTTAAACCAGAACTCTACAGGGGTATTATAATCATCTTCTTCTTTGATTGCTCTGATCTTAAACATACAAGCAACTCCTTCTTCCAATTCATTTTTGCCTGGATACAATTGTTTGATAAACAGAATGTCTTGTTCTGATAATTCATAATTATAATCACGTGCTGTACTGGTTGCATAGCGTCGGTCAAAAGGCCAGATCATAATGGAGTTAGGATCATATTCTTCTGTCTGCACCAGATTTAATTCACTGATAGGGTCGAATACATATTCTCTTAGTTCGTCCCATGGGATATCTTCAATCTCTCCTTCCCAATATTGCTGTATGCGGCTAGTCCAGCCTGGGTCGAAAGACAAATGACGATGCTCTAATTCAAGTCCTAAGACTTGCCCGAAAGCCCGAAGCACATCAGCTTTTTTCTCCTGTTCGCTGGCACTGTCCCAGAAGGCAAAATTTATGGTTGCTTCATTCTGGCTTCGGATGTATTTACAGTCTGTACCTGTATATGACCATGTGACCCATTTGTTGTCGTTCCAGTCAAAACCAATACGAACGTTGGCACTGCCGGATGTCACAAATTCGAATCTAATGTTAACATATTGTTCCCATTCCGATGCCCATGTCTTGATTTGGTCTGCCATATTATAAGGGTCGTTGAGTAGTTTTACGGTAATGGCTGTTCCGGCATTCCATAGCTTGTCACGTTGTGCGACACCACGGGTTTCAGGTTGGTCTTTAACAGATTTCACTCCATAGAAGTGAAGGTTTCGTAATTGAGATGTTTGTGGTAAATCAGACGAGGAAAAATCGTCGTCGCTCTGACAGGATGCAAAGATTAAGAGCATTCCCATCATGATCATCCATAAAGATTTTGTCATAATTAAAATTTTTAATATTAATATTGATGTGATATTCCTGTATATCACAAATGGTTGTAAATAAGTATGTGTTATATTGAACTCTCTTTTTGCTTTATAGATAAAAAAGATGGGCGTTTTTTACTATTCGAAAAATATTATTGTAAACTTTATGTTCGGGTAATTGATCGTTTTTGTCTAACATATTTAAAAGGAAAAAGCAATAATGGATAAATAATCTGATGCTTATAGTCCTAATACGTTCTGCTTGTTGCAGGATTTTGGAATTTGTCACTGTTAATTTTGAACCTTACCGGTAGATATTGATAAGACGAAACGTATTTACCATTGTTTACGGCTGGTAACCAATCTTGCATTTCCGATACTACCCTTATCGCTTCTTTGTCGCATTCGGGATGCATACTTTGAGTGATTTCAGGATTAAGAACTTTTCCTTCGGGAGAAACATCGAAGCGTACTATGACAAGTCCTTCGAGCCTTTCATTGGCTACTACCGGTGGATATCTCAGATTGTTCCTAAGGTAAGCCATCAGGGCATTGATACCTCCTTTGTATTCGGGTGTCCAAAATCCGGTTGTAGATAATAGATTATCAGGTCTGCTCAGTTTGCGGAAAACAATAGGTTGTATCATCTGCACCTGTACAGGTTTCCCGTCTTTCTCGGCAGGAAGGAGGTTTGTCAGAGAATTTATAACCCTCAAAGCCTCTTCGTCTAAAGATGGTGATGCAGAGGTCAGGATAGTTGCATCTTTTGTATTTCCATTCGTGTCAATTACATATTTGACAAGCACAACATTTCCTTGTATGTTTTCTTTCTTGGCTTTAGACGGGGTTTTTAGTTTGGTGTTGACTAGGGAACCAATTCTTCTCTCATCTTTGCCACGGGCATTAATATCTACTTTTATATATGTTTTTCCGTGTTCTTTCTGATGCTCTTTTAGTTGCGATTCAGAACTTATGTATATAGTATCTTTGTCTTCGGATCTTTGTTGAGCCATAATAGTCGGGGAGGTGATACAGACCGCGAAAAAGAAAACCAGAGAGCGTATTTTAAATAAGGAAGTGCATGTTTTCATGTCAATTTTGGTAAAGGTTTAACTAAGTCATAGACAAAAATAAAAATATTTATAAAATCTGGCAGATATTAGGGAGTATAATATTCATTATTCTTATTTTTGTGTAAAACAACAAACCCACATATAAAGAATGCAAGACGAAAATCTGAATGAGAAATTAATAAAATTAGCCGAAGAGGGAAATAAAATAGGAGCTATCAGATTATATTATGAAACAACAGGTGTTGGACTAAAAGATGCTATAGAATATATAAACCGGCTGTTGGCAGAAATACCTGAATCCTCATCTGGCAAAGAAAAGGGTGGGTTGAATAAGGATGTGCTTCTTCAAATTCACCGTCATCTGAGAATAGGTTCGAAAGTAAAAGCCCTGAAACTATATGTGGAAGCTACAGGTGCAGAAATATCAGACGGAAAGCAATATGTCGATAATCTGTACAACGAATTGGAACTGGGCAAAAAAGAGGAGAAAAAGGAAGCCGAATTGGCTATAAAGCCTGTTAGTGTAGAATATGAAGAGGTACAGCCTGTACCGGAAGTTGAAGAAATAACGAGAGAAATAGAGGCTCCGGAAGAGCGTCCTATGCAACAATATATCCCTATCGAAAAAGAAAGAAAACAGTTTTCCAGATATCAGCGCGGTGGACGAACACCTTTTTTTCTTTTTGTCGTAATTGCAGTCTTAGTAGCCTTATTTGTATTATTGCTTCTTCTTTTAAATAAATAAGAGCAGAGTCATTCATGTTTCAGTTTTTCTGTTATTCTTACTATCTTTGCAGGCTGGCAATGAATAAAGTAAAGAATTGAATATTAGTAAAGTTTATGATGAAACCTCATATAGGAATGACCGCTCGCACAGGCGAAAAATGTCCTAAAAGCGGTGTTTGGAAAGTAGTAGGTACAATGGACACTGTAACCACCTCTGTATCTAGAGGAAACAAAATGCCTCAGCACAATAATAGAAGTGCCACATGGAGGCTTATTATAATGTTTTAAGGTCTTAGACCTAATAGAAATAAGAAAAATAGAAAGTGATATATCCCGATAATTTTGAAAATAAAATAGGTTTTGATAAAATCCGTTCTTTTGTTGCGGCAAATTGTCTGAGTCCTTTGGGAGAAGAGAAGGCGACAGAGATGTCTTTTTCTTCGGACTATGATGTGATATACAGGCAACTGTCGGAAACGGAGGAATTTATCCGAATCATACAGGAAGAAGATGACTTTCCTGTCAATCATTTTTTCGATGTCCGTCCTGCTCTGAAAAATATCAGAGTGGAAGGAACATGGATGGATGAAAGTGCTGTCTTTGACCTTCGCCGTTCGTTGCAGACAATAAAAGATATTATCAGCTTTCTGAAAAAGGAAGACGAAGATAATACTCCTTATCCTTACTTACAGCAACTAGCCGGAGAGGTTCTGGTATTCCCGCAATTGATAAGCCGTATAGATTCTATTCTGGACAAATACGGACGTATTAAAGATAATGCTTCATCCGAATTGCATCGTATACGTAAAGAGATGGCGCAGGTATCGAGCGGAATATCCAAAAGCCTGAATGCCATACTTCGTTCTGCTCAGGCAGAAGGATTGGTCGAAAAAGATGTTGCCCCTACTATGCGTGACGGACGTCTGGTGATACCTGTAGCTCCTGCATTCAAGCGGAAACTGAGAGGTATAGTGCATGACGAATCGGCATCGGGTAAGACTGTATTTATAGAGCCAGCCGAAGTTGTAGAAGCAAATAACCGTGTGCGGGAACTTGAGAGTCAGGAGAGGCGCGAGATTGTAAAGATCCTTATTGCCTTTACCGACGAAGTTCGCCCATTGACACCCGATATCCTTCAATCATACGAATTTTTGGCATGGATAGACTTTATCCGAGCAAAAGCTCGTTTCTCTATAGAGTTAGGAGGTATTAAGCCTACATTAGAAGATAAACAGCAGGTGGGGTGGTATAAAGCCGTGCATCCGTTGTTGTATTTGTCTCATAAAAAGCAGGGAAAAAGCATCGTTCCTCTCGATATTTGGCTGGACGAAGAAGATCGTATCCTGATTATATCGGGACCCAATGCCGGAGGTAAATCTGTCTGTCTGAAAACAGTAGGCTTGCTTCAGTACATGGTGCAATGCGGTATGCCTATACCGTTGGCAGAAAGTTCGAAGGTGGGTCTTTTCGATAAGATATTTATTGATATAGGTGATGAGCAGTCGATAGAGAATGACCTCAGTACATATAGTTCGCACCTGACCAATATGAAGTTTTTTGTTCGCAATTGTAACAACAAAACCATATTACTTATCGATGAATTCGGAGGAGGTACCGAGCCTCAGATTGGAGGTGCTATTGCCGAATCGTTACTCAAGCGTTTTAACGAACGGGGTGCATTTGGGGTGATAACTACCCACTATCAGAACCTCAAGCATTTTGCCAATGAGAATAAAGGAGTGGTAAATGGTGCAATGTTATATGATAGGCACCTGATGCAGCCTTTGTTTGCACTTTCGATAGGAAATCCGGGAAGCTCGTTTGCTATCGAGATTGCCCGGAAGATTGGTTTGCCCGAAGATGTGATTAACGATGCCTCAGAAATAGTAGGTAGTGATTACATCAATATGGATAAATACTTGCAGGATATAGTTCGTGACAAGCGGTATTGGGAGACCAAGCGGCAAAATATCCGGCAGAAAGAAAAACGTCTGGAAGAAATAACCGAACGTTACGAGACAGATTTGACCGATGTCGAAAAGCAGCGTAAACAGTTGATCCGTGAGGCAAAAGAAGAGGCTCAGCGCATAGTGCTGGAGGCGAATGCCAAGATCGAAAATACGATTCGTGCCATAAAAGAAGCTGAGGCTGAGAAGGAGAAGACAAAAGAAGCCCGTCAGGGATTGGCACGATTCAGAGAAGAACTGGATGCAATAGATTCTCCTGCCGATGACAAGATAGCCCGTAAGATACAAAAGCTGAAAGAGCAAGAACAGAAAAAGAAGAATAAAGTAAAACAGCCTAAAGAGCAAAAAGCCGATATAATTGTTGTTGGAGATAGTGTACGTATCAAGGGGCAAAGCTCGGTAGGTGAATTGATGGATATACAGGGCAAAAATGCTATTGTGGCTTTCGGGATGATAAAATCGACAGTGAAGCTGGATACGTTGGAGAAAGTGAGTAAAAATCAGGCGAAGCGCGATTCGCGGAGTAGTACCTTTGTAAGTACTCATACCAGTGATATGGCTTATGATAAAAAACTCAATTTCAAGCAGGAGATAGATGTCCGAGGGATGCGTGCCGAAGAGGCTTTGCAAGCTGTGATGTATTATATAGATGATGCTATACAGGTAGGTGTCGACCGTGTAAGAATTCTTCATGGGACGGGTACAGGAGCACTAAGGCAGGTGATCAGGGATTATCTGCGTACAGTGAATGGTGTTCGTAAATATCAGGATGAACATGTACAATTCGGTGGTGCCGGTATTACTGTAGTCGATTTAGATTAAACATACTTATTGTATAAAATTGGCAAAGGCTTGGATATTTTATCCGAGCCTTTTTCGTTATACAATGCGGATGTCGCAATGTGTATAACTGTACTGGTATGTGTAAAATTAAATATTTATCGCTTTCTTTTTACTATTTCAATTTTGTGTTTTGAGTTATATGTTTTTCTTGTCTATTCGTTTCTTTTTCAGTACAATTAGAGATTGTTTTTATCTGTGCTTGAAGATGATGTTTTTCTGTTTAGAATATAAGTGTCAATATGACTCATTTAATTGCTTCTACTAGTGTCGTTTATAAGTATATTGCTTTTTGTTTGAAAATATAGTAAAATTTATTTCTTTTTTTTAAAAATATTATATACATTTGTCAATAGCTAAAATATAACAAAGTAACATTATCATTATTTTTTTAAAAGTATAGAAAAGCGCGAGCTTTACAAAACTATGTAGTATAGTTATAATCCCCTTAAGTCACAGACTTTACAATTCTTACGATATCTGTTTACTGGTATGGGGTTGTTATTAAAACTATATTTGTCTGAGAAGGGAAAGATAAATAATCTGTTTTAATTTTGTCCGCTACCCGGTAATCTGTTTTAGGATACAATAGCTTATGATATAGCTATTATATCATAAGCAATAAAAGAGAAACACACTAGGAAGTTTTATTAGTAATAAATTAGTTCTGTTCACAATGCATTAAAAAAAGACAGCATATACATATGCTGTCTTTTTTTGTCTATAATCAACACTGATGTTAATCGTTCTTGTAAGGAATATTTTTAGATTCACATATTTCGATGATTTTACTTTTTACCATTTTGAGGTCATTGTATTTGAGTCCGCTTATATCTACCTGATAAGATTTGCCATCTGTTTCGGCAAATACGAGATAGCTTACACCTATGCCGATCTCTTTTATGGCTATCCATTCGGCGGTATATACCGATTTCTGTACAGGCATATTCACATATATGGATTCGGAGTCCATCCGGAACATGGGCTTGGCCGCCCATAGCGTGACCGACAGTATCAGTATAGCCCCAAGGATAATAGCTGCCAATGCGAGGTAAAAGTTGAGGTTGTATGTGCTCGCGAGTGCCATTAGTACACACTGATATAATCCGTACAATGCAAAGTATCCGCCAATGACTGATTGCAAAATTTTTTTGCTTGGCGAAGGTCCATAGTTTATTTCAAGTGTATCCATTTTTTATAGCTTTTTAGGATAAAGTAAAATTCGAACTGTTATTTTATATTTAACAACACTTCATTTGGTAAACGGGTTCAAATATAAATCTATTTGCGTACGAATATCTTATAAAAAAGCTTTTTTTACAAAAAACACAAAAAAAATTAAAAAGATATATACGTGTAATACGAAAAAAATTTCATTAATTTGTGTAATAAAGAATGTATTGACGTGTTTTTGAACCTAACTTACCCTAATTATGAATGAGAATTTAGACCCTGCATTGCAGCCGAATGAAGAAAAAGATGTTAACAAAGAAGTGGTAAAAGCAGAAGAGACTCCTGCTGTTGCTGAAGTATCGACCGTTAATGAACCGGAATCTGAATCGGGCGTGAGCAATGTAGCTGTAGAGGTACAGGAATCTAATATGGAAAAAGAAGAGGCTGCCCCAATAGAAGAAAATAAGGAGCAGGAAGAAAAATCTCTTTTGACAAAAGAAGAGATTGTAGGTAAACTGAAAGAGTTATCAGCTCAGGAAGTTGCACCTCCTCGTGCCGAGACAGAGAGTCTGAAGCATGCGTTTTATAAACTAAAATCGGTAGAGACCGAAGCTCTAAAAGAGAAATTCGTAGCCGATGGTGGAGAAGAAGGGGCTTTTGTACAACCTAATGACCCTTTGGAAGAAGAGTTCAAAACACTGTTCAATGTAATAAAAGAAAAGAGAGCTCAGTCACTGGCAGAAGAGGAAAAACAAAAAGAAGAAAACCTTCAGAAGAAATTAGAGCTTATCGAATCTATTAAGAATCTGACAGAAAGTACGGATGACTTTAATAAGCTTTACAAAGAATTCAAAGAGTTGCAACGCCAGTGGGGTGAGATAAAACAAGTGCCTGCGGCTAAAGTAAACGAGTTGTGGAAAGCATATCAGGTGCAATCGGAGAAATTCTATGACCTGATAAAAATAAATAATGAGTTCAGGGATTATGACTTTAAGAAAAATCTCGAACTGAAAAATGCAATTATCGAAGCAGTTGAAAAACTGAAAGAGGAATCCGATGTAGTATCGGCTTTTCATCAGTTGCAGAATTTCCATCAGCAGTGGCGCGAGATAGGTCCTGTAGCCAAAGAGTTGAGAGATGAGATGTGGGATAAGTTTAAGGCGGCATCTACCGAAATAAATAAAAGACACCAATCTCATTTCGAGAAACTAAAGGGGCAGGAAGATGAAAATCTGGCTAAGAAGACAGCTATAATAAATGAGATCAAAGCAATTGATTATTCGGTTCTTAAATCATTTAAAGACTGGGACGATAAGAGCAAAGAGATAATGGATTTGCAAGCTCAATGGAAAACGGTTGGCTTCGTTCCTAAAAAATATAACAATCAGATATTTGAAGAATACAGAGCTTTGTGCGATACTTTCTTTGAGAATAAAGCTGAGTTTTTCAGACATCAACGCGATCAGATGGATGAAAATCTTCAGAACAAAAAAGCTCTTGTAGAGAAAGCCGAGGCACTGAAAGATAGTACGGACTGGAAAAAAACTACGGAAGAGATGGTAGCTATCCAGAAAGAATGGAAAACTATAGGTCCTGTTCCGCGTAAATTCTCGGATGCTATCTGGAAGCAGTTTGTAGGTGCATGTGACTATTTCTTTGAGCAAAAGAACAAGAATGTTTCGTCTCAGAAAGTAGAAGAAGTAGAAAATCTGGAAAAAAAGAAAGAACTGATAGGGAAAATAAAATCCCTGACAGAAGTTTCGGATTCGAAAGAGGCTATGGATACACTTCGTGCCTATATGGACGAGTGGCATGAGATAGGTTTCGTTCCGTTTAAAGAGAAAGATAAAATCTATAAAGAATATCAGGCAGCATTGGATGAGCAGTTTGACCGTCTTAAGATGGATAAATCGGAAAGAAGGTTGCAATCATTCAAATCGAATATCGACGATATTACTAAATCGGAAAGACCTAAAGGAAAACTCTACAAGGAAAGAGACCGCCTGATGCATCAGTTCAACAGGATCAAATCAGACCTTCAAACTTACGAAAATAACATGGGCTTCTTGTCTATATCGAAAGGTTCGGGAGGCTTATTGAAGGAAATGGAACATAAAATACAAGACCTGAAAAATGAGTTGGAATTAATCATCCAGAAAATAGATGCTATTGATGATAATCTGAAAGAAATAGACTGAAAAGTCATTAAATGAATAGAATAAGGCTTACAATACGTTGTAAGCCTTATTTTTTTGGTAAAAATTATTAAATTTGCATTCTTTAAATGAGGACACATTCTAAACCAAAATTAAAATGCATGAACTAAAGTAATTCTTACTAGAAAAACTTTATATTACACGGATTATGAGTAAAGTAGCTATTGTGTATGCGTCGGCGGGGGGGGCTACCGAGGAGGCTGCATATAAAATGAAGGAGCTTATAGAAGGGGCTGCTATATACGATATCAGGCGAATAGGGATGAGTATATTGGCACCGTTTGATTTCATTATTATGGGAACATCTTCTGCCGGATATGGAGATTTAGTCTCCTATTGGAGACCGATACTTCCCGAATTTGACAAATTTGATTTTGCAAATAAAAAGTTTGCATTATTCGGATTGGGTGATGCCTACCAGTTTGGCGATTCTTTTGCCGGCGGGCTTGGAAAGCTGTATAAGGCCTTAGAGGAGAGAGTAGAGATCGTAGGTTCTACCTCGACCGAAGGGTATAGTTACGAGGCTTCGGATGCCGAGATAGATGGGCGTTTTGTAGGTTTAGTCTTAGACCATGCGAACGAACCTCTGTTGACTAGTGAACGGATAGAAAAGTGGATTGAGGAATTAAGACCGTATTTTTGACATTCTCTCTTTTATTAATATGCACCAGATCGTACCCTGTCCGAAATCTTCGGGCGGGGTAAGTCCGTTACTTAATGATTGGTTATAGGTCTTTAACCATATGTATAGTGCAGGCGAAGTGTCCGGAGTTTCCCCATGCACCATCCAGATATTTGAAGCCTAAGCGTTCGTATAGCTTGACGGCATTGCCGAATTCGGGGAAAGATTCGAGGTACAACTGATTGTATCCGAGTGTCAGCGCAGTATCTATTGTTTGTGAAATTAGTTTTGAGCCAATGCCTTTACCTCTGGCTTGTGGCGACAGGTAAAACTTGACTAATTCGGCACAGCCTTTTGGCAATTTATCTGTAGGATAAATACCACAGCCACCTAATAATGTATTATCTTCTTCGGCCACCCAGTATTGAGCGTCTGGAATGTTAAAATATTGGAACAGAGCATCTGTTGTAGGATCAGAGAATACAGTGCCTTCTTTGAATGCTCCAAATTCTTCAAAGACTGAACGGATAAGGATGGCTAAAGCCTTGTTGTCTTTTTCTTCTATTTCTCTTATAATAATATCTGACATCGGGTAATATTTATATTGGATTGGATAACGAAGGTAAAAAAAATAGTATAACCATTTTGGTTATACTATTCTCTTTCCGGTATTATGTATTAATTATAAGTCGGAAGTGTAGAGAAATCTTTCGAATATCTCATCATCTGTTCGGTGTACCCTTCGTTGTAAGTAACCTTTACATCAGTTATTTTACCGTTATTATCTGTTACAACTTCATATACAGGATTTACGAATCCTTTATAGGGTTTCAGGTTAAGATTTTTGTATCGGCTCAATACCTCGTTGTGAACTTTCTGATCTACTTTTACTGCATAATCTTCTACCAGACGTCTGGCACCTTCGTGGTCTCCTTCCGATTTCACACGTTGTATCTCGGCAAGAAGTTGTCCGAATAGGTTGCGCAGTTTTTCGTAATCGTTGACTACAACGAATGTTTTACCATCACGTTGTTTAAGCTCTACGACATTTTCAGGCTGACCTTTTTCGAATACCCATTTGGCAATGAGCTGACGGTTACGCATATGAGCCTCTTCTATATCTTTCCCTGCATCTATACGAGTTAGTTGAGTCATCAATCCGTTCATCATAAATTTATAGTATTCAGCTTTGTAAGCCTCAGCATTAGGAATGATACCCAATTCTACTAATTTAGGATCACCCAAATAATACAGTCCGAATAGGTCGGCACGGGTTTCTTCTATAGTCGAGCCATAAGCGCGTAGAGCATCGGGATCAACTCCCGGAAGCAATTGCCCCGAACCATGTCCTAAGATCTCGTGCAAATCGGTATGGAGTATATCGGTAATGAAACCGTAGTTATGTAATAGATCTAATTCGGTCTGTGACCAAACAAACTCTTCGTTGAATCCGCTGTGTTCGGCAGCCTTGTCGTATGCTTCCATGATGTTCTCGATTGTAACCGATTTGGAACCATAGTCTTTACGTATCCAGTTAGAGTTAGGCAGGTTTATGCCGATAGGCGTAGCAGGGTAGCAGTCGCCTCCCAGTTGAGCAACTGTAATAACTTTTGCAGTTACACCTTTTACTTCTTTTTTCTTGAAGCGTGTATCTACAGGAGAATTGTCTTCGAACCATTGAGCATTTGTGCTGATGATCTCGGTACGCTTGGTTGCTTCCAGATTTTTGAAATTTACTACCGATTCCCAGCTTGCTTTCATTCCCAGCGGATCGCCATAACTTTCGATAAATCCGTTTACGAAGTCTATGCGCGACAATGAATCTTGTACCCACGCGATAGAATATTCATCGAATGTTTTTAGATCTCCCGATTGATAGAACGAAACAAGCCTGTCTATTACTTTCTTTTGGGCATCGTTCTCTGCAACTTCATTTGCTTTATTCAGCCAACCGATGATTCGCTCTATAGCTGGAGAATATAGTCCTCCTACTTTCCATGTCTTTTCTGTCAGCTTGCCGTTTTCTTTTACAAGGCGGCTGTTCATCCCATACATGATAGGAGTGTGGTCGTTCGGGTTTTTCATTTTAGCGTAGAAGTCTTCTACTTCTTTCTGAGTGACTCCTTCTCCGTAGTAGTTGTTTGCAGAAGTCTTAATAAGGTCTACTCCTGCCGCCTGATTTACTTTTTTAGCCATTACGCCCGGATCGAACATCACCGGCTTTATCATTGTCAGGAATTCATCTACAGATTGTCCTTCTTTAGCCGGAACTTTGTCTTGAGGTAAAGCTTTTACCTGTTTGTCAAAGAATTCCTGAGAGAAACCGGGTAGAAATTTTTCTTCTCCGTAATGGTGATGAATACCGTTCGAGAACCATACACGTTTCATATAGGTTTCGAATTCCTGATAATCTTTGTCTGATTTGTCTCCTGTATAGTTTTCGTAAATAGCTTCCAGTGTCCTGCGAATCGCAAGGTTATACCTGTTGTTCTGATCGAACAAAATGTCTCGTCCTTCCAGTGCTGCCTGTGAAAGATAATAGAGCATCTCTTTTTGTTGGAGGCTCAGGTTTTCGAACTCAGGCACTTTGTACCTCAAAATCTGTAAGTCTGCAAACGCATCTACTTCGTATGTGAAGTCTTCGTTATCCGGGCTTGTAGCTTTCGGGGTTGTGCTTCCCCCTCCGCAACTGCTCAGCATCATTGACAATCCTGTCATCGCCATTACAAATGTTTTTTTCATTAGTTTATATTATATTTATTTTGCTGTATCAAATAGTTAGCTTTCGTTTCTTTTGTATGTAGGGGCAAAGCTCTGCTTTGCCCGGTGATGGATAGAGCAAAGCCCTATCCCTACAAATACAATCATAAAAGAACGCTTTTATACAACAAATATAGAACCTGTTCCATTACGGAAAGCAGATTCTATATTATGTGAATTTTTCAGAAACAGACAGCCTATTTCGTTCCTCGCAATACAAACAGCGGTATATCGGTCTGGAATAACATTTTCCGCGATACGCTCGGTCTGAACATACGGGTAAAGATATTCCGTTTGGCAGTAGTAAGAGCTATTATGTCTATTTGTTTCTCCTGAACAAATTGTTCGAGGTTCACGATAGCATCTTCTCCTGTTATAAGTTTATAATCAATTTTTATGTTGGGATACTGTTTTTCGAAGTAAGCCTGAATTCCTTCGAGCTTTATCATCGTCCATCTATCCGTGCGTTTGTTTTCGAGATGTGTCAGGTAAATCTTGACATCGTACGACTTGAAAAACTCCATCATAGCACTGAAGGAAGCTAAATCTCTCTGGCTGAAATTGGTCAGGAAAGCAATGTTTCTTACCTGAGTAAAATCATAGAAAGATGTATCTTCCGGAATTGCCAATAAAGGAACTTCCGACATTTCGATTACTTCTGCCGTTACGCTACCGATAAGATCGGCGCTTTTCTGGTCTTTACCTCTCGTTCCCATCACAATCAGGGCAGGCTTATAATCCTTCACAAAGGCTACTATCTCTTCTTCCGGCAACCCTTCTTTGAGCACATAAGAATAGTTCACGGAAGGAAATTCTCCGCTGGCTATTTTTTGGTCTATCGTATTGCATAGCTTTTGCATATCCTTATTTACTTTTTCAAGGATATTCTGAAATTCGGCTTCTTCTTTACCTTGGTAGGCAAAAGCTTCGGCCATAGGCAATGCAGTAGGATAGTAGGGATTGAAGTAGACGTGTAGTATTTTGACCTTTGCGTGTGTTTCTTTCGCCAGATTGAATGCGATGCGACAGGCTTTGATTGAGTAATCGGAAAAGTCGACAGGTACCAGGATTCGTTTTCTTCCGTCGTCGGTTCTGTATGTTTCCGGTTCGCTGTAGCTAAATAAATTACGACTCTCCACCACACTCAAAGCCTTGGATAAGTCGTTCTCTTTTACCCTTAGCCGGATCCCCTTGAACGGAGATTCGTCATTGGTTACATTTTCAAGAAATACTTCTATGTTTTCTTTTTCTAATACCTCTTTCAGTATCTGGGCTTTCTCATTGGTGTGTATGGCTAGTGTCAGTAATTTATCGCTCATAAGTTAATGCTTTAGTTTTTTACCGTTTCCAGAATTTCTAATGCTTTGTCCAAGATTGTAGTATCATCTAAAGTGACCAAACCTCCGTTGGGCCCTGCTTCGATATGTATACCGCAACTTTGTCCTTCTTGATAACTGTGCCCGCCAAAATAATTTCTAACTGTTTCCACTGACAGACTCATGTCTTCAGCGATTCTGTGCATGCTTCCGTCAGGTAAACTGTCTTTAATTTTGCGAAGCTCGTTGTAAGTTATAGTTCTCGACATAATTTATAAAAATTAGAAGGTTAACACTAACATTATTGCTTTAAAGATAACAAATGATTTCAATAAAGCCAACGGGAACCATACATAAAATTAACTAAGCTTATAATAAAAATTGTTATTACGATAACTGCGATAGTGGCGCAAAGTATGTTGGCGCGCAGTTTTGAATAAGGTGAAAGTTCGAGTTCTTCGCGAGGATGTTTAAGTATCTTTAACCTGCCATATTGATATATGAGGTATACAAGATAACCTATGATTAAGCCGACTACCATGCCTCCTACAACATCGGAAATGAAGTGTACGCCCAGGTACACCCGCGAATATGCGGTAATGCTAGCCCACGTGAAAACGGTGACGGCCAGGCGTGTATATCTGAATATGAGAGACAGGAACATAGCTATGCCAAATCCGTTGGCGGCATGTGCCGAGATGAATCCGTATCGTCCTCCGCGGTAATCGTTAACGATATTCACTGCATATGAAAAATCGGGATGGTGGGTGGGGCGGTATCGTTCGAAGAGTGGTTTGATCACACTTGCCGATATTTGGTCGCAGAGTGTAAATACCAATGCTGTACATATAATGAATAAGAGAGCCTTTTGCCATTTTATTTTATAAACGAATACGGCGAAAGCTACGATTGCCAAAGGTATCCATGTGAATTTGTTGCTGTAAATCCACATAAAACTGTCCCAAAATATATTATTAGAACCATTGAGCCATAAAAAAACTTCTCTTTCGTATGGTAAGATTTGTTCTACCAGACGGTTGGCTTCTTCTTGTATCATTCAAATTAAATAATTTCCACCTTCTCTTTTTGTACCCAGCCTACACTACCGTTAGCTATTTCTATTTCATACCATTCCCCATCTGTCTTGGTTATTACGACCTTCGTTCCCGAGTGAAGGATAAATAACTCTTTAGATGTAGTGTTAGGTGAACTAACTACCGGAGCTGAACCTGCCATCACAATGGCTGTATCACGGGTTTCTATTTTACCTTTTTGCCTGAATGCAAATATGTTGGTAAATATCAAAGATACAAATAAAACTATTCCGATGTAAAATCCTGCCTTTTTTAACTTTAGCGCAGGACTGAAGAAAAATAGGAAGAGGCAGGCTACAAATACAAGGAAGAATACGATCGATATTATAGCCCAGCTGTTGGAAGGTAAAAGATTCTGCAATCCGTCGAACCATATTTTTAGGAAAAAGTTGTCTGCTGTCAGGATTTTGTCTTCTATCTTGGTTTGTGTATATTCTATATTGTGGGTTATATCTCTGTCTCCCGGTGCGTATAGCTGGGCACGCTCGTAATTGAGTATAGCGTCGGCGAACTCATTCATTCTGAAATAAGCATTTCCCAGATTGTAATATAATTCGGGAGAAACGTATCCGTTTTCCTTTTGTTCTTTTATCTCTGCTTCGAGTATCTCTATTACTTTCCGGAAGTTACCGTCCTGATATTCCAATTGTGCCTGATAGATGATGTCTTTCAGTTGTACAGAATTGGAGGACGTAGCTACTTTAGACGAGTCCTGAGCTGTGATTTCTTCCGTTTCGGCTCTCAGTCCGAACGTTGCAACAATAATAAAAAACGATATTAGTAATTGTTTCATAATATATTGCTTTTATTTTTTATTTCTACTGAATAATTTAATTAATGATTCCTTTAATTTATATGCTGCGCGTAATCATAGATTACTTGCATTCCTTTTGTCTTATGTCACAAAAGGAATCAAAAAGACATTTTGCAGCTACGCTTTTCGGCGATATGCTTCTTATCAGAAAGCTCAAACAAAAAAAACGTTCGATTCGATTTCTTTTTGTTTTTGACGCTTTCCTCTCATTGCATATTTCCCGCCTGCAAAGCTGAATGCTGCGAGGAGGGATGTCTCGTGTAAACAAAGCGTGCATCCGTAACGCAACCGGGTTACCTGACCGGTGTAGTTGACGTTAAAAAACAAATATTGTTTGAGCCTGTAAGGCGAGTTTTATTTGTTTTAGTCAACAAGCCGAACTGTCAGGTCGGTGAGGAACGAAGCACTAACTTTTTGGTTCGTTTTGGGCAATGCCAAAATGAACGAAGACAAGCCCAAAGGGCGCGACAGTTGTTATTTTGTATAAATAAAAAGAACGCTTTATATAAAAATTATATACAATTATTTTTTCTTTACTTTCGAGCCTTCCATCTCGCCGATAGCATCTACTGTATCCTGATACAAGTCTTCCATTGCAGTATCTGATTCGGCAGGGGCATATCGGGCAAATTCTCCGGTATCTAATATGTGCATGAATTTGTTTACCAGAGATTCACTTGCTCCGTATTTGGTTAGTTCTGCTTCTATATTATCCCTGTTCAGGTTGGCTACCGGAATTACCAGTTTATCGCTCAAGTAACCCCATGTAGCACGAAGAATCTCTTCATAGAATTTTTCTTTCTCATTTGCAGTGAGATGCTTCTGAGCCTGTTTCAGACGTTTTATTGCCACTTTATTGGCATGCTTGGTCTTGGTTCTGATAACATCTGCATTCTCCTTTATTTGCTTCCTGTAAAGGAAGAAGAAGACTATGAATACCAACGACGGCAGGATGTACCATAGGGAATATGTCCATGAGCCTATTATAAAGTTATCTGTTTTTACGAGATGCGGCTTTCCTGTTTTGATGTGGCGAATATCCTGTTCCACCTTTACATCGGTTTGAGTAAAGCTGGTAGCCGTATTAGATCCTGCATTCGGGTCTTTAGCAACGTTCAGGGTATATTCGGGAGTAGACAATGTTTTATATGAGTTCGATTTTATATCGAAATAAGAGAATTCCAATGGCGGAATCTTGTATGTTCCCTGATAACGGGGGATAAACAGATATTCGATGGTACGTGAACCTGTAAGCCCGTTGTCTGTAAATTTCAGGTTATTTGTTATTTTCGGATCAAAGGTGTCGAAGTCTTTCGGTAAAACCAACTCAGGATTTTTGATCAGCTTCATGTTACCTGTACCCGATATATTGAGAGTAAGCGTTATAGCGTCGTTAGCTTTAATGCTGGTTGCAGAGATAGACTCTTTCATAGAGAACGTTCCCACACCATTCGAAAAATTGGCAGGTTTTCCGGCAGGCAATTCGCTTACATTGATTGCAAGAGGCGAGGTTGTCATGGTTTTCTTCACATCCGTCATAACGTACTGTGGTCCGAAGAAGGTATCTACCGTCTTGCCCGATCGTACACTGAACACCATTTCTATTTTACCCGATGGTATTGTGATTTTGCCCGATCGTTGCGGGAATAGGAGAGTCCTTTTCAGGTCTACCGAATAATAGTTACGTCCGTTGTAATGCTCCATTTTTAGCTGGCGTGAACCGGGTAAATCCTGATCTTCGACCATGAACCCTTCGAATTCGGGAAACTCTATTTTGCCGATGTCCCGCACCTCGAGGGTAGTGTAGAAACGGAAAGTTACAATGAATGCTTCCTGCTCGCGTACTCTTGTTTTGGAAACAATAGCACGTATAAAAGCATCATTCGGTTTGATGTTTCCTGCCGTAGATGTTGCTTCGGCTGCTCTGGCTCCCGGTTGCCCCTGTTGGCTTTGAGCATTCTTATCGGGAGGAAGCACTTTTACCGTAAGCGAGTTAGAAGTATACGTCTTTCCATTTACTTTAATGGTTGCAACAGGTATATTGAATGTACCTTCTGCCGTAGCCGAGAGGGTATATATGTAAGACTCCGACGAACTCGAGGTTGCCTTTCCGTTGATAATCTGTGTACTGTGACTGGTGGATATCGCCGGTCCGTACAGTATCTCGAATCCATTGATAGAGGACGGGGCTTGTATCGATTCTCCCTGTCCGTTTTGCAGTGTATATACCAACCGGAAGTTCTCGCCTTTGACAACTGCCGAAGGTGCACTAGCCCTGAAAGTAACATCCTGTGCATTTGTATATCCTACACTTAGGAATAACAGAATAGATAATAATAAATATTTCAATGTTTCTCGCATAACCATTTTATATATTAAGCATCCAAACCTTAGTGTTTTCTTTTCTAATCAGCCAGATATGCCAGTTTTGTATTGGCTGGGACTCCGGCGTCTATACTGAACGGCTCGATAGGTACAGTCTTTCGTACCTCTATTATTTTCTCCTCAGACCCGAAATAGGTTTGTTCTATTTCTCCGGTAGGGATTTTCAGTGTAAATACTACATTTCCGCCCTGAATGAGTTTTTTGCCGGGAGTAAGTGGTATCAGAATAACTTTTCTCATATCGGCAGCATAATACTCGTTTCCTTTATAGTTCTCGGTAACCATGGGCTGACGTGACGGTTTCCATTCGTCGAACACATCGAAAGAAATGAATTCGGGATATTTTGCCTTTTCGACTCTTTTTATATCGAGCCGGGTATAGAGGCGAAATGTTACCTCATAAGCCTCCTGCCCTCCCAGGTCTGTCTTTTCGACAATGGTTCGTATAAAGATATCGTCTTCGTTTATTTTATGGATATCTTTGTTACTCTTCTGTTTTTTCTGGCTTTTTTTATTTGCTTCGCCCCAATTGATGACATTAATGGTCTTTGCTTTGGTGCGGTACAGTTTTCCATCTACAAACAACGATGCTACCGGCAGTTTCATCTTACCGGTTTTGTTCGATACCAATATATATGTATATGTCCGCGAATGATTGATAACTCTTACATCATCTACTATTTCGGTTTCCGAATAGGTAGACAATGCAGGACCTTGAATGATTTCAAAATCACTCGCTATCTGGGGTAGATTCACATTATTGGGTTCACCATTTTGTAGGGAATATACAACGCGGAACTCTTGTCCCTGTATAATCTCGGATGGTGCTTCTACCTCAAATTTTATTTCTTTTGCGTTCGTTATATCTAGTCCAAAAATTAATGTTACAATAAATACAGTTAAACTTTTCCTTCCAATACTCATACCCATTTTCGTTTACTACCAGTCTTTGTTTTGCCGCCTGTTTCGTTCGTTCTGCCTTTTACGTTCTTCAGCCTTCATTCGTTCGACCCGTTGCTGGGTTTCCTTTTCTTCTTGTTCGATGGCTTTCAGTAATTGCTGAATGTTTTCTTCCGACATTTGAGGCTGTTGTTGATCCTGATTCTGATCTTTGTTTTGTTGTGGATCTTGCTTGTCCTCATTTTTATCTTTCTGATCCTGCTGATCTTTATTTTGTTGATCTTGTTTCTGGTCTTGCTTGTCCTGATTCTGATCCTGATTTTTATTATCGTTTTGTCCTTGTTGGTCTTGAATCATTTTCTGTACGACAGACAAATTGTAACGAGCCTCATCGTCATTGGGATTGAGACGAAGGGCATTTTTGTAGGCTTCCATTGATTTTTGCAGATCCTTTTTGCGTAGGAATGAGTTCCCCACATTATGCCAAGCCATACTTTTTTTTATCGGATCTTCCTGTTCCAGATTCAGGTAGTTTTGATAACTTTTAATAGCCTCATCTACATTACCTTGTTTGTAATAGGTGTTTGCCAGGTTATAAACGGCTTCGGGCGAACCTGCATTCTTTTCGAGTGCTGCTTTGTAACTTGCTTCGGCAGCATTATACAATTGCTCGTTGTACGAATCGTTTCCTTTACGTATATTTTTGCGGACATCTTTCTGTGCCAGCAATGTACAGGATACGGACAATAATATGATTGTAATATATAATTGCTTCGTCATAAGTCTTTCCTTCAATTATTTAAACAGCTTTACATTACGGAACAAACGGTTTTTCTTATCGAAAACACATATTTCTATCAGCAACAGTATAAGCATTGCCCATGCGAAAAACTGAAATTTCTCATCATACTCGGAATAAGCTATATCTTCGGTACTTTTCTTTTGCAGCTTGTCCAGTTCGGCTTGCAGGCTTTTCAGTGCGTTATTCGAATTATCAGCACGCACGTACATTCCTTTTCCGGCTTGGGCTATTTCTTTACACATTTCTTCATTGAGCTTGGAGATAACGATGTTACCGCTCATATCTTTCTTCATGTCGTTGCTGTACTCCGTTACCGGAACAGGTGCGCCTTCGGGTGAACCGATACCTACCACATTGATCTGTATTCCTGTATTGGCGGCTTTTCCTGCCATTTCCACAGCATTGTCGTCATGCCCTTCACCATCGGTGATAAGTATAATCGACTTGTCCACTTCTTTTTCACTGGTAAAGCTATTCATTGCAATATTGATGGCACTACCAATCACAGTTCCCTGTATGGGAACAAGTGATGGATTGATATTGTCGAGGAATATCTTAGCAGCCTGAATGTCCGATGTCATGGGTAATTGTACGAATGCTTCTCCTGCAAATACTACGATTGCGACCTTGTCGTTGCGGCGCTCGTCTATGATGCGGGTAAGCATTTGTTTTGCTCTCGAAAGCCTGTCGGGGTTTACATCACGTGCCAACATGGAGTTGGATACGTCGATAGCAATCACGAGTTCTATCCCCTTTTTGTCGACTTTCTCTACTTTTGTCCCGAACTGAGGGCGTGCTGCAACTACTATCCCTAGTAATACGGCTGTGAATATTAGCCAGAATTTAAGGTAGGAACGTTTTAGCGAAAGTTCGGGCATCAGTCTTTTTACAAGTTGAAGGTCACCCAATTTCTTTACAGCTTTGAGCTTTTGTATGTTTAGGAATATGAATCCTCCTATCATCAACGGGAGGATGAATAGCAGATATAAATATTCAGGGTTGGCAAATCGAAACATGCTTTTTATAATTATGAATGATGAATTATAAGTTATGAATGAAAAACTATTTATAATTCATAACCTATAACTTATAATTTATTTTATGGAATACTGCGAAATACTGTACGGCGAAGTGTAACTTCAAGCAACAACAGACCTAATGCCAGTAAGGCATAAGGCAGGTATAGTTCCTGTTTGCGGGTTACACGTTGCACATTTATCAGGTATTTCTCCATTTCGTCAATTTCTCTGTATATTTCTTTCAGTCCTGAATTGTCGAGTGCTCTGAAATATTGTCCGCCTGTGATGGCAGCTATTTCTGTCAGAGTCTTTTCATCGATATCTACAGGTACGTTTTGTATACGCTCGCCGAAAGGTGTCATTACAGGAGCCGGAGCTGTTCCGCGTGTTCCTACACCGATGGTATATACACGGATACCGTAACTTTTGGCTAGTTCGGCAGCAGTCATAGGTGCTATTTGTCCACGGTTGTTGGAACCGTCTGTCAATAAGATCACTATTCTCGATTTAGATTCACTGTCTTTCAGTCGGTTGACGGCATTTGCCAGACCTAGCCCGATGGCTGTTCCGTCTTCTATCATTCCCGGACGGATGCTATGCAATAGATTCAATAGTACGCCGTGGTCGGTTGTTAGTGGGGCTTGTGTGAAACTTTCCCCTGCAAAAATCACCAGACCTATTTTATCTTGTTCGCGGTCGGAGATAAATTCTGCCGAGAGTTTTTTAGCCGCTTCCAGACGGTTGGGCTTAAAATCCTGTGCGAGCATAGAACCCGATATGTCGAGGGCTACTGCAATGTCGATACCTTCCGAATTGGAAGTCTCCCATGTATTGCTTGCCTGAGGACGTGCCAGAACTATAACCACCAATGCGATTACTAATAGCCTGAGCAGGAAAGGTAGATGGCGGAGATGAACTTTTATCGACTGGGGAGCTTTGCGGAATGCTCCTGTCGAAGATATCTTGAATGTTGCCTGTACTTTCCGCAATTTGATGATGTACCAAACTATCAGAGGTATCAGTAATAAAAGTAAAAAGAGATATTTAGGATTAGCAAATTCCATATCCAAAGTTATATTTTGTACTTTTTGTTGTAGTCATTATTTAATTTACCGTCATCACCTTTTTTGAGGTCTTCCCTGTGTTCGGGCAAAACATCTTCTTCGGCGACCGTCCAGTCGATATTTGTATCATCATGGTCATCATGATTGTTATTCTGTGGCGGTGGCGTTTGATTTGCCTGATTCTGACCCAGAGGCACAGGTGTATTCGGATCTTGTGGTTGTACCACAGGCTCTTCGCGTTTCGTTTGGTTGACAAATAAGAACGAATTTACCAGACTTAAATCGTTTTCATCAGGCAATGGTTTATATTTAGCGAATTTCACAAGATCAGCCGTTTTGAGAACTTGACTCAGACTATCATAAGAGGAATCACTTTCTACATAGTTTCTTACCATCCTGAGTATTTCGTCCGATGTCATTTCCAAAGCATATATATGGAAGCGGTCTTCTATATATTTTCTCAAAATATCGGTAACTTCGGTATAATATTCTTTCTCACGTCCTTGTTGCCATAGCTTCTCTTCTTTTACATGGTTTAGCGCATTCAGTGCTATGACATGCGGAGGTTCGATAACAACAGGCTTGAAGAAGTAACCTTTTTCTTTCTTCTTCTTATACATGTATATGGCAATGATAATGGCAGCAATAGCCATCAGTGTCAGCAATGCGATCAGCCCATAGATAAGGTAGTCCTGCCATACGAATGGAGGTTTTTGAATCGCCTTGATATCATATACAGCGAGTTTGTCTATGTCCAACGAGTCGTTCGGATTTTGATTCAACTGTTCCAGATAAGAAGCAGTAGCCTCCGTCAGTGAAGGTGAAGAAACCTTTAGACCAAACCCGTTTGATACGATAGTGTCTGTACCGTCAAGTATTGGCATAAAAGGAACATGGTATAATGCCGAGTCGAACGAAGTGACTATATACTGTTGCGTGATAGTCATTACTTCATGAGCATATACTGTATCGGCTTTGGACATCCCGACAATCTCTATCCCGTTTACCAAGGTATCGGCATATACAGGGAAAGTGATCTGCCTGCCTTTGGGAGCTATCACTTCGAGGCTGATAGTCGATTGTTGTCCGATAAGAATATCCACCGGTTGTATGGTAGCTTTAGCAGTTGCTTTTTGAGCTACTGCCGAAAACTGTATTGTTGAAATACAACTTACAAGAAGTATTAGTATGTATAATTTTTTCGTCATATAATTTCAGTTAGCAATCAGCAGTTAACAGTTATCAATCGGAGAGTGTATTCATCAGTAAAACTGTTGACTGATTACTGTTAACTGTTAACTGATTTTACCGCATATAGTTTCTTTTCTGGAACAATGTCAGAAGTGCTTTTACATAATCCTGATCGGTGGTCATAGACACATTATCGACACGGCTTTTGGTAAAAGCCTGTTGCACTTCGAACAGTTGTTTCTGGTAATGATCGTGATATTCTTCCCTCACTTTTTTCGAAGAAGTATCTATCCACATATCCTCGCCTGTTTCCGAGTCCAGTATTTTCATCAATCCTACTTGTGGCAGCGCTACATCCATCTTGTCATAAACTTGTAGTGCAACCAGATCGTGCTTACGGTTGGCAATAGTCAAGGCATTGTCATAATCGTATACATCGATAAAGTCGGAAATAAGGAAAGCTGTACATCTTTTCTTGATGGCATTGGTCAGGAATTTCAAAGCCATTGCCAGATCGGTCTGGCTATTTTCGGGCTGAAAATCGATCAGTTCGCGAATAATGTAAAGAATATGCTTTCTCCCTTTTTTAGGAGGGATGAACTTCTCTATCTTATTGGTGAAGAATATAACCCCTATCTTATCATTGTTTTGTATTGCCGAGAAAGCCAGTGTTGCAGCCATTTCCGTCACAATGTCGCGCTTCACGGCGTGATGTGTACCGAAATCGAGACTGCCTGAGACGTCTATCATAAGCATCACAGTAAGCTCGCGTTCTTCTTCGAATACCTTGATGTAGGGTTTATTGTTGCGGGCAGTCACATTCCAGTCTATATCGCGTATGTCGTCTCCGTACTGATATTCGCGGACTTCGGAGAATGCCATCCCCCGTCCTTTAAAGGCAGAGTGATACTGTCCTGCAAATATATTGCGGGACAATCCTCTGGTCTTTATTTCTATCTGGCGGACTTTTTTAAGTAATTCGCTTGTTTCCATAAACTCTTTCAGTTAACAATCAGCAGTCAACAATTATCAGTAGGCTATGATAGTTAACTCTCTATATTTTTATATATTCGAGTCGTTTTTAATATTGAATATGTCATTTTCGCAATTTCATCTGCATCAGTAAATATACTTTCAAAGATATCTTGCGGCATATATCCTGTATCTTTCAATAAAGACAACCAATATTTTGTCTCTAATATTTCTTTATACGCAAATACTCATTTTTGCGGAAAAGTCCGAATCGGATATTGCTCCGTTTGCCTCAGCTATGTTAGCACCTACAGAAGTTCCACACCTTAATAATTGCTTTGACAAAATATATTCTTGCTTTTCGATCAGATATTTATATGCTTTTACAATTCGTATTGCAAATTGATAAACTTTATCATAAACAAGACTGTTTTTTATCATAATGAATTATAGATATTTGAGAAAAATGTATTTGACTGCTAACTGTTAGCTGTTAACTGATCAGGGTACCTCTATCTTATTCAGTATTTCACTTACAATCTCGTCCGAAGTAGTATTGCTAGCCTCAGCCTCATAAGTAAGACCGATACGGTGGCGAAGTACGTCGTGACAAACAGCTCTTACGTCTTCCGGGATTACATAGCCGCGGCGCTTGATGAAAGCGTAGGCACGTGCAGCTAATGCCAAACTGATAGAAGCACGAGGCGAAGCTCCGAATCCTATCAATCCCTTTAATGTCTGCAATCCGTTGTCGGCAGGGAAACGTGTAGCAAATACTATATCTACGATGTAGCGTTCGATCTTTTCGTCCAGGTATACATCACTTACTACCTTGCGGGCATCCAGTATCTGGTCTGCTTTCAGTACAGGGCGCAGGTCTTCGTATTGTCCGTGAATATTCTGACGAAGTATTAGTTTTTCTTCTTCTTTTTTAGGATAGTTGATAACAACTTTCAGCATGAAACGGTCTACCTGAGCTTCGGGTAACGGATAAGTACCTTCTTGTTCGATAGGGTTTTGCGTCGCCATTACAAGGAAAGGCTTTGGCAGTTTCAGAGTCTTTTCGCCGATGGTTACCTGACGTTCCTGCATGGCTTCGAGCAAGGCACTCTGTACCTTTGCCGGAGCACGGTTGATCTCGTCTGCCAGTACGAAGTTAGCGAAGATAGGTCCTTTTTTTACCTCAAATTCTTCTTTCTTCTGGCTATAGATCATTGTACCGACAACGTCGGCAGGCAGCAAGTCGGGAGTAAACTGTATACGATGGTAGTCGGCTTCGATAAGAGATGCCAGCGTTTTGATAGCCAATGTTTTTGCCAATCCGGGAACCCCTTCGAGCAAAATGTGGCCGTCCGACAACAATCCGATCAACAGTGATTCTACCAGATGTTTTTGTCCGACAATCACCTTGTCCATTCCCATCATAATCATATTGACGAAAGCACTTTTGCTTTCTATCCGTTCGTTCAATTCTCGAATATCAACTTGAGCCATAAAATTGAATGTTATATTAGTTATTTTTTGTTCCTGTTAAAAACCTGGCAAATTTATAAATGTTAAATCTCAGATGAAATACTACTGTCGTTAAAAAAGTTTAAGCATAACTCCCATATTTATAGACCTTATCCTCAATTATAATCGGACTTATCTTCACCTGATGTTTCGAGTTGCCATAAATTTTGATAAAACGCTCAAAGATACTATTTTCTGTTTATTGATTCAAGACGCAAAAGGCTTGTGCTAATAATAAAAGTTAATTTAATGCATCCTACTGAAAAGATTATATTACATGGTCCGGAAAGGATAGGGTAAAAGGAGGGAGAGTGTAGGGGAGAAGACGGTTGTTTCGCATTTCTACGATTCGAAAATACTTGGTCAGAAATGTAATATTTGTTGGTTCAAATCTACCCTGAACCATGCAATGTAATTTTATGATTTATGAAAAAAGCCCTGCAATATTTGCAGGGGTATTTGAAGGAAAGCAACTAATATATACCCTCACTTTTTGAGGGCATATACTTTTCGGACAAAATCGAGCAATCCGGCGATGTCTTTTTTTGCCGCACTTGTATCAGTTTTGTTCTTTCTTACTTCATTGATTGTGTCATTCTCTTTAGTGTCTTTTTTATTATCCATGCTTGTAGTTGTATTTATTATTCGAAATTTTTATAACCTTAATTTTATATCTACAATTATAGTCGATCGGGGAGGAAATATATTTTACTTAAAATGAATATTAATTTTCGATTACATTTTTTAATGTTTTCGAGCTATATGTATACGATAGCTTGTTTCATGAAGAAGGAATATATACGATTAACCGAATTTTCTTACCTTTGCAAACTGTGAAATCATAAAAATAAACGACCGATGCAAAAACCATCTATAGTAAAAGGTACAAGAGACTTTTCGCCCGAAGAAATGTCTAAAAGGAATTATATTTTCGATACTATCCGTGAGGTATTTAAGCTGTACGGATACAGGCAAATAGAAACTCCTGCTATGGAAAACCTTTCTACACTGATGGGGAAATACGGGGAAGAGGGTGACAAGCTGTTGTTCAAAATACTAAACTCGGGAGATTTTTTGTCTAAAGCTTCTGGGGAACTGTTAGATGAGCGCAATTCGAACCGCCTGACTACCGAAATATCGGAAAAAGGACTGCGTTATGACCTGACAGTACCTTTTGCGCGTTATGTCGTTATGCACCGGAATGATATAACTTTTCCGTTTAAGCGTTATCAGATACAACCTGTCTGGCGCGCCGACCGTCCACAAAAAGGACGTTATCGCGAATTCTTTCAGTGCGATGTCGATGTCGTGGGATCAGATTCGTTGATGAATGAAGTAGAACTTTTGCAAATTGTAGATGAGGTATTCAGACGCTTTAAAGTGAGAGTTGCTATAAAACTCAACAATCGCAAAATACTTTCGGGTATAGCGGAAGTAATCGGCGAGCCCGAAAAAATAGTGGATATAACCGTAGCTATTGATAAACTGGATAAGATAGGATTGGAGAAAGTAAATGAAGAGCTTCAGTCGAAAGGTATCCCGCAAGAGGCGATCGATAAGCTCCAGCCAATTATCCTGTTGGAAGGTAGTAACGAACAAAAGTTGCAGACCTTAAAAAGTAGTTTGGCTAATTCTGAAATAGGATTGAAGGGTATCGAAGAGATAGAGTTCATTCTAAGCAAAGCCGATCTATTGCAATTGCAGACACAAATAGACCTAGACCTGACTCTTGCGCGTGGTCTGAACTATTATACAGGTGCTATTATCGAAGTAAAAGCATTGGATGTGCAGATAGGAAGTATTACGGGTGGCGGACGTTACGATAATCTGACCGGTATATTCGGTTTGCCCGATGTGTCGGGTGTAGGAGTCTCGTTTGGTGCCGACCGTATTTTCGATGTACTGAACCAGCTGGATTTATATCCGAAGAGTTCTATACAGAATACCAAAGTATTGTTTGTTAATTTCGGAGAAGCCGAAACCGATTATATATTGCCTGTTATTGCTCAGTTCAGGCAAAAAAATATAGCGTCAGAAATTTATCCTGAAGCTGCTAAAATGAAAAAACAAATGTCTTATGCCGATTCCAATAATATACCTTATGTGGTTATTGTTGGCGAAAATGAAATGAAAGAGCAAAAAATAACGCTTAAGAATATGCTGTCCGGTGAACAGGAATCGTTAAGCGTTATAGATTGTATTACAAAGCTGACGTAGTATTCAGTATACTGTCGGCCAATTGTTTTGCTTTGTTGACTGATGCCGAATCGATAAGGTTGATATCATTATCGGCTAGTCGTGGTATCTTGAGTATAACACCTTTAGGGATATCGAGCGGATTTCTTTTTACAGCTTCTTCGTCCTGATTTTCGATAAAGATATAAGGCCAGAATATGTTGCTTTTGTAAAATTTTTTAGCTACATAATTGATATTTACATTGTAGTTGTACATAACTATAGCTTCATAGTTGGTCGAATCTTTATTCTCAAGAAGAATATATTCGGACTGCTTTTCCGAAGAGCCCATATTTCCGGGTTCCTGCATGTAAATCTCCAGATAATAATACATTCCTCCTAATATTCCTACTATCAATATCAGGATAATAAAGTTTCTTGATCTCGCTTTACTTTTTCTTTTGGATTTGGCCATTTCTCACCCTTTAGTTAAATCTTTTTACCACAAGCTGAATTTTCTCAAAATGAAGAGTTCTAACTCTTGCTAGCCTTTTTCTTTCATTATTTCTTCTTCCAAAGCCTTAGCCCTGTCATTTAATTCGCCTTTGTTGAAACTAACTATGTCTACAGTTAGTTTAGGTATTTTTATGATAGACCCGCTTGGGATTACGAATGAACTGTTTACGATATTTTCATTGGCTTTATAGATATAAGGCCAAAAGGCTTTGTTGCCATAGTAGGCTTCAGCAAGGTATTTTACCGATACATCTGCATCTGAAAGAATGATACAACTATAGTTGGTTTTATCATTATTATCCAATTCGGTAAATTTATCGGAAGAAGGCTTGGCTTCTCTCGATGAAATGAAATTGGAATAAATCAGAAATCCGATACTGACAATAGCAAATATAATCAATATCTCTGCAACGATTCTCCCTGTTGTAGATCTTCTCTTAGTTGGCAAATCATCGTCATCTTCGAATGTTTCTTCCCTCTCTGAGATGTATCTGTAAGGGTCGTGATCGCTATTGGTCGCATTGTTAGCCCTTTGTCGTACAGTGCGTTCTACTGGTGTTACTTTCTCTCTCTTTTTCACAGCCGGAGATGTCTCCTTTTCCTGCGAAAAACGTTCTTGTATGGGCTCTGGCTTCTCGGCGATAGTAGCCGAATCCGCGATAATATCTTTTTCCTCTTTCAAAGCTCCTTTTTCCACAGTCGAAACTTGCGTATCGCTTGTGCTTTGTCCTGCTTTGTCTTCTAATTGTATGTTTTCCGTTATATTAACTTCTTCTTCTGTTAGTATAATCGGAGAAGTATTTTTTTTGTCTTTCTCTTCGCGAGCCGTTAGTATGTCGTTCTTACTATAATCACTGTCTGCTATAGAGGATTGCTGATATTTCTCTATAGGTTTATCAATTAAAGAGTTTGTACCGATCAGACCAGCATCTGTTCTGAGTCCGCTATTTTTAGCTGTACTTCCTAAAAACAGAATCCTGTTAGAAGAGCCACTTTTTATGATCTTAAATGTTCCGAGCCTGTCTACTTTGATGGACTTGCTGGAAATAAGTTCTTTTTCGACTCCTTTAAACAATTGCTGTATGAATGACTCTGCAATTATCGGATCTATTTCCTTCTGTGAAGCTATGATTTTGCTTAACTCCGATTGATCTAAATGCTTGTTCATTCTTACTGGTTTATTCGCTCTTGTATATTATCCGAAGGTTTAAAAAATGTTGAAGATGAGGTCTCGTTTTTCTTTCTCCAAAAAGAACCGAAATCGGAGATATCAATGATATCTCCTTGGTCAAGAATTTCGGATATTTTGTCTAAAGCCGAAATGTACAAATCTGCAACTTCCGCTTCGGAAAGATTAATACCTTGAGCTTCTAAGTTTTGTTTTATGTCTTCACACAACCTAGAATCGTTCATTATTAAAAAGGTTTATTAGTATGTATTATCTGCTAGACAGGAAGTTGATTTCTTTTTCGATGAAAGCAATATCTTCGTTGTCAATACGTTCCAACATGCTGTTAAGAACTTCTACAGTAGGATTTAGATAGTTGATGTAGTACTCTTCGTAAGTCTCATCCATCATACCTTGTTCTTCGTGTAGGGTTTGAACTGTGTTTTTGTAGTTTCTAGCTACATTTGACATATCTTCTCTGAAAACCTCAAGAGATTCGCGCAATTTTACTAATAGTTCTTTCTGATAAGAATAAGAATTTCTGTTTGCCATTTTGTTGAAAAATTATTTAAGTTATAACTTATTATCTCTCTATGTAGTTCTAAAACTTTGCAAATATATAAAAATTGGTTGTTAAAAGGAATTCTTACACTTAATATTTATATGATTTATACACAATTTGTTTAATCCTTCATCCTTTTTATTATATATTATGCGAATTAGACGGGTCAAATTTTGTCTTTTAATATTAAGCAAACACTATTTTTGAAAGTTTGTTCAGATTTTCGATATATGATTCGAACTGGAAATATTCGTTTCCGATAGCCAGATAATAAAGATCTTCACAAAACTTAGGTGTTTGTTTAGCAATAAATCTATCGAATATTTCGCCTTCCCGATTTAGTATATATTTTACAACCCGCGTGTTGAATACAAATTCGTCATTCTTTATTATTTCATCCACATTGTCTATGCTTCTTACAAAATGGTTGTTTATAAAATTTTCGAATGTGGGTGAGATATCAGGATTCACCAGTTCGGCGAAGTACAACATATATGAACTGTTGTCTATACCGAATTCGTTGAGCATCTTAATGATAATACGCTCGTGAGTCCCTGTTATCTTCACATCATCAAGAAATAACAATTGTTTTCCTTCTACAAATGCTTTGTCGATATGGAATTTATCTCCACTTATCAGTCTGTATCTGTCTTGTGCAGACATTTCGCCATAGTCTTCACGATAAGTCACCGAACGGTTTATCTTCGTTTCCTGTGTGATAGGGTAGCCATTTTCGTACAGATATTGGTTGAGCCTTCTCACGAAAAATATTTTCATGTAGAAAGAAGCGGTGGGGATGTAAGAATAGGCACTGGGCACAACTACAAGTTGTTGTCCTTTATATGTTTTACTGAAACATTTTTCGATAAACCGATCGGCAAGGGCATATCCGAATTTACGAGCAATGTTGAGCGCGCCGTGTTTGAATTTGGAATAATCGTCGGGCGAAAACCCGAAATCCTGTTCATTATCTATAAGATAGCCGCTAAAATGTATAATGTCTCCTTTATAATCCTGTTCTGATGTCATGAATCGTATAATCGTGATTGGTTATTAACAATGCTTTGAAGCCAAAATTAATAGCTCCCTGATAATCTGCTTTTGGGTTGTCACCGATGTGCAGTACTTCATCCGGCTTTACGTTGACCTGCTCATTTACTTTCTCAAAGAATCGGGACGAAGGTTTCGAGGCATCTATCTCATCAGAGAAAATGAGAAAGTCGAAATATTGAATGATATTCAGGTGTGCAAGCGTATTGCGTAGCACTATCCCTTCTATAAATCCCGTATTGCTCGAGAGGTTGATGGAGTATCCTTCTTCTTTCAATTGTGAGAGTATATCAGGAATATTCTCATTGACGAACTGCGGACAGTATTCTTCGAATAAACGGTCTGCTTTTTTTCTCACTTCGATAGCTTCTCTTTCAGTGATCTTTTTACCGGAAACGATGCGTTGCAACAGACGGCAATACATGGCATTAGCTGACAATTTCTTTCCGCTAATCATATTGTAACGGTCGAAAGTCTTATCTATTGACCTTACAAATTTGTCTATGCCTGATGCATCGATATGTTGTATGCCAAAAGTCTCGGCAATCATCTCCGCCCGTTTCAGTTTGAATTCGGGATGTGATTTGATGAGTGTCAGCCAAAGATCGAATGAAATATGTTTAATCACTGTTTTATTTGTTCTTGTAGAGATGGAGGGTAAAAATCTTTTACACACTTTACATTATACGAATATTTATTCGTCCCTACATTATTTTCACTATCCGGTTGTCATGTTGAACAGTGTGACACTACATTCGGTGTTAGCCAATTGAAAATCGGCGAATCCAAACATTTAAGTTAGAAGAGTAGAGCCTTCGACAAGTTCAGGATGACAAAAGGAAATAACATTTTGATAGAATATTTTACTTGTAGAACAAGTTTCTACATTTTTTTGCCTTACAAAGATACATTATTTCGCTTCTATTGCAAACCAGATGTAAAATGGCGACCAGGTATGCATATATTTATGATTCAGAGAATAGCTTTCTATGACAGGTATATTTGTTCTTCTTTTATAAGCAGCAGCAGGCAGCCATTGGCTGTAGAAATAATCGTAGATGGAAGAAACGTCTTTCTTTCTGTTTCCTTCAAATACAATCCATGTAGTTGCTGAAATGTTGTATGTTTCAATATTTTGAATATCTTTTGTCGCAGACGGGTTCGACGATGCGATATAATAATCCATTATCCCGCGCTTACTAACATTCTCGGGTGTTATAATGCCCAGAATACCAGACGGAATCGGAGATATATTGTTTATTGTCAAAGAGTCTGCAAATTTAGCCAGAGTTCCATTTTTTTCTGCACTCTCTCCAGAATTTTGGCACTAGTTCAAATGCATTATCCATTTTAATTTCTCTTTTGACCCCAAATATCGTAAATGTAGGTGTTTCTTGTATGGTGTATTTCATTTGTGATCTATCCTTTAAATACTTTGTTATCTCGTCCGTAGCAGATATTGTTTCTTCTTCGATATGTTGCATAATAATAGCCAAGTCTCTAAAATCGGGATTTGCAGCTAATATATACAGCAGCCTCCAATATCTGGGAATAATGGTGTGTCCTTTATTCTATTTGCTGCTTTTTAACAAACCCCAATAGTGTTGTTGAATTTATTAGGCAGATCATACATCCCTATAATTTTTTTTAATTAATTAAATTGATGTATGTCTTCGAGAAATAATCTTAGAAATTCCTCCAGATTATTGGCTACGAGAGATAAGTCCTCATATTCGGGTTCAGAAATATGATATATTTTGCCATAATTCTTGTCATCGATACAAATAACAGCACCCGCATATCTGTCCTCTATCGCAAAGAAAAAAGGGATATACGAATTCCAGAAGTTATTGCATTCTTTAGTCTGTTCATCGCTGATAGCACTCTCTAGGCATTGTCGTTCATATTCGTCCCACCAACGCTGGTCGTCAGGCATATCGGATATATAATCCGAATAAGAAAGAAACCAAATAGTATCTTCTATATTGGAGCAGCTTGAAAAAGATTTGATGAATGTGATAAACTCTTCAGGCGCTTTCTTAAGCCTTTCCGCTGCTGTCAGGTCTAATAGAATATCATCGGGATTGCGTAAAGGCTGGCTAATTAACCAACTTTTCTTATTTAATTCCTCAAAAAAGAAATCATACATATTCGAATGCAGGTCTTAAGTATATTGATTGTATTAATTATTTACGATCTGCACCACAACAAGCCGTCCGCCGTCTTCCTTCGACAGAAGTATCTGTTTGTTATCAGTTAATTCAATAGCTTCGCCGATACCTATTTTCTTACCTTCCGTTTTATCCTCCAGATCGGTTAGGCGCTGGTTGATCAGTAACCATTTATTCTGATGGAATACGAAATATCCCACAGGTTTACGCTGATCTTCGGGCAATTTTTCGTTAGGCCACACATTCCGGTTTACGTGCCACATATATAGGTACTGGTTGTTGTAAACCATCAGGCGGTAATTGTCCGGAGTGAAAGTTCCCTCTTTACGTGAAGAGTATAGGTTGAGCACAGGCAATTGTCCCCTATATTCTGTGCCACAGAACGGACATTTAGGTTTTGTCGTATTGTCAAAAACAAACCATTTGTGCCAGCAACTCCGGTTTTGGCAAGGCTGCATCAGGTCAACAGTTTTCAGTAAGGCATCTTCCCACTCGTTTGCCGTGGGGCGTACCTGCGGATTGTGTAACCCGTCGATAAATGCACGGTCGAATAGCTTTTTCAAGTAAGGTCCGCATACTGTATAAGGTATCTTCTCCGGATCAGCTTGGGGCAATTGACTCGCCTGCAATTGATTCGATTTTACTTTGTTTGAAGTATCGTTGGGGTTTTCTATAAACAAAGCTTTTACACCCATCGAAAGTTCTTCATCTTTTGCCGAATCGAGATCGTTTACTTTTCCGCCTCTAAGGGGGTGGCGATAGAGTAGGTACATATATATCATGACAGCCAAAGCATGGCGGTCGGTGGTGATACTAGGTAACTTACGATTGGGGTCGTCCATCGAAAGATGTTTTGTGGCAATTACCTCGGGGGCAATAAAATCGGGCGTTCCCAGTACATCGGGCGGAAATTTGCCCGGTACCACAAGCCCGTCTATGTCTATAATCGACGCTCTACCGGAAGTGGGGTCTATAAGCACATTCTTATACGAAAGGTCGGAGTGAGCAAGACCTGCAGCATGCATACGTTTCACAGCACGGCTGATACGGATACATATCTGCACATATTTGAACCAGTCGCCACGTTCTTCGGGAGCAAGGAAACGATTTTGGTTTTTTGCCGAAGCAAACCATTTTCCTTCTTTTTCTTTTCCCTTGATTCCTAAGAAATCGTTGTTGATAGAACCGTATTTGAAGAAATAGTAGGGCTGGTAGGTAGGCACTACAAGACCTAGTTTTCCATTATGTTCTACAATCTTGGTAGGCCAGCAGAAAAGGTCTTTCCAGTAGTCGCCCCCTTCTTGGTTGAAAATTCGCTCACGGTATATTCCCGTAATGTTTTCCAGACGATCTTTGGCATTGAAGTCCTGCTTATCTCTGAAAAAGCCGACTACATATGATTTGTCGGGACTGAAATAAACATCTTTCATTCCGCCCGATCCTATAATTTTATCTACAAATTGGACGGTACTTCCGTCACTTGCTTTGATGGTTATAATTTTTTCGCTCATTCTCGTTGACCCCTTATATGGGCTGTATAATTATGTTTTGGACAAAACATTTTTTGCCCCTACGCATGTTTATTTATCGGCTGAAAAATTTTCACGGCTATATCAATACAATATCGCAATGGTTCGGTCGTCATGATTGCCGGGTGACCAGAAATTGAGCCATTTCAGCAATTGTGCAGCAGCTTCTTCATTATCATCTGTCAATTGTACCGAAGAAGTAATGTCTTCCCACAGAGCGTTCCATTTCTCGACCTTCATCAGGTTGGAGTCTGTTTCGAATTTAGGATCAGTCACTCCATCAGTCATTAGAATAAGAGCCGTAAAATCTTCCACGATCTCAAAACGAAGTCGCTTATATATTTCGGTAGGTTGCATAATCTCTGCCATAGTGAGGAATCGTGTTTGTCCGGCAAATTCCCCTCCATCGGGTTCACCCATTATTTTGAGATATTGCGTTTCCTGATTGTAGATGCCAATACCTCCATCACCTACCCAGAATGAGGCGATAAACCATCCGAACTTAAATTTCTTAGCCACCGAAACAAGGAAAGTTGTAGAATAATCTTTCATATTGGCACCTTTATCCTGTGCTTCTTTTTCGATGTTTTTGTATGCCTTGAATACTGCTGATCCTATAATATTGTACAGCGCGTCGCCCAGTTTCTTACGCTTGGCTTCGCTTTCTGCTTCCTTGTGGTAATCTTTGATAAGGTCATCTACTTCTTTACAATATTTGCCTAATTGAGTCTGGCAAATTTCGGTCACGGTAGTGCAAGCTATGTGTGCCCCTTGCCGTGCATATTGTGCCGAACCCGCACCATCGGCAACGGTCAGGATATACCAATCCCCTTCTTCAAGAAACGACATTTTGAAATCATCATCCCTAGGCTTGCCTTCGTGGGCATGCGAACGTCCTCTTTGACTAGCTGCAACTATATCTTTTCGCTCTTTTTTGCCGAAACCTAAAAATCCGCTCGACATTTCCACTTTCACATAACCGGAATCTGAATCGGGTCTGTAATAATCGACATCGGTTGGAGTAGGAATATTGTTCCATAACGAACGTGGATCGGGGTTGATAATCAGTGTGATTGTTCGTTCAAATATCGGATCACCTTCCTCCCACGTGGTACGTTTGCATTTCAATATAATCTTAAAATCACCGGCTTGCGAAGGTGTGCCCTCGATCATATCTGTATCGGTATTGAAGTGCAGTCCGATTTCGTCCAATCCTTCGAACCAAAAATCACCGATATCAGCAATTTCGAAAAGAGTGATATCGAACAGATAGGAATAAGGCTGATTGACTTTACCGTTTTGAAGCTGTATAAATTTGCTTCTCAGTTTGATAAGCATGGCTTCGTCTTTTGGGTCATTAAATGTGCCCTTTTTCCTAGCCATAGTTTCCTCGTCGTCCGGTATATTCGGTATAGTTGGCATATCGTCTTCGTTTATATTATTATCCGTTTCTGTTTCTGTGTCAGGAATATCTTGCTCATCGTCTGTAACATCTTCCTCTATAAGAACAGAGTCTACATTTTCGGGTTCTGTATCAAATACAGGAGGGCGGTTGTACTCTTCCCATTTTTTTATCAGAAAAAGCTTTACTTCTTCATTTTCGAAAAATGTTCTCAACTTTTCCTGCTCCTCAGGTGAGATATTCAGATATGTTATGATTTCGTCAAATGTCATCTGTATGGATAGAATTCTTTTTTAACTGCTAAAGATATAGAAAACCTAAAAGATATTGAAGAAAACTAGTCCTTTTAAATAAAAGTAATAGATATATAGAATTTATCTATATTTAGATATTTTTATAGTTTTATTTTTATCTTCGTAAAGTGAATTTATAGAGTGAATTGTGTTTAAAATTTAACCGGACTTTTGTTTCTGTTTGAAATAACACCTTGCGAAAACTATTATTGTTATTCATCTTATTTGTTGTAATGTAAATTATTAGGCTATGATTCTGAAAAATTAGTCTAAATAGAATAAATGTATAGTATTTGTTATAAAATGAGGAAATCCTGATTTGTGGTCTGCTATTAATAATCTAAAAATAAAATAAATAATCCCTAAAATTATTCACCCGAAATTATCTATAGATTGAAGCATTAATGCAAATTTTAATAAAAGCGTTTAACTAAAAAAATCAAATTGTATGAAAAATCTATTCAGATTTCTTTTCATTTTCTTAGCCGTCGGGCTCGTAAGTTGCCAGAGTGATAATGCTGTACTGCCTGGCATTGATGATGATACTGAAAATATTCAGGATAGTGTAGGACTTAGGGCAGCATACCACTACTTCGATATGCAGGCATACGGGTATGGTCGGGAGATATGTTATAATTTATTGACATATAGTCATACTTACGATCAGTTTACTGCTGATTTTGATGTAGAGTGGTATATTGGCGAAGATTTCAATTGGCTAAGTACTGCTTTCAATTCTATCGAAAATTATCCGAGGATGAATGAGAGCGGATATTTGTATTCCATAGCTCAGCAAGGCGATGATTATTATACATACAGATATGGAGGGCATACTGCTGAATATTCTATCAAGACGATTGAAAAAGGTAAAGTGCGGATTAGTTTAGACAAAGTTCCGGCTAATTCTCCTAATACGATGAGCCATTATAAGATTCCTGTGCGGACTAAATTTACAGCCAAAGACGGAAGTACTCCTGTAATTTATTATGATCTTATCTGGGACTGTAAAATTTGGGGAGGAACCGACTTTACAATAACTCGGACTGTTGTAAGAAGTTGGTAGAAGATATACGATAAATAAATTAGAGAGATGCCTCAAAAAAGAGGTATCTTAACCAAACTTTATTTTCTAATTTAATACATAACATTATGAGGAAACTACATTTTTTAATCGTATTCTTTTTATTTGTATTAGTAAGTGTAAATGTGAAAGCACAAAGTCCTTGCGTAATGAGTTATGAGCCTAATGAAACTGTAAATGATTGTTACTGGTTGAATGACCTTAGTGCTCCTGCTAACCAAACGATTGTTGTGAATGCAGGTATTGATAATTCTTCAGATGTCGATTTTTATCGTTTTGAAGTGACTCGTGTTTTGTCTAATATCCGAATAACATTAAGAGATTTACCTAAAAGTTATGGCATTATTCTGTATATGCATGAAGCTTGGGGTGAACCACGTTTAATCGACTATAACCTGAACTATGGAACGTCGGACAAAACTATTATTCTCAATGGGGCTCCTAATCTACCTTATTATATTAAAATTTTTAGTCCTTTTGGAGAGTATGATGAGAATAGATGTTATACTCTCGAAATTGATATACGCAAACCTTAATAAGATCCTTAGTTCATCCCTTTTCTTTGTGAATGAATTTTGTTTATTGATATTTAACTGGACTTTATTTTTTTAATTTAAAACATAACATTATGAGGAAACTACATTTTTTAATCGCGTCCTTTTTATTCGTATTGGTAAGTGTAAACCTGAAAGCACAAAGCCCTTGTGTAATGAATTATGAGTCAAATGAGACTATTGATGATGCTTGGTGGTTGAATGGTCTTGATTGGGCTTATGGAAGTGTTACTATTCAGGGAGGAATAAGTAGTAGTTCTGATGTGGACTTCTATAGAGTTCAGATAACTCATCCAGGTAGCAGGCTCAGATTAACTTTGAGAAATTTACCAAAGAGTTATGGAATGATTGTATATTATAAAACTGGATACATGGAAGAGCCACTTTTGATTGATTATAATTTAAATTACGGAACATCAGATAAAATTATCGATATTCCCACTTGTAACAGTGGGGGCATGTACGTGAAAATTTTCAGTCCGTTTGGAGAATATGATGAGAATAACTGCTATACACTAACAGCAGATGTCCTTGCCCGTTAATGATTTAAAATAAAAAGTGACAATAAGGAAATTTACCATGTAAGTATACTAGGTAGAAGTATTTGTTATATTGTGTAGTGTTAATACAAATTTTAATAAAGACAATTCATGAAAAATTGAAATGGTATGTGATTTCAATATCTGTTTATTAACAATAAGTAGTCAAATTAAAAAAATGCAAACATGAAAAAACTAATTATCTTTTTCGGATTTTTATTCAGTATTTTACTATATTCTTGTTCTGCGGACGAAGATTTAAATATGGATCAGGATAAGTCTTCAGATGTTACACTAAGAGGAACTTCTGTTACCTATATTCAAAATGTTTCTATTCCTTTGAGATCATATTTAATAAGAAACAGTATTACAGGTGGGTATAATTATTTGGAAACGACATTACTTCCCAGCCAGCTTGCCTATGAAAAATTTTATGGCATTAGATTTCAGGTTTGTAAAAACAGAAACAGCGAAGCAAATGTTGCCATCTATCACGTATTTAATGATATAACAAAAGATGTTTCGATAGCAAGGGAAGACGATATTTTGAAACCGGGACAGAAGAGATATGATCACTGGGGATATATTTATGGTCAACCTAAACTTGGTTTGGTTCCACTAAAAGAATATTACAGTGATAGAAATCAGAACACGCGATACATAGTTTTTGACTCAGAAATACAGGAAATGCAAAACAACGGTGAAGATTTTAGATATGTAAGAACATTGGGCTATGTGTGTACTACTCAGTATTCTTGTCCTAGAGTTGAAGTAATTTATACATCCAAATCAACTGAAACTTATAAGCTTTATTATTGGCAATCGGTTTACGGTAATCCTCATCATACCGATGATATGATGATAAATAATTCCGGAGGTGCAGCTTGGACAGGTTCTCACCTTATTGGGAATAAAGTGATAGATTTTTCATTTTACAAAATTTCGGATAAAACTACCAGAACTATTCAGGAATATGTCCCTGCTGGTAGCAAAGTATATATCAACATCACTGAGTCAAATGATATATCAGTTCGAGTTATCTAAGCATTTAATCTAGTGTGAAAGATATTTGTAGAATGATATAAGCAAGATTCTTATATAAAATGCCCTCCAAAAAGAGAGGGCATTTTCTGTAAAGGTCTTTATTGTTAATTATCTATTTATTTCTGTTTACTGATTACAGCTGACTATTCACTGAATAAATTATCCTCTGGTACGACCGATGTCCATGCCACCACCCGAACTTTGGAACGATACCTGCACACCACACCAAGGGCATTTGCTTTGTTGTTCGTTTCCTACACACATGATGTTTCCACACATACACAGTCCGATAGCTACCTGATTGCCACAACAAGGACAAGACGGAAATCCGACCAAATCGGCTGTGTTGACACGGCTCCCAGTCAAGTTACCATTAGCATATCCATCTACCATTTCGAAGTAGGTATTATCTATCGGATAAGCTCCTACGAACTTAAATTTACGTGATCCTATTCCTGTGAATTGAGAAAAATCGTTTTTGTCGATCCGCTTCATGTATTTTAGCAGATAGGGCTGTGAAGTTTGCTGGCATTTTCCCAGAATAACCGCATAATTTTCATCTACTTTGATAGGCTGGCTCATTTCCATTTCTATCTTGCTCAGAAAATCATCTGTCAAAGGAGCAAGTTTCAGTTCATCACTGTTCAAGTCGCTGATACTTACACTTGTAGTTTTGATAGAGGCTGTTACCCATTGGAAAAATTTCTTAAACGAAGCCTCATCTGTATCTTTTAGTTGAAGCACATTATCGGTGACTTTTCGCAAAACACTTAAATCAAGATTTTCTCCGAAAGAGATTGCTACAAGGCTTGCACTTTTTCTGAACTTTTCGTTCCATTTATCGAATGCAGCATCTACCGAATCGGTAGGAGCTCCATCTGTGAAAAGGAAAACGATAGGTTTCCAGTCACCCTTTTCTTCCATCGTGGTTTTGCGTACGGTAGAGTTGATATCATTCATCAAAAACTCCATTGCTCCACCCAGCGAAGTTCCCCCACCAATAGGAAGTTTGGGAGGGTAAAAGTTGTACAGCTCTTCCATTGTACTCAGTTTTTTTGCCCTTCCGGCAAAAGCGATAATGGATATGCAAACTGTTTCCAATGCATAAGGGTCGGTGCGAAGTTCGCGAATAATAGTTTCCATCCCTGCCTGCACATGTTGCAAGGGTTCTCCAATCATCGATTCCGATACATCGATCAAGAAATATATGGGTAAACGTCTCATATATGCTCTCCTAAATTATAAATGATTTTAAAATATTTGCCATTGCTTATCTAGTATAGCCTGCTGGTTACAAGATTCTGTTCCCGGATTATCGGACAAACGAATCGAGTAAAAGCTTCGATTATGTGAATCTTTATCAGGGTTTATATCCAAACCTTCTATGATAGAGTTTAGAGCTCCGGTATTCAGTTTGTTAGAGTTGAGCAGTATGACTCTCAGTTGCTCCGGATGTTTTATTTTTAGTTCCGATATCTGATTATTACTACAATAAAATCTATGCAGAGATGTCGACGATAATTCAAGCTTTGTCAGATTATTATTCGAACAATCTAGTATATAAGGGTTTTTATCTACTTTCAGAGAAGTTAGTTTATTGTATGAGCAGTCGATCTCCCATATACGTTCTGCAGAGGTGAGGTCTAACGAGGTTAATTCATTATTTTGACACTCTAGTATTTCTAACTTAGTATTATTATAAAGAGAAAGTTTTTTTAATTTATTATATGGAATTTCTAATTTGTAAAGTTCCGTGCAATTTGACAGGTCAATGTTTTCCAGTCCTATATTATAACCATATACCCAACGAATGTTCTTATTTTTAGTGAGATCGATAGAATGGAGGTGGTCTATACCTCCTAAATATAATACTCCTAAATCAAGAGAACTGGATACATCTAATTCTGCGAGATTTTTAGAACTTTCGATATAAAGGGTAGTCAGTTGCGGACAGTTTTTTGAGGAAAAGCTGGTGAGGCTCTCAAAATCTAATATATATAGTTCTTTTAATTGTGGACAATTCCCGACTTGTAGATTACTCAGTGGCTGGTCTTTTCCGGAAATTGTCAGATCGTCTAGCATGTCTGTTTTAATTGTTATCTGATAATTTCCTTTTTCCTTATACGCATGCTTGTATATAGTACTTGCCACTATTGTCGAATCACCGTCACCCCAATGGATCATAGGATGTCTTCCATAGATGTTAAATGAAACTGTGTCAGAGATATCTGTAATATTTGCTGTGATCTTTATTTCATTTCCTATTACTTCAGATGGTGCTGGAGGTGTTATATCGTCATCATCATCAGAACATCCGATTATCAAAAAAGGAAATAGAATCAGTAATGTAAATAGTGTTTTTTTCATAGGGCTGTTGTTTTATTTTTCATTTGAATCGATTTGATTATTGCCGATAAACAATATTGACAAATTTGATAGGCTCTCTTCTTATTGAACCGAACATATCTAGAAAAAATATATAGATAATGTTTTATTATTTCATATAAATTAAAAATTTCTTAGTAAATAATGTTATCCTTGATAGTCCAACCTTTATCTGTTATTATTTTACTATCACAATCGGCTGTACCCGGATTACCCCAAAAGTTGATAATTTTTTCATTGACAGATACATTCGGTAAATCTGTAAATATTTTGTTCAACGCATCTTTCTCCAATTGATTAGATGGTAAAATAACCTGCTTTAACTCTATGTTATTACCTATTTTTATAGAATTAAGAGATATATTGGTATTACAATATAATGTTTCCAAATTGATATTGTTTGAAATATCGAGATATGATAAATAACGGTTAGCAGTACAATTAAGAAGTTTCAGTTTATCACATTTACTTATATCCAGAGATACCAATGATGTCATATAAGACAGTATTAATTTTTGTAATTGAGGACAATTTTTTACATCCAGAGTTTGGATGCCGTTAAGATAGTTCAGGTTTATTACTTCTAAAACCGGACAGTTACCTAAGATTATATCCTGAACAGAATTTTCTCTATCTAAAGTAAAATCTGTAATGTGATCCGTTTTTATTTTTATTTGGTAAGCTCCGGGTTCTTTGTAATAATGGTAGGGCGATTCTTTCTCGAAACTATTTATATTCTCGAAATCTTCTACTTTCCCATCTCCCCAGTCTATTGTCGTTTTATCTCCATAGACGTATAAAATAACTTGTTCATTATTTTCAGATATTTTGATATCTAAAAGTATAGAGTTTTCTTTTGCTATATTATCTTCATCCTCAGAGCTACAAGCGTTCAGAATGAAAGGTAATATTGCTAGTAAAATGAGAAATAGTTTTTTCATTTTTAATTCTTTGATTAAATTACCGTATGTACCTCAGGTGGAGGTGGTGGTAAAGAAATATCATCATTCGAACCAATACTGCGGTTTCCTACACTAACCGAAGCCGATACCCATTTGAAGAATTGGCGGAATGTAGAACTATCCGTCGTATCCAGCGAATATACCTGATCTGTCAAAGCCAGTAACGGTTTTGTATCCGCTTTTACACCTGCTGCACAAGCAATGATACTGGCAAAGTTGCGTTTCTTCACCTCAGGTATCATGTGATTGTACTTCTGTAGGTCGGAGGGTTTGCCATCTGTCATAATAAACAACAGCGGCATCCAGTCCCCTTTCTGATCGGTTGTACTGACACGTACTTCCGAATCCACCATTTTACACAACATTTCCAGAGCTTCGCCCAGATGGGTAGGACCCGATTCGGGAGTAGTTATTTCGGGAAGTTGTAGATTCTCCAATTCGGTCAAAGGTAGTATTTGTTTCACTTCGCGATCGAAAGTTATAATACTGATAAAAACCGATTCGAGAGCAAACGGGTCTTGGCGCAAGCTCGAAATCATAGATTCGAGTCCTACTTTGACCGACTCAATGGGCTCCCCACGCATCGAACCGGACGTATCTAATAATAAATATACTGGTAATCGTCTCATATTTTTTGCTCTAATTTACATAATAATTATCTGTCGTCCAATCCACAGGATTAGATTGTATATATTTCGCAATATTTAATTGCCAGATGGATATTGACTTTTCTAGGGGCGAATAATCATTTGCCCACTAGCGAATTATAGTACAATATTCACTTCGGGTGGTGGTGGCGGTAATTCACTCAGTCCTGTAATTTCCTGACCTCCCGATTCTATTTTCTGGCTACCAAAACTAATAGAAGCAGATACCCACTTAAAGAACGCTTTGATACTCGAACTATCCAATACATCGAGACGGACTACAGTTTCGGTAATTTGGCGGAGTATATCCGTATTTACATTTTGTCCGGCAGCACAAGCTACTACCATACCGAACTTACGTTTCTTAAATTCTTCCAATCCCTTTTTCCAGTCATCGGTAGGAGCACCGTCTGTCATGATGAAAACAAGCGGCTTCCAGTCTCCTTTTTGTTTAGGAGTGGTTTGTTGTACTTCATTATCTACCGTTGTTGACAATAAGCTCAACGCCTCACCAAAAGCAGTTGTTCCATTTGCCGAAAGGGTAGGCATCTGAAACATGGAAAGCTCAGTCAGAGGCACTAATTGTTGCGCTCTCGAATCGAAAGTAATGATACTCAAATATGCTGTTTCTAGAGCGTAAGGATCTTGGCCGAGGGTAGATACTAGTACCTGTACTCCATTCTTTACGGCTTCGATGGGTTCTCCGTGCATCGAGCCCGATGTGTCTAACACAAGGTAAACGGGTAATCTTCTCATAATATGTTCAGTTAGCAGTCAACAGTTATCTGTGACGTATAGTTAAATTTTTATTTATTCTTTACAAAATATTGATATCGGGCGGTGGCGGTGGCAATTCATCCAGGCTGGCGAGGTCTTCGCCATCACCGTCACATTCCACCTTGAGCGATGTACGATCGATAGAAGCAGACATCCACAGAAAAAATCGTGACATAGAATCCTCGTCCGTATGATCGAGACTAACAACATGTGGTGTGATCTGTTTCAGGATAGAAGTATCGGCATGCCCTCCTACGGCACAGGCAACGGTATAGACCGTTTTTGCCGATTTAAAGTATTCCAGTCCTGCTCTCCAGTCATCGATCGGAACTCCATCTGTCAGAATAAAGACAATGGGTTTCCAATCACCTTTCTGTTCCATTGTCGTTTTGGTTACTTCAGTATTTATACGGTCGGTAACGAGTTTAAGCGAAGCACCTAGTGCAGTTTGTCCCCTTGCTTCGAGTTCGGGCATCTGAAAGGATGCAAGGTCGAGTAGCGGGATCAGTACTTGCGCTGTCGTGCTGAATGTTATTATGCTAATGTATACGCTTTCTATTGCCTGAGGATTCTGACGTAAGGAGGCGATCATCTTGTCTACTCCTTTCTTCAGGGCTTCGATAGGTTCGCCTTTCATCGAGGCTGATGTATCTAAAAGCAGATATACGGGTAATCTTCTCATAATCTTTAGTTAGTAGTTGTCTGCAAACAGTTATCTGTTGGCGAATAATAATCGTCCGTAGCCCAGTTGGCAGGGTTGGATTGTATGTACTTTGCAATATTCATATAGGATGTGCTATTGCGGATAATGTGTTCATAATAATTGCGTTGCCAAAGTTTATCTCCGGGTGTATTATTTATTTGGTTGACTTTTTTTGTAGTCAAAGATTTAAATGCACAAATAATGTCTCCCAATGTAAGGGTAGGGCTTTGCTCTACCCGAACTTCGATAATACCATGAAAATGATTCGGCATAATAACGAATTCATACAGTTCTATGTCTACAAATCGTATTTTCAATTCCAGCCATTCCTTGTGAATAATTTTTCCAATTTCAGATAATTGAATGAATGGATGATGATTGTCTTGGGCGGAGTAAAACCCCGCCCCTACATTTTCACCTGTTTTAATGCTGTTATTATTCACCACTTTCCCGAACAGGCATTTCATATCCTGTGCACATATTGTGACAAAATACAACCCTTCGCCGGAATAATCGTATCCCTGCAAGCGTATACTTCGTCGGTTGGGCAATGGGCGATTCATATTTTATTATCAGAAGGCGAATATTTATTCGCCTATACGATCAAATGTATTATTTAAAAATTGTAGGGTAAATAATTATTTACCCGAAATATAAATATCTATATCATTTTTGTTTCCAGCATTGTTCGTAGCGTATTGGCTTGAATGTCAATATTCTCGAGGTCTGCCAGAAAATCTAATTCTGCTATTTTATTGTAATTTTCTTCCAGCAGTTCTTTTATATCGTTGTCTATCAGTTTCTGATACCGTTTGATATCCCGTTCCAGTTCTAGATTCTTTTTCATCAGGTCTTTGATCGAATTTTCTTTTTTTGAAGAAGGATCTTCCCATTCTTCCACCGGAAAAACTTTGAGATCGCACGGCAGAAAACTGTTTTTGGCAGGGATAAAGAGCATGTATTTATCCATATCCTTTATCTTGTATATTTCCATCAAAATATTGCCGACTTTTGCTCCTGCGAAGAAATCCACTTTATACATCTTTGCCATCAGGTCGTTCAGCAATGTTTTACCGATAGTCCCGAATGAATTCCTGTAAACATCCTGATTGTTATATGAAGTTACTTCCGGAAGTAGTGAGGATTCGAATTCGTAAAAGTATTCCCTATAAAATTTGAGGCTGAAAGCACTCAGATTGTCTTTGAATGGGTATTCCGTCGATTGGCTAGAGAGAGCTTTGTGCAGCGCATATATAGAACGGGTAATGCGTTCTGACTGCTTTTGCTTTTCAGCATCGAAGCCGCCTTCTTCATTAATAGCCTTCCGAAGTTTAGCGATCATTTCATTGTTGAGCATCAGTTCGTTATCCTTCATTCCTACCACTCTTTCATTTCTCTTCTTTATTTTATCGAGAAGGTCTATAAGGGTAGTCGTAAACTGAATGTGATACAACTCCAGTTTGTTAATGTCAATGTCGGAATTTTCTTCGAACAGCTTATGTATGACCTGCGTTTGCAGATATATTTTCATAATAGAAGAATCTTCGAAAAATTGTGTCAGTTCGTACAATTTTCCGATGGTCTTTTCAGACTCTTCCAGTATTTCTGCTCTCGGGTCGGTCATTATCTAATTAGCAAATGTGTCAATTAGCCAATTAGCCAATTATTTCATTTTCTAATTGACTCATTATTAAATTGGCTAATTTATTCCTGTAACGTTCTTTCTTAATTCGGTCTCGAGTGTCTGCAATTCTTTGTCTAACACCTGACGGTTGCGCATACCCTCTTCGTGAATCTTTTTCACATCATCCAGCGTACTGATAAGTGACTGGGTCGTTTTCTTAAGAGTATCAAGAGATACAACCGTATTTTCGTTTTCACGAGCCACTTCTATACTGTTCTGACGAAGCAGTTCGGCATTTTTCTCAAGAATAGTATTTGTTGTTTCTGCAACTTTACGCTGCATTTCTACATTAGCCTTTTGCCTGTAAAGGGCTACGGCAATAGTCAACTGGTTTTTCCAAACAGGAATAGTTGTGGAAATGATAGATTGCGCTTTGTCGGCAATGGCAGTATTATTGTTTTGTACGACACGTATTTGTGCCAATGACTGCATCATCACATAGCGGATTATCTTCATGTCGGCAAGACGTTTGTCGAGACGCATCACGAAGTCGCGCATATCCGATATTTCGTAATCTTTATATTGGGCAGGATTACCTTCCATTTCGGCAAGTTTCACCTGTAGTTCTTGCATCTTTAGTTGTCCTGCAATGATGAGTTGCTCCATCTGTTTGATGTATTCGACATTATTGTCAAACATGGTTTGCAGGGCAGTGTTGTCTTTCAGTGAGTTGATACGTCCCGCCTTGATCTTATTCGATATTTTATCTACGTTGCTGATAACGGTATCATATTTCTGAAAGATCTTCTGAACGTCTACCACTAAGCGTTTCAATAAAGGAACTTTCATCAGGAAAGCTTTGAATCCGCTTTGGTTTAGCTCATCTACTTCGATGTAGTTCAGTTCGGTCAGCAGTTCGCTAATGTGTGTTCCCACCTCTCCCGAATTGAATGTACGTACCGAGTTTAGGAAATCATTACTGTATTTTTCCATCGTGGATTGCAAGTCCGCCCCGTAATTGAGTACCGAATTGGTGTCGGTAATAACCAGACTGCGATTGAGTTGCGACAAACGGTCGATCTCATTCTGCTGAAGATTTGATAAATCTACATTACCATCTCTGTCCATTCTTTGCAGGGTGGGTAAAGACATCTGATCGGGTGTCGGCTTTGGATTAGGGTTTGGCATATTGTTATTTGCAGTATCCATATTCTGATGAATTTTTATTTTAAAAACAGTAACGATTTTTATCGAGTAGGGGCGAAAGATACTTCGCCCGTACATTATTATTTTATATCAGGCAGGGTAGAGAACCCTGCCTGTATATTTTTATAGATTAGAATTATTTCGCGTAATTCTGAGAAATGCGTTGAATAGTCTGACCTAAGAATACATCTTCGTAAGCGTCACCTATTGCATTGAATTTCCAGTCATCTCCTTTTTTATACAACTCACCCATGATAAGCGCTTTCTTTCCTCTGTAAACAGGCTCTGATACTACATTGTATTCAGCATATACGCTATCTACTTTGGCAGGAGTACCTTCGTACATTCTGATTTTTGCATAAGGAACCTGAGAGAAGTCCTCTTCACCTACGTTATTCAGGAAGAAATAAATACGGTGGATGTTAGATCCTAATTTAGAAAGGTCTACAGTGATAATCTCGTTGTCAAGACCATCGTCACCACCTTTGTCACCTTCTAGGTCGTCACCTGTATGGCGCATAGCTCCTGTAAGAGAAACTAATTTACCTGAATTAAGACCGAACTGAGCCAAAAGTTCGGGGCGGTATAATGGTGAATATAGGTGGTCTACCAAATTTCCGTTTTCGTCATACATAACGCAACTTAAGTCAAGGTCTACATCTTTGGTTTTAGTTACGGTTTTCTTTCCGAAACCAAGAAATCCACCTTCTTCGGCTTGATATTCGATTGCTCCCCAGTTTACACCTACACAAAATTGTGTAAGTTTCGCACCTGTACTTTTCTCAAGGTTTATGCGTTGTCCTTTTTGTAAATTAATTGCCATATCGTTTATTGTTTAATTTGGATATTTTTTATTGTTGTAGGGACGAAATATTCTTCGTCCGTGTATTTATCAGGCAAATAATTATTTGCCCCACTCAGTTTAATTATATTTTTGCAGATAATCGGCAAGACCGCCTTTCATGCCTACTCCTACGGCTTCGAATTTCCATTCGCCATTACGTTTGTAAAGACGTCCGAATTCTACGGCTGTTTCGATAGAAAAATCTTCTTCCAACTCGTATTTCAGTAGTTCCTCATTATTTTCGGGATTGTAAATACGTACAAAAGAATTGCGTACCTGCCCAAAGTTTTGTTTACGGCTCTCGGCATCGTGTATCGTTACCACAAATGTAAGTTCCGAAACTCGTGAATCTATTTTAGAAAGGTCTATTTTGACAGACTCATCGTCTCCGTCGCCTTCACCTGTCAGGTTGTCCCCTGTATGCTCTACAGAACCCTCGGGCGATTTCAGGTTGTTATAGAATACGAAAAACTCGTCGGAAACCAGTTTTTTGTTGTCGCCAAGGATAAATACAGAACAATCTAAATCAAAATCCTGTCCTGTAGACGATGAATTGGTGTCCCAACCCAATCCGACAACGAATCTGGGGAGTTTAACCTCTGCGCGTTGTCCTTTTTCTAAATTTATAGCCATGTTTTAATCAGTTATTAGTTAGCAATAAACAGTTAACAGTTACAAGAAATATTTTGACTGCTGTTAACTGTTAACTGCTGGCTGTATTTATACATATTTATCTACGAAATATTGTAATCCGCCTTTGTATCCGATACCCATCGCTTCGAATTTCCATTCGCCATTACGTTTGTAAAGGCGACCGAATTCTACTGCTGTTTCTACCGAAAAATCCTCATCCAGCTCATATTTGGCAATCTCTTCGTTAGTCTGAGCATTATAAATACGGATGAAAGAATTGCGAACCTGCCCGAAGTTTTGTTTACGAGCTTCGTAATCGTGTATTGTAACCGTGAATACGATTTCTTCGATTTTAGGATCGACCATTGTAAGGTCTACTGTCAGTGTTTCGTCATCGCCGTCGCTGTTGCCTCCTGTCAGGTCATCGCCAGACGATTCTACTGCGTTGTCGGGCGATTTCGGGTTGTTATAGAAAACAAAAAAATTGTCCTGAGGAAGTTTTTTGTTACTTCCCAACATGAATGCACAAGCGTCTAGGTCAAAGTCATGTCCTGTTCCTTCGTTAGGGTCCCAGCCTAATCCGACACCAACTTTCGATAGTCCGATTTCGATACGCTGCCCTTTCGTCAAATTAATTGCCATATCGTACTTTTTTATTTTTTATATAATTATCACTTACTTTACTGTTCACTCTCTCAGAGATTCGGTAGCCCGATTCTTACAAAGATAATAATTCATTTGAAAAAATAAAGGGGTGAAATATAGAACTATTTCATTTATAAAGGATATTTAAGCTACCGGATATTTTTCTATCTTTAAAAATGTTTAAAATTATTTAGGGAAGAACGAAGAATGTATAGTGATGAAGAGACTTTTACAAGGAAAATTATACTTTTTTTATACATCGGTATTGATGATATTGTTGTTTACAGGGTGCGTGTTTAGTGCAGGTACTTTAGGCGGCTTTAGCAATAGGGAGTTTCCCCTTTCCAAGAGGGATGTAGTAGAGGGTATAGAACATTTTTACACGGACTATCCACAATACAAAATGCCTTCCGAATGGGAACGTTTCGATGGCTGGTCGAAGAGGGGATATGATTTTCTCGATAGCCGGATTTTTTATTTCGATTCCCCTCCGCAAGAGATGTATTATGTAACGTTTCTGGGCGATGCTAATGATAAGGAAAAAGAAGATATACGTCCTGTAAGTATGGCTGTAAGATCGGTTTGTGATACGATAGGGAGTTGGCGTAACCGTGGCGACTTTACGCCCGAAGAAGTTCGCCGTATAGAAAAACGGTTCGATGACGAGATCGTCTCGCGGCTTGAGAAAATACTGAATACACGGGCTATTCGGAAATAATGCCTCTGCTATCGGTTGTTTTTGCTTAAAACCAAATCCTTTCCGATTGTGTTATAGTAATTATTATTTAACAATAAAGGAAACGATTATGGGAAAGAAGGTAGCTGACCAGCTGATTCAGGTAATCAAAAAGGCAGGTATAAAACGTATTTATGCCGTAACGGGCGACAGCCTCAACGAAGTAAATGACGCGGTAAGGCGCGACGGGACTATACAATGGGTGCATATGCGCCACGAAGAGGCAGGTGCATATGCGGCAACAGCCGAATCGGAACTGAATGGTATCGCTTGTTGTGCCGGAAGTAGCGGACCGGGACACATACACCTTATCAACGGGCTGTATGAGGCACAACGGTCGAATGTGCCTTTGCTGGCAATAGCATCGACTTGTGCGACTCACGAGTTCGGGACGTCTTATTTTCAGGAAACCAATGTAACCAAACTGTATGCCGATTGTAGCGGATATGCAGAGATCGCAAATACGCCGAAACAGTTTTCGCGTATGTTGCAGGCTGCATTGCAACATGCTTATCACAACAATGAAGTGGCCGTTCTCGGATTGCCGGGCGATGTAGCCGCAGACAATGCAGAAGAGTCGGTGACTGCCAATTTCTTATTGAAGACGAAGGGTGTGTACCATCCGGCTATGAGTGAAATCAGGAAGCTTGCCGAGCTCATAAATTCGACGGATAGAATAACTATATATTGTGGGATAGGAGCTAAAGATGCGCATGACGAAGTAGTAAGATTATCTCAGTTGATAAATGCTCCGGTAGGATATAGTTTTAGAGGGAAAATGGCAGTGCAGTATGACAATCCGAATGAAGTGGGATTGACAGGTCTGCTCGGTCTTCCGTCTGCTTATGTGGCTATGCATGAGGCTGAATTGCTTATTCTTCTGGGTACGGATTTTCCTTACGAATCGTTTATGCCCGAAGACAACAAGATCGTACAGATAGATAAACGCCCCGAGCGCATTGGTCGCCGTGCCAAAGTAGATATGGGATTGGGCGGAGATGTAAAAGATACTCTAGAACTGCTTTTGCCATTGATCGAGAAAAAGGAAGATGACAGTTTTCTCAAAGACCAGTTAAAGATATATAACACCGTAAAGGAGCGGCTCGAGGCTAATTGTAAAAAATGGGGTTCGGAAAGGGCGGTAGCTCCCGAATATGTGGCGGCGACAATAGACCGGTTGGCAGACCATGATGCAATATTTACCGTAGACACAGGTATGTGCTGTGTGTGGGGTGCGCGTTACCTGACGGCTACCGGGCAACGCGAGATGCTGGGGTCGTACAGTCACGGATCGATGGCTAATGCTATGGCTATGGCGATAGGTGCGGCATTGGCACGTCCCGGTCAGCAGGTGATAGCCCTGTGCGGCGATGGCGGATTGTCGATGATGATGGGCGACTTGGCAACTATCGTTCAATATAGATTGCCTGTCAAACTGGTTGTGTTTAACAATCGTTCGCTAGGTATGGTGAAGCTGGAAATGGAAGTTGCGGGATTGCCCGACTGGCAGACCGATATGTATAATCCCGATTTTGAAGCTATCGGTAAGGCGATGGGTATTCCTTCTTATACGGTAGATCATCCCGAAGATGTGGAGAAAATATTGAGTGTGGCATTTTCTACTCCGGGTCCTGCACTCGTATCGGTGCAGACCGATCCGCATGCATTAGCAATGCCTCCCAAGGTCGAATTTGCCCAGATGAAAGGCTTTGCTTTGGCGATGGCGAAGTTGGTGCTGGCAGGGCGTCCCGAAGAGGTATGGAATACTGCAAAGAGCAATATTAAACACTTGTGGGACATGGTATAGCAGATTTGAATCGCATAAGTATTCTGCAAAATAAAAAAAGATAAGGTAAAAGCAAACTTTTGGTTTGCTTTTGCTATTTTAAGCTCCGATTTATTATATATTTGTCATTTATTTTTAATTTTATGTATAACAGAGAAGAGCAACTGCAGGAGAATTTTATAAATCTGCTAAAAGAAAAGGTTCCGAATAAACTTGCAGAAACACTTACTGAAATATTACCATTAGAAAAAGAAGCTATTTACAGACGATTAAGGGGAAATGTCTCGTTTTCTTTCAATGAAATATCCTTGCTGGCTTCGCATTTCGGGATATCTTTGGATAATCTGGCCAAGATTGCTTCTCCTTACCGCACCAAATGGTACCAGCTTCATGTTCGCGATTATAGCCAGTTCAATGAGATAGACCTCAATATGAGCCATAGTTATATAAAGGCTATAGATATGGCTGCGGACAGCTCTTATTCCGAATTTGGGATTGCAGCAAACATGCTTCCTCTACATATCAGCCTGTTGCATCCGCCTCTTTATCGTGTGTACTTGCTAAAGTGGCTATACCAGTTCGGTAGGGCTGCTAAAGACAAGTTGCGTTATTCCGAAGTACAGGTTCCACGGGAAGAAGTCAAGACTTACCAGCTTTATCTGAAAGCTGTCGAGAGGATTAAATATACATTCTTTATCTGGGATAGCTCTTTTCTGATATCCTTAATTAATGATATTAACTTTTTCTATAAAATATCGATTATAAATCTCGAAGAAATCCTGATGTTGAAACAGGAAATAATTGGTTTGCTGGATACGATCAGGTATTATGCCGATTATGGGAAATTTGACTCTACAGGTAATAAGGTCGAGGTTTACATTTCCATCCTCAATTTCGATACATCTTACTCCTATCTTCTGGGCGACAATATATCTATCAGTATGAGCAGTGCCTATAGCTTAGGGGCTTTCACTTCTCAGGAAAAGGACTCCTGCGAAGAAATGAAGCAGTGGATTATGGGACTGAAAAAGAGTTCTGTTCTTATTTCGGGAGCTTCGGAACGTGAGAAGATCCGATTCTTTAATGAGCAAAGAGAGATATTAGAAAAGAGGCTCATCATAGAAGAGGACGATCTGTAATAGTGTCGGTGTATATTTACTAAGGGGGATAATACCAACATTTCGCAGCTATTTTCCGTATCATTATAATCTATTATTTGTTATCAGAATATCTGGTTGTTGTTTAGCTTCTGCAAAAAACAATACGGATTGGTGTGGCGTTATATAAAAGGTCAATTCTTTTGTGTGACGTTTTTTTTATTCACATATGCGCAAGACAAACATAACAAACACATATATATTATGAGAGAAAAAAGAAAAATAGGAAAATCAGACCTTCATGTTGTGCCCTTCGTACTGGGTGGAAATGTTTTCGGGTGGACAGCCGACGAAAAGACCTCCTTCGATATTCTGGATGCTTATGTCGATGCCGGATTCGATTTCATAGATACTGCCGATGTCTATTCGGCTTGGGCAGAAGGTAATAAGGGAGGAGAATCGGAGACTATAATTGGCAACTGGCTCAAAAAAACGGGTAAGAGGGATAAAATAATCCTGTCTACCAAAGTAGGTGCTAAAATCGATGATAGCCGTAAAGGACTGAATAAGGCTTATATCCTGAAAGAGGTAGAAGAGTCGCTTCGCAGGCTGAATACTGATCATATAGATTTGTATTTTACGCATTATGATGATACAGATACTCCGATATCTGAAACATTCGAGGCATATAATCAGTTGGTGAGAGAGGGTAAGGTGCGGTATCTCGGGGCGTCGAATGTCAGCCCTGCACGTATCCGTGAGTCGCTCGAAGTGAGCAAGGGAAATTGGTTTCCCGAATATGTGTGCCTGCAACCCGAATATAACCTGTACGACAGGCAGTCGTACGAAGACGAATATGAGCCTTTGGCAGCAAGTTACGGTTTGGGAGTTATCAGTTATTATTCATTGGCAAGCGGTTTCCTGACAGGAAAATACAAATCGGTTACAGACCTGACTTCGAGCCAGCGCGGAGGTAAGGTAGAGGAGTATATGAGTGACAGGGGAATGCGTATCATCGAAACTTTACAAAAAGTTGCCAATGAGTATGACGCTACTCTGGCACAGATAGCTTTGGCGTGGTTGCTCAAACGTCCGTCTGTCACAGCTCCTATTGCAAGTGTATCGAAGGTATCGCAACTCGATATATTGAAATGTGTGGATATTGACTTGTTCCCCGAAGATGTCGAAAAATTAACAGAAGCAAGCAAATACTGATTTACTAGTTAGTTGAAAATCATAAAAGGGCAGAATCATTTTCTGCCCTTTTATGATGATTGGTGTATTGTTTTGTAAATTAAGGTATTATGTCCATTAATTTAAAGGAGCTTGCCTGATCCCTCCATGTTCTATTACTAGAGCATCTGTGATTTCCTAAGTCAGGTATTTGAAAAGGTGTTGTAGGGTGAGTATTTTCGAAAGTTATACTTGCTCCATTATAATCTGAATCTCTGAATAATATTACTTTTGCTCCTCCTCCTAGTATTAGAGAGCAAGGTTGATCGTTCCAACTTTTCTTTGAGTTTTTTAATCCCCATTTGCCTAAATATGTAGCTCCGTCTGTGACTCTGTAGTCACCTGAGTGTTTAAACGCAATATTTTCTCCATTAAAGAAAGGGTCTCTATAGAAATAAACACTCCAGTTTTTTGTTCCTATACTAGGTCTGGGAACATTAAATTCTGGTTCGTTGACTTCTCGTGGAATAGCTATAAGAGATCTTGTGTTTGAGCCTTCGTTTTTAGCTATAAATAAGGCTTCGATATTATCAAAATACTCAATTATACCTTCGTCATTAATATATGTTGCATACTCAGGGTTAAGCATTATATTCTCTAATAAAGAGCCGACTTCTTTATTGTCATAAATGTGTGTAGAATCTTTTATCACAAATTTTGTAGAATAAGTTTTGCCTTTGTATTGGAACGAAATCTCATTAGCCGGCATTGTTAAAGTCTTGACCATGGGAGTCGGATTATTTTCTACTAGATCTCCGGAATCGTTAATGACATCGTTTTGGCATGAAAAGGTTAAAAAAACTAAAGGTTAAAATGAATAATGAATAACTAATTTTTTTCATAGTTTTTAAAAATTTGGTTTATAATAGAGAATTTATGTTTTGTAAAGATATATTTAATATACATATAAATGTATTTATATATATGCCTTATTTTTATATATTATAGTACTTTTTATTACTTGGTGTTCTGTTATTATATTGTTGTATGGATATATAGTTGTTTTTTTTATATGTGTACTGGTGTAGTTATATTTGTTTTGATCTGTAATCTATATATTGGATTTTCGTTGTAGTATATTGATTATAAACAAATTGAAAAGTCTATATGTTATAATCTATATGAGTGGGTTTGTGAAAACCTATTGACCTTAATTTTTTATAAAACACAATTTTCGATTATTAACTAAAAAGAAAAACTATGAAAACGAAGTATTATTTATTGTTTGCAGCAATAGCATTGTTGTGCTTTTCCTGTCAAAACGACCGTATCGACGATCTGTCCTCATTCAACGAAACTACACAGTCTGATAAGGATATCCCCATAGTTATGGTTAGCCCTGCTTTGGGTATTCTCTCCGAAAGTAATCCTACATTATATGATGATTGGGAAAATCTGTCCACTGTATATTTGAATGATGGACGGTCTATAAATGCACCATGGAACTACGGTGTCGAATATGCTCCCGATTTTCCGGAAAATTATGGAACGGATATCAAGAAAGAAGACGGCTGGGCAATGTTGACCCACACTATGAGAGACCTGAACTCTGCTGCTCCTAATTATATTTTGCTTTATAACAAGAATAGAGGTTTGCTAAAAGTCTTTTATTTCAATACAGACGCAGTATTGAACAATTCTTTGGTGTGGTCGGTAGAAGCAAATAATCCGACATCGATATTACCTCGTAATACACTGATTCAGGAACTCTTCAATTCGACCAATAAATATGCGACTACATCTAATATTATAAATGAGAGTTCTTCGAATTTCGGGCAGTTGAATATGGGGTGGAATATGTTTACTCTCGAATTGCCTTATGGCGAAACTGCCAACAACCCTATTCTGGCAATCAGGGCATACAATAAGCATACAACTTCAATACAACTGGGAGGAACGTTTGCCGGCGAAGTGACTGTAAAGATTCCGAAAGATTCGGACTCTCCTATGTCATCTCTTATGTCTGCTTTGGGAAAAATACCAGGTGTGAAGAATATTCCGGCGTTTTCGGCAGTGAAAGAAGCTACTTCTTTTTTAGGAAAGTTTGGTAACTCATCGCTATTCAAGTCTAAGAAAGATACTATGGTAGTGAAGGGTACTACATCAGGAAAGATCGAGTTGACTGGAACTAGTTTCGATGAGTTCGGAGGTGCAGTATTTGCATTACCCAATATTAATATAAAGGCGTTGAACAATAATGAGCCACTCGGATTATGGGCTCTGAGAGAAACTCCTGATTTTCTTTATAATAGATACTCGTTGACCAGTTCTTCATCTGACGGTTACTATTCAGCCTTGATAGAGTTGATGTGTGATAGGCTCAAACAGTCAGTAGTTGTCAATCCTGCCGTGCAAGATTTAATCAAGTCATATGGAGTTCGTGTTGACCTATTTATGACCAGAAATCCTAGTCCGGATTATGAGAATACTCAGTTTGCGGATGATTATTATGGCTTAAAATCTTGGGTATTAACAACAATTAATAAGACTGGGCATACTTACCATTATCCGGGGGAGGGTCCTTATAGCTTGATTCTGGTATTGGATCACATCTTGTCTGATGATCTTTATGCGACCTTTACTGTAGACTTTATTTATCATGATGGGAGTACTTTTACTTCGACCCGAAACTATAAAATAAATACTACGCCTTACGATAACTGGTATGATATCGAAAATAAGGTCAGGCCTTATGACCGGTATGAAATTATATATTAGTATCTGTTGGAAGAAAGCCCCTTAATGGGGCTTTTTTTTCGTCTTACAAGAAAAATGAAAGCCAAAATTATGTTTTTATTTCTTAAAAAATAGATATAGATGAGCTTCTGTTGTTTATGATTGGTTGGATAACAGCGTATTTTTAGATACTAAAGCAAGATTTATGATTAAAAATATCATTTGGCAGCTAATTATTGTCATCGCCGTATTCTTTTACGGATGCGATGCTCTCGAATATCATCCTTACGATGGGAATATTAAGGGGGAAACAGGTATCAATGAAAAAAACATGAGGCTCATAGAGGAGAAGTGCAAGGATAAAGAGGTGATCCGTTTTGCCTTTATGACCGATACTCAGAAAGACTATGATGATACCGAGCGGTTTGTGAATGCGCTGAATGCCAGAGGCGATGTCGATTTTGTGGTTCATGGAGGTGATATCACCGATCTGGGTGGGACAAAAGAATTTATGTGGATGAGGGATATCATGGGCAACCTCAACGTGCCTTATGTAGCCCTTATCGGAAATCACGATTGCCTTGCCAATGGTTTCGAAATATTTGATAAAATATTCGGGAAGACCGATTTTGCATTCACGGCTGGCAATGTAAGGTTTATCTGCCTCAATACAAATGCCGAGATGTTCGATTATACCAGCCCTATCCCCAATTTCGGATTTATAGAAGAAGAGCATAATGCCCTTGACCCAGAGATGAAAACGGTTGTGCTGATGCATGCGCCGCCTTATAGCAGCCAGTTCAACGACAATGTGGCACGAATCTTTCAGCGGGTCATAGCAGAACTGCCTCATCTGCAATTCTGCGCACATGGGCATGAGCACGAACTGAGTGTGACCGATATTTTCGAAGATGGGGTTTTATACTATGGTTGTCCTAATATAAAGGAAAGGCAATATTTTCTGTTTACCATTCTAAAAGATAAATACGAATATGAGCTTATCAATTTCTAAAAAGGGAGTCGTATTTATCTTCTTTATCGCATGCATATCGAGTCAGTTGCAAGCGCGGAAGGATACGATTATAATAGACAGGAGCAACCGTCGCGAGGTGCAGGTCGTGAAATACTATAACTTCTGGAATAAGCTGATTCCCCGTTATGCCAAAGTGCAACTTGCCGGATCGATAGGGCTTGTCTCGGTGGGGGCGGGATGGGATTATGGAAGGAACAAGCAGTGGGAGACGGATTTTATAGTAGGGATTCTCCCCAAGTATGACAGTAAGAGTACCCGGGTGACTTTTACATTAAAACAGAACTTTATCCCATGGAAAGTAAATTTGGGTAGGAGTGATTTTTCGTTCAATCCCTTGTCTGCCGGAGCGTATATCAATACTATTGCAGGTCAGAACTACTGGTCGAAGAATCCCGACCGTCATTCGAACGGTTATTATACCCTTGCTACTAAAATAAGGTTTAACGTATATCTGGGACAACGTTTTAACTACCATATAAAAGAATCGCGACTTAAGTTTGTAAAAACGGTTTCCTTCTTTTACGAAGTGCATACCAATGATTTATATATTATACAGGCTGTGGAGAACAGCTATCTCAAGCCTAAAGATTATTTACATCTGGCTTTTGGTCTCAAGTTTCAGTTTTTGTAAACTGGATTATTAATGCGAATCGGTATTTCAAATCGTGTGAATAAAATGTTCTTTTTATGTGTTCTCTTTAATCTTTGCTGCGCGTAATCACAGATTACTTGCATTTCTTTTGCCTAATGTCGCAAAAGAAATCAAAAAGACATTTTGCAGCTACGTTTTTACGGCTGTATGCTTCTTTTGGAAAGCTGAAACAAAAGAATACTTTTATCATTGATCTCCTTTTGTTTCTTTACGCTTTTCTGCATTCGCATATTCTCCGCCTACAAAACTGAATGCTGCGCGTGCGTAAGCCTGAGTGACATCGGCTATTGTGTGGGGTTACCCGTACGGCGAAGTGAACGACCCAAAACAAAAAGTTGTCTGAGTGACTGGAAGTCACGAGTTATTTTTTGTTGAGTGAGCAAGTCGTATTAACGGGTCACACAAGAGGTGCAGTCTTGATTTTTTGGTTCGTTTTGCATCAAGGCAAAATGAATACATAAAAAGAACGCTTTATTTAAGCCAACTACTGATTGGCATTATTAATTGCTATGTCAGTAATGAACATTGTTCGCTTTTCGCTTGTCTTTATATAGAATAATAAATCAGAACAGAAATGAATAAAGCTATATTGTTTTCAGTTTTCATCAGTGTAATGGGGGTTGCATGTTCTTCGGGACAAAAGCAAGAGAATGTGTCTGATAACGCTACGGTTACTCAACAGGAGGAGGTTGTTACCCCTTCCGATTCGGGAGTTGTAAAAATCGATATGGTGTACGGAAAGGGTACAGCCGAGATACGTAAAAGAGAAGACCAGATTATTTATCTGGAATTTTCTTCGGAAGGGTTCAGCAGATTGTCTGCTCACCTGACTTCGCCCGACTCTTTGGCGAATATCCGGTTTTCTCAGATTTTTCTTCCCGATGGGACTATGGACGGGCCTTTTGGCAGGGATATAGATTATGACCTTCCTTCGGATGGGGTGTACAGGCTATCGGTACATGAAAATATGATGGCTGGCGATCCTTGGGGCGGAGTATTCAAAGTAGATATAGTTTTACTTAAATAGATTGGTTGTAGCCTATAAAACAAAACGAAATAATACATATATTTGTGCACTGGAAAGGGGATTCCTTAGCATATTGCACATACAAAACTATTAATTAAAAGCAAAAGTAATGAATATTCAGGATGTTATAAAGTTCTCTAATGATAATCCTGTAGCTTATGTAGCTACTATTGATGGCGATATGCCAAGAGTGAGGGCATTGGGGATGTGGTTTGCCGATGAGTCGGGATTTTATTTCCAGACGGGAGGTGTGAAAGAGATTCCGCATCAGTTGGAAAAGAATCCGAATGTGGAAGTATGCTTCTACCATCATGAAGGAATGATAGGCAAGATGTTGCGTATTTCGGGAAAAGCGGAGTTTGTCGATGACAGAGCTTTAAAAGAAAGATTACTGGAAGAAAGGACTTTCCTGAAAGATATGGGGCTGACGGCTGACAGTAAGGAGCTTATCATTTTCCGTATCTCTCATGGACAGGCTCACTTCTGGACGATGGAAAACAATCTGAAACCGAAAGAATATATAGAGTTTTAAGGATATCGGATAGAAAATAAACGGTGGAATATCTGAAAGTTGCCTCTTGCAAAGGCTGCTTTTTTATTGGGGAGGAATGCTTGGTTTTATAAACTCGGAATTCTTTAAAATATATTTGCGATATTATTGCTAAAGCTAAATCTAATCTGAAATATTATTATAAGTTTGTACTCGTTAAGGGTATGAAATTCTGGGATAGTTTAATATGAATAGGAAGACACTACATGATCGCTTAGTTGAAGAGCTGAAATTGAAAATACCGAATAACTCGGAGTTGGTAAATACACTAAGTGATATCCTTTATATAGGGAAAGAGGGGATATACAGAAGGTTGAGAGGTGTGGTGCATTTTTCGCTCGAAGAAGCATCTATCATAGCCTATAATATAGGGTTGTCTTTGGACACACTGAACGGAGTATCGAGCCTCAAAAGACCGTTTGTGTTTAAGATTGCCGATTTTGCCAATCCGCAGGAGGCAGATTATAAAGTTATAAATGAATTCGTGGAGTTTCTGGAATTTATAAAAGATAGTCCTGATACGGAAATGGGTACAGCGGCAAAGCTTATTCCGGACGCCTTGCATCTGAACTATCCGCATATAACGCGTTTCTATCTTTTCAAATGGATATATCAGTATGATAACCATAAGAATATAAAGAAATACGAGTATATAAAAGGAACGGACAGGATATTGGAGATATTGGACAATATGACAATCATGCTTCAGCATATCAAAAGTTCCTATTATATCTTTGATAAAAGAATCTTCGAAAACTTTGTGGATGATATCAAGTATTTTAATAGTATAGGACTGATCAATGAGGACGATATAAAGTTGCTGAAAGGAGATTTGTTCTTATGTCTCGAAGAGATCAACCAACTGGCAGCGAGAGGTGTGAATAGCCTTGGGAACAAGACCGAAATTTATTTATCGAACCTCAACTTCGAAGCAGGTTTTTCGTACATCAAGTCCGAAGATTTTAAGTTGAGTTCTATCCGTGCTTTTACGATGTATGATATCTCGAGTAGTGATCTGATGACATACGAGAATTCACAGAAATGGATGCAGTCTTTGAAAAGGGCTTCTTCTTTGATTTCGGAAAGCGGGGAGATCGAGAGGATAAATTTTATGAAAAAACAGTATGATATTATAGATTCTTTGTAAAAAGAAAGAATCTATTCTGTCGTGACTTCCCTTATTCGTAATGCTGTACGCAAACTTTTCATTTATACGAGCCTATAATTACTTATATTTGCAGTATTATGGAAAGCAATACCTACTGTGAATACATAAAAAGAATAAACAAAATTCTTTATTTTATAGAGGATAATCTGGATGGTGATCTATCTCTAAAAACACTATCACAGGTTGCTGCATTCTCGCAATTTCACTTTCATAGGATATTTTCAACGATGGTCGGCGAATCCCTGAATGATTACGTTGTAAGAAAAAGGATTGAGCGGATAGCTTCCATTCTTCTGGTAGGAACAGATGATAATCTGACCGATATTGCATACAGATATGGGTTCAGCAGTGTAAATACATTCTCCAAGACTTTCAAAAAATTCTATGGGATTAGTCCCACCATATTCAGCCGGAAAAAGCCGGAAATATTTAGCAAGATCGGGATAGAGCTTGTAACCGACGAAAAATACTTTTGTATAGCAAATCACTTAAAAAAATGGATGGATATGAATGCAAAAGTAGAAATCAAAGAATTGCCGGAAATGAAGCTTGCCGGTATTACGACCTTCGGTAATTTTGAACAGACCAACAAAAATTATTTGAGGCTTTTCAAATGGGCAAATGATAATGGATTGATCGAAGGTAAGGAAGTAAAAGTGATTACGATCTATTACGACAACCCTCATGTAACCGCAAGCATGGAGAAGGTAAGGCATGCCGAATGTATCACGGTTGATGACCGGATCAAAGCCGTTGGTGACATCACACCTGTCATCAATCCGAAAGGAAGATATGCTGTCGGGCGTTTTGAAATACCTCCCGGTGATGAATTCAAAAAAGCATGGGAGGGTATGTATTCTGCCGTAATTGAGAACGATTATAAATTCAGGGATGGTGGTTATATGGAGATATTTCATAACGATTGCCGCGATCATCCTGAGAAAAAGTTTATTGTGGATATCTGTATTCCGATAGAGTAATTATCCCCATTTCAATATTGAAAATAGTATAGGTACTACAAAAATACTGAAAGGGGTTACCTCAAGAGTAAAGGTACTCTGGTAAAGAGTTGCTTCTCTTTGTCATCCTGAGCTTGTCGAAGGATCTGTTCTTTTAAAACAGATGTTTCACTCCGTTCAACATGACAAAGAGGTAGTAGGAAATAATATAGAGGTAAATAAATAGGTATAGGTGAGGCAATAGAACTAACTGACAATAAACAAATACTTTTTTCGAAGGAAGACGGCGGACGGCTTGTTGTGGTGCAGATTGTAAATAATTAAAATAGTAAATAATAAAGGGAAATGTATGTCTTTATACGACATTCATTTTAACTACAGAGTAAAAAAAGTCTTTTTTGTTTTGCGGATTTTGTATTGGGAGAAAGGAATAAATCAGACAGAGTTAAGCTTTGCCTACCTTGTATAAAAATCATATCATATCCAGATAAATAATTAAGGATATTTAACCATTCCTCAATACTCACTTCAATTAACATCCTTATTTTTGCAAGGAATTAATACTCAAGATAAGAGGCTTAACAAACTATACAGAAGAAATATATTCTAATAAATATATTTACACGATCGAATATCAATACTACCAAACAACAAACTTATAATTACAAAAGATATGAAAAGACAAACTTTCTCCTTTCTTCTTATTTTATTAGTTACACTCTTTTTAAATGCTTGCAATGACAATGATAAAGAGGAAATAAGAGAGGCGCTAATGGCATCGAATGCTCGGCTTGTAGACCTTGGTCAGGTGAATTATGAGCAAGATTTCAAAATGGAAAGAAAGGATTCTGTAATACGATGCGAATTCAAGACAAAATTAATAAAGAAAAATGATACTATTCAGGAGGTCAGAGTATGGCAAATGGGGAAGCGCTTGAATCTTCATGTGACTTCGTCGCCTAATGACTTTGATTGTACCGATGACTCCTGTTTTACTGCTCATTTGGTTATATTCGAAATAGATAAGAATTTACCGACAGGTACTTATAATATAGACTTGGGAGTAAATAATGGATATAATAAAGAATCCAATTTTAAATACGAACTCAATTAAATTACACAATTAAAAAAGTTTACAGACCAGATGGTGTAGTGAAACCTTCAACATTCCAGTTTAAATATCAATACACTAATTCTTCATGGAATTAGTATAAATATCTTGAGGAAAGGGCTGTCTAACATATTTGACAACCCCTTTTCTGAATGTGCTATCTGCGGTTTTACTCTGCATTTTCTTTCAGCCATTTCATCCTCCGAAGATCGGGCAAGTGCTTTACCGAGAAGTTTTCGAAAGTAGCGTTGAATCCATTACCATCTGGAGATGCACCCATCAGCCCTACCATTACGGGGCAGTTATCCTGAAACCATGCATTCCGCATCAAGACATAATTCTGATCGTCGAATGAATAAAACACCTCAACTGCATCCAGACGTCTCACGGCTTTTATCCATACATACGGAACGGGTTTGTCGAGCGCAATCACACTCCAATCACTGGTCTTGTGAGTAACTACTGTGCTGAGGTTATACTTTCCGTCAACAAATTCTATCCCTGCTTTTATGTAATTTTCGTGGTCGATGCGCAACATGATCCCCGATTGGTCGAATCTGACCTTATAGTCGCCCGAAATTTTGACTTTCACTTCGAATTCACCTCCGTAAGTTGTGTAGACAAAAGGTGCGTCGTCTACCGTGAAACCGTAGTGCGAAATCCGCCAGTAATCGGATTGTGGAGTGACAAACATAGAGAGGGTGTTGTCTTTTATCTCCCACTTCTGAGGTTCGTTGAACCACTGCATCTTATTCAGGTTTTGTGACATGATTTTATTAGTTGAGCATGTTATAGCTATGACACCTAGTAATACCAGTAATTTTTTCATACAATATATTTATTTAGTTTATTGATTTTAAAAGCATAGAATCCCGTATAGCAGGTATAATACGCTGCTACTATCCGCTATATAATGAGGTTGTGGCAATATTCTCTCCGAACCCAGAGAACGCCGATTATACAGACTTATACTGTTTATTTATTTTCATATATTGCTCATTATCTGCCTGCTTCTGTGTGGTCTGTGTTCGGATTTTTCTTTTCGATTCTTCCACATGGAGAGAGAAGGCTAGTCATGCCTTGCGGTTTTCTTCTTGCATGATTTCACGAATGATGCGGCATGGATTGCCGGCTGCCAATACATTTGCCGGAATGTCCTTCGTTACCACGCTTCCTGCACCTATCACTGTATTGTCGCCAATTGTGACACCCGGAAGAATGCTAACCTGTGCGCCTAGCCAAACGTTGTTTCCTATGGTGACCGGACGTGCATATTCCAGCCCCTTGTTGCGGCGTTCTACATCGAGCGGATGCCCTGCCGTATAGATACCTACATGGGGTGCGACGAAAACATTGTCGCCGACTATCACCTTTGCCTCATCGAGTATAGTAAGCCCCATATTGGCGAAGAAGTTTTCGCCTATTTCTATATTATATCCGTAGTCGCAATAGAAGGGCTGCTCGATCAGGAATGATTCTCCGGTCTTTCCCAATAGCTTTTTTATCAATGCTTTTCTATCCTCTTTGCGCGAAGGAGGCAGGCTGTTGTATTCGAAATATAATTCTTTGCATTGGTCGCGTTCCTCTATCAGCTGCAAGTCGTAGTTAGCATCATATAGCTCTCCGTCGGCGGCTTTTTGTTTCTCGGTTTTCATATTTTCTAATCAGATAAAATTGGAAATAACCATAGTAAAACTTATTTTTACAAAGGTAATTCCTTGTCAAATAGTAATCAATACTGATTAATGACCATTTTTTTGAGATGAAGATGAATATAGTTTCGACCCTGAACGAAAAACTTCTGCAACAGCCTTTCGCTGTGCAACCCGATGAGTCTGTGATCTTGGCAGAATACCGGAATATGGCGTCTATGTATGCCCGGTTAGAGAATTCGATAGCTGTGCTGAGCGACCTGAAATCTGACAAAAGCTATATTTACAATGGAGGTGTAGCCGAAGCGCTGGGTATTGCAGGTAGGGATAGTAATAAAGAAATAGACTCGATATGGGAAGAGGAAATTTTCAGCAGGATTCATCCCGATGATCTGATGAAGAAGCACATGCTCGAACTCCAGTTTTTTCATTTCTTAAAATCCTTGCCTTCTTCGGAACGTCCCGATTATCATATAACGAGTAGAATGCGAATGATGGATATGCAAGATGAATACATTGTCATACATCATCGTATGTTTTATGTGTGTAACGATGCGTCGGGAACTTTATGGCTTTCCCTTTGCCTGTATAATTATTCTTACGAAAAGACAGTGTCGGAAACAATGGAGGGAATTATTGTCAATTCGAGGACGGGCGATATGGTGAAAATGGTCAAAGAGAAGTGCAACAATATATTGTCGCAGAGAGAAAAAGAAATCCTGTTACTGATCGAGAAAGGACGAATGAGCAAAGATATAGCGGAAGTACTATCGATAAGTAAAAATACGGTAGACCGCCATCGCCAGAATATATTGGAAAAGCTGAGGGTGAAAAACTCGCTGGAGGCCTGCCGTGTTGCCAAATTGATGGACTTGTTGTAGCATAAAGCCGATTAGTCGGTATAGGCCTCTTTCGACGGATTTTCTTTGTATTCGAATAGTGTATCTATCTGGCTTTTCAGTATCCTTTCTTCCGATAATGGAGGGAGGGAGTGTTGAGAAAAGAATCCTTTGTCCAGAATATCAAAAACCGTGTTGAACTCGCCTCCTAACAATTCACACAATATAAATATTTTGTAAGCATAATGTGTATGGGGTGGGTGAGGATGGCACTTTTTGTCCATGACAGCCAGCAGACGGACGGGTTTCACATCGAGACCTGTCTCTTCCTTCACTTCTTTTATAGCTACCTCCGATGGTGAATAGCCTACATCTGCCCATCCGCCGGGTACAGACCAAAGCCCGTCGGCTCGCTCCTGTACCAGTAGTATCTCATTTTTCTGATTGAAGACTACTGCACGGATATCTACCTTAGGGGTCACATAATCGTCTTCGACCTTGAAGCACTCCCTGACAACTTGTATATCGTTGCCGGAAATGAGTGAAGTAATCCCGTCACTCAGGTTTATCAGTTCTTCATATCTCTCGGTGTCGTATTCATTGGTCGAATATAATAACCCGTTTTGGGACATCGACCTTATTTTCTTGGCGATATTGAGTAATTCTTTTTCGAGTTCCATTCTTGTTTAAAAATCTTGATAATGATGTGTCTATCTTAAAACGTTTTACATTTGTATTTATTATTCGCCAAACCGGTATGTTAATTATTCCGCTATCTTTGCTTGCAATAAAATAGATAACAGTATGAAAAATATTACGTATTTTCTTATAACCCTTTTCTTTTTATCCGTGTCCGGATTTGTTTCATCTCAGGACAATGACAGGCTTAGCCGTTTAGATGGCTCTTTACTTTGGAAGGTGTCGGGCAAAGACCTCGTTAAGCCTTCTTATATATTGGGTACTCATCATTTTATTCATCTGGATATTACCAATACTATTGCAGGGCTGGATGGTGTTCTTGCGGATGTGGAGCAGGTTGTAGGAGAAATAGATTTTTCGGGTATTGAAGAAATAAACCTCCAGATACAAACAAAGATGATGATGCCGGCTGATACATCTTATCAGGATATTCTTTCTGCCGAAGAGTTGGAAAGGCTTGATAAAGGCTTGAAAAAGAATTTGTATGTGGGATTGTCTGAAGTGAAGATGTTCAAACCCAATATGATACTGATGCTGTATTCTATAGCTATGTATCGCAAGGCTCATCCTGATTTCAGCCCTACAAAGCATGAGGCACTGGATGCGTACGTGCAGCGCATGGCAAAGGAGAATAACAAAGAGGTCATGGGATTGGAGACTGTAGACGATCAGATATATGCTCTGGTAGAATCCGAAACACTCAGGGAGCAAGCACAGGTTTTGCTTTGTTCTGTGGAGAATGCCGACAGTCAGGAAGAATCGATGCTGAAAATGGAAGAGTATTACCGGAACGGTCAGATACAGGATATATATAAAATATCGTTCGAAGATGAGAGCGATCCATGCCTTCTTTCGCACAAGCAGAAAAATGCGCTGAATAAAGACCGCAATGATAAATGGCTGGCTGTACTTCCGCAAATAATGTCCGGAAAATCGAGCCTTATAGCAGTCGGGGTTTTGCACCTTTCGGGAGAAGAAGGTTTATTATATCAGCTTGATCAAATGGGTTATGCGATAGAACCGGTACGTTAATTATACTTGTCATATTGTCGAATATGATTAAAATATGTTATCAATCTATCTGATGTTGCATTTAAATAATTTATAGCTTTTGCATATGTTTGAGTGTTATCTATATCTTTGCGCCATCGAATAGTGAGGAATTAGATATTATCTTAAATATACAGGAGAGCAGAAGAATAGAGGGGGATAACTTGACGGGGAATGGTTTGTTCCTTTGAACAATATCTGATCCGTCATGTTTTATAAACATACAATAATCAGAGTATTTAAATCATAAATTTGGGAACGTATATGTTAGAGAATATCTTAGAAATAGTAAAAGATCAGGTGATTCCGGCTATTAATAAAGCAGATATACCGGAGGAGAAAAAACAACAAGCTGTAGATACTACTGCATCTACTATTCTGGACGGACTGAAAGATCAGCTTATCCCTGATAACTTATCGGAGGTGATGAATCTTTTCGGTAAAGGAAGCGGCTCATCTTCTTTTGGTAGTAATGTAATGGTACAGAGTATACAGTCTTCTGTAGTTTCTGCATTGACTCAGAAAGTAGGCTTAAGCTCAGGTATTGCCAACACGATAGCCGGGGTTGTAGTTCCGGCAGTTGTAAATATGTTGAGCAACAAGGTGCAAGACAGTAATGAGCCGGGCTTTAATATCGAATCTCTGGTGAAGTCTTTGACCGGTTCGGATTCGGGTAATGAGGGCAAAGGAGGACTAGCCGGAATGCTGGGCGGTTTGTTTGGTAAATAAAAAGTGCAAAAATATGTAAAAAAGCTCTATCATGTATAATTCTGCATGTTAGAGTTTTTTTATTTTCTGATAAATTACTATACTTTTGTTTTTCAACTAACGCAATGCAACGGTATGAGAAAATTATGTCTTTTTATCCTTATCCTATTTACATATATGAGTAATATTCAAGCGCAAGAGAAAGAGCCTATTGTAATGATAGAAACAGATTTTGGCAATATCAAGCTGAAACTGTACAACGAGACTCCGCAGCACAGAGATAATTTTCTGAAACTGGTTAAAGACGGATTTTATAAAGACCTGCTTTTTCACCGTGTAGTTAAAGACTTTATGATACAGGGAGGTAATCCTACAACACGAGTGAGCGAGGGCGATACTCTGGAGTTGGATTATACCATTCCGGCAGAATTTAAGTTTCCTCAGCTTTATCATAAAAGCGGGGCATTGTCGGCAGCCCGTACCGGAAACAACGTCAATCCGTCTAAGGCATCTTCGTCATCGCAGTTTTTTATTGTGACAGGAAAGAAGTATTCGGATAAAGACCTTGAGAGGCTCGAGAAGCCAAAATATGAGCGTGCCCGCCAGGATATATACAATGAACTGCAAGCCGAGAGCAAAGAAAGAATAAAAGAATATTACAGCAGTGGCGATATGGATGGTCTGGCCGCTTTTCGTCAGGGATTATATACCGAAGCCGAGAAAAAGGCCGCAGAGGTAACAATCATATATACACCCGAGCAGCGCGAAGTATATAGAGAAAAAGGAGGTACACCTCATCTTGATGGCGAATACACTGTGTTTGGAGAAGTGATAGAGGGTATGGATGTTGTGGACCGGATACAAAAGGTGAAGACTGATAAAGAAAAAGACCGACCTAAAGAGCCGGTAAAGATGAATATAATATTGATAGAAGAATAAATTTCGGATATAGCTTTCAGAAGGGTGGAGAAAATCTCCACCCTTTTTTATTTAACATATGCAAAATGTTTTCAGGGAAAGACCATTTTGCATCCTCTGACATTTTATTCCGATTAAGGATTTCAAAGCCTGTGATCTAATCAGGCAAATCACCAACTGTACCGTCCCAGTCTTTCCCGAATTTTATAGAATGAAGCGTTCCGTCCGATGCCCAGTTTTCATGTTCATACTCATCTATAAGAATAGTCACCCATTCGGGTTTAATGTTTAATACTCTGACTGCGGCTTTTGTAATTTCTGAAACCAGTTCCTGTTTCTTTTCTTCGGAACGGCCTCTTGCAATTTTCAAATTAATAATAGGCATAAGATTCTGTTTTTTTGCTTAGTACTATGATTTGTGGTTTTTATTTGTAATCTGTTCTTATTTGCATAATCTGGTTTGGAAAAAGTAAAATAATACAAATAAATTCATCAAATCAAATTTAATCGTGCTTAATCTGAAACTTTATGTATTAAAAATGAGAGTTATTTCCTCAATATTATATCTGACAAACTTGTGAAGCAAATTTTATATCTGAAAGATCATTTATGTACATATCATTTCTATTTCAGCCATATAGCTATCATGTGGTAATAAAGATTGCTCTGTTTTCGCAGTCATCTCCGCAGACTTTATAAGAAATCTTAATGTGCTATTTATATTTTTGATAACTTGATATTTCAAAAATATCTATATTTGCAATGTCAACTAAACAAGTTATCTGAAAATGAACAATAATATAGAGACAGAAAAGCTACCGTTACTTACCGAATTGCATACAGGATATACTTTGCAGGAGGCTATAGATGAAGCCAAAAGATGCCTCAACTGTAAGAATCCGCTTTGTGTGCAGGGATGCCCTATCGAGCATGATATTCCGGGCTGGATAGGACAACTCGCCAAAGGGAATATCGGGGCGGCTATGCAGCTCTTGAACGAAAAAAGTAATCTGCCTGCCATTTGCGGGCGTGTATGCCCTCACGAAAAACAGTGCGAAGGGCATTGTATTCTCAACAAAAAAAATAATCCGGTGCGAGTGGGTAAGCTCGAACGTTTTATCGCCGACTTCGATAGTGAATTTAAGCTAACCAAAGAGCGCCTCAAACCTAAAACAAGGGGTAAAGTAGCCGTTATCGGTTCTGGTCCTGCAGGACTTACCGTAGCCGGAGACTTGGCACGTGACGGCTTTAATGTCGTGGTTTTTGAAGGACAAAGCGAACCGGGAGGAGTTTTGTTATTCGGTATACCCGAATATCGCTTGCCAAATGATATTGTTCGTCGCGAAACGATGAAGATGGAGGCTTTGGGTGTTACTTTCCGCAACAATTGTATGGTCGGTGTCGATATTACTGTGGACTCTATTTTCGAAGAAGGGTTCGATGCGGTGTTTATCGGTTCTGGTACAGCCATACCACGTTCGCTCGATATACCGGGAGCTAATTTGTATCGAGTGTCTCAGTCTTCCTATTTTCTCCGTATGGTGAGCCTCTACGTTAGTGGAGAGATAGACAAAGGATTGGTTCCTCTGCTCGATGGAGACCGCGTGGCCATTATAGGTGCAGGTAATGTGGCTATGGATACTGCACGCACAGCGTTGCGTATGGGAGCTTCGAGTGTAACGGTCTTGTATCGTAAAGGAGAAGAAGATATTCCTGCATTACAGTCCGAATATCAGGGAGCAGTAGACGAGGGTGTACAGTTTATGTGGTATGCCGAGACTCAGGAACTATTGGGCGAGGTACGCAATGGTCGTGAGGTGCTTTGCGGAATGCGTATCGAGACTCCCGAAGGAGAGGTTATAAAACCGATAGACAGGGTGTTTCTTGCTGTAGGCTCAAAGCCGGCTAACCGTATTGTTTCTACTTCGTTGGGTATAGATGTCGATGAACGTGGCTATATTGTCACTAAAGAACATCCTTACGGATTGACTACACGCCGGGGGGTATTTGCTGGAGGTGATGTGGTACATACTCCGCAGACGGTGGTGCTTGCTATGCGCGAAGCTAAAAAAGTAGCATTGGGTATTCGCCAGTATGTGGACGCTGTTAAGCTGCTGGATATGTGACGTTATGTAATGTAAATTTGTTTATTGCCTACATATCATATTGTTTTGGAATACTTCCGTTATAATTTACCGTAATACGGGTTATAACGGGAGTATTCTTTTATCTAGCCAAGAGTAAATACTACTCTTTATTTTTACCCTTATTCATAGAGTTTATGAAATCAACAGCAAGTCCGGCAGTTATAATGCCTATGCCCGATACCATTGCAATCAACCATTTATCAACAATTGCATCTGCCATAGATAGATTGAATACCATGTAAACCAGCGAAATAAGCATGATACATACTCCCAGGGTGAATAAAATTCGACCTGTTGCTGAAACTCCTCCGTAATTTTGGCTGCTCTCCTTTGAATGCCTTCTCAATAAATTTTTCTGTGCCATAGGTTTAGACTCTTCTTAATAAGAAATACTTGTTCTTTACCTCCAAGATAAACATACCTGATTCAAATAGATAGACTATCTGTAAATATATGTGAAACTTCTCTCTTTTATAGTAAGAAAATTATTACTTAAAATATACAATTATTACTTTTCCCTTAGCTATATTATATATAACCTCTCTATGTGAACAAAAATAAAATAAAAAATTGTAAGAAGCAATCATTTTAAGTGTCTTTTTTTTGAGTTTTTTTATTTTATTCTAAGTTTTAACGAAAAGCGGTGAGGCATTTAACGTTGTTTGCTTCTGATCAATCTGTTAGTATATAAATAACTGAGATATGTGAGTGCTTTTAGTTCGTTTTCTTTGATAAGTGATTAAAATGGATTGTTAATTAATATATTGACATTTTTTCTTGAATGCAGTGCATAATCTAAACTTTAGTCATAAATGCTTTCATTTGCAGATGACTTCTTATTGTAAAAATGATGCTTTTTTTGTTGTTTCGGCAACTTTATAAATAGATGATATTTTACTGGACTGTAAGTAATTTATAATATATTTGCGAGCATAGAAGATGTTTGTGGTAAGGCTGTGGACATCGTTAATGATTTGATAAATAGCAGCGGATCTGATGTTTTGGGCTATGATTAAATTATAAAAACCTGAATGTAGCTATATGATTGTACACTATTATTCCTTGCTATAAGGATATCTGGGCATGAAGATAAATCGGAAAATTTCGGAAAATTTCTTAAAAAGAGTAAAAATGTAAGAGTCTTTTGCATATTGGTGGCGATCGGCTAATTATCTTGCAACATTTGCAGTTATGCAAATGGAGTTGGAAAGGTTTATTGCAGTTGTTATAGACCGGCTTATGTGTCTCTTGCTGAAAGAGAAAGGTTACATGGAATTGGATTTTCCTCTCTCAAAATCTTCGCTGAAGAGAATGTATTAGGGATCTCCGTATTTTCAGCCATATTATGACTAAGACTATGGGAACGATGATGATACAAAAATGCTGAATATAGGATCATGTGGGTTTAGACACTGGAATAAAAGCAATATGAATGACTAAAAGAATCAAAGAATACAATGAATGCGACTATTACTTCTATCGGAGCTTATCACCCTGCCCGGGAAATAGATAATAATTTTTTTAAAGAATATATAGAGACTTCTGACGAGTGGATACGTGAAAGAACAGGTATTGTGACGCGCTATTTTGCTGCCGAAGATGAGTTTACTACCGACTTGTGTGTGAAAGCTACTCAGGATTTGGCAGAAAAATACAATAAGGATCTGTCGGATATCGATTTCATTATTGTAGCCACAAGCACCCCCGACCACATCATCCCGAGTGTGGCGAGTCAGGTTCAGGCACGTCTGAATATTCCCAACGCAGGTGCTATAGATATATCATGTGCATGTGCCGGATTTGTGAATGGTGTCATCCTAGCCAAAGGGCTGATTGCTGCCAATACACATAAGAAAGTGCTGGTGATAGGGGCAGAGGCTTTGTCGAAAGCGATGGATCTGTATGACAGGGCTACCTGCATATTGTTTGGCGACGGGGCAGGTGCTGTATTGGTAGAGGCTTCGGAAGAAAACTTTCTGTATGATACGATAAGCGGTACGGACGGAAACTACGGGAAAGACCTTTATATTGCATATCGCCCGATAAAAGTGAATGGCGTGAATATAGATGCCAACGGGATGGTGCATCAGAATGGACGCACTGTGTATAAGTGGGCGATACAGACATTGGCTAAAGGTGTGAAAAGGCTTGCCGATGTGAATAATGTATCACTGGACGAGATAGATTACTTTATCCCTCACAGTGCCAATTATCGTTTGTTGGAAGCTGTGTTTGCCGAACTGAATATTTCGATGGACAAGTGTCTCGATAGTGTCCGTAAATACGGAAATACTTCTGCTGCTTCTGTGCCTTTGGCTTGGTACGAAGGTGTGAAGGAGGGTAAACTGAAAATAGGTGATAAGGTATTTCTCATTGGCTTTGGTGGCGGGTTTACATACGGCGGTATTTATATACATAACCAAATTGCCCGATGGTAAAAGGGTTTGTTTAAAGAGCGTATTATTATGGTATATAATGAGGGTGAACTCCTAAGATGTTCACCCTCATTTTAATTATGATAATCTTTCTTTCAGGTTCTCTATTTGTTCTCTGGTTTTTTTGTCGACAACCTCTACATTCAGTTCTTTGCCGTTTGTCGTGATGTCGGTCTGTTCCCTCAACCCGAGTTCGCGCGCTATGAACCCGGTTTCGAGTAGTCCGGCTGCAGCCGCTTCGAATTTTTGTGTGTAGATTACATCCTTTATTTTCGAAACTACATTTTTATATTCTTCTGTTTGTGAATATCGGTCAAATGAATCTTTGCTAAGATGAGCAAAAATACAAAAGCCGGTAGCGGTCATAGCTCGGGTCTTATTGAGGGCAATGCGTTTTCCCGAGCTAAATGCTTTCTCTTCTTTCAGCGGATTCGATTCTACCCACTGAAAGTACTCCAATGCCTTTTCCCAGAGGCTGTCGGGAGTGTATTCAGCATCAGCCCCGGCAGGCTGACCGGCTACCAGCTTGTGATATGTATTATTCTTTCGGAGTGCCATTCTTACGCTTTTTCTTTGGGGCAGATTTTACTTTCTCTTCTTCTGTTTGATCTTCAAGAAAATCTTCACCCATTACTGTTGCGATACGTTTGTAATTATCGAGCCAAACTTTCAGCTCTTTTACTTTTCTTATCAGGCAACTGGCACACGATTGCGGTTTTTCGTTCGTTTCGTATGCTTCGTTGTATAGTCCGTAAATACGGCTCATGCTGTAGCGGTGGGTGCTTTCCACCTCCTCGATAAGGGTCTCTATTCTGTTTTTTAAATCGTTGTTGCTCATGTTGTCTATACTTTTTTATTAATCGTTAAGTTTCTGTTGCAAGGGGAGATGTGATTAATCATCTATCATCGAGTCGTTTTCTATCTCCAATATCAACCATGTGATAAGGGATAAGGTCGCTCCCAGTATGAAAAAGGCAAGATTACTGATTACCAGTGCTACTACTCCTGATAATATCCATCCGAAATGGAATGTCAGGCAAGGACGGCAACTGAAAGGCTTACGGTTGAGTAACCAGTGTTTATCAGCAATACGATGCTTAGTCTCGGTGAAGAACCACCCCAGATACAAGGATAGAATAATAATCGCTCCTTGTAATATGATATGTGTGAATTGTAATGTTTCCATACTTGATAGATAAAAAATGATAAGATAGTTTACGATACTTTACTCCATCTGTCCGAGAATTCTTTTGAGACAGATTTTTTTATCTTGCTGATGATTGCCTGTATATTGTGTACCTTGTATTCTTCATTATTGATAATGCGGGCAAGTATCTCGTAATTCATATATTTACCCTGTATCTTGAGGCGCATATACATTTTGAATATCTCGTATTCACGAATGTCGAAATTGTGATATACATAGTCGAAAATATCTTCTTCGAGCAAGCGGTGTTGCTGTTCGATCTCTTTTTCGGGTAAATTATCCTCATCATGAATGTTGATGTTTGGCTCGAAATCTATAAATCGGTTGTATTTACTGATTTCCTGTACATGATTGGTGTAGAAGGCACGACAGAAGTATGACCTGTAATCTGCTATTTGAAATCCTGTATAATAGATTCGTTCATAGATGCGGAGGTAGGTGTCATTAAAAATATCTTCGTTCGAAATATGGTGATACTTATTGAACAGTTGTACCTTGAGAGGACGGATATTCTCCTCGAACCATGTGTTAAAATGTATTGCTTTGTCGGGGTAACACTTGCTGTGGCAAATGTTCTTGTTCTTTAGATATTTTTTACCCCGGTTGTTGCCGTTGGTATTCCCTAAGATCATAATAAAATAGTTTTGTCCGGTTTATGTTATTATAGAAGAGATAAAATATTCTCAAAATTGTAGGTTATTTCTCTCAGAAAAATGAAATATGTATTTTGTGTAAAAAAATCTTCCTAAATTCTTCAATTATATACTCCAGTCCCTGATATTGCGTACCGATCCGTCGTGTTGAAGGAATACACTGCCTGTAGCTCCCTCGCGGTATTTAGCAATGATAAGCTCTATACCGTTTTCTATTTCCCGATTGTGATACTCGAGCGTTTTGGCGTAATATTCGGGACGATGGATAAACATTACCATGTCGGCATCCTGCTCTATAGCTCCCGATTCGCGAATGTCCGAGAGCAGAGGACGCTTATCTGCACGCGACTCTAAAGCACGGTTCAGTTGTGATAGCATGATGACCGGAACATCGAGCGATTTTGCCATCTTCTTCGCTTCACGTGAGATGCGTGCTACCTCCTGTTCGCGGTTGAGGCTGCTGTCCTCACCCTCGGTCAGTTGCAGATAATCGATGATGATAAGTTTGCATTGTCTTTTCTTTTTTAGCAGGCGACACTTCGACTTGATGCGCGAGATGGTCTGGCAACTATCATCGTCGATATACACCGGTAGATGATAGAGTTGGGACGAAGTGTCTGCTATCAAGTCCAGTTCCTCATTGGTAAGGTTGCCTTGTTTATACTTCCAGTCCTGTATTCCGGTCTTTTCGAGGATGAGGCGGTCTATCAGCCTTTCGCCTTTCATTTCGAGGGCAAACATGGCTACATCATGCCCGTTTCGTGCTGCGGCTTCGAGGATAGTAAGTGCCAGAGAGGTTTTACCCATAGCCGGACGTGCAGCAATGACTATAAGATCTCCGTTTTGCCAGCCTCCTGTTATCTTGTTGAGCTGATGCGAACCTGTGGGAATACCATTAGTTGTGCCGTTTCGGAAATTAATAACGCGCTGTTCGGCCTCATCTATCGAGTATGATGCGTATTTCTTGATGTGACGAAGAGTCTCGGAGTTGGTTGTGCCTTCTTCGAGACGATTGAGCGACAGTAAAGAGAAGCTGAGAACGTCGGCAATGTCTGATCCTGATAAGATGCTGCGGACAGATTCCTGCGAAATTCTGAGTAATTCTCTCTTCATGTATTCCTGTTTTATGTATAGCGTATGTTGTACGATATGAGAGGCTGAGGCTACAAAAGCTGTGAGTTCTGCCATATAAAAAGGTCCTCCTGCCGTTTCTAGTTTGCCCATTTTCTTCAACTCTTCGGTCACAGTAAGCATATCTACAGGTATGGATTTTTTATTCATCCGGTCTATGACTGAATATATGATTCGATGTGCTACATCATAGAACATATCTTCGTTCAATATCGGGCTGATGTCGTAATACGATTCTGCTTCCAGTATCAGTGCGCCGAGTACTGCCTGTTCTGCCTCACGGTTGTAAGGCGGGGTGTATTCTTGTGTCACTTGCAGGTTTGTTATTGTCGGGTTCGTTGTCTTTGTTTTTCTTTTCCCATGTGCGTACGGCTGCTTTCCAGTCTTTCATCTTGTTTTTTCCGATCATCCATCCTTTTGCAGCATAAAAGTCGATGAACATGGCAGCATTTACCGCACTTTGCCTCTCGTTGCAATAGTTACTTACTTCTTCGAATGTAGGAGGTGCGAATCGTGAGAATGCTGTCAGGTCAATTTTTTTCTTCTTATTCTGTACATTATATTTATCCCAGCGGATGCGTGCTGCCTTACGTGCCTTTTCACTCTTCGATTCTTTCATTGCCATACGTTTGCATAGGCTTTCGGAATAGAAAAAGTTTTCTTCTGTAACGAAAAGCCCGAAATCGTTGATAATATTTTCTATTAAAGTGCTATCGACTCGCAGGTCAAAAGCTATCAGATCATAGTTTTTCGACAATTTGTATTCGTCTGTTTCACGTAGTTTTTCGATGAGAGCCCAGTATAATCCGTATCCTGCCCATCCGTGTTTCATCCGCAGGGCAAGAAGTTTTTCGTGGTGTCGGGCATTACTGTCGTGCGAAAAATAATGATGCATATATTATTTTGTTAAAATGATACTGTACGATGAGCCCACACTTAGCTATATAGTGTGGGCTTGATATTAGGAACAGTATACACCCTGTTGTTTCCCTACGTATGATTGAGCCTTTGTGTACTTCTCGTTTTCTCTTAGCATTCTTTGTGGTGAAAAAGGAAGATTTAACCACAAAGGACACGAAGTTTACAAAGGAGGGGGGTGATTGATATTTAGAAACTATTGTTTCAAACTTACGTTGTGCAATATTCTTGGGCATATATGTTCCTGTCGAAATCGGGCTGTTACTCTTAATAAAGTGCTTGTATGTCTGAAAGTTCGGTTAGTTCAGAAATTCTATTCTGGCTAAGTTCCTGTAGTTTTTTTTGCTTCAGTTTCTCGCGTTGCCGGGCGCTCAGGTGTGGCGGAATCATAATAATGGTGTTGTCTTTGTCCGAAAGGCGGAGAGGAACTAATTTTCGTTTTCGTTCGTTTTCTTTGGCTATTTCGAGGCAAAGGATTGCCTGTTGGCGTTTGTCGTAGTCTGTTTCGTTTATTGTTGTCATAATTTTTCGTTTTATAGTTTATTAAAATCAGGATATGTTAAGCTCCGTAAGGCTCTGAACTAAATGATGGATGAAAGTGTTTCAACCTTATAGAGAATTAATTAATGAGAATGTATATGGGAACAATGATAAAAATGCAAGAGCAGGATCCGCAGATACCTACTACTCCGCCGGACGTACCTCGACCAAATCCACAAAAATTGCCCGGGCAAAATCCAATGCCGGATCGTAATGAGCCTATTGTGGACAAAGAGGATATCAAGCGTGTATAAGCCGGAAAAGATACAGTAGTACTAAAGAATTGTCCGGAGTTTTTCTTGAAAATAGAATGAGTGTAATGCTACAAGTCCGGGCATCTTAAGAAAATGTTCTTATGAGAAGGATAATCCTCACGATATGCCAAGCCATTTTGGGAATGAAGGTTCGTTGTGCGATGCCTTTATCCGACCTCAACAGATAATAAATAACTTACAGTACTAATAATTTCAGTTAATTTGGCTATACGTCAGGAATTAAAGCAAGCTTATCCGAGGAGGGAAAGGCTTGCTTTTTTATACATTGCTACACCGATTATATATATGAACTGATTGTTTTATGATTAATCACTGGTATATCTGACGATATACATTGTCTGATGCCGCAACCCTGTTGTCGCGGGCATAGTATGGCAAACATGTCAAATATCGGCAAGCCACAGGCTTGGTAGAGGCTGCACTCCTCATCGAAGGGTAGTTATTAGCGGTGCAGCCTGAGTAAAGTGTTGTGTATTAAGAAGGGAGTCGTGCTACATAGCTTTTCTGACGGACATAAAGTGGCGGTTCGATTTAATTTTTCTTTTGATACCACTGATAATGAGTGCGACAGTCTCGTAAGGGATGTGTGTTTGTTCTACAACGTCCTGATAGTTTTTTTGTCCGGTATTGAGATATGCAACAAAAAGATTGTATGAGGGCATATCAAATTTTTCTTTCACAAAGTCAAGTACATTATTGCAAAGCTGTCTCTTTTCGTTTTCCCTTTCTGCCATTTCCATATTCTCATCGGGCACCTCTACCGCATACTGATCCGATACATGCATTTGTATTATTTTATTGTTTTTCATTTTGTTCTGCATATAATTGGTAAAGAATGCACGATGAAAATAGGCTTTGTAGTCGGCGATTTCCAATCCTCCGAAAAGTATTTTGTCATATATGCGTAAGAATGTTTCGTTCATCATATCCTCGTCATGTGTACCTTTTCGTATAAGTTCGCGCTGGAGAAGGATGTAGTTTTGTCCGAACCAATGGGTAAATCGTTCCGATTTTGTTTTGTTCTCTGAGGTAACAGATTCATTACCTGTGATTTTTAGATACTTTTTACCTTTGTTCTTTCCTCCCGAATTTCCTAATCTCATAATACTTGTTTTTTATTGTGTGAATGAATCGTTGAAGCATAGTTCGACCAGGGTAAACAGGGTTTACCTTTCGATCTTGCAGATAAATGATTGATTTAGTGATTATTCAAAAAAAATAATATTACTTTTCCCTTGCGATGCATGGTACTTTTGCATCTCATATAATTGTGTATGGTCTATAGCAGGCAATGGCTTAGGTTTGAGCCATTTGCTAAGTACTCCGAAGCCTGCCGATAATAACATGATTGCCAGAAATAGAAGTGTCAGCTGGCATAATTCCTTCATAAACATATATGTTTGTTTCCTCATAATAAATCTGTTAAGAAAAGCTGTACATTTGTTCGTTGCGAAGATTACGGCTGCTATCCAGCAGTTGGTCTTCGGTATAATTATAATCGTTGAGGATAGCCCTGAGGCGTGAGCGTAGTACGGCACTATCGGCATCTATTACATTCCAGCAGTCGTCGAGGATTTCGGCTTGCTTTAGTTCAATGCAGTCAAATCCTATATTGAAATCTACACAAAGGCGGATAGCCATCGTATCGAAGCAGGTGTCGATGTCTTCTACTTCATTCTTTGGTGAAGCAAACAAACGCTTGCTTACATAATCGGTGAGTGATGCCATTTGGTTTTCGTTTAAGAAACAGTGAATTTTAAGTGCTGCCATTGTTTTGTCCTCCGGTTTAGTTTAGGTATATATTTACGGTAAACTTATTATTCTTCGCCGGGAGTCCCATTTGCGATGAATCAGAGTGGAAAAAGGGTTCATTTATCATTCATTTTTTCAATAAAGTGTTGGTTTACAATATTTGTTTACTAAATTTGTAATCTGATGTATAATTACAATACAAATATAAACAAAGTTTACCTATTTGCAAAGTTCGAGGTAAACTTTGTGTGGTTAAAATATGTGAAAAGTTTACTATGGGCGATTTAGAGAGAATCAGGACAGTCGTAAAATGGCTGATAGGACAAGGGGTAGCCGACAATCAGGAAGGAATAGGAAATTTGTTAGGATATGCCAATAAATCTTCTTTCTCTCAATTGATGAATGGCAAGAAGCCTATACCTACCAGATTTATGACACGTTTGGCAGCCTTACATGATAAATTGAATTATGCATGGATTGCTACAGGAGAGGGGGCTATGCTCGCTAGTGAAGCGGTACCTGTATCGGGGGCCGAGTTTATTCAGGTTCCGTTAGTTCCGGTATCTGCTCAGGCAGGATACCCGCAGGGGTATGGCGATTTTGGGTATATAGAGTCTTTGCCTACTGTTCCGGTGATTGTTGATAAATTCTATCATGGCAATTATCGTGTGTTTGAGGTAAATGGAGACAGTATGGACGATGGTTCGCGCCACTCTATCTTTGATAAAGATAAGATATTGTGCCGTGAGGTGAGGCGTGAGCTTTGGAAAAACAAACTGCATATAAAGGATTGGTTTTTTGTGATAGTGCATCGTACCGAGGGGGTTACTGTAAAGCAGATCATAGAGCATGATGTGGAAACGGGCGAAATAGTCTGTCATCCGTTGAATCCGCTTTTCGAAAATTTTGCACTCAATCTGGATGATGTGGTGGAACTCTACAATGTAATAAAGATTGTAGATCGCAATATCAGAATATAAACTAAGTTTACTTTTTTCTTTTGTGTTAGTTTAATTTTTAGAAAAAATAATGAGGAGTTTTTGGTTAATATTGTTAATTATACCATTGTTTGTTGCTTGTGATGATGATATTTCGGAAAGTGGAGGTAATACTATCGATTGGAAAAAGGCTAAAATTAAAAGCCATATTCAATACGTAGAAAATGAAAAAGGCGAGCAGGTAGAATATATACGTCAGGAATATGAATATAACTCGCAAGGGAAGCTGTGTGAAGAAAAATACTATGAGAATGGTCAGTTGAAACGTCTCTTAGATTATACTTACGAAGGTGATAAAGAAACTTATACATATACATTTTTGTCTTCTGGTGTGGAGATCGGTTCAGGGCGGACTTCCACTATAAGGAAATATGATAAAAGGGGGAATCTTATATTGGTTGAGGTTTATAATGGAAAAGATTTTAAAACTGTTCAAGAGGTAATGGCATATGATTCGCAAAATAGATTAATCGGGAAGGATGTTTATAGGGGGGATTCGATATTGGAGAGTCAGACTTACTATCATGAATATACTGAAAATAGACATTCGTACTGGATGAAAAGTTTAGGTGGGACTTGGAGTGGCTGGAAAATAGAGAAACATATTTTTACGGAGGAGAAAGAGGCATGGGGAAAAACTGTAACTCATGTGACAACACAGAATTTTCCCAATAAAGAGCCTGATATTATTTCTGTTACGAAGTATGACTTAAAAGGATTGGAGATAGAATATTTGGGCTATCCTTATAAAAGAGCAAACTATATATACGATGCTGAAAAAAAAGAAGTTACTTTTGATTCATTTGTTGTATATGATAACATAGAAGAAAGAAAAACTAGAAATTCGTTAGTTTATTATTGACTATCTTTGTTAGTTATATGATCAAAAAAGAGTTTATTGGGGGTGTAGGGAAGAAGCCTAATAAAAATATTATAAATAAGCGGTGGTATACACACTCTTTATTACGTATATGAAAATGAAAACAAAAACAACTATTTTTTTTGTATTAAGTACTTTTTTATTCATAACTACACTGCATGCGGATGAACCGGAAAATACAGAGCCAGTGGACTGGAAAAAGGTAAAATCTATTGTGACTTATTCCGAACAGGAAGGTAGTGAAGGTAAGGTAGAAAATAAAACTCTGTTCGGGTATGATGAGCAGGGACGGCTAAATTTTTATGCAGCTTATACGGGAGATGTGCTGACCGTAAAGAACCAAAACTATGAGTATAGTGGCAATACACGGACTTATGACACGTATCAGAAAGGTTGGTCGGACAATGAAGACGATTTTTTGCAATGTGAAGAGGTTTATCTGGATGATTCGTTTGCCCATAATAAAAAGGAAAGTTCCCAGTTGCTGAAAGACAGAAAGCGGATTTTGTCAGAATACGAAGCTCAGTTCGATTCACTGGGCAGAATAACAGGTAGCACCGAATTTATTTATCTGGAGAATGCCAAGATTGTTAATTCTGGTTATGAGTATAGTGGTAATACATCGACATATACTACCAGTCGATATTTTATAGTAGGAGACAGCCTTATTTCTGAAACGAAAAGCAAGGTCGAGTTTGTCGACAACGAAAAATGGGATCAGATCGTCCGCAGTAGTTGGTGTGGCAATGATGACAGGGATTATCCTGTGGCAGAGTACGAATATGACTGGCAGGGAAGAGAGGCCGGTTGTTCGTTCTATGATATATGGAATGGCGGTGTTCTGCGGTTGAAGTATGTGCATTATGTGTACGATGAAGAAAAGAAAGAGCTGATGTTAGATATAAATGCTTATGATGCTGCCGGAAACGTGGTGCAGACTTTCAAGCAGAAAAGGATTTACTGATATACCTCAAATGATAACCAAAAAAGCAGCTTCTGATGAGGCTGCTTTTTTGGTAGGATGGTTAGCATATGGGATATACTTAACGGATTACATAGGCATAAATGTAATATACTCTTTGTGCAGGCTGTTGCCCTTTGCGGTTGACCACTACTGCGCCTATCAGGTCATAAGATGAGGCGTACGAACCGGTAGGATCGTGTACGAAGCGTAGTATTGCTACTCTACCCGGTGTCTGGCTTACTACTTCGAACGATGCAGCCATTCCGCCTACCGACTCATTATATGCCAATGATATTTCGAATGTTTCTCCTAAACGGATTTCGCCGATATCGAGATCAACGATCTCGTAACCCGACTGTGCTGTTAACGAATTGTTTGCTACCGATATGGTAAACAATAAGATAAATACAAATAGTAATTTTTTCATACAAATAAATTTTAAAAGGTTTGTCACTGATTCTGTTTTTTATGGAATAGATATAATTATGGTTGGACTGTGGCATGAATCAGAAATAATTTGTGGGGGGGCGGCTTTTGTAAATTCATAATATATAAAATGATTAGATGAATTATTGTATATAGATACAACAATTCCGAGCAACATTTTATAATACTTATCTATGTGTTTTACAACATATTGGTTGGGAAGAGAGTAGGAGATGGAGTTGAAGGACGGTGACCGGTACAAAGGAAATGGCTCTGATATTAGAGCCATTTCCTTTTCAAATAGAACCCTCTCTCCTTCTCATGTTGTCATTGAGTATCTAACACACTACTCTTAACGTAATAAACTAATCAGCCTAACTACTTTTTTCTATTTCTCTATGTAAATATAATAAAATATTTTATTATATTTGTCTTGTTATATACGTTTTTTTATACTGTAAATGTTAAATATTCAAATATTTAGGTGGCTATATGTTATTTGTTTTCCGGACTTAAAAGTATGATTCGTTTGTTGTCAAGTCCGGTTTACAAAAGAGGCAGGACTGAAGTCCTGCCTCTTTCTCTATAAGGGATAATATTCCTAAAATAATTTATCAGTAGTACACCATAGAGAATCCCTGTATAACTCCAGTACCTTCCCCGTATTCATTTACCGGCGAAACCATTATATATTCGTAATTGGGTGCTCCGGCTGGAACTTTTACATATATAGTGGAGCCTTTGAGTGGATATTCGCTGATATATTCAACATAATTGGACCAAGAGCCGAGATACCATCTGTATTCAGAAACATTTTGTTTTCCAGCTTCCGAATCGCCTCCGGTAATGGATAAAGTCATTGACTGATCATAATACAATATATTTTGCCCCAGATCTATATTTGTGAATTGTAAATTAGGTAAATTGGGTAGAGCTCCTGCCCATTCTGAGCTTTCCATTGTACGTGTTCTGCCTTTATAAGTTACTACAGCCTTTACTTTCACCTCACCACCCCGGTACGAAAATGTTGCCGTTGATGTTCCTTGTCCCGACATTAGAGTGGCATTGTTAACGGCTGTCCATTGTATAGTTGCCCCTTGTGGCATATGTTGTACTCGGAATGTCATCCGGTCCCGTGTTGTCGAAACATGTTCTATTACTACGTGTTCCCGGTACTTATCTCTGATGGCTTGTATATCGCCTGCCGATAGGTTAAAGTTTTGAGCCTGGATAGGTTGTAAATTGTCTCTTCTGACCATATCATATCCTCCGTTGATCTTTCTGCTTGAATAGAGCATGATAGATCCATAATCAAAAGCTCCGAGGTCGTAGCCCGATTCTCCGCGTTCTACATATGTCCGGTACTGATGTGGGTCGTCGATACGGCTCCAGTCTATAATCAAGTGTTGATCTCTGTCGGCGCGGGATTGTTCGTGAAACAAGCCCAGTGCATGACCGATTTCGTGTATCGAACTTCCTATACCTGCTCCGTTGGAGATACCGATGATTTGTTTCCCTCCTTTGTACCCGATGTAGTTGGAATGGCTATAACCTAAATCTCCGTTTGATATAAACTCGATGTAATCGCGTTGATTCCATTGCCGGTATATGAAAGAAACCGGTGTAACAGAGCTTATTCTTTGCATTGCTTCAAATACCCATGTTTTTTGTTGATTGGAGAGGTTATTGTATGTGTAATATACAGCAGCGTAAGGCCATTTTCTGTCGTTTACTACTGCGGCACGGGTCGATGGGGCAGCATTTTCTGCATCTATCTCGGCTTTATCGAGAATGATATCCCCTTGGAAGATGTATTTGTCTCCGGTGTCGAGTACCCATGCTTTGCTTCCCCAAAGCATAATTTCTTTTTCTACTCCTTCGAAATGAGGCAGCCCTTCTTCGTTAGTGGTTCGTAGAGTAGTAGCGTCATCGGATAAGTCTTCCTGGCTGCAACTCCAGAATGCTAAAATAGCAACTAGTATTAAAAATGAGATTTTTTTCATAGTGTAAAGTCCTTTAAATTAATAATTGGTGGATTCAATATACTTTATGTAATAAGAGTATAGAGTCTTGTGTAATGAGAGGGTTTATTGGTTCAGGAGTGAGCCGAAGTTGTATATCTTGTGCAATAGTGTATGCTGACAAGAATATACGGATAAAAGAGTGGTAAAGTTTTCCTCATTGTACAGATGATTTTCCGGTTGCTGATTTGGTGGTTAGCCAATCATTTTAACGATGCGTTTTTTTTAGAGGTTTTATTAGTCTCCCTCCTGTAAGGGAGGCTAATAAAGGTAACGAAAATATTCTCTTGTTTTGAATAATATTTGTTGTCATATTTTAATATCCAGATTATGTAAATCTTTGGATTATTATCATGACCGACAAATATTAGATTGTAATGTATAGTATAGATGAAAAGATTAGTAAAGAACTGTTGGTTGTGACTATAATATTTCTTGAATTAAGTACCTTACACATTGTTAAATGCATATTTTTCAAATGTATAAATATATCTTGGAATATAAAAGATATTATTACTTTTTTATATAAAGCTGTGGTTTTTCTATACATTTGGGTAAAAGGTTGCCTCTCGCCAGAGGCAACCTCGTATGAGGATAAGTAAGTATAAATGTATATTAACAAATAATGTTCACAACTTATATCTATTATATAGTAAGAGGATTGTTAGTTATCATGTTCACGATAACTAAATTGTTTGCTACTATATAGTTGATATACTGTGACTTTTGTGTCGGCGCCGGCCGAATGTTGAGAGGAGAGTCTACAAACACCTCCACATGGTTTCGGAGACTTACCGGATAATGGTTATTCCCGGTAAAAACTACAGTTTTCATCATAGAGTAAGGTTTAAAAATTTTAAATAATTAATTAGTTGAGATACTTATATAATCCGGAATATATAGTTTTTCTATTTATATGTATTATTAGCTGGTATAACTTCTTTTTTAAGGTGATGTGTTCTATTCATTCGTTTACACAAATATAATAATATATTTTATAAAATGATATCCTTGTTTGAGTTTTTTGATAAAAAATAAAAAAACGTCTTGTCTCCCGACAAAACGTTCTTATGATTGGTATTGTGAAAAATTACACTAAAAGTGTTTCTTGATGTATGAATATATCTTAAATACAATGATACCCGTACAGGCTGCGCCCAGTACCATTAGCAGATATTGCCACCAGTAAAGGCGGTTGATGTATTCTGTATCTCCTTTTACGGGATAGGCGACCTGTATAGTATCTGTAATGAATACAGAATCTCTTACCAATTTGTCGCGATACAAATATTTGTATTTTTCGAGCCATACGGTGTCTCCCTGCATTTTTATCAGGATAGAATCGTGTAGGTAGACTGAGTCGCGAAGCCACTTGTCGCGATATTCTACCCTGACACTTTCTATGGGTACGTGTATTGTGCGGGTTTTACAGCTGAATAATAGCAATAAAACCATCAGAATAAACAATGTGGTTAGAATATATTTTCTCATGGTTTTACTCCTTTCGCATAAAGTACTTGGCGACGATTATTCGCCGCATTGTAAGAAATATGTAAAAAGGTAGGGTAGAGAATTGCCTGGTCGAAATCGAGCCTCGATTTAAGCAATTCGGTCAGCAGATTACGTGGATTTTTGACACGCACATCGGCAGCTTGCCCTTTGGCATGTTGCGATGTCGGTACACCTCCTACAGCTTTGTTAAGCAAAGGCGAACGGTATCCACTATTGATATGGAATGGTTCGTTGTATAAAGTTCGCAATGGCTGCAATAACCTTACGCACAATTTCTGTAGTTGCGCAATATGTTCGGGCTGAGGTGTATTGTCTATACCTAGCCGCTGTGCTGTAGGCGAAGATATAAACTCATTGAGTGTGAAGTTATCTGTCAGTTTCATCGTTTTCTTCTATTTCGATTATGTCTGTTTTGTTACTAAACAGCTTGAAAATGTTAATTTTGATTTTCATTCCTTTGGCTTCGAAGTAGTTCGAAAAAATGCTTTCGAGTTCTACTCCATAGATGATAAGCAGGATGATGAGGGGGAGAAGATCAATGCCAAACGGTTTTCCGAAAGATTCGCCAAAGGTATAGGCAACAACAATCCATACGAGATAGCTGCATATCTTGTTCATGGTTCGTTTCAGGGCACGTGAACGCCTTACGACTTCGTGTCTATACCGTGCAGCTTTTATTCCGAAATATAAGTCGGCTATGGTTAGTATGCTTGCTAGTAGTAGAAGCCAGCGACACCATTGGAAGAAGTCGTGCAGCCCTAGTAGAAAATGGTCTGTGTATGTCATAATTAATTTTGTTAAGAGTGTTACTTTTCTCGTTATTCCTTATATAGTATAGATAAAAAAGTTGCTGAATTATGTCAAAAGCCTTATAGAAGACTATAAGGCTTTTCTCTTAAATAAATATGTTCTGAGAAATTTTATGATACTTGTACATCGACATTATTGGCTGCCAGAGCGTCAAGTTGTGCTTGGCTTAATGCCGGTTGGCTATTTCCATACGAAAACTGTACTGTTTGGTTGAATGTTGTGGTTGTCAGTGCAGTTATGAGACTGTCTAAAGCCTGAGTAGATAAAACAGATGAGTATATAGAAAGATATTGAAAATCAGGATCAAAGTTAATATTCAGGCTTTTCAACTGATTAAGATTATCAATACTTAATCCAAGTGCTTGTTCATTATTAAGGATAGTAGCATCGCATTCTGTAACCAACATCTCACCTCCATTAATATTCAAATGCCCGAACATATCAAGGAACTTGTTGTTCTCGAAGCGGACTACTGATGGTTGTACAGAAGAGCCTTCGGGTTGAGTCAAATTGGCATAGTAGCCTCTTTGTCCCGATCTGTTATTGATAAGTGTTACACTATTGCTTGCATATGCATATACATGTCCACTCGTGTCTTCGCTTTCAGTTCTTAGGCCTTCTACATGAAAATCTTTAATTTTAGTTGTTTCCGGAGAAGATACATGTATATCAGGACAAATTGAGTCCTTAATTTCAAACTTATTGATTGTAACTGGAGATAGATTATAGTTCCTGCTTAAAGTAAAATATCTGACATTGATGTCTTCAAAAGACAGAGAGTCATAGTCCTTTGTTACTTCATAGTTTATAGAATTGATAGGATATTCTCCTGATATCTTGTGAAAGTTTTCTGTATAGATAGTTGACGCGAATTCCTCTCCTGGTTTTATGTAAAAATAGTAAGTATTATCTATTTTCTTTTTGAAGTTGGGTAGGCTGTCATAATTATTGTTTACGTAAGCATCGAAGATAAGATTGTAATCTGCAGCAGTCATTATCCAGATGAATCCATCCCATTCGTATACGAATTTCAGATTACCTTGTGTGTCGTATATTTCGCATACATGTCCTGAAACAACAGGCTGAGGGAAGTCTTCCCCGGTTTGTATTTTAGATAATGGGCGGTTTTGCAGATAGGCGGGGCTGGTTGCATTTTCTTCCAGATAGTTGGTTTGTACCTGGCTACCGCTTCCTCCTCCGCTGCAACATCCGAACAAGCTGGCTAATAGTGCATCTGCATTCTGAGCGGTTAGCGTTTGTCCGTTAACAGTTGTCTGGTCGAATGGGCTGGAACCGATGGCTTCGTTACTTCTGAATAATGTGATTCCGTCAAACTCTTTGTTAATTACATACGACACAGTATTCAAAGGGTGCGCAAAAGTATCGTTGCCATACTCGATTTTGGCTGTAAGATCTGTAGTTGTAATTTGCATAACTTTATTTTTAATGGTTGATACATTATATAGATAAAATTATGAGCATTCTTGAATGTTTTTTAGTAAAAAAGAAGCCTTATTATAAGGCTTCTTTTAAAAGAGTGTGTAGATTTTTTATCAAATTTGGACATTCACATTATTAGCTGCCAGAGCATCTAGTTGTGCTTGGCTTAGTGCCGGAGAAGATCCGTAATAAGAGAACTCCACTGTATTACTAAAAGGTGTGACAGTCAAAGCTGTTACCACATTTTGTAAAGCCTCTGTAGATAAAGTACAACTTGACAGATTGAAATGTTCCAAACTACTAGGATCTAAATTGATATTAAGAGTCTTTATCAGATTAAATGATGAGATGTCGACGTATCTCAGTTTTTCATTGTTCATTATGGTAACCTCATACTCATATTCTACATCGTCGGAATACATACTGACATGGCCATGCATAGGATCAAAAGTATTTCCCGATATATTTATTTTTCGGGAAGGAGAAGTACTTGTCATATAATGCAGGTCGAAACTTATGGTTCCCAGAAAATCGTTATTGAGAAGAGTTATGTTATCGGATTTGATATTTATATTGGAGCCTATCGTGCTTCCATGATCATTGTTGGCTTGCATATTTTCTATAACGACTTCTTTGATAAAGTATTCGTAAGCATAGAGATAGTTCAGGTTTATTCCGTTCTTTATTTCTAATTTGTTAATAGAAGGTGAAGTTGAGTCACTTGATAGTTTGCTTATATAATATGTACCTATATTTAAACCATCAAAACTAAGAGTGTCATAGTCTTTATCAATATTGAGATTTAATGAATTGACTTTATACTCGTTAGTTATTTTATGTACTTGAGTAGCCGTGATAGAAAATTCTTTATTATCTGTATTGGGGTCGATATAGGTATAATATGTTTTTCCGGCTCTTTTTGTGAAGTAACCTAAACTTTCGTAATCGCTGTTTGTATCTGTGGAATCGAATACAAGGTTATAGTCTGCACCAGTCATAGTCCAGATGAATCCATCCCATTCGTATACGAATTTCTGATTATTCTGTGCGTCATATACTATACATACATGTCCCGGAACAATAGCTTGAGGGAAGTTGTCCCCTTCCTGTATTTTAGATACCGGACGATTTTTCAGATAAGCAGGGCTGGCAGTATTCTCTTCCAGATAATCGGTTTGTACCTGTGTGCCTGTACCTCCACCGCTGCAACAGCCGAATAATTGACTTAGAAGTGATTCGGCATTGGCCGCGTTTAATGTTTCTCCATTGACAGACACTTCTCCGAATGGTCCTGTTCCGATAGCTTCATTGTTGCGAAAAAGGGTTACGCCATCGTAGCTGTCGTTGATGACATACGATATTGTGTTTAACGGGTGTGTGAAGCTATCTTTACCGTACTTGATTCTTGCGTAAAGGTCTGTAGTTGTAATTTGCATAATTTTATGTTTATTAATTAATACATTATATAGATAAAAATATCAGGCTTGTTTTCCGGCTTTGTCTGTATTGATATGAAAAAAAGAAGCCCTGTTAGAGCTTCTTTTTATGTTATATAGCTGATTATTACAATACCTGCACATTAATGTTATTGGCAGCTAGTGCTTCGAGTTGGGTTTGGGTGAGTGCCGGTTGGCTTCTACTGTAAAAGAATTTGACCATATTGGTGAATTCTGTAGAGGTCAGAGCATCCACCAAATTTTGTAAAGCTTTTGCCGAGAAAGAACATGAATATGAAGTAACTTCTAATAGTGTAGGCTGAAGATTGATATTCAGATTGTTGATGGTTTTACATCCACTTATACCAAAATACTTAAAGTCGAGATTATCAATAACAGATATATCATAATCCAAGTCAACATTATTTTCATTTGTAATTGATATGCCTGCTTCTTTTTCTGCTGATGTATTACCTTCTATATGTATTTTACACGTTTCTTTGATATATTCTTCTCCGTGTGGAGTACGAATGTGTATATTGTCGCAAGCTTTGTTGTTGATAACGGACATATCATAACCTTCCAGATTTATAGCAGTGTGGATAGTTGCATATTCTCCACCAGCTTCTATGTGTGGTTGTAGATTTTCTATTCGTATTTGTTTTGTATTTAGCCTTGAGACGTTTACAGATCCGCATTTACCATCTTTTAAAATCAGGTTTTCAACACTCGCATCCCTATCCATATAGCCATGTCTTGATATAGAAAAATGTCTCGTATCAAAGTTGTCAAGAAGAATTGTGCCATAATGCTTTTGTGCGAGAAACAGTATTGTAGATAGCTTATATTCATCAGTGAGTTTATGTATATTGGATGTTCGTATGGTTGCATATTCGTCATGATGAATGGAGTCCGGGTCTACATAGTAATAGTAAGTTATTCCGAATTTTTTTGCATAAGTTCCGAATCTTTCATAGGTCTCTGATACTCCAAATGTATCGTCAAAGATCAGGTTGTAATCAGCACCGGTCTTTATCCAAACAAAACCATCCCATTCATATACAAATTTCAGTTTGTTTTCTGCATCATATACCATACATACATGTCCCGGAATAGTGGTCTGTGGCAGTTCTTCTCCTTCTTGTATCTTGGAGATAGGGCGATTTTTTAGATAGGCGGGATTGGCAGTATCTTCTTCCAGATAATCTGTCTGTACCCGATCGCTGCTACCTCCTCCATTGCAGCACGTGAACAGGCTGGATAATAAAGAGTCTGCATTCTCGGCAGTCAAAATCTTTCCATTGACTACTGTCTGGCTAAAGGTGCTAGAGCCGATTTCATGGTTTCCCTTGAAGAGTGTAACTCCGTCAAATTGTTTGGTGATAACATACGAAATTGTATTTATCGGATGGGTAAATGTACTGTCGCCCGATTCTATTCTGGCAGTAAGGTCTGTGGTCGTAATTTTCATAACTGTATATTCTAATTGGTTAATATATAGTATAGATAAAAATATGGGATATATTCATCTATAGAATACTGAGTAAAAGAAGCCCTGTAAGAGGGCTTCTTTCCATAAGTTTCGGAAAAATATTATGATATTTCTACATTGATATTGTTGGCGGCTAGCGCGTCGAGTTGTGCTTGACTTAGTGCCGGCTGGCTCGATTTATAAATGAATTTTACAGCATTGTCAAACTGTATCGAGGTTAAAGCATATACTAGATTTTGCAGGGCTTTGTCGGAGAAAGAGGATAAATTGGAGTTAATCTCTTGTAATCTCGAATTAAAGTTTATATTTAAGTTATTAATAGTCTTGCATTTTTTTATGCTTAAATGTTTAAAATCCTGATTGTTGATAATAGATATGTCGTAGTTCAAAACAGTATCTCTCTCATTTTCTATAAATATACCTGATTCTCTTTCTGCTGATTTATTATCCTCTAGGTATATTTTACAGGTTTGGCTACTACTATCTTCTTTCCAGTTGGGAGCTTTGACGTATATTTCACTGCAAAATTTGTTATTAACAACAGATATGTCATAGCCATATAGATACATACCTGTATATCTAACTGCGGGATCTATATAATTAGTTATATATGGTTGTAAATTTTCTATTCGAATTTTTTGAGTGTCTATCTCATAAATACTTATATCCCCGCATTTTCCGTTTTTTATGGTGAGGTCTCCAATGCTAACCTCTCTATATATAGCACCACTCTTTTTTATCGAGAATTGCCCCACATCAAAATTATCGAAAAAAATTGTATCTTGGTTTTCTTCAATACTAAGTTCTATCTGGCCTAGTTTATATTCATCAGTTAGCTTTTGGATATAAGAGGCTTGTATATATTGGTCAGTTCTAGGATAAATGGAATCTGCCTCTAATCGGAAGTAATAAGTTTTACCGATGTTCTTTCTATAAGCATCTATCTCTTTACCTGATGTATATCCTCCGGATGCCTCATCAAAAATCAGGTTATAATTAGCGCCTGTTTTTATCCAGACAAATCCGTCCCATTCATAGACAAACTTCAGTTTGTTTTGTGAGTCATACTCCTTGCATACATGTCCCGGAATAGTGGTCAGAGGCAGTTCTTCCCCTTCCTGTATGCTGGAAATAGGACGGTTACGAAGATATGCCGGATTCATAACGTTTTCTTCCAGATAATCTGTCTGTACCCGATCGCTGCTACCTCCTCCATTACAGCACACAAACAGGCTGGATAATAAAGAGTCTGCATTCTCCGCAGTCAGAGTCTCTCCATTGACCACTGTCTGGCTAAAGGTGCTGGAGCCGATTTCATGGTTTCCCCTGAAGAGTGTAACTCCGTCAAACTGTTTAGTGATAACATACGAAATCGTATTTATCGGATGAGTAAATGTACTGTCGCCTGATTCGATTCTGGCAGTAAGATCTGTGGTTGTAATTTTCATAACTGTATATTCTAATTGGTTAATACATACTATAGATAAAAAAATAAATAGAATATGATTATTTGGGTATATGAAAAGTAGTCTATCGAGAGAATATCGTTTTATTCGGTTGTATCTATATTTTTATTGTTTTGAAACTATTTATCTATGAGCATGAAAAATATATAATAACTTTTTTTATAATAAATAAATTTATTTATATTGCAATTGTTAACAATTATTCACAGAAGAAGGTGTCGTTCGAACTTAACCAACAACTTATTTTTTAACCTAAACAAGCACAATTATGAAAACAAAACTTTTATTAGTTTTAACTATTATTCCTCTTTTATTTTATGCATGTAGTAATGATGATGACCTTGATTCAAAAAAAGCTGAAACAGGTTATGAGACTCTCGCTTTTACTTATGAAGGGGTGAAATATTCGTCTACTTATGAGGTGTCCGAAGATTCTGTTTTGACATTTCATAACAAAGAGGTTGGCGCTATCTACGAAAAGTTAGTGAATAATCCTGAAGTAGCCATTTATGAAACTGTTGATGGAGATATTGAATATTATAATAGTTATGATGCTATGTGTAATGCCAAAAATCTACAACCGACAACAGATGATAATGAAATGAGGGCTTCGAATTCTACACGCTTTCGATTCTGGGAACATAAAGACTATAAAGGGGCATATATTGATGTTACAAATAGTATTACGTTTTGTCAGTGGATTAGTCCAGATAGAATATTGAGAGGTCCATGGGATGATAGTATTGATTCAATGGATTTGTTTTGCGATTTTAGAAATACATACAATAATAAATGTGTTGTAACTATTTGGAGAGGATGCAGCTATACAGAACAAAACAGAAGTTTTGAATTAACGCGCGATAACCCAAGTAAGAAGTTGCGTTATTTTAAAGATATACACTTTCAGGTAGGTTTCTTGTCATGGAAAAACTGGCATGATAATGTTAGTAGTATTAGTATAAAATACTATTAATATATTTAATATATTTTCTTCTCGATACGAATTACCCCAATGGACATATCTGACTATTGGGGTAATTGCTTGAATATTCTTTTATAGTTGTTCGAGCCTGCGTTTACGATGATTGCACATTGATGTTATTTGCAGCCAGAGCATCTAGTTGGGCTTGGTTGAGTGCCGGCTGACTATTGTCATACCACAGTGTTACCTGATTGGAAAAAGTGGGTGTAGCCAAGGCATCTACCACATTTTGTAAGGCTTGTTCTGTAATGGTACAACTGCTTATACGCAAGGATTGGAGACTATCAGCGTCGAAATCGATATTCAGTTCCTTAATCTCATTCAGGTAATAAAAATCTATATTCTTGCATTTGCTGTTGTTTGTACAAGTTAGCTTATATTCGCTGCTATTTTGGGTATCTCCGTGTATTTGAATTTGGGCAGATGAATCCAGGAATACATTACCTGATACCTCCATTGTCTTATCGGTGGTATAAATTCCATCCTCGTTATATATAGTAAGTCCTATCGAACCTAGTTTCTCGTTATTCCGAACAAAAACATTATTACCTCCTAAATGCATGTCTCCACCAAGAAAACCGCCATCTTTGCTGCCACCTGTCATATTTTCAACAACAACTTGCCTGATGCGCAAATCGCTGGTATATATATAGTGGAAATTTTTACAGTTTTTTATTTCCAGTTTATCTAATATTACAGGATTTTGGTTTCTCCAGTCTTTCGAAAATTGATATGAGCCTATATTGATATCATCCAGAATAATACTCTCTTTATTTTGATCCAAGTAATATTGCAGATAGTCTACCTTATATTCGTTTGTAATTCTTTCTATATTACTTACCGATAGATAAGTACCTTCTCCTAGTGTATCGTTTTCAATAAGGCAATAATAGGTTTTACCTGTTGTTTTGACAAATGAACCTTAGGCGGGTATAATCGTAACTAGACTCGTATCTGTCGAAGATGAGGTTATAGTTGGCTCCGGTCTTTATCCACACAAATCCATCCCACGAATATGTGTATTTGATCTTACCCTGATCGTCGTATTCCTCACAGATATGTCCCGTAATCAGTGGTTGGGGAAAGCTTTGTCCTTCGGTAATTTTCGATACAGGGCGGTTTTTGAGGTAAGCCATGCTACTCAAGTTTTCTTCCAGATAATCGGTCTGTACTTGTGTTGTACTGCCTCCTCCGGAGTTGCTTCTCGATGCAAAAAGATTGCTGAGGAGGCTTTCAAGATTGTCTTTGGTAAGGACTTCGTTATTGACATTTACTTTACTGATCGGGCTAGTGCCTATGGGTTCATTGTTGCGAAACAGGGTTACACCTTCCGAATCTTCATGAATTGCATAAGAGATTGTGTTCAATGGGTGGGTAAATGTTTCTTTACCGTATGTTATTTTTGCGGATTTTTCGTCTGTTGTAATTTGCATAATTTATAATAGATGAAATTTGGTTATAAGAAAAAAAGATATCTTTCTGATATTCAGTTATTTTATTCTCATATAGCTGTATTGACCAATAGCGTTTGTTCCCAGATCCTGTAATTTGTATAAGTCGCCAAGGAATAACAATTCGCCTATATCGCTGAATGTAGCCCCTGAGTTTGTTTTTGTTATTACTACCCGATAATATTTATATACAACTCTGTTGGCGAGGGGCAGTACTACATCGCTGTATGCGCCACCCCATTTGTCGGGCGTGTAGTCGGTGCGGGTGTCGATGATATCCCAAGCAGAACCGTCATTAGAACCTTGGAGTGTCCATGTATTGGGCATGGTTTGATTTGCTGCACGGCTTCTGAATATGTATTTATCGATGGCAGTTTCTTCACCTCCGAAATAGAGTTGTAGCCACTGTTCTCCTGTATAACTGGGAGAGGGAAAAGTCCCCGATGCGGTAGCAAACCATCTGCCGCTTTGCCTGTTGAATGCGCACCATGGGGCGTATGTAGCACTGTATTGGGATGAGGATGATGACAGGTAAGGTGATGGTGTATTATTGGCAGTCATCGTAGGATTTACGTATTCCTGAGTTGCTCCTGTTAAGTTTCTTAATTCGGGATAATCATTTGCATTCAGGATTTGTCCGTTCATCCTTGCCCAGACCTCACCATTCGCTTTTATGTACAGATCATTGTTCCATCCTGCTTGGAGAACCACACCTATATCCAGTATTTTCAGGTCGCTCAGGTAGGCGACTTCTTCCTTCTGCTCCGAAGTCTCTACAGTAGGTCTGTCCGCAGAATGTAAGGAAAGATGTATATCTGAGCTTCCTGCTTCTATCTGCTCGAAGGCGTCTTTTACCAGAGTTGTATCTAGTATCTCGGGCATTGTGTTCACTTCTATGGCTTCGATAGAGGTAATAGTTCCAAAATCTATACCACTTGTTTTCAAGTCTATTTCGGTAGTTTCCCATCCCTGGTAGTTGTCGTATATGCTGTATACCTGAGTATTGGTGGAATCTGTCAGATAGATATAATGCCTGTCGTTGGAGGTATCGGTAAAAAATCCGATATCGTACCCGTTGCTGCCCTTGATATCGTAACGCCCATTTACTCCGTTCTGAGGTGTGATCGAAGATGGGAACAGAAGGGTAAGCTTCGAGATATCATCTCCTACTTTCAGGTCTCTTAGCCTTTTTGCGGAGTTGCCGTCTCCTATCTTTAGGAGAGAGTGGGGAATATTATTTCCGGTTATACCTATTATCGCTTTATTTTTGCCAAGGATGATATTATTCCGATTGGTAAGATCGATATCATTGTTGCTTTCGAAAGTGACAATCTCTTTATTATTGATACGAATCTTATCGTCGGCATTTATATGTATATCTCCACCCTTAAATATTAAGGATGATGTCCTGCCATCGAGGTTTTCTGTGTTGAGACTGATTGTTCCTGTATCGAGAATCAGGTCGCTGTAAGCTTCCGATCCTTTAGGGTCATAAACAGTGGTCTGAAAGCTATCCGAAACAACATAAATGTCACCTTGAGTTTCTCCACCATTATCTTTCAGGATAACATTGGCTACCTGATCGACTGTCGCAACCTCTTTTCCGTTATATGTGAATTTGTTGGTGTCACTGGTGCTGACTCTGATATCTCCATCACCCTCGATATTGAAGCTGTTGTATCTTTGTTCGCCGGAAACGTTTATTTCCATAATATCAGGCATGATGGTTATACGGTTTTCACCGATATCGTTGTTTGTGTAAATTTCGATTTGCTCTCTTTCTAGAGTAAATGTTGTTTCGCTTTGGTTATCAGTGTTTTCATTCCTGATTCTGAACCTGTCTGTCGTAATATCTACTTCCTGAGGGGTGTATTCCGTATCATTGATATTATTCAGAACTACTTCATTTTTAGTTGCGATCTCTTCTCCGTTGTAAGTAGCTTTGGCGGCATTCAATTCGATTTCTTCTGAATTCATCGTAAAGGATGAATTACCATATTCGCCTTCCGATCCTATCTGGATATTATTGCTTGTTATATCCAGATAAACAGTTTCTCCGGCAGCGTTGGGATTAGATGCTACTACCCGAAACTCATTGTTGGTCTCGACATTGATTACTCCCTGATCTTCGGTAGTGTTCCTGATCAGATATTCGTCTAGTTTATCTTGCAAGCCATTCACGTCCGACATTTCGATCGGCAGATCGATACTGCTACCGCTTCCGGAAATAGCAAACAGGTTTTTTAGTAAGTCGTCCGCATTGTCCCGTGTAAGGTCTGTCCCGTCAACACTCACTTTGTCGATTGGGCATGTGCCTATAGGCTCATTGTTCCGAAAAAGTGTGATACCTTCCGATTCATCATTGAGCGTGTAAGATATCGTGTTTATCGGATGTGTAACGTAATCCTTCCCGTATTCTATTTTTACGTAATTGTCTGTTGTTGTGATAATCATTGCTATCTGTTTTTTTGAGTTCGATTAATTATTTAATACCATCCGTACCATTGGTGTTCGCCATCGTTTCGGGTCTTTTCTATTTCAGCCAGCAATCTGCTGAGAGGCACTGCAACTTTTGTTTTGGCAGCATTTAGCCATCTTACTGCCATGCCTCGTAGCAATCCTTTGGCTAATTCGGTAGTACCTGCCGGCTGAGGCTGATTGAGGGCAGTGACCAGTATGCGGTCGTTTGCATCGTCGCGCCACAACTTGTAACCCAATTCTTCGTCAGTCAATGGGCGGCAGAAACGTGCGTGCCTTTGCCAGTACTGTATGGAGGCGGGAACAGTATTATTCATAAAGTCGAAAGTCACACGGGAATAGGATTTGACTGAGCCGTCCGGATTCTTAGCAACAGGTAGGGGGTGGAGTGAAATCCAGACGGTAGGAGAGGTATATCCCTGGTTGGGGGATGAGTATGTGCCAAATGCAGCACGGCTACCGAAATTGTGGATGATGCCCGGTGTATAATGCCCTCCTACGCTTCCTTGCAGGTTATTGTTCAGCTTATGTCCACACGGGACTAGCCGTGATCCTACTGTGTCTTGTGATGTGCCCGAAACTTCCCATGTATCTATCCATGGTACTTCATCTGTTGGTGAAACAAATAATTCTCTAAAGAGATTATTCACCGAGAGATCCTCTCCTGCCATGCCAAATAATTGTAGAAAATCTTCTTTACGGGGTATTGACCAGCCTGTTAGTTTAAGAATATCTTTGGGAGCTTCCCAACCTGTGAATGTGGTTCCGTTTTCTATCTGGATAATTTTTTGTAAGTCATCTACGGAAGTACCGTCGTTTGATACTACCACCAGTATAGCTAGTTGGACAGTATATGTCCTGTAAGTAAAGGTGTCTACGTCGGAGTCGTTTTCTACTTTGTCTGTAACCTGATTGCCTTCGAATGGTCCGGTATACATACGGTAGGCTGCAAACTTGCTGGTCGCAGCTTTGCGATGTATGGTTAATATCCTGTTGGACTGTGGGTGAAACCAGAAAGATACTGCCTGAGGATTGGTGAATACCTTTCCGTCGGCATCTACATCCCAGTTGCCCATTGTCAGGCTTTTGATAAATAGGTTTTTGCCGGAGGCATCTTTATCTTCTACATTGAATACACCCAATCCGCTCGTTATCAAATTCCAGACTTCTGCTCCGTTGTAGAAATAGCAGCCGTTCTTGCGTGCCGAATCGGCTTCGGTCATAGATACATTAGATGCATCCAGAATCGGTTGGTCTACAATATAGTCTTTGTAGTTTCGGGTTGGGTTCAAGACCATCTTCCAGTTTTCGAGAGTCCACTCATATTCTCCGACACGCCTTGTGTAGTACGTGCCTCTGTTATAGCCTCCCAAATCACCTGTTCCGGGTAGTCCGGCAGTGTCCCAGTTTTTTGACAGAATGTTATAGCCTGCTCCCCCTGTATCGTAAGCAGGGTCTACTTCTATCCATCGTTGTTCGAGTGGATATTTAATATAATCGGGTTTTGCATTGTCGGTTACTTTGAGAGAGGCTGTCTCGTTTAGCTCATTATTTTTGAAGATGAGGACAACATCGGGTCCTTGCCTGCGAGAGGTAATAGTGATGGTATGTATCCCGCCGTTTCCACCGATAGGTGAGACTGTGAGGTCAGAGGGCACATTGGTCAGAGTCCATGCATGAGAACTATCGAGAGTTACTGTCGCAGAAAGGTTATCGTCTGTCAATATTATCTCAGATTCCGATAGGGTAATGTGCCCGACAGGGATGGGGCAGTCAGTCAGGTCTTCCTTTATCGACGGCTGCCCGTCTATTACCTCTCCGGGTCTGAAATAGGTGAACAACTCGAATTCGCTGGGTTTGGGATTTTCTTCGCCTTCGAGCAGTAATATGGCTTGCTCCTTTTTGGCTCCCATATCGCCCAGCATATTTCCGTTGATGTCGAGTGGCGCTTTTCCGGGGCGGGTAACCCTACGGGCTATGATGGCTTGTTTGTTTCCTGTATTCATGTTTGTTTTTATTGATAGATAAAAAAATCAATAGTTGTTATTAAAAGCCTTTCCAACCTGCACTCTTGTCATTTTCGGTAGTTGCTACCTCGGCTTCGATATGGCTGAGTGGGGCTTTTACTTCCATTGTATCCTGATCGAGCCAACGGACTATACGCGCTCTGAGCCGTGTGCCTTTGGGCACTTGGGACAGTCCGCCGGGCTGGCTTTCGGAAGTTCGTTTGACTACCACTCTGTCATTCGCTCTGTCCAGATACAGCATATATCCCAGTTCCGAGTCGGAAAGCGGACGGCACCATCTGGGATGAGTCCACCAGAATTTGGTGGCAAAATCGCGTATCAGTCCATTTCTCTGGGAAGATAAAACGATGTTTCCTGAATTGGCTGTTTCTATCTGAATGCCTATTCCCTGCCTGTAATCGTCCCATAAGTTTTCGCCCGGAGGGTTACTGTTTTGCCGTGTGCCGTCGGGTATCATGTGTAGTTTGATAGAGTCGGTTCCGTTTACTCTGTCGTCCAATTTGTAGGTGATATCGGAGACTAGCGGGTCTCCATTTTCCCATTCCGATGTTTGTTTGTCGTCCGGATTGTTCCGGCGCGGGCTGAGGAATTTTAAGATGTCTCTCCAATACAAACTGTCGGACTGCATGAATACCTGCTCCCAGTCATGTACAGTGGCAGGTCGCCATCCGTTTATGAGTGTCTGGTTCTTGCGTGAGACGTACATATTTCCTGTAGCCATGTATTTGGTCATGTCTTCTATTCCCAGTATCCACATGCCGTTTTTGTACATAAACTCTTCGGGTGTTTGTTTGACTGAAAAGTTTGCCTGATGAGGGTCGAGCATTTCTTGAGTCACATTGGCAATAGGGTGGAATCTGTCGTTATAAAGAAGAGATGGTGTTTGTCTTAACCATTCGTATTCTCCTATGCGTACATATTGTACAGTCTGCTGATTGACAGTAGAGTTGTTCCAGCTATCCGAATTGTAAGGATAATCCCAGTCTTTATGATATATGATCTCTCCGAACTGTCCCCAATATATATTGTCGAACTTCCAGAATCCGGTCTGAATAGGGTAATCCGGCAGGTCTGGCAATTGTAGAGATGTGACAATGACTTCGGCAATGTCGCCGGTCACTACATTCAGGAACTGCAATGTTACGTTGAGGTCTAGGGACAGGGCAGTTATGTTTACCGCTATTTTGTTGGTAAGGCTTCCCTGTGGTGTGATCTTTAGTTCCGATGGTAGATTGATGATACGCCACGGGTGCGAACTGTCTACCTGTACGGTTCTTGTTTCGTTGATGTCGATCTGTAGCCTGTCGGGCAAAACGGTTATATGTCCTTTTGTTTTGACAGGACACTGTTCGGTATTTCGTCGTCGGGAAGGAATGCCACCCAGAATGTCGCCTACATTGAATGTCCGTTCTTCTATCTCGTAATTCCTGTACTTGGCATTGTTTTTATCTTCATACTTCAACAGTATGATGGCTTGTTTCTTTCCTGTTTCGCTACACGGTTTTCCGTCTACATCGAGAGCTATACCTCCGGGTTGTCCTGTCTTCAGTGCGTATGTTGCTTGTTGATATCCTGTATTCATTTTGCTTGTCTTTTGAGTTGATGTTTGTGTGAGGCTGTTTTAACCTATTGTAAATGAATAAGTGTTAGTTACTCTGTTCGCATTTGAAGTAATCGAAATCGGGTTCAAAAACGGCTTGTTCGCATACGTCGAAAACGGGTATGTATTCGATATCGTATTTGAGGCTGAGTATATCGTCGGCAGCTTCGAACAAGGGATATATGGAGTCGGCAGAAATGGTAAGGCTGTAGCCATTGGTCTCGCCTACTTGCCCGCTTATCTGGGTAAACTCGACACTGGCTCCTGTGTCGGAAGCGAAGGTAAACCATGTGCCTTGCATCGTCTTGAAGACTATGACATAGCTATTGACCGAGGCAAGGAGGAGGCTCTCCAGTTTGCCGGCGTCGAGGGTGTGGACGAATGTACTGAGTTTCTGCTCGTAAGTTGTATCTTTTTTGGTCTCGGTAAAGTTGCTCTCCTGTACGCTTTCGATGCTTATAAATTGGGAGAGGTCTTTCCTGTATATGGCTTCTACGAACGGATGTTCGTACAGATTGTCTTTTGCGAATCTATATGCCACAAAATCGCGTATGTCCAACAAGTGTATTTCGGCAATACCTCCGGGATTGTATGTGCATGTGGCTTTTATATTCTTGATTAATTTGCAGTTCATATAGATGGGGTTTTAGTAGGTAGCGAAAAATTTTTCGCCTATACATTAAGTAGGGAGGTTTTTTCAAATAAAGCGATAACCGTTTGCAGATTACCGCTTTATAAGTTAGGGTGTTATGAGATCAATGTTATTAAGGAGTCACAGTAGTTACAGGTGCTAAGATACCGTCTATTACAGAATATGCATCTACTCTCTGACCTAGTTCCATTTCGGTACCTGCTAATACAACAGTCCATCCGTTGGCATCGGCATCTGCTGCGCCCGATGCGTAGTTGAATGATGTTGCGCTAAGCCCGTTGTAACGACCTAAGCATACTATTTTACCCGATTTGTCTACAACGATAGCTGTGAATTTGCCCATGCTCAGGGCATCACCTTCGTTCAATACTGTATAATCGTATTCGCTGATAGTGAAGTTTAGCGTGTGTGTACGGTATTTACCGCCATTTCCGTTTACTGCTAAGTCGTCTGTCCATGAAGCTGTTCCTTCGATGAAATCGATTTTATAAGCTTTGGCAGTGTCTGCTAATGTGATGCCTGTGATTGCCTGACCTACGTTGTCTGTGCTCAGTGCAGGTGTATAAGTGTTTTTGGAGTCGTAGTTGAATAGATATACTTCTTTTACTCCTGCTACCTGATATTGGCACGATTCTTTTGTTATGTGCGATTTTAATTTACAATTTGCCATTGTGTTGATTTTTTTATGAGTTTGTGATTGATTGTTTTTTATTGTTGAAGGCTGTCTCAAATATCTAAACTTAGCACACTAATTACACAGAAAGAACAGATGTTGTCTTTGTGATGAATAAAAATATAGTGGATCAATTCTTTAAAACAGTATTGTCTGTGTGTTTTGTGTTCATATCACTTTTGGGATAACCTTGTACGTTTTTTTTATCGGATAAATGTTTATTTGTCCTTACATTATAGCTGATAATTGTTTATACGTTCGGGCTATAAATAACTGCTTCGCTTTCGAATGGTATTGCGAATCCGATGCGCAGGCGTCCGTCGATATATACTTTGCTGTCGTTAGGGGCAGGGAATTGTCCGATACGGATATTTTCGAAATCGCTCAACAGGTCTGTTCCCAATACGAAGTTGTTGACATCGGCAGCGATCATTGTTGCACTGTCAAGACCTTTCACCGGTACGACCTCGATGCCCATATAGCGTACGATCTCACCTTCTACTGTGAAGTTGGGGTTAACGACTACATTCGCATTGAATAGTGCCGGAAGAGCTAATTTCAGTCGGGTATGTGTCTCGTATGACATGTAGATTGCCAATGAACCGTTTTCCATGCCTTTGTGCAATACATTCTGAGGGATGGCTTCGAATAGTTTTTCGATTTCGTCCAAGATGTTTGCTTTAGTCAGGGTTACGCCTGTGATTTTTACAGCATCGGCACTGTCTGTCAATACTTTTACTGCACCGTCGAAGTCTTCAGGATTTGCAGAACTGTCACCTGCGAAAATTTTTGTCTCGATCTCTTTGCTTACTTCTGCTGCAAGGATTTCCATGGTAGCTTCTTCCAGTGTATCGGGCAATTCCATGTTTTTGGCACCGGGTTTAAGCATCCAGATTACTCTTTTTTGCTCAAGGTCGTCGATACATTGTTCAAGATTGATTTTGTAAGTCTTGATCTCAAGTTCTTTTTCGCTTAGCTTCATTATCTGCTCAGGAGTCCAAGCACAGTCGCGTCCGTCGGGTTGTAATACTCCGGCAGTGAACTCCAACAGGTTAAGTAAAGTACTTTCTTTCACTCCTGTTACAGGTGTGATTTTTCCTTTTTCGATCAGTTTTCCTCCGAAGATAGCTTTCGTAAACCAGTCCATATTGGTGCTTGGCTGATAGCTTAGCGGAGAAATGTTATACATATTTGCCATTTGTCTAAAATTTGTGTTAAGTTTATTAATCTATTGATTTATTGTTTGTTATTGGACAAGTGTATGCGCTTGCCTCTACATGATTGCTGCTAGCTGTTGACTGACCTCTATTAGTTGTTTTTGCGCTGCATTTGCAGGCTAAGAGATGCTGCCATACGTTCGGTATGGGGCAGGCTTGCGTAGCTTTGCGCATTGCGGTGTTTGTGCGTAAGAGGAGAGCCGCTTGGGGTTGTTTTTTTTAATTCTTCTACTTCAGATTTTGATTTCTCGGTAGATTGAAGCAATTCGTCCAATTGTTTTTGCATATCGCTAACAATGGTTTCCAGTTCTGCAACTTTTGCAGCTAGGTCATCCGATGGTGTTTCCGGTTGCTTGGGTGCAGGCTGTGCATTTTTAGGATCTTGCCCGTCCTGTTTACGGATGGTTTTGAGCTGGCGTTTTACTTTTCCGCTGAGGGTCTGGGGTGCAACTGCTTCTTCCGGATCTTTCTTTTTGATAGATGGTTCTTGGGTTTCAGTGAACTGTCCTTGCTCATCTACAATGAGGATGTTCCCATCTGCCAGTGTATGTTCTCCGGCAGGCATTTGTTCACCATCGATAGTGGCAAAGCCGTCAGCATCTACATACGCTTCTTTTCCGTCAGCCAGTTTGAATGTTACGTAAGCTATCCCGCTTTGGGTGCGGTCGCTGTTCTGAACATTCTCGATGTCTAGGAAAAAACGCGCGATCTTGCCCAGCAATGTTTGTTTGTCCTTTTTGTTCATGTTCGTTGGTTTGTTAATATTTAATTGGTTGTTTGTGCCTGTTTCTTGTTGGAAGAAAAAGCCTTCGAGCGAAAAGCCTTTGACATTGCCGGTCAGCACCTCGGATTCCCAGTAATTTTTGTCTTCGATCTTGTAGCTGCACATAAGTGTGCCTACAGGGAGTTCTTTAAATCCGAGGGCAGCCGACTTGTCGTTTTCGGGGTTTCTGACAATCCAGAGTTCTACCAGATAATTTCCCGCCAGAAGTTGTTTGTGTTGGTGGGTGGTGTTATGAAGAGCGATGCCGGAACGCATCATTTTGTGGGAAATTTTTTCGATCTGTTCCGCCGAAAACTTGATATAATGTTCGCCTGTCTGTGGCGAGTTTCGATAAATTAATTGTTCGGGACGCAATACGACTCCTGTAAGGATCTGTTTGCGGCTGTCGAGGCTGAGGTGTTCCTGACGAGGCTGTTTCTTTAGGGCGATAAAGTCTGTTTCGTTGGCAGGCTCGTCGACAAAAGATATAGCATAGATTCCCGATTCGTCGTTCGGGTCGTCATTTATCAGGCAGTTGTAAATGGGTAGGGTCATTATAATTAAGAATTAAGAATGATGAATTATAATCTGAAACTGTCAACCGGTCATTACTGACTGGTCTTTGTTAACTGTTTACATTCAATAGATAAACTGAAAATAAAAAAATAGAGTTTTTTTAGATTTTTATTGTAATATGCTTTTATATAGGTGTTTATGTTTATGTGTGCGCCTTTAAGTGTGATTTTCTTGTTTTTAGGTAATGTATTTGTAATTAATATTTTATCTATAAATATCTATAAAATCTATATTAATAAGTCAAAATCTATAAACGGTTTTGTAAACAATATTTTTGCAGATAGTGTTATAATATTATAAAAAATGAATTTTTGATTATTTTTAATTGAAAACTAAAAAAATACATGAGATATGAGAGAGAAAAATATTTTAGACTGGATTATTATGTCATTGGATAATTTGTTATCGAAAGGGGAATATGTGAGGTATGACCGACTGTGTAAGGTCTTGATTGATGGAGATAGAGTGTTATCACGTCTTGAGGGTAATTATCCCGAATATTTCGATTTTGGAGGTTTAACGCGCAAAGAAAGTGAGCTTTTAGAATTGGTAATTCTAGAGGCGTCGGCTGTTAATAAAGGCGGACAGTATCCTGCCGAGGCTAATGGTCTGAAATATTTGATGGATTCGTGTATAATGGGTAGCAGATTCTTGGAAGAATATAAGATAAAGTACCGCGAAGAGGCTGTGGCTTAACGGGAAAGGGAAAGTGTTTAAAGTTTAGGTTTGGTTATTAAAATTGAAAGCCCCTTCATCATGAAGGGACTTTTATAGTTTATATTTTTCGTAAGAAATGTTACCTATTAACTTTTGATGATGTTCTGGATAATAATGTGGTATAAATTAGTAGAAAATATTTGCATTAAATAAACTATGAAAGTGTTTTATACGTATTGATATTGCTAATTTGTGTATGTTTTAAGTTTTATATAGATTTGTGAAAGAAATACATTATTAATTGCAAACTAAAAAACTAACGAATATGAAAAACTACTCGAGTATTTTTATTTTTCTAACCTCACTAGTAATGTTTTTCTCTTGTTCTAATACTGATGAACTTTTAATAGAGAATGACAATTCGGAACTTAGAAATTATTTACCCACAACAAATGCATCTATACAAGGAACATATCATATACAAGTTGTGGGAGGAATATCTAATGATAGATGTCTATTAAGTGCTAAACAAGATGGATCTGGTGTTGTTTTATGGTATAAAGATGAGATATGGGGAAGAGAAAAATGGCAAATTTCTCCTTATTACTTTAATAATATATTTATTGGATATATTATTAAAGTTTATGGAGGAGTGAATAGTGAAAAGAAATTCTTAAGTGTAACTACTGATGGTAAAAGGGTTGGATTATATGACAGAATTGAAGGGCCAGATTCATTTCGTCAGATATGGAAAATCAATGGTTTACCATGGGCTGCTCCTACAATGAACTATTGCATAATAGAAACTGCTGGTAATTTATCATCTTCCAGAAAATATCTTTCTGCAACAAAGAATGGAGAAAGCATCTGCACTTGGTATAGTGATGATGAAGCAGGAAGAGAGAGATGGTATTTAAAACTTGTTGGTTATTAAAAATATCCCCTAATAGTTAAATATAACTTTTAGGGGATTTCGTCATTATGGAGGGGCTTTTTTATTGAGAATTATTTTTGCTCATTGTAATAATTGACCATCCAGCCGATTCCGAAACGGTCGGTAAATGAGGCATATAAATCTGCCCAAAAGGTTTTCTGAAGAGGCATTTCTACGTTTCCACCTTTCGAAAGGCTCTCATACAAATGTTTTGCTTCGGCTTCACTTTCTACATTCATTGTCAGGTAGATGTTCTCGCCACCTGTACTTTTCATATTGGATGGCATATCGGCTCCCATGATTCTTATATTGTTTCCTATATGTAATAGGGCATGAACTACTTTTTCCATATCTTCCGGTGCAATGTTTTCTTTACCTTCGGGTAGTTCTTTATATTTCATAATACGTGCCGGTTCTGCATTAAATACGGATGCATAAAAACTGAATGCTTCTGCACATTCTCCGTTAAAAATCAAATAAGGTTCTAAATTTTTCATCTCTTTCTATTTTTTTGAATTAATACTGTGCAAATTAATCGTTTGATATCTATAACATACAGGTTCCTTAAGGGGTTCGCCTGCTTATTGTTAAATTAGCTTGTATTTTGTAAGTTCAATTTATATTTTGCAGAAATGTAATATTTTAATTTCTAATTTAATGAAGTGAAACAATTTATTTTATTTTTTCTTGACAGTGTTTTTATTGTTGAAATATGAAAAATCCACCTTGTTCTTATGAGCAGGGTGGATTTTATTAATAGGTAAGATGAAGATATGTCTAGATAGAAGATGTATTGGTCCAATCTGTAACGGTGGTCAGGTTTTTTTGTACATTGGCAATGTCCACTACCGAGACTACCGGTTGCAGATTGATTCCTTCGATAGCCTGTAAAGTAGGATCAGTCTCGTAAGTATTCATGATATCCTCGGACGGAAGTACGCCTCCTGTGGCAAACATGGTCTTAAAGTTCGGGCTTTCATTGTAGTTGCCTGTACTGTTGAAGTAACCGTTGATATCGCTGGCGGTAAGCTGGCGGCGTTGCGAGTTGATATAGCTTACCAGTCCCATATTTTTACGTGTCGATTGTTTGTTGATAACGTATTCGCCTCCTTCGACTTCGATATTGGTGCCCTCTATGCGCATTCCTCCCTGCGTGTGGCTTTTCCCGTTGAGCATCCCACCGTCGGCTAGTTTCGATATCTGTTTGCCAATGGTGGCTGCCTGTAAAGCTCCCGTAACGGCTGCAAATGCTGACCATGGTAGACCGAATGTGAGTGGAGAAGAGGCTACTGCCTTGCCTATAGCCATGGCAGTGTTGGCAATAGTCATCAGTAGTTGTTGTTGGAGTTCTCTTTTCTTTTGCTTTTTCTCCAGCTTTTCTTTATCGGCTTCGGCTTTTTCCTTGTCTTTAGCCAATTGCTTTTCCTGATCTGCCAATTCTTTGTTGGCTTCCATCTCGCGGCTGATCTGCTCTTGTATGACGACAAGCCGACCACCTTGTGCACTTTTGGCTTCTTCTTGCAGAGAGGTAATGCGGTCGTTGCTTTCTTTTACTTTGTCGGCAAGCTCGGCATGTTTCTCACTGATGGCGTCGTATTTTTCTTGTGCCGCTTCTATCTCAGATTCTAGAGCCATATTCATGGTCTCGAATACTGAATTCACAACAGACATCACAGCTTCGATGTGTTCATTTATTTTTTCGATAGCATCTTTTATTGCCTCACTTTGTATATCTGTGGCTTTCTGGGTATTTTCTGTGATTTTACCCTCTATTTCTTTTCTTTTCTCTGCATAGTCTTTTTCTGCATTTTGTTTTTCGAGAATGTATTTCTTCTGAGTTTCGGAGTCGTCGGCATACTTGGCTATCATGTCATCGTAATACTTTATGACTTCATCATGTGCTTCTTTTGTACTGTCGAGGTATGCACTGAGATACTGATTGGCTTCAGAAATGCCATTGCGCATAGCATCTACATCGATAAAGCCTATGCCGTTGCGTTTGACTTTCTCAGACTCTTTGATCTTCTCTTCTACTTCTTTGTAAAATTCTCCTACAGATTCCGCTTCTTTATCGAGGGCTTTTTTGCGGTCTTGCGCATACTTATCCAGAGATTGTTTTAATTGTTCCTGCTTTTCTTTGTCGAGGGCAAGTTCGTCCGTTTTGGTTCTTTCCGCAAGTTGGAGTAGGCGGTTTTGATGTTCGACGGAGAGTGCAGTGGTATCCTGATTGGCTTTTTCTGCTGCTGCTAACAGGTTTTGATATTGTTCGTTTGCAGCATCTATTTCGTCTTGAGCGATTCTGGCATTATGTTCCTGTTGAGCTTTGTATGCTGCATTGATGGCTGCATGGCGATTGTCCAATTCCTCTTGCGTGATCGCTGTCATCTTGGATGATGCTTCTTTGGCTGCATCTATTTTCTGTTGGTCGTTCTCCAATTGCATCCGATATGTCTCGGACTGGAACGATTCCAGTTCTCTCTTATAGGCATCCAGATTCTGTTTTTCCTGGTCGGCTTTACTACTTCCCGAGCCTATTCTGTTGCCCGAGCCTTTGGTATGGTTTTCGAGGTCGGCATAATAAGCTTTTTCTTGCTCAATCAATTGTTGGAATTCTTCCGAATCTTTTGCATACAATGTTTTCTTGAAGTCAAATAGGGCTTTATAGGCTTTTTGTCCTTCTTCGCTGAATCGCCACTCGCTCCCTGATTTTTTCTCTTCATTTTCTATCATTTTTTCCATCAGGTCGGCATGTATCCGTGCTACTTTCAGAAACGTCTCCTGAGCATTTTTGACCATTTGCTTGTTGTATCCTTCCTGAGCATTCTTGACAACGTTGAGACCTTTACTTGCCTCTTCAATACCGGCTTGTACGGCTCCTATGATATCTCCTTCCATCAGTTTGTTGATGACTGCTGCCACTGTCATTATGGGAGCTAGTACAAACTGTTTGATAGCATTTCCCAGACCGGCTGCATAGGCTTTGATATCATCGAAATATTTACCGAGCCCTTTTAAGGCTGGGAAAGTATCGGTTATTTTTTCTTTTATCTTGTCAAAATTGGCAATCAATTCTCCCAGTAAGATAATTATTAATCCTACTCCGGTGGAAGCCAAAGCTACCCTGAACCCTCTAAATGCCTTAGCTGTAAGGTTTGTACCGGCTGCAACATATTGTTGAGCTCTGGTAAGAAGGGCGAGTCCTCTTGTGTATAGTGTATTTTCTATAGTGCCATTCTTGAGCATTTGATTATACACCGCTTGTACTCCACTTAATGCTTCAATTCCTTTTTTTAGTTTTTCTGTAGTCTGGGAAAGTAAATCTGATTTTTCTCCAAATAGACCTAATACTTCATTAACACTGCTGAAAGAGTTTTGTAAACTATTTGCAAAACCTACTGCTTGATCGATAGTTTGAGTGCGGGATACAAAGTTTTCGACTGCCTGCTCTGCATCGGTAAGGCAGTGCTGTAGTTCGATTGCTTCATCTCTTAGTTCGATAAAGGCCTGGCTCGACGGATCTACTCCATTGGCAATCATCTCCGTGAGACTTTCTTTTATGGATTTCAACCTGTCGTCAAGTGACATTGTCCTTTCTGATGATTGGTCAATCTGAGTATTCAAGTTGGCTATTTCTTCTGATAATTGTGCAAATCGGTCAGAAGAAATATCTGTGCTGTTCCATTCGGCATTCAGTGCAGCGAGGCGGGCTTTCATCTCATTCAGCGAGTTTGCAGCTGCCATTTGTATCTCAGCTTCGCGTTCTATACCGGCGGTTCTTTCCCGTAGTTGAATGTCGGCTTGTGCTTGTGCCTGTTCGAATAGAGTTACTTGCCGCCTTCCTTCTTCATAAGTTTCATTGAGCTTGTTGCGTGCGGCAATTTCATTTTCTATTTCGGCAATTTGTGAATTTAAGTTGGTAACCTCTTCTGATAGTCGTGAGAACCGATCAGAAGAAATATCAGTGTTGTTCCATTCATCGTTTAATTCGGCAAGGCGTGCTCTCATTTCATTCAGAGAATTTGCTGCTGCTGTTTGTGCTTCAGCTCCCTGTCGTGTGTTCTCTATCATATCTCGCAATGCCTCATTCTGTTCATTCATTTCTGTGGTGTCAGATATAAATGAAAAAGGATTGTTATTTAAGGAAGTTATACTTTCTTCTGTACCTTCGATCATACTTCTGAGGTCACCCAGATCGAGATATGTGCGTTCTATGCCATCGATTCTGATAGTTGTCTGGTTCAGTGATTCGATAGAGTTTTCGATATTTTCTATCAGTGCGTTGAGGCTTTCCAGGCTTTCGATGTTTTCTACATTTACTTCGACGGTTAGTTCAACTTTCTTTTTCTTTGCCATAATAGTGTATTGTGTAGATTTTCTTTGTGTATTATTTTTATCTTCTGATAAATGAAAAAGCCCCGCTTGGCAGGATAGTTCCTGCCGACGAGGCAATGTGCTATCTATCTAATGATAGATAATTTTATGATTTTAGCTTAAGTTTTATTTCCTGATCTTAACGGTGCGTTTTATATCTGCAAAAATTGGAGCTTCATTAGTAGGTAGTTGTTTGATAGGAAATTAGTATTTCTGTATTTTAACAGAGTTCTTCACTTCCACAGGCAGATTTCTTCCGGTACTTTTAATTTCGACAGGAAGAGTTACAGAACTACTTGTAGCACTACGTCCTCCTATTTGTACGATGTTTACATCCATGATCTGATTTCTGCTTTGGCTGGCGTCGGGGGCAGCTATGCTTGTAGGGTTATTTGCTTGAGCAGTTGTTATTATCTGAAAATCCTTGAGGAGGTTTATCGTAAGGCATACTGCAATGATAGTTAATACTATTCTGGTATAAAGGTCTGTTTTTGTAATCGTCTTCATCTTTATTCGTTTTTATAAATAAATAGCTTCGTTTTGCAAAAAGAACGCTGTTTATTGCATTATAATTAATTCATGCGAAAGTGCTAATTTCCGGCAAAAAAATAGTTGCTTATTTATTGAGGGTGTATTTGGTCTTATTTTAGAGATGTTATTTTCTTATACTAACAGTATTGCCTACTTTTACAGGAATACCACTGGCAACACTATATCCATTGACTTGTACAATGTTTACATCCATGATTTGATTTCTGCTTTGTGCGGGTTCGGGGGAATGTACAATAACAGGTGGAGGTGTAGCATGTGCTGTTGTAACAATGTTCATGTTCTGAAATACTAATATGCCTAAGAATAGAGCGATTGCAGTTAATACGACTTTTGTGTAAAGATCAATTTTGACAGTAGTTTTCATATCGATTTATTTTATTATTCACTGTGGTAAATATATAGAAAAAATCTAAAATTAAACCTGTTGTATGTCTTTTTTGTGAAAATAGACCTGTCCTATCCTGCAATTCAGGAATATTCTGTCTGAAATGAATATTGATGATTTAGAATATTTTGTATGTTTGCTATCTTTCTAAAACTATATCTTCGGCTTTGTTAGAATTGATCTTCTCCTTTTTTGTGAAAATTACTTGCGTGAACTTTTTCTCATAGTTTTGTGCTCTTGAAAATATCTTGTATGTAATAAAAGGTATAGCAAACCAAACTACAGGAAATATGCCTCCCTTGAACATGATATTGCCTAATATATTACACCCTCCTACGTGGTCATTGTCGCGAATATCGTATATACATTTTCCGGCTAGAATAAAAGTAATGTAGCCAATGATGAGGAATAGCCAACCTGTACATTGCAGGGTTTTGGAGAATAGAGTCGCGATTCCTTCTGCTCCTGATAAAAAGAATGTGGCTATGCTAAGTGATATAGATATCTGTACGGCGTAGACATAGGTAATAAATTGGGGCGAAATCTTGAAATTTTGCAAGTAAGTATTCAATAGATTAAATAACGATCCGCTACCTATGATAGTGAGTATGAAAAGGAAAGCTATTGGTAAATCGGGAGGTGTTGAAAATCTTTCTCCTGAAATTAATGATACTGCGAGTATGATGAATAACAATGCAGAAAGGATGGAAAGGAATAATGAAACCTTCTTTCCTCGTCCGAAGTTTTGACGTAATAGCCAGCCCGACTCGGGTATGTCGAATGTGTGCTGAGACAACATCTCTATACCGGGTATGATTATTGGCTTGGACTCTGCAGGTGTTGCAATTTCCTGAGCCTGTCTCATACTGCTGTTTGTTCTTTTCTTTATCCTATTCTGGTTACGATTTCTTTTCCTGTCATAGGAGGATATTGTAGTTGTATCGTCCGTGATGTCAGTTAGTAATTCGGGTGCAAGCTCGAACGAAGTGTTAAAATCGTCAGAAAGATTATCTTTGTCAAAGATATCTTCCTGTGATTTTGCCCTTGGAGCTTTGATCCATTCCCTGCAAAATCTGCATTTTATAGCATCTCTCTTTATTTCTTCCCCGCAAAAGGGACATTCTCTAAAACTCATTTTTCCGCTTCTCTATTGTATAGATTACAAAGATATTAAAAAGTACAGTATTTGAGTGTTTTTTCTAATATATTAATTGTAATCTTGTGTGTCTGTGTCTTTTTATTTGTGTCTGTGTTGTCTTTCTTTTGTTTTTTGCCATATAGTATCGTTTGTGTTTAAACAAAAAACGAAACCGTAGTTTCGTTTTTTTGGGAAAAGTTGTTTGAAGTTTTTGTTTGTTGGTTTGGTATCTCTACCTTTGTGTTATATTTTATGAAATACAACGTTCTTAAGAAACTATTGTATTTATTGGCATTTCCATTTCGCACGGTGTTTTGTGCAGTGAAAACAGAGGTTTTCTTCTTCGCTTCTCTATTGTCTGAATAACCTCTTCCATACACTCTAATGTATCTGGATCTTCAGTTTCTGCTATGTATATTTGAGGTTTATTATTTACCGTTCTTATATTCATGGCTTATTTCTCTTTCATTGCATTACAAAGTTAGGATAAAGAGTGTAACAAAAAAGATTGTTTATACGAACGACGTTTTTTATAGATGATCAATGTTGCAGAATACGATAATTTATATTTTCTTTTTCTATTGATATGTCTCTGAAATCCTTTTGTCATCAGCATTTGCAGTTTGCTTCGCAGTAAAAATATTAATATTACCGGCTTTTATATTTTATACTGTCTTGTATGGTATTAACAATGTTGGATATAAACAATATTTCTTTTCAGTTCGTTATAATTTATGTTATGCTAATGTATGTTTAACTTAGAATCTATGAACTATGAAAAAGAAATTATTTTTTTTAGCCTATCTATTGTTTGTTTTATTGGGCTGTAGTCAGGATTATTCATTGGTAGATGATGTAAATAATCCTCAGTTGAAACGAACGGCGCCTGTCCGTTGGTATGGATTTCAGGCAGTCGATGAACCTCAGACCCGTGGTGTGACAGATGCGGATAAATTATGGAATGTAACGACTAACCCGAATATCAACATCAAATTTATTAATGCGCCTTCCGATCCGGAGTTGATTGATAAGATAAAAACATATGCTCGTGGATGGGAAACGTATGCAGGAGTTCTATTCAACTTTGTAGAAGAATCACAAATTGCTCCTGTTCGCATTGCTTTTGACTGGAGAGGAAATGATTATCTTACTTGGTCTTATACCGGAAATAATGCGTTGTTTGTTAGTGATCAGGCTCAGCCTACTGCCGTTTTTGGCGGATTGGAGTATCTGTCTGAGGAAGAACTGAAAGGCGATGTTCTCCGGTTGTTTGGACAAATATTAGGTCTGGAATATGAGCAGCGTCATGGCGACTGGGATGAGTCGTGGTGGAGAAAAGACAATGGGGGCAATTATCGGGCTCAGGCATTGTGGGAGTCTTTTTTTGATGGTTACGATATGGATTGGGACGAGATTCGTCAGTATGTTTTTGATCCTATGAGTAGCCTTCGTACCGAGCAAACGGATGAGATAGATGCTGAGTCTATTATGATGTGGCCTCACTATACCCGCGTGCAAGTGGGCAATTCGGCAATGCTGGTCGCTAACTATGAACTGTCGGAAAAAGATAAGGAATTTATTGCGATGCTTTATCCCAGAGAAGGTTGCGATTGGCCAACCATTCAGGAGGCATGGGTGGATGCCGGCTATATGGTGTGGAGGACAAGAGAAAACTCAGGAGATATATGGGAAGAAGGTATGGTTGCTCTTGAGCCTACCCAATTGGGTAAGCAGCAGACAACTTTACCGGATGTGTGCGATGGAGAACAACTCACTAGCGCTAATCGGATGTTCTATCTCTGCCCCAAACTGAAGAGGGCTCCTATGTTTAATGCTTCTAATATCACAGATTTTACACGTATGTTTGATATGTGTGTGGCTTTGGAGAGTGTTCCTTTGCTCGACACTTCAAGTGGTGTGAATTTTGAGGATTTCTTTTGGTTTTGTGAAAAGCTACGTGAGGTGCCGCCTTTGAATACTTCTAATGGAGTGAATTTTCAAGGAATGTTCCAGAATTGTCAAGCATTGGTTACTGTTCCGTTATTAGATACTTCTAAGGGGGAAAACTTTACATCTATGTTTGAACATTGTAGATCATTGGTTACTGTTCCGGCATTGAATGTTGTTAATGGTAAGAATTTTCAACGAATGTTTGCTGAATGTTTTTTATTAGAGAATCTTTCTCCATTATATGCTTTGAATGGTGAGAATTTTAACGAAATGTTTCAATATTGTAGTTCATTAGTGGATGTTCCTCCATTGTATACACCTAACGGGATTAGTTTTGTTTCTATGTTTGGTCTATGTCAGAAATTGAGGCATATCCAACAACTGGATGTATCGAGTGCGACTGATATGAGAAATATACTGGCTGGTGTAAATTGGATTATGACACTTAATTTTAAAGGTTTGGGAAGGGGGATGGTGTCGGAAGAGTACGCAAACTTTCAGACATGGAGCTTTATGATATCGTTAGAAAGCCTTGAATATATAGTAGATAATGGAGGGTATGGGGCTGTTCCTTTTACCTTGACTATCAATGATGAGGCTGAGCCTGGGGTTCCTGCATCACTGATTGAGCGTGCGCGTGCGAAAAATATTATTATAGAATTTACCTGATGGAGTGTTATCGTAAATTTTTATTTCATTTTTGGAGTGTACTTCATCTATTATAAATTGTCTTCTAACTAAAAAAGAGTTGCTCCATAAAGGGCAACTCTTTCTTTGTTATAACCTAAATCTATATTAGCATCCGCAACCTTTCTTATGTTGAGGAAAGTAGAATCCGCTGTCGAATTCCTGATTTGTAGTTCCTTCACCAATAATATCGTTGCAGCATCTAAAACCTTCTGATGGTCGCCAGAGAGGATAATTGGTGCGGCATTTGCAAAGGAATTCGATCAACAAACCTGTGAATCGCTCTGCATCGTCCTTTACCCAGCGGCGAAGCTGTGCAAGGTCGTTCATATCTACGCTTTTGCTGTTTTCGCTTTCGCGGATAGTGATACCTTTGTTTACAATGCTTGCCCAGTGGAAAGGTAATCCCTGATATACGGTGTAGAAAGCCAGTACAGGGGCTATTTTGACAATGAGTGCACTGTTCTCATTGGTGAGGGTGTTGTTTTCTATCTGTGTCTTTAATTCACCTATGAGAGGTTCGCCCAATATGGGTGCAATATATAGATCTTGTGCAATGACAAGATAAGGAATAAAGTCTGTCACATCGACCTCGGATGTGATAGGCGAATGTAGCTTAAGCAATTCTTCGCTTATTAATGGTGTAGAAATGTATGTCATGATTGAGTGATGTGTTAAGAGTTCTTATTGGTAGGGGTGGGGTATTCCGCCCGATGCATTAACAGATAGGGCACACCTCTATCCCCTACATTTATTAATTGTTTGACTCTGCTTGTTCGCGTATCTTCTCTATAACGGGCAGATCCTGAATAGTGAGTTTTCCGTAACCATTGTTGATGGAGAATATATTGAGAGTGTCCAGTATTCGGCGGCGTAGGTTGCTGATTACGGTTTCGTTGTACAGAATATATGAATTGATAATTTCGTTGGCATTTCCGCTGAGGTTACCCGATCCCGACAAACCTGCAAGGGTAGGGGATGTTAGGCGGTGTGCCGAAATAATCTTCTGGAAGATGATATCATTTACATTATTGTATACGTCCGAATTGCGATTGGCAGCAAACGGAGTAATAACCGGTTTTACATCTTGGCTTTCACCCCAGAGTACAACGATAGCATTAGCTCCGTTCGTGCCCGCAAAAGTTTGCTTTATATCATGGTTGAATTGTTCTTTCGCTTCTTCGCCCGGGTTGCTGGGCATGGTGATGATGACCGAAGGAGTAAATCCGCTTTGTATCGAGTTGCGGTAAAATTTGCCCAGTAGCCCGTCGGCTTCGATATAGTGGAGTGCCGAATAGTAATTGGGCACAGGGTAGTAATCGAGGCTGGGATCATAGTCTTTGTAGTAATACAGATAAGGTTCACCTATCTGCATGTCTTCCGAGCCGTATGCCTTGATCTGTGCAGGAGTATATTGTCCGGTGGTGCGAGTCCAGTCGTTCGAAAGGTAATAGCTTAGAGGGATACCGTATTCGTTGATCTCGCCGACCCGTATTTTGCTGAAATCGGTATGATATAGGCTTACATTCTTAGAGTCAGCGTTGCGTATCACCTGAAAGCAAAATCCGCCAAAAGTTGCATAGTCTTTGGCTATTTTGGTAATGATGTCGTCCCATGTTTCCATGGTATTGGGGCTTCCTGCATATTTGTTTTCATCCTCTATTCCGGCACCGCAGATATATGTCACCTTATTTTCGATGATGGCTTTGTTGATTGCCGATTCGTTATTTAATCCGATGATTTGCTGAGGTAGCAGATTGTTTGAACCGTACGAAATCCATCCACGGTTCGATTTTCTGAACTCGGGATAAGTTGGTACAGATTTCGATAGGTTGATAACCGAATAGTTGGGGGTATTATTTTCTTTTTCGTTCTTCATAAAAATGATGTATTTCGGGTTTGTCTGTTTTGTTATCTAATAGATAAATGTTTGCAGATGGATTGAAAAATGGTAAAAAAATTCTATTTATTTGTTATGAATATTTCTAATATTATTTATTGTCCGGCTATTCGGTAAATATTTTTTTCTTATTAATTCTTTTTCTGGAAAATTCGGTTTTGTGTGAATTTGTATGGTTTGTGTCTTTGTTTTTTACAAAATATTAAGTTTTTTATTTACATTTTTTTTAAATATTGGATGGTTTTTATGCATAATGAAAGTGTATATATTTATGTATAAAAATGAAAAAACTCATTTTTATAATATTTTAAAATATTTATAAACAATTGTTTATGTATATATGTTTATGAATCAAGACACGTGTTTTATGCTAAGTAGTATTTTTATTAATTTAAAAAAAATTAAAGTTATGAAAAACTTAAGACTAATACCTATGCTTTTAGCTTGCATATTGGTATCATGTAGTTCAGATTTAGACACAGACTATGAACAAACATCAACTGTAGATGCTGAAAAGTCGGCGTATATGGCGTATGTTGCTGAGTTGGAGAATGAGTTTCCGGGGAAAACTATTTACCACAAGTACAATATGCCTGTGATGTCGGCAGACATGGCGGAAATGGTAGCAAACAGTCCTGTAGAAACAGCGGTGGATTTTGAAGAAGGTACACAATTGCGTATCGGTGAGCCTCAGATGATTACTTTTGGACCTTGGGGTAAGGAAAAAGGTAATACTCCGTTCAAAGATGTGTTAAATTTTGGCGCATCAGGTGTTACGAAAAGACTTTCGGGAATAAATGTAACTTATGGTTCTGCTGTTAATTCTCTTCAACTGATATGGATAGATGAGAATGGTACAATATCGCAATCTCCTATACGTGGAGTATACCGTGGAAACACAGGTTATGTAGGGTTACCGGCAGGCGATGCTATCATCAGAGTAAGAGTGAAACATGGCGGATATATAGACAGCATATTGTTCGAAAGCCGTTACAATGTTTGGGTATTTGGCGGAACAGGTGGTAGTGCTACTGCTGATGTAAGATGGGGTGATTCTGGACTTGAAATGCATGGTATGTACGGATTTGGCGGTACAGCTACGAATAATATAAGCCAGATAGGATTTTATTGTTATCCAGCTAGTGCGTTTGCAGGCATGGGATATTAATCTGTTTGAGTATATAAGAGAATCTTATAATTTCTTTATATGATATGTTTGATAGACCGGAATAAGTGATTTCCGGTCTATTTTTGTTAATTTAAAAAGAAATGGAGAATATGAAAAACTGGAAAATCGTATCATTATTATTAATATGTGTCTTTGTATCTTGTAATAATGATCTGGCTGAAAACCAGAATGAAGTCGTTAATTTGGAAAAAGAAAAAACTGATTACTTGGCTTATGTAGAACAACTACAAAAAGAGTTTCCCGGAAAAACTGTCTATCATCAGTATAATATGCCCGAAGTATCGGAGGATGTGAAGAGTTTATTTACTGCTAATGACTCTGAGAATGACGGTGAAGATATGCAATTGCGTATTGCAGATTTATACAAAAACCATTTAGGTCCTTGGGGCAATGCGTCGGGTACATCTTTCAGTTGCACAGAACCCGTAAATTCCTCAAATAGGCTAATGGGAATACAGGTAACTTATGGATCTTATATCAATTCGATCCAACTTGTATGGGTTGATAGTTATGGCTCTTTCACTCTATCTCCAATATTTGGTGTATCTAGGGGGAATACGGGTTATCTTGCTTTGGACGAGTATGATGTCATTACTCGTATCAGAGTAAAACACCAGGGATATATAAATAGTATATTATTCGAGAGTAAAAACGGTGTCTGGTTATTTGGCGGAACTGGTGGCGGCGAAATTGGGGAGGCTGTAGATGATGCAGGATTCGATATCTGTGGTGTTTTTGGCTCTTACGCGTCAGGAGTTAGTAATATAGGAAAAATCGGATTCTATTATTATCAAAAACCAGTACCCTTCAGTTCAGGGTATTAGGTATATTTATAAAGATAATCATACACAAGTGATATATAGATAACAGCTGTTTGTGTGGTATAATAAAAAGGGGGAGAACCGATTGGTTCCCCCTCTTCTGTTGCATATAAACTATGCACTATATAAATATAACGTTGAAAGCTTGTTACAGGGCTGTCCTCTTATTTTTCATTTCTTCTTCCACTTTTTCGGGTTCCACTTTCATACGATAGTACATTTTCAGTACTTCTGCTTCCCTTAATTCTTCTGCCAGTTTTATTACCGTATCGAGAGGATTGTTAATCGTAGTTGTACTTTCGTCCTGACTGCCGGAATTGTATACTTTGGCATTTTCTTTTAAATCCTGACTTACACTCCCCGAGTTGTATGCTCTGCCTCCTTCATTCACGGTTTGGTACAAGTTATATACCACAAAACGTTTTGTCTCGTCATGATCGTAATGCTTGAGGCATTCTACTGTCAATCCGTTTCCTAATGCCTGCGATATCTTTTCCAGATTCTCATCATCTACAATATCTTTCGACAGCAAAACGGACAGGGTGCTTTGCGGAATACCTGCCTTCTCTGACAATTGTACCTGATTGATGCCAAATACATCGAGCAGATATTTTATATTTTCACCGTCTTTTCTTTGTTTCTTTTCACTCGTATTTCCTGTAATATCCATTCTTATAGAATATAGTTTGGTTATTGTAACGCCGTATATTCCGATTTGTTTTCGGAAAGCATTATGAATAAAATTCGAAAATACGGATAAAATTTCATTATTGTGAATTTAATTCAGCACTTTCCGTTTCTTTTTCGCGAAAAGATAAATAATGTGCAGATAATCAGTTTTGTATGCTTATTTGTTGTGGTTGGATTTAAATGCTTGTTTATCAGAGTATATAGATTTTTGTTACATGATAATATTTTATCAGAATAAGGCTGTTTAATTTTGCTTTTATAAATAACACTATACTCATTGACTTGTAAGAGAGGTCAGTTTTCTTTGTTAGGTTCAATTCATACTCATTTTATTTTCTATTGAACCTACGCAATACACGAAAAAGAATCGTTGTGTCGGGATATTCTCTCCTTATCAGTTACTTTGTCTGATATTTTTTATACCCTACGCTTTTTCGTGTATTGTTTTTTTAGATTTTGTTGAGATATACCATGTAAAGTAATGGTGTTCAGAATTGATTCTTTACCTTCTCTCCTTTGCCAGAATAATAATAAGAGCTTGAGGGACAAATAGCCAGAATCCCGAAACAGGAACAATGATTCCCCCCAGAAGTGAAAAGACCAGCAGAAAATATCCTATAAACTTGGGAGCCGGCTTGTACGTCCTTCGCAGATAATGTTGCAATGTCATCCCGAAAAGAATAATGATGAGTCCACAGACCAGAAACCAGAAAGCGGTGTCTTGCGGTGTGTTTTCTTTTACACCATTTATCAGTCCGCTTTTGATGATTTCGAGCAGAGGTTCTTTGTACAATATACCTGCTACTATAGTGTGAAGTATACCTGTAAGTACGAGATAAGTACCACTATATTTCCAAAGTCTCATAGTATTTTATGTTAAGTAGCGAAGGTAACCGGTCAGTTACCTCCACAGATTTATTTTTCGTAAAAAGATGAATATCTATTTCACCCTTATTATTCTATAGCTTCCGCTAGGAGCCGTTTCTATCCATTTTCCTTTTACAGTTTTCTTTTTATTCGTGTCGTTATTGGTAAGTGTTAGAGTATATGAAACTGTACGTTTGTAAAACTCTATCTGAGTCTGTATTTCTGATTCCCCTGCGGGTGCTTCGAATTTTTCCATTACACTCAGAAAGCCATGCGGACGCCTGAGCCATTCTGTGTCGTATGTTTGTTTATCTCCGTTAAATGATATGGCTTCACTATAGACGTAAGACGGGATCTCTATCGTGGGAGGATTGCCCTCAGTCCATACAAATGCGTTGTAGTCGTTGCTTTCGAAATATGAATTTTTGGTGATCTGTATGCCTCCGAATGGAGAAAATTGGACTTCCTGAGGTTGAGTGAGAGTAAACTTATAAGATGAACCTTCTTTTATATATAGGCTGTCTCCGTCTCCTTTTTGTATGGAGAATTCGATGTCGTCAAATACGTATCCTTGTGATTTTTTTTGTTGTACAAGTATTTCTTTCTTTTCATTTTCGACTTCTACTATAATTGCAAAACTGAGATCTTCCGTAAGGTTATTTTCTTTTAGTACTATTTTTAGCCTTGATGGAGTGTCACGTATAATACTGAAGCCTTGTTTTTGACTATAGTTCCATCCGGTATGATCCCATTCGAGATGTCCCAATCCATCAAGATGTAGACGTTCGGCTTCTCTGAGTAGTGAGCCGTCCGCAGCATAAATATTTCCATAAAATGGGGAATTGGACGAAGTACCCTTCCTTATAACTCCTGTAATAACAAAATCACTGTAATTGAGGTCTATGACTGTTTCACCACCTTCTTCATCCATGACTACTGGTGGAACACCTGGTAAGAGGTCATTATCGTCGTTACATGAAATGATCGTCAGGCTGAAAAAAAGAATAAGTGCAATATTAAATGCGTGTTTCAATTGCATGATTTTATATTCTATAAGTTAATAAATTGTGTTTTCAAACAAGAAAAATGTGTCAAAGTGAAAACAGTATAATGTTACGGTTCGCAAAATGCTTATTTTCTGTGTTAAAATAGATATGTACAAATGTATGAAAAAAAACAGAGTGTACAACAGGAAGTTTCTTTCTGTGATAAGTAATGGAGGTTAAAAAGAGGATGATTACAATATTGAAAGGAAAAACTATTAATTTTGAAGTTGGAGAATAAAAAAACGATCTACCACCGGTTAGGGATGACGAAATTCTACAAAAATCCGGTAAATGGTTATTAAATATGAGGTTTAGGATAAAGTATATAGGTTTATTTATAGTAGCTGTTTTGTTTATAGCGGGCTTTTCGACCCCGTTGTATTCCAACTTGTGGGGAGTTTTGACTGGAAAAGGATTCACTATTCCCGAAGAAAGTTCACTGTTCACATTTCAGGTGACCAAAATGAATGAGGGCAGTGGAGAATATTGGCTCTATGGGATGGACGAGAATTATTATTATTCGCAAATGAGACCGGATGAAAAGAAAGCTTATATAAAGATATCAAAGGAAAAAGCCGAAGAAATAGAATCGTTTGATAAAACGAACTTTAAGACTTGGGATAATGAATATCTGTGTGGCGACCTGCTCGAGATATACGGTCAAAAGCCCGAGGGACTGGAGTTTATTGGTTGCGAGAAGGTCGATCATGTACAGACTGTAGTGATAGCTACATACAGGGTAAGCGGAAAAAAGTCGAGAGAGGTCGAAGATTTTTTGGTACAGAATTATGGCATGGGCAACCTCAAATGGGCTTGCTGTGGCTGGGATGTCGCAGGTAAGTATGGGGGTATAGACCATGAGGAATTGACCCGTGTAGACTCTGCCCTGTGCGGAATAATCGAGATGTTTGCATCCGGAGAAGTGGTGGATGAGAATGAGCCTTCGCGAATCGGGCTCGAAATGGACAGAGATAAGATCGATTACTTTTTTGTAGAGGTGAAACTCGCTATTATCTGAAAAGATTAATCCTCAGGCATCAGGCAGATAGCAACAAAAAGGGCAGAGCAAAAGCCCTGTCCCCGATTTCTGACTAATAACCTAAATTATTTTATCACAGCATTGTATGTGTCCGAGTAATGATATTTCATTTCCAGGACAAAAAGACTATCTTTGGTCGTATGTTTGATGTTGAAATCATCTATCACTACGTAGCGGTTTGTCGAAAGTTCGTATACGGCAATCGATGCGCCGAGTTCTTTGAGCCAGTCTGTCACTTCGGCAGTTATGGACGCTGTTTTTACCGAGAATGTCTCTTCGATTTCTTTATCGAATACCGATTCTATTTGGCTGCTCACCGTATAGTCGGGCAATTGTGTTTTGTAGATCGTGTTGGCTTCAGGTTTTACGGTCACGCTCTTTTCTCCCTCGAAGTTGAAAGAGGACCATCCTCCCAGTGCATTGAGAAATGCAAAATCATTGAGTTTGTGCAGGCATTCGGGTACGATGCGGAATTCGATAGGCTCACCCACCGGATAATTGTTGCGGCATAGGTAAACTTTTACATAACCGACCTTCTGTGTTTTTTCTACTTCTGCGATTTTTTTATCCAGACTCAACCGTACAGTATTTACCGTAGAAAATTTTTTGCGGGATCGCATAAAATCGGTTCGTTTGTCGATGTATTTGCCCGACGATGAGAAGAACTCGTAGTATATACCCAAATTGTATTCTTTTGTGCCTAAAGATTCACCTTGTCTGGTATCTCTCAGTATGAAATTGAAATACTGTGCCTGACCTTTCACATGAGGCAATACGGGCTGATTGGTCAACGGACGGAATTTTTCTCTAGCTGTTGTATTTTTGCTGTCTTCTTCGGGCTCTTCGTCATATATGTACCGTTCCATGTCGACGTGAGACAGTGTGCGTGAATATCCTGTCAGAGTGAAAAGAATATCAGAGTAATAAACTGTTTCGCGCCTGCTTCCGTCAAATGTTCTTGCTATCAATCGATAATTGTTTACCGTTCCGGCATCTACCCAAGTCGGTGTTGTATTGTCTGCCTGCTTGATACCCGATTGTAGAAACTTCTCCGAATAGCTTTTCCTTGTACCGGTCAGTGCGTTTATATCGAACCACACGGGCTGCCCGAAGTACGATTTAGACATGGTCACCAGTGGCATACCCGGACGAATGTCTTTGTCCGTAGCTTCTCCTATTCCCAATTTTTTGTCGGCATAGCTGTACACTTCTACCTCTATGTCTACGTTGCCCAGTCCGCCATCGACTTTGTCGTTGTTGTATCCGGTGTTTGGTGTTGAGATAGAAAGGAAAGAATCTTGGGGTTTTTCTACCTCGAAGTTGTATAGCTGTCCTGTCCCCAACGATTGCAGGTAAATAACAGTGCCGTTTTGAGCAGATAAGCCTTGTGCTGTTTTTTCTGTAAGGGTGAAAGGGATATCGATACTGAAACGGTTGCGGAAGAATGAGTTCTTCAACAGGCATGCACGTATGTTCTGTGCCACAACAGCAGCATCGGGATCTATGAAATAACTTTTGTCGTCGGTTTCATTCCGGTCGATTACTCCCCTGAATGTATGGGTCTGTCCCAGATTATATACTTCCTTTATCGTAAAAGTGGTCGGTTTTTGATCCGGCTCTTTGAGGTCTTTGTTATTCTTGAGGTAAGTATCCAGTATACTCTGGTCTACCATTATAGTCATTTGGGTGTAGGAATTGTTACCCTCTTTTATTCCTGTAAGTTCCAGAAAATTAGGCAATCCCGATAGAGATACTACCGCGGGTTTTTTGCTTTCGGTTACTATTTTTTTCGATATATGTCCCATACAGAGTTTTATAAATATTTGTGTATTTAATAGTTACAGGTGTTCTATAGCCTGCTTTGGTACTTATAGATAAAAAATAGAGATATGATTGATCATAGGTATTTGTTAAAAAAAAGAATGGTTAATTTTTCTCATAAAAGATGCATTCCGTGCAGGATGCATTCTTTTTCTTTTATATATTTTCTTTTTCTTAATTTCTTTTACTTTTCTTTTCTTTTATTGTTTAGCTCCGGTTATGCGTTTGCATAGTAAGGGAGTATTTATTTGATTAGTAGATGTTTGTCTGGGCGATTTGTTACTCGTTATATCGCTGAAAAGTTGCATGAAAGTTACTCCTGTTTTTATGCGGATTTGAAACGCATATTATGATGTATCGACATAGTTTTTATTGAATATGAAAATATAAAAATGTTTTTTTTGTTATTTTTTTTGTATAATTTAATATAAAAATGTTAAATTTGATACCGTATAACTAAACAAAACGGATAAATGAAAACAACAAAATTTTTATTAATTTTTTTATGCCTGATAATGAGTATTTCAGGCTCTTATGCGACGCAGACGAAGGAAGGAAAGACTTATGGAGACTTACCTATTGGAAAAAATAGTGGCGCTTCTTCCCCGGATCTTCATATGATGGAATTTGACTATGTAAACGTAAGTCCGTTTGCTGTGCTCAATCCATATTCTCTGTATATGGTGGGTTCTGCTGTGACAGGAGTGGGTTGGGATTATACCAAAGCTCAAGAAATGGACGATCCGGGAGCTAACCAGGTGTCATGGGAAGGTTATTTGGAAAAGGGCGAATTTAAACTATTGTATAGTAGAAAAGGGGGAACGACCTGTAGGATGGTCTCAGTCGGTGAATCCCGTAGATCCTCAAGGTGAGGGTACTAATATAAGAATTACAGATGGAATAACCAATGATTATAAGTTTCAGATTACTAGACCGGGTATATATCGAGTATTTGTACATAAAGCATTTATGCAAATACAATGGCAACGATTGGAAAGGCCGGAATCTATTTATTTGGTAGGAGATGCAACTCCTACGGGTTGGGATAATACGAAGAGTGAAGAAATGCGAGTACTCTACGAGAGAGAAGGGAATGATGTTTTTCCATGTTATAGATGGACTGGATTCCTGAAAAAAGGACATTTTAAGTTTATACTTAAACGCGGAACGTGGATATCTCTTGTTCCTACTGCCAGGGCTCATGAGTCGATAATACCCGGATATTGTCATGAACTTTCAGAAAACTATCAGGGTGATTACCGTTTCAATATTACTGAGGAGGGAGAATATGATATTTTTGTATGGTACAAAAATGGAGATTATTCACTGGAATTAATAACAATTAAAAAAGATCAGGATGTTTATCTGCTAGGAGAGGCTACATCAGCCGGATGGAGCAACAATAATCCTATTAAGATGAATATTGAAAAAGTTGAAGGAGACCGTTTCCGTACTTTATATACTTGGGAAGGTTACCTTAATACTGGGCATTTCAAGTTTATAACAGAACCGGGTACATGGAACTCACTTGTCCCTGTCAATGCAGCACATTATGATGCATCCTCGGAGGAAAAACATCCTTTTACTAATATATACAGGGGAGATTATAGGTTCTTTGTGACGGAAGCCGGTAATTACAAAATGACTTTTTCTCTTCGTGAAAAATGGTTCACATTGACGAAATCTACAGATTCGCGCTCAACAATTTATTTGGTAGGAGATGCTACTCCTACCGGTTGGGGATAATACAATTAGTGAAGAACTACAGAAGGATGAACCCGGAAATTTCTCATGGAAAGGATACCTAAAGAAAGGACATTTTAAGTTCCTACTTGCACGTGGAACATGGGAATCTCTTCTACCTGGTCACCCGGCACATGAACCGATATTGTTGGATTATTATCATGACCTTAGTGATAACTATCAGGGAGATTATCGTTTCGAAATAGCAAAGGATGGAGAATATCAGATTTTTGTAAACTATAATGATGGTAAGTATACATTAGAGGTTAGTAGTGCTACAGATGTGACGCAGGACATCTATTTGCTTGGAGATGCAACTCCGGCTGGCTGGAATAACAATAATCCTATTAGGCTAGATACTGATGGAGGAGGTTTCTATTATTGGGAAGGTTATCTCAATCCGGGACATTTCAAATTTATAACAAAACTCGGAACATGGAATTCTCTTGTGCCAGTCAATGCAGCTCATTATGACGCAATATCGGAGATGAATTTCTTCTCTAATATATATAAGGGTGATTACAGATTTGTTGTGAAGGAAGGCGGTAATTATAAATTAACTTTATTCCTTCGTGGTAAATGGTTTTCATTGTCGAAGTCTACAGATTTGCGCTCAACTATCAGTTTGACAGAAGGACAAGCTCAAAGCCAATTCAGCCTGATCACAGATAATAACAGTGTACAAGTAAAGGTAAGTGGTATGCCTAATGTAAAGAGAGCACAGCTGGTAACTATCACAGGACGTGTCGTAGATATGGTTCAGAATGTGAAAGGCGACTTCGTATTGGGTAGTGGTCTTTCGGCAGGTGTATATGTTGTGAATATCGTTTATGATAATAATCAGGTATTTACTGAGAAAGTGAACGTTCGCTGATATCGTTAACATATAATCGTTAAAAGCCTCCTTAAACAAGGAGGCTTTTTTGTTTTGCTTTTTGATAAAATATGTTTATTTTTGTCAGAAATAGTCGTAGTTACACAAACTGTATGAAGGTGATTAGAGTTTTATTAGTAATAATGTTATGTTGTGTCGGCGGATTCTTAAAGATATCTGCGACGCACAAAGATGGTAGAGAGGTTCCTTCTTACAAATCCGAAAAAAGGGAAGTCAAACATGGGGTTTCCGATGCTATTCCTATTAAAGCAGGAATAGACAGAAAGAAGCATATGCGAACTGTTTATGCAGTCGGAGATGCTATTCCCGGAGAGAAGGTAAGTATGAATCCGGTAGCTATGGCTTTGGCAGAGGGTACAGGTACTTTCGAGTGGACAGGATACCTGAAAAAGGGATATTTCAAATTTGTTATGGAGTCTGCTATACAGATATCTTTGACACCTGCCATGGGAGTTCATGAAGAAATAATTCCTTATTATTTACATTCGTTTACCAATAACAATCCTCAGGGAGAAAGTTCGTTTTTGGTAACCGAGGAGGGTGAATACACTATAAAGCTGCACCTGAACGGAAAGCATGGAAAGAGTATTCAGCTGGTGCCTTGTGGTAGCCAACGTTCGGGAGTTTATATCACTGGAGATGCTGCTTCGAAAGGGAAGGGCAAGGAGAGGGTAGTGCGTATGCCTGCCAAGAGGGAAGGCTTTTACGAATGGACAGGTTTTTTGCAGGCAGGACAGTTCAAGTTTACTACTCAGCCGGGTACAGGAAGCACGCTTGTGCCTGTGCATAAATCGCATACCGATGTAGAGAGCTATTGCCAGTACCGTTTTGCGAACTCACATCAGGGTGAACATAATTTCAACCTTAAGGCAGCAGGCTACTATACGATTTCTCTGGATATGTATACCAAGAAATTTAAGATTTATCCTGCCGGACATCAGGTGGTATGTTCTGCATCTGACCCCAAAGACCAGACATCGTGTAACGATTTTAGAGCTATTGGTGGTAAGGGATATGTAAAAGTACGGGTTGCAGGCAAGCCTGTTGTACAGACGGCACAGCTAGTGAACCTCGATGGGCGGACTTTTGACCGCAGACAAGAATTGTCAGACGGATTTGTGCTGGGCAATAGGCTGCCTAAGGGTGCTTATGTCGTGTATATTACTTATGATGATAATCAGGTGTATACCCAAAAAGTGAATATACGCTGATCTGGATACTATATGAATCAAAAAATAGGAAAGTCTCCCCAAACAGGGAGGCTTTTTGTTTTATGGTATAATCCTTTCATTTATGTTCTTTTATTTTATCTCTGTAACAAAAGGACGCCGAAAACGTCTTTTTAGTATAGTAAGTAAAAATAAGAGTATGATGAAAGTAATATCAGTCATTTTATTTTTATATTTTCTGGTAGCGTGCCCATGTATGGCTCAGTATGATAATTATGTGGAGGCATTGGCTGCAAAAAATATTGTTGGTCGCATGAAGTTGCGTACAGGAAATGAAGTTGTTGTCATTCATTCCGTCAAGAAAAAACGTTTGTTAGAACCTCTTTCTTCCATACTCAAAGAGAAGGGGAATGCATACCGGATTTTTCCGCTGACATCCGATTCGGAGTCGATAGTTTCCCTTACTAATCTGATAAAACATTCTCCCGAAAGAGTTCGCTTTATATTTCTGATAGATTCTGTAGACTCACAATTCATGTTTGACAATGTGGGGGATCCCGATAAGGGATATAAAATTCCGGCGCATCGGTTTTCGTGCGACTGGCTGATTCCCGAAGATCAGTTTATACGGCTGCATAGCATCGATCTGCATGAAAACAGAATGTATCAGCAGAAATTGCTGGCTAAACTGAACAGCCCTTCGGTAGTGCATATCACTACGGATGCAGGAACAAATATCAGGTTCAGAGCCAGAAGCTGGATCGTAGATAGTGGAAAGATATTTTGTATCCCACACGAGACAGAGACCCATGGTGTGATAGTGGTAGACGGTTATGCTCGCAAGGGACCACCTGCCCAACCTGTTAAACTCAAAGTAAAATACGGTAGGGTGACCAACACCGGTGAATTGTCGGAGAAGGACGAACACCAGCAGATGTTGAAAAAAGATTTTCTCACAGATAACAATGCATCTGTAATGGGAGAAGTCGGAATCGGAACTAATAAAAATGCTCGTACAAATACTGATGTTACGGAGTCGGGACAGGTGCGGGGAACATGTTATTTTGGCTTTGGGATGAACCTGAATTACGGAGGTAAGATAGAAAGTTCGAAACAGTTCGACCTTGTTATTCTCAATCCTACTATTACGATCAATGATAACGTTTTATACGACAAAGGAAAAATGATAGAGCTTTAGTAGAATGCTTGTCATCAGGTCTGTTTTTTGATAATATGTAAATAGATATAGGCTACCCAAATAGGGCAGCCTATATCAGTAAATGGAGTGGCGTGAAATAGGTAAATATGTAAACAAATTATTCCTTAATCCGTTTCAGTTCCTCCTTCGTGTTTTCCTTTATCTTATACTTTTTGGACGATTGGCTGCCAAAAGTGTATTTAATAGATAGAGTAGCATACGAGGCGTCATATTTCATGCTTTGCGCTAAATTTATACCGGGAAGATTGACCGTCATTCTTTGCTTATCATTTTTCAATATATCATCGTATCGCAGGCTTAGTATCAGTTTGTCATCCAAGAAAGATTTATTTATCCCTAAGTTCAGGATGTGGCGGCTTTCGTGGCGGAAAATGCCTTGCTGTCCCGATGAGTTATACTGGTATATCACCGAAAAATTGAACTTATTGGGCAACTTGAGTCCCTGGTATGTATAGAAATATACCATAGGTTTTTCACGATTTTGGGGTACACCTTCGCTTTCGAATTTTATCCGGTTGTAGTTGATCCCTGCCGAAGTTTGCATTGTCCATCGTTTGTAAGCGAATGGAGCTGTCAGCGATGCCGTCCATATATCCTGCGATATTAAATTTTCGGTAGTAGCCAGTAATATTATCGAGTTGGGATTTAGTCTTTTGATGAAGAAAGGATGCAAAGGGTCATCTACTTTGCTATAGCTGAGGGAGAGGGTGAAATATCTGTTGTATATCACATTCAGTCCTAAGTTGTACGAATATTCGGGTCGGAGGTTTATATTTCCCATATAATAGGTCAGCGTATCTACATAATTTACCGTAGGGCTTAGGTCTTGAAAAGCAGGGTAGTGTACCTTTCTCGAGAAAGATATATTGGTTTGTAGCTTCTCACCGAACTCAAAACCTGCTTCGAGCGAAGGAAAAAAGTCGTTGTATACCTTGTTTTTTATCTCCGAATCCGTGTTTTTGTTACTGTAATCTAAACGTTCGTAACGAAGACCCGCTGATACATAAAACTTATCCCATCCTTTTCTGCCTGTGATGTATGTTGCAAACTTTTTTTCATCTATGTGTGCACCGTTGTTGAATTGTGGTACTTCTTCAGAAATATTTCCGTTCATATTCAATAGCTTGTTAGAGCTCTTGTTTTTGTTGTGTGAAAAATAAAGTCCGGCTTTCCCCGTAAAATTCCCTGCTGTTTTGTGTATGTAATCTGCCTGAACGGTTAATACACTTATGTCGGCTATGGATGAGCCCTCTTTAAGACCTGTCGAACTATTCGATATTTCTTCGATCCGGCTGTCCTCCGTTGTGCTGTAATCTACATATCCGGCATTCATCGAAAATTTCTTTCCTACCGAATCTATTTCGAATGTGTAATTCAGATCATAGATAGAGTTGTTTCTTTCGTACTGCCTGTTTATCAGGGTCTCGAGTTTTCTTTGTTGCGATCCGTCTGTCAGAAAATTCGTATTCACCGAATTTAACTCGTATGGCGTGCTGATTCGCTGGTATTGTATTCCTACCGTATGTCGAGCGTCTATCAGATAATCTGTGCCAAATAGTATGCTGTAGTCTTTTGTGGCTTTTACGTCCGAATCGAGTATGTTGTGTATCTCGATGCCGTTCGGAAAATGCCTGTCGTATGTTTCTTTATATATTTTCTTATAAATGAAGTAATTCTCTCTCGCATACAAGTTGATCTTGCCGGTTGCGTAATTCAATTGCAGGGTATTGCCCGACCGCCATGATTCTCCTTTCGATACATTCGAGGATAATGTACCGCTAAATCCATCATTCGATTTCCTTTTGGTGATAATATTGATAACGGCCATTCCCTGCGCATTGTATTCTGCTGATGGGTTGGTTACTATCTCTACGTCTTTGATATCGTCGGGCGACATCATTTCCCAATTGTTATTTTTAGGCGGAACACCATTTATCAGTATCAATGTATTCCTTTTCCCCAGTACACTGATTTTGCCATCTTCAACTTTTACAAAAGGCAATCGTCTGAAAATCTCGTCGATCGATCCTAATGACCTGAAATCGGTGTTGTTATGGATGTCAAATACGAACTTTCCGTCCGAAAATTTCATTTTAGGGACAGAGGTTGTCACCATTATTTCATTGAGCATTACAGTATTTGGTTCGAGTTCGATAAATCCTACATCGATAATCGTTTCATCCTTTCTGCTACTCACAGGACGCGAATATGTTTTGAATAAAAGTGGTGAGGATATCTGCAAAATAAATTCATTCGTTTTGATATTGTCGAGGCTAAAGTCCGGAGTGTCGAAATACCGTGTATCGATCACGCTCGAGTCGGAAGATGAAAGGATAGATACATAATAAAAATCGTCGGCAGAGGCGGAAGTTGTCCCCTTTAGTAATTTGATGGATTGAGCATTTATGTAAAAAGAAAATGCCGGTATCAGGAACAGGCAGACAATCATTATCCCACCTTTTACAATGCCTGTTTTTAAATACGGATTATACATGTTGCAAATAATTTTTTGATTAATTTTCTGCAAACATATAACCCCAAAAAGTCACCGGAAAATTACTGGGATATTGGTAAAACTTTAGTGATAAAATACAACGAAATGCGCTTTATCACACGATTCTGGGATAAGTGACAAAGCTAATTAGGGCTCAACGAGTCTTTCAGGTTTTTCATATAGGTGCGCGAAACGGGTATCTGCTCATTCGTTCCTTCGAGGCTCAGTTTATAGCCTTGCGCATTGCCGCTGACATGGCGAATACGGTTTACATTTACGATAAAGGCACGATGGCATCGGACAAACGCAGGATATTGAGCCAATTCTTCTTCCATCTGGCGGATGGTCGACCTCACTAGTTTGTGTTGCACCTTGTCTCCTTCTGTGTAGAATATATCTACATAATTGCCGGATACCTCCATATATAATATGTTTTCGGGGTGTACCGTCACAGCATCCTTGGTAGCTCCGCTGAGGGTGATCTGGTCACCGCCATTTGTTTCCGCCTGCTTTCTTTCGCTAAGTACCTGATTTAACTCTACCGATTTAGCCAGATTTTGTTTCAGTTCTTTGTTTTGCACGATAAAGGTTATAACCGTGAATGGCAATATACCGACTGCAATTGTCGAAAAGATATCTTTGATGATAAATGCCAGAGGTTCATTTATCGGATAACCATAATATCGGGGTAATACCCACAGATTACATAGAGCGACTGATAACCCCAGCAGGAAAAGCACCAACAGGTAGTTTGAGAGGTTTTTTCCTAATGTCCATGTATCAGGATTGTAAAAGCGCGGAAATATTTTAGGAAAGAATATGAATATAATTGAAGTATCGACTAAGAAAATAATTAAATAACCAATCAATAGTAAAATATGGGATGGGTGAACCAATTCGAACTTGAAAGGTTCGAATACCGCCATTATAAAAAGCACCAATACAAGGCATACAGCGATTATTACCCACGGCTTATCGTAATATGGATAAGGTTGCTTTAGAAGTTGCTTCAATTTATTCATCAGTTAATGTATTCAACAAGTACAAAGTTAGGTATTCTAACCCAATATCTCATTTTAAGTTTTCATATAAGTATTGTTAGCAATAAAAGACACCCGACTTTACATTTTCGAAGTGTAAAATCGGGCTTAAATCTTGTAGTCTGTTTATTCTTGGTATTGTTTTCGGGATGAATGGGGCTTAGTCCCTGCCTCCTTGTTCCAATTCTTTTATTATAACATCCATGATGCGATCAGACCATTTATCCTCGAAATTTTTATCGATCTCCTTCTCGATCGCATCCCATAGCGGTTGTCCCGAATATCCGCTCCACCACAGGTTTTGGCGGATCAGGCTGATGGTCGGGTTATCCGTTTTCAGACCCTTAGCCTGTGCCCATTCCTTTATATCCGATACGGAGGGCATTTCGCCGGTTTGGGGCTGCCTGTCCCATTCGATGATGTTGTCGTATATCACCTCAATGACAGACTGTGTGCTACTGCCGCCCGCTCCCGATACTTTTACGATCACATCCTCTTTACGTTGTTTGTCGCGTAGTTCCTTTATCGAATAATGGTTGTTGGCAATGCTGTCATTGTCCATCAGGGTATGTATGATTTTCTGTATATCGGATGCAATGGCATTCGTTACACCTTTTATGTTTTTATCCATAGATATGTCTTTTGTGTAGGGTAAGAGAGTTCCTGAAAACCGGTATCAGAACACAAATAACGCCGAAATGACAGAAATGTACATGGTGTATAATTTTGATTATTAATGATTCGTATATTTCTATTCGATCTGTGCATTCTGTGTCCTGATTTTGGGAGATTCCTTTTATTTCGATGTCCGTAAGTCGAATACCGGCAGTTTGTTAGTGAAAACTTCGCAGGTATTAGCCGGATCTATATCAAAATTGCTCAGTATTCCATTATTCGCGAATTGTCCGTCCTCGTCGAATTGTTCATCAATAAGGCAAAGGTTCTGCATGTTCGTTTGGTTAAAGTTCACAGAGAATCGGCAGCCGCAAGCATCATTGTCGTAATAATTGCGCAGGGTGATATACGTCCAGTCGGGTAATATCCCTATACTGTATTTGCTCTGGTGCTTCTTGATACGCTCAATAATATTGAGCCCGATAGAGAATGCCAGATTCTGAAAGTTTAGCACATCGCTTTTATCTTTTGGGATGAATAATATGGAGAAATTGACTGTATTTACAAAAAGGTTGTTGCGGTTTTCGCCCGTGATAGGATCTTCGAGCCATAGCAAGGGATGATTTTCGCGACCGCTTCCCAGTTCGTAAGTACGGTCGTAATAGAAGGCTTGTATCGTTTTGTGTTCGCGTGCCTGTGTGCGGAAAATGTCTACAATAGAATTTATCATAATTGTTTGGGTATTATAGTTCTTCTTAAAAGATAAAATTGTAGGGATTAGATACGTGCAGATGTGTAAAATATAGGTGATTTCGGAATTAGTAGATAAGCAATTGTATACTTATTCTACTTGCATAAAGCAATTTTGTTTTTTTCGATTAAATATTTTTTCTTTGATCAGTAATAATTTCGTTGTTCTGAAAAATGATACTATTTTTGAACAATTTTCGAACTATTCTCATTCTATAGATAAAACCCATTATAATGTGATCCGGATGAATATTCGGAGTAGATATGATGTAAGCTTTTAGGTTTAATAAAACAACACGATTTGAGATGAAATATGTATTTCTCCTACTTTGTTCGATAAATATTTTTTGTGCTCATTCCCAAAAAAATCAAGGTGTATCTCCGGAGAACAGGCATTTTGATGAAGTTAGTGAATCATTTTTGTTGAATGATAAAGGATTGGATTCGAGAGAGATCGTTTCGAAGGGAGACTCTTTGTATAAAGCTTCCGTTAACGACTGGCAGAGGACTAAGTCGTCTTTTGTAATTATATATGGTTACGAGATGTTATTTGACTGGAATAATGCTCTAAAGTATGCATTGAGGGCAGATTCGATTGCGTCGAGAGCCAATATTAAGAACTTCAGACCCAGAACCAACGGGATATTGGCTTCTATATATAGTAAATTGAATCTCCCCGACAAGAGTTTTCAATATTTGGATAAGGCTCTTCTTTTTAGCGAAAAGCTGGATAAAAAAGAAGAATTGTATAATAAGTCGATGATATATCAGCGAATGGCAGCGACTTATGCCAGAAAAGGGGAGCGTGAAGATGCATTATCGAATTATCAGAAAGGGCTTGTGTTTGCAGACCAGCTGAAAAAGAATTTCCCTGACGATGATTATTCGAAGTTGTATATGCCTATACTGATGAATATCGGGGTATCTTATTTAAACCTGAAAGAGTACGATTTGTCGAAAACGTATCTACAGAAAGCACTTCCAATCATTATTGATAGTAAACATAACTTGTATCTTGCTTATTGCTATGTAAAACTTGCCGCTGTAGAATTGAGGCAGAATAATCCCGATTCGGCTTTTGTTTATATATTGAAGTCGAAGGAGTTGGCTAATAAACTGAATGAGCGAAACCTTGAGTATGAGATAAATCACAGGCTCGATGAATATTATACTTCTACAAACGATTTGCAGAAGCTGGATAGTATAAAGAGAATAATTATAGAGAATTATCAGGATATAGCTGTTTCGAGAGCTGCTGTTACTCAAAATATTCTAAACCGGAAAGATGATGAAATAAAATGGGAGAAAGAATTGTCTTTCATACTTATTATTATAGCCATTCTATTGGTAATAGTGGTGCTGGCAGTACTCATCTATCATAGATACCATAATAAACAGGTAAAAGCACACTTCAATAAAATAATTGAAGAATTTGAAAATAAAAATCTGTCCCAGATCGAGAGTTCTTTGTCGCCGCCGAAAGAGGAAATAGCCAAGAGCGTCTCGGGAGAGAAGGAAATATCATTGCCTGAAAAGACAGTATCGGAATTGTTGCAGAAACTCGAAAGTTTTGAAAATGGTACAAAGTTTACTACCAAAAATTTCACTATTTCGAGTATGGCGTCACTTATGAGAACTAATACCAAATATATCAACTATATTCTGCAACAATACAGGGGCAAGAACTTTAATGAGTACTTGAATGGGATCAGGATTAAATACATTGTTCAGAAAATGATAAATGATCCCAAATACCTCAACTATAAAATCGAATACCTGTCGGAAATAGCAGGATATTCTTCTCATAGCCGCTTTACGCAAATGTTTAAAAAGGAGATGAAAATGTCTCCATCCGAGTTTATCACACAACTTACCCAGAAAGACGAAATGGGTATGTAATTTGTTGTAGTATTGTGTTTTATACTTGTTGTTTGATTGTCTGTTTTCAGGAAAAGTGATAAATATATAATCACTAAATAATCTATACTTATCTATCTGGGGAGAGAAGAAATAATATACTCTCCATATTCTACAAGGATACAGGCCGTGTTTTCCTTACTCTCGACTTGTGTTCTATCTGCATGCGAAAAAAAAACAGAGACTCTTATTTGTTGTTGTTAATCAGGTGTTTATATGTCGTTTTTTGCTGTTCATTTTACAGAAAAGTTACAATTGTGGGCTTTTTTGATGAAAAAGTTCGATATACATTTGCATACCGAAAGCGAGTCATAGTTAAATGGTTGTAGAGAGAATCAATAAATCAAATTTCCTCTTTTTTGTTAATAAATAAGTTCTCAAAGTGTATATTTCGCCCTTCCCTCTATTGTGTCTTTATGACTTTAATCGATTTTTCTCTAAGGATTATTACGAGGGCAAGGGTGGAATATAATTTACGACAAGGGTAAATCTGGTTTCAGGCTGCTTTTGCCAATTGTGTTAGATAAGAAAGTTCAGAATACAAGATAGTTAAGTTATTTCATATTTACGTATTACATGTTATTATAAATGAGAAGTTTGAGTTGTAGTAGAAGATTAAACAAGGTAAAGTTAATGTTATCCATTGTCTTATTTTGGCACTTGGGACAAGGAGTATATGCCCGGGAGACTATAGGATCGGGTATAAAACCTAACAAAGGTTCGTTGCTGGATCTTAAAGAAAATGATCAGACAGGTAATAAGGCAAATGCTACAAAGGGGGTGGGGTTGCCTTGCGTAGCCTTGTCTACACCTGCTACCCTGACGGTAGATGCTGGTACGGAAGGCAGCAAGTACGCAGGACTGCTAGTATATAATGTCACAGCCAACACAGAGTTGGAGGAAGGGATATATTACTGGGTAGGGTAAAAGAAGTCTTACCGGAAATACAGCAGTGGGGATAGATACCTTGTCGGATTGGGGCTTGCAGAGGGCTGACACCTCGTTTAGATATAGAAAGAAATATGAATAGTGATTGGGATTCAATGATTTGGTTTTTAATTATTTTTTATTTAATCTGATGATAGTTATTCAGGCAATGTTTAAATAATACATCAACGGATAATACTGGCATAGTCTGATAACTATCATCCAAAATTTTATAAGGAGAAAATGAAGAGAAGTATACTATTATCGGTAATGATCGTTTCTTTTGTTACCGGAAGTTTGAAAGCACAAGTGACAATTGGTTCGGGAAGTGCCCCACAAGCAGGAGCATTGCTTGAGTTGAAAGAAAGTGAAGGTAATGATGACAACTCTAGAAAAGGATTACTTTTCCCTCGGGTTGCTTTGACAAAGAATGACGAACTGTATCCGATGTTTAATATAGGCGATACGGAGTATGAAAATAATAAGAGTACAATAAAGAAATCGCATGTTGGACTGACAGTTTATAATACTACATCTAATAGTATAAAGACTCCGGTACTCGATATATTTGATCCGGGCATATATGCATGGAATGGCGAGAACTGGCTAAGGATGGAGAGGACATTGGTAACAGAGGCTTCTGTTCCTGTAATTCAAGACCTGAAATGTGCCAGTGCAAGCCTTAATCCCAATACTTATACTCAGGGAGTAGCGTATAATGGGGTACTGACTGTACCCTATACCGGAGGTAACGGTGCACCGTATAACGAAGGTGTCCCTGTAAAAGTGAATGGACTGACTCTGACATTACAGGGCGGAACCCTGGGCAATGGAGGTGGATCATTATATTACACTGTAACGGGTGTCCCCGAAGTATCTGCACCTACACCTATCGATTTCCCGATCAAATTCTTTGATTTAGACTGTACTGTATCAATAGCAGGGAATACGGAAATCAAGACGATGGAATATATGAAGGCAATTATAAGTCCGCTTCCGATTGCTCCGGAGCCGGGTTATAATGGAGGAGCAAGTGAAGTATTCTCGGAGCCGGTAACCATGGGAAACCTCTCGATCATGTATATGAACTGGAAACATAATACTTTAGGCTTTGGTGGCGCTGGAGAAGAGATTGTATTCTCATCAAAAAAAGAGAATCACGTTACCTTCCTGTATTCGAAGTCGGGAAGTGGAGGTACTAATTTTGCGTATTACGGACAAGCAGCTCTGACAGCGAATGAAGTATTTTATTTCAAAAATGCGGAGAATAGTAGTGGAGGAGGTGGACAAGCATATAATCTAAATTCGTGGAATAGGGATTATGCAGTTCTGCTGATTACATTCCATAATACGAGAGAGATATACAGGGTGTCTTTCAATATACATGGATCTATTCCTGCGAAAGGTTCTGTACCGGGAGCAGATTCTTCCCTGACTGTATTTATCGAACGTTTAGAATAATTTCAGATAATCATAGAGCAATAACATGTATGAAAGTGGATTAGATTAGAATTAGAGGATTAGATCTACTGACTTCAAAATCCCCCATTATAAGTTCCCCTATATAATGGGGAGAAGTCTGAGGGAGGAGTACTCGTGAGAATGTTCCTCTCTCCTTTCCCATTATTATTGATCTGTCCCGGCTGTCAAATACTGATTTTCTTAAGCTGAATGTTATAGGCTTGTAGATTTTAAAATTTATAAAGGCGAACTCGAATAGAGTCGCCTTTATGAATTTCTATACTTTATATACATATCTGTATATTTATTTTTGAGAAAATGTATATATTTGTGACTTTATTTAAAGAATTGTCTCCATTATTTGATAAAGTACTGAAAATCTTAGAGTCTAGCGAAGGAAATTATGAGGAGATACATGGAAGTTTATGTCCTGCAGTTAGTACAAGAGTTGTAAAGCCTTATATTCAGGTAATCAATATAAAGAATGAAAAAACACCCTCATACAGTCCAAAACAATACTACTTTAACCAAGGGAGAAGGCGGTAATGTCTCATTTTTTGAGAATGTTTTTTATTAGTTGTGGTTTTATTTTAATAAAATAAATAATCCTGGCAGACCTCCTTCACATGCAGCATGTATTTTTACATCTGTTGTAAAAGAACTAAATGTTATCTTTTTAGTAATGGTAATTTTGTCTATCATAAAAGATAGCATATTGCAAATAGATACATGGATGATAATACTACTCTTTCTTTTTGTTGTAATATATTTTGTTGATGATAGGTTATATTTGAAAAGATTTACAAAAATAAAAGACAATTTTTCAGGTTTGACAAAGGATTCAATTCAAAAGAAAAAGCGGATATTTTTTATTTATTTTCTCATTACTATAATAAGCAGTATGATGATACCATGGTTATACTCATCGTATGTTATAAAATAGAATGTTGAGTGTCAAATATAGATATAATCAATATTGATAAATAAAGGCGAACTCGAGTAGAGTCGCCTTTGTTTTTTGTCCTTTATACATACTCTAGTATCTATTTTGAAGAAAATGTATATATTTGCACGTTTATTTTAAAAAAAATCAAAAAAATGAGAAAAAGTATTTATTTATTGACCTTGATCTTTCTTTGTCTTTTATCTCCATCGTGTAGTAGTGACTCATCCGGTTTTGAACCTCCGGCAACAGTACATGTCGGTAATCCGGAGATAGTTTTGGATGATAGTAATGTTTATACACTTTCGTTCAGCGCATCCGATGATTGGACAGTTTCGGTAGTGGATACATCCAAAACAGGTTGGTGTCAGGTATTTCCTATAAGTGGCAAAGCCGGAGACGGGCAGGTGCAGATTACGGCTTCGCCTAATAGTTCGTTGAATGACAAACAGGTATATCTTATTATTAAGGCAGCGGATGCCGAAGCACAAGTAAGCGTATTGCAAAAAATGGGAACAGGATTATCCAATATCCCTTTCGCGGATAGAGATTTCAGGTTGTATTGTATCGAAACTTTCGATTTGAATAATGATGGCTTAGTATCTTTTCGGGAAGTAGAAAAAGTAGATAAAATAAACCTATCATCAAGATGGGATATTAAATCGTTAGGGGGAATAGAATATTTTCGTTCTCTGAAAACTTTAATTATTCCTTATTACAATAGCTCTCTTACTGCTATCGATCTTAGTAAAAATACAGAACTCGAACATCTGGAAATTACAAGCTCAGGACTTACGGCATTAGACCTTAGCAATAATAAAAAATTGACTTACCTTAATTGTGGAGGTAATTACTCCTTGAAGAATCTTGACTTAAGCAAGAATGCTGAATTGGTAACATTGAAGTGCTCGAATGCGAAATTATCAAACTTCAATATAAGCGGCCTTACGAAGCTTGAAGAACTGGAATGTAGGTATAGTAGCCTAACTACGTTGGATTTAACCAAAAATGCTAATCTGAAAATTTTAGATTGTTCAGATAATTCGCTATCAGCCTTGGATATAAGTGCCAATGTAAAGCTTGAGAATCTCAATTGTTCTTGGAATTCTATTACATCGCTTGATCTTTCAAAAAACACCAAACTAATGCAGGTTAGTTGTAGTTATAATAATTTAACAATTTTGGATGTAAGTAAAAATACTGCATTGAAATCGTTATATTGTTATAACTATAATATGAGCGAATTATGGGTGAATGCAAGTCAAGCAGGATCAAATAGCTCACTCGACATATATAAAAATTATTATACTGAAATAATGGTGAAATAAGATATAAATAGTCTTAGAAAATAGTAAAAAGCGAACCCCATCGGAGTTCGCTTTTTGCTATTTATTGACAGATGTGTGACTGTTATTTACAGAATCTACCTTTTAATCTGTTGAAGAAATTTAGCCTGTTCCTCTTCGGCTGAGGCTTTGTCCATTCGGTAGAGAAGGAATCCGAAAATTTCGACAGCCTTTTTTTCAAGTATCTGGTCAAAAAGTAATATTTTATCCTCTGCCAGATCGGCAATGACTTTATACCATCCCCACTTTCGGCAAAATGACTGATATCCCTTACTAGTTGGTCGGTTCGATCCTTTACCGTCGAACAGAGGTTCGAAATCTTCTCGGATTGCTTTCTTTTGAATAAAAAAAAAGCGATTAACGGCAATACTTTGTCGCAAGGCAGGTTGCGGAAAACATCTTTTCGCAGGTCGGCAGTTTGTGTATCGTATTTTTCACCTGCAGGACGGCAGAGTATGGCGAGTATTTCCGAGATTTTGGTTTCGCTCTCGCTTTCCAACACACTTTCTACATCGACCCATTCGGCGAGAGTCAGCTCATCCGAAAAGGAAACAAAATATTTTTTACCATCTATTTCGGTGTAGTTTACCGGTGTGAAATTTTGTTCCGAGATGAAGGATAGGGCATCCATCATAATACCGAATACCTGTGCCGGCGATTCGAGCAATATTTGTGCATCTACCTTGCAGATATTGGCAACAAATTCTACATACTCCATCTGTTCCTTGGGTTCGCACATAAACCATTTTTCGTATTCACCCAGTTTGATATCGCTCCACGATGTAGGGATATTGAGGGTAGTTCCGTTAAATTCTAATTTCATAAATAAAATAAGATATGTTCTACCAATAGATAAATACTTGTGGGTAAAGTGACCGGATGCGTCAGAAATAAAAGGGACGGAAAATTTTTCCGTCCCTTTACAATGGTAGAGGTTTCACTATTTTTTTTTATAGAAAGTTGCCTTGTATGAGGATACCTGATTATTTAAACATGGAAAAGAGGTTTCAAGGCTGAAAAGCCAATATCTTCTATCATTTTTAATAGGCATAATACAAAGAGCTCTTCCTGCAAAATTAATATGTTCAAATAAAGTTATTTTTGCATAGTTTTTAGTGCCATAATTAATCATCCTTATAGAAGATACTCTATCATTCCATCCTATTGAAACCATATTTGCTTTATTAAAGGAATTGTAGAAATCGGCTGCCAATAGGGGGGTACCAGTGTAATTTCCATTATCATAGAACCAAATAGTGCACTGACCGGCTTTGAAAGCTCTGGTTTGTGTATCTTCAGGCATTTCCGAATCTTCCAGATATTCCTCGTCTGTCCATCCATGAGCTTCATTGAGATCTTCATGAGTATCATAGAATTCGAGAGTACCATTTTCATTTACCAGAGTTGCCAAATTAGGATTACTCATTAACTCATTGTATACGCTTTTTGCTGTATTATCATCTAATATGAGTTTTTCTTCGCCCTTTTCGTATGTTGAGGTATAAGTACTCCCTTTATAAGTAAAAGTGATAGACTCTTTTTGGCTAGATGTTGGTACATCAGGCATTCCCAAAGAAGGCTCGTCACTTTGGCACGATGAAATGAAAATTGCTATTGATGCAACTATTCCTAGTCTTATTACTTTATGTATATTCATAATTATTCTTTTTTATGTTAGATTATACTTTAGTAATATCACTTTTTACCAACGTGCATACTTATATCCGTATCTTCCGTTTTGGGGATGTCCTATTGTGCGATTTTTAGCGACGGCTCTCCCTGCATAACTCATAGTTGAACTTCTGAAATATACAGTAATAGTTCTACCAGTTCTGTTAGTTACATTCAGATAAGTTAAATAACCTGCTACTGCTGCTTTCAAAGATGTTTCTGATTGTTCGGTTACTAAGGTATATCCTGCTGGAACTTCATTTTTGATAGCTAATGTTATCTCTTTTTCAGATGTGCTACCAGTTTCATCACTTTCTGCCGCATTTGTGTTTTGCAGATTATTGTTTATCCTTTCAACTACATCACTTTCTTTTACAAGTAAGAATGTGTTAGTTGCCAGATAATTGTCTAAAGTTTCCTGATTGTTGCCAATCACCTCTATCTCTATAGATTCGGTTTGATCTTCATTATAGGCTTTTACAGCCTTTGTGAAAGTTTGTGCTTCAATAGGAGGCGTGGGCGTAGATGTTGATGGTGTAAAATCATCGTCATTGCCGCAAGAATTCATTGTAATGACCAGAGCCATTGCCGAAATAATCGAAAATACTTTTTTCATAATGGTTAAAGTTTTAGATTAAAATTGTTTTTGATTTTTGTTTGTGCGATTCGAATCACCGGCAAAGCTAATGGTACACAATCGTATTCGCCAAATATCGGGGATACACAGCGGAAAGTGGGACTAATGACAGAAAGTTATGTTATTTATCCCCAAAATGTGAGTCATACTACTTATTAAATACTATTTTCCAGTTTTGCCTTTGTGGCTTTGGTGTAGGTACGTGATACGGGTATGCAATCTTCTGTATGGTTTATGAGAAGTGAGATTCCGGAAGGGTGTTTCTGAACTTCGGCTATGTGTAAAGTATTTACGATGAATGCTCTGTGACAACGTATGATATCTTCGTAAGTTTCCAGCTGCGATTCTATTTGTCCTATAGTAGCCCTCAATTGAGCCTTCTTTAATTCAGAATTATCATTCAGATAATTTATTTGTATGTAGTTTTTTGCAGCTTCGATGTATAAAATGTTTTCGGGAACCAGATTTACACTTTTACTTGTGCTTCCTTCTATGGTTATTTCCCTGCCACTTTCTTTATAAGTATTGCCTCTTGTAGTTGCTATACTTTGGAGGCGGAGATTTAGATGGTTAATTTCTGAAATGTTGATTTTTAATTCCTCATTTTTCAGAATGTAAGTGATTATTATAATGGGAATTGCCCCCGTGACTAAAGTAACTAGTAGCCAGAAGCTAAAATTTGTTTGATAACTGTTGATGTGGAAAGTGGTCGTAGAAAGATAGAATAAATAATTTCCAGTGCTGATACCTATTAGGATAATAGTACACGTAGCCAAATGTTTAGCCAGAGTCCATTTTTCTTTTTCATAAAAATTCCTGAATATAAGTGGAGCCACATACAGAATAGTGAATGTAGTACAAGCTGTTATCAGCCCAAATCCGGCAATCTTATAAGGTATATCGATACCGCTTTCGAGCCCGAAAGGCTTAAACAAAGCCAGCAAAACTATAATTATAATACTAGGCAGTATTACGATGAGCCCGCGTTTTCGAATGACGGGAAAGGGTTGGTTGAGGTACTCCCAAAGCTTATTCATGATCGAATGTGTTTAGTAAAAGCCTGCTGTTAAGAAATATCCCCGGTATATTTCTTAGGTAAATTTGATTTGCTGAATTCGGATACAAATATAAATAATCATCGTATAAAAATAGCAGGTGAACCATTATCTGCTATCTATTTTATACGAACGACGAAAAAATCCATTCTTTGTTCGCGAATCGGTAGGTTGTAATTGGTGAGCTAAAACTATATAGGGCGGAATTTTGTCCGCCCTATTGAAAAAAGATGTGTTTGTGGAAGACAAATACTCTTCCTTAGTGTTAGCTAGTGTTGCATGTAGCAACTTTTAATTTTGAATGAAAAAATGGTAATGAAAAATGACCCTCTCCTTAAAATCTTGTGTAATTATATTCGATTGATTTCTTTCAGGATTATAACTTTCAGACACCCGTTTTTTATTGTGTATTGCAAAGTTATTATCCCGAACTGCATTTTTCAAATTTCTGTGATATATAGCGGAATATGTGACGAATGACATCACAATTGTAGCTTATCACAGGCATTTGTGACGAATGGTTATGGAGTAGAAGGTTCCAGTTTTGTCCTGACAGACTTTGTGTAGGTTCGTGATACCGGTATCGATTTTTTTACATGATGCATTTTTATTAATAATCCGGCAGAGTTTCTCATTGTTTCGGTAACGTAAGACATATTTATCAGGAAAGCACGATGACAGCGAACGATTCTTTCATACTCCTGCAATTGAGATTCTATCTGGTTGATTGTTGCTCTTAACTGTGTTTGTGTCGGTTTTCCGTTGTGGTCTATGTGGTTTATTATCATGTAATTTCCGGCAGCTTCTAGAAAGAGAATATTCTCCGGTGACAGGCTTATATTCCTGAGTGTATTGCCTGAAATGGTCACTTCTTTAGATTGGATTACTTCGTCTGCTGCTTCATAATCCAAAGACTTATCACTATCCGGAGAAAGCTGTTTTTGAGTAAGGCTGTGCTTTAGGTTCTCATTTATCATAATAAATGTAATTATTGTAGCAGGAATCAGCCCTATGGCGAAAGTAATTAGTAGCCAGAATATAAAATGGTTGTGATACTCGTAAATAGGTGTTATGGTATTGATGTAGAATAAATAATTACAGATAGCGATGGCAGATATGATAAAGAAGCAGGTCAACAGATGTTTAGCTAATGTCCATTTCCATTTTATAAAGAAGTTTTTGAAAATAACAGGTGCTATGTATAGGGTGAGAAAAAGCACTATCCCTGTCAGTGCGCCAAAGCCGATAATCTTGTAAGGGGCATTAGTCGTATATTCTAACCCGAAGGGTTTAAAGATGGATAATAGGAAAATAATTATGATACTGGGTAGCATGGTAAAGAGTTTCCGCCTTTGTGAAGTAATAGGAAAAGGGCGATTTAGGCGATTGATCATCTTGCGCATAATTCGAAAGTTTAGTAGTGTAAGTTCGTTGTTAGTGCTTATTTCGGATTATTTATTTTCGGAATAAGACTTAAGTAATTGATGTAAACCTCTCTCTATTTCTGCAAAGATAAGTAATACGGAGGTAATAAAAAATTTTAACTTATATAATCTTTTTGATTTTCAGGAATGCGAAAAGATGCAATTTTAGGAATCATTATAACTTATCCTCCCTACATATACACAAAGGTTTTATCTTTTAGTAAAAACTATCAATCATATATTCAATGAAACTGACAAGTGTATTTTCTAAGAACATTACAGCATATAACGAAAGCAAGCGGGTTATTGTAAATAAGGGAGGAACGCGTTCGTCCAAAACATTCAGTATCCTGCAATTATTGTACATGATAGCCCGCATGTCGACAAAACCGTTGGTTATCTCGGTAGTTTCGGAAACTATGCCACACCTGAAAAAAGGTTGCATTCGCGACTTTCAGCATATATTAACCAATGACGGGCTTTGGTCCGATAAGTTGTGGAATGCAACGGATAAGATATATCGGATAAATAATTCTTTTATCGAGTTTTTTTCGGCAGACCAGGCAGGAAAAGTTCATGGACCTGCCCGTGATATCCTTTTCATAAACGAGTGCATCAATATCTCTTACGAAACATACCGCCAGCTGGCTATCCGTACTCGCGAAACAATATTCCTCGATTACAATCCGTGTTACGAATTTTGGGTAGATGAGCATATCCTTCCCCGTCAGGATTCGGTATTGATACAGTCGACATATCTCGACAATGAGTTTCTTGCACCGGCACAAGTGCAGGAGATAGAATCTAATAAGCAAGATGCTTCTTGGTGGGGAACATACGGGCTGGGGGAGACCGGTTCGCGCAATGGGTTGGTGATCCAGAACTGGGATATTGTGGAGCAGATGCCCGAAATGTACTCGAAACGTTGGATAGGAATAGATTTTGGTTTTACTAATGATCCAACTTCTATTGTAGATATACGGCTATCGGAAGGGGAATTGTGGATAGACGAATTGTTATATGCCACACGTTATGACAACCCTATGATAGCAGACTTTCTCGGACAATGTGGTATTCCTAAAGATACTCCGGTGATAGCCGACAGTGCCGAACCCAAAAGTATTCGGGAAATAAAATCACTAGGCTGGCAGGTCGAAGGAGCTGATAAGGGAAAAGACAGTATCGGGCTGGGTATCTCATTGCTCAACCGTTACAAAAAGCATATAACAACAGGCAGCCTGAATATCATTCGCGAATATCGTAACTATCGCTGGCAGACCGATGCATCGGGGCGTTCGACCAATCACCCGATCGATAAATACAATCACTCGATAGATGCGCAGCGTTATGTGGTTTTTACCAAGCTTTATGAAAAGAAAAGGGGACTTAGCTATTCTATTATAAAATAGTTTAGAATAAAAGGAGAGTTTGTACATAATTGAGTGTCTTATCAAAAAATTAACATAAAGGGAGGATGTTCTGTTTGTGGGAATGAATAGATGTTATTATTTTTAAGATGTTATTAATGTAAATAGAATCTAGTATGAGAAAAATCACAGAGTATGGGATACTTATCCTGTTGGCTCCTATTGTTGTTTCCTGTAAGGATGTTAAAAGTTCTGAGAAACAGGTTGAGGTCGCAGATACCGTTATTGTTGAAGACGTGTTTGTCTGGCCCGATAGTATTGAAAATATATTTCATATTCCGGATAGTATCGTGGCCAATGATAGTATTATGAATGATACTACATGGAGAATTCGAAACATTTGGACTCCCGAGCAAAAAGATTTAGCCAAATTGGTAATGAAAACATTCGTTGAAAATGTAGAAGTGGTGGACGATCATCTGAAGTTTGTGATTAGCCGCGACGAATTTGTTGCTCTTGGTATTCCCGAGCCTTATTATGACATGCTTCTGCAAAGTCTGAAGAATCTGAATGACGCACGAGACACTGGTTTTAGTTGGGGGAGTAAAACCATTGCAGATATTTGGGGTGAGGTGAAGGATAATATAAATAAAGAGTTTCTCATAAAGAAATAACAGGAAGGCTATTATTAAGAAAATACCGGAACGAGGGCGGAAACGTAGTTTCTACTCTCGTTTTTATATTGGAAGATTTTCAAATGAATACAAAAAAATTATCTATAAAGAGAACAATTAAATTACTCATTTTGAAATATCACCCTTTATGAAGATAGAGTTATACATAGACAAGCAACTTTGTGACATAGGCGACCCATCGAGATTTTCCGTTTACCTGAAAAGGCAATTGTACAATCCCCGCGAATTGAGTACAAAAGATGCTCAGGTATCTTATAATATCACCCTTCCGGCGACTGATACCAACAATGCTATTTTCGGCTTTGCCAATGTAGAAGAAGTAAAAGGTAAATTCGTTCGTTTGCACGATGCACAGTTGGTCGTGGACGGGATACGTATTTTCGATGGTAAATTCCGGATGAATGAAATTACACCCGATTCGTATAAAGGAAACTTGGGTGTCCCGGCTAAAAAGACGGTTAAAGATATTTTTGGTGACCGTACTATGAACCAGGCTAAAGAATGGAAAATTAAATTTGGACAGTTTGCCGAATCTGTGGCGAAGTATAACAATACTCCCGATTCGGAATGTATTTTTCCTTTTGTATTGTATGGCTTGCTACCAAAAGTAAAGAATGACAATGATAGCTATTCTCTTAAAAAAGTATGGGATGAAACAGTGAGGCTGGGTATAGATGACTTTCCTCCATCCATTAATTGCCTGAAAGCTATTGAGCATATATTTGAAGGAGAGGATTTTGATATTGTGGGGACTGCATTTAATGACAGCAGGCTAGCTAAACTATATATGTCATATAAAAATCCGCCCGATTATCAGATGCCATGGAATTATGGATTGTTGGGTAAAATGGTATTGTCATTGAACTGGTCGAACTATAAAGATTTGAATGCAGTGAATTCTGATAGTAATAGAGACTTGGAAAGAACATATTATAAAAATACGGATATAGAAGAAGGATTAAAGTGCATCTATACAGCCGACCTTTTGAGTTCGACGAATGCAAAAGTGGAGATAAAGGAAGACCCGGGCTACAATATTCTTAAAACTCCGGTATCACGTTATGGAAAAACATATAATACGTATGATATTGTTATACCTTATTCGGGATTGTATAAGATAGAAATGTCAGCAACTCTTCAGTTGGTAAAACTCAGGATGAGGGGAAAAAGGCTATTGGTTATTTCGAGACAGGGAGTGTCAATGATGAAACGTTGACTCAAACCTCTAATTTTTCTTACAATTGGTATAAAGATATAACTTTTGAGAAACATTCTAACAGAATATATCTGTTACCTGTAATTACAGAAAATGAAGTATGGAAGGTTGATAATACAAGAGATTATTCTGAAATGATGAAGAAATACTACAGCGGGTTGGCACAGCGATTCTGGTATAAGGGAGATAACCTGAAAGTAAGTGGTTTTGGATATGAAGATGTTGAGGTAACATTAGTGAAAAATGAGATTGATAATATGGCACTCACGTATGAGAATAAGGCTCATTCAATTCTCAATAATTATTTTACTCTTTTTGTTTCCGATAGTAGCCATTATACGGAAGTCGAGTGTTATTTGTTCCCCGAGGAATATAATAACCTACCGTATAGTCTGGTGAAGTTTAATGGAGACTTGTATTATCCTGCAGAAGTAAACGGATACGATCCTCAAAGTAGAAAAAAGGCAAAGTTGAAGTTGATACGTAAAATAATCTGATTATTTTTGTAGGACAAACTTAAATAAAAATTGAATAATGAAGAAGTTAGTATCTTTTGCCTTGTTGCTATTTTCGTTGTGTATGGTCTTACCATCCTGCTCGTCAGATGATGACGATAATACCGGAGGTGGTTCTACCACGACATTTGATGATTGGAACGATCCTAAGAGTCCCAATTACAAACCTAATGGATATAATCCGATAGAGGGAAATTGGCTAATGAAGAATGGTAGTTATACTGTTGTTTTTTCTGATAGTTTTGAATTTAGAGAAACACATTATTCGGCGGGAGAGTTGGAGGATCCTTCAAAATTACTCTCTACCTATAAGATAAATAATACTACCTTTAAGACAGACAAGAAAATACCTTATAGTCAGGATAAGATAGATACTTTTCCTTACAAATTGGGAAAAGACGATCAGGGAGATTATATAGATATTACTTATCCGCTGGGAACAGTGAGGTATTACAAATTGAACTAATACATTTATAAAATAAGAAAAGAAGAGCGGACACGATTGTCCGCTTTTTTATTGTCTTTGTGGCTAATACAGCGAAATAGTTGTGTTATTGTATAGCATATGCAGAGGACGGTTTTGATATATTGTTAAATTGCATCTTTCCTTTTAAGTTAATTAATGTTACTGATTTTGGCTGGTTTTAGTTAAAATATAGGTTCTGAGGTTTCTTTTTGACAGTTAGAATGTAGATTCTGTCGGCATAAATATTATTATAAAAACTTTTACTATAAGCCGATAGCGATAGTTCCATTTGAAACTATCTGTAAGTCTTTTATTAAATATAGTGTGTCAATGTGACGTATTAATTTTCTATAAAAAGAAAGAGATGCTTTTTTTTTCGAAAAAATATGTTTTCCTTTGTATTGAGTAAGAAGTTTAGTGCAAGAATATAAAGATTTTTTTGGTATCGTCAGAATTAATCTAATTTATGAAAATAAACTTATAATAACTGAACTATGCTCATAAGAGATAATCGACCTCTTATTGTGTTTGAATGTAAAGTGAAATGAATAAAATAGTTACCGGATTGTCTTGTTAGGGGAGTCTAAGAATAAGATAAAAAGGTAAGATGAAAAAGGAAAGTTGTATGAAATACCCATAATAGAACTATGCTGTCGCTATAGACTATCTGTCAAAGAGCTAAGTGTAGTATCTTCGGAGCAGAATAAATCATTAATATATATTTAATCCGGGCATAATATTGCCGGATACAGGAGACGCAATATGTCGAATATCTGTTCAGGTTTTCTCGCGCAAGCAGTAAAATGAAGATATAAAAACCGATATATAATCCGGGCCGGAAAGTCAAACAGAATAATACCTTGTGTGGTATCATAAATTCTGTAAGGACATTCACGACTGATATGGATTGAACTTATTTGCTAATAGTCTCTTACCGGAAAAGATATTAACCTTTTCTCTCTATATATGTTCATAAGTTGCTGTAATCCTCTTTTTTCCCAATCTCTCTCTCTTACAGCACTTAAAGCGGCCTTACCCAAAGGGCCGCTTTCAATTTATTTTTAGTTCCTATACGATATAGAAAAAATTAATATCTAACTTTCCGGAAGTTTTCTCTTTAAATATCTCTCCTCTTTCGTAGTTTTTCTTTTAATAAAGAATAGAGATAATGAAAAAATTACAATAAGTCAAGAGGTTTCTCGATATTGAGAATGTTTCCTCTTGATTTATCTTTTATTTGTCAATCCCAGATGTGTTTGTGGCTTACTGCATATTTGCCTCCTCCGGTACACATAAGAGCGATGGCTCCGAAAAGATACAATCCGAGAAGTTCGACTCCCCATCCTCCCTGTGGTGTAAGGCTGAATATATCTTTGGCGTGTACCATCAGCATGGCTACCACACAATTGACAGCCAGTATTGCAGAAGCTGCACGTGTGCCTAAGCCGAGAAGGATAAGTAATGGTGCTACGACTTCGCCTATATATACGCCATACGCAAAAAATGCGGGGAGCCCCATGCCGGTCACCTGTCCTTCTATCATCCCTATGCCGTTGAATATCTTGTGAAATCCGTGCAGAAACATCAGTCCGCCTACACCGATACGCAGTATGAGTAACCCTAAATCAACATTTTTATCTATCCATTTCATAATCGATTATTTTTATTAACATTAATGTCTTATAGATTTATTAACGAAGCAAAGATATAAATTGTTTAGCTTTTCAGAAAAAACTCCCTTTGCCAGAGGGTTCTGACAAAGGGAGTCGGAATAGAAAAAAGTATTCGAGTGAAGACTGTGATATCCTTATCTTTTTATGATATTACGGTTCGTTATAAAGACTTTTTTGAGGATTACTTCACTCTCGAGTTGCGACCCGTCTCAGGCTGCGACATCTTTATATTTTATTCTATGGAAAAAATTATGAATAAATATGTTAATAAAAAGGCTATGATTGGATTTCATGATGACTGATAATCTGTTATGTTAAACGTGTTTGATAGTTACCTTGATTGTTTCGTTAATAAATCGGGGGGGAAGAATTGTTGATCGGGAGTGATTGTCTGAGAAACTATCATTTCCATTTTATTCGAATTCTTGTATATCCCCTTATCCTAAATTATTTTTTCTTACTTATATATGTCACAAAATTAGATGTAGTAAGAGTAAGATGTAAAGTTTTTTTCGATTTTTTTTATTTCGTTTCAGAGGAAATGTGTCTGCTATTTGCGAAAAATCTATTTTTGTTTCATAGTTGGTTTCGAAAAAATATGAAAACACAAAATATGCCACTATTATATGCACGAGTGTATCTATATGAGGTTGTGGGCTTTTCGGGTAGCTTAATATTTTTATAGTTAAGCTATTTTTTTTATTTTTGCAGAAAGCCTGAGAGACACAAGAGTAATGATATTTAGAAAAAGATTGGTATAATTATTAGGAATAGGCTTTGGGTATCTACTATGAAACATAAAATATTTTCTGCTTATTTTCTTCACTTATTGAAAATAAAGGAACAAGACAAAAGTCTGCTGGCCGAAAATGTAGCAAATCTGCTTTGTATCGATAAATCATCTGCATACAGGAGATTAAGAGGCGAAATCATATTTACGTTTGATGAAATATGCCAACTGTCGAAATACTATTATATTTCGATGGACGAAATTGCCTTTCAGGAACAGACCGGTGAGCACCGCAGTATATATTTGCGACTGCCGATAGCCGATGTTAGCGAGCCCGATTCGATGGGAGAGATGCACTTATATATAGACCGTCTGAGGAGAGTGGCGAAAAAGGAGTCTTCCGAAGTGTATGTTGCAGCCAATTCGTTGCAGTCTATTTTTTATTCTCCTTATCAGAATATCTTTAAGTTTTTTATCTTCAAATGGCGTTATCGAGGTAACTTGTCTGTATGTGAAGACAGGACATACAGCGAGGTAGAGGTGGATGATACGTTGTACAAGACCCAGCAGGACTTGTCGGAAGCATGTCGCAGTTTCGCATCCATAACCTGTATATGGGATCCTTCTATTATAGGGGGACTGGTGAATGATGTGAAATATTTTCGTAGTATCCGCCTGATTAGTGATGAGGATGTGGAGGCGATAAAGAAAGAACTGTTCGATTTGTTGTCCGATATAGAATGGGCTGCTACGCGTGGATACTTAAAGGACACGAATGCAAAATTTGAATTATACCTTTCGAGCCTCGATGTAGAATCTACCATGTATGCCTTTGGTGCGACGAACGAGTCGGTAGCACTTATTTCGGTATTTATGTTCCACAGCCCTGTTTCGTTCAACGAACTGGCTTACCTCAAAGTCAAAGAGTGGATAAAACACATGCGCAGGTTCTCGATTTTGCTATCGGGTACAGGAGATATGGTACGGGTACGTTTTTTCGAAAAGCAACGCCGTATTATTCATTCTTTATAAATACAGAAGATTTTATTGGTCGCTGTCCGGTTTTGTAAAGATTTTCGATCCGATTAGTTTTCTACAACAATACTGTCTACGACGGCACGTTCGGTGCGTTCCATCACTTCGGCAAAAGGTACACCCTTCACGGCGAAAGGCTCATGAATGGTAAATGTGAGCTTATTGCCTAATCCCAGAGGAAAAGATCCCCATCTGGTCATTTTCCACGAATTGTTGATAGTGACGGGTACCATATACGCCGAGGGCGCATATTTGCAAAGGACTTTCAGACCGTTTTCGGCAAATTTCTTCGGCTTACCGTCTTTACTTCTTGTTCCTTCCGGAAAAATAACTACCGAGCGTTTGTTTGTTTCTATATATTCTGCCATCTGCCTGATAGCAGTCAGGGACTGTTTGGCATCTTTGCGGTCGATGAGTACCGATCCGCCATGGTTTAGGTTGTACGAAATACTGGGAATACCTTTTCCTAGTTCTATCTTACTGATAAATTTGGGATGCACTTTGCGCATAAACCATATCATGGCAGGGATATCATACAGGCTCTGGTGGTTGGCTGCTATAATGAGTGGTGTGCCTTCGGGCAAGCTTTCTGTGTTCTCTATTTTGTATCGGGTGCCTAATATATAGGTATTGGCAATCAGGAAAAAGTTGAGTATGTCTACACTCTTTTTGTGGGCTTTGTACCCGAACAGGTTGAAGCATATCCATTGGATGGGATGAAAGATAGCAAGTGTTAAACCGAAAAGCAGGTAATAGATAGCCGAAAGAGGGTAAGACAATAGTTTTTGCATGACAGTTAATATTTTGTTGGGATTTCAAAATTAATAAGAAAATGCAAATATTGTATCAATTTTTTGCAGGAATAAAGGTGCTTATGCAACCAACAGAGTGGCGTAGGTACAAGATAAACGAGTGTGAAAGGCGATCATTTCTACTCGATTGATGTAAAAATATATTTGATGTGAATTATTGAATGACTCTCTTTTTGGAGGGGGTGTGATAAGGCACGAAGTAGACAGGTTATTCTATAAGGAAAAATAAGAATAATCTGCCTGGAAGATTTAGATTAAATATACAAAATAAGAATTATGATATAAGTAACAATCGTAGGTGCACGAAAATCACTTCCACACACCTACCATTGTTCTCATGAGAACATTTTAACACAAACTTTATTTTAATGAAATAGAACTGATTAGATTGTAGTAACTATACGTTGGGTTGTATAGCCTAAGTATGTTATGCCTCATGAGAAGCTAAACAACTCTCTAACAATTATAATCAATTATATTTTTCAAAAGTACGTTACTGTTTTTGACTACACAATAATTATTTTTTATATATAATCGAATGAAAAATAGGTATATATGGATAATATTTTATATGTAATACATTTATTTGGTGTGTTTTGGATATGGTATTATCATTCTATTGTGTATATATGCCGTAATGGTAAAATATTGAGTATTTTGTACAAAATATCGAAAAAATGGTATTAAACTTGTAAAGTGAAAATTATTAGATGGTAACTAAAAGAAATATATGGTGCAAATGGATATCCCTTCGGTAGAAAACAGACCTGTAAATCAGGGGCGTAATATGAGATCGGCTCGCGAACGGAAATATTGGACACAAGAGATGCTGGCGGATAAATCGGGTCTGCATCAGAGCGATATTTCGCGTATGGAATGTTCTCCTATAATAGAGGATGAGGCTAAGTTGCAGAAAATAGCCGATGCGCTGGAGTGCCCTGTGGCATTTATCAAAGAGCATTCTCTGGACGATACTATACAGTATTATCAGACTATTAACACAAATATGGCAGAAAATACAGAAACAGGGAGTGCCTATAATATTAAGGAACAGTATATATATAATCCTGTAGATAAAATAGAAGCTTTGTACGAAAGGCTTTTGGCGAGTAAAGATGAAAGGATAAAAGAACTGGAAGCCAGAGTGCAGCAGTTGCAAGCGGGAAAGTAATTAGTAGAAAGTTGTTTATTTATTACTGATCGGAACAGGGTATATTTTTTTCAGTAAATATTCCATATCAGTACAAATCGCATAGAGATTCGGAAGTAATATTTAGTTTATCCCCTATGATCCTACAATAGGGCAGACGATTGTATAGCTAATAATTCGGAATAAAAACTACAAATACATGATACATCGTGATGGCGGTGCTTACAGTAAGGAGGTGTATCAAAGGTTGAAAATAGAACACTGATTGCACCGACTAAACAGAATATATTTTTCCTTGATGGATTAAAGTTTTCTGATCAACATTTTAATCTGTAAATGAAATCTGCATTATCTGTGTTTTCCGTGTTCAAATACCATTTGACACCCCCCCTCTCCTTATAATTTTAAATGTTCTGTAGTACAGTGTATTTTCAGAATGTGATTCCCAGTTTCAGACTGATGGAGGAGAATATCAGAGACTCCTCGAACTGGCTTGAAACATATTCGTTCGAATGGCTTTTGAGCCGTTCCAGATTTTGTAACTGATACCCGACCGAAAACGAAAACATATTATTCCAAAATTGGTGTTGTACGCCTATTGCCGGATTCAGGTAAAAACCACCGTTCTTGTCACTACCTAAGGCAAAGCCATATCCGGCAGAACAATCGGCAAAGAAATTATAAGCTGCGCTTGGGTTTAAAGTATATTTCGCATTGGCAAAAAGAGGAATAGTCGATACATTGTCATACAATCCATATCCTGTACCTGCACCTACTGCCCAATGCGGATTGAGATGGTAATGTCCCAGTACTTCGGCAGTGAAAGGCGCTGCAGATGGTGTACTTACCGAGATACCTGTACCCAGCCGTGCCGAGACGGAATATTTCTGTTGTGCAGCAAGATGCGATGTGCCCAAAACTAATAGAAGGGCAATGATTATCTTTTTCATATCAGTCTACGATTTTGATAGTAACTTCTTTTACAATATTCTTAGCTGTCGTCAGTTTCGAAAGGTCGGTATACAGCTTGCCATCGGTTCCATCGGGGCTACTGTGCCCTATCAGTTGCGCCCTATACTCCTTCTGTCCCGATGTCATGTTGATAACAGCCTCGTAAACAATCGCAGGCTGTCCGCTATCTGCCGAATAGTCCGGATCACCTTTTTTTGCCGATTTGGGATAATACTCGTTCCAGTCTTCCGAATGATTGAATTCGGCTTTTACTAAAAAGTTTTCGAAACCTTTGTTAGGCAGCATCCTAATATCGAAACTGCCTTTGGGCGTAGCTCCTGTTACGGCGTCGGGTACCGGTTGTCGGGTAGTTGCACCCGTTGTTCCGTCCGATTGATCCGGAGCAGGCATCCGCTTGTGATTCCAATAGGGCAGGGCTTCTTTTCGGGGATCACCTCCGTTCGATTGCCACGAATTGGTTCCGGCTTTATGTGATACATAGATCGTAGAAAGATAATTCCCGTCCTTGTCTTCGAGCCATATGGCTATCTGTGGAGGGTTCTTTTTCTTTAGCCCTAGAAACAGGTCGAAGTCGTGTTTCCATTCATCTCCGGCGCTCACTATTACTTTCATGTCGCCACTTTCGTACTCTACCAAATCCTTTTGGCATGAGCAACAGAGGGTACTTAGAGACAGTGCCCCTAATAATCCTTTTTTAATAAATGTCATTTTGTTTACTGTATTAAAGAATCTATAATTTTGTCTATGCCTTCTGCTATATCTTCCCAGCCCTCGCCGCTTTGTATATCTATACCGTTGTAGTAACGGCAATTTTCTTTTAGCATGGCAAGGTAAGTGATTCCGGCAGTAATGACAGAAGCTATTCCTGCAACCTCTTTTTGCTCCATCCCCAACATCCGGCTTATCGTGGTAATGCGCTCAAGCCCGATGTCTTCCCTTTTTTGCCTCAGTTCGTCTACAAAGTCGTTTTGGTTCGACAGTTCCCACCGCGAAAGCCTGGTCATGATACGGTTTTCACGAAAATGCCTGATTTGTTGCCTAAATACTTCCTTGGCATAGTCTTTCATCTCTACCGCCTGTGGTAGTCCTTCGGGTACATTTGCCCAAAAGTCATTTCTTTGCAGGCATTCGTTGATAAGACCATCCAAAGACCCAAAATATCTGTATATCAGTTTTTTGTCAACGCCTGCTTTTTCTGCTACGGCATTGACTCCCAGCTTTTCGAATCCTTTTTCTGTTATCAGCTGGTCTGCGGCATCCATCAGCCGCTGTTCGGTCTGGCTTCTGTTTTTCTCCATCTTTTTCTATTATCCTATCGTGGTACAAATATATGTCACTATGTGGTGACATGCAAATGTTTTTGGATAAATATTTCGAAATTATTTTTAAAGAGGTTTGATATACAATACCGAAAATGGATCAGTATTCATAATATGTTTCTTATTTTTGGGATTGAAAATATCTTCACTCATGAAAATAAATATAGTAACAGAGATTACAGATGAAATAGTAGAAGCATTCGGGAGGCTTTTGCCTCAACTATCTTCGTCGGCAATATTACCGGATAAAAAATATCTGGAGAAAATAATCGAATCGCCGGTTCTCACCCTTTTTGTAGCCGAAGATCAAGACCGGATTGTGGGTACTCTGTCGTTGATTGTGTACGAAATACCTACCGGAACGAAGGCTTGGATAGAAGACGTGGTAACCGACGAGGCGGCAAGAGGAAAAGGTGTAGCACGAAAATTGGTTGAGGCAGCCCTTGTTCATATTCGTATACAGGGTATAAAGAAAGTTGACCTGACTTCGAGCAACGATAGGGTAGCCGCTCACGAACTGTATCGGAAAACAGGATTCGAAAAGCGGGATACTTCTGTTTTCAGGATAGAACTGTGATGTAGCACCGCCACAAATTGCCGTGCCGGAGTACTTTTTAGGAATTGACTTTTTCTATCCGGGAAATCAAAATATACAAATGTGAACGTAAGTAGGAATTAGTATGTTTGTTTCATGCAGGTGTCTGGCTGCAGATGCGAAACAAGGACAGATCGGGAGAATCTGCCCTCATTTATAGAAAAGGAAAAAAGTTGGATTTATAGTTGTTTTTCTTTTGTACTTTCTATATTTAACACTTATTCAAAATTGAACAAATCTTAATTGATAATATCAAATCTCGCATAATCTACTGTGATACGGGTGATTAAATCGTCGGTCCCCGAAAATAACCCGAAAGTAAGAGGTACGTTATTGGTAACATCTAATTTCATATAATCGCCTGCATCTGTAATTAGAGTCAGAGCATCATCGTTCCAGAATATTTTACCGGTCATTACCATTTCGTCCGCCAATGTCGATTGCGTCCACCTTGCAGTCTGATTAGCAGATGTAGACCATGTAGCACCACCGTCCAGAGACACCCTTATTGCAGTATGCCATACACCTAATCCTGCCGATCTGTATGTCCGGAAAAAGAAAGTAATGTAGCTGCCATCTTTATTTATCGTATTGGCAGGCAATAAGAACTGATACGGCATTCCGTTATTTTTGTACAGTTGACTGCCGTTTGTCGTACCTCCCGATATTCCGAGCCCGTATCCCCATATCTCATTATTGGTAGTATAGTTTATTAGACCGTGTGTTGGTGTCGGTCCTAGAGATTGGACTCGTAACCAGGCCTGTACGTCAGAGTCGTAATAATAAAAACCTGGCATATCGATATATTGAGCCTGTCCTGATTGTGCCCCTGTATTAACATCTTCGATATAAATCAAAGTTGAGTTTTCTACATTTTGCATTATCTGAGCCCTCTGCCTGTCTATTCTCGGTATCAGTAAACCGTCTGTACCGTTATGAGAACCATTCGGATATAATGCTTTTACATCCATTGTCGCTGCCGGACTAAGATTGTTAACTCCAATTTGACCAAATACATTTGATAACGTTAATAACATTACTACTTGAATTACTAAAAACTTCCTCATCTTTATTACTTGCTGTTTTTATTAAAAATATAATATGATAGAATTTATTCTTTTCCTACGGATATCTCTCTTTATCTGTCGGGCTCTATTTGTGGGGGGAGTAATGATTTTATTATGAAATAATGGAGCTGTTTTTCTTTTTTTAACTTTTATGGTTAAATTCCCTTTTCAATATATTCGTTAATGATTGCAACTTTTCCTCATTTGCATACAAAGTAAACGAAGTATACCCCCTTTTTGGTAGGGACAAAAATACTTGTTAGAGTAAAAATAAATAGACCTTTTTGGGGGGATATTGATTTTTTTTATTCTAATTTAGGTTTGCTTTTTGATTAAATAAATAAAAAAAACAAAATTTACCAAAATTAGATATTGAAGATAGTGGATAAGTAGATTTTTTTATTTTTTCAGTAGATTATTGTGTTATCGGAGATTGCAAGAATATTATTTCCTTTCAATCATTTGAATATCGGTTTTCGACCTTTTGGGTAATAGATACAAGTATTCCTAATCAAGAAACTGAGTATAGAGATATTCTGTAAAAGCGAACACATACCCGAAACGAAATGTTTATTTCCTATATTTGCATAATATAAGATGCGGTTCGGACAAACTGTGAACAAGCTCCCGTTTGTCTCTCACCTTTCGTTATATTTGTATTCACAGTCAAAATAAATACAGACACAATGAAACAAGATAAGAAAAACATAGAAACTCTGTGTGTGCAGGCGGGATGGACGCCTAAAAAAGGCGAGCCGCGCGTATTGCCTATCTATCAGAGTACTACATTCAAGTACGAAACCAGTGAGCAGATGGCAAAGCTCTTCGATCTGGAAGAAAGCGGCTATTTCTATACACGCCTTCAAAACCCTACGAATGATGCTGTTGCAGACAAGATCACTCAACTCGAAGGCGGTGTGGCTGGTATGCTCACCTCGTCGGGGCAGGCTGCCAATTTTTATGCCATATTTAATATCTGTTCGGCAGGAGATCACTTTGTGAGTGCTTCGGCTATCTATGGTGGAACGTACAACCTGTTTGCCGTTACGCTGAAAAAACTGGGAGTGGAGGTGACTTTCGTAAATCAGGATGCACCGGATGAGGAGATAAAAAAGGCTTTTCGTCCGAATACAAAAGCGCTTTTTGCCGAGTCTATTTCCAATCCGGCAATGAACGTTCTTGATATAGAAAAATTTGCTAAGATAGCGCATAGCCAGGGTGTGCCTCTGATCGTAGACAATACTTTCCCTACACCTATCAACTGTCGCCCGTTTGAGTGGGGAGCAGACATTGTAGTACACTCAACTACCAAATATATGGACGGACATGCTACGGCTGTAGGTGGTGCTATTGTAGATAGTGGCAACTTCGACTGGGATGCGTATGCTGATAAATTCCCCGGACTGACCCAGCCCGACGAATCGTATCATGGGCTGACTTATACCCAATCGTTCGGAAAGGGTGCATACATCACCAAAGCGGTTGTGCAACTGATGCGCGATCTGGGTTCGGCTCAGTCTCCGCAAAATGCTTTCCTGCTCAATCTTGGGCTGGAAACTCTTCATCTGCGTATGCCTCGTCATTGCGAAAATGCGTTGAAGGTGGCTCAATATCTGGAATCTCGTCCCGAAGTGGCTTGGGTAAACTATCCTGCCTTGAAAGGAAACAAATATTACGATCTGGCACAAAAATACATGCCGAACGGGACTTGTGGCGTGATGACTTTCGGTCTGAAAGGTGGTCGCGATGCTTCTATCCGTTTTATGGACAGCCTGCAATTGGTAGCCATCGTGACTCACGTAGCCGATGCGCGTACTTGTGTATTGCATCCTGCAAGCCATACGCACCGCCAGTTGAGCGATGAGCAGCTTATTGCGGCAGGAGTTGCACCCGACCTGATTCGCCTGTCGGTAGGAATCGAGAATGCCGGCGATATTATCAAGGATATCGAGCAGGCATTGGTAGGAGTTCCAGTATAAGAAGTATTTACTTGTTCGAAATAAAAGCCTGTTAAAATTATTTTAACAGGCTTTCGTGTCTCAGTTATTATATTTCTCTTATCATTTCGTACTGTTTTCCTTTTATACCTATATTTTTAGCTTTCAGAAAATCGGTGATAGAATGGCATGTAATATCGGTATTGACGACTTTTAGGGAGTCGTTCTTATTCAGCTTTATCATTTCCCGAAGCAGTGCGGATGCTACTCCTTTTCTTCTGTATTTTTTATCTACAGCTATCTGGGTAATGTCGCCCGAAACGGGTTCGAAGACGCAATATCCTATAAGTTGGTTTTCGATGAAAGTGCCTAAAGAGACAAATCCATCAGCAGCCCTTTTTATCGATTCGAAACTGTTTTGCCATGATGGATGAAAATCCCAGAAATCGGAAAAGGGGAACGCTTCTTTCAAATCGATTTGTTTGATCGAAAAGGGTAGGGCAGGAATGGTTTCATTAAGTACTTCTTCATTCTTCTGCCCGAAATAATAGAATTCGCGGGTTGTTTCGAATCCTATGTTTTTGTATACAGAGACTGCTTTGGCGTTGTGCTGCAATACTTCCAACAGATATTGTTGGATGCCTGCTGCCCTTAAATAGGGAATGGAATATTCGAATATCTGTGTAGCAAGCCCTTGCCCCCTGTACTCTTTCAGAGTTCCTGTGCCTGTATCGTAAGCCGTAGGTATTCCGATGAATTCCCCTGTGCCGTTAAAAGTGAAGGCGGTTATCTTATTTCCATCGAAGGCGGCAAAAGATAAGTCGGGATTGAATCCACGCCTTTTCAGCATGGCTTCGAGTTGTTCCTTGTTTATCTGAATTTCATAATCGGTAAATGCCTGTGCGAATGCTTCGAATATGGTATCGAAGCTTGTTTTGGCAAGAGATTTTATTTCCATTTGCAGTTTTATTCCATTTAAACTCAAATGTACTTAGTTTTTCTTTAGTATGAGAGTCCTTTCAATACAGTATATCAGAAAATATTTTTATACTTGAATAAATTCGTAATAAATAAAAAATATACCTTTATGGTTTGGGATTATAGGAGAAAGATACTTCCGATACGTGGCGCGTGGAAAGATAACTATCATTACGCAATAGTAGAGGATGATCCGAGAGAATATTGAAATAAACAAATAGCGATGAGGTATATATTATTCGTATTCATGCTGCTGGTTATCGGTTCGTCGAGTTTAACGGATGGCACGATTGGTCTAATTCGAGAAAAACGTTTCCTGTAGGTTTGATGTATTTGCTTAACGATTAATAAAATAATCTATGAAAAAAATAATACCGATGTTCCATTTCGAATTCAGGGTTTCGGTAACAGGTTGAAGAATAGTTATGAATAGGAGAAATTTTCTACATATAGGGGTAGGGTTGTCACTGGCTTCCCTGATTCCTACCGGATTGATTGCCCGAAACAAAGCAGGTGAACAGTCTTCTGACATATTGAAACCTGCAGCGTTGAGCAAAGGTGATAAAGTTGGACTGGTAGCTCCGGCATGGTCGATAAATGAGGAGGGTCTGCGGCAGTCTGTCGAGAGGGTAAAACTATTGGGGTTCGAACCTGTTTATTCAGATAAGATTCTTAATAGATACGGTTATTTTAGCGGTACGGACAAAGAGCGTGCCGACGAATTTAACAGTATGGTGAGAAATCCCGAAATAAAAGGGATCATAGCAGCCGGAGGCGGTTATGGCTGTGCCCGCATTCTCGATCTGCTGGATTATGAGCTGATCCGAAAAAATCCGAAAGTCATTATAGGGTTCAGTGATAATACTGCCCTTGTCAATGCCATATATCAAAAAACGGGGCTGATAACCTTTCATGGACCTATCAGCAGGACGATACACCGCGATTATAATCGAAAGCAGTTCGAAAATATTGTAATGAACCCCACCAGCCAATATACAATAGAAAGTACGGCAGATGATTTGCGAAAATCTGCCGATGATGAGGTATTTGACAGATATGTGTTAACTTCGGGAAAAGTACAGGGAAAATTGGCGGGAGGTAATCTTTCGTTGATATGTTCGATGGTCGGTACACCTTACGAGATCGATTTACAGGACAAAATTGTGATGATCGAGGATGTTGGCGAAGAGCCTTACCGTATAGACAGGATGCTGACGCAACTCATCTTGGGCGGGCAATTGGCGAAAGCCGCAGGAATAGCATTCGGGATTTGTAAAGGATGCGGGAAGTCGGATAAGACGAAAGCTCCCAACTCGTTTACCCTGAGACAGGTGATCGAAGACAGAATCAGACCATTACATATTCCGGCAGTATATGGATTATCGTTCGGGCACAATGAGAACAACTTTACATTCCCGATAGGGTTGAGTGCCGAACTGGATACGGATAACATGACTGTGAAATTGCTGGAAACGGCTGTGATATACTAAAAATACTAGTTTTTATAACATAACAATATTTGTGATGAAAAAAACGAAATGGTTTATCTCTTTTTTACTTTTTGCAGGGGTGTTGTGTACTGCCTGTTCGGATGACGATGATAATGGCAATCCTGTTCCCCAAGTGGAGGAGTATCCTGCAACATTAGCCTATGCAGGGAAAATGGAAGTTGTAGATTTCAAAATGTATGTAGGATCAGCCCAAGGAGGTAAAGAAATCTCTGTGAAATACGGCGATCCCGTAAAGATATGGGGAGACAGAATGACCAAATACAACCATCCCGATAAGATTACATTTATATCGAAAGACAGTATCTTACATACTCCTTATGATGTATCGGTAGACAAATACCTGTATAAATGGGAAAAGGATTCCTTATACGGTTTCAATCCTAACAACGATAAATGGTATTTTTATGGTATAGGGAACAAGGAGAAGCTGGAATATCGTATGGGGTTCTACATGAGCCGGATTATTAATGAAGGAATTGCTGCCGGAGGTATAGGACAATGGCACGGAGCGTATAATGAGGCTTCTTTCTTTCATGCAAATAGTTTCGCATCCCCTGCCGAGATGATGAGCGAAAAAGACACTATCACATGGTGTAATGTGAAGTATGTCTATGAGAAGGTCGAGGATAATAAATAGTTGATATAATAATAGATAAAGGCATCCTTTCGGGGATGCCTTTGTTATTTATCAGATAAGCCTTATCATTTAATTTAGAAATGCGATCACTTGGTTTACCAAAGGGATCAGCAGGGCGGTCATTACCCCCATAAGCCCGATAGCCAGTCCGCTCAAAGCCCCTTCGATGACTCCCATTTCCATCGCTTTGGATGTGCCTACTCCATGTGCAGATGCTCCCATGGCTAATCCTCTGGCAATGCAACTACGGATGTGCAAAAGGCGCAGGATAGGAGGTCCTACAATGCTACCGAATATACCACAAAACAAAACAATGACTGCCGTTAGCGATACGTCTCCACCATATTGTTTAGAGATGCTCATAGCAATGGGAGTGGTGACGGATTTTGGTTCGAGGCTATGTATTAAGACATCATCTGCACCGGCTAGCCGAGCCAGTATGATAACACTGATAATCCCGATCAGGCTGCCGACAAATACAGATGTCAGTATAGATACAGCTTTTCCCCGCATGTAGTCCAGTTGTTCGTATAGTACATATCCTAAAGCAACAACAGAAGGACCCAGCATGAAACTAACAAACTTGCTTCCTTCTTCGAAAGTAGCGTAGTCAACCCCTGTTATTTTGAGGAATGCAATAATAATTGCTATGGCAATTTTTCTGTTTTCCATACGTTGTTGAACAATACCTACGACAGCGATAACCAATATGGTGCTGATCGAACAAATGATAAGGATAGACATCCAGAATTTGCTGATGAGACCATATGCACCGAGCAATCCTGCTCCTGCCGGAATAAAGAATATAGCCATGTTGCGCGTAAATGCGTTGGCTACGTCTTTTACGATGTCTGGTTTGATAGCTTTGAAATGAAGACTAAGAAACAATAAAATCATCCCGAGTATACTTCCGGGCACAAATCCGTTAATGAGGTAACTGATCGCTTGTCCGAGAAAATAAAACAGAAGAATGATAAAGATACCTTTTACCATTTTCATAACTGTACGATTTGAAAGAAAGCCGAAGTCATAATAGAAATATGCTTCTCTGTAATAACCTTTATTTACCTGCACAAAGGTACATATTAAATAAATAATATGTACCTCGTTAGTTAGATTATTATCTAAAATTTTTGAAGATGGCAGACGATATATTTACTCTCTCTGATACTATGCTGTAAGATATTTGATAAGCTCTACATCCTGTCCGTTTTTCAGTGCTTTTTCTACTTCGGCGCTGCTCATTCCCGGTTCGAGTTTCGCAGTATTTCCCTTCATATCATTCAGGTTGCATAGTTGTACTTCTTTCTGGAACTGGTTCCACAACTGTATTACTTTTTCGAAACTTGATTTTACAGCTTTCCAGTCTTCGCTTTTGTATTTCTCTCCCGATTTTTCGATTTCTTTCGAAATACTTGATAGGTCATATTGCAGGGCTTTCCATATATCGAGAATGTATTTCATGTTGTTCTCTACAGCTTTTGCCTTTTTGGCGAGCTCGCCGAAGGTCTGCGAAGTTAGTTGTAAAGCCGCCACATCGGCACTATAATCATTCATGCTGCTTTGTAAACTTTCTATCTCAGCTTTGAGGTTTTTTATTTTAACGGCATCTATAGCTATAAACGTCACCGCTGTAGCTACAGCGGCACCTGTAAAAATCCATGTCAGCATACCAATAGGTCCGGCAGCAGCCACAGCGATTACAGATAATGTTATACCTATTCCCGCTGCGATAGATAATCCTACGATCGCAGCAGTCAAGTCAGATATTTCGTTATTCATATCGTTTACTTTCTCCGTTAGTTCTTTGATCTTTTTTTGATCTACTTTTTCATCTTGCATCGCAAGATCTGCTATTCTTTGCAGATTACGAGCCTGTTCGGGCAGTGTATCCCTGAAATTGCTCATCCGCTTGATGATACTATCTAGTTTTTCAATCAGGTCTTTGATATCTTCGAGGCTGTTATCGATATTTTTTTTCAGTTTTTTGCGGGCATGCTCGTCTGTCGGGTCTTTTATCAGATAATTGCATTGATCAATAGCACTGTTGAACAGCTTTAACATGTCCTCGTCTGCATTTATCAGTTCGGCAGGGAGTGCCTTCAGGCGGGCAGCTATCTCATTGACCCATTCTATGGCAGCAGCTTTTGCATTTATCAGGCACTTTTCGTATTCGTTCCAGTGTGTAGGCGGCTTTTTCAGCACAGGTAGCTTGCTTTGGTTCACGGCCGATACATAGTTACATACTTCGGTGTAATTCATCACATAAGTGTCATGCGGAGTTGGGGCGCCATTTGCAGAACGCAGGTTGGTAGGTTTGCTCAAGATTTGTTCTAATGAGCTGAACATGATTGTTTTCATAATACTTTTTTGGATTAATAATTAATAATTGTGTGCTTATGTAAGCGTAATTGTGTGTGATTTAAGTGTTTCTATTTATAAAACGTATTTTTATACGTAATTGTTCGGAGGAAATGTATAAGAGCATCTGACTTTTGTTTGGCTATAAATAAAAAAGACAGGATAAAACCTGTCTTCCTAATTTGTTAAAATTATTATTTTGTATTTCAGAATTGATGGATGTAATATAGATTCTGATTTTAATTTCAAAAAAACGGATGTTCACATTGGTGACATTCTACATGATTTAGTCCTTTGTATTTGAGCAGGTCTTTAAACAGTTCCATCCCTTTGGCTTTGGGTCCGAAATAAACATCTGTGATGTAATCTGTGGCAGGGATATAGTTGATATACATGCGATTGTCTTCGTAATGTATTTCTTTGTTATCTGCCAGAGGCTCGACACGAATAATACGACACTCTTGCTCTTCTTTGAATGCGACATGCTTCACCAGATAACGCAGGTGGATCAGCAATTCGCAGAGGGTGCGATTAGCTTCCCGCAATTCCGGTTCTATCTTGGTTTTACTTCTTTGAGTTTTTATTTTTTCGAAAAGCTCGTCTATCTCTCCTTTTAGGTCGTTGAGGCTGCCTCTAACGTCATTTATCAAAGTATCTATATCCTTTTTGTAGCGGTTATATTCCTCAATTGTCTTTTTGTAGATTTTATTCTTTTCCTTGTATTTTTCTCTATAAAAAATATATTCCTCCTTGTGTCCTACCGATATTACCTCACTGGTTACCGGGTCGAGGTAAATACATCGGAAAAGAGCGTGTTTGTCTGGATCGGGTGGGGTAGTAGTATCCGGTCTGATATCATCCATTACCTGCTCTATACGGAATAGGGTGGGGTTGATATTCACTTCGTTATTGAAATATTCTTTACTGAAAACCACACTTACTCCTGTTCCTTCTTCACCATTCTCTTTTCCATAAAGGCGGAATTGGTTGAGGCTATCGGGATTGAAAATGAAACATCCTACAAATGCCTGATAATCTTCGGGGATGCTGTCTTCTGCTATTCCCAGAAACTGCAATAATGGTTTTCCCTCTTTCGGATCGTTGGCTGTAGCGACTGTATTCAGGCGGAAAGGTGATACAGGGTCTGCTGCCAGTAGTAGTTCGGCTACTGCTTTGCGTGTATAATGTGCAACTTGTTGCTCCTCTTTTTTATTGATATACAAGGATGCTACAATCTCAAGGGATTTAATATAAATATTTTTATAAGCATCACGGTATTTATGGTCTAATGAGACTGTTTTATTGAAAAACGGGTCTGCATTCTGGTCGAGCATTTCGGGTATTACGAACGAACATTTTTTATATTCTGTGAGCAGTTGTAATAGGCTGATCTTAGAGTCGATAAAAGAAAGTGCGGCTTTCGGGATATTACCCGTTTTAGAATAGCAGAATGCTTTGAGAAGATTGTTAAACGTGCGGCTTTCTGTTATTTTCGATATCATATTATTAGATATCTTAATTATTTTCTCACACACAGAGACATATTCGAAAGTTTTATTATCAACACCTTGACTGCTATTTTCAGAAACTTTTTCGTTTAGAGAGTTTATCGCAATATTCTTTTCTATTACGACCTCTTCTTGTTTTCTATTACCTATGGATATCGACTTATCGAATAATTCTATAGCTTTCGAATACTTCGTTTTATACATAGATATGCATCCCAGAAAGGTCAGGCTGTTGTATTCGTGTTTATCTATTTTTATAAACTTATTGAACCATATTTCTGCTTCATCATAATTTTCAGCATCATAGGCATCCTTACCTTTTTCATAATATTCGTCTGCTAATATTCTGTCTTCCTCTGTCAATATCTTTTCATTCTTCATAAAGCCCGATATATTTCAATAGATTGTAAGTGTATGTCCTTAAATTATAAAGTTAGCATTTTTGCCGGAACAGAAAAAGAGATACGTTGAAAACCATAAAGACTATTCTTTCTTAACACATCAGTTATTTTCATTCTTTTCTTTTTCAATATGCTAGAGATGCCACATCCCAAAATATAAATGGAGTGTTTCTATATGCGGAAATCGATTGATCTAAATGTTAATACGTACATAAACTGTATTCGGGAATAAACATAACTGGCTTTATCTGTGTTATTAACTTGAAAGATTGGCTTTGTAAAATTACATGATAAAATTTTAGGTTATGGATCAAAACACATATGCAGATACACAAGAACGTCATTTACATATCCCGTCCGATGTACATCCATTATTGCTCAATATAGCACAATGGGCTAAGTTTGTAGCTGTAGTCGGATTTATCATTCTGGCACTTGGGGTATTGGGACTATTATCTATGGGTACATTTATGGGCGGAATGAGCCATTATGCGACTTCGGCACGTGATTATTCCTATACACCGGGCGTTTTTTCGTGGGGATATGCTTTAGGTATGATAGTACTATTGGGTGTGTATTTTGTACCCGTATATCTGTTGTTCAAGTTTGCAACTAATCTCAAAAAAGCAGTAATTGACAGGAACAACAGTTATCTGATAAAATCATTTAGCTTTCTCAATAAACATTACATATATATCGGCATACTAGCTATTATGGTCATTACATTCTACGTGATAGCAGCAATCGTGATGGCAATAGGAATGTATTCGTATTGGTAAAAAGATATGTGAATTTTTTATAGAGGGTGTAAAAGAGCTGATCCGGAATAGGTCAGCTCTTTTTTGCTGTATATATATGGTGTTTTTTTCTACTTGATATTGAGTATTTATCAGAAAATGTTTATATTGCAAAATATGAACACAACCTTTGTTCGCAAACTTTAAAACGGAATGACTTATGAAAAAACTATTAAAACTATCCCTGTTGTTACTTTCAGCGATTTTGTTTTCCAGTTATCAGATTATTGAGAGAACAGGTTCTCAATCAGAATTTTCAAATGTTACACAATCTTATTATGCTCCCGACATCATAGTTGGACCATATAATATGTCAGAACGCAGCACTTTCTTTTATCATTTGGGAGAAAATAATATTCCAGGATTTATAAGTGTAGAACGTTGGGCAGTAATATGTAATACAGCTAAGGTCGATTTTAATTCGAGCGGGGCATCTTGTACTGTTACTACACCTAAGTTGAGTGCAGACAGACCTTTCTCTCCTGTCGATATTAGTGTTTGGGTAAATACACAGTCAGGGAAGAAAGTATTTGTTAGGCAAGTTAATATTATAAATGCAACATATACAGGCGATCCTCTCGAAGAAATGTAAACAGGATTTTTTCGGTAATATAATTTGATAGTGAGAAAATGTGGCTTGGGGGATTACATTACATTTTATTGCTGTAGTATGAGTAATTATCTGATAAATAGTGGGGTGTGAAGTGATGCTAGGCTCTTTTATTGTATTGTGTTGTCCTTATATCAAAAAGTATAATTTATTCTTTCTGCTTGTAATTTAGAATTTTTCTGTATCTTTGCATCATGACTACAACATTTAAATCGGATTTGGTTTAATAAACAATCTGCCTCTTTTTTGCAGATTGTCCTTTCGTTTGCTCTCGAATAATTCTTTTCGGGAGTGATTCCTATATTATCATAATTTTATTTTTTTAATTCGCGTACAGTGATGAATACATTGTTATGTCTTCTGTGTATGCAAAATACTTAATATAATGAGTAACGAAAATATTACAACCATTCATGAATTCGATTTTACTTTAATCTGTGAATTTTTTTCCTTAATGGAACGACAAGGACCCGGAAGTCCTGAAGCAACCCTCAAAGCTCTTAGCTTTATTGATAATCTGACTGAACAGTCTCGCATTGCCGATCTGGGTTGTGGGACAGGCGGGCAGACGATGACGCTTGCCGAGCATATTCAAGGGCAGATTACCGGATTGGACTTGTTCCCTGACTTTATCAATATCTTCAACCGTAATGCAGAGCAGCTAGGTTTGCAAGATCGAGTAAAAGGTATTGTTGGTTCAATGGATGATCTTCCTTTCCGAGAAGGAGAGTTAGACCTGATCTGGTCGGAAGGTGCAATTTACAATATCGGTTTTGAACGGGGATTGAACGAGTGGCGCAAGTATTTGACAACAGGAGGGTACATTGCCGTATCCGAAAGTTCATGGTTTACCGAGGAACGTCCGGCAGAGATTGAGAACTATTGGATGGCGCATTATCCGGAGATAGACACAATTCCCAATAAAGTAGCCCAGATACAAAAGGCTGGGTATGTTCCCGTTGCTACCTTTATTCTGCCGGAAAATTGCTGGACAGAGCATTATTTTGCACCAAAGGTTAGAGCTGAGAAGTTGTTCCTTGATAAATATGCAGGAAACAAATCCGCCGAAGAATTCGTTGCACTTCAATCTCATGAAGAAGAGATATACCGCAAGTATAAAGAATTTTACGGCTATGTGTTTTACATCGCAAAAAAGATAGGGCAATGATTAATTTAAATACATATGGTTGGAATGAAAAACTAAACCAACTAAAAGAAGAATTGGTACATAGCGCCCTCACTCATGGTCGTATATCCATAGTACACAGGACATGCTACGAGATCGTTTCCGAAAACGGGCTTTTCCAATGTGAACTGACAGGAAATATGATGTATGGCAAATCGGACTTTGAATTGCCTTGCGTGGGCGATTGGGTTATTTTTCAGTCATTCGACGAAGATAAGGGAATCATAGTGGAAATGCTGCCCCGAGAGCGGACATTGTACCGTAAGAAGAGCGGAACAGTTGCAGATAAACAATCTATTGCCTCATATGTCGATAAGGCATTTATTGTGCAAAGCCTTGACGAGAATTTTAATCCTCGCAGGGCCGAACGTTTCATGGTTCAGATTTTGGAGGAAGGAATCTCGCCTATCTTGATTCTCAATAAAGCCGATTTAGACTTTGACAGGCAGAAAGTTGAAGAGCAGATTAAACATATTGCCCGTCAGATGCCGGTATTTTTTATCAGTACTCATCAACCTGAAACTATTCACCGGTTACGCGAATCGATAGGGGAAGGCGAAACGGTTGTGTTTGTGGGTTCTTCGGGTGTCGGAAAAAGTTCTCTGGTTAATGCCCTTTGTGAAAAATCGGTATTGCTTACATCCGATATAAGCCTATCCACAGGAAAAGGACGACATACGTCGACTCGTCGGGAAATGGTATTGATGGATGGAGCGGGTGTTCTGATAGATACGCCGGGTGTACGGGAGTTTGGCTTGGCTACTGACAATCCCGATTCATTGGCCGAGATGTTGGAAATCTCTGATTATGCAAAATCGTGCCGTTTCAAGGACTGTGAGCATACTAATGAGCCCGGCTGTGCAGTTTTAGAAGCGGTAAATAGCGGTGTGCTAGACCAAAAAGTGTATGAGAGCTATCAGAAATTGAAGCGGGAGGCATGGCACTTTTCAACTTCGGAACACGAAAAACGTAAAAAAGATAAATCTTTTGCGAAACTTGTGGATGAAGTAAAGAAGCTCAAAGCAAATTCCTGATTTATATTCAGATTGCGTTATATGCTTAAATTGAAAAAGGTTGTTCCAAGTGGAACAACCTTTTTTGATATTGAGCTATACCAATTGTCTTTTCTCATCTACATTCTATAGATAAAAATGCATTATCCTTTTGACACGAAATAAAATAAAATTCGGACTAAAATACTTATCTTTGGGTTGATTGATCAACTTTTACAAATGTCTGTTACATGAAAAAATTAAGTCCCCGTGGTATAAAAATTCTCAAAATCGTCCATCTGTTTTTTGCCATATTATGGATCGGCGGCGGCATTGCTTTATTGACGATATTATTCTCAGTAACCCCCGAAACCGGCGATGAGTTGTATATGAAATCGCGAATCGTCCAGATAGTGGATGACTACCTGATTATTCCCGGAGCCATGGCAAGTCTTCTTATCGGTATTGTTTACGGGGTGTGGACTAACTGGGGATTCTTCAAACATAACTGGCTCATTGCAAAGTGGATATTGACTGTTGCGCAGATACTCTTCGGGACATTTGTTCTTGGTCCGTGGGTGAATGAAAATGTAGATATTGCCCTGCAACTAAAGGATGCAGCATTGAGTGATTCACAGTTTTTGCACAATGTGCAGATGTCTAAGATATGGGGTACGGCACAAGTTGTTATTCTGATTCTGGGATTTCTTATTATCTCGGTGATGAAGCCGTGGAAACCTAAAAAGAAATAAAAAAATCCGGTCGGCTAAAAGAAATAGTAGCAGGGTAATTGAATATCCTGCTACTATTTGCACTGTTGTTGATAACTACTATTGAATTGATTTTCACCGTTTACGGCGTTCGCGTCTTCCTGTGATTTTCTGAGCCTGCTCATTGCCATTGTCTGCAGCTTTCTGATACCAGTACATAGCCTGCACCTCATCTTCGGGTACACCTCTTCCCGAGAGGTAACAATTGCCCAATTCGAATTGTGCCTGATCGTGATCTTCTTCTGCAATCTTAGTCAGCATCTTGATGGCTTGAGCCTCGTCTTTTCCTACACCCTCGCCATTGAGGAGCATCATGGCTGTTTCGTTCTGGGCATTGAAGTTACCGTCTTGCGCGGCATCTGATAGCCAGCGATAAGCTTCGACGAGGTTGACAGTTGTTCCTCGTCCATATTTATATGCCAGTCCTAAGCGATATTTGGCGGCTGTGTAACCTTCATTAGCCCCTAAAGTGTAGTATTTGAATGCTTCGGTTTCGTTTTCTTCTACTCCTAATCCGTAATCATAACAGACACCTAGCCCTTCGGAAACAACACCTTGCGATTCGGCATATTTATAATATTCGAATGCTTTCTCGTATTCGGGCTCATCTGTTCCCAACAGGTTGTACAGGTAGATGTCTCCCAACATAAGTGCAGCGAACGGATAGCCTTGCTGATAAGCACGGTTGTACCACTCAAAAGCTTTATTGATATCGGTTTCGATAAGACCGTAGTAATAATAAGATCCTACTTTGTATTGTGCATACGGATAATTCATTTCGGCGGCCTTCATCATATATTCCATAGCCTTTTGGGCATCGAATTCGGTTCCTCCGTATTCCGTTTCGTAAGCAAGAGCCAGTTCTACCAATCCTGCCGGGCTACCAGCTTCTGCTGCCTGGTTGAATAATTTTATAGCTTCTGCCGGATTCTCAGGCATTCCTACCGCATACTTATTATAGCGTCCCTTATGATAGATTGCATCAGGCATTCCTGCTTCGGCTGCAATGCAATACTGATTATATGCCTCGGCAACGTTTTCTTCGCCTAATATACCATCTTCGAAATAGAGAGCCATTTTTGTATTGGCATAAGGGTAATTGTTATCGGCTGCTTCTTTGAACAAGTCAAATGCTCTTTGCAGATCTTTTTCCACACCCCATCCTGCTTCGTAGCAGAAAGCCAATTCTACACGTGCGTAGTTAGAGTTGCGCTCACATGCACGCGAAAGATATTCCACTGCCTTGCGTTGTGCAGTTTCGTCTTCGCCGCCTACACCCACGCGATAGTAATTACCAGCCAGTTCTATGCTGTACAGATGTTCTCTTTCTGCGCCCAATTCGAATAATTCGAGAGCTTTCTGGTAATCGGGTTCTCCTCCGAACTCGGCGTTCTGATAAGCGAGCCCCAGACGGTAAGGAGCATATTCGTTACCCATCTCCATTGCCTTTTCGAGTAATATTTTTGCTTTCAGAGGATCGTCCGGAAGAATATCGGTTTCGAGAATCAGGTATGCTTTTTCGCTCAATCCACGATGGCTGCCATCCTCGATGCTTTGCTCCAGATATTGAAGTCCTTTAGGTATATCTTTATAATTTTCGTTGTACAGGTAGATCGAAGCCAGTTCGAATGAGGATTCGGCATAGCAGTATAGGGCGGCTTTTTCGTGCCATTCGATAGCTTTTTCTATAGATGTGTTTTCATCATTGGCGAAAGAATAGTATTGTCCCAAGAAATTAGCTGCATATACCACATAGTGGTAGTAAGCATTTTCGAGAAGGCGGATAGCTTCGTTCTTGTCAGCGTTCTCTACGCGTCCATTGAGGTAATTCAGCCCTAGCAGGTATTCACTGTAATGACCTCCGGCTTCTATACCTTTTTTCATAGCCTCAATGGCTTTGTCCAATTCATCCCTGCGCAAATAATAATCTGCCAGAAGATGATAAGGTTTGCGCCGTTTAGGCATTTCCTGTATATATTTTTCTATTTTTTCGAGCAAGTCAGGAGCATTGAAATCGTCATAGAAATCCATATAAAGACTAAGAATAGGAGCCATATCATATCCCAATTCTTCGGAACGTTTTATAAGTCTGCGTGCCTCTTCTTTATTTGCTTTCCCGAATTCGGGAATACCAAGATAAATCCCGTATGCATAGTCTCCGAGCGATGTTGGATCATCAACTTCTACACCTTTGCGGAGATATTCCATTTTCTTGTTCATGTCCTGATAGCCGCGGCGTGCTGTGCCGTATAGGTCAGACTGTTCGCAGTATCCTCTCATTACACCTGCTTCTATGAAACGATTGTTAATTTCGATATTCTTCCGAAACCAGAAATCATAATCAGTATCATCGTATTCCATCGATACATATTTGTTCCAATTGGAAGAATATAGTTGTCTGTACAACTCTTTTGTGGTGTCTGTTACTTGCTTTTTTTCGAGAGCTACGTCGCAGATTGCCAGAGCGTCTAACCATTCGTCTTTTACTGTATAATCGTCTTTTGTTGTATATGCTTCCGCATTGATTTCCAGTGCGGATAGGTCGTTACGATGTTTTTCCAAAAGAGTAGTATATGCTTTTTCCAAAGCACCATTCGGTCTGGAGGTGACAGAGCTAGGCTGAGCCTGTGGCGCTGCCTGTGCTTTGCCTTCGTTCTCGTTTTTTTTCTTTTTTCTGAAGAAATTGAACATAGTGTGATTGGGGTTTTATTTACTAAAAAGATTATTCTCTCCTTATAATATAGACAAATTTATAAATAACATTTGATAAAAAGAAAACAGGGAAGATAATATCTTCCCTGTTTTTTCTTAGAACCTGAACATTATAATATATGATAATACTATTTGTTTCTTTGTACATAATCTATAGCCCAAGCCAGTGCATTGGCATAGAAAATACTATTGGCAGCAGGTTGGCTAAATTGTGTTTTGAGAATAGGAACTCCAGCCGAAGTTATCTGGCAAGGCCAGATTGTAGATGAGGTATTTGCTGCTTCTCCTGCAAGGAATCCTCCGTCACCTGCCCATACAAAGTTGTTATACATAATAGCAGTATTGTCTGCAGCTAATGAAACTGCACCTGCAGGTATAGCGCTTACGTGTGACGTAGTTCCATAATCCTCACCCCAATATCCGTTACGGATATCGCCGAATGGACCGTTTAGGATTGTATTGTCTTCGTTTGTGAGTTGGTATACAACACCTGGTCCACCGCGTGACGTAACTGTGATACTCGATCCGCAGATTGCATTGATCATAGCTGCATCGGCAGCAGGACTATCTTGTGTGAAGGCTAGTACTACTCCACCACTATTGAGGAAGCTAACCAAAGCTGCGTTATCGGCAGTAGTAGTGTGGTAATTGTATCCAATCACAATAATATCAGGGTTTTGTGCATTAACTACGGTTGCTATTCTAGAGGCTGCTCCATTATAGATTGATACCCCTTGAGTGGGGAATGTACCCGAAGTTCCGAAGTTAACGGCAGCAGTAGGTATTGCACGTGAGCTGTACGTTGTACTGGTTGATCCCGGTTGATATACACCACTACCAAATCCGGCTATCTTGATTGCCCGGTAACTAACTGTTATATTTTTGTTACAAGTCACATCCCCTGAAGAAGTTTCCCCCGTGATAGTAATTGGTATGGAACCAGCCTGTGTAGGTATACCCGAAGATAATAATGTTACAGTTTGCGGTCCAGTGACACCTGCTCCCCATTCGCCACTTCGAGTGAATTTCATGCCTCCGGCTTCGGCTACGAACGAATAAAATCCGGGGCTGGTAACGTTCACCTGCACAGTGATAGTATTACTTGAACCTAAGTTAGTATTGATGATGTAGGTACCATTAACGGTAGAAGAAGCACACTCGATCGTGAAGCTTGCTTTGCCAATGGCCGGAGCTACCGGAATTTGAGGTAGGGTAGCAGGGTTACAGTCTGTAGTAATGTCTTCCCCGTTGATATTCAGAGTTATCTGATCATAATACTGTGGAGAATCATTCCCCATGATAGGTGTTCCTGCACCTGCCAGTTTCAGAATATAACTTCCTACATCCAGAAAAGTTCCGTCAGTAGAGAATGAATATCCGTTTCCTGTAGTAGCAACTACTTTGTATGTTCCGGATTTTGTGACTGTGACAGGAAGGCTTACATACGAAGTAGCTCCGTCGATAGGCGTACCCTGTTGATAGTCGATAGGCGTGTAGCCAGGCGCACCATTGTTTGGAAATATCCTTAGACTGGAACAGTCCGGAGTCATCTCTGCGGGAGCTACATCTCCACAAAGGCTTTTAAATTCTTTCCCATTCCATACCATGGTACAGGAAATGGATGTGTTAAAAATCATCATACCATTAGATCTGACTTTTTCTGCATCGGGTAACTGGTTGATGTAAGATGCTAAAATATCTACTTCACTTTCATTTAATTGTGGTAAGCGAAGTCCTTTCGGTTGGGAAGAATCTTTTGATATGACTTCCAGGACTGAGACGTCGAGAGGTGTTTCCCCGTCACCAATTGTTACTTGACCAGATAGGTCAAAAACTACTCCTACTATTAATAATAGTAAGAACAACATGTGTTTCAATTTCATACTTTTCCTCTTTTACTGTAATTTTTAATATTACTACTAATAACGTATAGTTTTAATTTTTGTTCCTCTTTTCGTATTGTGTTGTATTGTATCACTACATTATTCCGATGCAAATATATAATAAAAATTTAATAATAATATTTTTTTTAACTTGATTTTCAACACTATCCTTACTGTTTGAATCAATATAGTGTTAAAATGTAAAAGCAGAAAGAAGTTATTTTATGAAAATTAAAATAACTTCTTCCTGCTCTATAATAGAATTGTTATAATTACCAGTTAATAGGGGTTAACTTTTTAGATTTAAGATAGTCATTTGTCAGGCTGAAATGATGATTGCCGAAAAATCCTCCCCGAGCCAAAGGTGAAGGATGTGGGGCTTTCAGTACCAGATGTTTCTCTGTGTCTATAAAAGCCGCTTTCTTTTGAGCGTATGAGCCCCATAGAAGGAATACAATGTTCTCGCATCGATCATTAAGACACCTTATAGCAGCATCGGTAAATTGCTCCCAACCTTTGTTCTGGTGAGAACCTGCTTTGTGAGCTTCGACAGTAAGGGTTGCATTGAGCAGAAGTACTCCTTGATCTGCCCAGCGCGTAAGGTTTCCGGAAGATGGAACAGGTATTCCGAGATCATCATTTATCTCTTTGAAGATGTTGATAAGCGATGGAGGTGATTTGATACCATCCGGCACGGAAAAAGATAAGCCGTGTGCTTGTCCGTCGTTATGATAAGGATCTTGCCCTAAGATTACGACTTTTACCTTGTCAAACGGAGTATGCTCGAAAGCATTGAATATCAACTTTGCAGGAGGAAATATCTTCTTTGTAGCGTATTCATTCCTGACAAAATCGGTAAGTTTGGTAAAATACTCTTTTGCGAACTCATCCTTTAACTGCTCTTTCCATGATTGCTCTATCTTTACATCCATTTTGTGTGTCTTTATTTTTTTTGTGATTGAGGCAAAGATATAAAAAATCAATTAACAAATAACAATTGCTTACATGTAGATGATAGGGCTTGGGCGAAAGAAATGTATTTAAATAAGGAGTAAAGTGAGATGAGTTAGCAAATATTTTATATTTTTGCATCGGAATACGAAAAGAATGGTCCCGTAGTTTAATGGATAAAACGTAGGATTCCGGTTCCTATGATGGGGGTTCGATTCCCTTCGGGATCACCGAGTCGATTTTTAAATGGTTTTAAGTTATTCTTTCAGATGCTTAAAACCATTTGTTTTTGGATACTTATCATTTTTTATTCTTCCCCACTTTGTTTCGTTTTTCTTTTTGTGTATACTAAAGCTCAAATACAATATAAATTTTCATGGAGAGGATTTCTCTCTATGCGTATGTGGCGAATAATCCTTTAAGATTTGTTGATACCTTATCTAATCTTTCCATCCCCATGGGGCTAATGGAGTACTTACTTCTTTGCTTAAATCAAATATGACGCTAAATACTCTGTCGGAGCCTATACGGCGCAGGTTGTAAGAGAATTCATCATCATTGATCGTCATCCACCATACGTTGTTGGCGGCATGAGGTATAAGTTCTCTGGTAAAGTCATCAGCAGGAAATATTTGGATAGTATCGTTGCCGGCATTAGGCGTCCAGCCTCCATATTGGGTGACCTTGTCCTCGCTCCCGTCTTCGTGCCTATGATCGTGTTTTAGCAATATGCGGTCATTTTCTAGGGTTAATACCCATGTGCGTGAGCGGTCGTTTCCAACAAAGAAGGGTATACGTATCCGGTTTTCTTCGCATGATCTGACGTGCATCACCAATCTGTTCGTGCTGAAGGCATCGTTACCAGCGCCTGCCGTAACCTCACCTTCGTACGACTTGCCACAATGTTGTTTTATTTTATCGAAAAATTTTTGTGCTTCGCTTTTCTGTTGTGCAAAAGCTATTATCGATGTACTTAGTAAGATCGCAATAATAAATAATCTTCTCATTTTGAGTGTTTATAAGGGTTATTACCAGATTCATTCATTTACCCTCAAAGTTAATTGTATTTTTTAGTTTTGATTTAGTTAGTATTTAAAATAAGGTGAATACTTATTCCCCATTCGGTTTTTATTTATGAAATGAGAGAATATCTTATGTATAATTGAGTGAAAGATGTTCCAAATAAAATTCGGAGGAATTATCTAATCTGAAAGCGGGATAGTACTATTGCGTGTTTTCTTATATAAATATAGGGAAGGCACATAAATCCCTCCCTATATTTAATAGGTATTATTTATTAACAGTTACATTAACATTAACGTCTGTTTTTGCTCCTAGACCGCAGCATGTTCCGTTTACATCATCGGTGCAGCATAAAAATAAGCCATTAGCCATTTCTAATCTTTCCTCTAACTGATTAACTGTCAGTCCTTCTGAAATCATGTTCTCTGTTTTCATAAATTGAATAAATTAAATTGATTTGAATAAATTAAAATTGATAATAAGGAGGCATATTAGCTCTCCCTATTTTGATAGGTATTATTTATTAACAGTTACATTAACGTTAACATCTGTTTTTGCTCCTAGGCCACAGCATGTTCCGTTCACATCATCAGTGCAGCATAAAATACCACCATTAGCCATCTCTAATCTTTCTTCCAACTGATTAACTGTCAGTCCTTCTGCAATCATGTTTTTTGTTTTCATAAATTGAATAAATTAAATTGATTTGAATAAATTAAAATTAATAAGAAGGAGGGCACATAAATCCCTCCCTATATTTAATAGGTATTATTTATTAACAGTTACATTAACGTTAACATCTGTTTTTGCTCCCAGGCCACAGCATGTTCCGTTCACATCATCAGAGCAGCATAGAATACCACCGTTAGCCATTTCTAATCTTTCTTCTAACTGATTAACTGTCAGTCCTTCTGTAATCATGCTTTTTGTTTTCATAAATTGAATAAATTAAATTGATTTGAATAAATTGAAATTAATGAGATAAGTGGATGGATAATTAAATCTCTCCCCCTTATCAATTATGCTTATGTTATGGTTTATTAACAGTAATGTTAACGTTAACGTTAACATTAACATTAACGTCTGTATCTGCTCCTAAAGCACAGCATGTTCCGTTCACGTCATCGGTGCAGCATAAGAATAGGCCATGAGCCATCTCTAATCTTTCTTCTAACTGATTAACTGTCAATCCCTCTGAAATCATGTTTTCTGTTTTCATAAATTGAAATTAATGAGATAGGGGATAGATAATTGATCTCTCCCCTTGTCAATTATGCTTATTGTTTTGGGTTAACAGTAACGTTAACGTTAACGTCTGTATCTGCTCCTACACCACAACATGCTGCATTTACATTATCGGTGCAGCATAAGAATAGGCCATGAGCCATCTCTAATCTTTCTTCTAATTGATTAACTGTCAGTCCTTCTGAAATCATGTTTTTTGTTTTCATAAATTGAATAAATTAAATTGATTTAAATAAATTGAAATTAATGAGATAAGGGGATGAGTAATTAAACCTCTCCCCTTGTTAATTACGCTTTTGGATTAACAATAACGTTAACGTTAACGTCTGTATCTACTCCTACACCACAACATGCTGCATTCACATCATCGGTGCAACATAAGAACAAGCCATTAGCCATTTCTAATCTTTCTTCTAACTGATTAACTGTTAGTCCTTCTGAAATCATGTTTTTTGTTTTCATAAATTGAATAAATTAAATTGATTTTAGAAAGAAAGCAGATTTTAAGCTTTCCTTCCTTGAGTTATTTTTATTAATAGGTATATTTTTCCCTTTATTCTAGTTTCTAATTATTATAACTACTAAGTATAATTTAGTAGATAGTTGTTCGATCTTCTAACCCTTCTATTTATATCCCCTGATTACAATTTTCTTATTATAGAATCAGATGTATGTTGTTGTATATTAAGAATTTCCCCTCATGGTTAGAACTTAGAAATAATTAAGAAGGTATTAATATCTCATTATTTACTAAAAATTTGAATACATCTTGCGGGAGAATATTTTTCTCATATGTGAGTTCATCGTTGGCATCCAGAATATTTAACAGATCCGGGGTACTCGGATATGTCTGAAATGTCTCTTTATCCAGAAGGTATAAAGTATCTATATAGTTGAAACGATAAAACCTGTTCTTATTGAAAGCGTATCTTTTGTCCTTTTTTATAACGATCTGAGAATCTTTATCTTTTTGCACAAAATCTTGTGTGTCTAAAAAACGGGGAAGAAAAATCCAGCCTTCCCATTGGCTCGGATATTTTTTTAGTATTGTAGAAAAGTTATCATAAATAGATTGTGTTACTTTTCCGGACGATTCATTTATGTCAGTACTATTCATATTTATGGGAGGATAGTAAGTTATTTTCATATCCTCGTCCGAAATATATTGGCATATAGTAGTGATTATTGGCACTTTACATTTACTCGCAATATAGGCTATGCCTTTTCTTGCTAACATTTTTGCTCCTAAAAAGTTGATATGTATCATCTTGTCATCGTTTCTTTTAGTACCTCCTACACCTGTATTGCCATCAATATAAAATAGTAAAGATTTGCCTTCTTTAAGGGCTCTTACCATTTGAATGACTCCTGAAGGAGATTCAGCATCAATAAAACTCAAAGTATTCTGTAGACCCAGTTTCTTTTTCATTTCTTCATGAGCCAGCGTAAAAGATTCGTGCTGTTGTTCTAATGTTTTGGAGGCAAGTACAAATGCTAGATCTATCCCTTTCTCCAAAATCTTAAATATCGGCATTCTATAAGATGCCATATGGAATGTACAATATATACGAGGTTCATTTATCGTATTAAAGAAACTCATATCTCCATCTTCTTTGACCCTACTCAGACTATCAATTATGCATCTTTGCTGTATCCAGGTTAAACCTCTGTAATAATTAATCTGATGATATATATTCTCTATTTCTGAAGAAGGCATTAGTTTTTCGGACGATGCGCGAGCAAATGCGAAATCTTTGCTTCCTTCCAGGGACTTGTGCGGATTATCTAAGCGAGTATTATGCAGATATTCTTTTATTTCCAGAAATTTTTCTCTATTTATTACACCGTTTGATATAAATTCTTCTTCCATTTTTTATTTGTTTATGTAGGTTTATGAAAACTCAGGTACTAGTATCTTTTTATTGATTAAAAAATGAAAAATATCCTGGGGTATATTGTGATTATCTTTACAAAAATTTGGAGTGTTTTGTAGAAGATCTATAAGCTCCTCGTTTATAGGATAAGTATTGTAGGTGATCTTATCAAATAAATACTTTTGATCTCCTTGAGAAAAACTATTTAATCGTCGTTTATTGTAGATAAAAGACTGATTTAAATCTAATTCTGCCGAAATATTTTTATTCAAGTCGTTGCAGGCAGACAATTCCATGTACCTGTGTATATACATCCAGCCTTCCCATTGAGCCGGATATTTTCTAAGTATTTCCGAAAACTCATCATATATCCTTTGAGTAGTGAGTTGGCAAAACTCGTGAATATCTTTATTCCCATGTTCCGGAAAAATAGGATCGTTAAATTGTATCGTTACGTTGTCTATGTTCTCGCTGTTTTCTATGTAAGAAAAACAGTTTATGATGGGTACATTGGCTTTATGAGCCAAGAAGGAAATACCTTTGCGCGTATATATAATCGAATCAAACAATTTGACAGGTAACATGGTCTCGTCCGTTTTCCCTATTCCTCCCACACCTGTATTGCCATCTATATAAAACATCAGAGACTTTCCACTCTTAAGAGCTCTTAGCATGCTCAATACACTTGATGGATTCTCGGCTTCGATAAAATCAAAGCTACTTGTAATTCCCGTGAGCTTCTTTAAATCTTCATATGCCTTTAGATAAGTTTCTTTTTGTTCTTTTAGTGTCGCTTTAGAGACTACTAACGTAAAGTTTATGTTATACTTTGCAAGTATAAGGTTCATCAATCGGTACGATCCCATATGGAAAGTACAAAATATTCGAGGGATAGAATTCCCTTTTGTGAAATCTAAATTTCCGGTGATTTTTGCATTTTGCGCGATCTCTAGATTCTGGAGCTGAATGCCCGATAGTCTTTTATAAAAATAATTGTACCTACACAGATTCTCATAATCCTCTTCTGGAATATCAGGCATGACTTTAGCAAAGTTAGCTGATGATAAGACCAGTACTTTTTCGTAATCACCTACATTACTGGGTGTTAAGTCGACGCTTATCTGTTTTCTAAGCATTTCGATCTCTCTTTGGTATTCAATCGAATCCATATCTAATAATCGTTAATGTATATTATTGTTGTTTTTACTTCTTTCTTTTTGCAAAAGTCCAAATAATGAATACCGGTAGCATTACAATGGTTATTGCTTTGGTAAAAATAGACCAGACAATATCTTTAGACCAACCTTCTAAATTGGCATTTTTAACAATTTCTGTTATTGTTTTTATCTGACTTACAAAGCCCCATCCTAATAAAGTAAATATTATTATAAAAAATATAGTACTTGTTATGGAATATAAAATCAGGGATTTAGGTGTGGATAATAGCTCCTTCCAGCTTTTCGTTTCCTTTCCCATGATTTTCTGAAAAAGGGATTTAACATATAAATTAGACCTTGATCTTAGATTTGTTAAATTGAAAGAGTCTGAATAAACCCAGTACCCATCATATCGGAAAAAAGGATTGAGCGACACTAAGGCTACTCCGGTATTAAATGCGACAAGAGCCGGTGCGATCCAAAATGAAGGTAAAATGTGATAAAGACTGATAAGGAGCAGATTGACAATCATTTGGAAGTAGATCCCTCCTAGATTAACTATATTGCGCTGATTTTTATTTAATTGCCAGATATCGGATACATCTGTGAAGAATATCGGATATACAATATAGAAACCAAAGCCTATATCTTTTGGGGCAACTCCAAAACGGTGCGCAGCTGTTGCATGTCCCACCTCATGCCAGAATGTGTTAATGATGGAAAATGCAAAGAAAAGCAGTAATATCTGTAAAGAATACGTTTCGGCATGGATAATGACTTCGTATTCCTGAGTCAGAAAAAAGACTGTGAAGATTGTAGATAAAACAGATATTCCGATAAATAACACTGGTGTGAATAAATAGGAGAGAGTGTTGAGTATTTGTGGAAATCGGCTGGGCTTTAGGAAGTTGATTCTCCCATAGATATACTGTTGATACCCATCTGCCACTTTGTCCTCATCCGTTCCATCAGATAACATTCCTTGTTGTACGAAATCTACTTCTACTGTTTGTTGTATAGAAGATTCACTAAAGAAATCGGTATCATGATTCTTATTCAATTCCAATGCTATCTCCTGGTAAGATCTCTGTTTCTGTAACAATTCTAATATTTCTATAACGAATTGCCCTACATAGTATCTTCGTCCATTCAATGACAGAAAATATTGATTTTCTTTCCCGTTTACTAAGGAATAAGATAATTGTTCTACTCTAAACTTGTTTGCCATAACAACAACTACTTTCTCTGATATTAAAGTTTGCGATCCCCTTATCTCAGTTTGCGATGCAAATATAAATAAAATATTTTGTAAGCGTTAAACTGAATTGAAATTATTTAACATTTATTTTTAAAAATTAAATTTGTTCTTATTTTTTGATTTCTTTATATATATCTTATAATAAGGTTATTATGTTAGTTGTTTTCTTTGTTTGTTTTTATGTGATAAATAATAAAATTAGGTATTGTGTTAAAATATGTGTTAAGTAGTTGGCCGTAAGTCTGGATTTTTATTGAGTTAAATAATGAGTTTTTAACAAATATGATGCAAAATAATTTAAATGTTAAAATAGTCATTAAAAATCAATGTGGTATAATATTTTGCCCTTTCTTATAGATATTATTCTTAATTTTCTGTTTTTTCTATACATTTATGTGCTGCTAAATATGTATCTATTTGATGGTAGTCGGCTGAAAGGAGATATGATGTTAATATGTAGATATGGATATATAAGTATTTGCTTTGTATTGGCTGGTTTATGTGAATTATTACTTTACAAATCTGAAAAAAAGAGAGTGTATGAATGATAATGAATATTTGAGAAAATATTATATTGAAAAAATAATGAAAGACTTGTCCTTGTTTTTTGATGAGGTTCCGATAGAACAATTGACTGATTATTTGACGAATTTGATGGTGAATGATGTAAATATGAATAGGGACGATTCTTCTACAGTGTACGGATTGAAACTAATCAATTTCTTATGCAGGCTGGATAAGGATATGAATAATAGTATTGTAAAGAATAAGCCTCGTCGGATTTGATGAAGATTGAGAAATTATCTAAAAGGGCTCTTTAGGGTTAGAAGCTTTTTCATAGATCAGATACGAACAAGATGGAGGTGTGATTGTTTTAATGAAAGTAATAATCAGCTAACGCAGGCATATATGAGAACAGAAGAATTAAAAGATATATTGATAAAAAAAGGTTTTCGTGAGGAAAGGCAGGATACAGGATGGAATTACACCAAGCAGGTGAATAATATCGAGTTGATATGTTACATTGAACCTGATATTGAAGCAGCTTTTATAATTATGTATCGCTGGAATAATAATGATGAGAAAGGGGTTTTTCGCCTGTCAAAAAAAGAACTGGAGACTAATAAGGATACAATCGCTGAGTTATTCAGGAATTCTTATCAGAACATGCCTCGCTATATAGGTGAAACGATAAATCTTCATGCGGAAATAGAAGATACTATTGAATCCGTATTAGGATAGAGGGAAAGTGTATTTTTTGAAATACAGATAAAAAGTATAAGAAGCGGCTGTTTTAGCTGCTTTTTTTCGTGTGTAAAAACTTGTGAAATTGTATTTATGAGTTCTTATAATGTTAAAATTGTATTTTTTATGAAAAATATCCAAAGTAAATTTATGCATTTGTTGGTGCTTAAATTGCACTTGTATATGCAAGGTGTGAGAGTTTTATTGTAAATATATTAATAATAGAAAGCTATTATAATACATTTGTTCGTGTGTTAAACTTAAAATGAGTTTGTGATTATGAGGGGAGTTATATTTATTTTGTCCGTTTTATTTATTTTTTCTTCATGTGAGTCGGATTCCTCAACGTTGGGGAGTAGCAATATCGTAGGTTATTGGGAGTTTAGTCATGCTCTCCTGAATGAGGTTGTGACAGGTAGTGATGAGGATACTCGAAAAATAGAAAATGTTATCCGAAAATACACAAGTGTTACGGACTGGAGTTTCCATGAAGGAGGTATTGCCTATGAATATGATTGGGAGGATGAGATTAGATACCTATATTCTATCAAAGGGAAAATCCTTACTATGACATACTCGCCCGAAGATTCGGATTATCCATATGTGGGAGAGGATTATGAGTATGACCTGTCCGGTAATACACTGATTAAATATGTAGATGAAACAAGATATTTTAAAGAGGACTATCCTAAGATGAATATATCGAAAGTGATGGTGGCTTTTGTATATAATAGAAAATAAAATTGTATGATTATAATATAAGGGAGAGGGATGAGGAGTTTTTTTATTTTTAATAATTAGTGCTCTGTTTATCAGCCTCAATAGTTGTGGCGACGATAATGACGGAGGCGGCGGAAGTCTGGAAGACAAGTAAAAGTATGCAGTAGAGTATGCTCAGGTATTGGACAAGATTACGAAGAGTCAGGTTAAACTGATGACTCTTCAGGAAGAAGCGAAAGTAACGCAAGGTGGACGCCTGTATGTTATTCAGGAACAAATTAGTCGGGAGATAGAAACCCTTAGCGATCTGAAGAGGAGAAAGTCGCAATTGGAAAGCTTATTGGGGCTAAAAGGAGTGTGATTTTTATTTATCTTTTGTGTGTAGATGAGTTATTTGAAAAGCTCTTAAGAGGTATCTTAAGGGCTTTTGTCTATATGTGAAATTGGGTACTTATACTGCATAATTGGCAGGTTTTATATTTATACCTTGAGAAGAAGGTGATTTATGCATGTATATATTCGAACCTTAACATTATTTATATGTGTCATAACTAGTTTGGCTTAAACCTTGCTTTGTTTTGTGTGTCAAATATACGCATTGAAACAGTAACTAATTATACTTTGAAATTATGACTAATTGTAAAACTTGTGATAAACTACTTTCTATATTGAAAGACGTAAAAGCTATGATGGATAGCGAGCAATATATATCAGACTTTGATAGTATCTACGACAGAATATCAATGGCGATAGGTGAGGAGAATTAGTAAATAGATAGATGTGTAAAGCCTCCGGTTATATCAACCGGAGGCTTTTTATTATAGTATAGACAGATGTATTTTTCATCTTTGATAATTATTGTTGGCTAGATTATCTGCAAGAAAGTTTTGCTATTAGATTTTATAAATAAAATATCATATAACTGTGGTTGTATGTATAAATAAATTTATATCTTAAGGCAGACATTCTCTATTAATATTAACCTAAAGAATTGTTTTATGAGAAATTTATCAGTTATTGCATTGATTTTCAGTGTTTATTTGCTTTCCGGTTTTAATAATGTGTTTGCCGTCCGTCAAGATATTACTGTGGGACCTTTTTCTGTGAGTTATGACTCAGGTCCATATTATTATGAAGATGGAGTAGGCAATTTTTGGTGGTCAGTGAATGGCGGTTTGGATCCGGGTGTCTATATTGAGTTTTCTATTGTGAGCACTAAAGCTCGTGTTGCTGAATTTAGTAAGGGACAAGGCCCCGTAAGTTCTAACTGGAATGGTTCGGACAAAATCGTTCCCCGGTCAGAGGGGAAGTTCACATTTAAAATAAAAGTCTGGAAAGACGCGCTGGTACGTTATTCAAAGGATATTCCGATGGAAGTGAAATATCGTACTGTATATGCTCTGGAAGGCAGTGATAATATCATTGCAGGTGTAAAAACCAATTATAGTATAACACCGAATACAAATATTCGGTCTGTTAATTGGTCGGTGTCAAATTCTTCGGTAAAAACAAACGGGTCAACCTCACCGAGTGTCGTATTGGAAACTACCAGTAGTGGAAGTGTCACATTGACAGGAGAAATCTTATTAACGACAGGAGATAAGAAAACTGTAAAAAAGACAATTACTATACAAGATGCTGTGTTGAACATAGACGGTAATGGCGGTGTGGTAAAAAGCATTTTGGGTACGCCTGAGGTTAAATACCAGTTATCGGGAGTGCCAAGTGGTGCCAAGATAACCTGGCAAACAGATAATGAGGGCGCTAGAATAATAAGCGGGCAAGGTACCGGTACAGTTAAATTAGATGTGGATGACATTCCTCAATTCAGGTTGTCTGTTACTGCTGAATATGGTAGCATTAAGAAAACTTTGACAAAGGATATCAAGGTGGTAGAATTCTTGTTGGATAATATGAAAAGAGTTTCTACTTCACAATATGGATGTGAAATGCATTTTGATGCCAAATTTATAGATATATATACGAAGAAAGATATAGAGGGAAAGGCAGAGTGGGGAGTCTCTTTTAATGCAGGAAGTAATTCTTTTTTTAAAATAGATAATTATAGCTCCAATGCGGATTATGTAATTTTTTATAGGACATCTCCACGCGACCTTTTATATTTTCATGATGGAACCTCTTACTGTCATATACTTTTTGTAAAACAGAATAATAGTACTAAGCTCCCTATTCATTTTTATTATGGTTTTCCTAAATATATTGATAATTATCTTGAAATGAAAGCAGTTGTTACTACTAGTCAAAATATAGTAATAAATCATGAGTTTATTATATATCATCGTTGGTATGATGTACCAGTATTAGCACCTGATATCAACTTTAAGCAATCGTCTACAAGATCCACTCTAATTTCAGAAGAAACAGAAAATATTACCTCTTTTGATAATAACTCCGAATCAGATATTGTAGTATATAACTTACAAGGTCAGTTGGTTTATTCACAGAAGAAAGTAATAAACTTTGATATTTATAGTGCGCCTTTACAAACAGGAGTATATATTATAAAGAAGACTGATAGTCATGGAAAAGTTGAAACAAAGAAAGTTCGTAAAAATTAAATAAAGAATGAAAAAAGCCCCTTAAATGGGGCTTTCTCTATTTTAAAAGATTATTTACTTGGTTAATTGTGCTCCTAAAAATTCGGCTTTCAGGTTTTCAATAACTTCTTTTACACTCGAAATCTTTTTCGACAAGTGTACATTCATACCCGAAAAAGCATATCCTTTTTTCATATTACCTTTAGCTGCCTGGTACAGAGCCTGTACTATACAATATGGGCTTTTGGTATAGTCGCAAGTTTTAATACAATGGAACGGGCAGGCTTTAGGACGTTCTGCTCCGGTTTCTACACTCTTTATAAATTCGCCGTTGATTGCACGTCCGGGCATTCCCACCGGGCTTTGGATGATTTTTATATCTTCCTTGCTGGCTTTTACGAATGTTTCTTTAAATACGGAAGAGGCATCACACTCCTCGGTAGTGACAAATATGGTTCCCATTTGTACACCCGAAACTCCCATGTCAAAAAAGTGGCGTATATCCTGACCTGTGGAGATACCTCCTGCCACGATTACAGGAATCTCTTTTTCTTCATTATATTGAGCTACGATATTTAATACTTCGGGAACAATTTCTTCTAACGAATATTTAGTATCGTCCAGTTGATCGACTTTGAATCCTAAATGTCCTCCGGCTTTGGGACCTTCGATAACAATCGCGTCTGGAAGATATCCATAATTGTTTTTCCACTTATCACAGATGATCTTTGCTGCTCTCGACGATGATACGATGGGTACAAGTTTTGTCTTGCTTTCTGGTGTCAGGTATGATGGTAAATCGAAAGGCAAACCTGCTCCGGCAAAGATAACATCTACTTTCTCGGCAATAGATGTTTTTACCATATCTGCATAGTTGGTAAGTGCTACCATTATATTGACCCCAATGACGCCTTTGGTCTTTTCTTTAGCTTTGCGAAGTTCCTCCTTAAGTCCGTAGATACATTTGCTGAGGTAGTCTCCAGGCGATTTGTGATAAATCAGTCCCAGACCTGCACAGGAGATCACTCCTATACCACCCTCATTGGCAACAGCCGATGCTAAACCTGAAAGAGATACGCCTACACCCATTCCGCCTTGGATTACGGGTAGCTTGATCTCCAGGTTTCCAATAAAAAATGATTTCATACGTAATTTATATATATAACTTGATTAATAAAAGTATCCAATCTCATACAGTAAAAAGAGCTGGGAACTCATGTATTTCAGCGAAGAATATAACAATCGGAGAAAAAGAGTAAGCAAACTCTAATATAATTAGTTTCAAAAGTAATTATTTAATTTGAAACATTTTAAACTTACAACAAATAAATAATAAATAAAATTCTTATTTTGAGTTAATACTTGAGAGGAAATATAGGTTGTAAAAAACCATATGTTCCACTTTCAAGAACGAAATGTGCCAAATAATGTATTTTTTGCCATATTTTATCAAATGGAAATAATAGTATCTAAATCTATATAAAATAGTTAGTTGACACTTTTGCATGTCGCTGATTTTGTGTATCTTTATAGTATGGAAATGATAAAGAAAAAGAAGACTTTTGATTCTGAGCTTTCATATAATCAAGCTTCAGAAATCATAAGAAAAGAGTTTGAAGATGCGTATAATAATGCAAGCAAACAAAATACTCCTCAATGGTTACTCGATGAATATAATATCATTCACATTAGTGATTTTTAAACCCATTTTAAATAGTATTTAAACTTTTCCAAATATTTCATATATTTGCCCCTCATAATTAAAACTATACAATCATGAGGAATTTAGTATTACTATTATTATCAATTACCCTATTTGTTAGCTGTTCTGACGACGATGATGACAATATTCAGGACTTTACAAGTTTTGTATTCTACACTACAGAAGATTTAAAGTTCCCAAATTGTATAGCAGCATATAAAAAAGACGGGAACTATTACAAAATTGGAGAATTAGGCACATTAGAAAAAGATAAACAATCTTCTGAAATTAGGGTAACAGACAATACTATCAAGGAAATCTATCTTTTTAGTGACTATTGTATAATATAATTGAAAAGTAGTCCACTTAGTAATTGAAAAGTATACCACTAAGTGTCTCGGACGAGATGGGTTAAAGATATTTATTCTTCATTAG
>JAWDXP010000004.1:0-403774 GCA_032477055.1 Dysgonomonas sp. | reverse complement strand
ATGTTTATTTCTTTTACCGTGGAAATGAAAGGAGGTGACAAATGAAATCGGTTACAGCAGATTTTGAAGATATAACCCTAACTATTGGCAGTTACCTGAATATGATAAACGATCCCATGTTTACATCCGCTCCGTATACCCTCGATGTGTATTCTTCAAGCGAATTATATTCTTTACTCGCCACTTCGGATGATGTGTCTATCTCTTTTACCATAAAAAAGAAGGGAGGTATCAAATGACTGATGCTATTGAAATCAATGGAGTAGTATTATCCGACACTATCCTTTCTATACTAAGTAACTGGCAGGATTCAGGTAGCCAGATGGACAAAACTACGCCGGAACGTTATATTGATTATCTGAATGATGCTCAAGATTATTTAATTCATTCAATGCTTGAAAATGGAAACCCCAATAATAGGGTAGGAGAATTATTGGAAAAACTGATATTGATCAAAGATGATCTGAAATTATTAGTCATTAGAAAACAACAAGACTATGAACAGAACTGAAGCGCAGCATCTGCTCGATATCATCTACAAAGATGAATCGACACCGGAAGAAAAGAACTTAGCCTATAACAGGCTATCAGAATTATTCAATTTACTATTGCCCGAAGAATAAACAAGAAACATTTTTTTTGAAGAGTCGCTTAGTCGTGAGATTGGGCGGCTCTTTTTTTGTCCTTTATTGTCTGCAGCAAAACCCTGACTTTTGAAATAAAAAAAAGTCATAATGAAACTGAAATTTCAACTTCTCACTTCAGCTATACTAATAATTGTCGGTTGTGGACTTCTCATTGCCGGCTTTTGTGTTCCACCTGTAGGCATTATCGACAGTTCCATACTCATTGCCTTTGGTGAAATCCTAACATTTGTCGGAGCGATTTTCGGAATAGACTATACATACAGGTTCAGAGTGATTAATAATAAAGAAGAGCATAAAGATGATGACACTAACTGATCTTGAATTAAAATGGATATTGCCAGCTTCCACACAAAGCAACCGCAATAAATATCTTCCCTGGATAAATTACTTTGCGCCGTCCTATCAGATAGATAATATTGCGCGGTTATCTGCTTTTCTAGCCCAAACCGGTCATGAATCTGTGCAGCTGCTCTATGTAGAAGAAATAGCATCAGGAAAGGCTTACGAAGGACGCGAAGATCTAGGTAATATATATGTTGGAGACGGAGTGAAATACAAAGGACGTGGAATCATACAGATTACTGGTCGGTCAAACTATACCGATCTGAGTAAAGAATTTAGAATCGATTTTGTTAACCATCCTGAACTATTGACACAGCCTCAATATGCAGTATGGTCAGCTTTCTGGTTTTGGGAAAAATATAATCTGAACCGCTATGCAACATTGAAAGAAGAAGACTTCAGGAAAATGACAAAAATAATCAATGGCGGATACAATGGTTATGCTGACAGAGTAAATATCTGGAATAGGGCGAAAGACGTTTTATCCAAAAAATAATAATTATGAAATATGCAATACATACCATTCTATTTCTTCTGCTTGCTAACCTGTACGGGTGTGGAAGCTATAAAGACAATATGGATAAAACTATACAAGAAAGTACGACCGAAACCAAAAAAAAAATATCAGCAGAAAAGATATTCGTTAATCAGTCGTTCCTGGACGTACATAGCTCCACCGCCCAAACGAACATCGACGAAGATATCACAACCATCTTCTTCGATTCCATTGGAAACATACGAGCAATACAAAGCACGAAACGGACAACTGGACGAAATGAGCTGGAGAATAGCACAAGACGATCCGATGATGTTTCCGTGACCGAAAAGAATGATTCCATAGATACCCATTCAGAGACGAACATAGAATCCAACGAACACCGGGAGTCGGAAGGTGACTCCCGTCCCGTGCAAGGTTTTTCCGAATGGTTTGCAGTGATTTTCTCGATTATCGTTGCAGTAGCAATTGTGGTCGGTATAATAATCTATAAAATCAAGAAAAAATGAAGCCAGTACTTTCAGCGCCCGATATCTCCGGTATCGATCGGTTATACGAAATATACCTGACCTTGCCCGATAGGGATAAAAGCATTATCAATGTCCACTACTTCTATGACTTTCTTCAAAAGAACACTATCGAGCGTCAGATATTCCTGGATACCTTTTGTGATTTTGAGTTTTTGCCAGTTAATAACACCGTAGTATTAAAAGTATCACCTAAAGAATGATATCATCTATAAAATATCCGGACGAATATAGCTTTGTCGGCAACCCGATGAGAGTCGAATTTAAGAGCGATTCGGCTGAAGAGATTATTATATATATTAAAATTGGAGACAAAGAAATTATCGATCTATCAGTTATCTTGTTCGGTAGCGAATCCGAGTATAAAGGATCTGCAGATATCTCAAAAATATTAGTCCCTTTTTTTAAGAAATATGAACCTTATGTCGGAGCCGTATTTTATCAATTAAAAGATTTCGAACTCGATTATTCTCTGAAAATAACCGATATCAAAAATAATGTTCTGGACGAATTTTCTGGTAAAGCTTTTCGTGGTGGCTTAAATGATGAAACTTATGCTCAGCTTCGTATATGGGGAGAAGATATATTTAGTCATCGATTAGTAGGTATTGGACGGCAATTTTTATTCACTACCCGAACCAATTCCCGTAATATTGTTTTACGGGAAACAGAAATGTACCCTTTCGTTTTTATCCATCCCGGAGTTCCCATCAAACTGATAACATCATCAGGTAAAGTCCTTATCCCCGAAGTTTTCCCTGAAAACACTATCTGTACATTCGATGTACGTGCGGCACGAAAAGCCATATTCAGTACTTATATGGAAATGCCATCTTATTTCGTTGTAGCAATCGATGATAAATCAATATTCGAAATAACCCTGATCCAGAATGAACTCTCTCGTGAGAGTTATCTGTTTCGTTTTAAAAATTCACTGGGTGCATATGAGCATATTGAAGTGACTGGACAAGCTACCGATAACACTTCATATTCTGAAGAAGATTCATGGATGAGATTTCACGAATATGGATTCTATGAAGAAAACAGAAGCCGTGTAACTTCTCGCGATGGTCTGATTGTTCATACTGGTTATAAGTCAAAAGATGAACTAAGTCATATAAAGGATCTTATTAAAAGTGATGAGATTTATTTTATAGATATTAACGATGAAATTGAGACACTCCATAAATGTCTCATTACACCGGAAGATTCAATAATACCTCGGATTATAACTGAACCTCATTCGATTGAGTTGAAAATAAGGTTTGTCACCGATGCAAAATTTGAGTCACCTAAACTACTTCAGGAATATCCGATTGATTCCACTTTCCTTAATATCACAGTTCCGGGACGGCCAGAACTAAATGGAAGTGGTTTCATTTACGCTAATGATTATGCTTTATATGCTGATTAAATAATGATTATATGAAAAATAGATTCCAAAGTAAAATAGGCTTAAGACCAGTATACTCAACTAAAGATCCCCATGGAAACCCAGCTACTTTAGGTGAGCCATTTGCCGAAACTTTCCGCGATAATTTTACGATTGTCGAAGACGAATTACAACAAGTAACCAGTACGGCAGAGAATGCAGAGAAAAACTCCGGTAATGCCTTGGCCAAGGCGCAAGAAGCTGAAGATATAGCCAGAACTGTTGATTCCTCTATAAAACAAGAAGTAATATTTGAGACAGGATTGGCATTAGGGAGTTCAGGGGATGTAGCTTCTAATTCAGGTTATGATACATCCAGCTATGTAAGAGTAGTTAAAGGCTATAGGGTTATATATTCAGGCGTTACAGGTGCAGGTACAACAGGGTTATTCTTATATTCTGATGATAAAGGCTCTAATCCGGTTATGTTGATAGGAAACAATCAGAATCTAACTGATTATATTGTTGACATTGTCAATGATGGCTACATTCGTGCAAGTGGACGAAATCAGTCATTCACACCAAAGCCTATACCCTTAACTTGCGTCATTTATCCGAACTACTATGAACAGTTAGGTTTTATTGATGATAAGATACAGGCTACAAACCAAAAATGGCAAGTCAATATTTCCTTCACCGATGGTTTAGCCTTGTTATCCTCCAACGGAACAACAACTTCCAATGCTTCTTATTCTACATCCGATTTTATAGCTGTCAAAAAAGGATTTAAGATAAGATACACCGGAAATACAGGTAATATAATCTATGCTAAATATGCTTTCTATGATGCAAACAAGAACTTCATATCTGCCTATACTGTTACAGGAGCAAACACTGATTTAGATATAGAGATTCCCGAAAGAGTAGCCTATATCCGGTTGTGTGGACATGCAAATCATGCTATCGTAGGTCACGTTAAAGCTTATATAATTCTAAGTGTAGGGGATTTAACCCGGCAAGTGGATTTCGAAGTATTCAGAGATAAGACGGACAATGAAATAATATTCCTCAAAGATAAGTGGAAATCTAATATCTCATTTACTAACGGAGTAGCCCTGCTAACTGCAAGTGGTGCAACAATCAGCAATTCAGGATATGCCACATCCGATTTTGTTTCAACAAAAACAGGTGACATATTTTATTATTCCGGTCTTGTCGGCAATACTACCGTATATGCCAATGCGGTTTTTTATGATTCCGATAAAAACCTCATTTCCGTTCTTGGTTTTGGCGGCGGTTCAAACTATCCTATTACAGTTCCTGTAGGTGTAGCTTATGTCCGGTTTTGTGGTTATATGGATAATGCTACTTATGGGAAAATTACGGTGTATCAATATGGTAGTAGTAGCGAATTTGTGGGTATCAATACCTTTAATTCAGAAACACACCGGATAGATAATGAAGTAGAGAAACTGAAAGGTTCACTTTCCTCCCCTGTTATATTTCTTGATGATTATGGTTATTTAAACTCAACCGGAGGGGTTACATGGCTGGATAATGCCTATAAATACAGGATAACCGATTTCATTCCTATTGTAGCAGGGGATAAGATTATCTATACAGGAACAACCGGAGGCGGTACTTGGGGTTTATGGTTCTATGATGCCAATAAGAATCCTATATCGGCAGGCGTAGTCAATAACGTATCTCTGGTAGAGGCATTAATAACAGCACCGGAAGGTACGGCATATTGCCGGATCAGTGGTCGCGGAATATCTCCGTTAATCGTTGAGATAATCAGCAATATAATCGGTTCTATCGCAGAGCTGAATGTAGCCGTCCACAAACTCATATCAAACGGAGGATCGACTAAGTATGAAGGTCAGACATTGGGAGTACTGGGAGATAGTACAGCAGCGCAATACTATTCAAGTGCCGAAATAGTAGTTGCAGCGGAAGACGTAGGAAGGCAATTCAGTTGTTATGTTTCTCCTTATGATATAGCCAATTGGGCAGCCTCCGGCAATCCGAAACCCCAGAAAAATAAAAAAATCTATTCCTGCATTATCCCTTCTGGTATGGTTGGAAAGATATTATCATTGAATATAACAAGTGAGGATGTCGGCTTAACACTGGGAGGAAAAACAATCCAATCATCCGACATAGGCAATGATATGGATTTTACATTAACCACTGATGATATAAACAAACAGGTTTACGGTGTAAAAATAACACAACCGATGACAGCGATAGAGTTTACATTTATAGCATCGAATGATGATGTTGGTTTGGTGTTGGGAGAACCCAGAGGTTACCTGCCTAACAATATATCTAAAACAGCATGGTTTAATATTATAGCCAATAAGCTGGGTATGGAAGTTATTGGGAGTGGATCGATATCCGGAAGTACATACACACGCCTTGCGGCTAATAAGTACGATAATTTCTGTTCACAGGCATGGCATCCGCAAACAGTTCGGAGGTGTGGAAAACGCGATTTAGCAACCGGAGAACGTATTGCACCGGATAATATCATTGTGTACCGTGTTATTAATGACTGGTCGAAAAATACTTATAGTTATATCACCGACTTTGATCCGTATAAGAACCTTTATCCGGACGATGATTATGTAGATGACTCGATAACAAAGTACGATTTCAAGAAAGGTATCTGTAAGACGGTTCAGGAAATCAGGAAACAATACCCCAAAGCAAGGATATGGCTGTGTACTACCTTTCATAACATGTACAGAGGGCAGATCGTAGAAGGTGATCCGGAGAATCCTCTGGGTTTACCATTCCCACCCACCAATGGAGAGTTCCATATTTTAGAATATAACAAGGCTATCCGTGAAGTAGCTGATGCTTATGGTTGTGACCTGATCGAGTTTGATAAATCGGGTATTACTTATGAGAATATTTTAGACTTTTCCGGTGACGGTGTGCATCCGGACACGGCAGGTAATGCATTGATGGGTGCACGTGGGGTTGCGGATATGTCGGCAGTTTAAGAGTTAAAATAGTAATTAATAAGAGAGAGTTTGGAGATAAACAATGGAGTCTAGATTGCATTCCAATAAACCTGTATTACAAATCTTATTATAGATGATGTTTATCTTACAGGTTCATCAAGATTGGTAAATTGCCGAAATCACCCGTCAAAGAATCTCCGGACGATTACGAGCTGGTCGATCTATAGCATTGAATAAAGATTCAGGAAACAGGATAAGCAATTGTCCTGTTTCTTTTTTATAATTGTTTAGACTTTTCCATAATATATTGTAGAGCTTTCGGGTCAGGTGCATGGGTGTATGTTTCTATTTCGTCTGAATTTAAGTGTCCCGTTATCGAGCTGATGAATAAATTCGAATGCCCGGCTTTTTTAAGATCTGTTATCCCGGTATCGCGTAGAGAGTAAAGCTGCATATTTTTAGGTAAGTAAATAGCCTCTCTCATTTTATGCCATATCTTATCTAACTTACGTGTTGTTAGCTGTTTTGTTCCCGGCTTAAGCCCTGTTGATATTAAATAATAATCCTCCGGATATTTGTCAATTCCCATATTTATTATAAACTCTATCAGATGTGGAGGTAATAGACACCATCTAGCTTTACCATTCTTGGTTATTGTACCAGGAAGATATATTCCTCCCTGTGAGAGCCTAATGTCTGATATTTTAGTCCTGCAAATCTCTAGTGGACGCATAAAAGAATTATATATTAACCCACAAACCAGTTCCATTCCGGGATCAGTTTTTCTAAAATATTCTATTATTTTCGAGGTCCACTCGTTAGTAATAATTATTCTTTTTTTCTCTGTTTCGGCTTTTGGTTTAATTTTCAGGAATGGATTCTCCGAACAATAATCTTTCTCTATCAACCAATTCCATAATGATCTGGTAAACGATAAGTAATTGTTCCATGTTCGTGATGATAATTTTTTTTCCAAATAGATATAATCCAGATATCTGTTTGCATGTTCCTTTGTAAAACCTCCTACAAGAATACCATCCAGTCCTTCTCTTTGAAGCCATTTCGAAAAAATGTCAATGTGAGAACAATAGGATCTCATCGAATCATAGCGAAAAACACCATTTTTCATATCTATTTCTTTCTCATTTAGAAATGCTTTAAAAGCGTCAAGTAGTTTATGGAAAGTTTTTACTTTTTTACCTTCTATATATGGGTTCCAGCCTGATTCCAATTTTTCATTAATAGCACTGCAGTAAATCTTCGCAAACTTACGTGCTTTTGAATCACTTCCTTGCCGCTTACGAATTTTCTCAAATCGCAATCGCTTCTTTATTAATTGTCCAGAATCTGGGTTTAAAATTCGGAATTCTATTTGCCAGCCTGTCGGCCACTCTTTTAATACAGCAGGCTCATAATTGACAAAGGGTAGATTATCAATATCCTTTAAGAGAAGTTTTTTCGAAAGTTGGTTGATGTTCATTTTTTTTTTAGCTGAATCTTAATCCGGCTAAAAACTTAAACATTAATTTAGAAATTATCAGTTGCATTCTGGTCGCATTTCTTTTTGAAACCTACCCTTTAAATGCAGATAAGCCACTATTTACTAGTGGCTTATTAAGCTAAATTTATTTCTTTGGGTGAAAGACGGGGCTCGAACCCGCGACCTTCGGAACCACAATCCGACGCTCTAACCAACTGAGCTACGATCACCATTTGTTAGCGGTGCAAAGATAAACATTTTTTTTCTTGAGCAAGATGTTTATCCAAATTTTTCATCAAAAAATATAATTTCTTTATATAGCAAGATTATAAAACGATTTTGTCATGCCGAATAACATGAAGTATCTGCGAATGCAGGTTCTTTGTGCCTCAGAATGATATTCTGCAATTTTATTAATCATCAAAAAGACTCAATTGGATATTACCCGACGGCTTATCGGGCTTTTTCACTTTACCGTATACAGTCCGCCCGCCATACAGATGCGATTCGTCCCATTCCTTTTTAATAAGTTCATCAAATTTATCATTCGGGATAAAATTCTTTTCCATCCGTTGTGCAACCTTCGATAAGTTTTTCAGAGCTTCCGACTTATCCTTATCTCCCAGCTTTGCCTGATGTACTGCCTTATCAAATATTTCTATAGTTTGGTCATACACTTTTGTAGGAACAGGAAATGGATGCCCATCTTTTCCTCCATGAGCAAAGCTAAATCGTGCCGGATCGGAAAACCGCGAAGGTGTGCCATGTATCACTTCACTGACTAGTGTCAACGATTGTACTGTACGAGGACCTACTCCCTGCAACAGCAAAAGAGATTCCATATCTTTCACCTCCGTTTCATATGCCAGAGCCAATGCCGCTCCCAGACGTTTCAGATTAATATCTTTGGCATCTACAGCATGTTGCCGGGGCATTATCAGAGACACCTCCTTCATTATCTTATCGGGATTTTCATTTGCCAGACCGAGAATTCCCGTTTTTAAAGGACGTGCCTCTTTATCGGTAAGATTCAGGATTAATCCCTGATTTTTTCCGCAGATAGCAGTATGCGGTTCTTCCATAAAAGAACGCACAGCCTCTGACATCCAGTGGTAACGGCGCGCCATTTTGTTATCAGGGTTCATTCCCTGCTGAATGACCGACCATTCCCCCTTGACCGACACAACAAAAGAATGCAGGTACAACTGATAACCATCCTGTATAGCTGTATTATCCACCTTTGCAGATAGTTTGCTTGCCCGTACCAGTTCTACACCATCCAGTCCGGTCTTATCAGCAATAGCCAACAACTCATTCGGAGTCTGGCGCGATGCACTTCCACGACCTCCACAGATATAAATACCCAATTCTGCCGATCGTTGGTTAACGGCCTTCTTCAAAGCATTCATTACCGATGTGGTAATTCCCGACGAATGCCAGTCCATACCCAGCACACAACCCAACGACTGAAACCAGAAAGGGTCGCTCAACCGTTGCAATAAGGCAGTTCGCCCGTATTCCATAATAATGACTTCGACAATAGCTCCGCCCAGTCGGGTCATTCGCTGAGCCAACCAAGGGGGTACAGTTCCGTAATGTAAAGGCAGATCGGCATGTCCTCGTTTCATAACACTAAGTTACCGCTTTTTATACACCTCTTAAAGTTAATTTTTATGAGAAAATATTATATTGACTGCAAAACTGCACAAAATCGTACTTTTGCTTTTTTATTCGCCTAAAGCAATTTATTTTTGCAGTAATGAAACCAAAACAGAAGCCTACGCAGGTAGTCCGGTCAAAGAACCTCAATTTCTCTCTTAGCGACGAGGAATACAATTTGGTATGCTTATACATCAATAAGTACAAAATATCGAACAAATCGCGCTGGCTTCGCGAAACGGTAATTGCTCATGTATTGAAAAATCTCGAAATGGATTACCCAACCCTTTTCGGGGAAAACGAAATGCGCAGATGACTTCTTCTATACTCAATGACGAATACTTTATGCGGCAGGCTCTGAATGAGGCTCGTATCGCTTTCGAAAAAGATGAAATACCTATCGGGGCAGTTATTGTCAGCCAAAACAGAATCATAGCCCGCGCACACAACCTTACTGAGACACTCAACGATGTCACAGCCCATGCCGAAATGCAGGCGATAACCTCAGCGGCAAATGTATTGGGAGGAAAATACCTTACAGAGTGTACTTTATATGTAACAGTAGAACCTTGCCCTATGTGCGCAGGAGCTTTGGGCTGGTCACAAATTCCCAAAATCGTTTTCGGGGCATGGGACAAAAAAAGAGGATATTCGGACATATCCCCTAAAGCTCTTCACCCCAAAACCCTAGTTACAGGAGGCGTTCTAGAAAACGAATGCGCACAACTGATGCAGGATTTTTTTAAGAGTAAAAGATAAATATTGTCATTCTGAATGATAATGAAGAATCTGTTGAAAACTGTAGATGCTTCGTATATACTCAACTGCATAAGAATTTCATCTAATAAATATCCATTCGTCTTTTTTCGACAAATCGGGAGCGAAAGAATAGCCCTCTACATCAAACAACTTTATATCTTCTGCTTTTGTCAGCTTATTCCGGATAATAAAACGTGACATCATACCACGCGCTCTCTTTGCATATACAACAATCTGCTTATACCCTTTATCCGTATGTTGCTTAAAAATTGGCGTTATAATAGTCGTATCTTTAGGCAAAGCCTTTTTATCAATCACCTTTGTATATTCCTGAGACGACAGGTTAATCCATGTATCATCATCTGCCTGCAAGCGTTTCGCGAAATATTGGGTAACAGTGTCACTCCAATAAGCGTATAAATCTTTGCCCCGCTCGTTTTCGAGCTTAATCTGTGCTTCGAGACGATAAGGCTTTATCATATCCAACGGACGCAAAGCACCATACAGACCGGAAACGATCACTAAATGTTCTTGTGCAAAATCCCAATCCGCTTTCGTAAAAGTTTTGGCAACCAATCCCGAATATGCTATCCCATTATAAGCCAGTGCTGCCTGCTTCTGAGGTGTTCTATCCATACCGAAAGACTGAATATACTGATACACCTGATGCGCTTGCTTAGGGTTTATATGCATCAGTTCTTTAATTTCTGCTGCCGAAAAATCCTTTAAGAGCTCGTTCAGATAATCTGCACTATTCAAAAATTGAGGTATCGTATGTTTTTTTATATCAGATGGAGTCTCAAAATCCATCAATTTGGCAGGCGACAGAGTTATTATCATTATTTATTAAGATTTATCAATTATCAATTTAACAAATATACAATGATTATTGTTTGTTTCGAAAATCTAATCCATAAAAACTTAATATCGCAACTCTATTGCATAGAAGCCTGTGACGATTTCTTATAAATTAAATTCTACATTCACAAACAGATACTGTTCCGATTTGCCTCTGTCCGGATTGATATTTCTAAAATTCGGGGAGATTTTCAGTTGTTTAGCCGGTTGAAATTCTACGCCTCCCATCACTAACTGCCCATCCAAGTCGTTCCACGGAGAAGTGAAAGCCGAAGGTGTCTTTGAGTCCATCCAGTCGTAACGTGCGTATATCCTCCATTGGGGTGCTACTTTCACAGAAGCATAACCCGAATACCCGTAGTAATCTTTGCCTTCAACGAAGCCTTTATCGAATACACGGTTATACTCCAAGCCTCCCGAAATAAGGTCGTCCTGATAACCTGCAAAAAGTGATAATGTTTTCTGATCTGTATATTTTATATCTGTTACACCTTCCGGTAATTTGTCGCGGACATCTTCACCTTCGGTATAAATATCTGCATATACTCTGAAAATAATATTCTTGACCGGATACAAGCTCATCCCTGCTGCATAGCGTGTGCTGTTATTTTTCTTTATCTTTTTGTAGCCTTCACCATTTGTCAAGCTTATATCGGCAGAAACATAATCATTGAATTTGTACTTAATGGTAGCACCCAGATCGACACTAGGAGCCATTTTATTCAAGTCCTGAAAAGATTTCATCACATAACGATGTTTCCAGTACGATTCCTGCACGCTGAATTGCATTAGTCCTATTTCTCCTACACTGATATCAAACCCCTTGTCTGCCCAATTGATATAAGCATTGCGGACATATACTTCGAGTTTATTATCGGAAGTACGCCCCGATGCTCCATCGATAACCACACGAGCCTGTAATGTTGGAGTAAATTTGTAGTTATAACCTAAAAATGCACGGGTAAGGTCAAACCCCGATTCTTTATTGACATGACCAAAACCTTGGCTATAATCGAAGAAACTTCGGGCAATAATTTTACCGGAAGGTTTAAATGGTTCGCTTTCCTGAGAATAACCTAAAGAAGCAAAAGATACAAAAAACAAAAAGGAAAGTAGTTTTAAAATTTTCATAGTTTACATCAGTTTTTTTCGATTTCGATGCAAAGAAACAATCCTACCATTTCAATACAAAAACAGGACGGTTAAGTTTCGGTTAAGGTCACAGAGCCGTCTCAAAATATTCTAAAGCTTCGGCAACTATAAAATTACTACCTCCGATAAATATCATATCTTCTTTATCTGTTGCTTGTAACGCTCCATCCAAAGCTTCTTTCACCGTATTATAAGTATTTCCTCGTAGCCCAACCAATTCGGCTTGTTTAGCCAATTCTTTCTCATCCAAAGCACGTGCGATAGATGCCCTCGTAAAATAGTAAACCGCATCTTTAGGAAGAAGAGCCAGTACCTTACTGATGTCTTTATCGTTTACCATCCCGATAACGATATGCAAACGCCTGTAATTTTCTGATTTCAATTGTTCGGCAGTATGTTCCATGCCTCCGACATTATGCCCTGTATCGCAGATTATACGCGGATTTTCGGATTGTATAACCTGCCATCTTCCCTGCAATCCTGTTAGTTCCACTACTTGTGCAAAACCTTCGCACACAGCTTTAGGAAGAATGGTTATATTTTCTTTTTGCAGAATCTCTACGGCTGTCAATACAGTAGCCGCGTTTTTTATTTGCGGTAACCCACCCAACTCTCCTTTTAAGTCAGAGTATTGGGTTGTCTGAAACAGCCATGAACCATCGGTTTGCTTTTCGGCAGATTGAATGATATTCTGATCTTGTGCGAAGGTTATAGGTGATCCGACCTCAGCAGCTTTATTCTCAAAAACTTTGCGAACACTCCCTTCGGCTTCTCCGATGACAACAGGAATGTCAGGTTTAATGATTCCAGCTTTCTCTCCAGCTATTTTTTCCAGTGTATCTCCCAGAAATTGTGTATGATCGTAACTGATATTAGTTATAACAGACAAAACCGGAGTAATGATATTTGTACTATCAAGCCTTCCGCCCAACCCTACTTCTATAATGGCTATGTCTACGTCTTTTTCTGCAAAATAGAGAAATGACATCATCATAGTCAGTTCAAAGAAAGAGGGTTGTATAGGTTCAAAATTTACCCTGTGTTTTTTGACAAAATCTACAATATACTGCTCTGATATTTTCTCTCCGTTTACCCTTATTCGTTCCCTGAAATCGACCAGATGCGGAGAGGTATACAATCCGACTTTATATCCCGATTGTTGAAGAATAGCAGCCAGCAAATGAGAAGTAGAGCCTTTGCCATTAGTACCTGCTATATGGATTGTTTTATATTTTTTGTGCGGATAATCAAAATATTTGTCCAATGCCAGACTGTTATCTAAGCCCTCTTTATAGGCATTTCCCCCGATATTCTGATATACAGGCAATTGGTTGTAAAGATATTGTACAGTTTCCTGATAATTCATTTTTCTGCTACTTAATATATGGAAGCACAAAGGTAGTCAGAAAACTTATTAATTGCTTGTTAATAATGGATTATACATCATAACGGCATGATTTTCGGCTACTAGTTCTTTCGATATAAGATTATTATCAGCATCCAATTTGTGTTTCCATATCCGATTGTGCCGGGTATAGCCTCCCCACCATTGTTGTTTTATCATATGATCTGTTTCTATGACCTTAAATGTATAAGCAATATCCTTGTCACAGACTATTTTTCCATTCAAATACTCATCATCGAGCCACAAGAGCAGTTCGAATGTTTTATCCGTATTGTTTCTCAGTTGCAGATCTATATAGTTATAAGACAGGGTAGCACCACACCCGAAAGGAATTTTCCGGTTTATATCGGGAAAAACATCGAAGCTATGCCGCCATCTTTCTGTGACTTCCAGATCGGTATGTAAAGCCATCCAAAACAAAAGATTACCAAGCTGGCAGAGACCACCACCTGTTCCTTTCAGAATTTGTCCGTTATGAAGGACAAGCCCTTCGAGATAACCTTTCCGCTTACTCGGGCGTCCCACCTGCTTCCATATAGAGAAAGTCTTACCCGGCTTAATGATTGTTCCGTTCAGCTTTTCAATAGCCAGCCTTAAGTTTGTGATTTTATTGTGCTGCAAATACATATCCACATCTTTCAACGGTCTCAAAAGCATAGATTTATGAGTTATCAGTGTAAATGCGTCACGGGAAGTTCCGGAAGTTCCTTGTCGGGCATATTTAGAGCGATTTAATATCCAATAAAGCTTTCTCTTTAGAATAAAGAATTCCGTCCCTACTTTTTTACGGATAGCACCTCTATGTATGGGTTTCTCGACCTGATTTTTCAGCATATTATCAACTCCTCTCTAAAACAAATATAAAAGAGTTTTTTTAGAAAAGAAAATTGATATGTTATAAATTTCTTAGAATGTTAATATTAAAAGCTTCTCAATTACAGAAGTGGGGTAAACAGGCGTAAAAATGATTCAGCCAAACGTTTCTGGAGAGGGCGTTTGTTCCACTCTTCCAAGTCTACAAACCTGGAACATGCCAGATCATCCATGAAAATTTCTTTGGCTCGCAGGGTTGTCTCCCTGTCATATATAAAAGCATCGATTTCGAAATTATGCTCGAAACTCCGCACATCCATATTTGCTGAGCCTGTGATAGTCAGATTGTCATCGATAACCATCAGTTTGGAGTGCACAAATCCGTCTTTAAACAAACATATCTTGACCCTCGCTTCCAAAAAATCTTTAATAAAAGACATAGAGGCTATCTGTACAAAAGTGGTATCCGATTTTTCGGGGATCATAATTCTGACATCTACCCCGCTCAAAGCTGCGGTCTGTAGGGCAAGCATCAGTGCATCGGTAGGAATCAGGTAAGGTGTTTGTATATAAATATATTCTTTTGCATTGGTGATAGCATGGAATATCCCTTGATGTATCTGCTTAAACTCGCCTGTAGGTCCACTGGTTGCTATCTGCATCATGCTTTCACCCTGAGGGACTAAGGCAGGGAAATATTTGTTAGCGACCAGTAGCTCGTTCTTTGTTGCATACCAGTCGATAATGAAAGAAGTCTGTAAACCATGCACTCCTTTACCTTCGACCTTGAAATGGCTATCGCGCCACACTCCATGCTTCACCCCTTTTATATAACGGTCGGCAATATTCATCCCTCCCATAAATCCGACTTCACCGTCTATGACCACTACTTTGCGGTGGTTACGGTAATTTACACGGCTGGTAAAGATCGGGAAAGCAACCTTAAGGAAAGGCTCTACCTGTATACCTTCCGCCTCCATAGACTTGAAGAAACTGCTCTTTGCGCCCCACGATCCCATCGCATCATATAGTACTCTGACTTCTACTCCTTCACGGGCTTTCTCGATGAGAATATCTTTGGTCTTATTACCGATCTCATCATCCATAAAGATGTAATACTGCAAATGGATATGCTTCTTTGCTTTACGGATCTCTTCGAAAAGCGCTTCAAATTTGTCTATACCATTTGTATAGAAAGTAATTTTATTTCTGCCGTATAATGGAGAATCTTTCAGCTTGTTCAACAGATTGACAAGCCCTTTGTATTGAGGTGGCGGGTTAAGTGCTTCTAATAATTCGGTACGCTCGAGAGTCTTCCGGTTAATTTTCTTATGCATCTTTCGGGATATCAGTCTTTTCTTCCGATGGTCTTCCCCGAAAAAATAATAGAATATGAGACCGACCAGAGGTAATAAAAGAAGAACCAACACCCATGCAATGGTTTTCAGGGGATTGCGGTTTTCGGAAATAACGACAATAACAACTCCAATTGCTGTTAAAACATACAACAACTGAAATACCAAAAGAAAGTTATTTGCTGTAAATATCTCCATCAAAACTTATTGTTCATCTAATAAACGAAGTAAATCTTCCCTCAAAGTTGTCCTGTCCCACGAAAAAGTTTTATCTGTTTCTTCCAGATATTTTACAAGATCCAGAGCGACATATAATTGCGCAGGATCTTTAATATCCACTATCTGATTTTTGATCAAAAGCAGTCTCGCATAATTCTCTAATAACCCGACATCCTGTATTTTCCTGATCAGTTCCTCAGCTGGATCATCCTGCCTGGTTTCAAAATATTTCGAATAAAAGTCGAAGCCTTCTTTCAGAAGTTTCTTCTTTTCATTATCATCAATCTTTTCAGTTTCATTCAATAATTCGTAAAACTTCGAAAAGAATTCTTCGATAAGCCTTTGCAGGTAATCTTTTTTTCGTTGTTGAAGCATTTTATCAATCCTTTCTTCTATCAATTAATAAACAAATAACAGCGCCAACTGTATAAGCCAGCATGTCTCCCCAACTAAAAGATGAACCTATCACAATACGCATTATCTTATTTTCCTGCATCCCCAATACTTCAACCAGATTGAAGTATTGCCCTATCTCTATAGCATATGCAAATAACAGTACGCCCAACGCCAAATATAACGGTTTTATCCTGATAAAAGATTTCACAAAGTAATACATCAGGATAACGACCAACACATCTCCTCCGTATGGACGTATGATACTATCATTTACAAAGAGCGCTATCAGAACCTCAGTAACGAAGATAAGCAAAAAGACTAAAAAGGACTTAAAATCGAACCTGAATTTTATTCCCCTCCTATTTTCTGTATTTACCATCTGTCTCGTCTTCTAATATATTGAGGTATGATTTATAACGGCTTTCGCTAATATAATGTTTCTCCACGGCATCTCTCACAGCACAGCCGGGTTCGTTGAGGTGCATGCAGTTATTGAAACGGCAATCGTGCGAAAACTTAAATATCTCCGGAAAATAATGACTGATTTCCTCAGGTATCATATCTACCGTGCCAAAACCTTTTATCCCGGGAGTATCTATGATAAATCCTCCCTGTGGAAGCTCCATCATCTCAGAAAAGGTAGTAGTATGCATCCCCTTTCCATGATAACTCGATATACTCCCTGTTTTCAGTTTAGCATCGGGGATCAATGCATTTATCAATGTAGATTTACCGACACCCGAATGTCCCGAAAACAATGTTATCTTATCCTTTATCAGATCGTTGAGGATATCCAATCCGATATTGTTTTGTGCTGATATCTTATAGCAGGAATAGCCAATGTGTTCGTACAAATTTATCAGGGCATCCATATATTCGGTCTCGTCTTCATCGTATATATCTATCTTATTAAACAAAAGATTGACAGGTATGCGATATGCTTCGGCCGATGCCAAAAAGCGGTCGATAAAAACTGTAGAAGTTATTGGTTTCGTTACAGTCACAATCAGAAAGCATAAATCCAGATTGGCTGCTATTATATGTGAATGTTTTGACAGATTGGACGAACGGCGGATAATATAATTCTTGCGGTTATGGATTTCCGTGATTACACCTGTTCCATCTTCATTCAAGATTATGTCTACACGGTCGCCGACCGTCACAGGATTAGTACTTTTGATGTCTTTCAGGCGGAAGCTCCCTTTTATCTTGCATTCTACATTACGGTTATCCTCCGTACGCACAAGATACCAACTGCCTGTATTTTTTATAACTAATCCCTTCATTTATTCAATTTCATCTATTAAAAACGGGCAGAGACAAGCCCTGCCCCTACAATATGTAAAATATCTAACTCAACTTATGTATTACCAGACCCGAACGCAGTTTCGGTTCGAACCATGTTGTTTTGGGTGGCATAATATTACCCGAATCGGCAATATCCATCAATTGTTTCATGGTTACAGGATAAAGGGCTATCGCCAACTTCATCTCGCCACTGTCGACTCTCTGTTTCAGTTCACCTAATCCTCTGATGCCTCCGACAAAATCTATCCTTTTATCGGTACGCAGGTCTTTTATTCCTAAAATTTCATCCAGAATATATTTAGAAGAGATGGTTACATCCAGTACCCCTATCGGGTCATTATCATCATACGTATCGGGCTTCGCTGTAAGGCTATAACATTTACCATCCAGATAGATAGAAAAATTGTGTAATGATGTTGGTGAAACAATATCCGAACCTTTCTCTTCCACTTCGAAATGAGCCTTCAACTTCTCTAAAAAGCATTCAGAGGTCAGCCCGTTTAAGTCTTTTACCAAACGGTTGTAGTCTATAATATTTAGCTGGTTGGCAGGGAAACACACAGCCATAAAGTAGTTATACTCTTCATTTCCTGTATGGTTCGGGTTGTTTTTTGCCTTCTCAGCTCCTACCAATGCAGCAGCAGCCGAACGGTGGTGCCCGTCTGCGATGTACAGAGAGGGAATCCTGGAAAAAGCATCCGTAATCTTTTGTATATTTTCTTTATTATCTATCACCCAAAAATGATGCCCTACTCCGTCAGGAGCCGTAAAGTCATATTCAGCAGGCGAATCAATGACACGATTCATTATTTGATCCAATTCTGCATTATCAGGATAGGCAAAGAATACTGGCTCTACATTAGCATCGTTTACCCGCACATGTTTCATACGGTCTTCTTCCTTATCCTTACGGGTTAACTCATGTTTCATAATTTTCCCGTTCATGTAATCATCTACATGCGAACAAACGACGAATCCATATTGTGTTTTCCCGTTCATAGTTTGGGCATACAAATAGTACCTCTCCTGATCGTCTTGCACTAACCAGCCTTTTTCCTGAAACTTTTCGAAATTTTGCACAGCCCTTTCATAAACATCAGGGTGATGCTCGTCAATTATTTCCTCGAAATCTATTTCAGGCTTGATAATACGATACAATGATTTTTCGTTCCCTTCTGCTTCTAATCGGGCTTCAAGGGAACTTAACACATCGTAGGGGCGGGATACAACTTCCTGCACTATTTGCCTGGGTGGACGCAGTCCTTTGAACGGTTTAATTATAGCCATGTTATGTTTATTTGTGTTTTTATATTAAATGGTATTTCGATTCAAAAAGTTTATTAGACAAAAAAGAGTAAAGTTCAGAAAACTTACTTTTGTCCTGAATCCTTTACTCAATCTTGTATTTGATTGACAATGCAAAACTACACAGTCATTATTTCTTTTTCTTTTGCAGCATACAGTTCATCTATCTGTTTGATGTACTTATCATGTATTTTCTGCATAGTAGCCTCCGAGTCTTTAGCTACATCCTCAGGCGTTCCATCTTTTACCGATTTTTTCACAGCATCGATAGCATCGCGACGAGCATTACGTACACTGATCTTTGCATCTTCGGCTTCTTGCTTCGACTGTTTTGCCAACGCTTTACGGCGTTCTTCTGTCAAAGGAGGTATTGATAATCGTATCACTTCTCCGTCATTACTAGGATTCAATCCCAGATCAGAGTTAATGATAGCTTTTTCTACCTCACCCAACATATTTTTTTCCCAAGGTTGAATTACGATTGTCTTAGCATCAGGCGCACTAATCGAAGCAACTCCCGAAAGTGGAGTTACTGACCCATAATATTCCAGTCTAATACCATCCAGAATACGAGGATTTGCTTTTCCGGCGCGGATATGAGCTAATGATTCTTCCAAAAATTCAACAGCCCCCTGCATTTTTGCTTCGGCTTTCTTTTCCAGTTCTTTTATGTCTGCCATAAAGAGTAAAGTTTTACAGTATATTTTAGTTTAGATTTCTATTTTGTATTTAAACATGCACATATGTACCGATATTCTCGCCTCTCATTACTTTGGCAAGATTACCTATTGTATCCATATCAAATACAATAATAGGCAAATTATTTTCTTTACACATGGTTGTAGCTGTTAAATCCATCACTTTCAGACCACGATTGTATACTTCGTCAAAAGAAATAGAGTCAAACTTAGTAGCAGTAGGATCTTTCTCCGGATCGGCTGTATATACACCGTCTACGCGAGTACCTTTAAGCATAACATCTGCCTCGATCTCTATTCCGCGGAGAGCCGAACCTGTATCCGTTGTGAAGAATGGGTTTCCTGTTCCGCACGAAATAATCACGACCTCCCTATTTTCCATAGCTTCTATTGCTTTCCACTTAGAATATAGCTCTCCGATAGGTTCCATTCTGATGGCAGTCAGTACTCTCGACTTTTGTCCGATAGCAGTCAGTGCCGAGCTCAGCCCGAGACTGTTAATAACAGTAGCCAGCATCCCCATCTGGTCACCTTTCACCCTGTCGTAACCTTTCGAAGCGCCGCTCAACCCACGAAATATATTACCCCCGCCTATTACTATGCCTACTTGTACTCCCATATCAGCAATTTCTTTGATCTGGGACGCATATTCCGAAAGACGTTTTTCATCTATTCCGTATTGTTTCTCTCCCATCAGGGATTCCCCACTTAGTTTGAGCAGTATCCGTTTATATTTGACCATGTTTAAATTTCATAAATTATAAATACAAAACTAATAATTTTTATGGAAATTTAAAGAGTAACATATTGTCACTTTACAAGATATTTACATCTATATCGATTTTTATTGCAATTAAGGATTAGGAATGTCCTATATCATTATATTTGTACCTAATAAATATTTCCGAAATGGCAGTACATAACGAATTAGGCAAGATGGGAGAAGCTTTGGCAAAGGAGTATCTTTTGCAGAAAGGTTTCCGCATCATCGAATGCAACTGGCATTACAGGAAATATGAAATTGATATTATTGCCTCGAATGACGAATTTATCATTTTTGCAGAAATAAAAGCGCGTTCATCCGAGCAATGGGGTACACCCGAAGAGGCTGTATCAGATAGTAAGATCAGACGTATTGTAGAAGCTGCTGATTATTATCTCAGCGAAAACGAAATAGATAAACCTGCACGTTTTGATATTATCTCAATTATACTGGATAATAGAGGTTCAGAAATATTACATATCGAGGATGCTTTCATGGCGCCCCTAAATTGAAAAATCATGAACATAGAAGAAGTTAGAGAATATTGCCTGAGTGTAAAGGGGGCAGAAGAATGTTTCCCTTTCGATGAAGTAACGCTTGTGTTTAAAGTGATGGGGAAAATGTTCGGCTGTATGAGTCTCGAACAGCACAAAGATTGGGGATTCATGATCGCCTTAAAATGCGACCCTGAAAAAGCTATTGATTTAAGGGAACGGTACGAGGCGGTAATACCCGGCTACCATTTCAATAAAAAATATTGGAACTCGATACTTTTCGAAAAAGGTGTATCTGATGAGGATATGAAAGAGTGGATAAACCATTCGGTAGAAGAGGTTATCAAAAAACTGCCAAAAAAGCAACAGGCAGAATATGCGGCTTTAGAAGAGGAGTAAATAATGGAGATACATTCTTTCGTACATATTCAGGAAACTGATTCTACAAGCCAATATATCAGAAAACTGGTTTCGGAAAGGGATACAAAGAAAAGTTTTACTGTTTATGCAGACTTTCAGACTTCGGGCAGAGGACAAAGGGGAAATAGCTGGGAGTCGGAAAGAGGAAAAAACCTTCTTTTCAGCACAGTTCTATTCCCGAAATCGCTCGAAGCATCCGAACAATTTTTATTGTCACAGATAATCTCACTTGCCATAAAAGACGTTTTGGACAAAGAAACATCTGATATTACCATAAAATGGCCTAATGATATTTATTGGAAGAATAAGAAGATAACCGGTATTCTGATTGAAAATGATATCATGGATGGCAATATCTACCAATCCATATTAGGAGTCGGGATCAATATAAATCAGGAAAAATTCGAAAGTGACGCACCTAACCCGATATCTCTTAAACAAATCACAGGGAAAGAATATGACATAAAGGATATACTCCAACGAATAATAAACTGTTTATCCTCCTATCACAACTTAATTAATAGCCAAGAAAATATCACTTCGATAAGAAAACAGTACAAAGAATCTTTATTCAGGAAAGAGGGGAAACATTTGTTCGAAGACAAAAACGGACAATTCTATGCTCGTATTATAGATGTTGAACCATCCGGTTTACTTGTACTGGAAACCGAAAAGGGAGATATAAATAAGTATGCCTTTAAAGAGGTTAAATATATCCTTTAATATTTGTAATTTTCGTAGTAGTACTCGTACTCGAAAGCAAGACCATGATACACTTCTTTTTTTAGTAAATCTTCCGAGTCTTTGAATGGTAATATTTCTGCCAGAATATCCTTTGCTATCACGGGATTTACTTTACCCATATTTTTGAGAAATAATTTGGCAGCATTGCGAAGTGACACATCTTCATCAACTACATCTTCCCAAACATGAGGCACAGAAAAGACATCTATATCAGTCTTATAATTACTAATCATCAGATGCCTGCCAACAAACCAATAACCGGATGCCCTTATCGATTTATCTTCACTTAGAGTACATTCGTATCCTATTTTAAAAGTATAAGATAAGTGCTGAAAAAGATTGAACCCCATTTGCTCTCTTATTTCCTGATTAGGGATTTCTTTTATCCATCGCATAGCCGTCTCTTCCGAAAACTCAGGCTTTGGATAAAGCATTGTAGCCAATATTTTCAGTTCTCGTGTACCGTCTTTCCATAGTTCTTCGGCTAATCCTTTATCCGGCTGATAACGTGATGCAATTTCTCTTATCTGTTGTATAGATACTCCGAAGTTGAGTTTATAATTCAACCCATGTTGCCGCATACTAGTCGAGGCAACACCATTCATAGCCATACGGCAACGCTTGCGAATATCCCTGATAACCTCTTCGTACATTTTACTCTATATTAGATTTCGTAGTCTACTGCTACCCTATTTGATACAGCCTCTCTGATAAATGGCAAAAGCGCCTGATGCAGCGGGTGGTTTTGATAATGTTCCAATGCCTCTTTAGACTCCAACTCCGAATAAAGTACAACATCGTAGTTTGTAGGATATTCAGGAATATTGATACCCACTTCGATGTTTACCAATCCTTCGATTTTACCTCTCAATGCTTCAAGCTTTTCTTTTATGTGTTTCGCATTGACAGACTTATCATTTCCATGAGCTTCATCTTTTAGTTTCCAGCAGACAATATGTTTTATCATGAGTTTAATATTAAATGTTTACTTGTTATTACTGATTAACAAATTTAAGAAAATTATAGTTATGATAGTAAGATATCCTTTATATTTGATTTGTAAATCTATTACAGAAACCATCCGTATTCTTAACCATATTGTAACAATTCCTTTTCTACCCCGTCACAATTAACTCTGATTTTTGTATCGAGAAAATTTAAATAGGTCTGAGACCTTAAATTAAAATCGATAATATGAAAAAATTATTATTCATTGCTTTAGCAGCCGTATCGTTAATAGCGTGTAATTCATCACAAAAAGAAAATACAGCGAAACTGTCAGGTGCAGGTGCTACTTTCCCTGCTCCGTTCTATAATATTGTTTTCAAAAAATACAGCGAACCAACAGGAAATGATGTTACATACGGAGGAGTCGGAAGTGGAGGAGGTATCCGTAGTCTAAAAGACAAAACTGTGGACTTTGGGGCTACGGATGTATTCCTTTCGGATAAAGAGTTGTCCGAAATGGGGTCGGAGGTAGTACATATCCCAACAGCACTGGGCGCAGTGGTGTTGTCCTACAACCTTCCCGAGGTAAAAGACTTAAAACTGACAGCCGATATAATCTCTGATATTTACAGAGGAAAGATAACTAAATGGAATGATGCTAAACTGAAAGCTATCAATCCAACTTTAGCTTTGCCCGATAAAACTATCACTCCTGTGTACCGTTCGGACGGTAGTGGAACGACTTCGGTATTCTCCGAATACATGTCGAAAGTAAACGAGGCATGGAAAAACGAAATAGGAACAGGCAAATCTTTACAGTTCCCTGTAGGAGTAGCCGCAAAAGGCAATCCCGGCGTAGCAGGTATCATTGCCGAAACAGAAGGATCGATAGGATATATCGGCTCTGAATACGCTCTGGCATTGAATATTTCATCAGCATCGTTACAAAACAGTTCGGGTAACTTCATTGTTGCTAATGATAAGAGTATTTCGGCATCTGCTGACGTTGCTATGCCTAACGACACACGTGTAGTTATTACAAACTCATCCAATCCTGATGCTTATCCGATCAGCACATTTACATGGATAATTGCTTATAAGGAGCAAAGCTATAACAACAGGACTGCAACTCAAGCAAAAGCATTGGTAGATCTGCTTAAATATGTCATAGGTAAAGATGGACAGGAAATCGCCGTAAAAACGCATTATGCAGCGCTTCCCCAGTCGGCTCAGGAAAAGACAACAGCTATTATCAATTCGATGACTTTCGACGGAAAAGCAATCTCGGATATTCAATAAACAGACACAAATACGAAATAAATTAGGTTATCACTAAGATTTGTTTGTCAGAATGAAAGACAAGATTTTTAAAATCACATTATTTATCGCGTCATGCCTCATATTGGTTCTGACAGCAGGAGTTGTTTATGGTCTGGTTTCCCAGAGCATAAACACTTTCTCCACGTTCGGGTTCTTCGGATTCCTTTCCTCATCCAACTGGGATTCTATCAATGACAATTACGGAGCTCTACCTTTTATAACGGGAACACTGGTTACCTCTATTCTGGCTCTGTTATTCTGTATTCCTTTCTCGTTATCTATTGCCCTGTTTAATGGAGAATATTTCAAAGGAACCAAAATAGCGACAGTAGTTAGTTCAGTAGTGGATTTATTAGCCGGTATCCCTTCGATCGTTTACGGATTGTGGGGATTTTATGTATTACGCCCTATCCTGATCGACATGGGGGTAAGTGCACAAGGATTCGGAGTTTTGCTGGCGGCTGTTGTACTTGCCATCATGATAATTCCCTACGCTTCGTCATTAAGTACAGAATTTATATCCATGGTTCCGAACGACTTGAAAGAAGCAGCTTATAGCCTTGGTTCTACCAAGATGGAAGTTATCAGCAATGTAAGTCTACCCGTATCATTATCGGGAATCTTTGCAGCTTATGTCTTGGCTTTAGGGCGTGCCTTGGGCGAAACGATGGCTGTAACCATGCTTATCGGTAATACCAACAATATTCCGACAAGCCTTGCCGATACAGGAAACTCAATGGCGAGTATCATAGCCAATCAGTTTGGAGAAGCAGACGGATTGAAGCTGAGTTCGCTGATGGCGATAGGGTTATTGTTATTCCTGATCACGGCAATAATCAACTTTGTTGCTAAGTACATTATGAAATTGGTAAATAGATAAAACGGATAAATGTAGGGGCGAGGCTTTGCTTCGCCCGACAAACGGGTAGAGCAAGCCCTACCCCTACTTACATAGAATAACTATTGATAAAAAAATGAAAAAAACATTTTTCTCGACATCTAAATACAGGCTGGCAAAGAGTAAGATATTCTTTTATTCCATTTGCTTTTTCTCTGCCCTTACGATGATTCCCTTATTCCTGATAATATGGGAACTGTTGAAGAAAGGATATAAGCAATTCAATCTGAGTTTATTTACAGAAATTGCACCTACCTCAATGGATGCTATGCTGGCAAAAATCAGCGATGAGCCTATCCCCGGCGGTATACTCAATGGTATCACAGGTACATTTCTTATTCTGATCATTGCCATAATCATCGCTATCCCTATCGGTATAATGACAGGCATTTATCTGGCAGAAAATCAGAAAAAGAAATTTGCCAACCTTATCAGAAGTTTATCCGATTTGCTGCAAGGGATTCCGTCGATAGTTGTCGGTATCATCGTGTACGTATGGGTCGTAAAGCCTATGCACGGTTACTCCGCATTAGCAGGTAGCGTGGCTTTAGCCATAATGATGTTACCGATGATAATACGGTCGACAGAAGAAACATTGAAGATGTTACCCACCTCTCTCAAAGAAGCAGGACTTGCCTTAGGAGGTTCTTACAGTTCGGTGGTTATGAGAATACTGCTGCCTTCTGCTTTCGGCGGATTGTTTACAGGTTCATTGTTAGCTATATCGCGCGTAATGGGCGAAACAGCCCCTTTACTCGTAACGGCATTAGGAGCATCCATTGTCAATTGGGATATTACGCACCCGACCAGTGCTGTATCACTATTAATATGGGAATTCTACAATGACCCGAATCTGGCACCATTGGTTTGGTCGTCATCCTTGTTGTTACTACTGATAGTGTTAGGAATAAATATTTTTGCAAAAAGTATAGCTAAGAAATGGAAAATTCAATAAATACGAATAACGATAAATACATTCTCGAACTGAAAGATGTTTCGGTATCTTATACGCCCGGAAAGAATGCGGTAGACAAGGTAAACGCAGGCATCAAAGAAAATACGGTCACAGCAATCATGGGACCTTCGGGATGTGGCAAAAGTACCCTGCTGCGAGCTATCAACAGGATGCACGATCTTTATCCGGAGATCAAAACGACCGGAGAAATCTTGCTCAAAGGTGAGAATATCTTCAAAATGAATCCTATGACAGTACGCCGTTTAGCAGGAATGGTTTTTCAGCGTCCGAATCCTTTCCCGACTATGAGCATTTATGATAATGTTCTGGCAGGATATAAACTGAATAATATTAGTCTGAAAAAACAGGAGAAAGATGAAATTGTTGAATCGAGCTTGCGAAGTGTTGCCCTTTGGGATGAGGTAAAGGACTCTATTTCGAAGAAAGGAACTTTTCTTTCAGGAGGACAGCAACAACGCCTCTGCATTGCACGTGCCATCGCATTGAAGCCGGAGATTATTCTGATGGATGAACCAACCTCAGCTCTCGACCCTATTTCTACCAACAGAATAGAAGACCTGATACTGGAACTGAAAGAACATTATACCATCATAATCGTTACGCATAATATGTCCCAGGCTGCCCGTATTTCGGACAATTCGATGTTTATGTATCTGGGGACTCTGGTGGAATATGATACAACAAAACAAATGTTTACCAAACCGAAAGACAAACGTACAGAAGATTATCTGACAGGAGTCTTTGGATAAAAAGCAATTACTAAATTGAAATATATAATATCTACATATAAATCAATTAACACGGAGTATCACAGAGTAAAATCACGGAGTAATAATATCTATCTCTGTGAAAATAAATTCCGTGTAACTCTGTGGTAAGATATCTATTGATTTGGTATTATCTCATTAAATAAATTAGAATCATGACTACATCTGTAAAACAAAAACAGCTTAAAATATTACTTAACGATTTCGAATTGTTATCCAGAACAACTCTACTTCAACTTCAGATTGTTTCGAAGTTACTTCAGGATAACTCAATAGAATCTTTATACGAAGAAGCCGAAGCCAACGAGATCATCATGGACAGGCTCGAAGTGAAAATTCGCGAAGAGGTTGTATTTGCCATATTTCAATTCACGCCGAAAGCTGCCGACCTACGGTTAATAATTACCTACCAGGATATTACAACCAATTTGGAAAGGGCAGGTGATATACTTCTCAATATCATTCATTTCTTGAGGGAAACGAACCTGAATTCTCCTGAATTTGCAGAAGAAAAAAAGAAAATAGAAAAAATCTTTAAGTATGCCGACGAAATGATGCGCGAAGCTATTCTTTCTTTTTCGAACGAAGATACGCAAATGGCCTATCAAGTAATTGAAAAAGATGATAAAGTAGACCGGTTATTTCACGAAATAAGTGCATCTTTACAAACAACATTTGCCGACAGAAGCCTCGAAAAGGAACAGATTAGGAATATTATCAATATAAATGCAATGTCTTACAATTTTGAGCGTATCGGCGATGGTGCAACTAACATTGCAGAAGCTACGATCTATTTAACCGAAGGAAAAGATATCAGGCATGGAAACAAAAAATAAACCGATCCCCATACTTATTGTCGATGACGAAATCGATATCCGTGAAATCCTGCAATTCAATCTAGAGAATGAAGGATATCAGATAGATATGGCCGAATCGGCAGAAGAAGCTTTGGAAAAACTGACACCCGAACATCGTCTCATCCTTCTGGATGTAATGATGGGGGGAATATCCGGTTTCAAGATGGCAGACCAACTGAGGAAATCGGGAAATCAGACACCAATTATTTTCCTGACTGCCAAAGATACCGAAAACGATATGCTCACAAGTTTCTCGATAGGGGGAGACGATTATATATCCAAACCATTCTCGATAAAAGAAGTTATCGCGCGTGTACGATCGGTACTCAAAAGATCGGACTTGCAGGATAAAGAAGAAGATAAAAACATTCTTTATGCCGATACTTTGACAATAGACCTCGATAAAAAAACAGTAAAAATAGACGATGAACTGATCGACCTTACTAAAACAGAATACAATATATTGTTGCTTTTAGTCAAAAACCCGGGGGTGACCTATACCCGTTCAGATATACTGGAGCGCGCATGGCAGGGAGACGGCATTGTCCTCGAAAGAACAGTAGATGTACACATTGCCCGTTTACGTAAAAAGATCGGCAAATATGGTGATGCGATTGTGAACCGCACAGGATACGGTTATAATTTTCATATGTGAATTGATAAAAGATACTTATGAAACTAACATACAAACAAAAGCTATTCAGCTCTATACTTTTCATATTCACTCTTTTTTCTGTACTCCTTATTATATCGGAACAAAGAGAACAAAAGAAATATAAGACAGAGGCTTTAGAATCTAAAATGGATGGATATGTGGAGATAATAGGGAATTACATCCAACAGAAAAATATAACTGATGCCAGTGTGTCTCAAGTACAAGCGGTGGTAAACACCTTACCACAGGACATACGGGTGACGATTATAAAATCAGACGGAACAGTGGTTTATGATAAAGATGTAAACAATCTTAGTTCCTTATCAAATCACCTTGACCGTCCCGAAATACTAAAAGCTCAATATCAGGATTACGGAACGAATATACGTACCTCGGAATCTACTAATGCAGAGTACCTTTATTATGCCAAGTTATTCAAAGACTATTTTGTCAGAGTGGCACTACCTTACAATATCGAAACACAAGGTTTGCTGAAACCCGATAACTTCTTTGCTTATATTGTTATCATTCTTTTGATCGTCATATTATTAATAGTCAATTATGTAGCAGGACGTTTCGGCAAGTCTATTGACAAACTCAAAGATTTTGCAATCAAGATTAGAGATGACAAAAACTTACCGGCTAAACCCGATTTTCCGGAGGATGAACTTGGAGAAATAGGGAACGATCTGGTAGATATATTCAAACAAAAAGAGGAAGGAAAACGAAATGTAGAAAAAGAACGGGAAAAACTGATACAGCATTTTCAGTATTCGGAGGTAGGTCTTTGTATGTTCAAAGCTAACAAAAAGAAGATATATGCAAATACGCACTTTATTCAGTATCTGAATCTGATTACGAATAAACCTGTTTTTGATCCCGATCTCGTGTTTGTAGAAGAAGATTTTAAACCCATTTGGAATTTCCTGGATAATAGGGATAATAAGAACTATTTTCATTTCCAGATAGACAAATTCGGAAAAGCATTCTCTTTGCAAACAATTATTTTCGATGATAATAGTTTCGAAGTCACTATAAAAGACATCACTAAAGTCGAAAAGAATCGTCTCCTAAAGCAGGAAATGACAAGCAATATAGCCCATGAATTGCGAACTCCGGTCACTAGCCTGAGGGGTTATCTCGAAACACTGAATGAACAGGCTCTTTCTCAGGAAAAGCAAAGTCAGTTTATTGATAGGGCATATCAGCAGGTAGTCAGGCTTTCCAATCTCATCGACGATGTCAGCATGATAAGTAAGATAGAAGAAAATCCCGCCAGATTTGTGATGAGTAAAATCAATCTTCATCAATTGATAGATGAAGTGCGAATAGATTTGGCAGACAAACTGAAAGAGAATAATATTTCACTTCATATTGACGTAGCCCCCACATTAATCATAACTGGTAATCAAACCTTACTCTATTCTATTTTCCGCAACCTGATGGATAACTCCATTAGCTATGCAGGAAGTGGCGTCGAAATACATATAGATAATTATCTGGAAGATAATGAATTTGCATACTTCTCCTTTTACGACACCGGAGAGGGTGTAAGCGAAGAACATATGAACCGTCTGTTTGAGCGCTTCTACCGTGTACATGAAGGGCGTACCCGCAACACAGGAGGGTCGGGACTTGGCTTGTCGATTGTAAGAAATGCAATTCATCTGCACAAAGGAGAAATACAGGCGAAAAGCCATGAAAATGGAGGTCTGGAATTTTTGTTTACATTGAAGAAATAATTTTTTTCATATTTATTATTGAAGATGAAGATTAATTGACCTAATTTTAGTGTTGATTCCAGACACTAGATTTAAATAATGAGCATCTTCAAGAAATGGGTATGGAAATTCAAATCCCTAAAGACCAAGTATAAAGTAATACTTATATTAGTAGTTTTATTGCTTGGTTGGTACATTTTCTGTCTCCCATCCCCACTTTTTGAAGTACCTTACAGTACGGTTGTGTATGATCGTAACGATGAATTACTCGGAGCACGCATTGCCAATGATGAGCAATGGCGATTTCCGACTGTTGACTCCGTTCCCGACAAATACAAAACCTGCCTGATAGAATTCGAAGACCGCTATTTCAGATACCATTGGGGGATAAATCCTTTATCAATACTCAGGGCAGCAAAGCAAAACATATCGAACCAAAGAATAGTAAGCGGCGCAAGTACCATCACTATGCAAACGATACGGCTATCCCGCAAAGAAAGCCGGACTTTTGCCGAAAAGTTTATAGAAATTATCCTAGCTACCCGCTTAGAATTCTCCTATTCGAAAGACGAAATCATAAACCTGTATGCCTCCCATGCACCTATGGGCGGAAATGTAGTCGGGATAGAGGCTGCATCGTGGCGATATTTCGGACATCAGTCAGCTACCCTTTCGTGGGCAGAAGCTGCAACATTAGCCGTACTCCCCAATTCTCCGGCTATTATGCACTTCGGACGTAATAGGGAAAAGTTGCTGAACAAGCGAAACTCTTTACTAAAACATTTACACAATAAAGAAATCCTAAATTCGGTCGATTACGAGCTGGCAATATCCGAACCATTACCTTTCGAACCGTATGCCCTTCCACAAATCGCACCTCATCTGGTAACAAAAGTTTATCTCGAACAAGGAGGGAAACAAGTCATTACCACCATTGACAAACAGAAACAACTGCAAACAGAAAATATACTCTCCCGATGGAATGCAGAGTTTGCCCAAAATGAGATTAAGAATATTGCAGCAATAGTGATTGATATTGAAAAGAATGAAATAATCTCTTACTGTGGGAATGTACATTTCGACAGAAGTATTTCTGCGAATCAGGTCGATATTTTGCAAGCCCCGCGTAGTACGGGAAGTATACTGAAACCATTTCTATACTGCGCTATGCAGCAAAACGGACAACTTTTACCTAATCAACTCTTGGCAGATGTGCCAATCAACATCAATGGTTTCACTCCGAAGAATTTTAGTCTGAATTATGATGGTGCAACGCCTGCCTCCGAAGCATTAGCTCGCTCTTTGAACATTCCTTTTGTAACATCTCTCCGTAAGTATGGTGTACCTAAATTTTACAATCTGCTAAAGGCATCGGGCATGACTACCCTTTCCCGAACTCCCGATACATACGGACTTTCGTTGATACTCGGAGGGGCAGAAGGCAAGCTTTGGGATATCAGTATGATGTATGCCCATATGGCACAATCTTTGAATGATTACAATAGAGACAAAGTTTACCATGAGAGGAAACCTGTCTCCTATATAAAGGATGATGAAAATGCTGAGCCCACAGGCAAGATAAATCGTCCGCTTTACGAAGCAGGCGCTATCTGGCTGACATTCGATGCATTGACAAACGTCAATCGTCCCGAAGAAATTGACTGGCGCTCCATACCTTCTATACAAAAGATTGCATGGAAAACAGGTACAAGCTTCGGTTTTCGTGATGGATGGGCAGTGGGGGTAAATCCCAAATACGTAGTAGGTGTATGGGTAGGAAATTCGGATGGGGAAGGCAGACCGGGACTGACAGGAGCGAGGACGGCAGGAATGGTAATGTTCGATATATTCAACATCTTGCCATCCTCCAAATGGTTCGCTGCACCCGTTAACGATCTGGCACGAACGGAAGTTTGTAAAGAGAGCGGCTGCCTCGCCGGAGTCAACTGCCCCGAAGAATCTATTGATACTATATTTGTCGCACGTAAAGGGCTGGAAGGCGATGTTTGTAAATATCACATCAAGGTGAATGTTTCGGAAGATTTTAAATACAGGGTATTCGAAAACTGCGCAGGTCAAAGAGGAATCGTTCAGACATCATGGTTCGTACTGCCTGCATCGTGGGAATGGTTCTATAAAGAACAACATCCAAGCTACCGGACTTTACCACCATTCTCTCCCGAATGTATTTCGGAAGACCAGACAAAGATTATGGAATTTATTTATCCCTTTGCAAATGCAGTGGTAAGTATCCCGAAACAACTGGATGGCTCACAAGGCAGAATTGTTTTCGAACTGGCTCACCGCAATCCGCAAAGTAAAGTTTTCTGGCATCTGGATGAAACTTATGTAGGAGAAACACAGCATTTTCATAAAAAAGAACTCAGCCCTACTTCGGGTAGCCACAAATTAACTGTTGTGGACGAATCGGGCAATACTGCTTCTATACGCTTTACGGTAAAGTAGTTGCTTATATATTTTGTCATGCAGACAATAGGAAGCATCTTCTTTTGACAGATTCTTCACCATGTTCAGAATGACAAAGAAAGTATTTAAAGCATAGTTGAATAATTCTTACCGCAAAGAACCCCAAGGATATCAAAAACAAAAAAGATTGAATTAACGTTAATATAGACATAACATACAAAACGATATGGCATTTATTGATTATTATAGCATACTTGGACTCAGCAAGAGTGCATCGGCTGATGATATAAAGAAGGCTTATAGAAAATTAGCCCGAAAATATCATCCCGACCTCAACCCGAATGATACTCAGGCACATCAAAAGTTTCAGCAAATAAATGAAGCGAATGAGGTCTTGAGTGATCCCGACAAAAGAAAGAAATACGACGAATACGGAGAAAACTGGAAACATGCCGAAGAATATGAAAAGGCTCGCCAACAACAGTCCCAGAATGGAGGCTTCGCCGGATTTGAGGACTTTAGCGGATTCGGAGGAGGCGATGGCGGAGGAAGTTACGGCTATAGCTTCTCGGGAGATGACGGTGAGTTCTCGGACTTTTTCGAATCTCTATTCGGTAACCGTGGAGGCAGTCGTTCAGGCAGTAGGACAAGGGGTTACAAAGGACAGGATTATAGTGCAGAACTGCACCTGACATTACAGGAAGCTGCCGAAACTCATAAGCAAACCTTGACCGTAAATGGTAAGAACATTCGTATCACTGTTCCGGCAGGTGTTGCAGACGGACAGGTCATCAAACTACCCAAACAGGGAGGAAAAGGTGCAAACGGCGGACCTGACGGCGATCTGTATATCACGTTTGTCATTGCCGAAGACCCTAATCTGAAACGACTCGGTAATGATTTATATACGACCGTACCTCTCGATATTTATACGGCAGTGCTGGGAGGTGAAGCGACTATTGACACCCTTAGTGGAAAGGTGAAACTAAAAGTAAAAGCCGAAACACAAAATGGAACAAAAGTCCGGTTGAAAGGCAAAGGTTTTCCTGTTTACAAAAAAGAAGGTCAGCATGGCGACCTGTATATCACCTACTCGTTACAAATACCGACAGGTCTGAGTGACGAGCAAAAGGAACTTTTCAAACAATTAGCTGATTCTCAAACTAAATAATGTAAAAGATTATGGACACAGGATTAATTATTATTGAAGAATTTATCAAAAATTCGAGAATAGAGCCCTCTTTCATTATTCTTTTACATAAGGAGGGGTTAATAGATATTATCGCAAACGAAGGGAAACAATATATACGCGAATCCCAATTATCTGATCTGGAAAGATATGCGCGATGGCATTATGAATTATCCGTCAACATCGAAGGGATAGATGTCATTCAAAACCTTCTCGAAAAAATGAATGATATGGAAAGAGAACTTCATGAATTGAGAAGGGTGCTCCACTATCATAGAAGCATCTGGGATAATTTTGAAGAATAAGAAAAAGATTGACCTCAAAAGCAAAATAGAACACAGAGTACACAGTGTCAAAGAGATAAACACGAAATAGCTTCTATTTCACTAACTATAATTATCTTATAAAAACAGAAATCCTAAAACTCTGTATTATCAGTGTATTCTGTGTGCTGATATGGGATTATGCCGCAGCCTCTATCCGTTTTCGGTTTGCTTTTCTTCCTGTCCTTCTTCCAGATTCTCTTTCGCCTCTTCTGTCAATTCAGGATAGACAATCCGAGAGTGATATATAGTTTTCAGCTTTTCTTTAAAGATACCTTTTGCTATATCCACGTCTTTAAATGTAAGAGGAGTATTCTTCAACAGCCCGTCACGCAACTGACTATCTATCAACTTATCTACTAATGTCGCTATATTTTCTTCGGTATATTCCGGTAAACTACGCGAAGCAGCTTCCACTGTATCCGCCATCATAAGTATTCCGGTCTCTTTACTAAACGGATTAGGTCCTGGATAGGAAAAATCTCTTATATCAACTTCCTCATCGGGATGCTCATTTTTATAAGAATTATAAAAGAAGCGTGTGACTCCTTCGCCATGATGAGTCGCAATGAAGTCTATAATCTGCTGTGGAAGATTATATTTCTTCGCTATTTTAATTCCTTCCGGAACATGATTAATAATAATCCGTGCACTCTCTTTGTAGGATAAACCATTATGCGGATTCATCCCCGGTAACTGATTCTCGGTAAAGTAGGCAGGATTTGTCATTTTTCCGATATCATGGTACAGAGCACCTGTTCGTACCAGTGGTGCATTTGCGCCGATACGCGCAGCAACAGCAGCAGCCAGATTAGAGACCTGCATCGAGTGCTGGAATGTTCCCGGAGCTATTTCCGATAACCTTTGCAACAGTGGCTTATTTATGTTAGACAACTCTATCATACTTACTCCCGAGATGAACCCGAATACTTTTTCACAGATATAAACGAGCAAGTAAGCAAACATTACAAACATAAAGTTTATCGCAAAGTATAGGAACATCAGCGGGTCTATCTGTTTATAATCTCCTTTCAGTGCCAATGCTACCCCCACGTATACAACAGCATAAGCCATTAATATATAGAAAGAAGATTTTATCAATTGCGATCTTTCCGACAAATCTTTCAAACTGAATATACACACGAACCCAACCGGAATCTGAAGCATCAGAAATTCCTGCGGAAAAGGAACGACCAGAGAATTCATTACAGCCGTAACCAGATGCGTTAACATGGCAGTTCGCGAATCGATAAATGTACGCACCATAATCGTCGCAATCGCATACGGTATGATATATACATTCAGCCCGAGTTTTACAAACAGGTTAGTCAACAGGCAGAACATCAGTATCATCGAAAGCATGAAAAGGACATTTCGCTTATCGAGATATTCCCGTGTACGGAAAAAGATAAGATAGGTCATGAAAGACATCAACATGGCTGCAACGAGTATAGCATCGCCCACTATCATCCAGATTTGACGAGTACCGGAACCTTCCTGCTTCTCGGTTATCTTCTGCAACGAATTGAGTGTATGCACAGTCCTAGCCGTCACAATCTCTCCCCTGTCTATGATTTTCTGCCCTGCCTGAACATATCCTTCTGCAAAGGGAACTTTCATCATCAGTTCATCTTTTGCCTTCTTCGACAGTTCATTATTCAAAATAATATTATCAAACAGATAATTATTCAGATTAAGGGATTGGAGTGTCTGATGCTCTAACCTATCGGGTGCATCTTCTATGATCTTTTCATAAGCAGATTTTGATGTATAGAAAGATGTTATCCGCCTGATTTCGGCAATATTTCCATCATCTACCAGATAAAGTTGTCCCGAAGTATTACCTGCAACCTTCTCGTATTCCGGTAAAGATATAACCCCAGTCGTATAAATCTCTGCCAGCTTTGCACGCACATACAAGATATATGAAGAAGGTGTATCAGAGGCTTTCGCATCATTCTCGAAAAGAGCAATAGACCTCTCTACACGCGTTCTGTCCTTATTGTAATAAGGAACGTATTCTTTCATAATACTATCCCTCTCCTGTTCGAGTTGCGCTTCGGGTTTATATACCGGAAAATCGAAAGGAGCTGTTATAAGACCATAACGCCAGGGTCTGCCTTCACTCTCATCATAACTTACTTTAGTCTCACGGGGAGCCGTATAAACAATAAGGATGATTGCTAAAATGAAGAAGACCGGAGTCGGTATCTTAAATATTTTACTGGTTGGATTCATATATCAATGTTTCGCGTTTATCTGCCTTTATAACAAACAATACGCCGAAAAGTCACAAACAAAAAATTATACTAAGTTAACCAGAAAATTGAAATCATCTTTCGAAGTCAATTCAACAGGTTCTTTTCCGAATTTAAAGATACGAGCCGAACGGTCTCCTATCAGTTCTAACTTTCCATCCTCATAATGCAATATAGTAGATTCTCTTAATCCTACTACATATACATCCGGATTTTCTATAATGAACTCATTGATTCTCATTTCGCGTGTCTCACCACCATGATCGGAAGGATGAGCATCCAGATAATGCGGATTGATCTGGAAAGGAACAAGATTCAGAGTATCAAAGCTCAAAGGAGCAGTGATAGGCATATCATTGGTTGTTCGCAATGTAGGGCAAGCCAAGTTAGAGCCTGCACTCCATCCGATATAAGGTGTTCCTGTATTCACTTTTTCACGTATTACATCAATCAAGTCATTCTCTTGCACCGTTCTGGTAAGCTTCCATGTATTGCCACCGCCTACCATGATAGCGTCGGCTGTGCGTACTGCTTCTTTCGCATTCTTGAAAGTATGTATACCTTTTACCTGAATTCCTACTTCCTGCAAACTACCATTTACTTTTGCCACATATTCATCATAAGAAAATGTAACAGCCGCATAGGGTATAAACACTATATTAAGGGGTTTATCTCCTAAGAATGATTTGATTGTCTGTCTTGGATAGCTTAGATATGCTTCTCCCGGATTAGTCGAATTGCTAAGTAATAATAATTTCATAGATAATCAATATTGTTTAGTTTATCACAAATTTAGTATAATATGGTTCATTCTTTGCACTTTACTTTCCAAAAGTACTTTAAATATCCTATAAGTAGGTTTAAAAATAATCATTATTCACATACTAAAGATATTCACTTTTACATTTTGCAGTGCGGGATCAAAGATCCCTTACGTTCCTTTTACCCGATGCGGCAAAAGGAACCAAAACCGCATTTTGCAGCTACTCTTTTCCGGCGGTCTTTTACTTCTAGAAAGCTAAAACAAAAGTAATACTTTTTTCTTCAAACAACTTTTTGTTTTTTTACGCTTTCTATCCGTTAAAGCCTTCTCGCCTACAAAGCTAAAGGCTGCGAAAAAACAGTAAAGACAAATAGTCATTTATCAGAGTAACAATAGGAAAGAAGATGTTTCCAACATGTGATTGTTCACAATAAAAAACTCTCCACTTTCTGAAAGAAATCGGATATATGTTTACCATCGACAAAACCATGATGTACATTTATGGCAATGGGTATCACCAGATTTCCTTCACGCATAACAGCTTTTCCTACATTCAGCAAAGGGTAAGGGGAACCCGTGCGAAACTCTTGTGTATGGTTCATTGAAGTAAAATACAGATCGGGCGTTGCACTTACCAATATCACATTGTACCTATCATCTTCCGATTTCTTCTCTTCCCGGGTATACGCATAAGGATCTCCGTCTTTGGCAAGATTTTTTATCAATTGCCTTGCAGTATCATGAAAAGTATCGAAATCCTCATTCCATGGAATACGCACCGTGGCAAATTGCCCATCTTCGTTAATGCAAATAGGAGCCAACACATCCACAGTATCATACAGTACGATCTGTCCATCTTGCATAATCCTGTACCTGAACTCTTCTATCTGGTTTACAGTTTTCAGGATAGCATACAGATAATACAAAAAGAAAGATTGTCCTCGTTCTTTTGCTTTTTGTCTGGCAATGGTACATACCACTTCCGATGTTACAGAAATACAGGGATTGAGAAAATTCTCAAAAAAAGAATAGTTATCTCTTCTTTTCCATGTTTGCCTGTCTATAATTTGTTTCATTATTTTATTCTTTTATCTAAACATAAATGGATGCACAAGAGGCATCCATTCAACTATTTAATCAATTATTTCGAATTTATTCCTCTTTAAACCAGCCCGAATACATTAAGTAATTCTTAGCGATTTTCTGGTTCATTTCTTTTGCCTGCTCCGGATCGACTTTTTTCACAAATTTGGCAGGTACTCCGGCATAAATACTTCCCGGTTCGATAATAGTTCCACTAAGTACCACAGAACCGGCTGCCACGATAGAACCCTCGCCGACAACTGCATGATCGAGAACTACCGATCCCATACCTATCAATGCTCCGTTTTCTATTTTAGCTCCGTGTATCACAACATTGTGACCTACAGAAACATCGTCACCGATCTCTACCACCGACTTTTGATACAAAGTGTGCAGAACCGAACCGTCCTGAATATTCACCCTGTTACCAATGCGGATAGAATTGACATCGCCGCGAAGCACAGCATTAAACCATATACTGCAATCGCGACCGATAACCACATCTCCTATGATGGTAGCATTGTCTGCCAAATAAGTATTCTCTCCTATTTCGGGAGTAAATCCCCTTACCTCTTTTACTAATGCCATATTTTCAATTACATAATATGTCAATAAGATAATGAGCAAATGAAATAATTACACTATTATTTTATTCATTAATTTGCTAATTTTCCGATTGACTAATTTTCAAATTATATTCCTTTTGTTTTTTCTTTCAACCATTCTTTTTCCTCACCACTCAAGTTTGGAGAAAGACGATCGTATACGTACTGATGATAATTATTCAGCCACGATACTTCTTTTTCTGTCAGCATTTCCTTTATAACAGGAGTTGTATCGATCGGGCAAAGAGTAACTGTTTCGAATGAATAGAATGATCCGAATTCTGTTACGCACTCTTCTTGCGTAACAATAAGATTTTCGATACGGATTCCATACTGATTTGCCCTGTACAACCCCGGTTCGTTAGAAGTCAGCATACCCGGTTGCAAGGTAGTAGGATTCTCATTCATTCGTATATTCTGAGGACCTTCATGTACATTAAGGAAATGTCCTACTCCGTGACCTGTTCCATGCAGATAATTGATACCATTATCCCACAAAGCTTTACGGGCAAGAACATCGATCTGGCTACCTCTGGTTCCTTCGGGATATATGCAAGTCGCAATGCCTATATGCCCTTTCAGCACCATCGTATAGTCTTTTTTCATCTGTTCGGTAAGCTCACCCAAAGCCACAGTACGCGTAATATCTGTAGTACCGTCGAAATACTGTGCACCGGAATCTACCAACTGGAAACCTTCGGGTTTCACTTTTGCAGAAGATTCGGGAGTAACATGATAGTGAACAATTGCACCATTCGGTCCGTATCCTGCTATTGTATCGAAACTTTCTCCTACATACAAATCCTGTTGGCTTCTGTACTCGACTAGCTTTTCTACGATTGTCAATTCTTCCACGTTTCCTGCCGGTACAGCTTTTTCGAGCCACATCAGAAACTTTACCAAAGCAACCCCGTCACGCTCCATTGCATTACTTACACCTTGCAGTTCCGTTTCATTCTTCCGGCTCTTCATCAAATCGACAGGCGAAAGAATATCAATTATACGGCAGTTTTTAGGAATCTTATTATATAGTGCAAATGATATTTTTGAACTCTGTGCGCAAATAGATTGCGCAGGTAATGACTCTACATAATCGAATATCTTTTCATATTCCGCTATCCTGACATTTTGCTGCGCAAAATACTCTGCGGTCTCCGGAGTCAATTTTTTAGGATTGATAAAAATAACTGTTTCCCCCTTCGATACATAAGCGAAAGAAACTGCCACAGGATTACATTTCACATCATTTCCCCTGATATTGAACAGCCATGCTATTGTATCCAATGAAGAAATGAGAATCGAATCTGCACCTTCTTTTTTGATAGCTTCACATACTTTCTTGATTTTCTCAGCAGCAGTTAAGCCTGCATATTTAACCGGAAGTTCGAATATCGGATTAGAAGGAATCGCAGGTCTGTCTTTCCAGATTTCCTTAAAAGGATCATAATCCGCCAAAACAGACAGTCCTTTCATATTCAGCTTATACGTCAGCTGGAAAGCTTCATTTGCAGCATATACATTCCCGTCTATGCCAACCATATTTCCTTCCAACAATTCAGAGGTCAACCATTCTTCAATGGTAGGAGTCTTAGGTAACCCTTCTCTGAAAAGTTCTATTTCAGTGCCTCTCAGTTGTTGTGCAGCCTGTAGAAAATATCTCGAATCAGTCCATAATCCGGCTTTATCACGTGTTACGACAATTGTTCCTGCCGAACCTGTAAAGCCACTAATCCACACGCGAGACTCCCAATGAGAAGCGGGATATTCGCTCAAATGCGGATCTGTACTGGGTATAATGAAAGCATGAAGATTCTTTTCTTCAAGAAATCTTCTTAATGCCGATAAACGTTTATGTATAAGATTTGACATAATGATACTTTTTAGGTTCTCATTTTACAGGAGCCTGTAAACCTCGCTCCCGGCTCTATCTCTATGATCTGTGTCGCCATATCGCCTATCAGGTTGGCAGTAGAACGCAGAATTATGGTATCCTGACAAGAAACATTTCCTGTAACCTTGCCAAGCAAATCGAGATGAACACATTCTACATCTCCCGATACGTGACCGTTACTACCTATAATTATTTTTCCCTGACTAATGATATTCCCCTCTATAACACCATCGATACGGATATCGTCCTGCGTGACTAGATTACCCGTAAGAACTGTCCCCGAGGACAAGACATTATGCATGCCACTGGGGGCTGGTGCGATTTCCTTGCGACTAAACATATATTGTGTTTTTTATTATTAATTGATTTAGAAAAACAAATGTAAAAAAAAAACTTAGCTTTGCATTGCATTTTACGAGTAAACCCCGGAAAGTATGAAAAGTTATATATTGTTAGAAAATATTGAGATATATGCTCACCATGGAGTACTGGAGCAGGAAACTGTCGTGGGAAATACATTTATCCTCAATCTCAAGATAAAAGCCGATATATCGAAAGCAACGATTTCCGATCATTTAGAGGATACTCTGAATTATGCGGAAATATACGAGATCATTAAAAAAGAAATGGAAATCCCATCCAAGCTTCTGGAACATGTTGCCGGACGGATTATCCGTTCTTTAAAAGCAGCCTTCCCTCCAATAGAGAAGATAGAGCTCAAAATATCGAAAAGAAATCCTCCGATGGGTGGACAGATGGACTATGCCAGTATTATTCTTGTAGACTAAAACGTATGAGAAAGCTCAAAATCACAGAACTAAACAGGATCTCGACAGAAGAATTTAAAGAGGTAGAGAAAACTCCGCTCATTGTTGTACTGGACAATATCCGCAGTTTAAATAATATTGGTTCTGTATTCCGGACTTCGGACGCCTTCCTTGTAGAAAAAATATACTTATGCGGTATTACTGCAACACCTCCCAATCAGGAGATACATAAGACGGCATTAGGTGCAGAACATACTGTAGAATGGGAATACTTTAAAGAAACAACCGACGCTGTAAACGAACTGAAAAACAACGGATATACGGTATATGCTATCGAACAGGTAGAAAACAGCATTATGCTGGACAAACTGGAAACAGACAGTTCGAAAAAATATGCTGTGATTCTAGGTAATGAAGTGAAAGGAGTACAGCAAGAAGCCATTAATCTATGTGACGAATGTATCGAAATACCTCAATATGGGACAAAACATTCTCTGAATGTTTCGGTTACGGCAGGAATAGTAATCTGGGATTTTTTCAAATTATTGAACAAATAGAAATGCCCGATGTACTAAAGGCAGACTTTGCTTTGCCTAAGTTAAGTAATGGATAGAGCACAGCCCTATCAGATTTACTTATCCAGTTCCAAAATTCTCATCACTTTATCCACCACACCAGCATTATCCTTCACATATTTTCCGGCATGTTCTCCGGCAGAAGAAAGGACATCGGGATATTGGGTAAGCTCATCCATCAGCACAAAGAAAGAATCTTCGTCATGAATAGGATAACCTCCGCCTGCTTCTATTAGTTGGTGAGCTTCACGGAATTTCTTGAAGTTAGGTCCAAATATAACAGGAACACCGAATACCGCAGCTTCGAGTATATTATGAATACCAACACCAAACCCTCCTCCGACATAAGCTATATCTCCATAGCGATACAGGGATGACAGCAAGCCGAAACAATCGATAATCAGACAATCATAATCTTTTATATTATCTATCGTAGCCTGAGAATAACGGATAGAAGGACGCTCTAAAACCTTTTCGATATAACTGAGATGCGATTCATCTATTTCATGCGCCGCAATAATCAGCTTAAGGTTCTGGCTTTTATTGAAATATTTAATAAAAATATCTTCATCTTTAGGCCATGAACTCCCTGCCACCAAAGTTAGTTGTTTTCCCTCTTCTCCGGATTTTGAAAAGGCATGGGCAATGGGCAAATCTTTAGATTTGGAACGAATATCCAATACCCTATCGAAACGGGTATCTCCACAGACCTTTACATTATCTTTCACATCAATGTTGGAAAGCAGATTTTTTGAATTTTCATCCTGTACACAAATACATTTATAGAAATGTAAAATTTTGCAGTACCCTTTGCCATACCACCTAAAAAAAATCTGATTGGGACGGAAAATCGCCGAAACCATATAAGTAGGTATGTTCCTTTTATGTAGCTGATTTATATAGTTGTACCAAAATTCGTACTTAATAAAAATAGCAATAGCCGGATTTGCCAGTTGAAGAAAGCGCTTCACATTTTTTTTCTTATCAAACGGCAAATAACATACAACATCTGCCAGTTCATAATTCTTGCGCACTTCGTATCCCGAAGGCGAAAAGAATGTAAGAAGTATTTTATAAGCCGGATAATTTGCTTTTATATTTTCGATAATAGGTCTGCCCTGCTCAAATTCGCCTAAAGACGCAGCATGCAACCAGATATATTTCGCATTCGGGTCAATCTCCGCTTTCAGCGTCTTGTATACATCTTTATGCCCCTGTACCATCAACTTAGCCTTATGATGAAAAGGAGAAATAAGACGAACAATAAGAGCGTAAAGACTTATTATGAAATTATACATGCTTAAGCCTGATTTACTATTTTAGAAACGGCAGTTCTGAGTCGTGTTACAGTCTCTTCTTTGCCAATAGTCGCCGTAATATCAAACATATGCGGACCTTTAGACTCTCCAACAATAGCCAGACGGAACGCATTCATTACGTTCCCCAAATGATAGCCTTTGTCCTCAATCCATTTCTTAACTATCTCTTCCTGATTGTGTGAAGAAAAATCTGAAATACCTTCCAGAACATCACAAAGCTCTGTCATTTGAGCAGAAGAATCTTCTTTCCAGCGTTTTTTGACCGTTTTTTCATCATAGCTTTCGGGCGCGTTGAAAAAGAAGTAAGATTGTCCCCAAAGGTCAGGGATCAGATTGGCACGTTCTTTTACCAGCGCTACCACCTTCTCTATATATTCACGATCTGCTTTTACTCCTTCTTTTTCGAGATAAGGAATAAATAGATCTGTAATATAAGAATTAGAAGAAGATTGAATATATTGATGGTTGAACCATTTACCTTTTTCGAAATCGAATTTTGCACCGCTTTTACTACACTTCTCGATAGAGAACAATCGGATCAGATCGTCCATCGACATGATTTCCTGATCATTTCCCGGATTCCAGCCCAAAAGAGCCAAAAAATTATTTACAGCATCGGGCAAATAACCGCTTTCCCTGTATCCCGAAGATATTTCACCCGATTTAGGGTCTTTCCATTCCAAAGGAAAAACAGGGAAACCCAAACGGTCTCCGTCACGTTTGCTCAATTTACCTTTTCCGTCCGGTTTCAGAAGGAGCGATAAATGAGAGAATTTAGGCATCGTATCCGTCCAGCCGAAAGCCCTGTAAAGAAGCACATGCAATGGTGCAGAAGGCAACCATTCCTCACCTCTGATCACATGTGTAATTTCCATCAAATGATCGTCTACAATGTTTGCCAGATGATAAGTAGGCAGGCTGTCTGCCGATTTATAAAGTACTTTATCATCCAATTCGGAAGAGTTGATAACCACCTTACCTCTGATAAGGTCATTTACCTCTACATCCTCATTGGGTTCTATCTTGAAACGTACTACATAATTCACACCTTCGTCCAGAAGCTTTTGTACTTCCGATTCGGAAAGCGTAAGAGAGTTACGCATCTGCCCTCTGGTAGAAGCATCATACTGAAAGTTTTCTATTTCGGCACGCTTAGATTCTAATTCTTCGGGAGTATCGAATGCCATATACGCAGCACCTGTATTCAACAATACCTGTACATATTCACGATATATGTTCTTCCTGTCCGATTGCCTGTAAGGTCCGTAATCGCCACCCACATGGGTACCCTCATCAAATTTCAGCCCCAACCATGTCAGAGCTTCGATGATGTATTCTTCCGCTCCGGGAACAAATCTCTGAGAATCTGTATCTTCTATACGAAGTATAAAGTCTCCATTATTTTGCTTTGCAAAAAGATAATTATATAATGCTGTGCGTACGCCACCTATATGAAGAGGTCCTGTCGGACTAGGGGCAAACCGTACCCTTACTTTAGAATCCATAATTAAAAAAATTAGAAAACGGGTACAAAAATATACAAAAAAATCCATTCGAACATGAATGTACAGAGCAAATTATTACTACAAGATCAGAATAATGTACTCTAACAGATTTTGACTGGTTTATTTTACTATTTTTGCAGTAGCAGAAATCTATTTACACGCGATTTATCCATAAATATTTAATTTATGAAAAACGAGATACTTCATCAGAATCTCATGCAAGCCCTTACTCAAGTTATTTCTCAAAGAAATGAACTTGTTAATATCCTGATGGAGTTTTTACCTATCGAAAAAGAAGCTGCCTACCGACGTTTGCGAGGCGAAGTCCCTTTCTCATTTGTCGAAGCGGCAACGATCTGTCGCAAATTAGGCATATCACTGGATAATATTATAGGATCCGATTCGCCCAAAAGCAGACCTGTACATATAAAACTGACCGAGCAGGTTAATCCGACCGAAATAGATTATGCTATGCTTCAGGAATTTGTAGATGTACTAAGGTCTCTTAAAAATGACACAAATGCTTATGGAGGTGAAGCCACAAATATAATTCCTCAGCCACTGTATCTCTCATATGAGAATATCTCCAGATTCTACCTCTTCAAATGGAAATATTTATACGATACTCCAAACAAAACCACACCACTGAGTGAAATCGGGATTCCCGAGAGATTAAGAAAAATCCAACTGGATAATGTGGAGGTAGCCCAATATGTGCACGACACGACTTATATATTCGACAGCCTGATATTTCATTATCTGGTAAATGATTTAAAGAGCTTTAGGGTGCTGAACTTTATCACGGAAGAGGAAATAGCCCTTATCAAGCAAGACCTGCTGAATGTATTAAAAGAGCTAGAAGAAATTACTATATCCGGCGCATTTCCACTTACCGGGAATAAAGTGAACATATACATATCTAATATGAATTTCCCGGCGAGTTATTGCTATATTAATACAAAAAACTATCATATATCGTTGGTTAAGGCATTTGTACTAAACGGTATTGCCTCTCTGGATAACAATATACATTCCCATATGGAAAACTGGATAAAGTCGTTAAAAAGACAAGCAACTTTAATAACCCAAAGTGCAGAAAAAGAACGGATTTCATTCCTCAAAGAACAATACAGGATCATAAGCAGCCTATAAAACAGAAAGGATGTTCCCTCTTAGGAAACACCCTTCTTTTATATTATATATAACTGTGCCGATTACAGCTTCAACTTAGAAGCTATGTCTTTAGGTACAGACTCTTTATTAACCACCAGGCTGATGGTTTTGTATTTTACGAAAGCTTCTGATGCATACCATATTCCCTTATACTTTCCGGTCTCTCCCCACGAATTTTTTATCAGGTAATATTTTGTTCCATTCTGGTCTTTTGCAATACCATATATCTGCATGCCATGATCATCGGTAGTCTCATGATTGTCATAACCTATCTGGCGCAACTCCTGCGTAATATTCAGCTCCTTTACAGGACCTTGCTCTATCTTACTTCTAAGGGCATCCCTTTTCGCATTTGCTGACAATCCCAGCCAATGTGCCTGATCCGAACCCACATTTTCAGGAGCTTGGTCGTCCGGCACCACAGCTATTCCACTACGGGTAAAACCTGTTTCGCTCACATCTGTAGCCCATGCCACTGTATATCCTTTTTCAATTGCATTATCGATGATCTTTATCATATCGTCCATAGGCACATTGTAGGATAAAGCCCAACGCCAGTTATCAGGAACCTCGACAGCGAAAGGTGTATAAAACGGATGATGCGTGAACGATGTCACGGATATATAATTACCGGCACTTAAGCCTAAGTCTTTTGCCAGATTCTGAGGAGAATAAGATTTTCCTTTATAAGTGAAACTTTCAGGTTTCTTTCCTAAATAAGCATCTAGTATACCCTGAAATCCTGTATACCACGCTGTAGATATTTTTTTATTCGGATTGCTTGTTATGCCTTTCACATAACCTGCCAAACCGGCTTCCATCTCACCATGTTTATGACCTGTTTCCCCGTAATTCAATCCCGGCATAACGTCATTAGGCACTACTCCGTATTCATCGAGCGTCTCTATCACATCTGCAAAAGAGCCTCCCTGCGCAAAATTCAGGTAACCATCAAGACGAAGGTATTTAACAGCCTTATCTTCATAATTACGGCGAACGATATACATCTCAGACAGATCGTGTTCTCCTTTACCCATTCTCAACAACTCGGATTCCAGAAAACCAACACCCGAAAACGACCAGCAAGTTCCGCTACTTCCCTGATTCTTAATAGATGTGATCGGATTTTCTTTCACGACCGAGAACTGATATCCCGATTCATTATTCTGCGCACTTAAGCCAAATGCAGACAGAAGGACTGCAGATGCCAACAGTATTTTTTTCATATATCTATTTAAGTTTATTGATTGATTAACACAAAGGTAAAGAAAAACAGGCTAACAGTATTATTACAAAACAGATTTATTCCATGCTTCTACATATTGTTTAGCAACTTTTACATAATCGTGGTGTTTTTCTATAAACTTTCTACCGGAAAGCGAAAGTTCCGCAATCTTCTCTTTATTTAAAATCAGATGTTCCAGTTTCTGATAAATATCTTCCTCCGCCGGAATAACATTTATTACCGGTCTATCAACTGTTTCATTCAGCAATTCATAAATCTCGGGTTCTCCACCTCCTACTGCCACCAGTCCCTTAGACATAGCCAACAGCGCATTCATCGCCGGGGAATAAGAATATAGCTGATCTAAAATGACATCACAACCCTCCATCATCCTCGTATATTGATGATAAGGAACAGACTCTGCTTTTAGGATACGGCAGCCTTTAGGATATTTCTTATGTACTTCTTTTAGAACTTTGTATAGTATATCCGTACCTTTTATTTCGGAGCGTAACTTCTGAATACCGATAAAAAAAGACACCGAATCAGGATGAGCACCTTTCTGATGAAATATATTTTCTTCGGTATTTACCGGTTCGGGGATATACGACAGCTTATCTGGGAAATAAGGTTTATATGCCATATAATATTCGTACAGACAAGCTATTATACCATCCGACTTATCGGCTATCTCCTTATTTATCCGGATTTTATCTTTGTCTGACCAGATATGGATCAGTTGTTGGGCAGATGGTAATAAATCGTTTCGCCCCGGAATATTAAATTCCGAATAACGAAAGGTCTCCTTATCCAAACAAGCCCGAAGCCAATAAGCATCGTCCCCGAAAGCCCCTAAAAATACTTTTCCGTTATTTTTTTTCAGAAAATTGAAAGCATACAGATTCTTATCTGCTTTCAGGTCGAGAAAGAAAGGATTGATAATCTGCACGACATCATATCCTTTAAATGTCCTGAAATGCCTTGCCAGATCATATAGGTACTGAATAGTTGCAAACGGGCTATTACTCTCTCTGGATATGTTAATATCCCTCTTGTAATTCTTGAAGCGGTCACCGGACGAAGCCACTGTCACATCATAGCCCAACTGTCGCAGTCCTTGAGCCAGAGTCCAGTGTACATTACTATATTCGCCAAGTAAAAGTATTTTCATCATACAATCTGTCGAAACAAAGATATAAAGTTTTGTATAATTATTCTGATTATCTTTACATTTGATAAACAAGTATGCAAGAACCGAAAATCGATATAGTCCTGCCATGGGTAGATAATTCGGACGAAGAATGGTTAACATTCTTTCGCCGTTACTCTCCGTCTGCAAATGGCGATAATTCTCTGATTCGTTTCAGAGAGTGGGGATTGTTACGCTATTGGTTCAGAAGTATAGAGAAATTTATGCCGTGGGTGAATACTGTTCATTTCGTCACAGCCGGACATATCCCTGAATGGCTCAATCTTCAGCATCCTAAACTCAATTGGGTAAAGCATTCCGATTTTATACCCGAAAAATATCTTCCAACTTTCAATGTAAATACTATCGAACTGAACCTGCATAGGATAGCAGGTCTATCCGAAAAGTTTATTTATTTCAATGATGATATTTTTGTACTGAAACCTTTATCTCCTACCCGCTTTTTTCAAAAAGGGTTACCATGCGACTATGGGGTGATGACTGCCAAACCATCGGGCGGAGGGATCGTCCATATGGTTATAAACGATCTGGATATAATTAATTCTCATTTCGACAAGCACACACAAATAAAAAAGCATTGGGGTAAATGGTTTAACTTCAAATATGGCAAAGGCTTTATCAATAATACCCTACTTTATCCGTGGGATGATTTTTCAGGATTTATCGATCCTCATCTTACCAATTCTTTTCTTAAATCTACTTTCGAGAAAGTCTGGAAACAGAATTTCAGTATCTTGGATAACACCTGTTTATCCAAATTCCGCAACAACAGCAATGTAAATCAATGGCTGATACGCTATTGGCAATTGGCAGAAGGTAATTTCATTCCATACAACACAGTGAGAAACAGCCTGAACATAGATATTACAGATAACTCCACACCTCATATTTGTCAATATATATCTAATCAGGAATATGAAATGATATGTATAAATGACAGTACGGAAATTACCGATTTCGAAAAAACAAAAGCCCTCTTAACAGAGAGCTTTGAGGAAATATTATCTACACCATCTTCTTTCGAACGATAGCATATCTTTTTAGTCAGCAACTTTTAATCCGAGTTTTTCTGCTTTCTCTAACAGATATTTATAAGCAGCATCATACTCGTTCGGAATAACCCCATCGAGAATAGCATCCTTTATCGAAGACTTTAATCGCCCGACTATTGCCCCCTGAGGAATATTAAAGATGTCCATTATCTGCTGCCCATCGATCGGAGGCTGAAAATTCCTTACATGGTCTTTCTCCTCGATATCTTTCATCTTCTGGCGCACTATCTCAAAATTCTTTAGTATACGCCTTACCTTTTCGGGATTTTTCGACGTAATATCAGCTTCACAAAGAGTCATCAAATCTTCAATATCGTCCCCAGCCTCAAACAACAGCCTCCTGACTGCCGAATCGGAAACCGTATCTTCTACCAAAGCGATAGGACGCATATGCAAACCAACCAGCTTCTGCACATATTTCATCTTCTCATTAAGGGGTAGTTTCATCCGACGGAAAATACCCGGAACCATCTTTTCTCCGATGAAGTTATGATTGTGAAAAGTCCATCCGTGAGCAGGCTCCCAGCGTTTTGTTGCAGGCTTGGCAATATCGTGGAATATAGCCGACCACCTCAACCAAAGGTTATCTGTCTTTCGTGATATATTGTCCAAAACCATCAGGGTATGGTAAAAATTATCTTTATGTCCTTTGCCCTCGCGGGTTTCTGCTCCTTTCAATGCAACCAACTCCGGAAATATTATGTCCAGAAGCCCTGTTTTATCCAAAAGCAAAAAGCCGACAGACGGTTTTGGAGATAACACAATCTTGTTCAGTTCATCTATAATCCTTTCTCTCGAAACAATCTCGATACGCTCTTTATTTGCTGCAATAGCATCAAAAGTACGGGGTTCGATATCGAATCCCAGTTGACTCGAAAAACGGATTCCCCTCATCATACGTAACGGATCGTCACTGAAAGTGATATCAGGATCGAGAGGTGTACGGATGATACAATTCTCAAGGTCTTCCAATCCTCCGAAAGGGTCTAACAACTCTCCATATCTCTCTTTATTCAGGCAAAGTGCCAGCGCATTTATGGTGAAGTCACGTCTATTCTGGTCATCCTCTAATGTTCCATCTTCCACAAACGGCTTTCGCGAACCCCGATCATACGACTCACGACGCGCACCTACAAACTCGACTTCCAAGTCCTTATATTTGATTTGCGCTGTACCAAAATTCCGAAATACAGATAGTTTTGTTCCTTTACCTAATCTTTTTGCAACAGCCTCTGCCAGATCGATACCTTTGCCCACTGTTACAATATCTATATCTTTTGATTTCCTATGTAAAAATATATCCCGGACATATCCTCCGATAGCGTAACACTCTAGCCCCATCTCATCGGCAGTCTCACTTATAATATCGAAAATTTTTCCCGAAATATGTTTAATTATCCTATCTTTATCTATAATCATCTATCCTCTAATATCTCTTAGTACAATATATTTACTGCAAAATTAAAACAATAAGACATACATGCTGTAAAATAATATTATTTTTGTAAAAAGGTTTTTATTATGAAAAAGCTTATATACATATCTATCCTTATTTTCTCCGTAACTTTTATCGCAGCATGTGGCGATAAAAAGAATGAAGATGCAATCCGTTATCTCGAAAATATACGCTCGCTATACGAGAGGGGCGATTATAACTCAGCCCTCGAAAAAATAGACAGTATACAGACACTGTATCCTAAAGCATTTGCCGAAATAAAAGAAGGTCTAGCCCTGAAACAGGAAGTACGGAAAGCTTCTGATGAAAGGCAGATACTGGAAAGCGACTCATTGATAACTGTCTATCAGCCACAAGTAGATTCTATCAAAAAATTATTTGTCTATCGTAAAGAGGCAGAAGACGAAAGCGGAGTATATATTCCGAAAGCCATTTCGGCGAATACCCTCTCCTCTACTGTACTACGCGCAGGAGTAAATGATGATGGCAGTTTGTATTTAGAGAGTGTGTATGTTGGTGGACAATTTCATAACCGAATAAGTGTCAGCACAAAAGACAAACAATCAGCAGAATCTTTACCTATAGAAGACGACGGATTCAATTTCCGTTTCAGTAATCTGGGGCAACAATACGAAGTCATTAAAGTAACCCAGTTTCACGACAACGGATTAACAGACTTTGTCATCAAAAATGCAGATAAACCATTAACAGTCACATTAAAGGGAAAACATACTACCAGTTTTGCACTCCCGAATGTTTACAAAAAAGCAATTACAGATTCTTATAATCTATCGCAGTTGATGCTTTTACAGGACAGCCTGATTACTGCAAAAGACAAAGCTCAGGTAAGAATTAAGTATCTGGATTCTAAAGCGAAAGAAGAGCCTGTTCAGGAAGCGAACTAACAAGAGATTATAGTTACAGTAACGCTTTTACTCTTTCAACTTTCATTTCGTCAGACAATGTACCATCTATCCAATGGATGGTAAGCCCACGCTTTTCCATACCTCTAAACCATGTCATTTGACGTTTGGCAAACTGATGAATAGCAATCTCCAATCCTGAAAACATATCCTCGTAACTTATTTTCCCAACAAGATACAGAGTTACATATTTATACTCCAATCCGTAATATATAAGGTCGTCGGGAGAAATACCTTTGTCTAACAAAGCTTGCACCTCATCTGTCATTCCCTCCTCAAGACGAGCTTTAAGCCTGCTCGATATTCTCTGCCTTCTCAATTCACGGTCAATATCGACACCTATGATCAGGCTGTTTATAGGAGGGTATTCATTACTGTCGGTAATATGTTCTTTCTTATACTCCTCTATCTCAATAGCACGGATAGCCCTTTGTGCGGTATCTACATCCGTAGTATTGTGCAAAGGCTTATAAGATGCCAGAATAGAAGATAATTCTTCCAGTGATTTGCTCTCCAGAGCTTTTCGTAAATCTTTATTTTCCGGTACATTTATCAGATTGTAGCCTCTGAGTACAGACTCGATATACAACCCCGAGCCACCACATAAAACAGGTAGTTTTCCTCTCAATTTAATGTTGGAATACGCTGTATGGAAATCATGCTGGTACTCGTAAATATTGTATTTATAGCCAGCATCATGAATATCGATCAAATGATAAGGAACAGGTTGCCCGTCGACAACGTAGTCAGATAAATCTTTACCCGTCCCGATATCCATATCGCGATATACCTGTCGCGAGTCTCCGCTGATTATCTCCGTATGCAGGTCATGAGCCAGCCGGCAAGCAAAAGATGTCTTACCGGAGGCTGTAGGTCCTACAATCGTTATCAGCTCATACTTACTCATAACTATATCTTAGAATACAATTTGCATCTGGGCTGCAATATTATGGGAGTTCTTTTCTCCCCATTTATTGGAATAATCCGAATAAGTATAGTTCAACTGCAATCTGCAATCAGGGAAAAAGTAATAATTGACAGCTGCTGTATAATCCATTACTTCCTGGTTGATGTTCTTATCTTTATTGTAATAATCCACTTTTGCCACAGCATTCAGTTTCTTGGGAAGTAAATAGTATTGAGCCATTCCGTATAACCCTTCCCTATCGATATCTCCGTCCTTACCCCTTATCCATTCGGCACGGCAATAAAGCCTGTCCGACTGGTAATCAGTACTCACGAGCCATCTGTTTCTCACATGGTCTTCGATAGGAGTTCCACCCTCATCGTTCATCATATAAGTAGCCTTACCCAGATATAGACCTCCACCTACGCGGAAGCCTTTCACAGGCTGAATATTAAGCGATCCGGCAAAGTCTTTAGTGTTATTCAGTTCAGAACTTACAATTCCCGAGCCCTGAAACAGTCCGACCCCATATTCCAGCAGGTCTCTATCTGCCAGAGAGATCAACGAACCTGCCGCCTGTATACCAATATCACGTCCGCCGTTGTTCCGCCCATTTTGTTTTCTCATCACGTCATCACCCATCGCAATCAGGCTGGAAACCGATCGGGTATTAAATATAGTTTCGAGAGTGGTAAGTGACAATTGGTTTTCCATAGAGATAGGAACTTTAAACTGTCCTGCCCTGAAACTAAACTCTTTGGCAGGAGTCCATTGTGCCCAAAATTCGTGCACGGTAGGATCTATCACCTCTGCAAGAATAAAGTACTCCAGATTATTTGTAAGATTTCCTCTCATGCTCAAGAAGATAACTCTGGCATCGAGCTTATGTTTTATATCAGATACATCACTATAACGATACATAAACAACCCATACCCCCCAAATCTCATATAAGGAGTATTGAAAGCATCTCTTACTTTATTTACTTTTTCTTCGAAAGTCACCGGAGCATCTTTCGACGATGCCGACTCTTTCCTGATTTCCTCTGCTTCACTTTCTGTAAGAATCTCTTTTTCTACCAGCTTTTTCAATAATTCGTTATTCCCATCCTGAGCATACAGCCCTGCGTGTAACGAAAAAAAGAAGAGAAAAGAGAAAAGAACTTTTTTCATAAAAATAGAATCTGATTAAAAGTTAGTTATTCCTTTGCCATTTACAGGCCCATTGATTAATAATATCTAAAACAATAAAAATAAAAAGTCCCAACAAAGATAAGGTAAGGATTCCGAAAAACATCTGTATATAGTCTATCCTCATCCACGAATCTGTAATATAAAATCCCAATCCCTTATCCGTACCGAAAGTTTCGGTAAAAAAAAGTGCAGACATCGCTATTCCCAATGCCACCCGCAGAGACGAGAAAACCTCGGGTAATATAGCAGGCAGAGTTATATGAATAACTTTCTGCAAGGGAGTAGCACGAATTGATGTCAATATATCGTAATCCTCTTTAGGAATATTCCTGACAGCATCACGTATATTAATAGTCAACTGGAAAACAATTATAAGGACAATAATTATGATCTTAGAAGTATCGCCTATCCCAAACAGAATCATTATCACAGGCAATATTGCCAGTTTGGGTAGCGGATATGAGAAATAGACCAGAGGGCTCAACACATTATTTACTTTCTTGCTATATCCCATCATCAGACCAATAGCCAGTGCCAACACCAAAGATATTGCTAACCCGATCGCCACACGGCGCAGACTTGCTACTATATGCTCTCCTATACCATTTTCGAAAGCCTGCGGATATGCCACATACACATCAAACGGAGAGGGCAATGCCTTTATATCTAAAGATATGGACAACACATACCACACCAAAGTGAAAAGTGTGATCCCTAATAAAAGGAATCCCAGATAGCGGACAATATTTCTGGTCATAGAATTCATACTGCCAATTCTTCAAACGAGGTCATTATACTGTTTACCAACGATATCTGATTCGTTTTATCCTTATCGCCCAAAGTCTCATTCACCACACTTTTAATAATATTGCCGGACTGTTTGCTCATCAGCATGATATGCTCGCATAAGCCCACAGCCTCCAATATATTATGTGTAATAAAGAGGGTTGTTATATTGTATTTTTTCCACAATTGCAGATACAATTTCTGAGAACGTGCCGAAGTAAAAGAGTCGAGGGAAGAAAACGGCTCGTCCATCAATAGCAAATCGGGCTGATAGATAAAAGCCCTAGCCAGCGCAACACGCTGCCTTTGCCCTCCACTCAATTGAAGCGGATAACGATTTAGCAAATCTTCGATTTCCAGTGTTCTTATGATTTCCTCAGCTTCCGCTTCACTGAAATGCGCTGCTTTGGTCAATTTTACCGGCAATAGAATATTTTCCTTTACGGTCTTCCATTCCAATAGCCCATATGCCTGAGGTACATAACCTATCTTTAATTCTTTCTGAGAAAAAGACTTACCATCAATGCAGATATTCCCTGAAAAGTCTTTATGAATGCCGCTAAGGATCTTCAACAACGTAGATTTCCCACACCCCGACGGACCAATCAGGGCATAACTTTCTCCTCTATTCATCTCCAAACAAAAGTCTTTTAGAACCTTTGTTTTACCATAAGAAGCCGAAAGATTTTTAATAGAAATCATTCGCTGTATTTTTATTGTACAAATTGTGAATCCAACAATGTAGTTTTATCAAAGTCACTATTTATTAAACTCTTCCCTATCAGCCACTCTATTGTCGAATTGATATCCTTTTCGGCAGGAATCTCAGCCGGCGTATAATTATATAATTTCATATTATCAGTAATCAGGTCAGCCGGAAATCCGAAATCTTTCACCAATATATCTTTTACATCCTTCGGAGTATGCGATTTAAGATAGTCCACTCCCATATTATATGCTTCGTACATTTTACGAATCAGGTCTTTCTTCTCATCAATCGCTTTCTGATGAAACATGATTCCTGTAATCGCAAAGCCAAGGCTATCATTTGATGTAATGATTTTATCTCCATCCGTTTGAGCCATCAAGGCAAAAGGATTGGGTAAGCCTGTTGCGTCTATTTTCTGATTGCGGAGCATCTCGAAACGGACAGGTATTTTATTAATTTCCACCTTTTTTATATCCGTATCAGTCAAGTTTGCCGACTTCAAAGCCATATCTACAATAAAATCGATCACAGTATTCTGAGAAACAGCTACCTGTTTTCCTTTCAGGTCTTGGAGAGTATTTACTCCTGCATTTTTTCCTGCTACAATATAAAAAGGAGCATCACATTTAGATGTTAATTTCAGGTCTAATCCTCCGGCTTTTTGAAGAACCGCTCCCGTAAAATCGATCACACATCCGTCTGCATTCTCACTCTGAAAAGCTGCATCCCTTTCATTAGCCGAATAGAATTTATGAAGTTTTATATCCAATCCTATTTTTTCGAAATAACCTTCCCGCTGAGCAACAGCCAAAGGAAGATAATCCATAGAAGACATGACTCCCAGATTAAGCATCTGAATATCCTTATTACTCTTCCCCGAATTATTACATGATGTACCGAAAACTACAATTACTGATAATAAAACCAGATAAACAATCCTTCTCATATCTTATTATTTTATACTGAAAAAAGACAATACTTCAAGGTAAACAAACTGGGCAGGTAAAGCAAGAATCACACTATCGATCCTATCCAGAATGCCCCCATGTCCCGGCAAAAGATTACCCGAGTCTTTCACATTCAGAGTTCTCTTGAAAAGGGATTCTATCAAGTCACCCAATGTGCCAAAAACAATGGTTACCAAAGCAAAGCCAATCCATGCGCCATATGATAATTGAGTAAAAAAATTAGCATAAATAACAGCTGCTATAATAGTGAAAACGACTCCTCCGGCAAAACCTTCCCACGATTTTTTAGGAGAAATACGTTCAAACATTCGATGCTTCCCAAACATAGAGCCGGACAAGTATGCAAAAGAATCATTGACCCAGATAAAAACAAACAGTGCCAAGAGCATTGCATAATGATACAATCCATTACCTTCATAAACAAAGGCTAGATAATTGAATAAAGCCAAAGGTAATGCCAAATATATCTGACCCAGAAGGGCATAAGCAAGTGACATTATAGGATTGGGGCGTTTTAGAAACAGCTCGGAAACGAATAAATACAGAAGATAAATGATATAAGGAGCAAAGTAAAAAAGGAAATTACCGGAAGTGGAAAAGCACAGATAAGATCCTATAAAAAGGAAAAAGCCTCCAACCGTATTCAGAGTGCGGCTCAGAGGGACTTTCGCTTCTTTTATAATCAAAGTGTAGAACTCAAACAATGCCCAGACGGAAACTAAAGAAAATATAACCAGAAAAGAATACTGATTCCACAATATACCCAGTAAAAGAATGGACACAAATACGATTCCGGTCAATATACGCGTTCCAAGATTTTTTAAATTCAGCACTTTATTTCGTTTTTTGCTATTAACTCTATTAAATTTACGATGCAAATATATAAAAAAGCGATAGCATTATGATTGTCATGTAATTAATTGTTATTATTTTGTCACTAACTAATTATCTGCTAAGAGTTAAAAATGATATAGGAACTCGCTGCACATAACTAATATATAAACTATGAACATCGAAGATTTAAGAGAATATTGCTTATCTGTCAAAGGTGCTACAGAATCCTTCCCTTTTAATGAGACTACATTGGTCTTCAAAGTAATGGATAAGATGTTTGTCTATGTAGATATCGCACCCAAGGACGGAGTATTCAAAGTAAACATGAAATCTGATTCTGAATATTCGGCTGAATTAAGAGAGAAGTATCTTGGTATCAATCGTTGTGTTCACTCCACAGGATTAATGTGGCATGCTGTCTATTTAGGTAGTGACGTACCCGATTCTTTAATAAAGGAACTCATTATTCACTCCGCAAATGAAATAATAAAAAAACTACCTAAAAAGAAACAAGCGGAATATAACAACCTTCAGGGATAAATAAAAAAAGAGACAAATGTTATTTGTCTCTTTTTTCTTTGTATTGTATTAGCCTTATTGTTGGCTTTCTGTCTCAGATTGGTTTTCCTCAGCCAAAAGCCCATGACTAGGCACCGGCGCTGGTTCTTTGTGAATGTCTTCTGCAGCCGCAGTATTATTCTGAAGACCTTCGGTCTCTTTCATAATCTCTTCTGATCTCGAAACCCAAGGACGCTGACCGAATATTTCTTTCAGGTTATCAGCAAAAATCACTTCTTTCTCGAGAAGGATATCAGCCAACTTATTATGACCTTCGGCATGTTCTCTCAGCAGTTTCTTAGCTCTTTCATATTGCTCACTAATCATCGCCTGAACCTCTTGGTCTATCAGTAAAGAGGTATCTTCACTATATGGTTTTGTAAATCCATAACTTTGACCGGTAGAATCATAATAACTCAGATTAGGCAGTTTATCACTCATACCCATATAAGATATCATAGCATAAGCCTGCTTCGTCACACGTTCCAAATCATTCAAAGCTCCCGAAGAAATATGACCGACAAACACCTCTTCCGCGGCACGTCCGCCAAGCAATGCACACATTTCGTCGAGCATCTGCTCTTTTGTGGTAATCTGTCTTTCTTCCGGAAGATACCACGCCGCCCCCAAAGCCTTTCCGCGAGGGACGATTGTTACCTTCACCAATGGGTCTGCATGTTCCAAGAACCAACTTAGCGTAGCATGACCTGCTTCGTGAATAGCTATCGTTTTTCGTTCATTCAACGTCGTAACTTTACTTTTCTTCTCCAGACCTCCTATTATACGGTCTATCGCACTCGTAAAGTCGTGTTCCTGAACAACTTTTTTTCCATTACGTGCTGCTATTAATGCAGCCTCATTACACACATTGGCAATATCCGCCCCCGAAAATCCGGGTGTCTGACGTGCCAAAAAGTCTATATCTACAGAATCATCGATCTTTATCGGACGAAGATGAACCTTAAATATTTGTTTCCTATCGTTTAAGTCGGGCAGATCGACATATATTTGCCTGTCAAAACGTCCTGCCCGAAGCAGAGCTTTATCAAGCATATCGGCACGGTTGGTTGCAGCTAATACGATAACACCGCTATTAGTCCCGAAACCATCCATCTCTGTCAATAACTGATTCAATGTATTCTCACGCTCATCGTTCGAACCCATATTCGGATTCTTTCCACGGGCACGCCCGATAGCATCTATCTCATCTATAAATATGATACATGGAGCTTTTTCTTTCGCTTGCTTAAATAAGTCTCTCACACGAGAAGCTCCTACCCCGACAAACATTTCCACAAAGTCCGAACCGGACATCGAGAAGAACGGAACATCCGCCTCTCCGGCTACTGCTTTAGCCAATAAGGTTTTACCTGTTCCCGGAGGACCTACCAGTAATGCTCCTTTGGGTATTTTTGCCCCTATCTCTGTATATTTGGACGGATTTTTCAAGAATTCGACCATTTCTTCCAGCTCTTCCTTAGCCTCAGCTAATCCTGCCACATCCTTAAATGTAACTTTCATATCCGAGCCTTTATCATATAACTGAGCCTTCGATTTGCCAACACTAAATACTCCGCCTCCGCCTCCGGAACCACCTCCGGACATACGGCGCATGATATATATCCACAATCCGATCAGCAAGATGAATGGCAACATATTTAATAAAATATCCGTAAAATCAGTACCATCCTGATAGCTTACATCAATTTTATATTCATTAGTAGCAATTACTTTGTCGTAAAAATCGGAAAATTTGTCAGCAGAAGGAATACTTACTACAATATAGGGATTTTTACCAACCTTGCCAGCCTCCTGAGTGAAGACTTTAGATACAGCATCGGAACGTATATATGCCTGTAGTGTATTCTTTTTGTTGAATACAACAATCCTTTCTACATAATTATCCTGAGTATATTGTTGAAAATCAGACCAAGCGACCTCTTTCACAGTAGCACCCTGTGAGAAAAAGTATATCCCTACAATAGAAGCCAGTGCAATAATATATATCCACAAGCTAGAGATAGGTATTTTAGGTCCTTTTCCTCCTTTCAACAGAGGATTTTTGTTATTATTGTTTTCCATAAATAAAATGTGGAAGTACGTTTATTAGTTTCTTAATTTAACATTACTGTTCTTAGAGTTTTAACGTTTCATCCGTTCTATTGTTCAATTCTCATCAATTAATCAACATCCGGAATCTGTTCCAAAATCGCATCTTCCCAAAGATGTTCTAAATCGTAAAACTCTCTTAATTCTGGAATAAAAACGTGAACAATAACTGTGCCATAGTCAATACCTACCCATCTTGCTTCACGCAAGCCGTCCATAGTGATAGGTCTTTCTTTTGTCTTCTTTTTTACATCTACCATCACCTCTTCGGCAATAGAAGAAACCTGTATTGGGGTATTCCCTTCACAGATCACAAAATATTTACAAATAGCACCGGGTAATTCTGACAAATCAACAGTTACAATGTTTTTAGCTTTTTTCTCCTGACAAGCAGCAATAATATGATTTACTAGCGTTTTAGTTTCGTTCATTCTTCAATATTGGAATTTTAATTTTGCAAATATAATCGTTTTTTTGATATTACTTTGAAATTAGGGTTATGTAACATCAAAGCAGGGCATATATAAAATTTATTAAATCAATTTTGACCTTATATTCCGGTACAAAAACGCCTGAATAATCCCCCTCATAGCAAGGTAAATTATAAAGGCAAGCCAAAGCGCATTATTACCCCACAGATTATATAACAGATAATATATGGCAAAAAAACTCGCTGCCGCTACGAACATCGAATTGCGCATTTGACGGGAAGCTGTAGCCCCAATAAAAATCCCATCCCACAAGAATGCCGAAAATCCCGCAACAGGCATCAGGAGTGCCCACATTTGATACTCCCTGCATATTGCAATCACATCCGCTTTGTCAGTCAACAAACCAAGTATTTGTTCTGTAAAGAAACCATACACCACTGTAAATAAAGCGACAAGTCCTAAGCCCCATTTAAAAAGAGCTTTGATAAGTTGTTCCAACAGATTTACCTTCTTTGCCCCAATAAATCTGCCGGTCAATGCTTCGGCTGCATATGCAAAGCCATCCATCATATAGGAGAATAATGTAAATAACTGCATCAGTAAGGCATTTGCCGCAAGCATTGTGTTCCCCATTTTAGCAGAAACGGACGTAAAAAAAGTTGTAACAGTGATCAGGAGCATCGTACGAATAAAAATATCCGTATTCACCTTAAAGAAAGGAATGTAGGCTTTGATATCCAGTAAACGTTTAAAATTTATCTGAAACCGGATAGCTTTGTATTTGAAAAACCAGATCAGGAAAGCCATTATGAAACCCGAAAGCTGAGCAATAGTAGAGCCTAAAGCAACACCTTCTATATTCATTTTCAAACCATAAACAAAAAACAGGCTAAGGCTTATATTGATAATATTGATAGCTATGGCTATATACATAGGGGTTCGGGCATCCTGCATACCTACAAACCAGCCCGAGAAAGCATACATCCCCAACACGGCAGGCGCAACCCATACGTATATATTGAAGTATTCGTGAGCATGGAACCTCACTTCTTCACTGGCTTGTATGATACGAAAAGCAGTATCAAAAATAAATCTCTGAAAGACAATAATACATAACCCGGCAGTCAAAGCTATCAGCAATGCCCTGAGCAGTATAGTTGCAGACTCTTTATTATCTTCTGCCCCGAAAGCTTGCGCCGTAAAACCACTGGTTCCCATCCTCAGAAAAGAGAAACTCCAGTACATGAAGTTAAAGATAATAGTAGCTGTAGCAATGGCTCCTATATATACCTCTAAGCTCAAATGCCCCACAATAGACATATCGACCATACTCAGCAAGGGCACGGTAATGTTCGAAATAATATTGGGAATAGCCAAACGAAGGATATCCCGATTCATAGAAATCTCCATAAGCAAGGACAAAATTAATATTTTTAAAATGATAGCATAAACTGTTAATTATTTAAAAGTTGCAACACATAGTATATACTGCTTATATGAATAATATCGGAAAATCTTAATATCTTTGCCCGTCTAATTATCGAAGATTAAATCCCATATATGAGCATATTAAGATTCAATTTGTCCCTACTACTCACTATTATCGGTATTTCTTGTTACGGACAGGCAAGCGATCCGGTTTTACTTAAAATAAACGAAACTCCTATTTATAAATCGGACTTTGAGTATGCTTACCAAAAAGACTCAAAAAATGGCATTGCCTCGAAACAAAGTAAAGAAGAGTTTCTTAGTTCATATATCAACTACAAAGTCAAAGTCGAAGAAGCAAAGAGCTTAGGACTAGACAAGCAGCGAAGTTTCATTAACGAGTATTCCGACTATCTAGAACAACTAGAACAGCCATACCTTAGAGATAGTATAACTCCCGAACTACTGGCGAAAGAGATATACGAGCGCTTTAAGATAAACACTGATATAAGCAGGATATTCATCTCTTACCCTAGCAAGAGCTATTTGCCGAAAGACACTATCGATATCTATCAAAAAGCACTGAAAGTAAAAGAATTAACAAAGACAGAAAAATTCGAAGATTTAGTTACAAAATATTCTGACGATACCATATCCAGAAAATATAGAATACCGGGATATCTCAACTGGAAGACTTCTCTATCGTTTCCTTATGTACTCGAGAAAGAAATTTTCAATACTCCGGTTAATTCCGTCACATCTCCGGTAAGAACTAATACGGGATATGAAATTATCAAAGTCCACAACCGGAGAACAGACCCAGGACAAATTAATATTGCTCATATTTTATTGGCATATCCTCAACCTAGTTCGACAAAACAACAAAGAGACAGTGTCTCACATTTAGCTAAAGAGATATATCAACGGCTTGTGAATGGGGAAAGCTTTGAGGAATTATGTTTTCAATATTCGGTAGACGGCTCAACTGCTGAAAGAGGCGGAAATCTTGGTTGGTTTGGTGTACAACGCCCTTTAACACCAGCCTTTGACCAATTACTTTTCGGCATAAAAGAAATCGATGACATAACAGAACCGGTAGAAGCTGAGTACGGGTATCATATTTTCAAATTATTGGGCAGAGTATCTTTCTCTGACTGGGAAACAATGAAGCCTAAAATCCTCAGCTCAATATCCGAAAATGACAGAAACGATATTCTTGTAGAAAGGCAAATAAACATTCTAAAGAATAAATACAACTACAGGCTGGTACAAGAAACTTATAATCAGCTCGAACAAGCAGCCCATAAATACAACCTGACAGATTCTTCTTATTTTAATTCGGTAGCTCCTATCAAAGAAGATATATTACTATATGTTCAGGATAAGCCTTATAAAGTGAAAGACTTCACCTTTTTCGTCGAGAAAAACCCCAAGATAAATTATACATTATCTACAGATATTTTATATTACAAAACTCAAGATTTTATTTTAGACAGGTTAATAGAAGCAAAACGCCAAGATTTATTTAACGAACACCCTAATGTACGGCTTCTGGCAAATGAGTTTTATGATGGCATACTTTATTTCGAGATAATGAATCGGGAAGTTTGGGAAAAAGCCCAAACAGACTACAAATCGTTGCAACAACTTTTTTCTGACAATCGGGCTCAATACAAATGGGAATCTCCGAAATACAAAGGTTACGTAGTACATGCCACAAATAAAGATATCCTGAAAAAAGCAGAAAAGCTTATCAAAGAAAATAAGAATGCCAAAGACATAGAAGATATTTTGCGAAAGAATCTGAATACTGATTCTAAAATAAATATTACTATCGATAAAGGTTTGTGGGCAAAGGGAGAGAATGCCTTTGTAGACAAAACAATATTTAAGCTGAAAACGGATAAAGAGATCATCGGATATCCCGAATATACTATACACGGAAAAATGATTTCGGAACCGGAAGAACTGGATGATGTATCGGGGCTAGTAGTCAATGATTATCAAAGCATATTGGAAAAACAATGGACTGATAGTTTATTGAAAAAATATAAGATAGAAATAAACAAGGATGTACTTGAGAGTATAAAAGATTGATATAGAAAAAATGATAAAAACAATAAATACATATTCTATTTTCTTACTCATAATTGCGGTTTTAGCGAGCTGTAACTCCAAAAGGAAAGCAAATGTAGAGAAAGAGAAAGAGCCAATTGTTTCTGTCAATGAAAAAGTCCTGTATAAATCTGACCTGGAAAATGCCGTTTCTGACGGTTTGAGTTCGGCAGATAGCACGACTTCGGCAGAAGCATATATAAAAATGTGGATAAATGAAGAACTCATTTATGACAAAGCAAAACAAAACATAACAGACGCAGAGAGAATAGACGAAATGGTGGAAAAGTACCGCCAATCCCTGACAGTCTTCACCTATTTAGAACAATTACTGAAAGAAGAGCTATCAAAAAAAATATCTGAAAAGGAACTGAAAGATTATTATGACAAGCATCCGGACAATTTCAAACTGGAATCGAGTTTGGTAAAAGGATTGTTTCTAAAAGTTCCTAAAAGTTCGGCAGAATTAGGCAATTTGAGACAATGGTACAAATCGAATAAAGAATCTGCTATCGAAAATATTGAGAAAACGTCTTTACAAAGCACTGTTATCTACGACTATTTCTATGACCGATGGATCAGCATAGACGACATTTTATCCAATATACCTGTCCCGATAACAGATGCCAACCAGTTCGTAAAAACGAATAAAAACTTTGAGACTCAGGACTCATTATATGTATATCTTCTTCATATCGAAGAATATGCCCTAGCCGGAAGCAATGCTCCGTACATATATGCCAAGCCTCAAATAACCGAAATATTAATAAATAAACATAGGGAAACGTTTCTCAAACAATTCGAAAAAGACTTATACGATAAAGCAGTCTCGGCTGGTGACATTCAATACTATATCGGAAGAGAAGAAAAGCCAAATCAGGAATGAACACAAGGCTATAACTTCTTTTAAGATATATCTGTAACATAATTTCTGGCTATTATTGCTATATTTACGCCTCTTTTAATAAATTCGCAGAATGAGCATTTTAAGAAAAACAGTATTATTTTTCAGTCTACTTAGCTTTTTTCTCACAAGTACAAAAGCTCAAGACAATGTCATAGACCAGATTGTATGGGTGGTAGGAGACGAAGCCATATTGAAATCGGAGATAGAAGGTGTCAGGTTGCAGATGCAACTGGAAAGGCAACAGTTCGATGGAGACCCCTATTGCATCATACCTGAGCAATTGGCTGTTCAGAAACTTTTTTTGCATCAAGCTAAGGTAGATAGTATAGATGTTCCTTTTGCCGAGATCAACAGGGTTGTAGACCGCCGCATAAACAATGCGATATCGTCGCTAGGCTCTCAGGAAAAACTAGAAGAATACCTGAACAAAACGGTAGGCGAATTAAGAGAAGAATGGCGCGACCAAGTACGTGATGGCGAGATCGTAAACCGCGTACAACAAAAGATAGTAGGAAGTGTAAAACTAACCCCTTCCGAGATACGAAACTATTATACCGAACTGCCTCAGGATAGTTTACCATTTATCCCTACGACTGTAGAAGTAGAGATAATAACAATGAACCCAACTATTCCTATCGCTGAAATAGATGCTGTAAAAAACAGATTACGGGAATATACAGACCGTGTAAATAAAAAAGAAACAGACTTTGCCACACTTGCCCTTTTATATTCGGAAGATACCGAATCGGCAAAAAGAGGAGGTGAACTTGGATTCATGGGTAGGGCACAGTTAGTTCCGGAGTTTGCTAATACAGCGTTTTCCCTTACCGATCCTCAAAAAGTTTCGAATATTGTAGAATCAGAATACGGTTTCCACATTATCCAACTTATAGAAAAAAGAGGAGACAGAGCCAATGTTCGTCATATTTTGCTGAAACCAAAAGTTCCTACCGAAGAATTGGCTAAAACAACTGCCAGAATGGACTCATTGATGCAAGACATATCAGCTAAGAAATTTACGTTCGAAGATGCTGCTTCATATGTTTCGTCAGACAAAGATACCCGTAACAACAAAGGGCTCATGGTAAACAAAAGCGAGTATAGTAACTATTCAGGAACTTCGCGCTTCGAGATGAAAGACTTGCCACAAGAAGTAGCCAAAGTTGTAGATAAAATGAAAGTCGGAGAAATTTCAAAACCATTTACAATGCTTAATAATTCGGGTAAGCAGACAGTTGCACTGGTAAGGCTTAAGAATCGTGTGGAATCACATAAGGCAAATCTGTCAGATGACTATCAGGTCATGAAGTCGATTGTAGAAGCCAAGAAGAAAGAGGATGTACTCAAGAAATGGGTACAATCTAAAATAAAAACTACGTATGTCCGGATCAATGATGATTGGAAACACTGCGATTTCCAACATACGGGCTGGCTCAAAGATTAATTTAAGAACTCAAGCAGCGATAAGAATCTTTTCTTATAGCCAACAGGATGAGAAGAATAATAAAAAACATTTTTAAAGACAGGCACAGAATGCATATGGCTGCTATTTTGTGCCTACTCATTATATACACATCAGCACAGGCTCTGGTTACAAAGAGTACATCCCCTTCATTCCCAACAGTCAATCAACAACAGCCTGCAAAGAAAGTCGTGGAACTGAAACAGGCATCTATTCTCGACAAAAGAGAAGGTTTTGACCCACAGGTACTGATTGACAATGTAGTTTTGTATCACGATGGAGCTTATATGTATTGTGACAGTGCATATCTCGATCAGGTAACCAATACATTCGAAGCATTCGGTACAGTAAGAGTAGAGCAAGGCGATACTTTGTTTCTATATGGCAAATATCTTGAGTATGACGGAAATCTTAAATTCCTGAAAATCCGCCAAGATGTACGGTTGGTGCATACAACAGACAATGTTACACTATTTACAGATAGCCTGGATTATGACAGAGTACAGGATATAGGCTACTACTTTGATGGAGGTATGCTTGTGGATACTCTGAATGAGCTTACATCTTTTTGGGGACAATATGAACCACAAAAAAAACTGGCTCTATTCAGTGACAGCGTTATCCTGACAAATGATAAATTTGTAATGTATACAGATACATTAGTGTACAACACAGACAGCAAGATCGCTAACATACTGGGCTTTACAACTATAGAATCTGACAGCGCTTTTATATATTCTACCAGAGGATGGTATAATACCGAGACCGAAGAGTCTCTTTTGCTCGATCGCTCACGTGTAGTAAATAAAGAAGGAAACAGGAATTTGGTCGGAGACTCAATCTCTTATCATCGTAAAGAGGGATATGGAGAGGTATTCGGCAATATGTTCATGGAAGATACTATCAAAAAAGTAATCCTCAAAGGTGATTATGGCTTCTATAACGAACTCACGGATTATGCAATGGCAACAAAGAGAGCACAAGCCATTGAATATTCACAAAAAGACAGCCTTTTCATTCATGCCGATACTCTAAAACTAATCACAGACTCTTTAGATAGGGAAATAAAAGCATATTACGGAGTCCGTTTCTTTAGAACAGATGTACAGGGGGTCTGTGACTCGCTCCAATTCAATAGCCGCGATTCTATCCTACACCTATACAGAGACCCTGTTTTATGGAATGAGAATCAACAAATATTAGGTGATACCATAACTGTGTATTTTAATGATAGTACAGTGGAAATGGCTCATGTTCGTCCTAATGCCTTTGCTATTCAGGATTTTGACTCATTACATTATAACCAGTTAAAAGGAAGAGACCTGAAAGCATACTTCGAAAATAAAGACATAAAGCATATACTGGTAGAAGGGAATGCCGAGTCGATTTTCTATCCCGAAGAGAAAGATAAGTCACTGATAGGCATGAACCAAACAGAAAGTAGCTATCTTTCTATGGACTTTGTAAACAGAAAAGTCACAAAACTTAAACTATGGCCAAAATCGACAGGAAAAATGGTTCCTATCCCCGATTTACAACCCAGCCAAGGTAAACTCAAAGATTTTGAATGGCACGACTATTTACGCCCTCTCGACAAATATGACATTTTCAGGGAGGTGAAGAAAAAAGGCAGTGAAGGTTCTCAACGAAGGCGAGGCAACCGCAGGCAAGCAATTGAGTCTGTTGCGACATCCATAGCACCTGAGGTAACCCAAGCCGTTGAAGAGGTCTTATCCACTAAACCGGAGGAGACAGTAGAAGAAACAGATATACAAGGCATACAAAAAACGGAAGAAGAAAATAACACAACAGAAACCCAAGAAACAACAAGTACAGATGAATGACGATATAATACGCTTACTACCCGACTCTATTGCAAATCAAATTGCAGCGGGAGAAGTTGTTCAACGCCCTGCATCTGTTGTTAAAGAATTATTAGAAAATGCGATAGATGCAGGAGCTACCTCGATTCAACTTATCATAAAAGACGCAGGACGTACTCTTATTCAAGTTATCGATAATGGCAAAGGAATGTCTCCGACAGATGCCCGACTGGCATTTGAGCGTCACGCAACATCTAAAATACGTACCGCGGAAGACCTGTTTGCACTTACTACAATGGGCTTTAGAGGAGAAGCTTTACCTTCTATAGCTGCCGTATCTCAAATCGAACTAAAAACCAAAAGAAAGGATGATGAAATAGGCACACACCTACTTATCTCCGGTTCTGCTGTAGAGAAGCAAGAAGAAATAGCTTGTCCCACAGGAAGTAATTTTGCCATAAAGAATATATTCTTCAATGTCCCTGCCCGTCGTAAGTTCCTAAAATCGAACGAAACGGAAAGAAAAAATATTCTGGCTGAACTGGAGCGCGTAGCTCTGGTAAATCCGGAAATAGAGTTTTCACTCATCGAAAACGATATTGAAGTACTCAAATATCCTTCCGCCAGCCTTAAACAAAGAATTATAAATATTATCGGGAAAGGATTTAGCCAACAACTTATACCTATCGAGATCGAAACCACGATAGCTAAAATATATGGATTTGTAGGAAAACCGGATTGCGCACGCAAAACCCGTGCATTGCAATATTTCTTCGTCAATAGCAGATATATGCGTCATCCTTATTTTGCGAAGGCTATCACATCTGCATTCGAGCCATTGATTCCTATCGGAGAAAATCCGCATTACTTTATTTATCTTGAGGTTAACCCCGATACTATAGATGTTAATATCCATCCTACCAAAACAGAAATAAAGTTCGAAAACGAACAGCCGATCTGGCAGATACTGGCTGCCACAGTAAAGGAGGCATTAGGTAAATTCAACGAAGTACCAACTATCGATTTTGATACGGAAGGAGCTATCGATATTCCAATCCAAACTTCGGGAGACATACCAGCCAGCCGTCCACATGTGAATGTAGACCCAGCATACAACCCCTTCAAATCGGCAGGAGGAAGTGGCAACTATAGTAGACCTAAGTTCAATTGGGAGGCTTTGTACGATGGGTTCGAAAAAGAAACGAAAAGTGATGATATCCAAATCACAAATATTGATAAAGAACCCGTTACAAACAATTTATTCGAAGAAAGCTCAACTAACAATGAGTCTCTCAACGATTCTGTAAACCTGCACTATCAGTACAAAAACAAATATATCATTACATCTGTAAAATCGGGTCTAATGATGATCGATCAACGAAGGGCGCACATACGCATTCTTTTTGACCAATTTCTACAAAACATACAACAGAAAAAAGGTATCTCCCAAAGAACTCTATTTCCTGAGATAATCGAATTCTCCGCATCAGAAGCTGCCATGATCCCTTATCTGACAGAAGAAATGGAAGCTGTAGGTTTTGACCTGAGTAACTTGGGCAATAATTCTTATGCCATCAATGGAATACCCTCCGAACTGGATAATATCAATCCTGTGGAGCTTATCCACAATATGGTAACCAAGAGCATAGAATCGGGCAGTGATGTGAAGGACGAAATACAAGAATCGCTTGCCTTATCAATGGCTTATGCAGGTGCTATCAATTATGGGCAAAAGTTATCGGAAGAAGAAGTCTCGAATATGATCAACCGCTTGTTTGCCTCCTCTTCTCACAAATATACTCCTGACGGGAAGCTTATCATATCTCTCATTGAGGATTATGAAATAGATAAAAAATTCAGATAAAAAAATACCTGTAATATTTCCGGAACATTTTTTCACAAAAATTAATCTTTTTGCTATTTTTGTTCTTTACAATAAAACAGCAATAGTAATATGAAGATTTTAGTCAGGTTCATTGTATTGAGTTGTATAATTTTTCTCAATTATTCTTGTTCTGAAGAAAGCCAGAACTTAGTATCTGAAGAAGATATTCCACGTAGTGTTAAATTCAGCCTTAGCAATTTCTCCCTTGAGATTGAGAATATGCCCGAATTGCGTAATAGTTCTCATCAGTTCAAATATCTAAGTTATGAGATATACAGAGAAAATGAAACAAGGTATGAAGAGAGAGTTGTTGAAGGAGAAAACATTCCACAAACGATTGATCTAAAACTCAATAAAGGAAAATATACAATTAACATCATACTTTCAGAAGTCCCTTTCAAAAAATCATTAAGTGATATTTCCGGTATAGGAGAATTTAATAGGCGTACAGAATATACGCCACTGGCTATTAATGGTGATGTATTTGGTACTACCCTCACATTCGAGGTATCGGATCAGGATATAGAACAAGAAATATCACTGCACAGAATAGTTGGAAAGGTTGAAATTTATCTAAAGGATATAATAAATATCCCTTCTGATGTAGAAACTCTAACTCCTATTCTGGTAAGTTATATAGAAGAGCAATCTACGACGACCGCAGAGATATTTCGAAGTGGTTATCCGATCTATCCTTCCGATATCCGGCTAACAGCACCCTATGAAAGTGTCTATCTGTCAGTAGGTAATAAAATAAACGAAAGTGCATATAGTAGTGTAAAGATACATAAAGACCAATTTTCCGGCATCGATATAAATACACCTATAAGCCTATATCTACCTTCTACTATTTATATGGCTTCACACCCCGGTTCTTTACCTCCGGCAACACGATATGACCTATATCTGCAAGGCTCGAAAACTCAGGATATACAATATATTGAGTTTGAGGATAAGGATGGTACATTAGTACCTACGCTAAATGACAACACAGCATTCATGAAGCTAATAAAAAAAGATGTAAACTTTGAAGTAAATAAAATATTACGGATCAAAGGAGATCTATTTACTGAATAATTATTCAATATAACATTTGACATGAAAAAAATATTCATACTCACCATATTACTTTCCGTCTTTACTTTTTATGCCTGCGATAATGAGGGTAATTTGTCGGATAAAGAAGAGGCTACTACTTATGAAGTACAAGTTTCGATAGATAATCTACGTCAGTCAGCTGAAGCTATTTCCGAAAATGAAGCACAACTCTATGAGCGGATAAAGTATCTGAATTATGCTATTTTCGATAAAAACGGAAACCAGGATTTAATAAAAGAATACTCTCTCGTTCTAGATAATAATAAACCTATTATAAAACTTGATTTATCTGCCGGTGAATACATTTTAGCAATGGTAGGATCAGATCAGGAAAAAGTCAAAATGAGTAATTATCACAATAATTACAAAGGATTGAGTATAAGGGGAGGCTCCATTACGAGTGAAAATGTATATTATGATGCTATAAATATTACTGTATCAGATAAGCCTCTGTTGGAGCAAATTAATTTAAAAAGAATTGTAGGGAAAATTGAAATTATAATAGACGACGCTGCTAATATACCGTCCAACACTTTAACCATGTACCCTACTCTGATGAGTACAACTCTACTTTCCAATTGGCAGATAGTTTACCCTAGCGGCTTATATATGAGTGACAATCCTCAACAATATATTACCGAAGGTTCTGCAATTCTGCAAACAGGTGGTTTAACGGATGAACAGGAAAATAAAATATGTATAAAGAAAGAGGATTTCAATCAAATGAACCCTATCTCCTTGTATTGTTTACCGACAAACGTAATTGCTAATCATAATATATCTAGTGTAGACTTATACATCCAACTTTCGACATCAGGAAGATTGAACAATATGATATCTCCTTTCGATACATCTATGCGATTAGTTGCTTCAGGTGTCAAAGTTCAATCCAATAAAATACTAAGATATACCGGAAGCCTAATGGGTAGAAAAAATGGAGATTTCAATCTGGTTATTAACGATAACTGGGATGGAGTCGTAGAAACAGAGATGGATTAATAAAAATATATATGGCGAATAAAAAAGGCTTCTTTTTAAGAAGCCTTTTTTATTATTCAATTCCTAAGGTCAATTTACTTATTTCGATCTCTTTTTCGTTACCTGTATGCTTGCCAGCAACATCCGACAGCTTTACAGCATGTAAGAAAGGAACCTTTTTATTCGGCTTTACCTCCGACAGTTTTATTACAATATTAAGAGGCTTTACACCCACATCATTCGTAAAATAAGTACCAATACCATATGTATCATGCACTTTGCCTTTTACGTAATCTTTAATTCTTTTCACCTCATCCAGATTTAAAGAATCACTATAAACGATGGTTTTCGATGTCGGGTCTATCCTATTTTCGGTATAAAATTTAATAGCTTTATCGGTGAACTCAAGTACATCTCCACTATCACATCTCACTCCATCAAATAGTTTAGCTTGTTTTAAACTGAACGAATCGAAGAACGAATCGGTTGTATAAGTATCTGTCAAAGTAATTCCTAGACTACCCTGAAAAACATCTACCCAAGCTTCCAAGGCTTTCATATTAGCTGCACGATAACCAAACAATGCGCCATGATACATAAACCACTCATGAGGCATTGTCCCGATAGGAGTTGTATTGTATTTCATTGCAAGGTACATATTACTTGTACCTTTAAAATATTCTCCTGAATTTTCTTTCAGAACTCCAACAACTTTATCATGTACATCGAAAGAAAAACGGCGACGTGTACCAAAATCGGAATAATCGGCATCTAATTCCGTTAATCCTATAGCTTTCTGTTTTGCCTTTTCTTCTACATTCTGAGGTACTGCTCCCATCATTTCGAAATACAATTCCGAAATAATTGCCATAAGCGGCACTTCCCACAATACAGTACGGTACCAATAGCCTTCTATATACACTTTCAGGTCTCCCCCCTCCTGTGATATATGAACCTCTTCGGGATCATACTGATAACCTTCCAAAAAGTCGATAAAAGCAGGATCGAAGAAATAGCAACGCTTTTCTATATATTTCTTTTCTGTCTTTGTCATTTTAAGAGTGGACATAGCAGCCACCTCTTTTTTCAATCTTTCCGCAAATCCTTCAGGGAACAGGGTATGACCTCTATTGATAAATTCATACCGGACATATGCCCACGGATAAAGTTTCTGTATAGCCATCATTACAGAGAACTTGTACAAGTCATTATCTGTAAAATGCTTTATAATCATAATGTTTGTATTTTATATATATTTTATTTCTTCACCAGCAGAACAACATTCTCCACATGATGTGTATGGGGGAACATATCTACCGGCTGTATCTTTTCGACCTTATATTTAACATCCAACAGGCTCAAATCTCTAGCTTGTGTCGCAGGATTACAACTTACATACACAATACGCTCCGGCTCTGCAAAGAGGATAGCATCTATTACATCGTTATGCATTCCGGCACGGGGAGGATCGGTTATAATTACATCCGGCTTACCATGCTCATTAATAAAATCCTGAGTCAGGATATCTTTCATATCCCCTGCATAGAATAACGTATTTCCTATCCCATTGTTCTCGGAATTGAAAATTGCATCTTCTATTGCATCCTCCACATATTCTATTCCGACTACTTTTTTAGCTTGGCGAGCGACAAAATTCGCAATAGTCCCCGTTCCTGTATAAAGGTCATAAACCAATTCATTTCCTGTCAGACCGGCAAAATCACGCGTTATCTTATATAGGTTATATGCCTGCTCACTATTAGTCTGATAAAAGGATTTAGGACCTATCTTAAATTTCAGCCCTTCCATTTCTTCAAAGATAGAATCCGAGCCTTTCCATGTCAATACAGTTTGATCTGTGATCGTATTATTGGCTTTTTCATTAATGATATATAATAAAGAAGTTATTTGAGGAAATTTATTTGCAACCGCATCTAACAAATCTTCCCTTTCTACTCTCATATTATCATAAAACACAACAATAACCATCAACTCGCCTGTAGTCGATGTACGAACAAACATATTTCGCAGAAGACCTCCTCTGTTTCTCAGGTCAAAGAAAGTATACCCTTTCTCATAACTATATTCGCGGATAAAATTTCTTATCTGATTAGATATATCATCCTGCAACCAGCATTTATTTATATCTAATACCTTATCAAACATTCCCGGAATATGGAATCCCACCGCATTCATATTATCAAACGTTTCTCCGGATTGTATTTGCTCCAGTGTCAGCCATTTTTTATTTGAGAAAGTAAACTCCAGCTTATTACGGTAAAATACTGTTTTCTCCGATCCCAGTATAGGCATTACATCAGGTAAGTCTATTTTACCAATTCTGGTAAGATTGTCTTCGACCTGTTGTTGCTTATACTTCAACTGTTCCTCATAAGGCAATATTTGCCATTTACAACCGCCACATATTCCAAAATGCTCACAAAAAGCTTCTGCCCTTTTATCCGAATATTTCTCTATTCGTACGGCTTTTCCTTCAGCGTATTTATTCTTTTTACGGGTTAGTTGCAAATCGATCACATCTCCCGGTACAACATAGGGAATAAACACAACCATATTATCCACTTTAGCAATAGCTTTTCCTTCGGCTGCTATATCTGTTATCTCTACTGATGGTATAAGAGGTAACGACTTCTTTTTTCTACTCATTTCTATTAAATTGGACTACAAAAATAATACAAAAATATAAGACCCCGAATCGTTTCCAATCCGAGGTCTTATTATACAATTATATTTCATTAAAAATCTATAGCTCCATCGTTATTTCCCGGAGGGGTTAAACCAGGCGACGGTGAATCCCTATTTTTAGGTATTTCAAGATAAATAGTTGCGGATTGATTAGTACGTGCAGAACTTCCCCAATACATAATATTCATTTTTTTTGAATAATCCTTTCGTGTAATAAATACATTCTCTTCATGGCTGGAGCCAATAATAGTTCCATTTTCGACCACCCAATAATGATTATTAGCTGTAATACCATCTTGTCCTAATCCTCTCCCTGAAAAATGATTACCACCATGATATATTATCTGAACCTCAAACCATGTAGGTGGTTTAATAGTCTTCCAAGGAATTGTTGTGGGATATCTATATTGGGCATACAAATTAGTGCCACAAAATATAACAAAAAGAGAAAGTAGAATTGTAAAAAGTGATCTTTTCATAATAGCAATTGTTTAAAGTTTAAGATTAGCCGAAGATAGCAAATTATTCTAAAATTCAAAAAAATAATCATAAAAAAATACAATTACATCATTTTTTTCAACATTCTAGACATCATATCACCAACAGCACAACAAAATGACTTTTCTACTCTTCCAGTTCTTTCAACTCCTCCAAGCTTTGAAGTATCGATTTTATGTTTTTATCGTATATCCTTTTATATTGGTAGTAAGTAAATATTATTGTAATGAAAAATAAGCAAGACATAAAAATCCAGAGAAAAATATCCATAAGATATTCTGCAAATAAATAATTGCAGAAAAAACACACTACAGGAATAAAGAAGAGAATCACTAATTTTTCACGTTTTATACCAATATTATATGTATTGATTAACCGAATATTCTGACTCACTTTTTCTGTAAAATCAACTTTCATCAGACAAATAATCTTCATACCTTGCCATGTGAGACATATCAAATCGGCTATAGACATAAATACAAGAAAAGCAAAACCAACATTCGATTCTCTGAGATGTGACTTAAATAACAGATATAATATAAGAGGCAGCATCAATAATGTGACCACAAATCCAAACATCTCATAGCCCAAAAGTTTTCCCAAAGACTTATTACTTTTACTGTGTAACATCTCCTTTATGATACGATCATTGAGAGAATTATTTTCCTCGAGTTTTTTATCTAAGATCGACCATGTATTTCTTAATTCATCCAGTTCCATAAATCAGCATTTAATTACCTGACATTTTTCTCAATTTAGCTTTTATCCGGTTCAGTTTAGTTGCTACATTATTTACCGTCAATCCCATTATGTCTGCAATTTCCTGATAGGATTTTTCTTCCAGATAAAGTAGTATTATAGCACGTTCCAAAGTTTTTAGCTCATAAATCATGCGGTACATTTCCTTAATATTATCTTCTTTAATATTATCCGGCTCAATAAAAACACTTTCGATTAAAGTCAATGAGACATTCTCCGGTTTGCGTATTTCTTTCCTCATTCCGGAAATACATGTATTCAGAGCAACCCTGTATATCCATGTCGACTCGGAACATTCATTTCGGAATTTGGGATATCCTTTCCACAGGTTGTATACAACCTCCTGATAAAGATCTCCCATAGGATATTCATCCGAAACATAAAACGAGCATACTTTATAAATGACCCTTTCATATTTATGGATCATATCTACAAATATTTTCTCTTGCTCCAAATCGTTCATTCGTCTTTATTGCTTTATCTTATTAGTCGCAGGTTTAAAAGAAAACTTACATCCCGAAATCAGTTTTTTCGCAAAATACTAAAAATAAAAAGAGGCTTTAAATAAAGCCTCTTTTTATTAATTATGTTCGAATATATATTATTCTACACTATCAAAATCAACCACTGTTTTACGGTTAGCCATTACACGATCGAAATCTTCTTTCGTACCTACAACCAGTTTTTCGAACTCGCGCTGACCTGTACCTGCCGGAATCAAGTGTCCACAGATTACATTCTCTTTCAAACCTTCCAACTTGTCTACTTTACCATTGATGGCTGCATCGTTAAGGACCTTAGTTGTTTCCTGGAACGAAGCCGCAGACATGAAGCTTTGAGTCTGAAGAGCAGCACGTGTAATACCCTGAAGTATCTGATTAGCTGTTGCAGGAACAGCGTCACGTACGATAACAGGACGAAGGTCGCGGCGTTTCAACATAGAGTTTTCATCTCTAAGTTTACGGGCTGTCACAATCTGTCCAGGTTCGAATGTCGATGAATCTCCTCCATCTACAACTACTTTTTTACCCCAGATACGATCGTTTTCCTCCATTACTTCGTGCTTATCGATCACCTGTTGCTCTAGGAAGCGTGTATCTCCCGGATCCACAACTTCTACTTTACGCATCATTTGGCGTACAATAACTTCGAAGTGTTTATCATTGATTTTCACACCTTGCAAACGATATACATCTTGTACTTCATTTACAATGTATTCCTGAACAGCTGTAGGCCCCATAATAGCCAAGATATCAGAAGGAGTAGTTGCACCATCAGACAATGGCATACCGGCACGAACGAAGTCATTTTCTTGTACAAGAATCTGTTTTGACAATGGCACAAGGTATTTCTTAACTTCGTCTATTTTAGAAGTAACGATAACTTCACGGTTACCACGTTTGATCTTACCAAATGTGATCTCTCCATCAATTTCCGAAACCACAGCAGGGTTAGATGGATTACGCGCCTCGAATAACTCAGTTACACGAGGAAGACCTCCGGTGATATCACCCGCTTTACCAACGGCACGAGGAATCTTCACAAGAACATCACCCGCCTTGATAGTATCGCCTTCGTCTTTCACAACGTGAGCACCTAACGGTAAACTGTATGTTTTGATTGTATTGCCTTTCTCATCCAAGATATGAGCTTCAGGAGCTTTAGTCTTGTCACGAGATTCGATAATGATCTTTTCTTTCAGACCTGTTTGCTCATCAGATTCAACTTTGTAAGTTACATTCTCGATTACATTCTCGAACTTAATCTTACCTGTTGCTTCTGTTATGATAACAGCATTAAACGGATCCCATTCACAGATAATATCGCCTTTCTTAACGGTTGCACCATCTTTGAAATAAAGTTTAGAACCATAAGGTATATTATGTGTAACCAATACGATTTTAGTATTAGGATCGACAATTCGAAGTTCAACCAAACGGCTAACAACGATTTGCACCTTCTTACCAGCTTCGTCAACTGCATCTACTGTACGAAGGTCGTCAATCTCAAGAATACCATCATATTTAGTAACGATACTACTTTCTGTCGCAATATTAGAAGCGATACCCCCAACGTGGAATGTACGAAGTGTAAGCTGTGTACCCGGCTCACCAATAGACTGAGCAGCAATAACACCAACAGACTCTCCTTTTTGAACCATACGTCCTGTTGCAAGGTTACGTCCATAACATTTAGCACAAACACCTTTCTTAGATTCACAAGTCAATACCGAACGTATTTCTACACGCTCGATCGGTGAATTCTGAATAAGAGTAGCAGCATCCTCACGAATTTCTTCTCCTGCTTCTACGATAACTTCACCTGTTTGTGGGTGTTGTATATCATGAACAGATACACGTCCTAATATACGTTCGTAAAGAGAAGCAACAACTTCTTCGTTGTTTTTCAACTCCGTACAAACAAGTCCGCGTAATGTTCCACAGTCTTCCTCGTTGATAATCACATCTTGTGATACGTCAACAAGACGACGTGTAAGATATCCGGCATCGGCTGTTTTCAAAGCGGTATCGGCAAGACCTTTACGCGCACCGTGGGTAGAGATAAAGTACTCTAACACCGACAGACCTTCTTTAAAGTTAGAAAGGATAGGGTTCTCAATAATCTGAGCACCTTCTGCCCCACTCTTCTGAGGTTTAGCCATAAGACCACGCATACCTGATAACTGACGGATCTGCTCTTTAGAACCACGGGCTCCCGAATCCAACATCATATATACAGAATTGAATCCTTGGTTATCTTCCGAAAGTTGCTTCATCAAGATGTTAGACAACTTAGAGTTGACGTGAGTCCATGTATCAATAATCTGGTTGTAACGTTCGTTATAAGTGATGAATCCCATATTATAGTTACCCATAATCTGTTCTACTTCTTCATAACCTTGTTGTACCAGAGTCTCTTTTTCCTCAGGAATGATCACATCCTCAAGGTTGAATGACAATCCTCCACGGAATGCCATTGTATATCCTAAATCTTTAATATCATCAAGGAACTGTGCAGTTTTAGCCACACCAGCCAATTTAATGATATTACCGATAATATCGCGAAGAGATTTTTTAGAAAGAACTTCATTGATGAATCCTACTTCGATCGGTGTATTTTGATTAACAATAACACGACCAACTGTAGTTTCTTTCATCACTGTAGTCACCTCTCCATTCTCATCCAAGTCTCTTACATATATTTTTATCAAAGCATGTATATCAACTTTCTTCTCGTTATATGCTATGATAGCTTCTTCCGGACCGTAGAAAGTCAATCCTTCACCCATTGCTCCCGGACGTATTTTTGTGATATAATACAGTCCAAGAACCATGTCCTGAGATGGTACCGTAATAGGCGCACCATTCGCCGGATTCAAGATATTGTGAGAAGCAAGCATCAACATTTGAGCTTCAAGGATAGCTTCGTTTCCTAAAGGTAAGTGAACAGCCATCTGGTCACCGTCGAAGTCGGCATTGAACGCCGTACACGATAGTGGGTGTAACTGTATCGCTTTACCACCGATCATCTTAGGTTGGAATGCCTGAATACCCAAACGGTGAAGTGTTGGGGCACGGTTGAGCAACACAGGGTGTCCTTTCATCACGTGTTCAAGAATATCCCAAACTACAGGCTCTTTACGATCTACAATTTTCTTTGCAGATTTAACCGTTTTAACGATTCCGCGCTCGATCAGCTTACGGATAACGAATGGTTTGTAAAGCTCTGCAGCCATATCCTGAGGAATACCACATTCGTGCATTTTCAACTCAGGACCAACGACGATTACCGAACGTGCAGAATAGTCAACACGTTTACCCAAAAGGTTTTGACGGAAACGTCCTTGTTTACCTTTCAAGCTATCTGATAGAGATTTAAGAGGACGGTTCGATTCTGTTTTGATGGCACTCGATTTACGAGAGTTGTCAAACAATGAGTCTACAGCCTCTTGAAGCATACGTTTTTCGTTACGTAAGATCACATCAGGAGCTTTGATATCTATCAGTCTTTTCAGACGGTTATTACGGATAATAACACGACGATACAAGTCATTTAAGTCAGATGTAGCGAAACGTCCACCATCTAGCGGAACAAGTGGGCGAAGTTCGGGTGGAATAACCGGAACAATCTTCACAATCATCCATTCAGGACGGTTCTTACCTTTCGATCCACGGAAAGCTTCTACTACCTGAAGTTGTTTTAACGCTTCTGTTTTACGTTGTTGAGACGTATCAGTACTAGCTCTGTGACGAAGTGTATTAGCTAAAGAATCTAAGTTCAATCTAGCCAATAGATCATACACAGCTTCCGCACCCATCTTAGCGATAAACTTATTAGGGTCGTTATCATCCAGTCTCTGATTGTCTTCAGGAAGAGTATCCAATATATTTAAATATTCCTCTTCCGTCAAAAGGTCTTTGTAAGCAACACCATCTTCTTCCTTGATACCTGCCTGTATTACGACATAACGTTCGTAATAGATAATCATATCAAGTTTCTTAGTAGGTATACCTAACAAATAACCCATTTTATTGGGTAAAGAACGGAAATACCAGATATGAGCCACCGGAACAACCAAGTGAATATGCCCTGTACGTTCGCGTCTTACCTTTTTCTCTGTAACTTCTACACCGCATCGGTCACAGACAATACCTTTATATCGGATACGTTTGTATTTTCCGCAATGACATTCGTAATCCTTTACAGGACCAAAAATACGCTCACAGAAAAGTCCGTCACGCTCAGGTTTATAAGTACGATAGTTAATTGTTTCAGGTTTCAAAACTTCACCGCTCGAGTTCTCCAAAATTTCTTCGGGAGAAGCCAGACTAACAGTGATTTTTGAAAAGTTACTCTTTACTTTACTATCTTTTCTAAAAGCCATATATTTTTTTGTATAAAGAGTTAGTTTTATATGATAAAAAGCTATTAGCCAACAACTATCAGCTAATAGCCTTTAATGTTATATTAATCGAGTGTAACGCTAAGTCCAAGACCTCTCATTTCATGCAACAATACATTCAATGATTCAGGAATTCCCGGTTGTGGCATTGGTTCACCTTTTACAATAGCTTCATATGCTTTCGAACGTCCCATCACGTCATCAGACTTGATAGTCAAGATTTCCTGCAAAATGTAAGCCGCACCAAATGCTTCGAGTGCCCAAACCTCCATCTCTCCAAAACGCTGACCTCCGAACTGAGCTTTACCCCCAAGAGGCTGTTGCGTAATAAGTGAGTAAGGGCCGATAGAACGGGCGTGCATCTTGTCTTCAACCATGTGACCTAGTTTCAACATATAGATAATACCTACTGTTGCAGGCTGGTCGAAACGCTCACCTGATCCACCATCATGAAGATAAGCTTTACCATAACGAGGCACTCCGGCTTTATCCGTCCAAGAGTTTAGGTCATCAAGGCTTGCACCATCAAAGATAGGAGTTGCAAATTTCACACCAAGCTCTTTTCCTGCCCAACCCAAAACAGTTTCGAAAATCTGTCCCAAGTTCATACGTGAAGGCACACCAAGAGGATTCAATACGATATCTACTGCTGTTCCATCTGGTAAGAAAGGCATATCTTCCTGACGAACGATACGCGAAACGATACCTTTATTACCGTGACGTCCTGCCATCTTATCACCTACCTGAACTTTACGTTTTTTCGCAACATATACTTTCGCAATCTGAACGATACCCGATGGTAATTCATCACCGATTGTCAAGTCGAAACGCTTACGCTTCAGTTCTGCATCCAGTTCTTTATATTTACGCAGATAGTTAACTATAACATCTCTGATAAGTCCGTTTTTGTACTCATCCGAAGTCCAGTTACTCACCTGAATAGATTCGTAATCAATACTATCAAGTGCTGATTTTGTAAACTTCGCACTTTTAGCAATCACGTCTGTATTCAAATAATCCTTAACACCCTGAGATGTTTTTCCTTCTGTAAGAACCAATAGCTTGTCAACTAAAACACCTTTTAGTTTAGCCATTTTTTCTTCGTACTCTTCATCTAATTTAGGAAGCAAAGCTTTGCTCGAAAGTTTTGTCTTACCTTTTTTAGTTGCTTTAGAGAACAAATTAGTTCCGATAACAACACCTTTCAATGAAGGAGAAGCTTTCAATGAAGCATCTTTCACATCACCGGCTTTATCACCGAAGATAGCACGAAGAAGTTTTTCTTCAGGAGAAGGATCAGATTCACCCTTAGGAGTGATCTTACCGATAAGGATATCACCGGGACCTACACGAGCTCCGATACGGATAATACCTCTCTCATCAAGATCCTTAGTAGCTTCTTCACTTACGTTAGGAATATCAGAAGTCAATTCTTCAACTCCACGTTTTGTATCACGCACTTCAAGAGAAAACTCTTCTACGTGAACCGAAGTAAAGATATCTTCGCGAACGATACGCTCATTCAATACGATCGCATCCTCGAAGTTATACCCTTTCCAAGGCATGAATGCTACTTTCAGGTTCTTACCGATAGCAAGTTCTCCACCTTCAGTCGAATAACCTTCTGTTAGGATTGTTCCTTCTTCTACTCTATCACCCTTCGAACAAGTAGGACGAAGGTCAATAGTCGTATTCTGGTTAGTCTTTCTGAATTTAGGAATATAATATGTTTTTATCGCATTATCGAAGTTTACGAATTCTTCGTCTTCGGTACGATCATATTTAATTTTAATAGTGCTAGCATCTACATATACTACTTCACCTGCACCTTCTGCTACAATCTGAGTACGTGAATCTTTAATCAAAAGACCTTCGATACCTGTACCTACGATAGGAGCCTCGGTACGTAACAATGGAACTGCCTGACGCATCATGTTGGATCCCATCAATGCACGGTTCGCATCATCATGTTCCAAGAAAGGAATCAAAGACGCAGCAATAGATGCAATCTGCGTAGGAGATACGTCCATCAACTCTACTTCATCTGGTGAAACCACGGGATAATCAGCATCCTGACGCGCTTTTACCCTTTTAAGGATAAATGTTCCATCATCATTAAGAGGTGCATTACCCTGTGCAATGATTCTGTCTTCTTCCTCTTCTGCCGCCAAATAGACAACACCGTCATCAGATAAGTCTACCTTTTTGTTAGCAACCTTACGATAAGGAGTTTCGATAAATCCTAAATCGTTAATCTTTGCATATACACAAAGAGAAGAGATAAGACCGATATTCGGACCTTCAGGAGTCTCGATCGGACACAAACGTCCATAGTGAGTATAGTGAACGTCACGCACCTCGAAACCAGCTCTTTCACGGGAAAGACCACCAGGCCCAAGTGCCGACATACGACGCTTATGCGTAATCTCTGCCAATGGATTGGTTTGATCCATGAACTGAGACAATGCATTCGTTCCGAAGAATGTATTAACAACAGATGAAATAGTTTTCGCATTGATCAAATCGATCGGCGTAAACACCTCATTGTCGCGAACATTCATTCTTTCACGAATAATACGTGCCATACGGTTAAGACCTACACCGAATTGGTTGTAAAGTTGCTCACCAACTGTACGTACACGCCTGTTACTTAAGTGGTCAATATCATCAACGATAGCTTTCGAGTTGATAAGCTCAATTAAGTATTTAATGATTTCAATTATATCTTCTTTAGTTAAGACACGAATGTCGTCACTTGTATTCAGATTTAATTTCTTATTAATCCTATAACGTCCTACTTCCCCTAAATCGTAACGTTTTTCAGAGAAAAACAAGCTGTTGATAACCTCACGTGCACTAGTATCATCCGCAGGCTCTGCACTACGAAGTTGGCGATAAATATGACGTACAGCATCAATCTCCGAGTTACTCGGGTCTTTCTGTAGAGTGTTATAGATAATAGCATAATCAGATGCATTTGAACTACTCTTGTGTAAGAGTATTGAAGCTACATTAGACTCAAGAATTTCGTCCAAATGTTCTTTTTCAAGAACTGTTTCACGTTCAATAATAACCTCATTACGCTCGATAGAAGTTACCTCACCGGTATCTTCATCGACAAAATCTTCCATCCATGTCTTAAGAATACGTGCAGCAAGACGACGTCCTTCAACTTTTTTCAGATTTTGCTTATTCACCTTAACCTCTTCGGCTAAATCAAATATTTCAAGAATATCTTTATCACTCTCAAAGCCTATTGCTCTAAGAAGTGTAGTCACCGGCAATTTCTTTTTACGGTCGATATATGCATACATGACATTATTGATGTCCGTTGCAAATTCGATCCATGATCCTTTAAAAGGAATAATACGTGCAGAGTAAAGTTTTGTTCCGTTAGCGTGCAAGCTCTGACCGAAAAACACACCCGGAGATCTGTGCAACTGAGATACTACAACACGCTCTGCCCCATTTATGACGAAAGTTCCTTTTTCGGTCATATATGGAATCAGTCCAAGATATACATCTTGAATTACTGTATCAAAATCCTCATGATCGGGATCAGTACAGTAAAGTTTTAATTTCGCTTTAAGAGGTACACTATATGTTAAACCTCTTTCCACACATTCTTCGATAGTGTAGCGAGGAGGATCGATATAGTAGTCCAAAAACTCTAAAACGAAATTATTTCGAGTATCTGCAATCGGAAAATTTTCAGCAAAAACTTTATATAAGCCTTCTTTTTTTCTTTTTTCAGGTGGTGTATCAAGCTGTAAAAAGTCTCTAAACGACTTTAATTGTACTTCAAGAAAATCGGGGTAGTGTAGTGGATTTTTAATTGAAGCAAAATTGACTCTTTGATTTTTTGTAGTTGAAGACATATGGAATACTCAATTTTTTTGAACTAATTATTTTTGACGCAAAAAGGTCAAGAACCCTCCTTTTTCAGAAGGTTCTCAACCAACATCCTGATAAACAGGATCTTTTTGTTTTATTTAAGTTCAATTTCAGCTCCAGCTTCTTCCAATTGTTTTTTCAATGCGTCAGCTTCATCTTTAGTTACACCTTTCTTCAATTCAGAAGGAGCAGCATCTACGATGTCTTTTGCTTCTTTCAAACCTAAACCTGTAAGTTCTTTCACAGCTTTAACTACTGCAAGTTTTTGTGCACCTGCAGATTTCAAGATAACATCAAAAGATGTTTTCTCTTCAGCTGCATCAGCAGCACCACCAGCAGCAGGAGCGGCAACAGCAACAGCTGCAGCAGCTGGCTCAATACCGTATTCTGTTTTAAGGATTTCAGCAAGTTCGCTAACTTCTTTAACTGTCAAATTTACTAGTTGTTCAGCAATAGCTTTTACGTCTGCCATTTTTTGTATGTATTAAAATTGTTATTACTTCTTTGATAAAATTATTTTTTTGATAGAGTCTCAAGTACTCCGTGGATGGTATTACCACCCGATTGAAGAGCAGAAACAACGTTCTTGATAGGAGATTGTAACAATCCGATAACGTCTCCGATAAGTTCGTTTTTACTCTTAATATTAACCAATGCCGATAAATTCTCTGCACCAACATAAAAGCTTTCTTGTACATAAGCCGCTTTAAGCGCAGGAATGCCTTCTTTCTTATATTTATCTATAAGTTTAGCAGGAGCATTAGCTACATTAGAAAACATGATAGCAGTATTTCCTTTCAAAGCCGGAGCTAATTCAGAATAATCACCATCAATAGCTTCCAAAGCTTTTCCTAATAAGGTATTTTTCACTACCATCAGCTTGATATCACTCTTGAAACACTCTGCTCTTAACTCAGAAGTTTTGGCAGCATTTAAAGTAGAGATATCCGTCAAATAAAAGTTATCATATTCTTTTATTGTAGCCGAGATAGTTTCTATGATCGTGCTTTTATCTTCCTTTCTCATAATTCCGTGGTTTTAATTAATTTTCATCAACTGATTTAGGGTCGATCTTCACACCCGGACTCATGGTGCTAGAAAGAAATACACTTTTCACATAAGTTCCTTTAGCCGACGATGGTTTCAATTTGATAAGCGTATTGATAAACTCTTTCGCATTATCTTTGATCTGATCAGCAGAAAAAGATACTTTACCTATAGAAGCATGGATAATACCTGTTTTATCAACTTTAAAATCGATCTTACCGGCTTTCACTTCCGTTACAGCTTTTGCAACATCCATTGTCACAGTACCACTCTTAGGATTAGGCATAAGACCACGAGGTCCTAATACACGACCAAGAGCACCGATTTTACCCATGATAGCTGGTTGAGTGATAATCACATCGATATCTGTCCAACCACCCTTTATCTTTTCAATATATTCGTCAAGTCCAACGTAGTCAGCACCTGCTTCTTTAGCAGCAGCTTCTGCGTCCGGTGTACATAATACAAGAACTCTGACTTGTTTTCCTGTTCCATGAGGAAGAGATACAACACCTCTCACCATCTGGTTAGCTTTACGTGGATCAACACCTAAACGAACATCAATATCTACTGATGCATCAAACTTCGAAGTAGTAATCTCTTTAACAAGATCTGAAGCTTCTTTAAGTGTATAAGATTTCCCTGCTTCAATTTTGCTGAAAGCTAACTTTTGATTTTTAGTAAGTTTACCCATTTCTTTAAATTGAAGTTTAGTTATTGTACTTCAGGGAAAGCCCCTTTTACAGTGATCCCCATACTTCTGGCAGTACCTGCAACCATTCTCATTGCAGATTCTACTGTAAAGCAATTCAAATCGCTCATTTTGTCTTCTGCAATAACGCGTACTTGTTCCCAAGTAATTTCAGACACCTTTTTACGATTTGGCTCAGCAGAACCACTCTTAAGCTTAGTAAGCTCTAATAGTTGAACTGCAACAGGAGGATTTTTGATTATAAAATCAAATGACTTATCAGCATAGTAAGTAATTACCACTGGCAATACTTTTCCTGCTTTGTCTTGAGTTCTGGCATTAAATTGCTTGCAAAAATCCATGATATTAATACCTTTCGAACCTAAAGCAGGTCCTACAGGAGGAGATGGATTTGCTGCACCGCCTTTAATTTGTAGTTTTAATTGTCCAGCAATTTCTTTAGCCATTTTTGTTTTAAATTTTTAGTTTTTGTTTAAAACTTAAAGAAGAACCCTAAAAATGCGTAACCAACTTTTATTGTTCTTTTTCGACTTGCATGTAATTCAATTCGAGCGGAGTTTTCCGTCCGAATATCTTCACCATCACTTTTAGTTTCTTTTTCTCTGCATTTACTTCTTCGATAATACCAGAAAAACCACTAAATGGTCCGTTGGTAACCTTCACTGTCTCACCTACAATGAATTCGATATCCATTTCTTCTGATTGTTCTTCCAACTCATCCATTGTGCCTAAGATGCGATTCACCTCAGATTGCTTTAATGGTTGCGGATTCTTAGTGTCAGGAAGAAAACCGGCAACAAAATTTATGTTGCGAAGTTCATGCACAACTTCACCCACCAAAGCTGCTTCTATCAATATATAGCCAGGAAGATAAGCTCTTTCTTTAAGAACTTTTTTCCCGTTACGCATGATATACGTTTTTTCGGTAGGTATGAGAACTTGAGAAATATATTTTCCTAAATCTGTCTTTTTGATCTCCGACTCAAGATATTCCTTGACTTTATTTTCTTTTCCGCTAACGGCACGTAAAACATACCATTTCTTTTCGATTTCAGTCATGTTAATGAGTTTGAGGGTTAGACAAGACCATAGAAATATTTCAATGCCCACTCGAATGCAGAGTCAACACCAAATACAATCAAAGCCATAATAAAGGAAGCGATCATGACTATAACTGCACTACTGGTAAGCTCTTTGCGAGTTGGCCAAGAAACTTTGTGAACAAGTTCGTTATATGAATCTTTTATGTATTGAACTATTTTTTTCATTTCCCTTGATGAGATTTGCACGGGTTGAGAGACTCGAACTCCCGACACCTGGTTTTGGAGACCAGTGCTCTACCAACTGAGCTAAACCCGTAAATAAAGCCGGCATATTTCAACCGACTTTGGTTGGCATGAATATATTATTATTCAAGAATTTCAGTAATCTGACCAGCACCTACTGTACGTCCACCTTCGCGGATAGCGAAACGAAGACCTACGCTACATGCTACTGGGTAGATAAGCTCAACTGTAATTGTTAAGTTATCACCAGGCATAACCATATCTGTTCCTTCAGGAAGAGTAATCTCTCCAGTCACATCCAATGTACGGATATAGAACTGAGGACGATATTTGTTATGGAATGGAGTGTGACGTCCACCTTCTTCTTTTTTCAGGATATAAACCTCAGCCTTAATTCTAGTGTGAGGTGTTACTTTACCTGGGTGAGTGATCACCATACCACGCTTGATCTCTTCTTTATCAATACCACGAAGAAGAAGACCTACGTTATCACCAGCTTGACCTTCGTCAAGAATCTTACGGAACATTTCAACTCCTGTAACAACTGATTTTCTACCTTCTGATCCAAGACCGATAATCTGAACCTCTTCTGAAGTTTTGATGATACCAGTTTCGATACGACCTGTAGCAACTGTACCACGACCAGTGATAGAGAATACGTCTTCAACAGGCATAAGGAATGGTTTGTCAACATCACGTGGAGGAAGTGGAATCCAAGTATCAACAGCATTCATAAGCTCCATTACTTGGCTAACCCAAGGCTCAACGCCGTTCAAAGCTCCAAGTGCAGATCCACGAATAACTGGAGTATTATCACCATCGAACTCATAGAATGAAAGAAGTTCTCTCATCTCAAGCTCAACAAGTTCTAACATTTCTTCATCTTCAACGATATCGCATTTGTTCATGAACACAACTAGACGAGGTACGTTTACCTGACGAGCTAGAAGAATGTGCTCACGTGTTTGAGGCATAGGACCATCTGTTGCAGCAACTACGATGATAGCACCGTCCATCTGAGCAGCACCAGTAACCATGTTTTTCACATAGTCGGCGTGACCTGGACAGTCAACGTGCGCATAGTGGCGATTAGCAGTTTCGTATTCTACGTGAGATGTATTGATTGTAATACCACGTTCTTTTTCTTCAGGAGCATTATCGATAGAATCGAATGAGCGCATTTCAGAAAGACCTTTTTCTGCCAATACTTTTGTGATGGCAGCAGTAAGAGTCGTTTTACCGTGGTCAACGTGACCGATTGTACCGATATTTACGTGTGGTTTCGACCGGTTAAAATGTTCTTTTGCCATAATAAAAATGTACTTATTAATTAATGATTGCTTATTTTCTTTCGTAATTATAATAAAAAAGTATTGATATCAAAAAGTATCAATCTCTGCGTATTGCATTAGAGCAACTCCTTTGAGCCCATGACGGGATTTGAACCCGTGACCTCTTCCTTACCAAGGAAGTGCTCTACCACTGAGCTACATTGGCATAGAGCGGAAGACGGGACTCAAACCCGCGACCCTCAGCTTGGAAGGCTGATCGCAACGTAGTAGGTGGGCAGTGAAGGATTCGAACCTCCGAAGACGTAAGTCAGCTGAGTTACAGTCAGCCCCAGTTGGCCACTTTGGTAACTGCCCTTGATCATTCTACTAAAGCTTTTTCTTTAGAGCCTCTTGTCGGATTCGAACCAACGACCCCGAGATTACAAATCACGTGCTCTGGCCAACTGAGCTAAAGAGGCATATAACAATCTATTAGCAAAAAGATCGCCGCTTCACATTTTACGTTTTCATGTGAAACGGCGACAAAAATAGAAAGAAATTCCGTAATTCCCAAAAAATATTGGGTATTTTTATTTAGCCTGAGCTTTTTCTTTGTATTTAGCCAATTGTTTACCCAAAGCATCCACACTCAAATCTACAGCTTCTTCAAAAGTTTCGGCTGTTTTACTAGCAAACAATTCATCATTCTTAACGTTAAGTTTTATTGCTACATCTTTATTTAAGCTAGATTCCGGCTTCACCACTTTAAGTATAACATCTGCACTCATTATATCATCTGAATATTTCTCCAACTTGGATACTTTCTTCTGAATAAACGCCTGTAGTTTCTCTGTTGCATCAAAATGCACTGATTGAATTCTTATATCCATAACAAGTCCTCCTATAATTTTAAATTTATGCCCGAGGATGAGCTTTTTCATATATTTTTTTTAATTCATCAAAAGATGTATGCGTATATATCTCTGTCGAAGCAAGACTCGAGTGCCCCAACAGCTCCTTTACAGCATTAATGTCCGCCCCATTGTTAAGCATACCTGTAGCAAACGAATGCCTCAGAACATGAGGACTAGCCTTTGCTAATGTCGGTATCCATTTCAAAGAACTACTCACTATCCGGTGAATCAACATCGGATACATCGGCTGTCCATCTTCTCTAACAAAAAAGGCTTCCGTTTGGTTTCCTAAAGAATCATTTCGGACATCCAGATATTTATTAATTAATTGCATCGTATTTTTACTAATAGGTATAATACGTTGCTTATTTCTTTTACCCGTCACCAATATGTTACCTACGCTCAGATCAACATCGACATCTTTCAGCCCGATTAATTCTGCCCGACGCATTCCTGTAACATAAAACAGTTCTAATATGAGCTTATCCCTACACGTCTCAAAATCCTCCTGCAAATGGTCATCATCCAGAATTTTCTCCATCTCTGTATAATTAACAAAAGAAGGAATCGGCTTTTTAACTTTAGGTCCCGATATTTTCTTCAAAGGACTATTTATTATTTGTCCTGTTTTCTGAAGAAAGCGGTAGAATGATTTCAAAGAACTCAGCTTTCTATTTACAGATTTAGCCGATACTTTTTCAGACATCAAAGAGATTATCCAGGAACGAACAATATCCCCGTCAACAGTCAACAGATCAATATCCGGATAGTTTGCTTTCACATAATTCTCAAACTGAACCAAGTCTGTATAATAAGAAATCTCCGTATGTGAAGAATAATTCTTCTCATAACGGAGATAACTTCTATATTTGTCAACTATCGTCATTCTCTTCAATTACCAACCTTGAATGACGAAGTTATAAAATCATCGTTACAAATACAAATCTTTTAATCTTCCGATTGTTGAAGTTTTTGTACGTAAACAGCGTGTATTTTTTGTTTTCTTTTTGTAATTGACGGTTTCTCAAAAGCTTGACGGCGTCTCAATTCTTTTACAACACCAGTTCTTTCATATTTTCTTTTGAATTTTTTTAAAGCTTTTTCGATGTTTTCACCTTCTTTTATTGGAACTATTATCATGATTCTAATTATTATTCGTTTTAATATTTAATTTTAGTTTTGATTAATTGTCACAGTACTTACTGCAATAAAAATACATCTTACTTAACGAAGTAAGATATTTTAATGAGTCGTATATTTCCTAAGTTTTAATCAAAACCTCCTTTCTTTTTCGGACTGCAAAGATAAATGATTAAAAATTAAATACAAAAATATATCGTCTTAATTATTTGGATTCCTACACTTAACCTTAAGCCGTTTTTGTTAATATTCTAATAAATATATGCTTCTTCCAATAAAAAAGAATTAGAAAAAGATATATAATTGCACATTTTTGCTAATTTTGTGCGATTTTCGGGGAAAAGTTCTCCATATAAAACAAGATTATTCACAAATTTGGTATAAAATGAGTTTTAATTTATTGAAAGGTAAAAGAGGTATTGTTTTTGGTGCATTAAATGAAATGTCTATTGCCTGGAAGGTAGCTGAAAAAGCTGTCGAACAAGGTGCAGCAATCACTTTAACAAATACTGCTATGGCTTTGCGTCTGGGACAACTGGACGAATTAGGGGAAAAACTTAACTCAAGAGTAATTCCAGCTGACGCTACTAACGTAGAAGATTTGGAGAATGTATTTACACAATCAATGGAAATACTAGGAGGGAAAATTGATTTTGTTCTTCATTCTATCGGAATGTCTCCTAATATGAGAAAAGGTAACGATTATGATAATCTCGATTATGCATTGTTGAATAAGACCTATGATATTTCGGCTATTTCGTTCCACAAAATGATGCAGGTAGCAAAAAAAATGGATGCGATCTCGGAAGGCGGTTCTATAATTGCACTTACACACATTGCTGCTCAACGTACTTTCACTGGCTATAATGACATGGCAGATGCAAAAGCTCTATTAGAATCAATAACGCGTAGCTTCGGCTATGTATACGGAAGAGATAAAGGTGTGCGTGTAAATACAATTTCGCAATCTCCGACATTGACTACTGCCGGACAAGGTATTGGAGGCATGTCTTCCTTCCTTGATTTTTCAGGCAAAATGTCCCCACTTGGCAATGCAAGTGCAGAGGAATGTGCAGATTACTGTATTGTTATGTTCTCTGATTTAACTCGCAAAGTTACTATGCAGAATCTATTCCATGATGGAGGATTTTCTAACATGGGATTAACACAGGCTATTGTGGAAGATTATATTCAGAAGAAATAAAACAATTCTTTCATACAAACATGAAATGGCTGAAGATTTTTTCAGCCATTTTCATTTTATAAAACTATGGCGTAGTCGGAATCTGCCAAAAATAATCAGCATCTGTTGTTATATAGCTGTTTCTAGGATTTTCTTTTCTGGTGTACCCTCCCGGTATAAGTGATATATATTGAGTATTGGTATCTCTATAGTCCGATTCAATACTGAAAGCACTAATGACAGGACACTCAAACCAATACAAAAATCGAGTCATATAATTATCAAAGTACCTTTCTTTAGTCCACGGAATATTGTTCCAATTAGCCTCTTTGTTAAGGTTAACCACCTGACCATTTCTTAAGCGTTCACGTACTTCAGCTATGCTTAATAACCCCCCATTGTCATCTGTCAAATAAGCATTAAAAGCAGCATCTACCCACAGCCATTTATTGAAAGTTGTAGAATATACGGTATTGATGACATGGCTTTCGAAATCATCTTCATTTTTAGGATAGCAGGCTACAATTCTCGATCTGAATCCCATAGATAGATAACATTCGTTTAACATGATAGATAGTGCACGACAATTGAGAGCCTTACTATTTGCTTTGGAGTAATTATAAATATCAATAGCATCTAACTCAGACACAGGCCATCCGTTACCCGTATGTGGTATACTGCTGTGCACCCATTGCATTATATTAAATATTTTTGAAAACTCGTCCCCATTACCGGCTATAGAATCTAGCCCAAAATATTCTCTTACTTTTTGTAAAGATATACTATGCGCTTCTTCGTATATGAATATCGGACGATCGGAAACATCCCTACCACTCTGATATTTGCCTGAATTTCTTAATATAAACTCATAGTCTCCGAGAGGTTTTATTTTATCCATTAATGTGATAAATTTTTGCTCGCTCCGGATATAATCCAGTTCCTTGTCATTGTCAGCATGTGCATAATTGACAAAACCTAGCTCAACCGCTTTTTCAAAATTCAGGAGGGATTTTTCCTTTTCTTTCTGTAAGGAATAAATGCAAGCTAACTGATAGTAGTTATTTGCCAAAATCTGGATATGTCTTTCTTTATTCTGAGAGGAAAGGGTTGAGTAAAAATTAAAAAAATCAAAAGCACACTTTTCTGCTTCTACATAATTTTTGCCTGATATAGCTTTCGATATTTCTGTTTGCAGCTGATTAAACTTGTCTATTAATCCATGCTTGGAATACTCTTTATCCTGTCCATTTAGAATACAACATGACAAAAAAAGATAAAGAACAATAGTGTTTCTTTTCATAGATATTAGTATTTAAGTACTAGCTAATGTAACATTTATAATTGAAGTTCGGAAAAACTAAAATAAAAAAATGACCGGGAAGTTTCCCGGTCATTTTAATGCTTTATTTAATATAAAGGTGTTCCTAGCTTATTACATTTTGAAATATCCTAGATCTTTACGCTCAAAGTTTTTAATATAGGAATACATTTTATTCACTTCTGCTTCGCCATATCTTACATAAACTTCAGCCGAACGATGGAACATTTCTTCCTTAGTTGCATCTTGTAACAATAGGTATCCCATTATACAATGTGCAGCCGATTCTACTAAACGACGGGCATGGAAATCCAAGAATTCCTGATCTTTATCTTCTGTAACGATAGCCACCAGTTCTTCATATTTTGCAGTCATGCTTACCAATCTTTTCTTTAGATCTTCCAATTCTGGCTTATATTCCAAGGCTTCGTATTCACGAATCTGAGTAATATATGTCCCTGTCGTGACGTGGCGGATAGCCGCAACCACCTGCAATTGGGTAGTACCTTCATAGATATTGGTAATACGGGCATCGCGATACAAACGCTCACAAGCATAATCTTTCATAAATCCCGATCCACCATGTATCTGGATAGAGTCGTAAGTATTCTGATTGGCATACTCTGTTGTCATACCTTTACCCATCGGAGTGAAAGCATCAGCCAGTTTACTGTACTTTTTCATTTCTTGACGCTCTTCTGGTTCCAGCTTACGCTCTCTCGAAATATCTTCCAATGCTTTGTAAACATCTACAAAACGTGCTGTCTCATATAACATTGTACGTGATGCATCAGCTTTTGCAAGCATCAAGGCAAGCATTTCGTACACAGCAGGAAATTCAATAATCGCTTTTCCGAACTGTTTACGTTCCTGTGCATAAGCTAAACCTTCTCTGTAAGCAGCCTCACTCAATCCTACAGCCTGCGCCATAATACCTAGACGGGCACCATTCATCAGAGCCATTACATATTTGATAAGACCCAGTTTACGGTCACCACAAAGCTCAACTTTCGCATTTTTGTAAACCAGTTCGCAAGTAGGTGAACCTTTGATACCCATTTTATTTTCGATACGGCGAACATCTACTCCTCCATTACGTTTGTCGTAGATGAACATCGAAAGTCCGCGGGCATCACGTGTTCCATCTTCCGAACGAGCCAATACAAGGTGAATATCCGAATCTCCATTCGTAATAAAACGTTTTACACCATTCAGATACCAGTTACCATCGGCTTCGTTATATGTTGCCTTCAACATTACCGATTGAAGATCCGAACCCGCATCGGGCTCGGTTAAGTCCATAGACATAGTCTCACCGTCACACACACGAGGTATAAACTTTTCATGCTGCTCAGGATTACCGAACTCATAAAGCGTTTCGGCGCAATCCTGCAATGCCCATATATTACCGAATCCAGCATCTGCATCCGACACCATCTCTGCTGCCATGATGTATGCTACATTCGGGAAATTAAGACCACCATAACGGCGTGGCATACTGATACCCATCAATCCGGCCTTGCGTACTGCATCCAGATTTTTCTGAGTTCCCGGAGCATATGTTACACGTCCATTTTCTACCGTCGGACCATCATGATCTACGCCTTCGGCATTAGGACCTATAGTTGTTGCACAGATTTCGCCTACGATTTCCAGAACTTTATTGTAACTGTCCATCGCATCTTCGAAATCAATCGGTGCATAATCGAACTTTTCTTTATCTGCATAATTGCGTTCTTTGAGTTCAACGATACGCTTCATCAAAGGATGTTGCAGATGATATCTTAGTCTGGGATTATCTAAAAAGTAATTATCCATTTTTTTTATTTTAAGTAGTTAGTAGTCGGTAGTTAGTAGTCAGCAGATGTATTTTTCAATAAGGATTGACAATATGAACAAAGTAATTTTTTGATTATAATCAATTCTTCGTACAGTTTATTGGAATCTTTCTCACTGATATAGTTAAGATCCTTTGAAAGAATAATATAATAAAGACATTCATTGATTGAACCTTCTGCAATATTATAAAACCGCAATTTATCTTTTGGGCTTTTCTTTCCGTAACCTTCTGCAATATTAGCAGCTATTGAAACTGCAGCTCTCCGATATTGGGAAACAAGTCCGAATAATTCTTCTTTCGGATATAGTTTGGTTTGCTTGTATACATCCAGCACAAATTGATGTGCTTTTTGCCATACAATTAAACTCTCAAATCCTTTATCTTTACTTATTTCCATATACGGATGCTGTCTACTGTCTACAACCAACAGCCTACCAAGTTATTTTGTATTCTTTTTATAATATTTAATCATCTTAGGAATAACATCCTCTACAGTTCCTGTAATTACATAATCGGCTATAGCATTAATCGGAGCATTTGGGTCGTTATTGACCGAAATTATAATAGAACTTTCCTGCATACCTGCGATATGCTGTATCTGTCCCGAAATACCGCAAGCGATATAAAGCTTCGGACGAACGGTTACTCCTGTCTGTCCGATCTGGCGTTCATGATCCGTAAATCCGGCATCTACAGCTGCACGCGATCCACCGACTTCTCCACCGATAACGGCAGCAAGATCATGCAACAGTTGGAAATTTTCTTTCGAACCAACACCGTATCCACCTGCAACGATAATAGGCGAACCTTTGATATTGGTTTTGCTTTTTTCTATCTGACGGTCGATGATGCTTACCACAAAATCGGAATCAGATACATACTCACTTACATTGTAAGTTTTAACCTCTCCTTGATGAAGCGGATTGAAAACCTCTTTTTTCATCACCCCTTCGCGAACTGTTGCCATCTGCGGACGGCAATCCGGGTTTATAATGGTTGCTACAATATTCCCTCCGAAAGCCGGACGAATCTGATAAAGTAGGTTTTCGTATACTTTATTTGCTTTTTTCTCTTCATGGCGACCTATTTCTAAGGAAGTACAATCTGCAGTCAGACCACTACCCAATGCAGAAGAAACACGTGGACCAAGATCACGCCCAATACTGGTTGCACCCATCAATGCAATCTGAGGTTTTGTTTCTTCAAACAATTTTACCAGAATAGAAGTATGGGGCAATGAAGTATAAGGATAAAGGCGACTGTCATCAAAAAGATGCAATACATCCACTCCATAAGGGAATACCTGTTTGTCTATACCATCGAGCTGATGACCTACAGCCACAGCTTCTAGTTTGCATCCCAAAGTATTCGCCAATGAGCGTCCTTTGGTAAGCAATTCGAGACTGACATCTAATACTATGCCGTCTTCTATCTCACAATATACATATAAGTTGTTCATTCTTTTTTTAGAAGTTAAGGAGACAAGCAGTTAAGTAGTTAAGTAGTTAAGTAGTTAAGAGATATATTCTTACCACTGCGGTTTAACCGCTACCTACTTTGACTTCTTGACTACTATGTTATTACCCAATGGTATGATTTAAAATTAATTCTCTCATCAACTCATCCATAGCCTCGTCGGTCGGCTCCATCGTTCTGTTTTCCTTAGATTGGAAAACCACATTCTCGATTGACTTTACCTTTGTCGGAGAACCTGACAGACCGCATTGCTGAACATCTGCATCAACGTCTGCAACACTCCACTCCTGCAAATCAAGGTATGGACGTTTGTTGAATAATTCGGTATAATCGATGGTTGCATCCTGTTTTTCGGTAACAGTCTTTGCATGTTTATATTTTTGTACGAACTTAGCGTTACGCGGACGGCATTCGGGAGCACTACCATTTACAGTGACAACAATCGGAAGCTGAGCTTTTACCGTTTCCACACCACGTTCAAGTCTACGCTTAACAATCACCTGTCCGTCTTTCACTTCCTGTATTTCCTCTGCATAAGTGATTTGGCTCAAACCGAGTTTTTCGGCAACCTGAGGACCTACCTGTGCCGTATCCCCATCAATAGCCTGACGTCCACAGATAATCAGATCATAATCCTTAATCTTACGGATTGCCATCGACAAGGCATAAGAAGTAGCCAATGTATCGGCTCCTGCAAAAGCACGGTCTGTTAGCAAATAGCCTCCGTCTGCCCCACGGTACAATCCTTCGCGGATAATCTCGGCAGCACGTCCGGGTCCCATTGTTAATAAAGTAATTGTTGATCCGGGATAAGCATCTTTCAAACGCAGAGCCTGTTCCAATGCATTGAGATCCTCAGGATTGAAGATGGCAGGCAAAGCAGCACGGTTTACCGTTCCATCAGCCTTCATCGCATCCTTTCCCACATTGCGTGTATCCGGAACTTGCTTAGCTAATACAATAATTTTTAAACTCATAATTTTTAAGGTATATTAGATTTGTTTTGTTTATTCGATATTAGATGGTATCTATATTCTCGGGACGTAAAAATAATTAAACATTCCATAAATCAAAACACATTACGCGGGTAATGTTCACATTTTTGTCTTTTTTCAATATTATTTTAAACCCTTGTCGTACATCTTTTAAATTGAGACCGGAAAATACGTTATCAAATATTACTAACAAGATGGGAATGAATCTTTTTTCATTTACTTTTATTACATTTGTAGCCAACAGACAAAACTAAAATGCTGGTAAAATTATATAATGATAATACCAACCCTAAAGAAATAAACAAAGTAGTCAATGTACTACGCGAGGGGGGACTCATCATATATCCTACAGATACGGTATATGCAATGGGATGCGATGCGCTGAATGTAAGGGCTGTAGAGAAAATATGCAAGCTGAAAGGAATTAACCCTGCGAAAAACAATCTTTCTATTATTTGCTACGATTTAAGCAATATCAGTGAATATGCAAAAGTTGATAATTCTACATTCAAATTGATGAAGAAAAATTTACCGGGTCCTTTTACTTTTATCTTAAACACCACCTCATCACTTCCTAAAATATATAAAGACAGAAAAACGGTCGGAATTCGCGTTCCGGACAACAATATTATCCGCGAGATTGTTAATATGTTAGGGAATCCTATAATGACAACCTCGATAAAAGATGATGACGAAGTAGTCGAATATTCAACCGACCCCGAACTTATTTATGAAAAATACAACAAAAATATAGATCTGGTTATCGACGGTGGATACGGAGGCATAGAAGCCTCTACTATTGTAGATTGCAGCAATGAAGAAACTGAAATTATACGTCAAGGGAAAGGCGAGTTAATTTGGTAAAAATAAATTAAATACGTAATTTTGCAGTACAACAAAAATATATTAAAAATAATAAGGAGAAAATGAAAAAGAATTTATTTGCACTAGCAATCGGTATATTCAGTATCCTGTTTGCAACATCATGTGAAAGCGACAAACCTGAGACAGGCGGAGGAGGATCAACTACTCCTACCAATGAAGTAAGTGCATGGATATACGAGAAATTTCAAGAAAATTACCTATGGAATGTACCTACGAACGTAGATAATAAGCTTGGACCTGAAGAATATTTTGCCCAAGTAAAAAACTCAACAGACTATATCTCAAGACTATGGAATACCACAGCAAGCCAAACTTCATTTGATATCGGTTTTGAATATGCTATCAATCACTATCAGACTGATAACAAAATATATTATATAATATATTATGTAAAACCAAATACCAGCGCTGCGACTGCAGACCTAAAAAGAGGATATATTATAACTAAAGTGAATGGCGATGAGCCAAAGAGTGTAGATGATGCTAAAACTTTAATGTCAGAGGCGATTAAAGCTGGTAACCCAATAACATTAACAGTAATGGTTCCGGGCGGAGACAGAACACTTCCATTTGTTGTAACTCCTCAGGTAATAAATGAAAACCCTGTTTATTTCAGTCAAACAAGTACAGTAAATGGAAATAAGGTTGGATATATTCTTTATAACCAATTTAATCCAAACTATAATAAAGAGATCATAGATAAACTTCAGGAGTTTTATAATAATGATATAAACTATTTAGTTCTGGATTTAAGATATAATAATGGAGGTAGTAGCTTTACAGGAATAGCAATTGCAAGCGCTATAACAAAAGGAGTGAGCACTTCTGATGTATTCCTTCTACACAAAACGAGAGAAGATTTAAATGATGTCCCTCAAAACTTTGTAGATAAAGCTAGCGGCGTTTCAACCTCAATACCTAAATTAGGAGACAAATTAACTAAATTATATATTATTACAGGTAAAAATACGGGAGCAACTAGTGAGCCTTTTATTAATTCTCTAAGAGCATACTGGGGTAGTAATCTGGTTGTTGTAGGTGATCAAACTCAAGGAGAAGGATATTTATCATTTAATGGTCCTATCCAAAAAAATGAATGGTCTATGTTATATGCTTATTCATTCATAGCTGATAAAGATGGCAATTATAATTACAAATCAGGAATCACTCCTAATGAAGCTATATCTGAAGTTAATGAATCAAATGTTTCTAAAATATTAGGAGACTTTGGTACAGAAAACGAAGCTGTATACGCAAAAGTAATATCTCTTATCAGCGGTTTGAGATCAACATCTGAAACTTACTATAATAACAACGAAGTTATCAGCTCTATTCAGGACAAACCTTTTGCTGGTATAACATTTGCAAATTGATCTATTGATATTTCACATAAATGATTCGAAAAAGGAGTTCTTGATGAACTCCTTTTTTTGTATAATTTCAAATACAAATTTTATACATATTACTATTTTTATTATTTTTACCATATATTTAACAACAACTTTTCACATTTTATAAACTTAAACATTATTACACGTATGAAAAATTTAGCTTTTTTATTTCTACTAATTATTTATTGCAGCTCAAATTCAGTTTTTTCACAAGCTTTTGAGGCAAATCCTGATCAAATAAAACTAAAAACGATGAATACTCGTTTTGTTTGGACAGACATACAAGGAAATTCTCATCTTAGTCGTGGAGATATATACGAAATAAGTAGCACTATAGATTTTCCAGAGTTTATGGAATATAATATTCCTAGTGCTCGTATAGCTGGCATAAATAATGGTACAACCTCTGAATATTTTCCACAAGTAAAAGTAAATAAGAGTGGTCCTAAAGTTACTTTTACATCTTACCTATATCTCATAAAAGATGGCTTAACTAGAACTTGGTACCCTGGAAATATTAACGAAATAACTTTTAGATACAAAAGGGTAGCTCATATTTTTATTGAATGGTAATTTATATAAAACCGTAAACTTTTTTGATCAAAAAAAATATTCTTAAAAGCGAGACCTGACAGGTTTCGCTTTTTTCATTACATATACTTTACATTTTGACAAGAAATAAAATAAAGAAAGAGCTATTTTGTCTTAAAGTATTAAATAGGTATATTTGTGATATTTACTTATACGCATTCACTAAAGAAAATATTACAAATGAAAGTAATGAAATTCGGCGGAACTTCGCTAGGCTCCGCTCAAAACATTTTAAATGTAAAAAGGATCATAGATGCTGAGAAAGATTCCTTAGTAGTTGTCGTTTCTGCTTTTGGCGGAGTAACCGACATGCTCATGGAAACCTCTAGGCTCGCATCTAATGGGAATGCTGATTATGAGTATAACTTCAAAGAAATAATAGATACACACCTAACTATCATCGAGAACCTGAATTTCGAGAAAAAAGTTAAAGACCAACTATTGCAAAAACTCAACAGCCTTCTGGATGAACTCAGCAATATTTTCAAAGGTGTATTTCTTATAAATGACCTGTCTCAACGCACATCGGACAAGATTGTCAGTTACGGGGAAAGGTTATCCACTCTCATCGTAAATCATGTATTAAACGATTTCGACGCATTTGATGCTATTAATCTAATAAAAACAGATTCATCTTTTGGCAAGCACATTCCTGATATAGAATTATCAAGCTCTCTTATCAAGAATGCATATGCAAATTCTTCGGGCAAAGTCATTGTTTCCGGATTTATCTCGGCTTGCAAATCCCGTGGAGAAATAACCAATCTTGGACGTGGCGGTTCTGATTATACAGCAGCAATTTTTGCATCGGCACTAGATGCTGATGTATTGGAGATTTGGACAGACGTAGACGGTTTCATGTCTGCCGACCCGAAAGTAATTACAGGTGCATACGTAATCGAGAATCTTACGTTTACCGAAGCTACCGAATTGTGCAATTTCGGAGCTAAGATCATTTATCCTCCGACAATTTTCCCTGTTTATCACAAAAACATACCTATACGGATCAAAAATACATTCAAACCGGAATTACCCGGAACCTTTATTTCCCACGATGGAGGCAATAACAAGACAAAAGCTCTCATCAAAGGTATATCATCCATACCCGACAGCTGCCTCTTAACGATACAGGGGCTCGGAATGGTAGGAGTAATCGGAGTTAATTACCGTATATTCCAAGCACTTGCCAATAGTGGCATCAGTGTTTTCCTTGTTTCACAGGCTTCTTCCGAAAACAGCACCTCTATAGGTATCCGCTCTGCCGATGCCAAAGAGGCTGTAGATGTATTAGAAAAAGAGTTTGCCAACGAAATAGCACTAGGTAGTATCAACAGAGTACTGCTGGAAAGAGATTTGGCTACCGTTGCGATCGTTGGAGAGAACATGAAATATACTCCCGGTATTGCAGGAAAGCTATTCGAGACTTTAGGGAAAAGCGGTATCAGTGTTATTGCTTGTGCCCAAGGTGCATCAGAGGTAAATATATCTTTTGTTATAAAAAACAAATACCTCCGCAAAGCACTGAACTCGATACACGATTCTTTCTTCCTTTCACAATATAAGGTATTAAACTTGTTCATTGTTGGAACCGGTATTGTTGGAGGTCATTTAATCGAACAGATCAGGAAACAACAGCCTAAGTTAAAAGAACAATATTCTTTAAAATTAAATGTTGTCGGGATTGCCAATAGCCGCAAAGCCCTATTCCGAAGAGAAGGGATAGAGCTCGAAAATTATAAAGAACTGATCGATAAAGAAGGTATTGCAAGTTCTCCCAGCATATTGCAAGATCAAATATTGGATATGAATATATTCAATGCCGTTTTTGTTGACTGTACAGCCAATGAGCCGGTAGCTTTCATATATGAGAGCCTCCTTGCAAATAACATATCTGTAGTCACAGCAAACAAAATAGCTGCTTCTTCGGCTTATGACAATTACCTGAAACTAAAGAATACGGCAAGAGAACGAAATGTCAAATTTCTGTTCGAAACCAATGTTGGAGCAGGTCTTCCAATCATTAATACAATGAATTCTCTTACCAATTCGGGCGATAAGATTCTGAAAATAGAAGCCGTATTATCCGGAACTTTGAATTATATATTCAATACGATCAGTAAAGATATTCCATTTAGCAAGGCTATAAAGATGGCTAAAGAGGCAGGATTTGCAGAACCCGATCCGCGGATTGACCTGAGCGGAAAAGACGTTCTTCGAAAACTGGTAATTCTCACGCGTGAAGCCGGCTACAAAGTGGAACAAAAAGACGTGAAAATAAACCTCTTTATTCCGCAGAAATATTTCGATACATCTTTAGATGAATTTTGGAATACTATCCATGAGGTAGACAAAGCATTTGAAGAGAGACGCCAGAAACTAGAAACGGAAGGAAAACATCTTCGCTTTGTTGCTAAATACGAAAATGGAGAATGTGAAATGGGACTTGAAGAAGTAGATATGGCACATCCTTTCTATGAACTAGAAGGCAGCAACAATATCATACAAATGACTACCGAGAGATACAATGAATATCCCATGATTATCAAAGGTTACGGAGCAGGAGCAGGAGTAACTGCCGCCGGAGTTTTTGCCGATATAATCAGTATAGCCAATGTAAGATAAAATCAAATTTAAAACACTAAATAAAAAAGCCGCTATATAAAAAATAGCGGCTTTTTTAATATTATCTTTCTAGTTATTCAGCAGTCTTTGCAGCATTTTCCTCATCCATCCTTTTTGTTACTTTTCCGTATATAATCAGAGCTATAGCCGAAACCAAACCTATACCAAAAAAGAAGAACCAGATATAGTATGCATGCTCCGTAGCTACAGCATATTCAGCAGGTGTAAATCCTCTCGGATCGGGACAATACTTTTCTAACAAGAAACCAGATATACCAAAAGCCAATATTGAAGACACAAATGAATGCAAATGGCTAAATCCTAAATAAAGTCCTTCCTCCCCTTTGGGTGATTGAAGTGAAAAATATTCCAAGAAGCGTGGAGATATAAAACATTCGGCCAATGCCTGAAATGCAATACCTATAATCATCATCAAAGTCACAGGGTGAATTTGTCCGAATACCAGTTCATTACTCATCATAGAACCGGTAGCCATAATCAATGCAGATATGGGTATGATAAACATACCGACGGTCATCGATGCCAATGCCGAACGCTTCTTCATCAAGCTGGTTACCAGATTGACCAAAAGGAATACAACTAACGGATTCACATTCGCAATCCATCCCGGAGAAGCATCCTCCCCAACCAAACGAATCACATATTTAGGCATAGTAGCATACATTTGTTGTTGCACCATCCAGAATCCACTAACAATTATAATAAGCATAATCAGACGCCCATTCTTACACACTTTGATAAGAGCTTTAAAAATATCGGAAAACGTTTTTCCTTGCCCTGCTGTATTTGATGATTGATAAAAGAAATACACAGCTATAAGTGCCAACAAAGTCATGGATGCCGAAAAGTAATTCAGATAAACTAATCCAAGATCGCCCAAGCTCTTACGCAATGGGTCTACTACAGTCTTACCAGTGAAAGCTCCGATATTTACCATCATATAAAAGATAGCAAAACCACGTGCACGTGTATCTTCTGTTGTTTCTCTGGCTACAGTACCTGATATCACCGATTTAATAAATGCTCCACCTATCACAATCAGAAGCAAAATAGGAACAATAGTCCATTGCTGAACACTCCCTAGCAACCCTGTAAATTCAGTATCATGCCCGAATGTAACAAGACCTCTCTCTTTAAAGAAAGAAGAGAAAAGCCCATCGCCTGTTCCGGCACCATAGTGTACCAAACCTGCATTTTCGAACATTGTAGGAAACATTCCCAAACTAAAATATCCTATAGTTAATAGAGCAAATGCAATAAGAATAGAAGTCCTGAAACCTATCTTATCTGCATATGCCCCCATAAAAGTAGGCAGGAGATAAAGCAAAGCGGAGAATGTACCTGATATAATCCCCGATTCGATATCAGAGAATCCCCATACATTTGATAAATAAATAGTTAATACAATAAATACCGCATAGTAAGCGAGTCTTTCGAGTAATTCGACAGAATTAGCTACCCAAAAGGCTTTAGAGAATTTTGTCATAATGGTCTAATAGTCTTTGGTTATATATTTAAATATTGAGTAATTAAAATGCTTTTATATAATATGTCAGCTTAGCTGATATAACACGATTTGCCGAGCGCGAAAAATAGTCAGATTTACGGTTATTGTATATATCACCAAACCCCATATAATACCGTCCTTCCAAAGCAAAGCTACCTATACCAGTACGCAGTTCGACACCGGCACCGGCTGTTAATCCATAATCGATTTTTTTGTCAGCTTTCTTCCCATACTGACCGATAGCAGCTTTATTAGGATCGGGTTCTTGATTCAAGTACTCCCTCAATTTTTCATTTATACTTTCACTTTCACTTAGGAGAAGCCCTATTTTAGGACCGATATTAAAGAAACCTCTCACTTTATTTCCTCCAAAATAGATATGAGTAAGAAAAGGGATTTCTAAATAATTCAACTTATGCGTATGCTGAAATATAGTATCAGCACCAGGGTATAAAGTACCACCCGGCAACTCATATTCTTTTCCTTCAAAATTTTCCTCCCAGCCCATCTGGCTATAGTTCAGCTCTGCAATAAACCCCAGATTCTTCTCTGTAACATACCGAACTGCCACTCCTCCATGAAACTGAGAAACAGATTTCGTCTTAACACTCAGTACCGGATAGGTAGGTATTATACTTAAAGAACTAAATGTAGGACCAAAGCCCACTCCAATATTCCACTCCGGGGTAAACTCTTTTTTCTGAGCGCCTATTTGCCCATAAAATAGTATTCCTAGAAATAAAACTAATAATCGTTTTATCATCTTCCGTATTCTGTTTTTACGATACTACCATCTTCCCTATAATGGATTAAATAAAATCCATTATTCATATATCCACCTGTTGAATTTACCTGTTTAAATAAGAAAGGAGTCTGCAAAGACGATGTATTCATTGAGTTAGGATTCGAAGCAAAGTTCTTCCCATTTCTCCATAATGCTGTCAAAAAAGAAATACCAGTATCATATCCCAATGCTCCATATCTTGGATGCGTATTTATTAACGATTTGTTATTATACCATCTTTGATAGTCCGACAAAAAGCGCCTTGATTTACTATCGTTATCATCCATATAGAAAGGAGAATAAATATAAGTATCATACTTGTTAAAATCGGCAGAATATTGTGAATAGGTTTGCCACGATGTATGACCAAAAAGAGAAATATCCAAATCTGTCCTCTCCTGTGATATTGAATTCAGAGAAGTTAATATCGATTGAAGAACCTTAGTAGAAGATGATGTTGGTATAATGATATTCTTCCGACCAGACTGTAAGGCAGAGGATAAAGTAGAACTCAGACTTTGATTTGCTACTACCGAATTAGGGATTATCCCTGCTTTTGGCAATTGCAGATTCAATTCTTTAATAAAGTCTGCACGGTCACCTTCCGAACCGGATTCTTTAATATAGATTAAATTTACATTAGGAAATAAGTTGATGAAAGTATTTGCCACATTAGGATATAGAGTAGTAGAAGGTGCATTCACCTGAAATACCTGAGGATTATTATAAACCTCATTGGCTTTCGTAGGGAAAGGCACAACATATTTTATCCCTTGTTTTTTTGCAAAAGCTGAAATCGTCGCAATCTGCTCGTTCGAAACACCTCCGATTATCAGATCCAGATATTTCATTTCGTAGGTATCCAAAAGGCTTTTCAGTTTATCAGTACCTGTTGTCGACCCCATATCAAATGCATAAACATTGGCAGAAAGACCTTTTTCTTTCATTTCTTGTAAAGCTAAAAGGAAACCTTCATAATATTCAACAAAACGTGCACTTTGTCCGTCTGATTTATTGACAAAAGGCAATACAATACCAATACTTATCGCCGACACATCCTGCAATAAATTTTTCTGGTTTACTTGGTTAGCAGACGTGGCTTGGAGAGTAGGAATAACAACCGAAGATCCAATTTTCAACCCGTTTTTTAAAGAAGGATTAAAATCCACAAGAGCTTCCGGCGTCACACCATATTGTCTGGCTATACCATAAATAGTCTCTTTAGCCTCAACCTGATGGGTGCGAAATTCGCTATTTTGAGGCGGACTAGTACGAACTACCGGAGTATTCGTCGTATTATTTTTTGAACCGGGCATATCCAAAACCTGCCCGTCAGACAAAGGCTTAGACTTCAACTCAGGGTTCAGATTAATAATCTCATCCACTGTAGTTCCATTATTCTTAGCTATCGAATACAATGTCTCTTTAGATTTTACAGTATAAGTTGCATTCGAATATCTTCTATTCGATGCTGCAATCTGATTCTGGCTTGGTATCCTTAGCATATCCCCCACCCTGATACCATTTACGGCACTAGGATTAGCATCATAAATATCAACCACGGTTACATTATACGATTTTGCTATAGAATATACGGTTTCCCCTGTCGAAACTTTATGACTGCGCTCTTGTGCCGATTGTAAAACCAACAATTCAGAAATAGCATTCTCAGTGGCAAGGACATCAAAAGATATTGTTAGAGATAAACAACAACAGAATAAAGTTACAAGTCTTATATATTTAAAATTCATCCGAATAAATTATAATTTCATCACTAGTTTAGGAAGCTACAAATTTAAACATAATAATTTGGATAAGAATAAATTTATGTCGTGAAAGGTTTATTTATACTTTTCCCATAAGCCCGATTTTATTACATCATGGGTTTTTTGAATCAATTCCGGTATGCTTTCTTCAGACAGACCTTCTGTAGGGATAGGATCATGGACTATAATTTCCATACTTTTTCCTAAATTCAATTGTTTAGAATGTATTTTCGATACATCGTAAGGTCCATTCAGGGTTATAGGCACAATAGGCAACTGCATCTGCGTAGCAATAATATATGCTCCTTTTTTGAATCTTCCCATCTTTCCTGTTTCACTACGGGCACCTTCCGGAAATATCACCATAGACACTCCTTTTTGCAATTCTTCCTGAGCCTTGGAAATAGTACGCGTCATCGCTTTAACGCTCGAACTGTCAACGAATACATGCCCGGCTATTTCTGAGGCTTTACCGACAAACGGGATCTTCCTCAGCTCATACTTTTGCACCCATTTTATATTTTGCCCCAAATACCCATAAGTCAGAAAGATATCAAACGCTCCCTGATGATTCGCAACAAATACATAAGATTGATCAGGATCCAGTTTATTGTTTTTCTTTATCTTAATTCTACAAAAAGCTGTCCGGCAAATAATCTTTGACCAATATTTAGGAGGATAATATCCCCAGAATTTATCATTCCCTATTGTACAACCTATCATTACTGTAATTGCAGTAACAATCGAAGATACAACTAAAACCGGTATAAAAATCAACCATTGATATACATACGAAAAAAATGTCTTCATTGTGATACTCGGGTTATATTTCTATAATGCTAAAACAAAAATACACTTTTTATAAAGTTTAGCATTAAAGATTTCAAATTATTCGCTTCATTCCCTATTTAAAAGGATTAATTCTTACATTTGTTCGGTTTCTCGAAATTTTAAGATGGAAGAAGACTTAAGAGAATATAATCCCGAGGGTTCTGAATTAAGAAGGCTCCAGATGAAAATGCTGGATATATTAACCGTAGTAACTGATATTGCCGATAAGCATAATATCCCCTATTGGCTGAGTGGAGGCACACTACTTGGAGCAGCACGGCATGGAGGATTTATTCCCTGGGACGATGATATCGATATAGAGCTTCTACTCCCTGATTATAAAAAACTGTTGAAAATCTTACCTAAAGAGCTTCCTTCCGATTTATACCTGCAAACGCCTAAAGACAAAGGCTATCGTCTTTTATTTTCCAAAGTCCGGGATAAAAATTCAATCGTATACGAAGAAGATGATGAGCTCGACAACTATGACGAAAAAGGAATATACATCGATATTTTTCCTGAAGAGCGCAGTTACAAAGGACTAAAGAATATTGTTGATTTCTTTTACGGAAGAGCATACCGCAGGATAAAACGGGGACGCCCCTTCCATTCTTTTTCTTTTTTCTACGAATACACTTTATCCCTATTTCTTTATCCGATAGGAATTCTACTCAGATGGGTTGCGCAAAACATCTGCGCAGCAACTAAACCTAACAATATACTGCACAGTTATGGAATAGGAAACACAACGAATCACAATGCTTCATACATGTTCCCTCTAAGCAAAATCAGATTTGAAGGAAAAACATTTTCCGCTCCCGGAAATGTAGACATGTATTTGAGTAAGCAATATGGCGATTACATGCAGATACCACCTAAAGAAAAAAGAGCTACCCATTTTCTACGGGTAGCCTATAAATAAAAGAATATTTTTTAAATAATTTAATGTTCTAACTTTAAGAATTAGCTTAGTTTCAAATCTATACTATAACCAAAAAGATTGTTACCACAACTTCCCTAAACATTTTACATATAAAGGTGTTTTAACTTTAAGATAGAAATTTAACAAATATCTATTCATTAAATTTTGAGGAATTATTTATCACATTTACTATGAATCGTAGACTTGCTATCTCTTTATTCATTCTATGCATATCGTTAAATGCTTGTAAAAAGAATGAAAATCAGCCTCCTATTGTTGAAATTGAAGATGTTAAAATCGACAATATAGAGATATTCGGAGAATATGTGGGAATTGTGCGAGCATCTCATAATGTGGAGATCCGTCCAAGAGTAGAAGGATTTATCGAAAAAATAACTTTCGGTGATGGAAAAAAGATAACTGCCGGAGAACCTCTTTTCTATATCAATAATGCATCATACAAAGCACGTGTAGAAAAGGCAAAAGCTCAATTAAAAAAAGACGAAGCACAAGCATCAAAAGCACAAAGGGATGTGGAGAGATTGCGCCCATTGTACATACAAAACGCTGCAAGTCAGTTAGACCTTGACAATGCAGAAGCGGCATTAGATGTAGCCAAAGCAAATGTATTGATGAGCAAAGCAGACCTATCTGAGGCTGAACTGGAACTTAGCTACACAATAGTACGGTCTCCACTATCAGGATACATCAGTCAAAGTTATGTAGATGTAGGAACTTTGGTCGGCAATTCTACAAATTCTTTACTGGCAACTGTAGTAAAGAGAGACACTGTCAATATAGATTTCAAACTGACCTCTTTGGACTATTTGAGAAGTCAGAGACGGAATGTACATCTGGGAGAGCAGGACACCACCCGTTCATGGCAACCTTCTGTAACGGTTACATTAGCAGACAATACTGTATATAATGAGAAGGGGATAGTTGATTTTGCCTCACCACAAGTCGATCCCAAAACAGGAACATTCGAGGTAAGAGCTGTATTACCCAATCCCCAGCAAGTGTTGCTACCGGGACAATTTACCCGTGTAAGATTATTACTAGATGTGCTCGAAAATGTTATGGTAGTACCCAGAAAAGCTATATCCATAGAAAAGGGAGGAGCCTTTATTTTCGTTATACGTCCTGATAATATTGCTGAAAAGCGTTTTGTAGAAACAGGTCCCGAGCAGGATAATAAAATCGTAATCACCCGGGGACTATCTTCCGATGAAAAGATAGTAGTAGAAGGATACCAGAAATTAACTCATGGGCAGAAAGCTATCGCACATACCCCCGAAGAGCAAAAGAGATTGGAAGATGGAAACAATGCCAATCAGGAACAAAATAAAAAGGAGGCAAAATGAAACCCGGATTCTTCATAGATAGACCCGTCCTTTCTACCGTTCTTTCTTTACTGATAGTCATCATCGGTATTATCGGGCTGATTCTATTGCCCATAGAGCAATATCCCCAGATAACACCTCCGGTAGTAAAAATAGGGGCATCCTATTCAGGTGCAAATGCTACTACTGTTTCGCAAGCTGTAGCCACCCCCATAGAACAAGAACTAAACGGGACTCCCGGAATGATCTATATGGAGTCGAGCAGTTCCAATTCGGGAGGACTCTCGATCACTGTAACTTTCGACGTAAACACCAATGTAGACTTGGCTGCCGTTGAAATACAAAACAGGGTAAAACTGGCAGAGAGCCGGCTTCCGGCAGAAGTGCTCCAAAACGGGATATCTGTCGAAAAGCAAGCAGCCAGCCAGTTGTTAACAATAGCTTTAACGTCTGACGATCCTAAATTTGACGAAATATATCTGAGTAATTATGCCACAATAAACGTATTAGACGTAATCCGCCGTATACCGGGAGTAGGACGCGTATCAAACGTCGGTAGCCGTTATTACGGCATGCAGATCTGGGTATATCCCGACAGGCTTGCAAGCTTTGGGCTTTCGGTTCAGGATTTGCAAAACGCACTAAAAGACCAGAACAGAGAATCGGCAGCAGGGGAATTGGGTAAACAGCCTATTATAGATGTAGATGTAGCCATGCCCATTACTGCACAAGGGCGGTTATCCACAGTAGAAGAATTTGAAGACATTGTAGTAAGAGCAAATAATGATGGCTCATTCATCAGGATGAGAGATGTGGCCCGTATTTCTCTGGAAGCATCTTCTTATAGTACAGAGAGTGGACTAAACGGAAAGAATGCAACTATCCTTAGCATCTATATGCTGCCCGGTGCCAATGCGATGGAGGTTGCCGAACAGGTAAAAGATACAATGAAAGAATTGAAGGAAGACTTCCCTGAAGGAATAGGCTATCTTATCCCTTTCGATATGACTCAATATATATCGGAATCAATTCATGAGGTCTATAAAACTCTATTCGAAGCATTATTTCTGGTTATTATAGTGGTATTCTTATCACTCCAAAACTGGCGAGCAGCAATGATCCCCATTATAGCTGTGCCTATCTCACTGGTCGGAACATTCGGTTTCATGCTATTATTCGGCTTCTCGCTCAATATGCTAACCTTATTAGGTTTGGTACTTGCCATAGGGATAGTCGTCGATGATGCTATTGTGGTAGTGGAAAATGTCGAACGAATTATGGCAGAAAAAGGCGTGAGTGCTCGTGAAGCCACACACATGGCAATGAAAGAACTAGTAGGCGCCCTAATCGCTACTGCATTAGTTCTCGCAGCTGTATTTGTCCCTGTCAGTTTTCTGGAAAGTATCACAGGTTCGTTATACAGGCAGTTTTCTGTAACAATTGTAGTATCTGTGATGATATCCGCAATAGTAGCCCTTACCTTAAGCCCTGCTATGTGTGCCATCATTCTGAAGCCCCACGAACAGAAAGAGAAGAACAAAGTCTTCCGCAAAATCAACGAATGGCTGGCAAAATGGAATAATAAGTATGGTAATATATTAGTGCGCGTGATTAATAATCCCCGTCGTATTATGATAGGATTCGGGATGGTACTGATATTTATTTTCGTACTCAACAGATATACTCCGACCAGTTTTATCCCACAAGAAGACCAAGGATATTTCACCGTAGAACTGGAAATGCCCGAAGGTACAACTCTGGAAAGAATACGCACTGTAACAGAAAGAGCAATTACCTATCTGGATAAACATGACGCTGTTAACTATGTTCAGAACGTAACTGGTTCGAGCCCACGGGTAGGCACAAATCAGGGACGCTCTACTTTGACTGTTATTCTGAAACCTTGGGAAGAAAGGAGTGTAGGTGTTGAGGATGTAATCAAAGATGCACAGAAAGAATTTTATAATTATCCCGAAGCCAGAGCATTTATCAGCCGCCCACCTGCTATTCCCGGACTGGGAGGTGCAGGAGGAGTGGAAATGAAACTTCAAATAAGAGGAGATGCTACGTGGGAGGACTTGGTCGCAGCAACCGATACATTTATCGAATATGCATCGAAGTCAAAAGAAATATCAAACGTATCTTCATCTCTACAGCCCGAAATACCTCAACTGTATTTCAATGTAAACCGAGATCAGGCAAAACTGCTGGGTGTTCCGATGACAGATATTTTTTCTACAATGAAAGCCTATCTCGGATCGGTATATGTCAACGATTTCAATATGTTCAACCGTATTTACAAAGTATACATTCAGGCAGACCAAGCCTACCGAGCAACAGCAGACGACATCAGCCTGTTTTATGTAAAAACGGCAAGCGGAAACATGATACCTCTTTCGGCTTTAGGAACGACAAGCTATACAACAGGTCCGGGTAATATCAGCCGGTTCAATATGTACACATCTTCCTCCATACAAGTCACACCTGCATCGGGACATAGTTCGGGACAAGCTATGAGTAAAATATCGGAAATCGTAGAAACCAAACTACCCGAAAATATAGGACTGGCATGGAGTGGGTTATCGTTTCAGGAGCAGAAGGCCAGCGGACAAACGGGTATTGTGCTGGGCTTGGTATTCCTATTCGTATTCCTGTTTCTTGCTGCACAGTATGAAAGCTGGACTGTGCCAATTGCCGTATTGTTATCTATGCCAATTGCCGTACTAGGAGCATTTTTAGGGATTACTATTTTCAGATTGGAGAATGACATATATTTTCAGATTGGATTGGTTACCCTCATCGGACTGGCTGCCAAAAATGCCATCCTGATAGTTGAGTTTGCCAAGATACAGGTAGATGCAGGAATGCAACCGACATTTGCTGCTGTACAAGGTGCAAAACTTCGCTTTCGCCCCATCCTCATGACTTCTTTTGCATTCATTTTAGGTATGCTACCTATGGTACTGGCATCGGGTCCGGGCTCTGCAAGCAGGCATTCTATCGGAACAGGCGTATTTTTCGGGATGATAGTTGCCACCACCATAGGCATCATTATGGTACCCTTCTTTTTTGTAATGGTTTATAAGCTAAAAGAGAAATTCAAATTACCTGAATTAAAATATCCTCGTATTTTGAAAAGAAATAAATAATATGAGAAGATTTATATATATACTTATTACCAGTATTTCTATCGGGATAATTCTTTCCTCTTGTAAAATAGGGCAGAAATATCAAAAACCGGAGATGGAAATATCGGCTACTTTCAATGCCAAAGATTTTGAGTCAGGCATTACTGCCGATATTGGCTGGGGGACACTATACACGGACACTGTCTTGCAAAGCCTTATCCACAAATCGCTCGAACACAATAAAGATGTACTGATGGCTACTGCCCGTATTAAAGAAATGATAGCCAATAAGAGAATTTCTTTTGCCAATCTATTTCCCGAAATAGGTGTTGAAGCAGCGGGACAAAGAGAATATCTCAACTATGGAGGTGACAATAAAACATACGATCCCGAAATCAGAGGAATCCTGACATTCGGATGGGAAGTGGATATATGGGGAAAACTCCGATGGGCAAAGGATGCTGCCGTTGCAGAATATATGCAATCGGTAGAAGCCCAGAGAGCATTACGGCTAACCATCGTATCACAGGTAGCACAAAACTATTTTGAGCTGAAAGCCCTTGACCGCGAACTGGAAATCGTTAAACAAACTCTAGAAGCACGGCGCGAGGGTGTACATTTTGCAAAACTCAGGTATGAAGGCGGATTAACTTCCGAAATGCCCTACCGGCAGAGTCTCGTAGAATTGGCACGTACAGAAACCCTTATCCCGAATCTGGAAAATGAGATAAAATTAAAGGAGAACGACTTGGCTATGCTTTTAGGTGAGTTTCCCAACAATATTCCCCGAAGCTTTACCGACATTAGCCATATGAGTATTCCTAAGTCTTTACCGATCGATCTGCCATCCTCTTTACTGGAAAGAAGACCCGACGTGAGAGAGGCAGAGCAACGCCTGATTGCAGCCAATGCCGAAGTCGGAGTAGCTCTGACCAGTATGTTCCCATCTATCCGATTAACGGGGAGATTGGGTGCTGAAAATTCGGAACTGGCTAATTTTCTGGAAAGTCCTACATGGTTCGTTTCCAGCTTGTTAACCGGACCCATTTTCAATATGGGTAAAAACAGGGCAACCCACAATGCAGCCAAAGCTGCTTACGAACAACAGGTATATGACTATGAAAAGATCATACTCGGAGTATTCAGAGAGGTGGACAATGCGATCAATACCTTTCAGAAAGCAAAAGAGGTACGTCAATCTCAAGCAACTTTGTATGCCTCGGTACAATCTTATCAACGAATGGCACGCCTGCAATACGTCAATGGCATAATTAATTATATAGACGTACTGGATGCACAGCGGCAAATGCTCAATGCTGAAATAGCTTTAAACAACGCAATACTGAATGAACTGACCTCCACTGTATCTTTATATAAGGCTCTGGGAGGAGGCTTAACCGAATAAAAACAGGGCGATGACAAATTATTTGTTATCGCCCTATTCATATTTTCAGACTCTCACTTATTTTATTTCAATCTTCTTTACTTTATCTTCCAAAGCTTTATCCATTTTAGGTAAACTTATTTCAAGGATACCATCTTTTTGTTTTGCCGCGATATGTTCGGTATCTACATTTTCGGGAATCATAAAGCTGCGGGAGAAAGAAGAATACCCGAATTCCTGACGCAAAATTTTATCATTTTCATCTTTTTCCTCATTTTTCACTTCTTTACGTGCCGAAATTTTCAATACATTTTTATCAATCTCAATATTGAAATCTTCTTTGTCAAATCCCGGAACGGATAGCTCCAATTTAAATTCTTTCTCGTTCTCTTTCACATTTGTTGCAGGAAGCCTGTCCCCGTCAAAGAAATTATCAAAAAAATCATCGTTCCAATAACGATTAAAGAAAGATGGCAACACACCTCCTCTTCGGTCAAATTTTTTCACTTGATTATTCATAACATTTCCTCCTATATTAATAATTAAACATTTTACATAATCAGCTCAATATCAAAATAGTTATAACATTATTTATCATTAAATGTTTTATTACACAACATGCAAAATATTTGCCAAAGAAGTGATTTTCAGAAAATTTTGCACACGCCTCCGATAATCTTTACCTTTTTAATCTATTTTAAAATTATGGAATTGAAGCCTGAAATCTTGACATAAAAAAAGCTTTGGGAACATCCCAAAGCCTTTAATTATATTGTCTTTAACTATTTCGAATAATCAAACCTTAGCAATAGCTTTCAGCAACAAAAAGCCTCCTACTATTTGCACTAGCATCCCCGGTATTCCGATACGAAAATCCTGAACGGCTACAAAGAAACTATTTTCCATCATCCATTCTACTCCCACACCCACAACCTGATATGACAATACAGCCAACAACGTTCCCAGTATTGTAACTTTACCGATCTTGTGTGCAATATAAGAAGCAGACACAGCCAACAATGACGATTTTACCAATAGTATAGGCAATGCACTCACCGGAGGCATACCAAACAAGATATTATTCACCAGCGGCGAAAGAATAGCAGTCAACAATCCGACACGAATGCCATATTTGTATGCAGCTATCAGCGTAAAAAAGTATATCGGCAGCCACGTTAATCCTCCTCCCGGAACAAGATGGCACAGTTGAGGTAAAAGAATATTTCCTGCAATGAAAAGCAAGGCAAACATATACGTTTTCACATCTTTATACGAGAGGGAGTAAAGCTTGACAGTTGTTTCCATAATCTCAAATAAGTTTTAGTTGAATATTATTGTATTATTGAAAGATGTATAGAACATCTTATACGGTCAAATCCGGTAATGTGTTTCTAACATGGTAAAAACTCAAAAGGACATACCCATTATCCTATGATTGTCAAAAATAGAAAAAATTATTCACTATTAGCAAATATAATCAGAACATTTTATTAATCAATCGGATATAAGCAAATAATAAAATCTTGAATAAGTTTAAACAAATATGATGAATAATATCCTTTTAATTAGGTAATTTTGCAGAACTTTTATTGAAGACCCTGTCATGGACTTTTTAGAATTAGTAAAAAACAGGCAAAGCACACGCAAATACGATGTAAACAAGCCTGTTGAAAGAGAAAAGATCGAGCGGATTATCGAAGCCGGACGTCTTTCTCCTTCTGCATGCAATGCACAGCCCTGGCATTTTATTGTAGTAGATGAGCCCGAGCTTAAAAATAAAGTAGCCGACGCTGCTTCTGCACGGTTGTTGGGTATGAATCACTTTACGAAGCAAGCTCAGGTGCATATCCTTATCGTAGAAGAGAAAGTAAACTTAAGCTCCGGTATCGGAGGGCTAGTAAAAGATAAGCACTTTGCCTTTGTTGATATAGGGATAGCAGCAGCACATATCTGCCTTGCTGCCGAAGCGGAGGGACTAGGCACCTGCATTCTGGGTTGGTTCAATGAGTCTAAGATCAGAAAAATAGTAAATGTCCCCGGTTCCAAAAGAATATTACTGGATATCATAGTAGGTTATCCGGCAGAAGAGATTAGAGGTAAAAAAAGAAAGTCACCTGACGAAGTCATATCTTACAATACATATAAAAAATGAAATTTACAGATAAGCAAATAGGAAACCTGACCATGTTTTGTGCAGTTTCCTTTTTTGCAATTAATATTCCTATCAGCAAGCAAATGCTGTCTTCCGGGTATATTTCTCCTTACGGACTAACCATCGCCCGTATGGTATTCGCATCCGTTGCATTCTGGATAACTTCTTTATTCACAAAGAAAGAGCCTATTGCCCGTAAAGACCATTTTATCCTGTTCATATCAGGAATGCTCGGTATAACATTCAATCAAGGGCTTTTCATCTTCGGATTGTCACAGACATCTCCGGTAGATGCTTCTATCATAACCACGAGTACCCCTCTGTTCGCCATGATAATGGCGGCACTTATCCTGAAAGAGCCTATTACATCGATGAAAGTATCGGGAGTACTAATCGGAGGATTCGGCGCCATATTTCTGGTTTACTCTACCCATCAGGGTAATGTTGCAGACGATCCTAGCATGATAGGGAATATAGCCGTAGCATGTAGTTCTTTGAGTTATGCGACTTTTCTTGTGATAAGCCGTCCTCTGACCGCAAAATATTCTCCTGTGACAATTATGAAATGGATGTTCCTGTATTCAACAATAGTATTACTCCCATTCTTCTACGAAGACCTGATACATGCACCTCTATTTTATCAGTCCAACATACAACCCTATATAATGATAAGTTATACATTGTTGTTAGCAACCTTCATCCCCTATATGATGATTCCTTTTGCCCAGACAAAAATCAGACCGACTACCATCTCAATGTACAACAACTTACAGCCATTGATCGCTTCTTTTATAGCAATCATATTGGGGCTGGACGGCTTTTCATTCGAAAAAGCAATTGCCGGTATATTGATTTTAGGAGGTGTCTATCTGGTGACAAAGAGTAAATCCAAAGCTGATGTGGATGCTGAACTAAAAGAAGATGTTGCGCAATAGTTAGTGTTCAGGATGAACAATTAGTATAACATTTCGATTATATAATAATTATAGATTTACGTTTCTGAAAATGATTGAAATACATAAAGTACCTTCTCCATGTTATGTAATGGAAGAAGAGTTATTAAGAAAAAACCTATCACTTATCAAATCGGTAAAAGAAAGAGCCGGAGTTAACATCATACTGGCTTTCAAGGCTTTTGCCATGTGGAAATCGTTTCCCATTATCAGGGAATATATCCCCCACTCTACAGCCAGTTCGATCTATGAGGCACAATTGGCTTACGAAGAAATGGGAAGCCTTGCACATACATTCTCACCTGCATACACAGACGAAAATTTCCCTGCATTCCTGAAATACAGCAGTCATATTACGTTCAACTCGCTATCACAGTTCGACCGTTTCTATCCTCAGGTTCAAAAGGATGGCAACAAAGTGTCCTGTGGAATAAGGGTTAATCCCGAGTTTTCTGTAGTAGAGACAGACCTGTACAACCCAAGTACACCGGGATCGCGTTTAGGAATCGTTGCTGACTTATTGGGAGACAAACTTCCGGAAGGGGTCGAAGGTTTACATTTCCATACATTATGCGAATCTTCATCATACGATCTGGAGAAAGTACTGGAAGCCGTAGAAGAGAAATTCGGTAAATATCTGTCACAGGTAAAGTGGCTCAACATGGGAGGCGGACATCTGATGACACGCGACGATTATGATGTAGAACATTTAATCCGCTTATTAACTAAATTCAAAGAGAAATATCCACATCTCGAAATCACTCTGGAGCCCGGAAGCGCTTTTGTATGGCAAACCGGTGTATTGGTTTCGACCGTGGTAGATGTCGTCGAAAACCATAACGTAAAAACAGCGATTCTAGATGTATCCTTTGCATGCCATATGCCCGACTGTCTGGAAATGCCTTACAAACCGCGCATCAGAGGAGCGTACCACGAGCCTGTTTTTGACAAACCGACATATCGCATGGGTGGAAACAGTTGCCTGAGTGGCGATTTTATTGGTGAATGGTCTTTTGACGAACCTTTGGCAGTAGGAGATAAAATCGTATTCGAAGATATGATACATTATACAATTGTGAAAACAACAATGTTCAACGGAATACCACATCCCGATATTGCCTTATGGACAAAAGACAATGAACTGGAAATATACAGACAGTTCGACTATAGTGATTATAAAAAAAGAATGAGTTAAACTCATTCTTTTTTCGTTTTTATATCTATCATCTGCTGATAATCGGGATTCAGCAAATCTTTAATTTTTTCGTAAGGTATCTGCGCCTCGACCAATCCGTCAGAATAAGGTGCTACTTCATATTCATTATATACATAGACTAAGCCACTTTCGTTGAAATAGAAGTTCCCGTTCGGCGCTACTGAATCCGGCTCCAGTATTGTAATCGGGTCACCCATTGTATTCTTGTAGTCTTTTAATGCTTCCCTTATCAAAGAAGTCAATTGGTCTTTATATCCTCCTTTGAAAAGAATATCTTCATTCAATATTTTTCTGTTACGAATATCCATCGTGTGATAAGTGGTCTGATGAGCTCCATGCGCACCGCCTGTGTAACTCTCGGCATACATCTTAGCTGTAATAGAGATGGCAGTCGTATCAAAAACAGTAGTCTTTACCGAATTATAATAATCCAGAATATCTACACCATCACCTACTGCAAGTTTGCCCATCTCGGTCAATTCGTTCTCCAGCTTTTTCTCAAATGCATCAAAAGCTTCTTTGGGAGGCATATTCTTATAATCGTCACCTGCAAAATTTACAACAAACATATTTTGGGCTAATTTCAGAACAGAATCGTTCTCAAATCCCGAAGGATAATTAAATTCCAACGACAATGTTGCCCCATCTTTTGTAGAGTCTCCTTTTATTGCCAGCTTTTTATCTATACTGAGTTTATCGAATTCCCATTTATGAGTTTTTTCGGTTTGTGTATTTTGCTGAGTTTTCTTACATGCCGCGAGCAGTGTTACTAATGTCAAAAGAAATAAGCCTATTTTTTTCATCACAAAAATTCTTTTAAATAAATGAAACAAATATGTTGTTAAAATAGTTCTTAAATATAATAAGTTTGATTAACTTTCGTTTCTAGTTATGTAATAAATCAAAAAGTAATTTTGCCTATGGATGATAAATCTACTCGAGTCCAAAGCGATGACAAATTATTAAACATGCTGGCAAAAAGTAAAGGGGCTTCCAAATCTACATTAGATTATCTGAAAATGTTGGCCCGCAGCTATCATGTAGAAGCATCGCTTCCTGAAGCATTCAATGCTACATGTATGAATTAATGTACAATTTCATTTGAAATTTACAGCCTTTTCTTTTAATACAGAAAGGGCTGTTTTTATTATCTTTGTAAATGTAACAAAAACAGGTTTCGACATGAATCACAAAATAGCTCCTTCCCTACTCTCTGCAAATTTTCTGAATTTACAGAAAGATATCGAAATGATAAACAATAGTGAAGCCGATTGGTTTCATTGCGATGTTATGGATGGAGTATTCGTCCCCAATATATCTTTTGGTTTCCCTATTCTAAAGCAAGTCAAAGAAATAGCTAAAAAACCATTGGATGTACACCTGATGATCGTACAACCCGAAAAATTCATACAGGAAGTGAAAGAGATAGGAGCACATATGATGAATGTGCATTACGAAGCCTGTACCCATCTTCACCGAACGATAGGAGCAATCCATGATGCTGGGATGAAAGCCGGTGTTACTCTGAATCCACACACTCCGGTCGAATTACTTGAAGATATCTTACAGGATTTGGATATGGTTCTGATCATGTCGGTCAACCCCGGTTTTGGTGGACAAAAATTTATAGAGCATTCTCTATCAAAAGTGTCCCGCTTGCGCAACATGATTGACAAACGCAACCTGTCGACCCTCATCGAAGTAGATGGTGGCGTAAACCTTGAAACAGGCAAAAAACTGCTAGATGCAGGAGCAAATATACTGGTTGCAGGAAATTCTGTTTTCTCTGCACCTGACCCAACAGCAATGATCAGTGAACTGAAAAGATTATAATATCACTATAATAACAGAGGTATGGAGAAAATCCAAAGAATGCCTTTCTTTCGCTTACTGATACCTCTGATTACCGGAATCTGTCTACAATACTTTTTCTTTATCCATAAATGGAGTATTATTCTTCTTCTAGCTGGAGGATTAATAATGTTCTTCTCTTATCTCATCCCACAAAAGAACCAGTTCAATTTACGATGGATTTTTGGAGTGGGATTATTTAGTTTTCTCGTTGGTATTGGTATTCTCTCTACACAAATAAGGCAAAGCCTCTCTTCTTTTAATCTCTCAGAAATACACGAATCATATGAGGGGACAATCATTGATATTCCGCAGGAAAAGCCCAATACAATTGCTTACAAAGTACAATTACACAATCCTGATAAAAAGATTGTATGCTATTTATCAAAGGATAGCCTGCAAAACACGCTTCGGATAGGGGACAGCTTCATTTTCTTCTCTCAAATCCGACCTTTCAAAAATCGGGGAAACGATGATAAATTCGATTATGCCCATTACATGTATAACAAAGGTTATTCGGGGTTTGCTTTCGTACCATCTTACAGATGGGAAAAATCGGAAACTTCTAAAAGCAGCCTCATTATCAAAGCGGGACAATATCGTCAAAAGATACTGGATTTTTATAAATCTCTAAATCTAAACGACGAAGAGTATGCCATATTATCCGCTCTGACATTAGGATACAAAGACGCCCTGTCCGACGATCTGAAACAATCTTTTCAGGCGACAGGCACAGCTCATATTCTGGCTGTAAGTGGAATGCATGTAGGTATTATTTTCTTAATCATATTTTCCTCATTGAGCTTTATCCCCAAATATTCCAGATATTTTTGGATGAGATATGTCTTAGCAATTATTTTTTTATGGATTTATACATTCATTGTGGGGCTGCCTCCTTCTGCAATCCGTGCTAGTATCATGCTCACATTATTCTGTATAGCCGGTATAAAAAGAGTAAAAGGATATTCATTCAATACTTTGTTTGCTACAGCATTTTTGATGTTGGTCTGGAATCCTCTTCAACTTTTCGACTTAGGATTTCAACTTAGCTTCATGGCTGTATTATCTATGTTACTGATAGTACCTTTATTCTCCTTCATCCTCATAAAAAATAAATGTGCAAGATATTTTTGGAATATATTGATAATATCTCTGGCAGCCCAAATAGGAACAGCACCTTTAACCCTATATTATTTTGGAACCTTCCCAACCTATTTTTTTATTGCCAATCTCTTGATTATCCCTTTAGTGGGGTTGATAATTTATAGCGCCATAACCCTTTGTATAATGGGCGTATTCGGAATATTTATCCCTTCAATAACCAATTATCTGTTATATATTCCCATATCTTTCTACAAAATTTTCACAAATAGCCTTACTGTCATTACCCAATTTTTCGAAAAGTTACCTTTTGCCCAACTACAGGATATAAGTTTATCTTTACCCGGATTATTTTTACTTTGGATGACAATTTCCGCATTCATATTTTTCATAGTTTACAAGAAACCTAAAGCTCTTATAATGTCCTTAAGTAGCTGTCTTGTATTAATTATTTTAACAAATTATACTAAAATAGAGAATCGGAATTCCTTAAATATCTATAATAACCCGAATGAAACAAAAATAAGCTTACAAGCCGGATGGAAACAGACAGAAATAAGGGATAATACAAAAAACCTGATCATCAACTTGAGTGGAAAGAATTACTTCATCTTATCCGAAGATAAATGGAAAGATCAGTCCAGTAACAATAAATTTGATATCGATTATCTACATATTGTGAATAATAACTCTATATCTCTGTATTCTCTACAACAAAAATTCGACATACAAAAAGTGATTCTGGACAGCTCATTATCACCCAATACTTTAAAAAGACTTACCCAAGAATGTGAAAAATTACGAATTCCATATTACGATGTATCAGAGAATGGGCTATTGCGGATATTTTTTAATTAATATATTAAAGAGCAAATTAATATTAGATAATTTGCTCTTTTAGAGGTTTATATGGGAAATTATTTACCAATTATAACTGAACTAGCAATATCATTCCAATTATTTTTAGTAGAGGTACCAGGTATTAAAGGGACATCCTTCAATCTTCTAACAGCATCTTCTTGAGGACTATTTGCTGCATTAGGACCTAAAACTTTTGTAAAGGGGAATGTCAAAGAATATCCTTGATAATTATCATGAAGAAATAAAGTAAAAGATTCAGTATAAACGAATGCTTGAGAAGAAGCAGACCAAGAACATCGATATTTCAAAGATGAAATCTTATCATTCATACCATATGCTCTTAAAGAAGGTATAGATATTTTCGTATTATTTTTATTATCGATTGTAAAACTTATCTTTTTCCCATTCCAACTTGAATCTTCATACAAATCTACAGTAAAATATACTTGAGGAATAGGGTATAACGTCCTAAGATTTAACTCTAATGACAAAGAATTTTGATAATCTTGATAACTATCATAATACTCTAAAAGACCATTTTCTTTCACAACAACCGATAAATCGGGATTACTTCCTAATTGCTGATATACCCTATTAGACTCAAGATCATGTAATATGATTAATGAATCAGGAGTAAAATGATATGTAGAAGAATATAATTTCTCTTTGTACATAAAATTGATCGTATTATCTGTTATTTCCTTTTTCATTTCTATTTCTTCTAAGGGCATTATTGAATCCTCATTAGAACATGAATAAATAAATAATACACATAAAAAAAAGATAGCAGATGTAATTTTTTTCATAAAGTTTAAATTTAGATATTAATATTGCATAAAATTATAAAGCTGAATTATGAGATCAAATTTAATAAATTTTACAAAAATTAAAAGATAAAAAAATAAAATTTCATTACAAGACTTAGAAGAGTAAATTTTTACGTATAATTTTTAGTATTTTTGCCAGATTCATATTTCACAATCATGATTAATAAAAACTTGGCAATAGCCAAATATCTTTAAACACTGGATGTTTACCAAAATATTTAAACAAGAAAGTATTACAAAAATAATAGAGTCTATTGACAAGGCCGATAAAGCTGTTATTGTAACTCATGTATCGCCTGATGGGGATGCAATAGGGTCTTCTTTAGGGCTCTATCATTACCTAACAGACTTAGGATTAGAAGTCACAATAATAGTTCCGAATGAATTTCCCTACTTCCTGAAATGGGTAAAAGGGGCTAAAGACATACTGATTCACGAAAAATATACTGATTTTGCTGAGAAGTTAATCGCAGAAACAGACCTTATATTTTGTCTTGACTTCAATGTATTGAGCAGAATTAAAAATCTTGGTCCGGCAGTAGCTTCATCCTCTGCCAAGAAAGTATTGATCGACCATCATCCCTATCCGGATGATATTTGCGATATAATTATATCCCATCCCGAAATATCTTCGACCAGTGAACTTATATTCAGGCTCATTTGCAGAATGGGAGATTTCGAGTTAATGAATAAATTCTCAGCAGAAGCCATTTATATGGGAATGATGACCGACACAGGAGCATTCACATATAACTCTAACGATCCTCAGATATATTATATCATAGCCCAACTATTATCTAAAGGAATAGATAAAGACCAGATATATTCGAATGTATATCACAACTATTCGGCAGACAGGTATCGCATGATGGGATATATGATCTCTGAGAAAATGAAGATATTCGACGATTATGGCGTAGCTATGATGTGGCTGAGCGAAGAAGAGCAAATCCGATTCAATGCCCAGAAAGGCGATACGGAAGGTTTCGCAAATATTCCTCTAAATATAAAAGGAATCACTTTTGCTGCATTTTTCAGAGAAGATGAGAATATGATCAAAATATCTTTCCGCTCGCAAGGAGAATTCCCAAGCAATAAATTCTCAGCCGAATGTTACAACGGTGGAGGACACTTGAATGCCGCAGGAGGAGAATTTTACGGACCATTAGAAGATGCGCTGAAACTTTTTGAGGAAAGCCTTCCCAGATATAAAGAATTACTGATAGACAACAAGAATAATTTAGATAAAAAATGAAAAAATCAATCGGACTCATTTGCTTTATTATTGGAGCATGCGTACTATTCGCAGCATGTAGCAAAAGTGAATCTTATGCAGATAAAGTAAAGAAAGAGAAGAATAGAATCAATGGTTTCCTTAGTGAACATAATATTGAAGTCCTACACGAATACCCATCTAATGGCGTTTTCAAAAGCAATCAGTACTATCTCGATGATAGTGGTGTATACATAAATGTGGTAGATTCCGGAAACGGGACAAGAGCTAATGCATCAAAACGTGCTAAAATTATGTACCGCTTTAAAGATAGAATGTGGCTCCCCGCTGCTGAGTCCGACACCGTAGATCTAAATGAACTTTCGATACAACCCTTAAGCTTCAATTATGGAGTTTCGAGTACATATATCAATTCTGACTATACAAACTATAGCCTTCCCTACCTTTATTTATCACCGGGAATAACCATTCCTTTAAAATACGTTGGCGAAAATGCTATTGTCAGATTAATTGTACCTTTCAGAAATTCAATGGGATCTGCTTACCAGCTTGCATCCTATTCTACAATATATTACGGACAGCTTGAATACACAAAAATTATAAACTAATAAAATAGACAACAGCAATGGCTCTAATTAAATCTATATCAGGAATCAGAGGAACTATCGGAGGCAAAATCGGCGAAGGGCTAAACCCTCTAGATGCCGTTAAGTTCGTTTCTGCTTATGCTACATTTATAAAAAAGAGTACAACCAATAACAGTAATAAAATAGTTGTAGGACGAGATGCCCGTATCTCCGGCGCTATGATGGAACAAGTTGTAGTCGGAGCTCTAATGGGAATAGGATTTGATGTTGTAAATATAGGATTAGCAACCACGCCAACGACAGAGTTAGCCGTAACTATGGAAAAAGCAAGTGGTGGTATCATCCTCACAGCAAGCCACAATCCCCGTCAATGGAATGCCCTGAAGCTTCTTAATGAAAAGGGTGAATTCCTGAATGCAGAAGAAGGTGCTGAGGTACTGAGCATAGCAGAAGCCGAAGATTTTATCTTTGCCGATGTAGACCATTTAGGTAAAGTAACAAATAAAGATTATACAGACCCACATATAAAAGCAGTACTAGACTTGGCTTTGGTTGATGTTGATGTTATTAAGACAGCCAATTTCAAAGTTGCTATAGATTGCGTGAATTCGGTCGGAGGGATTGTAATTCCCAAATTACTGAAAGCTTTAGGAGTAAATCATGTTGTTGAGCTCAACTGTGACCCAACAGGAGACTTTGCTCACAACCCCGAACCACTTGCCGAGAACCTTACGGAAATATCATCTTTGATGAAGTCCAACAGCCTTGATTTAGGAATTGTTGTGGATCCGGATGTCGACCGTCTAGCCCTGATCGATGAAAAAGGAAATATGTTCGGAGAAGAATATACACTAGTTGCAGTTGCAGACTATGTATTGAAACATACTCCGGGCAATACAGTATCTAATCTAAGTTCGAGCCGCGCCTTGCGCGATGTTACAGAACGCTATGGCATGAAATACAATGCTGCTGCTGTAGGTGAAGTGAACGTTACTGCCAAGATGAAAGAAACAAATGCCGTTATCGGAGGAGAAGGCAATGGCGGAATTATCTATCCTGCAAGCCACTACGGACGCGATTCGTTGGTTGGGATAGCTTTATTCCTAACCCATTTGGCTAACGAAAAGAAACCGGTAAGCGAATTACGTGCCACTTATCCTGAATATCATATTGCAAAACAAAAGATAGAACTCACTCCCGAAATCGATGTAGATGCTATCTTAAAAGCTGTAAAGGAGAAATTTTCTTCTTATGATGTGACCGATATCGACGGTGTAAAAATCGATTTTCCGGACAAGTGGGTACACTTGCGAAAATCGAATACAGAGCCTATTATCCGTATCTATTCAGAAGCATCTACCATGAAAGATGCGGAAGAAGCCGGAGCCGAAATTATTGAGATAATCAAAAGTCTCACAAAATAATAATCAAATTGATAGCAATGGCTTGTTTCCGGATTAAACGAAACAAGCCATTTTTTTGTTTTATAAATAGGTAGTACCTTTGCCAGTAAGGAAATTTGGAATAATAATGAAAGAAAAACTGATCAGTAAAGACGAGATAAGGAATATACATCCTATTTTCAGAGGGAGATTTGGAGATACTTTAATCAAACTAGCGATGAGCTTAACAGGGATGAATAAAGTAAACCGCATCTATGATGCATCCAAAGAGTATGAAGGGGTTGAATTCTGTAAACATCTTCTTGCTGATGTCGGAGTCAAAATCGTTGTAGAAAATAAGGATATATTAAACCGCTTCGACGGACAATCTTTCATTACAGTATCCAACCACGCATATGGGCACATCGATGGTATAGCCGCAATAGCCACAGTAGGAGATATGCGTCCCGATTATAAAATGATGGTAAATTTCATTTTAGGGATGATTGATACCATGGCTACCAATTTCATTACAGTTAACCCTTATCAAAGTGGGAAGCTTGCCAGTAAATCGAGTCTGGATGGAGTAAAACAAAGCCTTGTCCATATCAAGGAAGGACATCCTATGGGATTTTTTCCTGCCGGAGCAGTTTCGAAAACTCACCTTAAGGGCTTAAAAATGACAGTGAAGGACAGAGAATGGCAGCCTTCGGTCATTAAGTTGATTAAAGCAGTTAAAGTACCCGTTATACCTATGTACTTCAGTGGAAACAACTCATGGTTTTTCAATTTTCTCGACCTTATCGACTGGCGTTTACGCAGTCTCCGGTTGGGGCACGAAGTATATAATAAAAGAGGAAAAACAATACATATCCGATTCGGAGAACCCATTATGCCCGACGAAATTGCCAGTCATACCGACTTAGACGAACTAGGTAACTTCTTAAAAGAGAAGACATACCTATTGAAGAAAGATACTGATAGAATGTGATCTCTACCAGAAATAAACGTCACAAATACACAAATTAACACAAATAGCATATTTAGTTAAAAAATATTTTAATCAAACAATTAAATCATTCGGTTAAATTAGATTTGCTGTAGATAAAGTACAAGCAAATGAAAAATGATGACAATACCGAAACCCGGATAAAAGAAGCAGCTAAAAAGCTTTTTCAGGAAAAGGGATTCAGCGCAACCCGTACTCGGGAAATAGCTGAAAGTGCAGGAATCAACTCTGCCCTCCTCAATTATTACTTTCGTAGTAAAGAAAAGCTGTTCCATATTATCATGCTCGATAGCTTACGCGATATGTTCTCATTTATGGGTACTATCATAAATGATGAAACCACTAGTCTTGGCTATAAAATAGATGTTGTCGTAAATAAATATATCGATATATGTAAAGACAGCCCAAACCTTCCGCTTTTCATTATGAATCAGCTAAGTGTAGATGCCGGAAAAATGATTCAGGAAAGTGGCATACCACCCAACTTAATAAGTGGCAGTTATGTGTATAAACAACTACAAGAGCATCTGATAAAACAGGATATACATTTTCCGGCAATGCACATACTTATCAACCTGATATCGATGAGTATCATGCCTGCCATATCTAGGCCGCTTATATCTTACTTATATATCAGCGATAAAGCATCCATATCCGAATTCATGGAGGAAAGAAGAAGACTTATTCCTATATGGATTAAAACAATCATAAAACTTGAAGATTGAATATGAAAACAATTATTATTTCATTCATCACAGGACTTATCTTATCTGTTCATGGATTGTCTGCCCAAATGCTTACTTTGGAGGAATGCCAGCGACTTGCCAAAGATAACTATCCGTTGATCAGACAATATGACCTGCTCACCCATGCAGAAAAGTATAACTTAAGCAATGTAACTAAATCATACCTACCCCAATTCTCTTTGAACGGGCAGGCGACTTATCAGTCTCATGTTACAAAAATCCCGATAGACTTGTCCTCCTTGCCTGTTCCGATGGAAATAACACCTCTCGACAAGGATCAATACAAAGCGACTATTGATGTAAACCAAAAGATATGGGACGGAGGAGTAGCCCATTCTCAACAGAAATTGATAAAAGCAAATACAGAAGTAGAGAAAAAACAACTGGAGGTAAGTCTTTATTCCATTCAAGAACAAGTAAATCAACTCTATTTCGGGATACTAGCCATCAATGAACAGTTAGAATTACTAAAATTGCTGGAAGAAGATATGATGGCTAATAAAAATGTTATGCAATCGATGCTGGACAATGGAGTTGCCATGCAATCCGACTTAGACCAACTGGATGTCGAACTTCTGAATATAGAACAAAACAGAACGGAACAAAACAGTCTGAAAGAGGCTTATGTAAAAATGCTATCCCTATTCATACACAAAGAGATTAGCACGAATACCAATCTTATAAAACCGGAGGACAGCCAATTAATAAGCAATAATATAAACCGTCCCGAACTGGATTATTACAACTCTCAGAAACTATCATTAGACGCACAACGAAGTTCTATATCAGCGAAAAATATGCCGCAATTAGGATTCTTTGTACAAGGAGGATACGGGCGTCCGGGATTGAATATGCTGGAAAACAAATTTCAACTATATGCCATGGGGGGAATAAAATTTACATGGAATTTTGGAAACCTGTATACCCGAAAAAATGAAATAAGAATTATCGAAAACAATCAAAAAAGCATTGATGTACAAGAAGAAACATTTCGATTCAATACAAATCTGCAACTTACCAAAGAACAAGCAGAGATAAACAAAATAAAGAAGCTATTGGATAAGGATGACGAAATAATCAGGCTCCGGCATCGCGTGAAAAGGGCTTCGGAAAGCAAATACAAGAATGGAGTTTACCAGATCAATGACCTCATAAGGGATATAAATGCCGAAAATCAGGCACGTCAGACAAAAGCCATTCGCGAGATTCAACATTTACAAAGTATCTATAATTACAAATATATACAAGGCAACTAATCATGAAACAGATATTCGTATTATCAATAATCACAGTATTACTAAGTACTGCTTGCAATAGAAATAAGTTTTTACATGATGCATCGGGGACTTTCGAGGCCACAGAGATAATCATCTCGGCAGAAGCTTCCGGTAAGATCGAAGAATTCAATGTCACGGAAGGAGACATATTATCGAAAGGTCAGTATCTGGGATATATAGATACAACCCAATTGTATCTAAAAAAACTACAGTTACAAACGACTACAAAAGCTGTAAGTGCCCGACGTCCTGATATCTCATTACAAATAGCATCGACCAAAGAGCAGATCGCTAATACTAAAAAAGATAAAGAACGAATCGAAAACATGCTGAAAGACGGGGCTGCCACCCGAAAACAAATGGACGATGTAAATACTCAATTGCAGGTATTAGAAAGAAATCTGGCGGCACAACTAAATACACTTACCACATCTAACAATAGTCTGGATAAAGAAAGTGCTACATACGAGATTCAGGTAGCACAAATAGAAGACCAGCTAAAGAAAAGCTACCTCATCAACCCTGTCGAAGGTACAGTACTGAATAAATATGCCGAAACAAATGAGATAGCTACATTAGGTAAACCTTTGTATAAAATTGCCGATACTAAAAACTTATTCTTAAGAGCATATGTAACAGCTTCTCAACTAAATAACATCAAAATAGGGCAAGAGGTTACTGTATTCATTAATTCAACAGATGATAGCCAGAAGTCATACAAAGGCTCTATATCATGGATTGCAGACAAGGCGGAATTTACTCCTAAAACCATACAAACACAAGATGAACGCCAAAATCTGGTATATGCTGTAAAAATAGCCGTAGCAAACACAGACGGACTCATCAAGATAGGGATGTATGGAGATGTAGATTTTAAATCCGAATAACTATGCCAACAAGCACTATATCCATTAACAGTATATCCAAAACTTATGCAGGCAAAGAACCGATCGTGGCTTTGGATAATGTAAACCTACAGATAGAACAAGGAGAACTATTTGGACTGATAGGACCTGATGGTGCAGGAAAAACCTCTCTTTTCAGAATATTGACAACCCTGATTCTTGCCGATAAAGGAAACGCAGAAGTGATGGGCATGGATGTAGTTAATAACTACAAAGAAATAAGAAACAAGATAGGATATATGCCGGGACGCTTTTCACTATATCAGGATTTAACAATAGAAGAAAACCTGCATTTTTTCGCAGATGTCTTTAATACAACTGTGGAAGCTAATTACGGCATGATAAAGGATATATACGAACAGATAGAACCATTCAAGACGCGCCGTGCAGGAAAATTATCGGGCGGGATGAAGCAAAAACTGGCTCTATGTTGTGCATTGATCCATAAACCCGAAGTCCTGTTTCTGGACGAGCCAACCACAGGCGTAGACCCTGTATCGCGCAAAGAATTCTGGCAAATGCTCAAGAAGCTGAAAAATGAAATTACGATCATGGTCTCTACTCCTTATATGGACGAAGCTGCCATGTGTGACCGTATAGCCCTCATCCAAGAGGGAAAGATCATGGCAATAGATACTCCTGATAATATTATCAAGAAATTTCCCTATCCACTATATGCAGTCAAAGCAGATAACAATTACCATTTACTGGAAAAGCTAAAAACCCAGAAAAATATCAGGTCTTGTTATATATCAGGAGAATATCTGCACGTCATCTTCAAAGAAGAAAACAGAGATATCAATTATCCTGATACTGAAATAAAGGAAATCGCTCCGACAATAGAAGATTGTTTTATACAACTGATGAATCATGAAAACAATTGAAACAGAAAAGCTCACTAAACGATTCGGGACATTTACCGCTGTCGATCACATCACATTCGATGTCGACAAAGGTGAAATATTCGGATTTTTGGGAGCAAACGGCGCAGGAAAAACAACTGCCATGCGAATGTTGTGCGGACTTTTGGCTCCCACTTCGGGTAAAGGGCAGGTAGCAGGTTTCGACATATATAAGCAGACCAATAAAATAAAAAAGAACATTGGTTATATGAGCCAGAAATTTTCTTTGTATGAGGACTTAACAACTAAAGAGAACCTACGATTATTCGGTGGAATTTATGGAATGAGTGACAAAAACATAAAGACCAAATCCGAAGAAATATTCAAAGAATTAGGATTAGAAAATGAGCAAAATTTGCTGGTCAGTTCTCTACCCCTTGGTATCAAGCAAAAAGTATCGTTTGCCGTTTCCACCTTCCACTCACCGAAAATAGTATTTCTGGATGAACCGACCGGAGGTGTAGACCCATTGGCACGACGAACTTTCTGGGAAATGATTTACAAAGCATCGGATGAGGGGATGACTATTTTTGTCACCACCCATTATATGGACGAAGCAGAATATTGCAACCGCTTATCCATCATGGTAGACGGACAGATCAGGGCACTGGGCACACCACACGATTTGAAAAAAGAATACACAGCCGACTCAATGGACGAAGTATTTCAGGCATTGGCAAGGCAAGCAAAAAGAGGAGACGAATGAAACAGTTTTTCAGTTTTATACGCAAAGAAGTTTACCATATAGCACGAGACCCATTGACTCTTGTTATAATGCTAGTACTTCCGGTGGTATTGTTACTCATTCTCGGGTTTGCAGTATCCACCGAATTTAAGAATACATCTTTTGTGATACTGGATGAATCCAAATCAACCGCATCCAGTCAACTGATAGAAAAGCTAAACGGAAATTCCTATTTTTCTTTGTCCGGATATTTACATTCAGGAGAGGAAATAGAAACCGCGTTCCAAAAGGGTGAATGCAAAATGGCAATCATTATCCCTTCCGATTTTGCCAGTAATTTATTATACAGGAGCGAAACAGATATACAAATCATGGTAGATGCGTCCGATCCTAACGAAGCATCTACTTTGGTAAACTATTTCCAACTGATATTACTCGAATTTCAGAAAGAAAACAGCACACAGATAAACACTCAATTCATTAATCAGGAAGTAAAAATGTTATACAATCCACAGATGAAGAGTGCATATAACTTTGTCCCGGGACTGATTGGTATGATCATGATGATTATTTGTGCAATGATGACTTCCGTATCTATAGTAAGGGAAAAAGAAGTAGGTACAATGGAAATACTTCTGGTGTCGCCATTAAAGCCTACGAATATAATACTAGCCAAGGCCATCCCTTATCTCATTGTTGCAATACTCGATGTTATTTCCATCTTATGTATGGCGTATTTCATTCTGGATGTACCCATTGCCGGAAACATATTCCTCATCATGCTTTTGAGTTTTGTATTCACATTCTCAGCTTTAGCATTGGGGATGCTGATATCCTCTATCACAGACACACAACAAGCAGCCATGATCGTTTCCGCCGTAGGGCTCATGTTACCCTCGATGCTCCTCTCCGGTCTGATTTTTCCGATAGAAAGTATGCCTTCCATACTTCAAGGGATATCTTATATCATTCCTGCCCGATGGTTTATTGAGGCTCTCCGCGATGTTATGATAAAGGGTCTTGGATTCACTTCTATCTGGGTAGAGTTTTCTATACTAACCTTTATGACACTGATTCTATTAACTGCCAGCATCAAAAAGTTTAAGAACAGATTATGAGAATGTTAAAGTATTTATTAAGAAAAGAACTTTTACAGATATTACGTAATAAGTTTATGCTAAGAATGATAATATTAATGCCTGTCATTCAGCTTATCATAATGCCATGGGCAGCAACATTCGAACAAAAGAATATCTCATTAAGCATAATCGATAATGATAAAAGTTCTTATTCTCGAAGACTGACTGAAAAAATAACCTCTTCCGGTTTCTTCCAGTTGACAGATTATTCTACGACTTACACCGAAGCTTTATACAGTATAGAAAAAGACCGGGCTGACCTGATCCTTGAGATACCTCAAAATTTTGAGAAAGATTTTGTAAATGAAAAGCCAACAACATTGATGACAACGATTAATGCTGTCAATGGACAAAAGGCAGGGCTTGGATTATCTTATATCACTCAGATAGTAAACAATTACAATACAGAAATCATAAATAGTCCAAGCTCTGCTGGCGTTATCAACTTAAAACCCTATTACAGATACAACACCCAGATGAGTTATCAGGACTTTATGGTTCCCGGCATCCTTGTCATTCTGGTAACACTTATGGGGGGAATGCTATCCGCGATGAATATTGTCCGCGAGAAAGAGATTGGTACAATGGAGCAGATCAATGTTACCCCTATACCAAAGGCTATTTTTATTCTAGGGAAACTTATTCCATTCTGGATTATAGGGCTAGTACTACTTAGCATCGGTATGTTTATTGCCTGGCTGATATATGGACTAATCCCGGCAGGGCACTTGATCAACATATACATATTTGCTTTCTTTTATCTGCTCGCATTTACCGGATTTGGACTCACGCTCTCCAATTTCTCCAATACCCAACAGCAGGCAATGTTTGTGATATTCTTCTTTCTCATTATATTCATTATGTTAAGCGGATTATTTACCCCGATTAGCAGCATGCCACAATGGGCACAGATAATAACGTGGTTCAACCCTCTACGCTATTTTGTAGAAGTAATACGGCTTATCTATATGAAAGGAAGCGGATTTATGGATATACTCCCACAAACTATTAAGATACTGGGCTTTGTAGTATTTTTCAATGCTGTTGCAATCTTAAGCTACAGGAAAACATCCAGTTGACCAATAGCAAAAAAGATATCCCCCAATCAGAGGATATCTTTTTTTATATTATACTATACGAGCATTACTTTAGCAAAGAATCTGGATCCAGGTTCTTACCTTCGATATCTTTAAAGTATTTATAAGTACCAACTTTTATTTCATCAGTAGCAGCTTCATCACAAACAATTATCGCTTTTCTGTGCATTTGCAAAGCAGTGATAGTCCACATCTGGTTAACAGCACCCTCTACAGCCTGAGCCAAAGCTCTTGACTTGTTGTGCCCATTTACCATTATCAGAACTTCTTTAGCACTCATCACTGTCCCGACACCAACAGTTAAAGCTGTTTTGGGAACCTTATTCACATCATTATCAAAAAAACGCGAATTTGCAATGATTGTATCCTGAGTTAGGGTTTTGATACGCGTTCTTGATGATAAAGAAGAACCCGGCTCATTGAAAGCAATATGCCCGTCAGGACCAATTCCTCCTAAGAACAGATCAATTCCTCCTACTGCCACAATTTTTTCTTCATAAGCCTCACATTCTTTTTCCAAATCAGAAGCATTACCATTCAGGATATTTACATTTTCTTTTTTAATATCAATATGACCAAAGAAATTATTCCACATGAAAGAGTGATAACTTTCGGGATGATTCTCAGGTAATCCGACATACTCATCCATATTGAAAGTGATTACATTCTGAAAAGACACAACTCCTTTTTTATGTAATTCGATAAGAGCCTTGTACATACCTAAAGGTGTAGAACCTGTTGGCAAACCTAAAACAAATGGTTTTCCGGAAGTCGGATTAGCCGCCTTTATCTTTGACGCGACATAATTAGCAGCCCATTGCGACAATTTATTAGAATCCGGCTGGATAATTAATCTCATGATTTTCTTTTTTAGATTTATATAAATGTAGAAAATGGAAGATAGACATCTCGCCTATCTCCCATATTAATTATAATCTTATTAAAGTAATTTATACTCTACAAAAGCTTCTATTGCTTCGTAAGAAGCAAGTCCCAACTGACGATACAACTCTGCCGTAGCATGATTTCTGTCTTCGGAACGCTGCCAGAACAAACGTTCGTCATTACCCAGGAACGGAGCGCTTTCCATCTGAGATTGGTGTTTTAGAATAGATACACGTTTTGAGCGAAGTTCTTCTGGAGAAATAGGCACTGCCATCTCAATATAATCGATCTCCCACTCAGCCCATGCTCCACGGTACATCCAGAAGCGACATTCTTTCAGCCATGCTGTTCCTTCTTCTTTCAATTCATCTACAGCGGCAAGGATAGCATCCAGACATACTTTGTGAGTTCCGTGAGGGTCTGCTAAGTCTCCTGCTACAAATACCTGATGAGGTTTGACCGTTTGCAGATAATCTTTAATGATCTTCACATCAGCTTCTGAAATCGGATTCTTTTTCACCTTGCCCGTCTCATAGAAAGGTAGATCCAAGAACTTAATCCTTGGCTCAGGAACACCTACAAAACGACAAGCAGCAGTAGCTTCTTCTCTACGAATACGTCCTTTCATGAACAATACATCAGCAATATCATCATCGCCTGCCTTTTTCTCTTTCATCAAGAAATTAAGCACTTTATCCAGTTCTGCTTTCATTGCAGTATCTTCCGGACTATATTTTGCTCTTACGTTTTCCATCAGAGAGGCATAACGTATAACTTCTTCGTCTCCTACTGCAATATTACCCGAAGTCTGGTAAGCTACATACACCTCATGTTTCTGATTAACAAGACGCTGGAAAGTACCTCCCATCGAGATTACATCATCATCAGGGTGAGGGCTGAATATAACTACCTTCTTAGGATAAGGAGTTGCCCTTTCAGGACGATTACTATCATCCGCATTAGGTTTACCTCCCGGCCAGCCGGTAATTGTATGTTGAAGGTCATTAAACACCTTGATATTCACATTATATGCAGAACCATATAAGGCTAACAATTCACCAAGGCTATTTTCCTGATAATCTTTATTAGTTAATTTCAGAATTGGTTTATTCACTGTGAAGCATAACCATACTATCGCACGGCGTGTCAGTTGGTTAGTCCAGTCACAGCTTGTAACCAACCATGGTTTACTGATTCTGGTAAGATCATATGCAGCACTAAGATCCACAAAAACCTGTGCCTTAGGGTGATTTTGTAACCATGAAGCAGGGATAGCATCACTTTGCTGCCCTTCTACCACATCTTTAACACTATTTGCTTTATCTTCGCCCCATGCTACCAATGTTATCTTTTTTGCTTTAAGCATTGTAGACAATCCCATCGTAATAGCACTAACAGGAACTTTATCCAGCGATCCGAAAGTATTTATAGCCTCTTTTCGGGACTGATTATCCAAAAGGATCAGACGTGTCTGCGAGTTGATGTTAGATCCCGGAATATTGACTCCAATATTTCCTCCACGACCTATCCCCAACAATAAGTAATCTATCCCTCCAAAACTTTGGATCTTATCTTCGTAATTTTTACAGTATGATAATAATTGATCTTTTGCAACCTCGCCATCAGGAGAGAACACATTTCTCCAATCAATATCGATATGATCTAGTAAAAGGTCTTTCAATAATTGAAGGTTGCTGCCCGAATCTTTTGTCAATGGATAATATTCATATACACTAAATATTACCACATTCCGAAAACTTAACTTCTCCTCTTTATGCATTCTCACCAACTCTTCATAGATAGTTTGAGGTGAATGCCCTCCCGGTAAAGCTAAAACAAAATACTCGTTTTTCTCTTGCTTAATTCTAATTTCATCAGCTACCATTCTCGCAATGTAGCTCGATGCCTCTTTAGAAGACTCATATATCTGAGTGTCAATCTTCTCATAACGAGTCAACGCGGTCTGTTCAAAGGCGTCAATTGGTCGGTAATACCTTTGGGGTATCCTTTCCAATGTAATCTGTGAACTTAGATCTGTTTTCATATTTTTGTTTTTTTACGGTTTAATTATGTTTCATAGAAGATACAAAGATAGGTATTGTCTTTCCTTTATTTTTACTGAATCAGATCAATTTTTATCACGAAATGTTAAAAATACAATTCAGTAGTGTTTTTTAATGTTTTATCTAAATCTTCTTATATCCGACTATATACTATCAGTGTTTATTTTACAATTAATTATGTATACAACGCCTGAACAATCCTTTTCAGAAAATTCAGTATTTATAGAGCAAATCAATCGCACATAAATTTAACACATAACAAAATAAGATAATATCATCTTTTTTATCATTCTGATTAGTGAAATACAAAGAATGCAAAGCTATTATACTTTGCATTCTTCTATTTATTTTAGACTTATGAACTAAATCATGGATTATTCGAAGTACAATAGTTTGCCTTTTTCGATGCCCACCATAATGGGGTTGAAGCCTTATCACCATCACCACCCAATAGAGAAACGGCAGCTTCATAATTCTCACGATTCAATTTAGGTTCGCTCTGAGGATAAGCTGTTCTTTGAATAAAATTCGCAGGATTTTTAATATCCCCATCTGTTGGCCAAGTTCCATCTCCAGTATTTCGATACTGAGGAATATGCATTGCCGGAAGATTTAGACGTCTTTTATCATTCCATACCTGATTTGCTAAATCAGGGAAGAATGCAATATACCTCTGAGTTACAATCTTTTCTAAGTTAGAATTACCGGGATCTGACACTGCATCTCCATATTTTGCAGATGTTCCCCAAGCATTTTTATCAGCGGAAGCCAGATATGTAGCAGCGTCAGCAGCAGTAAATTCCCAATCGATAAATGATGTTTCAACACCCTTATTATACCACTGTTCTGCCGAACCTCCAGCATCTCCCGAAGAAACAAAATTACGCTCTACAGCTTCAGCTAATAAGAAACATGCTTCAGCATAAGTCATAACTCTTAATTTACGAGTAAGATTCTGAGATACATATTTAGCACTCATTCTTGATACACCATCTCTATAGTTTCCAGGCTCCGGATTCTGACTCACAATTCCACCTTGGAAGTTACTACCGGTTGTACTTGGATCAAACATTCTGCTACCTCTTGGGTCTACTTTTGCAGGATGAACACCTGTAGCTTCTCCATTATATGGTTGTCCTCCAATACCAGTCAAGATATCTTCCATTGTTTTTGTCATTTCTGTAGGTCCACCACCCCAGCTATAATAATATGTGTATACGTAGTTTGCACTACCCCAACCCCCATAAGTAGGAGCCAACGCATCATCTTCTGAAGACCCAAAAACACCTCCGCTGGCAGATAATGCTTTCTGAGCTTGTGTACTACACAATGTAGGATCTACTTCTGACATTTTAAGAGCAAATCTTAATCGCAATGTATTGCAGAATTTTTTCCATTTACTTACATCTCCTTTATACAATGGCTCTGTAGTTATAGTAGATTTAGATGCATCAAATAGACTAATAGCTTTATCTAGATCTGCAAAAATAATTTCATACTGCTTCTGCAAATCCATATAAGGAGGTTTTTCTCCATTCGTAGGTTCAACAGGGAAAGGAGTCAAGCCATAATAATCTGTAGCCATCGCCTGTACATTAGCTCTCCACACTAAACCTATCGCTACCGCATTTGCATCTTCATTTGCTTCGGCTATTTGTATTGCAGAATTTAGCACTCCTAAATAAGACACAAAATGTGCCCCCCAATACTTACTTTGCCACTCATCATTAGGTGAATATGCAGCTTGTGCAGCTCCTCCCATGTTATACTGAGTAAACACATCTATACTTAAAGCTTTTACACGTTGATGTATATCCGCTCCTCCCTGAGCACCACCATTCTTACTGTAATTATAATCACAACTGTATTGAATAGCCTGAGATATATCTGTCAAATAGAAAGTATGTTTATTATCAGGCACTTTGTTGGGGTCTGAGTTAATGCCATCAAACCCATCATCACAACTAGTTCCGAAGGCCATGAAAGCCATTCCCAGCACAGATGATAATATTATATTTTTCGTTTTCATTTTTCTTACCTTTTATATTTTAGAAAGTAACATTAACATTGAACCCTAATGAACGGAGTGTTGGCATAGACCCAAACTCAAAGCCCTGAGCATTTCCTGTAGAGAATCCTGACTCGGGATCAAATCCATCCGTCTTACTATGAATCATCCATAGATTTCTTCCAACAAAGCTTATTTTTGCACTTTGTATAGGAGTATTAGATAATACCTTGCGAGGTAAAGTATATCCTACACTCAACTCTCTCAAACGGATGTTTGTTGCATCATAGATCCAAGGCTCTGTTATAGAAGCCATTGTTCCCCAATAGTTTTCAGCCTTTACTTCCTGTGTATTTCTTTGGCCTGTAGACTCAATAATACCATCAACTACGAAACCTTCACGACCATGCAATGATTTTTCTAATGTACCTGAATTAGTACCTGTTCTGATAGATCCCATGTAAACATCGCCACCATAGCGCATATCTATTTGGAAAGACAAATCAAAACCTTTGTAACGGAATGTATTTGTTATACCACCCATCCAATCAGGATTTGCATTACCAAGCTTGCTAAGGGCACTCACTTTAATAGGCATACCTTTATCTGTCAATAACAAATTGCCTTGATCGTCTCTTTTTAGAGTAGAACCCCATAAGTCACCATAAGTACCACCTTCATTAGCATAGATACGTACCATACTTGCATAAGAAGCATGTCCTAAATCCTGAGATTCTGCTCCAGGAGCAAGTTCCAATATTTTATTACTATTTTTTGACCAGTTAAGAGCAATATCCCATTGAAAATCTTTTGTCAAAACAGGTGTACCTGTCAACATTAATTCTACTCCACGGTTACGGATATTACCAGCATTTACATACTTGTAATAAGTACCTGTAGTTTCTGTAACATTCATTTTCAATATCTGATCTTTTGCTTCTTTATTATAGAATGCAAAATCCAGACCGATACGATTATTCAACGCTTTGAGTTCTAATCCTATTTCCCATGAATTTATAGTTTCATTTTTCAGATCATACAAAGCATCTACATCACCTTTCGTAGTTGTCAGGTTACCTGTTTTATGATCTACATTTACAGTTCTCCAGTTATATAATTGATATGGGTCTGCATCATTACCTACCTGTGCCCACGACAAACGAAGTTTACCATAATCTAAGAAACTTGGTTTAGATTCCCATCTTTCTAAAGATTCTGTAAACAACCAGCTAGCCCCAACCGAAGGATAGAAATAAGAACGATTGTCACTATTCAAAGACGAAGACCAGTCATTACGTGCAGTCAAATCCAGATAAAACATATCATCCCAAGAAAGAGAAGCTGTTGCATACAAAGAGTTGATCTGTTTACGAGTTAAATCGTTTCTAATTAATACATCCAGTCCATTCTGTAAAGTGTAGAAATTTTCTACAGCTAATCCCATAGTTTGAGCCCACATATTTTCAGATCTTCTGTACATAATATTACCACCACCGGTTGCTAATAATCCGAACCTGTCAAATTTCTTATTTACAGTAACTAAGAAATCAGTATTAAGCTCATAATATTCATCCTTCGATAAAGTCAGACCTTGTTGTCCTTCCCAATATGGAGATCTCTGAAACAATATATCTTTATATTGTGCCGAAGTATAATCCATACCATAACGCCCTTGAATATTTAACCAGTCTGTGAACTCATATTTAAGTGAAGCAAAACCTATAAAACGGTTTTTTCTCTCATTATTAGTATTATTATAAACAGCCCAATATGGATTTAAGATATTACCACCATCAGGATCTACCCAAGAAACTGGTCTACCCGACAAATCTGCCGTTTTCTCACTGCTTGTACCTTTAGCATATCCATAAGGGTTTACTTGTCCATCCAAGAATCTATATCCATTTTCACCTAAGCTAAAGTCACTCATATGTACAGAGCGAGGCATCATTAAAAAGTTATTGAAGATATTATCAGGGTCACCTCCTAGCTTTATACGATTATTGGTTTTCTGATTGATGTAAGTGATTTTAGCATCCAAAGACAGTTTTGATGTCAATTTGGCTGTTCCACGCAAAGTTGCAGAAGTTCTTGAGAAATCACTGTTGGGAACGACCCCTTTATTGCTCAAATTCATAACTCCAACACGGAATGTATTTTTATCTGTTGCACTTGTAAGTTCAACACTGTTTGTCCATGTGTTACCTGTACGGATAAAATCTTTCAAATCATTGTCATATGGTGAATATGTAATTTTCTTTCCTACATAATTTACATATTCCTGACCTTCCATTTTAGCTCCCCAGCTAAACTTAGAGTTTTTATTATATATTCCGTCTGCTCCCTGACCATATACATTCTGATATTTAGGCAATTGCATTGGAGAGTCGAAAGTTAGGTTTGTATTATATGAAACCCCTATACCTTTTTTACCTTGTCCGGTTTTAGTAGTAATCATAATTACACCATTACCTGCACGAGATCCATAAAGAGCCGCTGCCGCAGGACCTTTCAACACAGAAATAGACTCAATATCATCCGGAGAGATGTCTGCCATACCCGAACCTCTGTCGGTAGAACGGTTTCCCCAATAGTCATCGGTACCACCTGTACCACTATCAATAGGAACACCATCCACTACTACTAAAGGCTGATTATTACCCATAATAGAGTTATTACCACGTAATACAATACGGCTCGATCCGGCAGGACCTGTACCAGATTGTTTAATCTGTAACCCAGCTACCTTTCCCGACAATGAGTTAGCAATATTTGCATCACGCGTTTGAGTCAAATCCTCACCCTTCACTTCAGATAATGCATATCCTAACGACTTTTTATCTCGCTTGATACCTAGTGCTGTAACAACAACCTCATCCAATAATTGAGTATCTTCCGATACCACAATATTCAATGTAGTCTGTCCATTAACCTGCACTTCTTTAGGATCAAAGCCTACATAAGTAACAACTAGTATTGCATTAGGAGACACAATTAATTTATAATCTCCATCCAATCCGGTCATCACCGCATTGGTAGTACCTTTTTCTGCAACACTTGCACCAATCAGAGTTTCCCCGGATTGGTCCGTAACAACACCCGATACTGTAATTTTACCTCCCGTTTGCGCATAGAGCACACTACAAAAGAGGAACATAGTCAGTGCCAAACATATTTTTGAGAGGAACGCCAATTCCCTCAATTTAGGCACCTTTGATTGTTTAACATGATTACCTTTATTCATAACGCCACTTTTTAAATGAAAAATATTTTAAGGATTAAAAATTCATGTTTTTTTGTATTATATTTTAAAGACTTTTCAAATACCAACACTCATATAACATTTGATAACTAAAAATTGTTGAATTAAGTTCTCACATTTCGACACGTTAACATAACAAAACTAAAAATCAAATATTCTCTGGCAAAGAAATAATCGTTAATTAACACTTTGGAGAATATTGTCTAATTTGTTAAAAAAAAAGAAAAAACTCCTGAAAATCAAAGATGTAAAAACATCACCAACTTATGTGCGCGCGCAAAAACGTGTTATTAAACATATTTTCACAATAGTTAATATCTACAATAACCTAATTTAATATTTACAGCATCAATGGAAAAATCTATGCTGATTCTATTCAAAAAAATGTATCTTTGTTTTAAAAGTTAGGATAAATATAATATGCCTTCAAAAAGAAATAAAAGCAAGAATAAAAAAGCAGGTCAGATAAATAAAAACAGCATTCTCAGATACATAAAGAGCGAAAGGGGTCATTTTTTAATCGGAGTATGCATCGTTTTTGTCTCCTTATACATTATTATAGGGATGATTTCCTTTTTCTTTACAGGAGCTGCAGACCAAAGCAAAGTAATGAATAAGCATTTCATCGACCTCATTTCTCATAAACAGGAAATCAGTAACTGGACAGGGGTGGGTGGAGCTTTCATAGCGGAAGCATTGATAAATAAGTACTTTGGCATATTCACCTTTGTAATACCTATATTTTTCGGTATCATCGGAGTGCGGCTTATGGGTGTAAGAAAAATATCTCTAATCCGGACTTTCCTATTATGTAGTTTCATTCTAATTTGGGGATCAATATTCAGTTCATTTGTATTAACTAAGATTTTTCCCGAAAGCCATATCATATGGGGAGGCAGCCATGGATTAATTCTTGAACAACTATTAGAAAACACCCTTGGTAATATAGGTGTCATACTCGTAATTGTTTTACTCCTCACGTTGTTCATTATCATCACTAAAAGTGCATCCGTCGGTGTTCTCAGAAAAATGTTTAGTTCTCCGTCCAAAAAAACATTCGAAGATTACAGGATAGACTATATTACTCCTGAGACGGAGGATGAAGTAAAAGAAGAAAAACCATCTTTCTTCAAAAAGATAATGGGCTTCTTCAAAAAGGAACAGAAAGAGGGTGAAGAGCCTACAACCGAGGATAAAAGCAGCACCAGAAAAGACAGGAAACAAAGAGAATCTGAGGATGTTGACAATTCATATATCGAGCCCCTACCTCTACCAAAAGAGAAACCCATCCAGATAGAAGATGACTTCGAAATAATTGTACCTGTAGGTGACACATATGTCGAGAAAGAAGAAGAAAAGATATCTGCCTCACCTATAACAAACCCCATTGCAGACAAAGATGGTAGAGAAACAGACCAGGATTTTGAAGAAGACGAAATGGAAGATTATGATCCGACCAAAGACTTGTCCAGTTTCCAATTTCCATCTTCCGAACTCCTAAAGATATACGACAACGGGAATAAGGGTGTGGATATGGAAGAGCAAAAAGCGAACAAAGAAAAAATCATAAATACCCTCAGGAATTACGGTATTGAGATTACTTCCATAAAAGCAACAATAGGTCCGACTATCACATTATATGAGATTGTCCCACAAGCAGGGGTACGTATCTCAAAGATACGGAATCTGGAAGATGATATTGCGCTGAGCCTTTCTGCTTTGGGAATACGAATCATAGCTCCTATGCCGGGAAAAGGAACTGTCGGGATAGAGGTTCCTAATAAAGACCCTCAGATTGTATCCATGCAGTCTGTAATTTCGTCTCAGCGTTTCAAGGAATGTAGCTATGACCTGCCGGTAGCACTTGGTAAAACCATTACCAATGAGATTTTCATGTTCGACCTGTGCAAAATGCCCCACCTATTGGTTGCCGGAGCTACAGGACAAGGAAAATCGGTAGGATTAAATGCCATTATCACCTCATTGTTATATAAGAAGCACCCTGCCGAAATGAAAATGGTATTGGTCGACCCTAAGATGGTTGAGTTCAATATCTATTCTACCATTGAGAAACATTATCTCGCTAAATTACCCGATGCAGAGAAAGCCATTATTACAGATGTGACCAAGGTTACCCAGACTCTTAACTCGCTCACTAAAGAAATGGATGACAGATACGAGTTACTGATGGCTGCCAATGTGAGGAATATAAAGGAATACAATGAGAAATTTCGGAAACGTAGGCTAAACCCTCTCAAAGGACATCGATTCTTACCATATATCGTTGTAATAATTGATGAGTTTGGAGATCTGATAATGACGGCGGGAAAAGAAATAGAAATGCCTATTGCGCGTATCGCCCAAAAAGCCAGAGCCGTAGGAATGCATATGATTATAGCAACTCAGCGCCCGACAACTAATATTATCACAGGTACTATAAAAGCCAATTTCCCTGCGCGAATGGCATTTAGAGTAACATCACAGATCGATTCGCGGACTATATTGGACATGTCAGGAGCAAACCAGCTTATCGGACGGGGAGATATGTTATTCTCGCAAGGAAGCGACTTGGTCAGAATCCAATGTGCATTTGTTGACACTCCCGAAGTTGAAGGTATTACTCAATATATTGGTAATCAGAGAGGATATTCGCATGCATTCGAATTACCTGAATATATTGGTGATGGAAATGGCGATGATAAAATAGGTTCTGTAGACCTGAGCGATAAAGACTCTTTGTTCGAAGAAGCTGCCCGACTAATTGTGGTTCATCAGCAGGGTTCTACATCACTGATACAACGCAAATTTTCTATCGGATACAACCGAGCGGGACGCCTTATGGATCAATTGGAAGCTGCCGGTATCGTAGGTCCTACACAAGGGAGCAAGCCTCGCGACGTGCTGGTAGTAGACGAATACAGTCTCGAACAAAAGCTAAACTCTTTGAATTAAACCTTATCGGATTATGAATGTCATAGTAAGACAAGTATCTAACTAAAAAATAACAAATGAGAACAATACAACTTATAATATTTTTATTGATTTCTACATTGGCTGTAAATAGCCAAAATGCAAGGACAATATTAGATAATGCGAATGAAACATATAATAAGGCAGGAGGTCTTGTAGCAGCTTTTACGATAAGTACACAAGACACAAAGAGCAAAACGACTTACAGTCAGGATGGTACTGCATATCTGAAAGGCAACAAGTTTAAGATAGATGTTCCCGATGGTATAACATGGTTCGATGGGAAAACGCAATGGGTATATGCCCAAGGGGGAGATGAAGTAAATATCAGCAATCCTACCGGAGAAGAATTGGCAGGCGTAAGTCCTTATGTATTATTGAATATATACAAAACAGGATTTAAGTTAAACTACAAGGGTGAACAGAAAGAGAATAGTAAAAGCGTCTATGTGGTAGAATTAATTCCAGAAAGTTCAAAATCTGAATTCTCTAAAATAGTTGTAAATATTGAAAAAACGAGTAACTTATTCAGTTCAATCAAGATGTTCAACAAAAATGGATTCAATAATCATTTAACAATTAAGAATCTAAAAACAGGACAAAATCTACCTGATAACACATTTGTTTTCAACAAAAAAGATTATCCCAATATTGAAGTAATCGATTTACGTTGAAATAACCTTTATTCGATAGAGAAGGTTTATCAACACATAGAAAATAAAAAATGCAGAACCTTTGAATCAATAGATATTATTTATAATTTTGAATTAAACATAGAAAACATAAAACACAATATATGAAAGAAAGAGTACGTTGTTTAATAATCGGCTCAGGACCGGCCGGGTATACGGCTGCCATATACGCATCGAGAGCCAATCTATCCCCTATTTTATATGAAGGTATACAACCAGGCGGACAATTGACCACCACCACAGATATCGAAAACTTTCCGGGTTACCCTGAAGGAATATCGGGTGTGGAGATGATGGAAGACCTCAAAAAGCAAGCAACTCGTTATGGTGCAGATATACGTAACGGAATTGTTACAGCTGCCGATCTAAAAGCTTCACCTAAGAAACTAACAATCGACGGAGATAAAGAAATAGAGGCAGACTCTGTAATTATCGCCACAGGTGCCGCTGCCAAATATTTAGGACTGGCAGACGAAGCGAAATATGCAGGTATGGGTGTTTCTGCCTGTGCTACATGTGACGGATTCTTTTACCGTAAAAAGAGGGTAGCAGTAGTAGGCGGAGGAGATACAGCCTGCGAAGAAGCTATCTACCTATCAGGGTTAGCCGACAAAGTATATATAATTGTTCGTAAACCTTATTTCAGAGCTTCTAAGGTGATGCAGCATAGGGTAATGAATAATGAAAAAATAGAAATTCTCTTCAATACAAATACTATTGGTCTTTATGGTGACAATGGTGTGGAAGGTGCTCATCTGGTACGCCATGCAGGAGAAGCTAATGAAGAAAAATTTGATTTGCCAATAGATGGATTTTTCTTAGCAATCGGGCATAAGCCTAACACCGACATTTTTGCTGAACAACTAGAGTTGGATGACGTAGGTTATATCAAAACTATCCCGGGAACTCCCAAAACTAACATTTGTGGGGTATTTGCAGCCGGAGACGTGGCAGACCCTATTTACAGACAAGCCATTACCGCAGCTGCATCAGGCTGCCAGGCTGCAATAGAAGCTGAAAGATATCTAGCAGAAGAAATGATCAAATAAAGAATTATCATTTCATATATAATATAAAAAGCTATCTCTTAAAGGGATAGCTTTCTTATTTCAGAAACAAAGAAAAAGGGTAAACCGAAATTTACCCTTCTATATATCTTAAAAAAATAATCTCAATTAATTATTCTGCAGGTTGTGGAGTCACAGGTGCATCTTGTTGAGGAATTATAGGCTGAGGCGATTGCATATCGGGAGCCTGCGTATTATCAACCGGAGCTGTTATCTGAGTAGGTTGATACTGTTGGTTAGTATAAGTTATATATTTTGCACTAATCAAACTCAATACGATAATTGTACCTGCCAATGCCCAAGTAGTCTTTTCTAAGAAGTCTGCTGTCTTAGGAGCTCCCATAATCTGGTTAGATGATGAGAAATTAGAAGATAAACCTCCCCCTTTAGAGTTTTGAACCAGAACAACTAAGACTAAAACAATAGCAGCCAAAATTGTTAAAATAGAAAGAATAGTTCCCATATATTTTAATTGTTTTTATTCGAATTTTTTATAAGTTTCTCCAAAAAAGATAATTGGTCTGCAAAGTAAATATTTTTTTCGGGATAATTCAAGCTCAAATGCTTAATAATTTCATATGCACGCTCATATTTTTTCTGTTTAATAAAAATATTAGCCAGAGTTTCCGTAAAGAAGTAGTCATTCTCCATATCTTCGGGGCTACCCTCATACTCGGTACTATCCAGTTCTTCCTCAGATAAAGTTTCCTCTACAGGCTCTAAATGAATACGCAAATTATCGTCATTCTCTGCTTTTTCTATAAAACGGTCTATAATATCCTGATGCTTTAGCTTAGGAGTGTATTCGCTCTCCTCCAACTCTTCCAATTCATCTAATGCAACTTCTACCTGAGGCATCATTATAATATCATCTTCGGTTTCCAACTCCAAAGAATCTTCCAACATCACTTCATCCTGAGTCGTCAGTGGAGATACTAGTTCCTCCTGATCCAAAGTTTTCAGATACGAGAAATAATCTGTTGTAGCAAGTCCCGGACCAGTCACTACATTGTCTAATAATAAATCGGAATCATCTTCTCCCAAATTATCAAAAAAAGCATTAATAAGTATATCAGTCCGATTTCTCGTCAGTTTCTTCTCTGCCCTTTTCTGGAACTGTTTGTACCTATCATTCATCACATAATAGAACAATGCCTTTCTATCAGAAACAAATGGAGCTAACCGCGCCAGTTCTTCGGCAAAATCATCGGAACTGGAAAGATACAGACACTTTATATATATGAATATATCAGGCTGAAAAAAAGGATATTTCCTGATACGGTATTTCAGATTCGGAAGCAATGTTGCGTCCGGTTCCCGCTCAAGCTCAATCAATTCATAGAAATCCTTTATTTTCATCTTTATCTTAAATTACTTTTACCAATTAGACATCGTAGCATTAAATATCTGGTCGACAATATCCTTATTCAATTGCTCTACCAGATCATCCTGCACTTCATCCAGCATTTTACTAGAATCGAAGTCCCTGTACGCCGTAAAGGTTTCCTCCTTATCGTTTGCCGGATTCACATTATCGACAAAGCGCACCCTCACAGACATCGTCAAACGTGTCTGGGCAGCAATAGCATTTTCCTGTACAGCTAAAGGAGAAAGGTCATATCTCACAATCTCTCCTTCCAACTCCATATTAGCTACCTGGTTAGTTACCTGCTGCAACTTCGTATTGCGTGTATATACATCTTTTATATGCTCATTAAACAATTGGATCAATGCAGGGTAAACCAAAGATGCCTGATTTTGAAAATCCCGAATATCAATTGTTTTATAAATATTGTAGTCAATCGAAGTTCCTCTAAAACTGTAAGAAACCCGGCACGAAACTACAACTACAACTATTAGCAAGCAGGATAAAAACTTCTTCATAAATTATCCAGATTATATTCTTTAATTTTACGATATAAGGTACGCTCCGAAATTTTTAGATCTTGAGCTGCATTCTTTCTTTTACCATTATGGCGTTCCAACGCCTTTTTTATCATATCCCGTTCCACATCCTGCAAAGAAGCTGTTTCTTCAACATAATAATCATTCGTATCCACTTCCTCTGCATCGGGAGTAGCAGGTAACGACGACCTCACGGGCATGGCCTCGGAGTATTTCACAGGTACAATAGTTGTATCTTTATCCACTACAGCTAACGACTGAGAAATAGGATTCTCTTGTGAAAAATGAGCAGTATCAACAGTATTGGGATTAATTTTTCCTGTAGCCAGATCATGAACCACTTTTTTCAGCTCGTTCATATCTTTTCTCATATCGAAAAGTACCTGATATAGGATTTCTCTTTCACTATTGAACATCTTTTGCTCAGTAGCTCCGGCATTAATCGTCCCGATTGGTACAATCCCAACCTCATTCGCCGGTAAATACAGTTTAAGTATATCAGGCGTAACTTCGCGTACCTGTTCTATGATCGAGATTTGTTCGGTAATATTCTTCAATTGCCTGATGTTACCCGGCCAACGGTAGTTAATCAACATTTCGCGAGCCTCGGGCGTCAATGAAATAGGAGGCATCTGGTATTTTTCAGCAAAATCGCTTGCAAACTTCCTGAAAAGAAGAGCTACATCATCTTTCCTATCACGCAAAGACGGAACTCTGATAGGTACAGTATTCAGACGATAGTACAAGTCCTCCCTGAATTTTCCGTTAGCAGTAGCAGTAACCATATCCAGATTCGTTGCAGCCACAACTCTTACATCTGTCTTTTCTACTTTCGATGATCCTACCTTTATATACTCACCCGTTTCGAGAACACGAAGTAAGCGTGCCTGAGTCGAAAGAGGTAATTCTCCTACTTCATCCAGAAACAAAGTTCCTCCGTTTGCCACCTCAAAATAACCTTTTCGTTCGCCTGTCGCTCCTGTGAAAGAACCCTTCTCATGTCCGAACAACTCGGAATCGATTGTCCCTTCCGGTATGGAACCACAGTTCACAGCAATATAAGTACCATGCTTGCGACGGCTAAACTGGTGGATAATCTGAGGAAAACTTTCCTTACCTACTCCACTCTCTCCAGTAACCAATACCGACATATCGGTTGGCGCTACTTGTAATGCTATATCTATTGCCCTGTTCAGGTCCGGGCTATTCCCTATTATTCCAAATCGTTGCTTAACTTGCTGTATATCTGGTTTTGCCATACTATATACTATATTTCTCTGTCAGCGAATCTGACAAAATTACAGATTTTATTTTAACTAACCCATAGAGGGTTTATAAAGATTCCTTGTATTTCATAATAAATAACAGAACACTGGATTAACAAAACAAAAGGACAAATCGTTCAAGAATGATCTGTCCTTTCAGGTACTGTTATTCTATTTCTATTAATGCATTATCTTAAAAAGAAGCTCTTTCAGAAGTTCGCCATCAGGAGTAGAAGGGTTATCCACACCTTTACCTTTGGCATCATAGGTTCGAAGAAGCGAAACTATTTCCATTGCTTTGAAAGCATTATAATTTTTCAGAGCTAACACATAATCTTTTGCCTGATAGCTATTTCGAAAACCTAGCTCCGCAGCTATACCATTCTCAGACTTATCCTTAGCCCAATAACACACCATGAGATTACTGAAAAAATTGAATAGAACCGATAAAGTCATAATGAAAGGATTATTCTTCGGGTTCTTTTCAAAATAATCCGCAATCTGATTTACTTTCAGAATATTTTTTTCCACAATCGCTTTCAACAATTCATAATTATTGAAATCCTTGCTTATTCCTATATTTTGCTCGATGAGTTCAGCTGTGATTCTCTTCTCATTGGAGGAAAGAGAAAGCAATAGTTTATCCACTTCATTGACAACCTTACTCAAATCATTTCCCAGATAATCGGTTAGCATCTGCGCCGATTTCTGGTCTATACCCAATCCTTTAGAAGAAATAAGTGATGTGATAAAAGCAGGCATCTTATAATCGGGAATCTTTTTCGATTCGAATACAACGCCTCTTTTTTCTACTTCAGCATGAAGTTTCTTTCGCTTATCCAGAGTCCCTCCTTTATAGTTGAGAACCAGAATTGTACTTGCTAACGGATTACGGACATACAACTCCAAATCTTCTATTTTCTTTAGCCCCTGAGCCTCTTTTATTACAATCAGCTGGTAGTCGGACATCATCGGGAAACTTCTCGCCATCGTGATTATCGTAGGAACATCCGTTTCCTGTCCATATAATATAGTCTGATTGAAGTCGCGCTCTGTTTCAGGAAGTACAGTATTAACCAATACTGTTGTTATCTCATCGATATAATACGGCTCATCCCCCATCAGTAAATAGACAGGATGAAACTTGCGGGCTGAAATATCCTTTTTTATCTGCTCGTAAGACATGAATTATCAGAAATCTTCGAAACGAAGGTGTTTTACTGTAGAACCATTATTAATCAGTGTTGTAAGAGCTTTAATACCAATCATTACGTGCTCGTTTACAAAATTCTGGGTAACAATAGTATCACTCTTCTCTGTCTTTACTCCTTCCGATATCATCGGCTGATCGGATACTAAAAGCAAAGCTCCGGTAGGTATATGATTGGCAAATCCGCAAGTGAAGAGAGTCGCCGTTTCCATATCTACAGCCATCGCCCTGAGAGAGCGAAGGTAATCTTTGAACTTATCGTCATGCTCCCATACACGACGGTTAGTCGTATAGACCGTACCTGTCCAATAATCCCTATTGAAGTCTCTTATGTTAGATGACAGTGAACGCAAAAGGCTGAACGCCGGCAATGAAGGCACTTCGGGCGGAAAATAGTCATCGGAAGTTCCCTCGCCACGAATCGCAGCAATGGGCATGATATAGTCACCTACCTGATTATGTTTCTTGATACCTCCGCATTTTCCTAAAAACAGAACTGCTTTAGGCTCTATTGCACTCAACAGATCCATGATAGTGGCAGCATTGGCACTACCCATACCAAAGTTGATAATAGTAATACCATTTGCCGAGGCATTAGGCATATTACCATCCAAACCTAATATAGGAACCTGAAAATGATTGGCAAAGATCTCGACATATTTCGAAAAATTTGTCAATAATATATGTTTAGTAAAATCAGCTAAAGGACGTTTGGTATATCTGGGTAACCAATTCTCTACAATTTCTTGTTTTGTCTTCATAATAACTCTATTTTTGTTTTGTACAAACAGATGCTTCGGAAGAAACTGTATTGTATAGTTAAAGAAATTAATCGACAAAGATAGCGAAATGTTAGCACTTAACCTGCCAGAGTTCTGTCCAAAAATAAAAAAAACAGATAAACTATATATTTGGGATAATATACGGCGGAAATATGTGGCATTGACTCCCGAAGAATGGGTCAGACAACATTTTATCAACTACCTTATTACCGAAAAAAATTACCCTCCGACCCTCATTGCCAACGAAACTCAGATAAACCTAAATGGTCAGAAAAAAAGGTGTGACTCTGTTGTTTACAATTCAGGCATTTCCCCATTGGTTATTGTAGAATACAAAGCTCCTGATGTAAAAATCACTCAAGAGGTTTTTAACCAGATTGTCAGATATAATATTGTCCTGAAAGTAAAATACCTGATTGTTTCGAATGGGATGCAACATTATTGCTGCAAAATGGATTATGAAAATATGTCTTTCGAATACCTATCCGATATTCCGGATTATCAAACTCTGGAAAAATAAGGCACTTTCCATACCACACAGATAGGATAATGACTCTGCCAAAACTTTAATTTTAATAAAAAAATGTGAATAACGAAGATTTTCAAATAGTAAATTTATTTACAATAAAATACAAAGTAGACAATCATATTCTAGCAAATTGGTATTTTACAAAACAATAATTAACAAGCAATTACCTCTAAAATTTAATTTTCAACCTATTACTCTATTTTATCGACAAATTTATTTTTTCATACAGATACAGTCTTCTAATATATAATACTATAATTATTTAAATTCAGCTTCAACACACAATCTTGAGCATATAAATAAATATTCTTACATAATTAATATTTACATTTGCAAAAACGATACATGATATGGACAAATATGGAATAATTGGTTATCCTTTGAAACATTCTTTTTCGAATAAGTTTTTCACAGAAAAATTTCAAAAAGAAAATATTGATGCCAAACATACAAACTACGAGATAGAGTCTATCGACTTATTTCCGGAAATTATCAATTCCGAACCAGAGCTCAAAGGGTTGAATGTAACTATTCCCTATAAAGAACAGGTCACGCAATTCCTTAACGAAATTGATGATACTGCAAAATCAATCGGAGCAGTAAATGTTATCAGGATTACTCATGAGAATGGAAAACCCTATTTAAAAGGTTTTAATTCAGACCTGATGGGATTCAGAGATTCCATACAGCCACTTATGAATCCGGATATACACCATAAAGCTCTCATTCTGGGAACAGGTGGGGCATCCAAAGCAGTATTTCACGGACTAAAAAACCTGAATATAGAATCGAAATATGTAACACGGACTCCTAAGGAAGGCATGTTCACTTATGAAGATCTGACAAAAGAGGTTTTAGAAGAATACACTGTTATAGTCAATACTACTCCACTCGGAACTTTTCCCGATGTAGATGTATGTGCAGATATCCCTTATCAATATCTAGGAGAGCAACATCTGCTATATGACCTAGTGTACAATCCTCCTTTAACAAAATTCCTTGAACTGGGTAAAAAACAAGGAGCCAAAACAAAAAATGGGGCTGAGATGTTTGAACTACAAGCAATAGCCACATGGAAAATCTGGAATAAAATTATTCCTTAATAACTTAAAAACATGTTGAAGAATCTGTTAAGATACCTCAATTTACATACCGATTTAGAAAATTTCGATGAGATCCACGAGAACATCGAAAATGGAATCATATTCAGAGGCACTAATTTATGGATTTTGGTGGCTGCTATTGTGATTGCATCCGTAGGGCTCAACACCAATTCGACAGCCGTGATCATAGGAGCCATGCTTATCTCTCCCCTCATGGGACCTATAAATGGCATGGGATATAGCATTGCCGTAAATGACGGTACACTCTTCAAACGTTCGATCAAGAATTTCACCTTTGCCGTATTAGCCAGTATTATAGCCTCTACCCTATACTTTGCTATCAGTCCGGTATCGAATGCCCAATCTGAGCTTTTGGCTAGAACCAGCCCTACTATATATGACGTTCTGATAGCCCTTTTCGGAGGTTTCGCAGGAATCATAGCCATAAGCAGCCGACACAAAGGAAATGTAATACCCGGAGTAGCCATAGCAACAGCCTTAATGCCTCCGCTTTGTACCGCAGGTTATGGACTGGCAACAGGGCAATTCAACTTTTTCTTCGGGGCTTTTTACTTGTTTACAATCAACACTGTCTGTATTGCGATGTCTTCCGCAATTGTCTCTCAGGCGCTCAAATTCCCGATTAGAAGTAATATTGCAGACTCTCAAAAGAAGAGAATCAATCAAGCAATCTGGCTGGTACTTGCTATTACCGTTTTACCTAGTATCTATTTAGGATATCAACTGGTACAAAACGAAAAATTTACAGTAAATGCCGAAAGATATATAGAAAGCATCAATATATATAAAGGTAATTATCTTCTGAAAAGTAATATTCTGGCAGAGAAAAAACAAGTAGAATTAATATATGGAGGAACTTCTCTCACTGATGATGATAAACTTTCTATTCGCCAACGGGCAGAAGGCTTCAATATAGACTATCAGGATGTAGATGTAAAACAAGGTCTTTCTGTTGAAGTAAACCAACAGATCGATAAAAGCATCATTCAGGAAAATACATTGCGACAAGAGATAGCCCGGCTTACAGCTCTTGTCCATACTTACGAGCTTAAATTCGATAGTATCGAAACCCAAAAACAAAAAGGGAGCAGATTGCTTACAGAAATAACCTCTTTATATCCACAGATAAATTCTTGTAGTTATTCTGAGGCATATACATATACAGAAGATTCTGTGCAACCATCGGCAAAAACCAATATTGTAATTTTTTCTTTACAGAAAGCACTTAAAAAAGACGAAAAGGAAAAAATACAAGAATGGCTGAATAAGAGACTTCAAACTGAACAGGTAATTACACTCTTTAATGAGTAAAGGTTCAGAGAGTTTTCTCTAATTTTGCGATCATATCATTACCCAGTTTCGTCTTGGTTTCGATATGTTCTAAGACTGTTCTGACAAACGGATTCTCTTCAAAAAATCCCCTTACCTGCTCGAAGTCTGTTTTTCTATCTTTTTTATTACCATCGACACCAAAACTGGTCTGGCTCGATAAAGAGAATTCTTTTTTAGCATCCTCATATATCAGGTTATCTAATTTTACTACACAATCTCTCCAACGCTCAACGATACGAATAATATCCTTAGCGGTAATAGTTTCCAGAGATAAATCATAATACTCTTGTATCTTATCCCATGCCCATGTCCATTCCAGAGAATAATAATCCTTGTGTAACTTTTCCAAAGCAGCACTCATTTCGTCAATAAGAGAAATCCTACCAGCCTCGATATCTGATACTAATATATCTACCTCTGCACACGGAGCAATTAATCCTGCCAAATCACACCACTGATTCAGCCCTCTATCAGTATCAGGTTTCAGACGCTCCCGTATTTGCATATCATCTTCGCAAGGACAATCTTTCAACCTGGATATAATAGAATTACCCAGAAATTTATTAATCGCAATATCATAATACTTCAATCCTTTTCTCAACGAAGTACTCTTAATTTTACAACTATGATAAGTATATGTATCTGATGTTTCGCCACAAGCCTGTTGCAATTCCTTAAGTATAGATATTCCACGAAACATTTTCTGAACTGTATAAGGACTTAGCAGATTGAAATTTATCTGGTCTAACTTATGCGGGTCTTTCCGCTTGTCCCTTTTAGGAAATTTCTGCGCATCACGTATTGTACCTACACTACGCAGATTAATTCCCGGATATAAGTACGACTCATCGTCACACTCGATCAAATAAGAAAAAGGCATGGAGGATGTATCAGAATTTCGGTAATGACGCCCCATAACCAGAGAAAATGCGCCTATCTTGGCAGGCCACAGCACATACGAATCACTGGTAGTCTTACTACCCCTCTCCATGATACCCTGATGAATAGGTCCTAGTTTATACATGTGGTTACTCTGGTTAGAGCCCGATCCTGCATTCATGAACGAGAACAGCCCCGCAATCAGAAGAGTCGACTTATGATGCGTTACAGTATAAGGTCCTGCAAATATGGCACAAGCCTCTCCGTTATCTCCATGACAATTACTGAAAAACAAGGAATCACTCGCCGAGTATGTATGCCCCAAATGACACGCTTGTCCGACAAAACATCTCGTCAACATGGTTCCATCTTCCACAGAAGAGCCTGAGCAAACAATAAAATCCTTCATCATTACATTATACCCAATATGAACAGGGTCATGCTCATTACTGCTTATTGTACCGTTTTCCAGATTGCGTGCACCTTCTACAACAGCACAATCTCCGATATTTATATTTTTCAAAGTGCCCACATTACGGATAACCACGTTGCGCCCGATCGTACCCATACTGGAACTACAATGTGCAGTGTACCTCTTTACCATTTCCTGCATTTTCTGTATCAGTAAAGGACGATGCCTGTAAAAAGAAAGAATGTATGCGAAATGGGCTGTCAACTTATCATGTATCATCACTTCGCGTCCACCCGTTTCGTTAAGTACACTCAATTCTATTCCGTTACCAAACGAAGACTCCCCCTCTACGTACATCAGTTCAAGATTACGAATCAGTGTATTGTCTCCTATCTTATAATTAGCAATATGATTTTGTATATTCTCTATCAGCACATTATCACCTACTATACAATTATGTAAGCACGCATTCCTGATACCCGAATGTTTTTTTAACCCTCCCGGCAAAGTGAAATCTGAATTAAAAACTCCCAGTTTAATTTCTCCCGAGAACTCCACATTGCGAATATAATCTGTAGTAAATTCGGGATGAACATAAATTGTGTCCCAGTTTTCAGCTTTGCAGTATTGTTCTCTTAATATTTGTACTTCTTGTGTCGTTAGTCTTCTGTAACCCATAGTAACCTGTCAAATTATAGTAATAAAACGCAGAAAACAGGAATTTATTTCCCCAACCCGCAATTTTTCCAACATAATGTAAACAAATTCTTTTTAGAGAAAAATAATATAACACCCCAAAATTCAATTTTATATCTATTGGTTAATTCAGTACAAATAGTTTATTTTGTTATCAGATAAATAATGTGGAGAATGAACCAATAACCTCTATGGAACAGATTTTACACTATGTATGGAAGCATCGTCTTTTTCAGAAAGACTTGAAAACGACAGATGGAGTTCCCATCGAAATTCTGGATGTAGGCTTACACAATACTGATGAAGGCCCTGACTTTTTCAATGCAAAAGTAAAAGTCGGCGACCGCACATGGAGTGGAAATATCGAGATACACCGCTCATCCGATGAATGGGTAAAACATGGTCACGACAAAAATAAAACATACAATTCGGTCATTCTGCATATTGTTGAAAATGCCAATCAGGAAATTTTTAACGAAGCAAAGATATCTGTGCCTCAGTGTGAAATAAAGTATCCTATTCACATAAAAGACAATATAGAATTTTTACTCAATGCTGATGTTGCTCTTCCCTGTGCCAATTTTCTGAAAGATTTTCCTTCTATACATCTAAAAGGATGGCTAAATACATTATTACTGGAAAGGCTGGAGCGTAAAGCCAATGATATACAGAAACATCTGGATCGTTTCAACAATTCGTGGTCAGATGTATTTTATGTTTTATTATCACGTTCTTTAGGCTTCGGATTAAATTCGGACGCATTCGAACGACTGGCTCTAAGTTTACCACTCAATTACATCTTAAAACAAGGAGATAACCCATTACAGGTAGAAGCCTTGTTATTCGGACAGGCGGGGTTACTGGAAGATATCGGCAATCCGGATGAATACACACAAAAACTCCAACAAGAATATACTTTTCTGAAAAATAAATATTCATTATCTCCGTTAGATAAAGAGGTATTCAGAATGTTAAGAATCAGACCTGCCAGTTCTCCCTATATCCGTATTGCTCAATTAGCATCTTTGCTGAACAACATACAAGGATTGTACTCAAAGGTTTTAAAAAGTAATGATTTAGGGCAAATCAGGCTGCATTTTCATGTAAATGCTTCTGAATACTGGCAAACCCATTATATATTCGGGGAAGAATCGCCCCGAAAAAACAAGTATATTGGAGATGCCTCCCTTGATGTAATGATCATCAACACTGTTGTGCCTTTGGTATTCTCTTATGGCAAAAAGATAAATGATGAATCTTATACAGAGAAAGCCCTGAACTTTCTGGAAACAATAAAACCGGAATCGAACTCTATCGTCAGGCAATTTGTATCATGCGGCATCAGCACAGAGAATGCTTATACAACACAGGCATTAATACAGTTGAAAAGAGAATATTGCGAAAAGAGAAAGTGTTTATACTGTAGAATTGGATATAAATTATTATCTCAAAAATAAGGAATAAAGATGGAATATATTGATTTATACGGGTATCTGAAAACAATAGAATGTTACGACAAGGATGAAGTTACCATTGATGATAAAACAATACTAAGAAATTTTGACTTCCAGTCAGCTTATCAATCCATTTTGCCGGGCGGTACGGAAAACAACGATGATTATGAATATGTCCTGAATGGGCAAGAGCATGAGTATGAGCCTGATTTCATTCAGGAAATGCTAAATAAAAAAGATGCCGAAATTCCGGAGAACATCGAGTTTCGCTACCATATGATCAGCCCAAATCACAAAGAAAAAGCGAAAGAAATTCTTTTCATGTTTCACGGATTTAACGAAAAACATTGGAGTAAATACCTGCCTTGGGCAAAATACATAGCTGACAAAACAGGAAAATCCGTAGTCCTGTTTCCTATTGCCTTTCATATGAACAGAGCTCCTGCGTTATGGAGTGACAAACGGGAAATGTATTCGATAAGTAAAGGACGTAAAAAAAGGCATCCGGAAATTATCAATTCGAGCCTGTCAAATGTAGCTATCAGTACCCGGTTACATAACAAGCCGCAAAGATTTATCTGGTCGGGGCTACAGACCTACTATGATGTAATAGACCTTGTAGAACAAATCAAAGCAGATAAGCATCCGGCTATTTCTCCCGAAGCTACCATCGACATATTCTCCTATTCTATTGGTAGCTTTTTATCTGAAATACTGATGATGACTAACAAAGACGGTTATTTCTCGAACTCCAAATTCATTTCTTTTTGTGGTGGAGCAGTATTTAACAGGCTTTCTCCGGTATCGAAATACATCTTAGACAGTGAGGCAAATGTGAGCCTGTATTCTTATGTTGTGGAACATCTGGAAAGCCATATGAAAAGAGATAAAGTGCTGGGGCATTATTTAGGCGGAGATTATCCCGAAGGTGTAAATTTCAGAAGCATGCTAAACTACAAGACCCTCACCCAGTATAGGGAAGAGAAGTTTAGAGAAATGAGCGATCGAATATATGCAATAGCATTAAGTAATGATACGGTTGTACCTGCTTATGAAATAATCAACACACTGAAAGGGATCAACAGAGATATTCCTATAAGGATTGATATTCTGGATATTCCTTACAAATATACACATGAAGATCCTTTCCCTGCCAACGAAAAAATAAAAGAACAGGTCACAAAACAGTTTAAGGAAACATTCGACATGGTTTGCGATTTCCTTCAAAGATAAAACAACAGAGTTTTCAGGATTGGAGTTGTCTTTCTCCTTCCTGAATTCTCTTTAAGTGACAAAAGAGGAGATTGCCTTCTTCATCCCGAAGGTGCATACCATTCCCCTGACAATAGCGGAAATATTTGCAGTCTGCACATTCTCCTTGTTTAGTCCAAGACCTATCCCGAAAAACCTGATACCGCCTGTTCCAGACTTCCATAAAATCATCCTGATAGATATTTCCCTGAACAAAGTTAGAACGCAGATTAGGGCATGCAGAGATAGAACCATCGACCAGAACAGAACCTATAGAAACTCCTGCATGACAAAAAAAGAAACTGTCCCTGACATCCGATTCATAATTGCCAAGAAAACCTTCACATCCATAACTAAGATTAATAAGGCCTTCTTTCCGGGTTTCTTTAATAAAATCGAATAATTGTTTAAACTGGATAGGTGGCAATTGAAGTTCCTGATACCGTGTAGCTCTTCCGATGGGAAATACTGTAAATATACGCCACCGCTTCACTCCATTATCAATAAGAAGCTTTTTCAGATCATGTAATTGGGAAAATGTTTCGGAAGTCACACAAGTAACTACATCAAATATAAGCTCATCTCCTTTTGAGACTAATAATTTTATAGCATTGAACGCATTCGAAAAGCTTTGCTTATTCCCTCTCATTATATTATGAGTATCTTCTAAGCCATCCAAGCTAATTGTAACAGACCTCAAACCCGAGTCTAAAAGCCTATCCAGCTTATCTTTAGTCATAGCCAGCCCATTAGACACCATTCCCCAAGGATAGCCTCTCCGGTACAATTCTTCTCCACATTTTTCGAGATCATCCCGCAATAACGGCTCGCCTCCGGTCAACACAATCATAGTAACATTCGGGTCAACATATGGTGTAATTGAATCTATCACTTTCAGGAAATCTTCGCGAGGCATATCTTTCTGCTGCATACTCTTACGGCAATCACTGCCACAATGCTTACAGGCAAGGTTACACCTCAAAGTACATTCCCAAAACAGATAATTAAGCCGATGAATTTTAGCAGAATTACTTTTATGCTGACGAAACAATTCTAGCCCGAGGCGTTTTCTCAACGAAATATTTGTAACACTCATTCTGTTTTCGTTGATGGTGTTATTGTAATCTTTCCTAAATCTTTTTCGGTTTCACCTCTGTACCAACTACTTCCGCCTGTAAACGTCGGTTTATCAAATACTACAGTTTGCGTTGTGGATTCAAAACTGCCATTTGCTTCGCCATCCACATCATCTACTTTGATGGAAAAAGTAACTTTTTCTAAAGGAAAAGTATAAAACTCAGCATTGAACATTCCCTGATTGTCAGTATATACAGTATCTCCACGAAAAGCCTCCTTATCTCCATCAGTTTCAACCATAACCACCCGTATTCTCTGAATTGCAGTTTCATCTTCTTTGGACACTATACTTCCTTTCACCTTATATTTAGCTGAAGGAGTCCCATATTCCGCCCAACCTCCACCATTATCTTCATCATCGTCACTACATCCGGCAAATCCGATCAACACAAGGATAGATGATAATATTGCAGAATAGAATTTTAAGAATTTCGTTTTCATAGCTAGTGTTTTTTATAATATATCTATTGTTTCTTTTCAGAACTCTCTTTACTAACAAGTTCTACTTCACCCAGATCAATTGTTGCTTCACCCAGATACCAATTTCCATCACCACCCTTCAATGGGACATCTTTCATATCTATAGCTATATTTTTATCCAAGAATTCTCCGTTTTTTTCTTCGTCAATATCTTGTAACTTCAAAACAAACTCACTACGAGGAATATCAGATCTTTCTATATAAAATTTCCCTTGACTATCTGTATAGACTGTATCTCCATAATAAGGGTTTTCCTCTCCATTATGACTATCTACTAATACTGCTCGTATCCCTTCAATTTTTTCATTATTTCCTTGAGATATAATTGTTCCCTTCACTTTATACTTAGCAGATGGGCATCCATATTCATCTACAGGATCATCACAGGATTGGAGACCTAATAAACTAAGCAAAAACAATAGTAACTTTGAATAAAATGTTAATATTTTTATTTTCATGACCTAGTATTAGCATAAGTTTATGTATATAGGATGTGCAAAATCGGTAAAAGTTGCTTCGAAGAGGAAAAGATTTTTAACCAAAAAGTTCTATAACTTCCAAATCCCTGATATTACCGGCATCCAGAACAAACCGAAGTAAAGTCCGTACTTTATGGAATCCGTATTTTCCGGCAGCTCCGGGATTTACATCCAGACAATTGTACTTCTTATCATACATTACTTTCAGGATATGAGAATGCCCGCAAATAAAGAGTTTAGGAGGATTAGTTTGCAGAATATTTCTTACTCTCGGGTCATATCTTCCCGGATAACCTCCTATATGAGTCATCAGAATATCCACATCTTCGACTGTAAAGCGTAAAAACTCGAGATATGCCGCACGCACGTCTGTTCCATCAATATTTCCATACACTGCCCTAAAAGGCTTGAATGCCTCAAACTTCAAAGCCAATTGCAATGAACCTATATCACCTGCATGCCAAACTTCGTCACAATCTGCAAAATGGATTTTGTATTTATCGTCCCAATAATTATGTGTATCAGAAAGGAGTCCTATCTTTTTCATTGATTGTATTTATGCGATTCTTTGTAAGGCACTCCGAAAAGCCTTCCTGTCATTTCTTCTATTTCGACTTTCCATACTTTTACATTCCTCACAGAAGGTTCCGAATATTTAAAAGGCATATCAGTATAATTCTCCATCAGGACATCCAGAACCTTTACTTTTTCATCATAATCTTCTACAAATACGACCTTACCCTTACACATTGCACTGCTACCTTTTACTCGGTAACTACAAGCTACCTCTTCATTCTGATGCGTTATTACAGATGGTGTAGAGAATGTAATACATACCTCCGGATTCTTCTCCAATGAGCGAATAGATGTTCCCTCCGGAGCGGAATGCAAATATATAATACCATTCTTATACCCAAAATTCATTGGTAATACATACGGTTTATTGTCCTCATCGATCATCCCTACAAAGCACTCTTTACATTGCTTGATTATACCTTCTATCAGTTCTTTTTCTTCAATCGTTATTGTAACCATACCTTTCTAAAAGTTTGTTCCTATACAAATATAAAAATATTGCTTCAAATAATTTACCTTTGTAGTGTTATGGAAAAAGATATTGACGAATTATATTACGATGCTGTCGATCTTCTCAAAAAGATGATAAGCATTCCTTCATACAGCAGGGAAGAAGGCGAAGTTGCTGATATGTTGGTCTCATATATCAAGAAATCGGGCTATGCTGTTAATCGAAAAGGCAATAATATATGGATAAAATCCCCTGATTTCTCGAATGATAAACCGACTATTCTGCTCAATTCTCATATCGATACAGTAAAACCTGTCTCGGGATGGACAAAAGACCCATTTGAACCAGTAGAAGAGGAAGGAAAGCTTTTCGGATTAGGAAGTAATGATGCAGGTGCCAGTGTTGTAAGTTTGTTACACTCTTTTTTCCTTTTAACGCAAAAGCCACAAGATTACAACCTGATATTTCTAGCATCCTGTGAGGAAGAAGTTTCGGGAAAGAATGGAATAGAATCTGTTTTACCAGACATTCCCAAACCTAATTTTGCTATCGTCGGCGAACCAACCGAAATGCATCCTGCTATTGCAGAAAAAGGCTTAATGGTATTGGACTGCATTGCCAAAGGAGAATCGGGACATGCCGCACGCAACGAAGGAGTGAATGCAATTTATAAAGCAATCGAGGATATAGAATGGTTTCGCACTTACCGTTTTCTGAACGAAAGCGAATTGCTAGGTCCTGTAAAAATGACTGTAACCATGATAAATGCAGGTACACAACACAATGTAGTGCCTGATACGTGCTCCTATGTAGTCGATGTACGGAGCAATGAATTATATAGCAATCAGGAAATCTATGAAATTGTAAAGAAGCATGTAAATAGTGAAGTTACTCCACGATCTTTCAGGCTCAATTCTTCTAAAATCGCTCTGGAAAATCCTTTTGTTCAACGAGCAGTAACAATAGGAAGAAAACCCTACGGCTCTCCCACTCTTTCCGACCAGGCTCTGATGAATTTTCCTTCGGTCAAAATGGGTCCCGGAGATTCTGCCCGTTCACATACTGCCGATGAGTATATCGAACCGGACGAGATTCGCGAAGCTATCGAATTTTATTACAAGCTATTGAATGGCTTAAGAATTTAAGCCCTCATGTAAACTATCAGATTTACTTATCACCTCTCTGATTGTTTCTCCTGTTTCATGAACCGTAACTAGTGGAACAGTATCTACAACTGCAAAAGAGGGATCCAGATCGAGCATCTGAGTATCAGACGTCCCCAGTCGCTTTATAAAATTATAAAATGCAAGTATAATACGTTGTCGGGGTTTCAGCTCAATATTTCTAAATATACGGTCGACTACGATAAAAGAAAAATCACCTCTCACCCCGTACATAGACGGATAACGAGAAGACAGATCTACTTCTTTATGCTTTTCCATCTCAAAGGCAATCAACCTCACATATTTATCGGCATGAACACCGACTTTAAAACCTACACGCAAATCGATACGGAATATCTTGCCGGGAACAAAGGTTTTCACCGAATAACTGAATTCATAAGGGCTATCTGTCCTTTTTATTCTTACAAACCAATATGTATCTGCCCGTTTTGGATATTTATTAAATAGTGAATAAGTTATTTTACTCTCCAGTGCATTTTTGTTATTTGCTGCTGTGATAAACACCAAGTTGGTTGCAGTTTTAGCAATTGTTGTATCGCTGCTGATCTCCTCGATCCTGCTGATATAAGAATCACTCAACTGATCATAAGTCGTATATTGCCTTTTGATACGACGTCCGTTATACCACGAATACATGAGTATTAGTACTGTTCCGGCAATAAGCAAAGAAGCAAAACCTCCATGTGCGAATTTCTGCATATTAGCTATAAAGAAACTGAACTCTATCACGAAGAAGAACAGCGAAATAATCACACTAAACCACAACGGCTTATTATTCTTTCTGAAATAAAGGAACAACAGGATAGTCGTCATCAACATACTCAATGTGATAGACAACCCGTATGCAGCCTCCAGATTAGATGAAGACTGGAAAGTAACTACAACAAGCAAACATATTGCCATCAGTGTAAAATTGACAGAAGGAATATACATCTGCCCTTTGATATGGGTCGGATATTTTATTTTCACATTTGGCCAAAGGTTCAAAGAGATAGCCTCACTAATAACAGTGTACGAACCGCTTATCAATGCCTGACTGGCTATAATGGAAGCTACTGTTGCCATCAATACTCCCACAAAACTAAACCAGGATGGCATCATCATAAAGAACGGATTGATTCCATGACGGATGATATCCGGATTTTCCAAGATCCATGCAGCCTGTCCCAGATAATTGATAATAAGCATAGACTTCACAAACACCCACGACACCCGTATATTTTTTAGTCCGGTGTGTCCTAAATCCGAATACAATGCCTCTGCCCCTGTTGTACAGAGAAAAACTGCACCAAGAATATACATCGTATGTGGAGCCTCTATCAGAAAGCGGATAGCATATACAGGATTGAATGCCCGTATAACACTAAAATCATGCACAAACTGGCTTGCTCCGACTGTCCCCATCATGATGAACCAAGCGAGCATAAAGGTTCCGAAATATTTCCCCAGAGAGCCCGTACCCAATGGCTGAATAAGAAATATACCAAGAATGATTACAATAGTAGATGGAATAATTGGTATTTCGGGCACCAAATGGTTAAGCCCTTCCATAGAGGTAATTACCGTAATAGCAGGAGTAATAACCCCATCAGCTAAAAGCGTAGCTGCACCAATAGCTGCTATAATATACGCCCAACGGTATTTTTGCCGGATAAGGGCATACAGCGCAAGGATGCCTCCTTCACCCTTATTATCGGCTCTTAGAGTAAGGATTACATATTTGACTGTGGTTTGTATAGTCAATGTCCATATTACACAGGAAACAGCACCTAAAATATAATCGGGACGGGTTAGTTGATTCTCCGGCAAATTCTCGAGGATAGCTTTCATCACATACAACGGCGATGTACCTATATCCCCGTAAACGACCCCGATTGCCATTACAATACCTAGTACACCAAAGGGTACTCTGTGCTTTTGATCTTCAGCCATAATGTCTTAAATAACATTCAAAATATTTTCCTGATCCGGTAGCGAAACACAAAACTATCTGAAATCGTTTACCTCTTTACAGATTTTCTCTATAGAGTCTTTATCCAAAGACGGATACAAAGGTAAACTCAATACTTCGTCATGTATTTTTTCCGTAACAGGAAAAGACAAACTATTCCATTCCTTGTACGCATCCTGCTTGTGAGGGGGTGTGGGATAATGTACCTGCGTCTGAATACCCTTTTCGAGTAAAAACTTCTGCAATACATTTCTATTACTACACCTGACTACAAACAAATGAAAAGCATGTTCGTCAAGAGTGTTAACAGAAGGCAACGCGATTTGTTCATTATGGATGTGAGATAAATAATAACCTGCAATTTTTTGCCTCTGTTTAACCTCCTCATCCAGATATTTCAACTTAACAGACAACACGGCAGCCTGCATCTCATCGAGACGCGAGTTAAACCCTTTATATTTATTTACGTATTTAGAAACCGAACCATAATTTGATAATTCTCTTACAATATCGGCAAGTTCCTGATCATTGGTAGTCACTGCACCCGCATCCCCTATCGCTCCCAGATTCTTTGTAGGATAGAAACTAAAAGCCGAAGCATCACACAAGTTTCCTGCCTTGCGATCTTTATAAACAGCTCCATGCGCCTGTGCAGCATCATCTATCAGTTTCAGGTTGTGCAGGTCTGCAATTACCTTTAGCTCACTCATAGGGCAAACCAATCCGTAAAGATGAACAGCCAGTATAACTTTTGTCTTAGGTGTTATTTTAGCTTCTATTTCAGAAGGATTAATGTTGTATGTATTTATATCCGGTTCAACTAATACAGGTATCAATCCGCTCTGGGTAACAGCTAATATAGTAGCAATATAGGTATTGGCTGGAACGATTATCTCATCTCCCACATTAAGGATTCCCATTTCTTTATAACCTTCCAATATAAGCCGGATAGCATCCAGACCGTTTCCAACACCAATACAATGTTTTGCACCACAATATTCTGCATATGAATTTTCGAAAGAAGAAAGTTCTTCTCCCAGAATATACCAACCGGAACGAGCTACACGCAAAACAGCTTCTTCTATTTCAGATTGATATTTTTCATTTACTGTCTTGAGGTCTAAGAAAGGAATCATATTTTCTATTATAAATTCTTTGCTGCTAATTTACTCTTTTTATAGCCATAAAGGAAATATATGACTAATCCTATAGCCAGCCAGATAAGGAACATAAACCAATTAGACCAACCTAATTCTGTCATAAGATAGAGGTTGGTAAGTATACCCAGAACAGGCAAAAGTGAAAATTTCAACTTGAAAGCAGCAATAGATAAAACAAGCCATACAGACCAAAAGAGTATCAACAATGGTTTTTCCTCCAAAATACTTAATAGATCTGTATAGTAGATCGATAACCCCAATGCTGCAATAAAGAAAAAGGGTATAATATATTGACCATTAACATACGGCACTTTGAATTTTGCTTTTTTGCTATAACCTTTATAGTCAAGATATAAAACTCCTGAACAAACTGTTATAAATGCAAAGAATGTACCCACACTCGTCAGGTCGACAACAAACTGCATATCTAAAAACAGAGAAGGAAGACATACTAAAATACCTGCAATGACAGTTGCAAAGGCAGGCGTTTTGTATTTAGGGTGAATTTTACTGAACCGTTTCCACAATAAACCATCACGGCTCATGGTCATCCAGATACGGGGTTGTCCCATCTGAAATACAAGAATAGCACTCGTTATCGCTACAACCGCACTTATTGAAATAACTCCGGCTACAAAATTCATATCTACTTTTTGAAACACATAAGCCAAAGGATCATCCACACCCAGTTCTTTATAGTTAACCATCCCTGTCAATACAAGAGTAATAGCCACATATAGAACCGTACATATTCCCAGACAATACAACATCGCTCGTGGCATGTCCCGTTGTGGATTTTTACTCTCTTCCGCTGTAGTGGAAACCGAGTCAAAGCCTATAAATGAAAAGAAAACTGCAGCTACACCACCTAAAACGCCTTGCAAACCATTCGGAGCAAAAGGAGACCAATTTTCGGGTTTAACAAAGAATAGACCTCCGAAGATAACAGCTAAGATGATACCTATTTTCAGGAATACCAAAGCATTATTAACTATGCGGGATTCTTTTATTCCGACCAGCACCAAAGCACTCAATACTGTAATTACAAGCCCCGCCGGAATATTGATCAATATCTTTATCCCTAGAAACTCCGGAGCAGTACGAAATGTTTCAGCAGCCAAAAGAATATTTGTAGGCAGATCTGCATCTCCTTTCAGTACTTCCTGATAAGCTCCGTATGCACTCATATAGCCAATAGATAGATAATGAGGCCAATGAATGCCAAAGCCTTCGAGCATAGTGATAAAATAGCCTGACCACGAGATCGCTATAACCATATTAGAAACAGCATATTCGAGTATCAATGCCCAACCGATAGCCCATGCCAGAAGTTCTCCCAATGTTGCATAAGTATATGTATAGGCACTTCCACTGGTAGAAATCATAGAGGCAAACTGGGCATAACACAATGCTGTAAACACACAGGCTATTGCCACGAAGACGAAAAGGAGCGAAACAGCAGGTCCTCCATTAAAGGCAGCACGTCCAATTGTACTAAAGATACCCGCTCCGATAATAGCAGCAACCCCGAACAGAGTCAAATCGCGAACTCCAAGAATACGTTTTAACCCATAGTCTTGTTCTTCATCGACATGACCGCCTTTGCTTATATCCTTCCGCCTGAAAAGTGATTTATAATTCATAAAATTTTGTCTATTCAGAATGTTCAATTCAAAACCATAAGTTACAGATTACAAATTAGCTGTAATGTAGGGGCAAGGTTTTACTTTGCCTAATGACGGATAGAGCAAAGCTCCATCCCTACAATTAACTTATAAAGCTAATTGACATTCTCTATCTAAAAATCCAATCGATACATATCATACACAATACCCCTTCCGCCAAAACCTTCTTTCTGAGAGATCAGTCCTTCATTGAGATATGCACCATTATTTTCTGTAGATATACCAAACTCAAAATAAGGTTTATCCTGATATATATTAGTAATTAAATGATCGAATAAAAAGTCCAGAGCCCCCGTTTCTTTACCTTTCGCAGATGCGGAAATATATTGTATATGTACTACTCGATCCGTTTCGAACACCACACATCCGGCAACAATTTCCTCATTACTATCATTCACTTGGAATAGTCGTATATTATCCGGAAACATCTCCTTCAAATACGAAATCTCCGATATAGTATGAACAGGTGAAACACTAAATCTTTGGGAAAGATTCTCTTCTAATATCTGCCAGAATTTACGGAAATTAGAACTTTTTCCCACTTGCAGGTGATTAGCCTGAGCCTTCTTTATACCTCTTTTCCTAAGTTCGGAATATTTAAGCTTGTTTTGTTGCACAATACACGAAGAGATTGACCTCCCTGCAAGTATCGCTTTATTTTGGTATAAAGCATATAAATCTTCCTCAGCTGATATTTTGTGATATATGTGAGGTACAGCTTTGTAGATAAGCCGATGAATTTTATTTTCCTGTAAATACTTTATAAGGCATTCGAAGATATCCAAAACTATTTTTGTAGTAGCCGAAATACCCATAATCAATCCGCCGTAAGTCAATCCCTGATGAGAATGTAAGATTCTATCAGCTATATTAGCCGGCAGGAGAGCAAGCAGTTTTTCTTTATGGTAAAATAACAATGAACAATCTGTAAACCTATTGGAATGATATTCCATAAAATCCCTGTAAAACAAGAAAGTTCCGTTCTTTGATGAAGAAACGAAATCATCCCATTCTTTTTTTCGATCAGGACTATATTTCTTTATCTCTATTTCCATACAGATTCTTAAAATCCGAATACTTACGTATATAATCTTCTTCGGTATATATGTCAGACGTAAGTACTAAACATACAGCACCTGAAGAATAATTAGACTCTTGTGTCCATATTCCCGGAGGAACATGAACCCCCTGCATCGGGCGGTTAAGTGTTACAGTTCTCTTGTTTATACCGTCTTCCAGTTCCACATCGAAACTACCACTTATAGCTAATAAAAACTCATGGCATTTCTTATGAGCATGTTTTCCTCGTGTTTTTCCATAAGGAATGTCGTATACGAAAAATATACGTCTTACATCAAACGGTATCTCAATAGAATTATGCACAGGAGTAAGATTGCCTGCACGATTTTTAATAATAGGTAATTCTATAAGTGTGCAATCATATACCGAGTTTTTCTTAGAAACCTCAGAGAATGTAGCATTTTGCGAACTCAATGAATTGTCTCCACTATGATAATCACTATCCGGTAATTTTATAAATTGCTTGAATTGCCTGAAATTACGGATATATTCATTTTCGTCATACATACCCGACGATATTACCAGACAAACTGAATTGGTTGCAAAGTTTTCTAATGTTCTCCACATCTTAGCAGGAACGTATAAGGCTTTATAAGCACGATTGAGTTGATATCTCCGTTCTTCTTTTCCGTCATGCAAGACTACATCGAAACTTCCCGAAAGGGCTATAATAACCTCTTCCTGCGATTTAAAGGCATGGCTTCCTCTTGTCTGACCTCCCGGCACATCATAAATCCAGTAGAGACGGGTTATATGAAAAGGGATTTGCCCTCCTTCTTCAATAAATGAAAGATTCCCTCTCGAATCTTCGAATTTGGGAAGATCAAAAAGATATTCTTTATGATTGTGTTCTATTTTTTCAGCCATGGTTCAGGATTAAGCTTTGTAGTACCTTTCCACAACTGAAAATGCAATTGTGAGCTGCCTGTATCCGAATCGGTATATATAGAGCCTAATGATTGTCCTGCCGACACCTTTTGTCCTTGCCGGACAGTAACTTGCTGTATATTGCCATAGAATGTATAATACCCTCCGTGACGAACAATGATACAATTATTATAACCCGGAAATGCTACAATACGCGAAACCTCTCCATCGAATACAGATCGGGCTTGTGCACCCGATTGCGCCTGAATATCAATACCGCTACTGTTAGTCTTCACATTCCATCGGTTGTGCTGATGTGTACCAAAACGCCCGATTATACGGTATCTGCCTGTGATAGGCATAGGTAATCTTCCTTTATTCGATGCGAAATTAGACGAAAGTTTAAAGTTTTCTTTTGTAACCGGAGGCGCATCATTCATTCTTTCTGTTTCCACCTCAGCATCTTCTACTTTTGGTTTAGTGGTTGTAGTAGGCTTAGATGTGGTTCCCGGCTTGTTGGCACGTGCTCTGCGTTCGGCTTCTTTCCGCTCCCGTTCTCTTCTTTCCTTATCCTTACGGGCTTTTTCGGTAGCCAGGCGTTTAGCCTCCCTTTCCTGACGGGCAACTTCCTCTGCTATAAGACGTTCTATTTGCACATTCAGGTTATCAGCCTGTTTTTGCTTCTTCTGCAACAGAGTCTGCAATTCAGATTGTTTCTTATTGGCTTCCTGAACTTCCTGCTTATGTGTCTTTTCTTCATTTTGCAGATTAGCCTGTTCTTTCTGGCGAGAGTTCAAAAGAATCACTTTGTCCTTTTTAGACTTTTCGAGAGATGCCTTTTTCTCTTGTAGTTCCTTTTGTTTCTCTCTGATACCTACAATCTGTTCGTTACGCCACTCCGAATAATCACGCAGGTATTTCATCCTACGTAAAGACTCTCCCAGTGATTTACCGGACAATACAAACACCAGTTTATTAGTATTTTGTTTTTTCAGGACAATACCTTCAACGGCTTTACCGTATGCTTGTTGCTGAACTTTGAGATCTGCCTCAAGTTTTACTATTTCTTTTTCAGTAATTGTTTGTTGCTCTGTTAAAGCTGTTACTTCCTGATTAAGCAGAGAGATCAGGTTCTGGCGTGAACTGATTTGTTCTGTTATAAGATTTATTCTGTTAAGAAGATTTGCTGTACTCTTTTTAGACTCTTTCAGCAGCAAGGTTGTATTTTCGATTTCCTGTATAGCAAGCTTACGTTTCCTCTCCAACTCCTTAATTTTCTTATTAGTTTGAGAGAAAGCGGAAAACCCTAGTGCAAACAATAAAAATACGACAAGTACAGACCTCATCCGTTTTTATTTGATATAGTTTTTCAAGATATCCATTATCGATACCCTCTCATATTTAGAAGGCAAACTTTTATCTACATTCAACTCCTTATCGATATCCAATCCTGAATAATTCATGATAAGGCTCATTTGCTTATTCTTAATACCCACTTTGGCAGTCATCTTGGTCGGATAAATATAAGAGTTATCTTTTACAAAATTTTCATACGACCATTGCAATGAATACTTACTCTCTCTTTCGACAGAAAAATTAGTAGACTCGATACGATCATTGGAATCTACAATAAAATTATAGTTGACTCCCGCCCTATCTTTTGTCTGCATATGGTATTTACCCGCATTCTGAGTTATTGCATAAGCATCATAATCACCCTTACCCACTTCTTTTTTACCTGGTATAAACAAACCATTGGTAAACATCGATTGCATATTGTAATAGTTGAACTGCACCTTAGTCTGTTTTTCGAGTTGCCTGATATCGGCTACAGCATATTTTTTTGCCATACGGTCGATCACATATACCGAATCGGGAGTAATATTCATACGGAACACCTCAGAATTAATAAAAGGAGCTAATATGGATAATTGTATAATATCATCTTTGATTATCTTCAAACGGCTACCAACTTTCATTCCCGAAGTCTTATTACCCGAAATCATCTCCAATGAAATTTTTCCGCTGATAGTCTTATAATTGACCTGAGAGTTTAAAACATCATTCAATAATTGTTCCTGAGTCTTTTGCACTAAAGATCCATCATTACTGACAATTTGTTTTTTGGATTTACATGCACCCAAAGCAATTACCAATACACAAAAAAGTAAAATCTTATATACGATCTTGTTTTCTCTCATACTCTGCTTTATTTAGGTTCTGCGGCAATAAATGATTTGGCTTCTATTTTTTTATCTAAAGTTTCGGAATCACTTCCTTTTTCCTTAGCCTTGAGCCAGTATTCCATTGCCTTTTCTTTCTCATCAGTCATATAAAGTACATCGCCGTAATGCTCGAGAACCTCGGCACTTACTTCGTTTTCCTTTTCCTGACTATAGTTGACTGCTTTTTCTATATAGATCTTAGCCATCGAATATACACCCTGTTCAAACAATACCCATCCGTAAGTATCCAGATAAGTAGGATTCGTAGGCTCTGCCTTAATGGTAATACTACTCATCTTCTCCGCCTTATCCAGGTCTTTTTTATCCAAAGAGAGATAATAGGCATAGTTATTCAATACCAGAAGATTCTGCGGATTATATTGAAGTGATTTTTCATACTCGGTAAAAACACTGTCTTTTACTCCCAATTCATGATACAAGCTGCCTTTTTGACTATAAAATTCAGAAAGCAGCATAGTGTTGCTAGGAGGAACAAATTCGATTCCCTTATCTAATGTTTCCAATGCCTGACGGTATTCCTTTTTCTGATATTCTCCTATCGACAAATAGAAATAGAATATCGGTTCTTCGGGCAGATAAGAGATAGCCGTTTTACAGACATCAACTAAGGCATCTATGCTATCTACATCAGTAGATTGCAATAGTTGCTCCCACCCCAGAATGTTTGTAGGATCGGATTCGGCATAAATACGATATTGAAAATTCGCTTCCTGTTTTTTCCCTTGCAACATCAACAAGTTTCCGTACAGTAAATTGAATTTGGCTTCCTGTGGATATTCCACCATCAGAGAATCCAGAATCATATTAGCTTTCTCTGTGCTTTGCTGGCTTTGTTGCAAAGTCCCGATATACTGTGTCAGTATACCCAGCTTAGTATCTGTATCGGTCTTCGAACTGAATAGAGCTGCACGAAGCTCACCTGCGGCGGCTTCCTTGTCACCTATTGTTTCATAATAATTGGCAAGGGATGTTATCAGGAGAGGATTTTCCGGATCCATAGATTTTGCCTTACTCAAAGACATATATGCTTCTTTATTCTTTCCGTCTTGTAAATAAAGATTTCCTAAAAGGATATAATACCTTACATCCTCAGGATTCTTATCTATGTATTTCTGTACCTCTGCATATGCTTTCTTCTTATCATTGAGGGCAGAATAAAGCTTAAACTTCTGAATGGTAATCTTCTCATTCATACCCATTGTACGCTCCAGATCATTCAAGGCTTCTATCGACTTCGAAAAATCGCCATCCATCCTGTATGCTTCGGATAGGTACATATAGAGCTCGACCTTATTCGGATTTAGAGAAACCAGTTTCTGATATATTTCCGCAGCCTGTTTGAACTCTTGTTTATCAATAGAGGCTCCGCCCAAAGCCATATTATAATAGAAGTTATCCGGATCGTATTGTACAGCTTTGGAATAATACGAATAGGCATCATCCTTATTCTGCAATGAACTATAGAAATTGCCCAACTCGAACAATACATTTGCATTAGTCGAGTCTATTCTCATGCAATATTGCAGATAATCATAAGCAGCACCATTCTGGTCGGTAGCCTTCGCTCCTATTGCATCATGGAAAAAATAATCAAACTTGCGCCTGTCTTCTTCCGATAATTGCTGTTTAACAGCAGGTATCACAACCGGATTTTTATCTGCCTTCTGGGCAAAAACAACATTAACCCCGATCATCAAAGTAATCAGAGTGAATATTAAAAATTTATTTCTTGACATATATGATAGCATTAGGCTATTTTATTTTTACTTACCGGTATGCCCGAAACCGCCTGCACCTCTTTCCGTTTCATCGATGAAGTCTACTTCATCCCATTCTACCTGTGCATGCTGGGCAATTACCATCTGACAAATACGTTCACCATTCTTTATAACAAACGCTTCTTTAGAAAGATTAACAAGAATCACACGTATTTCGCCTCTGTAATCAGCATCTATAGTTCCCGGAGAATTCAGAACACTAATACCATGCTTAAGAGCCAAACCGCTTCTCGGGCGAATCTGTGCTTCGTATCCTTTAGGTAATTCTATATAAAGTCCGGTCGGGATTAATACTCTTTCGAGAGGCAATACAGTCACATCTGCATCAATATTAGCCCTCAAATCTAAACCTGCCGAATATTCAGTAGCGTATTCGGGTAAAGGATGTGATGATTTATTGATAATCTTTACTTTCATTTTTTACCTATATCTTGTATTAGTTGCGAAATTAATTAATTCTTTATCAAAGTAAAGACAAAATAACAATTTCTTAACTTTTAATCAGATTTAGCAGGCTTAAAATAAGACATATTCATTAAAACGACTGCTGCTATAATCAAGAAAATACCGATCCATTGCCCGAATGTAACTTTTTCACCCAGAATAAACCACGCCATCGTAACCGAAACAGGTAATTCGACAGATGCCAATATACTGCCTAGTCCTATACCCACAATAGGCATACCTTTAGTAAACAATAGGGGAGACAAAATAGTTCCGAAAAGTGCTATAATCAGCCCCCATCGCCAAACGACACTAAAATCGAACTGTTGAGACAGAGAGTATCCCCATACAATGAGCGTCGTGCACAACGATCCCATGAGTATATACATACTCCGGGTAAGAGGAGGATAGCTATTAGCAACGTTATTGGTCACATATAAACTTCCGGTATACGTAATAGCAGCCATGAATCCCCAAAAGATACCACGCCAATCGAGATTTTGCTGTGACCCTAACAAATCAGTAGCAAAAACAGTCCCGATAAGCACAACAATGATAGCTACGACTTTACTTTTCGATGGCAATGTTTTATTTACGAAATAATCTATAACCGAGCCTATCCAAACTGACTGCATCAGCATCACAATACATACAGAAACAGAGGCATAGTTAAGCGAGAAGTAATAACAAGAGCCTGTCAATCCAAACGGGATTCCACCTAAAATCAATTGTCTCTTAGCTTTTAGAGGAACACTTTTCCTTAATGTAGGCTTGTATAATCTTTGTAAGAAGTTTAATAACAATAAGCCCAGAAAACCGACGAAGTTTTGAGCGAAAGTAATTTCACCTGTAGAAAATCCATCAGCACGACCTAATTTTACGAACACAGCCAGCATACCATAACACACAGCTCCCAGAGCTACGATAACTATTCCTTTCAACAAATGACTATTCACTATTCCTCAATTAAATTATTCTTTTCCAGATTTTGCATCAGACCTTCACAGGCATCTTCCAACAAATCCAATACTAACTCAAAACCGTCTGCACCCGAATAATATGGATCAGGAATATGGTCATGCTTATATTGTTGAGAAAATTCCACCATCCGGTGTACCTTTTGTTGAGAATCGAGATCAGGACTCAATCTCATTATGTTATGATAATTACTATCATCCATCGCCAGAATCAAGTCAAAATCTTCGAAATCGTCCACTGTAAACCTTCTGGAACGTGAGTTAAAGTTATATCCTCTTCTAGCCCCATGTCTTCGCATACGCGAATCGGGCAAGTCGCCATTATGATAACCCGATGTTCCGGCAGAGTCTATTTCTATTTCATCACCCATCCCCCTCTTACCTATGATATCTTTCATAATACCTTCGGCAGCAGGCGAACGGCAGATATTTCCCAGACACACAAATAATATTTTATATTTTTTTTCTTCTTTATCCGACATATCTATTCATTCTCATTACTAGTTATACAAAGGTACAAACTTTTAATTTCATAAAGCAACCATATAGCGGTTTGCATTGTTTAACAAGGGAAACTATTTTTGGAAATAATTAACCTTCTTAATTAGACTAAGAATGAATAGAAAATCATTACTCTCACTTACATTATTATCTCCTTGTTTGTTGAGTACAACAGAGGCAAAAGAGAAGCCTAATTTCATTATTATCTTTTGTGACGATTTAGGATACGGTGATTTAGGATGTTTTGGACATCCGACAATCAAGACACCCCATCTGGACAAAATGGCTAACGAAGGACAGAAATGGACAAGTTTTTATGTATCCGCTTCCCTTTCATAGCCAAGCAGGGCAGGATTGCTTACCGGACGGCTGGGTGTCCGTACCGGAATGTATGGCAATAAGAAAGAAGTTTTATTCCCTGATTCTCCGGAAGGCTTACCTCAGAATGAAGAAACAATAGCCGAAGTTTTGAAGAAAGAAGGCTATACAAGCGCCTGTGTAGGAAAATGGCATGTAGGACACCGGAAAGAATCCATGCCATTAAATAAAGGATTCGATTACTTCTATGGTATCCCTTATTCGAATGATATGAATAAAAAAGAACAGGCTTTACTGGGTAATCCTAATTACAGTGGAGAACTGCCATTTTATGACCAGACACAAGTTATTGAATTAGATCCCGATCAGACACAATTCACAAAAAGGTTGACCGAATACGCCGTTAACTTTATAGAGAAGCAGAAAAACAAACCATTCTTTCTCTACCTCACTCATCCTATGCCACATGTTCCCCTATATGCTTCCGCAGACTTTCAGAACAGATCTTTACGTGGAAAATATGGCGATGCAGTAGAAGAAATAGATTGGAGCGTGGGACAAATAATAGAATCACTTAAAAAGAACGGGTTAGAAGATAATACTTTGGTTATTTTCACTTCCGACAATGGACCATGGCTGATGTACAAGACTGATGGAGGTTCTGCCGGACTTTTGAATGAAGGGAAGGCTTCTACTTACGAAGGAGGATACAGAGTTCCCTGCATATTTTGGGGAGGAATGGTGAAATCGTCTCTTATTACCGACATAGGAAGCACCTTAGATTTATTACCTACATTCTGCGACATGGCAGGAATAAGTTTACCTCACAATACCATATACGACGGAACTAGTTTAAATAATACTCTGTCAAAGGTAGAAAAGAGCACCCGAATCATGATGCCATTTTTCAGAGGTAGCGAATTGTATGCTTACAGAAAGGACAATTACAAAATTCATTTTATTATTCAGCCCCCATACACATCAGCCGAAAAAACAGTATTAGACAAACCTTTATTATTCGATATAGACAAGGATCCGGGAGAACTTTATGATATAGCCTTACAATATCCAGAGATAGTGGAAGAATTGACTATCGAAGCAAAAGCATACGCCAATTCAATCCCTGTACGTGAAAGTATATTCGATAAATGATACAAAAAAGGAAAAGGAAGTTTTAAAACTTCCTTTTCCTTTACGAGAACAAGTCATTTCTATTTATCGATTCGAAATATCTATCCACCAACCGAGAAATTGCATAACTATCCAAATCCTCAGCATTTATTTTCTGATATTTCTCTTTCATCAAAGTATCATCATCTATTTCGATCTGATAAAAATTAGCATAGATAATCCGGTGAGACAATACGTGTTTCAATGAAAAATATGTCGATTTCAAAGAAGCTTTCTCTATATTTCCGACCAGAGCTTTAAATTCATCCATATCCTGCAATTGCTCAAAGGACAGTCTTTCTGCTGTCTCAATTAAAGGTAATTCATACAAATTTTTCCAAATATCGTTTCCGGTTCGTTTATTCAAATACAAGAAGTCTCCACAACGGATATCCAGATAATTGAAAAAGCGTTCCTTTACCTTTGTTTTACCCTCCTTCACAGGATACATGCTTACTTCATTCTTCGCATATGCCAAGCATTTATCAGACAATGGACATACAGAACAACCAGGCGAAACAGGTACACATTGTAAAGCCCCAAATTCCATAATAGCCTGATTATGATCTCCGGGATTATTTTGGTCTAACAATTCATTTGCCAACTCTGTGAATATCTTTTTACCCTGAGTTGTATTAATAGGTGTATCAATAGCGAAAAAACGGGATAAGAAACGAAAAACATTTCCGTCTACAACAGCATAGGGAAGACTAAAAGCAAATGAGCCTATGGCAGCAGCAGTATACTCACCGATACCCTTGAGCGACAAAATATTATTATAATCGGAAGGGAAAACTCCATTATAATCCGAGATTATCATTTTGGCAGCTGCATGCAAATTACGGGCACGGCTATAATACCCTAGTCCCTGCCACAGCTTTAGTACCTCATCTTCATGAGCATTTGCCAGACTTTTCACATCCGGAAACGCTTTTGTAAATTTTATATAATAATCATACCCTTGTACAACACGCGTTTGCTGGAGAATAATCTCCGATATCCATATCAAATAAGGATCCTTTGTTTCCCTCCACGGCAACTCTCTTTTATTTACCTTGTACCATTCTGTCAATCTATCACTTATATACGAAAACGCCTCTACCATATCAAACTACAAATAACACAATCTGTCTCACATTTACAATACACAAAACACTGAATTATACAGACAAAGATACCTCTCTTAATAACAATAAACCTAATTATTATCTTTTTTAATAAAAAATGAGTTTCAATTATTTTAAAACGAAATAAAAAAGCTATATATTTGCAGTCCAAAAAATTAGTAATTAACAATAAAGGAAATACAAAAATGACTAAAGCGGATATCGTTAATGAGATTGCAAAGAATACTGGCATTGACAAAGCAACTGTTCTTACAACTGTAGAATCTTTCATGGAAGTAGTAAAAGATTCTTTAAGCAAGAGCGAAAATGTTTATCTAAGAGGTTTCGGTAGTTTTATCGTGAAAAAACGCGCTCAAAAAACAGCTCGTAACATTTCTAAAAACACTACAATCATTATCCCTGAGCACAACATTCCGTCATTTAAACCAGCTAAAGTCTTTGTAAATCAAGTTAAGAAATAAGACAAATATTAATTTAACTAAATACAAATCAAGATGCCAAGCGGTAAAAAAAGAAAAAGACATAAAATGTCGACGCACAAGCGTAAGAAAAGACTTAGAAAAAATAGACACAAAAAGAAAAAATAATATTTTCTTAAGTCTTAACTAAAAAAGAGCAACAGGAACAAACTTAAATGTACAATAAATGTTTTTAAGTTTGTTCTTTGTGTATTTGATCCTAATGTAATAATACAAATATTAGAATGTGTTATTAACAATTAAACTAGTTTGAATGTAAGAAGATGAATAGCGAACTTATAGTTGATGTTCAATCCCAAGATATATCGATAGCAGTTCTGGAAGACAAAAAACTCGTAGAACTCCAGAAAGAAGCCCAGAATATATCCTACGCGGTTGGTAACATTTATGCCGGCAAAGTAAAAAAACTTATGCCCGGACTAAATGCTGCATTCATCGATATTGGATACAAAAAAGATGCATTTCTTCACTATTTAGATCTAGGACCACAATTCTCATCTTTAGACAAGTTCTACAAACAAGCGTTAAGTGACAAAAAGCGGTTTCCGTCTATTTCCAAAATGCCGTTACAACCGGATATAGATAAAGATGGAAGTATCAGCGATGTACTTAAAGTAGGACAAGAGATTTTGGTTCAGGTCGCAAAAGAACCTATATCTACAAAAGGGCCACGACTAACATCCGAATTGTCTTTTGCAGGACGATTTTTAGTCCTGATCCCCTTTAATGATAAGGTATCTATTTCTCAAAAAATAAAATCGAAAGAGGAAAGAGCCCGTCTTCGCCAATTAATCCAAAGCATAAAGCCAAAAAACTTCGGAGTCATTGTTCGTACTGTTGCAGAGGGTAAGAAAGTAATAGAACTAGACAGTGAACTAAAAACTCTCGTGAAACGATGGGAAGATAATCTTCCTAAAATTCAGAAAGAGAAATTACCGACTTTGGTATATGAAGAGACAGGGCGTATAGTCGGACTACTACGCGATGTATTTAACCCGACCTTTACAGACATTCATGTCAACGATAAAGAGATATACAGCCAAATTAAGGACTATATAAGTATTATAGATCCGGGAAAAAAAGATATTGTAAAACTTTATCATGGAGATTTACCCATTTTTGACCATTTCAGTGTAACAAAACAGATCAAAGCACTTTTCGGAAAGACTGTTACTTTCCGCAATGGCGCTTATTTAATTATAGAACACACTGAAGCACTCCATGTTATTGATGTAAACAGCGGGAATAGAGCAAAGGTAAAAGAAGCCGGACAAGAAAATAATGCCTTCGAGGTCAACTGTGCAGCTGCCGAAGAGATCACGCGTCAACTACGCCTTCGGGATTTAGGAGGTATCATTGTCATCGATTTTATAGACATGCTAGAAGGGGAACACCGTAGCAAGTTGATGACAAGGATGCAAGAGTTAATGGCAAATGACCGGGCAAAACACAACATCCTACCACTAAGTAAATTCGGCTTAATGCAAATAACCCGCCAACGGGTACGCCCTGAAATGATAATTGACACAACAGAGGCTTGTCCCACTTGTTTTGGCAAAGGAGAAATAAAACCCTCTATTTTATTCACTGACTCATTACGTTCTAAGATCAGTTATTTAGTGAATAAACTAGATGTGAAGAAATTTACATTGCATGTACATCCATATATTGCAGCATTTATAGATCAGGGATTTCCTTCACTAAAATGGAAGTGGAAATGGAGATATGGCTTTGGAATGAAAATAATACCGGACCAAAGTCTAGCCTTTCTGGAATACCGCTTCTATGATAGTAATAAAGAGGAGATAGACCTGAAGCAGGAAATAGAACTTAAATAAAAAAGTAAAAAGAGGATAATCAGAAAGTTTATCCTCTTTTTCATTATAAAATGTTTTAATCGATCTATTTTCTATTAATATGTGAAATAATAATAAGGAATTCGTATCTGTCTACCATCCATAGGTATAACATATCCAAGTAGCCTTCCAGCCATATCATACATTATTCTTAATGTATAGAATGTAAAGCTTACATAAGTACCCGTTGCCTCTGTTGACATAGACCAATTAACACCTTTGGTTTGTGTAGTATAGTTACTATACCCCGCAGGAGATGGAAATTCTACTTTTGCCGTAACTGCGTTTGAAGGCAGTTTTATTTTTTGTCTGAAAGAATAAACCTCACAAATATAAGTACCTGTAGGAATTCCCAGGTCACCACTACGAACAATAATCTTTTGATTTTTTAAAGCCAAGCTCATATCTCCAGATGCATAATACGGTCCCACAAATCCTGCTCTCAACTGAGTTGTATCTGTACTTAGTGAATCTTGTGAGAAACTAACAATAATCTTTCTATCTCCCAAATCAATTGTTTGCGGAACATCAGATTCTTCAATTACTCCGGAAAGCACTTTAGGCTTTCCATCTTCTAAATCATCTTGATTACAAGAAACTAGAAACAACAATGAAATGAATAGGAATAAATTTCTTCTCATAATTTTGTAAATTTTAGTTTTGTAAAATATAATGGAGATACAAATATAAACATTTTTTACACATATAAATACACATTTAAATAAATTCATATATAAAAATACACCAATTAGTTATATAAACTAAATGAAATTCAAAAACAAAAATAAACATATGAATATAGTATTAATAATTATTTTTCATCTATTGAGGTAAATAACTTTCCCTAAGAACTTACTATATTTGCAAATCTTTTTATGACAAAAAGATAAAGAGCATTATATACTGTATCAATTAATCTTCTATGAATAAGAAATACAATCGCACACTGGTGACTTCTGCCTTGCCTTATGCTAATGGACCTGTACATATAGGACATTTAGCCGGAGTATATGTACCTGCTGATATATATACAAGATATCTGAGGCTAAGAGGAGACGATGTTATCCACATTGGGGGTTCGGACGAACATGGGGTACCTATTACTATTCGTGCAAAAAAGGAAGGCGTAACACCACAAGATATTGTAGACAAATATCACAATCTTATCAAAGATTCATTCGAAGAATTTGGAATTTCATTCGATATATATTCAAGAACTAGTTCTGAAACGCATATGCAGACTGCCTCGGATTTTTTTCTTGAACTTTACAATAAAGGAGAATTCGAAGAAAAGGTATCGGAACAATACTATGATGAAAAGGCTAAAATGTTTTTAGCTGATCGTTATATCATGGGAGAATGCCCACATTGTCATAACCCAAATGCATATGGTGATCAATGTGAGGTCTGCGGAACATCATTAAGCCCCACAGATCTGATTAATCCAAAATCCACAATAACAGGAGAAACACCTGTTATGAAAGAGACCAGACACTGGTATCTTCCTCTGGACAAGCACGAGGCATGGCTAAAAGAATGGATATTAGAAGGACATAAAGAATGGAAAACCAATGTATACGGGCAATGCAAATCATGGCTGGATATGGGCTTACATCCACGTGCAGTCAGCCGCGATTTAGATTGGGGAGTTCCCGTTCCCCTTGCCGAAGCCAAAGGTAAGGTACTATACGTATGGTTCGATGCACCAATAGGATATATCTCAAATACCAAAGAGTTACTTCCCGACAGTTGGGAAAAATGGTGGAAATCAGAGGATACGAAACTTATTCATTTTATAGGAAAGGATAATATCGTTTTCCACTGTATCGTATTTCCGGCAATGCTAAAAGCGGAAGGTTCATATATACTACCCGAAAATGTACCAGCCAATGAGTTCCTGAATCTCGAGGGAGATAAAATCTCCACTTCCCGAAACTGGGCAGTATGGCTTCATGAATATTTAGAAGATTTTCCGGGACAGCAAGATATATTGCGTTATGTATTAACTGCAAATGCACCCGAAACAAAGGATAATGACTTCACGTGGAAGGATTTTCAGGCTCGTAACAACAATGAACTTGTAGCTGTGCTAGGAAATTTTGTAAACCGCGCATTAGTTCTGACTCATAAATACTTTGAAGGAAAAGTACCTCCTTTAAATACACTAAATAATTATGACAAAGAGACTTTAGCTGAATTTGCAAATGTAAAAGCAGATATAGAAAAACATCTGGATACATACCGTTTCCGCGATGCACTCAAAGAAGCGATGAATCTTGCACGTATCGGCAATAAATACCTGGCAGATACTGAGCCTTGGAAAATTATAAAAACGGATGTAGAGCGTACTCAAACTATCCTGAATATAGCTTTGCAGATAACAGCAAACCTGGCAATCGCTTTCGAACCATTCCTCCCTTTTAGTTCTACAAAGATGAAACAATTCATCAATATTGACTCATTGGAATGGAATCAGCTAGGACGTACCGATATCTTAAATACAGGTCATCAATTAAATCCTGCCGAATTATTATTTGCTAAGATAGAAGATGAAACAATAGAACAGCAGATACAAAAACTTCTGGACACAAAAAAGGCAAATGAACTGGCAGAAAAGAAGGCTACTCCAATAAAAGCAAATATAGAGTTTAGCGATTTTGAAAAATTGGATATGCGAATAGGAACAGTATTGGAGTGCTCCAAAGTTCCTAAAACCGACAAACTACTCCAGTTCCTTATCGATGATGGTATTTCTAAACGCACTATCGTTTCGGGGATAGCGCAATGGTACAAACCGGAAGATCTGGTAGGGAAACAAATATGTTTTATAGCTAATCTGGCTCCACGCAAACTGAAAGGAATTGAATCGGAAGGCATGATACTTTCTGCCGAAAATGAAGACGGCAGCCTATCTGTAATCCAACCTTCTGCAACACTTCCACCGGGCAGCCCCATACGTTAAAATAAGCAAATATAGGTTAAAGAGATTGTATGAGTAATATAATCTCTTTTTCTTTGCACCCTTATTTGGAAAAAACCTATTATATATGAGGTAATAATAGGTAAAGAGGAAAAATAATAGACAAGGGGAAAATTAAATCAAAATTAAAAATGAGAAAAAGTTTTTTTTATTTCTTGTTATTGATGCTTAGTATCAATAACTTCAGTATGACCGCACAAGTAGGGATAAACACACAATCACCTAAAACATTTACAGAGTTAGAGATTCAAAATTTAGTAAGCGGGAGTGATACGATTCCCAAGGGCGTAATGATACCCAGAATCCGACAATCGCAGAGAGACCTTATTGATGTAAGTAATATTACAGATGCAAACAGTCTTCTTATCTATAACACTGATGAAGATTGTTATAACTACTATTCGAAAACTGAACAAGAATGGCAAAGCCTATGCGGAAAACTAGGCAAGGCAGACTTTACCATTGAAGATTGTTCAAGAATCCGGGTTAATGGAGTTTATCAGAATAATGTAGCTTTGACATCAGCCAATTATTTAACAATTCCTGTCAATGTAACTAAAGTAGGTTCTTATTCTATTCAGGTAGTGCCAAATCCTGCAAATGGCTATTATTTCAGCACTTCCGGAGAATTCCTTTCTACAGGAACTTTTGAAATTACAGTACCCGGGTCAGGTACTCCTGTTAATTATACACCCACAGGAAGTGATGGAGACGAGATAAAAATCACATTGAACGGAATCGATTTAGACTGTTCTAACAAGCCTAAGATCAAGATTGAAGATACCACCAAGCGTCCTCGATTTGCGATTTCTTGTAACAGTGTGACTGTACATGGAGTATACAAGAAAGGAATTGCGACAACTACTGCAAATAAAATAACCATGAGGCTAAATGTATATGATGGTTCTCAAGGAGCTACATATAGTGTCAAAACAGATATGATAGATGGACTTAGCTTCAGCGGCTCAGGTGTTTTAGGAGCTGCGGGAACACAAGAAATAGTATTATATGCAGAAGGTACTCCTTACAGCACTTCATCTAAACTATTCACAATCACCACGAATAGTGAATCTACAACTGCAACTTGCCAGGCGCTCGTAGTACCTGTAATATCAAAGAAAAAGATTATGGCAGCCGGTAGTACAACTTACGGATTGACAAGTGGAGGTGAGAATGGTTGTGATGCGATGATCAAAAATATAATGAATTATGGTGATAATGAAAACAGCATCATCAAATACGAAGGATTTGCCAGTGTAGAGACATCTTCATCGTTAAGTGACCTTGCTACATGGGTGGGAGGAACACAGCCTTACGACATTATTGTAATTACATACAATCTTACACCAAACGATGCTCAACGAGCGTTATTGGTCGATTATGTAAATAAAGGTGGAGTTCTTATATATCTGGATCAAAATAATAGTGGAACAGACGGAACCAGAAACGTGCAACTTGTAGGTGAAATCTTTGGTGAATCAATTGACAGACCTGTAGACATAGCTTCTACTTGTAACTATGTTATTAAGATGAATCCCGGTGTTGATGACGAAATATCTAATGGCCCTTTCGGAGATGTCCGCAATGGTCAATGGGGCGAAGACTACAATAACTCTTGTGGTTTACCGGTTGTACTGCGAGGAGCAATTGTATATGCAGGAGCAATTAATGCTTCAACAGGGTTAGCTTCAACTTCAGGAGCCCAAGCTACTATATTAAGACATCCGACTAAAAACTTTTTCTGGTGTGGTGACTCCGGGCTTATCCACGGAGGAACAAGTACCAGTAATACAACTACTCCATTCCAAATTGGCTCTCGTACTTTCAATGGGGTTACTTATCCTAAATACCCTGTAGACAAACAAGCCTATGGAAATCAAACTGCGGCTAATCGCCTTCCGGTTTGTAATTCAACTCTATTTGCAAATGTAATGGCATGGGCAATCAAGATGGCCGAAGAAAGTGGTATTAATTCAGGAAAATAATTATTCTATACAATCTCCCTAAGATCTATAACGAAAACACCGATTATATTAATCGGTGTTTTTTGTTATTCTAATGAATTCCAGCCTTGAGCCTTTATCGGTATCTCCACATTATCACGGGTTTCAAGCATTAACCCTAATGAGTCTTTTGTCATATGTCCTATTACGTGTACACCTTTCATTTTGGACACGATATCATGTGTATGCAAAGGAACAGTAAACAGAAGTTCATAGTCTTCCCCTCCACTCAGAGCAACTGTTGTGACATTCATATTAAACTGTTCAGCCATAACAGCAGTCTGGTAATCGACAGGAATACGCTCTTCATAAATCCGGCAACCGGTTCCACTTTGCGTGCAAATATGTATTAACTCAGATGACAGTCCATCCGAAATATCGATCATAGAGGTCGGGATAATATTCTCTTTCGCTAAAGATTCTATTATATCTTTCCGGGCTTCAGGTTTCAATTGCCTTTCCAGAAGATATTCCTTTCCTGCAAAATCAGGTGCAAAATCAGCTTCCCCCTTAAATACAGCCTTCTCCCGCTCTAATAGTTGCAAGCCCATATAAGCAGCACCCAAATCGCCGGAAACACAGATAATATCTGTTTCTTTTGCTCCATTACGAGTCACAACCTGACCTTCTATCCCTTCTCCGATACAGGTAATAGAGATAGCCAATCCTGTTAATGATGCAGAAGTATCTCCTCCGACAACGTCCACACCGTATTGTTCGCAAGCAAGATATATTCCCGAATAAAACTCTTCGAGATCTTCCACCGAAAACCTTTTGGATATTCCTAATGATATGGTTATCTGCTTAGGCTGCCCATTCATGGCATATATATCCGAAAAGTTCACTACAGCAGATTTATACCCCAAATGCTTTAAAGGAACATACATCAAATCGAAATGTATCCCCTCGAGCAATAGATCTGTAGTAACCAGCACTCTCGTTTGAGACGAATCACTATAAGAAAGTATAGCTGCATCATCACCAACACCCAACACCGAACTTCCATTACGAAGTTTTACGGTATTTGTTAAATGCTTTATCAGCCCGAATTCCCCTAATTTTGCAATCTCTGTTCGTTGATTCTGCATTATTTATTAAGTCTTTTAATAACTTCCTGAATTATATATGCCATCTTTGGCTGAGCTATTTTCGCAGCCTCCTGTACTTCCTCATGAGTAACCTCTACAATCTTTCCTATTATTCCTAAATCCGTAATAATGGAGAAAGCCAAAACCTTCATTTTGGCATGATTTGCTACAATCACCTCAGGCACAGTAGACATCCCTACAGCATCGCCTCCAATGATGCGGAAATAATTATATTCGGAAGGAGTTTCGAAAGTTGGTCCTTGGGTACCTACATACACCCCATGTTGCAGCTTGATGTTGTTCTCGCTGGCAATCTGCATAGCCAGCAAACGCAAATCCTTATCATAAGCATTACTCATATCAGGGAATCGGGTTCCTAATTCCTTATAATTCCTTCCGTGCAAAGGATGCTCAGGGAACAGATTTATATGATCGTCTATCAACATAATGTCTCCTATATCAAAACTTCCATTCATACCTCCGGCTGCATTGGATACAAAAAGATACTTCACATCCAAAGCCTGAAAAACCCTTACCGGGAAAGTAACTTCTTTCATATTATATCCTTCATAATAATGAAAGCGTCCTTGCATCGCAATAACTTCTACTCCGCCCAGTTTCCCGAATATCAGTTTTCCGCTGTGACCTTCGACAGTAGAAACCGGAAAATTCGGAATCTCATCATACGGTATTTCTTTCTTATCTGTAATTGCATTTGCCAACTCACCAAGCCCAGTGCCCAATATTATAGCATATTGAGGAATATGACCAGCCTTATTTCTGATATAGTCGGCTGTCTCACGAATTTTTTCTAACATAAATATTCTATTATAAAATTATCGAATTCCACTCTGTATTTCCATACCAACGTCTTTTCGCATTATCTATCCGCCAAGCTCCATTCTTACGGATTAACACAAAAAGATACTCAGCACGAAAATTATTTTCAGTTCTGAAATATACCTCAGCCCTGTTCTTATTCTTCAATTCAACACCTTTCTCAACTGCATTTTCTATGCCATTATACTTTGAAGGGAAACCATACGAATTAGCTTTTCCACCATATACTCTTTTCTTTTCAGAAGCAAAAGCTTCGAATATTGGCAAATATTTTTGTCTGAATTCGGGAAGATAGCTTACACTCCTATCCTGTTGAGTCTTTTGATAAATCTCGTCTTCAATCCGATTCATTAATGTTCCATAGACCAAAGGGAGGGAGATTAGGTAGTCTTTCAATTCAGGCTCATCCACAAACTCCGACTTACTCAAATCTATCAATTGATCAAAGATTCGGTGTTGCTTTATTTCCTGCATGTTCTATTATTTTGGAATCAAATAAGTCTTGTTCTCCTTCGTTTATAAAAACTACCTGAATAGGTAGATAATAAATAGCCTTTTTCAGATTGTCATCTAATTTTTTCATAGAACGCAATCTGGCAGCATCTTTTTCTGTAGTAACTATCAATTTATTATCATCAGGAATATTATTGAAAGCGACTTTCAAATCCTCAATATCTTTCTTCTTAAAATCGTAATGATCCGGATATTGCATCAGCAGTAGTTTTCTTGTCTGCTTCCGGATAATGCGGTGCATGGGGCGAGGGTTCACAATACCTGTAAGCACTATCACCTCTTTATCTTTCAGAGCATTTAAAGGAAGTTTGTCTTCACTGTTACCAAAAACAGGAGTTAATTCTCCATAACGAAAAGTAGTATAGAATAAATCCTGATAAGGATATACATGCAGGTCATTAGCGGTAAGCCTCAACTCCAGAGGGTTAACTCCCGGAGGACATTTAGTGACTATAACCATATTTGCTTTCTCTGCATAATATGCCGGTTCTCGCAACCTTCCGGCAGGCAACAATTCATCAGATGACATCAATCTGTTATAGTCAGTCAACAGTATAGAATACGAAGGCTTTACATACCGATGCTGAAAGGCATCATCCAGCAAAATAACATTTGGTCTTTCTTTTGGAGGAAGGCTCAGAAGGGTTTCGATTCCTCTTTGTCGCTTCGAGTCCACAGCAACCAAAATATCCGGAAATTTATTTTTTATCTGATAGGGCTCATCCCCGATATCCAATGCATTAGATTCTGTTGTAGCTAAAACAAATCCACTTGTTTTTCGTTTATATCCCCGACTCAATACAGCCACTTTATAATGAGGCTCCAACAGCTTTACCAGGTATTCGATATGAGGTGTTTTACCTGTTCCTCCTACTGTAATATTGCCCACACAAATGACAGGAATATCGTATTCTTTCTGCTTAAGGATTTTCCAATCGAATAGCTTGTTACGTATAAATACAATAAACCCGTATAACCATGAAAATGGTAACAGCCATTTATTGATATATACATTCTTATTTGCCATTCATTTGTTTTACTTTATCTCCAGCTCGAAAGGTATTCTAGCCTGAATAAAGTCTTGTTCTTTCAGATTCTTGATTTCTTTTACGGTCTTTAATATCTGAAAATCCTCCCCTATGTATTCTTTAATAAAGCGTGCAGCTATATCATCTTTTTGTATCTGAAAGAATGCCTCAAATGGTGTTACCATTCTTGGGTATTCTTTTATATTGTAGTCTGTTATATCTGTTAACTCCGCAACTTCATTTATTGCATCTTCAATTCCCCCCAAGGCGTCTACCAAGCCTAATTCGAGTGCTTGTTTACCAGTCCACACACGCCCTTGAGCAATCTCATTAATCTCTTCTTTAGATTTGCCTCTTCCCTCTGCACATCTGGTAAGGAACAGATCATATCCTTTCTCTATATAGGATTGCAGAATCACCTTCTCATCAGCATTCATAGGGCGGCTGATATCCCCAAAGTCCGACATCTTATTTGTTTTCACTTGATCAAAGGTCAATCCTATCTTATTAGTCAGCCCCTGTACATTCGGAAATACGCCAAATATACCGATAGAACCAGTCAAAGTATTAGGCTGAGCATATATTTTCGACGCATTACATGCAATATAATATCCTCCGGAAGCTGCGTAGTCTCCCATAGAAACAACAACCGGTTTTTGTTCTTTCAGGTCAGAAATAGCTTTCCATATCTGTTCCGATGCGTAAGCACTTCCTCCCGGTGAGTTGACTCTGAACACAACGCCTTTTATATTATCATCGGTACGTAATTTTTCTATTTGCTTTATCAGATATCTATCATTAATGTCTGTATTATTACTTCCACTTACAATGTTCCCCTCTGCATAAAGTACAGCAATTTCGTCCTTGACTTTAATATTCACAATAGAAATAGTCTTCACGATATCACTTGTCAGTGCAATATTCAATTTATCATCTTCACCTATATCGACAAGGCTTTTGAGATATTTCTTAGCTTCCGTCTCATACATCAGATCATCCACCAAGCCATTTTTAAGAGCATATTCTCCCCCTCTCAATAAAGGCAAAGAGTCTGTAAGCTGATTAAGACGCTCTACGGAGATATCGCGCGAAACACACATCTTACTCAATAAAGAACCCCAAATATCATTTATATAAGAGCTAACTTGTTCTTTGTTAGCTTCGCTCATTTTATCGAGCATATACGGCTCTACGGCAGATTTATAAGTTCCTACTTTAAATATTTGCATCTCTACACCGATTTTATCTAATAAACCTTTGTAGAAAGTTGGTCCTGCTGCCAGACCATGCAAATCCAAAGAACCTTCGGGATTCATGATTACTTTATCAGCAACAGTCGACAAGAAATAGCCTCCCTGTAAATATGTATCTGCATAAGCGACAATAAATTTATCACTCGATTTAAAGTCTTCCAGCTTTTCCCTTATCTCATTTAATGAAGCACTCGATGCCGAAAAATATCCCGAACGTATATATATTCCCGAAATTTTATCATTATTTTTTGCTTCTTCTATCGCAGCCAGAATATCGGTCAACGAAATTTCTTCCGCTTCGCCAATTCCCAAATATTCCATAAAAGGATTTTCCACAACCCGGTCTCTCATTACGCCCGTAAGATTGATCCCCAGTATAGTTTTATCTTTTACAACAAAGGTATCGGAAGAATTACTCAGCAGTATTCCTATCATCCCGAAAAACAATAACGTAACAATTCCTCCTATAATAAAGGTACTTATCAGAATACCAACAATCGTAGCTAAAACATTTTTAAAGAAATCTTTCATAAATCAATCAGTATATACTTAAGATAAAGCCTATTGAAACAAATTTATATAAATCATGCGAATAATGCTAATAAATTAGACCATAAAATAAAATGAACCCCGCATTCGTCGATATTTCACATACGTTTATATAAAAAAATTGTGGCTCGTTATTAACAAGCCACAACTAATAATTCTAATATTTAATGTCAATTATTTCACAGACACTGGTCTATCCGCCTTATCAACTCCGAAAATCTTAGATGGTTCTGCTCCCATCTCAAATTCCAGTGTACCTCCGGCAACCACATCTTTATGGTTGATATAAGATTTAGTATAAGGCTGACCATTCAGCTTCACACTTTGGATATACTTGTTATCCTTAGAGTTGTTATGAGCTGTAATGGTTAAAGTCTTTCCATTTCCAACATTCACAACAGCCTCATTCATCAATGGACTACCGAAGATGTAATCTCCTCCGGCAGGTGCCATAGGATAAAATCCTAAAGCAGACATAATGTACCATGCAGACATCTGACCAACATCTTCATTTCCTGACAATCCGGCTGGTTTATCAAAATAAAGAGTTGTACAAACTTGTCTTACTTTTTCTGCAGTCTTCCATTGTTGTCCGACGAATGGATACAGATACAATACATGATGACTAGGTTCATTACCATGAGCATATTGCCCGATAAGTCCGCTGATATCAGGAGAAGCTTCTGCTCCCAGATCACCTTCTACGATGAAAAGAGAATCCAGTTTTGACACAAATGCCTCTTCGCTTCCGAACAGGTCGATCAAACCATTTACATCATGAGGAACCAACCATGTATATTGCCATGCATTTCCTTCTGTATAGTCATCTTCACGGTGAGTAGAATGGAAAGGATTGAATGGCACACGGAAATCGCCTTTCGATGTTACCCCACGTACAAATCCTGTTTCTTTATCGAAATAACGTGCATAAGTCTGACCTCTTTTCAAGAAATATTCATAATCTTCTGTCTTGTTCAGTTCTTTTGCAACCTGAGCAATACACCAGTCTGCAATCGCATACTCCATAGCCATTGCCACAGATTCGTTATGCTTATCGCTAGGGATGTAATTATATTCTTTCAGAAGATCAAGTCCTCTTTCATCCAACAATGCAGATGCTTTCATTGCATTGAATGCAGCTTCTTTATCTGCAACATGCCCCTTAAGCACTAAGTCAGCCATGACTATTACACCCGGATTACCCACCATACAATCTGTCTCATTCGCCATAAGATGCCATACAGGAAGTTTACCTTGCTCATTGAAAATATGAAGGAAAGTTTTACCTATATCTTCACACATTTCAGGATGAATAATTGTCATCAAAGGTTGAGCGGCACGATATGTATCCCACAACGAGAATGTTGTATAATTTTTAAAGTTTCCGTTTTTATGAATTTGTTTATCACTGCCGAAATAGTCTCCATTTACATCTGAGAACTCGGAAGGAGCAATCATAGAATGATACATCGCTGTATAGAAATTGCGCAAGTCAGTTGTATTATCTGTTTTAAACATGATCTTGCTTAGCGCCTCATTCCAAGACTTATCTGCATCAGCTATTGTCTGTTCGAAATCCCATCCCGGAAGTTCCACTTTCATGTTCTCTTTTGCATTTTCTACACTTACAGGAGAAAGTGCAACTTTCGCAAATACCTGCTCTCCTGCTGTTGTGCCATCAAAATGTACTTGCCCGTACATTTTACGTCTGATCAACTTTGAGTTTTTCACAGGCTCTGTACCGTCCGTAATTTCAAATTTAGATATTGGTTTAGAAAATACCGCAGTAAAGTATATGCGTTGATCTCTAGCCCATCCATTAGAATAGCGATATCCTGAGATAACACTATCATTTTCCTGAACCAACATAGCATCTACAGGCGTGTCCCAACCTATACCATGTTCCATATCAATAATGATCTTAGAATCTTTAGCCTCAGGGAAAGTATATTTATGGAAACCTACACGCTTTGTAGCTGTAAGCTCAACATCAATACCAAATCTATCTAAATGTACCGCATAGTAACCTGCTTTTGCAGTTTCTTTGTCATGAGAGAAATAGGAGTAAATACCTGTAGATTCGTCAGGCAATGTACCTCTTGTTAATTTAACTTCTCCGACAGCAGGCATAAAAGAGATATCACCCAGATCTCCAATCCCTGTTCCACTAAGGTGCATATGACCGAATCCGATAATAGTGGAATCAGAAATATGATATCCCGAACACCAGTCCCAACCTTGGCTGTACTGGGTAGGTCCTAATTGTACCAATCCGTAAGGAACATTTGCTCCCATAAATACGTGTCCATGGTCTCCGGTACCAATGTACGGATCAACATATTGAGTCAGATTCTCCAACCCGGCATTCTGTTGTCCGCTTTTTCCAGTATTCGAACAAGCAACCGCACCTAATACGAGCCCTGCACAAATACTTAACTTCAAAACGCGCTTCATACTTTTAGTTATATATTATGATTATTCAAGTAATTTCTACTTAGAGTGTATATGTCATGATATGATTCAAGAACGAACCCCTTAAAAAGCGTATAAAAATAGGAATAAATATTGATTTTATCTTAAAATAAGACTGTGAATAACAATATTTAATTATTTCTCAAAATCCACATTCAAGATAACAATTTCGGAGACGGTACCGATCCGATATTGCGGACCGGCTAATCCTAGTCCCGAACTTACATAAACGTGGGTATTCTCCTTATTTTTATATCCATACCCCACTTCATATATCATATTAATCAATATATTATATGGGAATAACTGTCCATTATGTGTATGCCCATATACAGCTATATCTACAGCTTCATCCGCCTCTTCCTGCAAATTATAGGGTTCATGATTCATCACTACAACAGGATAAGCCTTATCAATATCCTGTATTATCTGATTTAGGCTCTTTCGCTTAGGGGCATGGTCATCTTCCCTCCCAACCAGATAGAAGCTATCTGCGATCTTTACAGCGTCATCTCGCAGCACTTGTAATCCTGCTTTTTCGCTCAACCATGCTATTTTTTCTTCCGCATTCAGCCTATATTCATGATTACCGGTCGATAAGTAAACTCCATATGGAGCATTCAATTTCCTGAATATAGTATCCATCCGTTGACTTACCAACGGGTCGAGATCATAATCTATGATATCGCCAACCAGCAAAATAATATCGGGTTTTTGCTCCATTATTTTGTCGACATACACCTCCAAAATCGGATTATTGATCAAATAACCGGCATGTACGTCCGACACGACAGCTATTTTCAGGCTTTGCAGTTCTCCGGCTTTTTTCTCTACCTTAAGATTCATTTCATTTACGACCGGATTCCAAAAGCTATAGTTACCATATACCATTGTAATAAGAACAATAGCAACAGAAGCTACAAAACTCATGTATCTTTTGCGCCGGGTATGCAAACGCAATCGATTTATAAATGGAAGCCATCTGCCCAATAATATAACAACATCATAAGAAAGCAGTATGGCAGAGACATATCCAATAAAGACCATCCACGACGTTCCGAGCAATAGAAGTGGTTTCAGAACTGTCTCCGGAAGACTGGTATTTACAAAGAATCCAATAAGGTACAGAACCAACTCTACAACAAACAGGCTGGCATAAGGTATTTTATATGCTTTCTTATCTGGTAAGATTTTCCATCCCCGATAAAAAACATATACATTAAAGACCAAATGTATTATTAAAGCATTAAAGAATACTTTCATTGCATTTTCATATTGACAACTACATATTCAGATTGGCTTCCGATACGGAATTTTCCGCCCCAGATGCCGATACCTGAGCTTACATATACCTCTGTATTTCCTTTCTTGAGCGAGCCATACGAGTCTTCATATATAATGTCTGTAATTAACGAAATAGGCCATATCTGCCCTCTGTGGGTATGCCCGGAAAACTGGAAATCTATTCCATTATTTTCTGCCTCCTCCAGATGATATGGCTGATGGTCTAATAATATGATAGGTTTACTCTTGTCAAGTGTATTAACCAGATCTGCAAGTGGTTTTCTGGATGGGTTCATCATATCATCCCTACCCACTACATAAAACAAGCTGTCTATCAGCACCGATGAGTCTTTGAGAAGATGTATCCCCGCCTTTTGCATAAATTCGATACTCTCCTTTGCCCCACTTATATACTCATGGTTACCCATAACGGCATAAATACCATATTTACTCTTTATCTGTTTAAAGTTTTCCCACATCTTGGCTTCATTCACCGGACGCAGGCTACTGTCTATAATGTCTCCTGCTATCAGGACAATATCGGGCTCTTCTTTATTTATCAAATCGACCCACTGGCGCAGTTCATCCCTGCCAATACCATACCCCAAGTGCATGTCACTCAAGGCTATTATCTTCAAAGAATCCTGCCGATCTGTATTTTTATCGACTGTAACAGTAAGTTCCACACGCTCTTTAACTCTATATTTAAGATAGCCGCAGATCATAAGTAACCCGATAAAGCCTACAATCAATCCAAAACTGAACCAATTTTCCTTTGTATACTGATTGAATGTTTCGCGAGGCACAAGATGAGTCACCTTTACCAAATCCATCACCAGATTAATCATAAGGAAATAGATGAAGGTAAAAAACCAAGATGTACCGACCATATACAGAAGTGATGTAAAGGATACAGGAAAATATTCACCTGCAACGAACAGCAGAAAGAAAGAGAGTATAACCACAACAGCAAATGCGATGAGTAAAGTACGTGTTACGGTATTTGCCGGAATGGCAGACCATGCCCGATAAAAAACATAGTAATTGCCAGCCAGAAAAAGAAGTACTACAAGTATAAAAAATAAATATCTCATAAAACCAGAATTAACATTTTAGAAAAAAAGTAAAAAAAAGAGTAACAGCTTAGTCACTCATCCCCCAAACAAAAACATCCGCCAAACAAGCGGTCTACCCTCAAAATTTTGGGGAGGCAAGGCCTCCTCCTTCTTTAAACTATAAAGATGTATATTTTTTATTTGGACTTTTCCACTTATGATAAAACCGAATTTCCCTTTGGTATTAAGCAGATCAATCTTATCTGTAAATGAAATGACATCTTCATCATTGATCCAGATATAGATATGATTGCCAGTACGGAGAATCTTCCAATGCAACCATTCTCTACTATTCGGATAATTAATCTCAGGCAATTGCCCTATATTCCCGGTGGTACACACCAAAGTCTTTTCTTTTATTCTATTCTCTGGCGAAAATAGCGACCTGTCCTCCAATTTTATAGCTTCTTCCAATTGGTTTTGCATAATACCAAAGAATTTTTCGCCTTTCAGATTTGCAATTATTTCAAACAGGTTTGCCGCAGAGTCCGATAATGCCGAAAATGTAAGTAAATAATTCTCGGGCAATTTTTTCCTAGACAGTATTATACCCCAATCGTCGGAAGTCCGAGATCCAGATAAACAAGCATTATTTACACTCCAATCTCCATTTACAATATCCCACTTCTGACTCAATTTCCCTTTGGAAAAGTCATCTCTAAACACTAGCTTCTTTGGTGAAGAACAAGCTGAGAAGATACAAACAATAAGGATTATGTAAATGCTATATAATACTTTCATTATAAAAAAGACAAAGAGCCTATCACTTAGGCTCTCACACAGAATATATCATTATTTATCTTCTTGAACCTAATGCTATAAAAATATAATAAATCAAGGTAGCCAGAGACCCCAAAGCAGCCACTACATAAGTATATGCTGCAGACTTAAGAGCATCCTTTGCCTTATCCTTATTCGCATCTCTTACAATACCTGCCGAATCGAGCCACGCAAGAGCACGACGGCTTGCATCTATCTCTACAGGTAATGTCACAAAGCTAAATATGGTCGTAACAGCAAACAAGCCTATACCGATCCATAATAGTGCAGGAAATGTATTTACCATAAAAATTCCTGCCAGAATTACCCACATAACCCATTTCGAAGCAAAACTCACTGCTGGTACTAATGCCGATCGCATAGTCAACGGCCCGTATGCTTTGGCATGCTGTATAGCATGACCACACTCATGGGCGGCAACTGCTGCCGCAGCGACGCTATTACTATGATAGACTCCTTCACTCAGATTTACAGTCTTATTGCTAGGATTGTAATTATCTGTAAGCATTCCTTGTGTAGAAATCACTTGTACGTCATATATATCATTATCATGCAGCATCTTAAGCGCCACATCGCGTCCTGTCAGACCACTATCCAGAGGTATTTTCGAATATTTTTTGAATTTGCTTTGCAGGCTGGCAGATACAATCCACCCCACAATAGCAATCAATCCAAACAAAATCCATCCTATATACATATACTATAATTTTTTAGTTGTTACTCCCTTTTCTATTTTAACATTCAAATTCCATACCAAAGATAACCATATTAAGTGTTTGTTATCTTGATAATTACTTAAAAATATATAAGAGAGCACCTTATATGCCTAGCGAATAATTGTTTGTTCCCTATCGGGACCAATAGATATTATAGTTATACGTACACCTAATTCTTCTTCCAGAAAAGCTACATAATTACGAAATTCTGCAGGAAATTCGTCTTCTTTCCTCATTCCTGACATATCCGTCTTCCAACCCGCAAGTTCTTTATATACAGGCTTCACATTATCGCCTATTTCAAAAGGGAAATCTTTGGTTTCCTCCCCATCGATAGAATATGCCACACATGCCTTAATTGTATCAAAGGAGTCCAGAACATCGCTTTTCATCATAATAAGTTGCGACACTCCATTTACCATAATAGCATAACGAAGGGCAACCAAATCTATCCATCCGCAACGTCGGGGACGACCTGTTACCGAACCAAACTCAAAACCGAATTTTCTCAATTTATCTCCTGTTTCGTCGAAAAGCTCTGTAGGAAAAGGTCCACTACCAACGCGGGTACAATAAGCTTTGAATATACCATATACCTCTCCGATATGAGATGGTGCTAATCCTAGTCCTATACAAGCACCGGAAGAAATAGTATTGGAAGAAGTTACAAAAGGATATGAACCGAAATCTATATCGAGCATCGTACCTTGCGCACCTTCAGCCAAAACGCTCTTATCTTCTTTGACAGCATTATTTACATAATATTCACTATCTATGAATTCAAACTCTTTTAATTTTCCGACACCATCAAACCATTCTTTCTCGATGTCAGCCAAAGCACTGCTGTCAAAACTATATTGTCTTAGGATTTCAAGGTGCCTGTTTTTTACCTGTGCGTATTTTTTATCAAAATCATGCAAGAGGTCTCCTACCCTCAAGCCATTTCTACTCACCTTATCGGTATAAGTAGGACCTATTCCCTTACCTGTAGTTCCTATTTTAGAATCGCCTTTCGCGGCTTCATAACAAGCATCCAGCAAACGGTGTGTGGGCAATATAAGATGTGCTTTCTTGGATATTAACAATCGTTTTTTCAGATCGTGTCCCGATCCTTCCAAAGCTTCTATCTCCAACTTAAAAAGAGCAGGATCAAGCACAACCCCATTACCTATAATATTTACTTTATTCCCCTGAAATATACCGGAAGGAACTGAGCGCAAGACATATTTTTTACCTTCAAACTCTAATGTATGCCCGGCATTAGGTCCACCCTGAAAACGGGCAACAATTTCGTATTCGGGTGTCAATACATCTACTATTTTACCTTTTCCTTCGTCACCCCATTGTAGTCCGAGCAATACATCTGCTTTCATTTCTTCTTATTTGTATTTGATTTATTTTCAGTTTTAATTTTCTTTTCTGCCTGCTGCTTTTCCTTCATGCAATTCGAACATGTACCATATATATACATACTATAATAACTTACTTTAAAGCGCAACTGCTTTTTCTGTTGTAAAGGAGAAAACAAGTTACCACTCTTATATTCTTTGACCTTTCCGCATGTAGTACAAATCAGATGATCGTGATTTTCATTTCCGTACACACGCTCGTATTGTGAGATATTAGCTCCAAACTGATGTTTGACTAACAGCCCGCAATCCAGCAGTAAATCTATTGTATTGTATAATGTAGCACGACTCACTCTAAAACTACAGGTATTCATAGCCTGATAGAGTGATTCGACATCGAAATGTCCTTTTGTAGAATATATATGGTCTAATATCGCAAAACGTTCGGGAGTTTTACGATGCTTATGTGAATTTAGGTATTCCGTGAATTTATTCTTGACCTGTTCTTTTGTCTTTTGAATATCCATCCGGGCAAATCAATATCAACAAATATACAGTTTTTAATATGAAACGACAAATATGCCTGACACAATAACTGTGTTTATCAGTTGAAATTGAACATATCGTCAATTCCTCCGTTTCCTGTCTCTATGACCTCGCTAGAGTCAAACACTTCCTCGCTCCTCGCTCCTGCACAAGGGTCTCCTACTCCTTCAACCTTAGAGAACTGGTCATCTACCGAATAGCCCAAGTTAGAATCGCCATATACCTTTTGCATAAACAAGCCATAGATAGGCAATGCAGCAGCAGCTCCTTGTCCTTCGCTCATTCTGTCAAAGTGAATGCTTGGCTCTTCTCCACCAACCCACGTTGCAGTCACTAGTTTTGGGGTAAATGCCATAAACCATGCGTCCGAGTTATTATTAGTTGTACCCGTTTTACCACCCATCGGTGCTTTCAGGTTAAATCTCCAACGTATACGGCTACCTGTTCCGCCATCCATTACTGCACGAAGCATATCCAGCATCTTGACAGAAGTCAATTCGCTAAACACTTCTCTCACCCGAGGCTCGAAAGTAGCAATAGTGTTTCCATGAGCATCCTCGATACGTGTCACATATACAGGATCTATCTTAATACCTTTGTTGGTGAAAGCTGTGTAAGCACTTGCCATTTCACCTACATTTGTTTCGGGAGTACCTAAGGACATTGACACCACAGGATCAATTTTTCCAGTAATACCAAATGTATGTAACATTCTTACAAAATTGTAAGGAGAGGTACGCCCCATCAAATATGCTGTAACCATATTATCTGAGTTCTGCAATCCCCATTTTATAGAAACAGTCTGACCTACCATATTGGAACGGATACCTCTTGGAGACCAAGGTTTTCCGTTCTCAGTCATAAGAGTGATCTGCTGATAACTCATCTGATCGCATGGAGTCATTCCTTCTTCCATACATAACGAATATAAGAATGGTTTTACGGTCGAACCGATCTGACGGCGACCCGAATTCACCATATCATATTGGAAATACTTAAAGTTGATTCCTCCCACATAGGCGTTCACATGTCCATTACGTGAATCCATGGATATAAAACCGGAACGCAAAAAACGCTTGTGATAACGAATAGAGTCGAGAGGAGTCATGGTAGTATCAATCTCTCCATCCCAGGAGAAAACTTTCATCTCGACAGGTTTTTTAAATTCTGCCAGAATATCACTCTCCTTAACTCCTTTGGATTTCTGTTTACGATAGCGTTCTGTTTGCTTCATTGCTATAAGCAACAAATCATCAATTTTCTTAGCTTCTGATGAAGAATACGGAGCATATGGCTTACCTTTCTTCTCTTTATCAAATGCCGGCTGAACCGTTTTTTTCATATGTTCTTCCACAGCCTGCTCTGCATATTCCTGCATCCGTGAATCTACTGTCGTATAAATTTTCAAACCATCTGTATACAGATTATATGGTTTTCCGTTCGATTTTGTATTTTTATTACACCATCCATACAATGGATTATTCACCCATTCGGCCGAATCCCTGACAAACTGTTCTGCCTGCCAAGCTGCATAATTACTACGTTCGGGTTTTTTGGCGGTCATAGTCATACGCAGGTATTCCCTGAAATAGGGAGCCAGACCGTCTTTGTGGTCAACCTTCACATAATTCAAAGTTAAAGGTAATTGTTTCAGAGAGTCAGATTCTGCTTTCGTTATATAACCCGCTTTTTCCATTTGCTCCAATACAACATTTCGTCTGCCTTTGGTACGTTCTGCATAACGGCGAGGATTAAAATATGCCGGATTTTTACACATCCCGATAAGAGTTGCAGCCTCTTCGATAGTTAAATCTTTGGGTGACTTATTGAAATATACCTTTGCTGCAGACTGAATACCTACTGCATTATTTAAGAAGTCGAACTTATTAAGATATAGATTTATAATTTCTTCTTTGGTATAATATCTTTCCAATTGAACAGCAATAACCCACTCAATAGGTTTCTGCAACACACGTTCAACAACATTTTCTGCCTGAGGAGAATACAACTGTTTGGACAACTGCTGAGAGATAGTACTTCCCCCTCCACCACTTTCTTGTTGCAGAATTCCTCTTTTTATAACAGCTCTGGCTAAAGATTTTGCATCTATCCCCGAATGGCTGTAAAATCTCACATCTTCTGTTGCAATAAGTGCTTGTACCAGATAAGACGACAATTCATCGTAACTCGAATAGATTCGGTTCTCCCTACTCTGCGAATAGGTTCCAAGCAATTGATTATCGGCAGAATATGTTTGAGATGCATATTTATCTATCGGGTTTTCCAATTCTTCGACAGGTGGCATATATCCTATAGCTCCCGTTGCTATAAGCACAAAGGTCAACCCTACGATTGCAATAACTGCAACGAACGCCAACCAAAGCAATTTTACAATATAACCACTTGTTTTGGATTTTGAAGACTCCCCCTTTTTATTCCCTTGTTTACTCATATTGTTTTCGAAAACATAAATAAATCATTCCGCGCTAAGACGTTTAACCTGCGAAATTAATCAAAAAGGTTCAAATATCGCAAAACATTCTTTTAGTTTTATAAAAGCTTAAGAAACAAGAAGGAGAATCTTAGACAAGAGAAGTTTTTTTCTTTTTCGGCTTCTTGAAATTCTTTTTGTAAAAGATATAATAACCGGTCAAAGGCAGTGTAGTCCCTATAATACAGGCAATACAAGTAAGGATACGGGTAATCAGTCCCCCGTATGCCCCTACATGCAATGCATATGCCCATGACATGATTTTCGAGGATGACTTTTGCTCCGAAAATATAGTTGCTTTCCCAATCTCTCCCGTTTTCGAATCGAACATATATCTGTCAGTAGCCCTCAAATGAGGTGCTTCCTTTGTAAGAACTGTTGCAGAACCATCCGCTATAGTAATAAATTTATTACCGCGATTCTTTTCATTTAAGTTATTATAAGCTACTTGCCAGTTTTGTGTATTTATTTGTTTCGGCTTGTCTTTCTTATCTCCTCTGCCACCATGTCCTCCACCTCTTTGTTGTGCCGTATTTTCTACACCAAACAGAGAGTTCACAACATTGCGATACCATTCGAAAGACCACATCATTCCTGTCAGACAACAGATCAATAAGAATATGGCAGCATAGATACCTAACGCTGTATGTATATCAAACAAAAAGCGTTTCAATCCATTTTTTGTTTTTACCTGAAGACGGTTTTTAATTCTCTTTCTATCCGATGGCACCCACCATACGATACCACTTATAATAATGAATACGAACAACAGGGTGGTTATGCCAACCGTATACTTTCCCCAAGTCCGCGTTCCGTCCATAAGCCAACGGTGCAAAGTCATTGCATGATAAAAAAATCCTTCTCGAAACTGGCGAGTACCTTTTAGCTCTCCTGTATATGGATCGACAAAAGCCGTTACCCGGAATCCCTCTTCTAACGTAGCAGTATAAGTTCTTCGGGGATCATCAGTTATCTTGATACTAGCCACATTATTATCTTGCAATTGTGCATTTACCAGAGGTATAAGCTTATCCAATGGCATTTTTTCACCTTTCACTTCTTCTACAAAGTATCTTTCAGGATAACATACTTCCAGAATTTCGGTTTCGAAAGTTAACAAAGCCCCGGTAATACAAATTATAGAAATAATTAATCCGACTGGTATTGACAGCCAAATGTGAATTTTTTTGATCAGTTTTCTTAAAGTCATATTTCTTATATATTCACAAATAAACCGGTGTTAAGAATAAAATATATTCAGAACACCGGATTTATCTTGTCATTAAGTCAGTAAGCTATATTTAATTTTAAAGTCAGTATCTCATTTTTCGTTTTACAAAATTCATTATAATTCACATAATATACAATCGCAAGAAATAATGAATTTTATGCTCCCCAATCACAACAAATAGTGATTAACTATTTATTAGAATCGGTACGAAACCTGAGCTGCGAAATTTCGAGGATCAACCTGATTGATATATCCTCCTCTATAGTAAGAATTGTATCCGATCTCATCAAAAATATTGTTAAAGAATACACGGGCAGTCACTTTATTATAAGTATAAGCCAATTGCGCATTTATAGTAGTATATGCAGGCATATCAAAAGGCTCCACACCTCCCATATTTCCATGTCCGTCGGGACTTAACGAATACTCATTTACCGGACGTTTTCCTACATAATATGCTCCTGCACCCATAGACAATCCTCTCAATGGTCCACGGTCTACAGTGTAATACAACCATCCGTTAGCTGTATGTTTTGGCGCATTCATTGGTGCCGAACCTTCCACATACGAAGGGCTGTTCTTGTAACGGGCATCCAAATAAGCATATCCCAACATCACTTGCAGATTATTCAATATACGCCCGTTCAACTCTACTTCGATCCCATCGCGCACCAAATCTCCTGCTTTATAATAATATCCGGTAGTCTGGTTAGAGTTAGGTAAATATTCCGAGTTTGATAGATTCTCTGTTATGATATGAAAATAAGTAAAGTTAAAACGCAAACGGTTATTCAACCAATCCGATTTAAATCCAAACTCCCACTGTTTAGTCCTGGACGGTCCTATACGAGTAATACTGTCGGTAAGGATATTACCTGCACTTCTCAAGTTTGTACTTGTAGTATATGATCCGAAGATATTCACATTCTCTATAGGCGAAACCATTAATCCTAACATTGGATCCCATGCATCCTCGCGAGTACGACCCGGATCTCCTCCTGTCGCGTTGCTCGAAATAGTTGAAATACTACTATAACGCACACCCAAAATAGCCTTCATATACTTATTTATAGTCATTACCTCTTGCGCCATAATGCCATAAGTATTGTATTTAGTGTTCACTCCAACAACATTGTCAGGATTGAGAAAGGTTACTTTTTGGAAACTGTTGTCAATAACTCCGTTTTTCACATCAATCGTATCGATTGCAATTGCCGTAGACTTTCCATTAACAAGAGGGTTCAGATTTTTCGTAGTAGCATCCGCTATACGATAATCGAATCCAACCTGAAACGTATGTTTTACCAACCCTGTGTACACATCCTGTCCTACCAAATCGAGCTGGAATGTCGAGTTTTTATCATCTCTCAACGATCTGCTTAAACTGCGAGCTCTTTTAGAGCTTTCATAATCATTCTTACTAGCAAGCCCTAGTGATGTAGATGTGTTATCTACCCTATAAGAAGATCCATAGTAAGCCGCACGCACACTAATCTTATCAGTCAGATAATGCTTAATACGTGCCGAATAAGTGGCTAGCGAAGTGTTTACATTATCATTTTTGAAGCCTAAAAATTTATCATGTGGCATCTCGTAAAGAGCTTCTGTTCCTTGATCTGCAAAGTTTACAGTACTTGTAACCGGAGTGCGGTCTTCATTCAGGTAATCTCCTTCGAGAGTGATAGTTGTTTTATCAGTCGGACGCCATTCGAATGAAGGATTTATATAAACTCTTTCATTAGATACAACCGGACGATAATTATCTGCACGCTCAAATGCTCCATTTAAACGAAATGCAGCTGTATTATTTTTATCTAATACTGTTTGCACATCAAATGTCGGACGAAATTGCCCCCAGCTTCCTACACGCAAATCGACTTGCCCTGCCTTAATAAATTTAGGAGTTTTGGTCACTACATCGATCACACCTCCGGCATTTCCTATATCGGTTATCACACCCTGAGTCACAGCCGCCGATCCCTTTATCATCTGGATACTTTCTACACCTTGCATATCGGCAATACCCGATGCTGTCTGAAACTGAGAATCCATTCTCACTCCATTCTTCAATACGGGTATCCCTCTAAATCCGCGTGCAGACATACTTTCTTTCACACCTCCATAACTACCGAAAAGAGTTACCCCCGGTACATTCCTCATTGCCTCGGTTATAGTCAATGCTCCCTGTTCGGCAATCACTTTCTCGGAAATTACCGAGATGCTCTGAATTTGTTCACTTGGGCGAAGAGGCATACGTGTTATAGCATCCAGCTTCTCCGGCTGCTTAAACCTTTCACCAAAAACTTCCACCTCGCCGAGTGTATTACTTGATTCCAAAACAAAATGCAATGCAACTTCAGAATTATTATTAACAACCACTTCCTGAGTGTTAGTTGTGTATCCTATATAACTGACCGAGACTTTGATTTTACCCGAAGGTGTATGCCTAAACCGAAATTTACCTTCATCATCCGTCAACGTCGAAATCTGAGTTCCTTCAATTAATACAGTTGCAGCAGACAAAGGGTCACCTGTATTATCATATACCCGTCCTTTCACTTTTATTCCCTGTGCAGACATATGCCCTATACATGCAAAGAACAATATAAGCGACAAATAGATTTTTTTATTCATAATTTTATATAGATGTTAATTTACCTAAATTGTGATTACGGCTGCAAAGGTCTTCAATCACAAAAAGGAAATCAATAACAAAAAATAATGAAAATAGACTCTATCTATCCCCTATATTAGGTATTGTTATAAGTCAGGATATATAGTAAGAAATAAGATTAAATGCCTACAGTAAACAATATATTGTAAATCGGATATAGTAAGAATATGATGTTAATCTTGTTTTGATTATCTTTGTATGAAAATTTCAAATGGATATGAGAAAGATAATTTATATATTATTTCTGGGTTTATATATGTTTACTTTTCTTGCATGCTCCGAACCCACAATGGAAGAAGATGCTCAACGTGCGGCCGAACTTACAATGATGTCCAATCAGTACAGCGGCGACAATGACATGAGCAATGCAGGCAAAGCATATGCCGAAAGTCAGGAAATAATGAATAAATACAAAAAACTGGATAAGTTTGACGAATTCTACCAAATCTACCTAACTTTCCTTGAAGAAAGCTCATATAGATTGGAGGATCTAGATCCTTATTCTATTCCTTTGAACGAAACATCCGAATAATATTCAATAACCATAATACTCTACTAAAATGTCAGAGACAACCCCGATAGAAGAGAAAAAAAGTTTAAACTTTATCGAAGTTATAGTTGAGAATGACCTGAAAGAAGGTAAAAATGACGGACACGTCCAGACACGTTTTCCGCCGGAACCTAACGGATACCTTCACATAGGACATGCTAAAGCAATTTGTATAGACTTCGGGCTTGCTCAGCAGTATGGAGGGGTATGCAATCTTCGTTTCGATGATACAAATCCTGTGAAAGAAGATGTAGAGTATGTAGACTCTATCATGGAGGATATAAAATGGCTGGGATTTGACTGGAAAAATGTCTTATATGCATCTGACTATTTTCCTCAATTATGGGATTTTGCCATAAGGCTTATCAAAGAGGGAAAAGCCTATGTAGATGAACAGTCTGCAGAAGAGATCGCAAAACAAAAAGGCACTCCTACACAAGCGGGAACAAACAGCCCTTACAGAGATCGCCCTATAGAAGAGAATCTTGATTTATTCAATAAAATGAATGAAGGTGTCTTTGAAGAAGGCGCTATGGTCTTGCGTGCCAAAATAGATATGGCTTCCTCTAATATGCACTTTAGAGACCCAATCATATATCGGATAATCAAACATCCGCACCATCGTACAGGTAATAAATGGAATGTTTATCCTATGTACGATTTTGCACATGGTCAGTGTGATTATTTTGAAGGTGTTACGCACTCATTGTGCACTTTGGAGTTCGTTGTCCATCGTCCGTTATACGACTGGTTTATAGATCAGTTGGCAACAGGAGAATACCGACCTTCTCAATATGAATTTAACCGGCTTAATCTTACTTACACAGTAATGAGTAAGCGAAAACTATTACAGCTGGTAAAAGAAAACTTGGTTGATGGCTGGGACGACCCTCGTATGCCTACTATATCAGGATATCGCCGAAGGGGATATACACCGGAAGCAATCCGGAATTTTATTGATAAGATCGGATATACCAAATATGATGGTATTATCGATGTCGCTTTATTAGAGCATTCTGTCAGAGAAGACCTTAACAAAAGAGCGACCAGAGTATCAGCCGTATTGGATCCTATAAAATTGATAATCACCAACTATTCAGAAGGTCAAACCGAAACACTCGAAGCACAAAACAATCCGGAAGATCCGGAAGCCGGAAACCACAACATCTTATTTTGTAAAGAGTTGTATATCGAGAGAGATGACTTTATGGAAGATGCTCCTAAAAAATATTTCAGGTTAACTCCGGGACAAGAGGTAAGATTAAAACATGCTTATATAGTAAAATGTACCGGACATAAAAAAGATGAGAACGGAAATATCATAGAGGTATATGCAGAATATGACCCACTAACCAAAAGTGGCATGTCGGAGAGCAATCGTAAAGTAAAAGGCACAATACATTGGGTATCGACAAAAGATGCAATAGATATTGATGTCCGACTTTATGACAGATTATTTATGGTAGAAGACACATCCGAAGACAAAGATGCAGATTTCAGATCATTAATGAATCCGGACTCTCTGATCATAAAGAAAGGCTGTAAAGCCGAACCTTTCTTAAACGACGTAAAACCTTATGAACATTTTCAGTTTCAGAGGATAGGTTATTTTAATGTAGATCCTGATTCTACTCCCGGACAATTAATTTTTAACAGAACTGTTACTTTAAAAGATTCGTGGAGCAAGATCAAGAATAAATAAATCCTAGAGGATTTCTGATCTTTATATGAGAAAAAAAGATATCTCTAATTTACTGGAGAGATACGAGCAAATGCTTATATCCGGAAAAAATGTATATTTCGATGCTGACGAGTACGATGAGTTAGCTGACTATTATGATAAATCAGATGATATCGAAACAGCTAAAGAGATTGTAAAATTGGGGTTGAGTATTCACCCCAATAATGAATCTCTTATGATAAGGCATGTAAGGTTTTTAACCTATGACGCAAACTATTCTTCAGCGTTACATTATCTAAATAGCCATTTCAATGGCTACGATTTCGAACAATACCTTCTAAAAATCGAATGCTTACTCCAGCTCGGATTATATGCAGAAGCGCATTCTCTGACAGTGGAAGTATTGCAGGACGAAGATACTGACATCGATCTAATTCTGTCCGAACTTGGATTTATATATATTGAAGCCGAGTACGTAGACGAAGCTATCTTATATTTCGAAAAAAGCCTCGAATATATGCCGGATAATATTGAAGTTCTTAATGACCTGGTATATGCATACGAAACAAAAGAAGATTTTCCGAATGCGATCAATACCTGTGAGCGAATATTAGATATTGACCCATACCTGTTTGAAGGGTGGATGACATTAGGAAAACTATATTCATTACAAGGTGATTATGAAAAGGCAATTGACTCTTTTGATTTTTCATTAACCTTGGATGATTCCAATATTAATGTACTGAAACTAAAAGCACATTGCCTCCTTCTATCCGACAGAATGGAAGAAGCTATAGAAACACTGCTTCAATGCATCGAGTTATCGCAAGAAGATTCCACGATTTATATATCTTTAATAGAATGCTACATCAGTTTAGAAAAATATGACAATGCCTACAAAACTCTATTAGATTATGAAAATAAATTTGGAGAGACAGCAGAATCAATTCTTCAAAAAGCATCGATTCTTTTCTTTCAGGGGAATAACTTATCCATAAAAGAATTGATAGATAAAGCTTTGGAGATAGATAATGACTCATACGAAACGATGATACTTTCTGCAGATTTATATTTAAAGTTGGGAGAACTCGAATCTGCTGAAGATTTATACAACAAAGCATTCACTATGGAGGAAAGCGAAATTCTTATTGAGAAACTCATTTCATTATATATTCAGAAGAATGAGTTTCAAAAAGCTATTGAGTATCAAAAAAAACTTTTATTATTAGACAATTCTAATTTAGCAAAAATCAAATTAGCCCTATTATATTTAGAGATAAGTAATAAAAATAAATTTGAAGAACTGATCGCATCATTTGACAATGCAGGACTCTCTTCTTTTCTACAACTTTTTTATACAGAAGAGAGTATAAGCCCTGCAAATGATGACAGAGAGTATTTATTGAGAAGAGTAGATAATATCTACGAATCTCGCTTACTATACAAGAATATAAAATATTGATTATACTTATCGCAGATAAACTTCGTTCTTACCATAAGACAACAAAAACTCTTGTTTTATTATCAAATTGCGATTTTCATCTTGCATCACATCCTGTGACCTATACCATTTATGACAAAATGTTATTTTTTTCATAAAATACCTCATCCAAAAACAATAATAAATCACAATTTAATATTTTATTTCCTATTTATTTTAGTTAATTCTAACATTTAACACTTCGCCAATTGTGTTATTTAGGAAAAAATCATATCTTTGTTCCCCATTTGTGAAATTATGTAAATGACACAATGAGGAAATACAAAATGATTCTAAATTAAATAATTGAGTAATATTAAAGCTGTGTTTATGAAAAAACTGATAATGATTTTAGCTTGCATCTTTGCAAGTGTCGGATTATCATTGGCCCAAACGACACAAGTTACCGGTACCGTTATTGACGATACGGGCGAAACTGTGATCGGGGCTTCGGTAGTTGCAAAAGGTACCACAGTTGGTACAGTTACTGATCTAGATGGAAAATTCTCATTGAATGTTCCTTCGGGCACAAAAACAATTGTTATTTCCTTAATTGGTTATAAACCAAAAGAGGTAGCAGCTGGAACTAATCTAAGAATTACGATGGAGTCGGACTCCAAACTCATAGATGAGGTGGTTGTAACCGGATATGGTGTTGTAAAAAAAGCTAGTTTTACCGGAGCAGCATCTGTTATATCTACATCCAAGTTGGAGAATGTTCCGGGTGTTTCTATGGAATCTAAATTAGCCGGTGCTATTGCGGGTCTACAGGCAGGTTCATCTACAGGTCAACCTGGTGCGGTGGAGTCAATTCGAATAAGAGGTACAGGTTCGGTGAATGCCTCTACAGAGCCTCTATATGTTATTGATGGTGTTCCTATGAATGTAGGAAATGCTAATACTGAGCTTAACTATACTCAATCAGGAAATAGTATTTTATCGACACTCAACTCTAATGATATTGAATCAATAACTGTAATTAAAGATGCAGCAGCAGCTTCTTTGTATGGTTCAAGAGCAGCAAATGGAGTTGTCATCATAACAACAAAGAGTGGAAAAGCGGGTAAAACAACCGTAGGATTCCGAGCTAACTGGGGGTTCTCTAATATGGCAATAGATTATCGTCCAACATTGAATGGTGAAGAAAGAAGGGAGTTGCTTACATTAGGACTTAAAAACTATAAAAAGAAAGAAGGAGCTTCTGAAGAAGAAGCTATTACCTACGCAAACAGTGAAATAGATAAATATGCCAAAAAGCCTGAAGGAGGTTGGACTGACTGGAAAGATTTATTATTCCGGACAGGTAAACAATCGAACTATGAGGTTAACCTTCAAGGAGGGAATGATAGAACAAGTTTTTACTCTTCACTTTCGTTCACTGACGTTGAAGGTATAACTATTCAATCTGATTACGAGAGAATAACCGGAAGATTAAATCTCACACATAAAGTAGATAAGTTTACTTTTGGTGCAAACATTACATATGCCGCATCTAAACAAGATGCAAATAGTGAAGGAACTTCATATTCCAGTCCTATTATGGCAATTGCAATGACCACAACACCCTCTGACTATCCTTACAATCCAGATGGTAGCTGGAATATCTCAGAAGGATTCAATGCATTTCCCAGACCAAGAGCAAATCCTTTGTACAACATGCATCTTAATTATAACAAAAGTAATATAAACAGATTTTTGGGAGCATTAAATGCATCATATGATATCACTCCAGATTTATCTGTCAGTGAAAAACTAAGTTATGACTATGTTCAGACCAATACTAAAGTATGGTGGGATCCTCGTTCAAATGATGGCTTAACATCCAATGGTGTATTCCAGAAAGTTACAGACAATAGGAAAACACTAACATCTCAAACTCGCCTAAACTACGCTAAATCAATTGATGGAGTTCATAACATAGATGGGCTTGTTAGTTATGAGTTAGAAAAGTACAAATGGGATTATATATACGCAAATGGTAATAATTATCCAACTTATGCAAAGCCTGAAATAGAAAATGCAGCATCAAGCCGAGCTGTAAGCCACTATGAGGATAGAAGAATGATTTCTTATGTAGCATCTTTAAACTACAACTATGACAATAAGTATTATGTGGGTGCCAGCTTCAGAAGAGACGGTTCCTCTCAATTCTCTAAAGATGAAAGATGGGGTAATTTCTGGTCTGTTTCAGGATCATGGAGACTTACAGAAGAAGCCTTTGCAGAATCATTAAAACCGATATTATCAGATGCGAAAATAAGATTGTCATATGGAACAAATGGTACTTTGCCTTTAGGCCTATATGATTACATGGACGTTTATGAGTTTGGATATAAATATAATAGCAAACCAGGATCAGCAGAAGGTCGTTTAGCATACAATGAACTCACATGGGAAAAGAGTAAAAATCTTAATGCTGGTTTAGATTTGTCATTCATTGACAGAATAAGTGTTACTTTAGATTTATATACTAAAACATCTACTGACTTATTACTAGAAAGATCTGCATCTCAAACTACCGGATTCAGTAATATTATGATGAATATTGGCGAGATGGAAAATAAAGGGGTAGAACTTTCTATTCAATCGACCAATATAGCTACTAAAGACTTCATGTGGAGTACAACCCTCAATTTAGCTCATAATAAAAATGAATTAAAGAAGATTGATGGCCAATTACAGGAGTTCCAAAGAAATGAAGTAAGCGCTCAAGCCAGATTAATGCATAGAATAGGTAATCCATTTAATTCTCTATATGCTTATGAATATGCGGGAGTAGATCGTGACACTGGAAAAGAAATGTATTACATCAACAAACCGGGGCAAGAAAGAGTAACAACTACCAATGCAGCAGAAGCTCAACAGGTAATTATAGGAAATGTAGACCCTAAAGTACAAGGAGGTTTGACAAATACACTTACCTATAAAGGCATAGATCTTGGGTTTACTTTAACATATTCTTTCGGTGGACATGTGTATGATAATGCAAGCTGGCTAAATTCAAATGGGGGAGGTTATAACTACAATGTTGCGGGCTACAATAAAATCTCTGAAATGTGGCAAAACCCTGGAGATATAGCTAAACTACCTCAATTTGCATATGGCAATGTATATCAGCCATCTTCAAGATGGATGTATTCTACAGATCATATCCGTTTGAAGAACGTTACTTTAGGATATACTTTACCAAAGAATATCCTAAACACTCTAAAAATTAGCAAAGCTAGGGTATACGCATCTGCAGTAAACTTATTTACGATCAAACCAGGAAATCTATATGTAGACCCAGAATTACCTATAGATCCAACTCAAATAGAACAAGCTGTCGGAGTAGTAACCATGCAAACCCCTCCATTGAGAACAGTGACATTTGGTATAGAAGTTAGTTTCTAAAATAAGGATTAAACAATGAAAAATATATATAAATTATTAGTTGCAGTTATACTATTATATACAGCAACATCATGTTCTGGCGATTGGCTTGACACATCACCTAGTGATGGACTACCAAAGGAAGAAGCTATCACCAATTTGAATGATGCATCAAACGCCTTGACTGGCGTATATGACCGCTTGCAAGGAAGTTCTACTTATCCAAGCTATTATGGCGCTAGGATGATTTATTATGGAGACGTTAGAGGAGATGATATGCAAGCAGCAGGAGCAACCAAAAGAACTGCTCCGTCTTATCAAATGACTTATACAGTAAATAGTGGCGCACCTCAAATATGGGAAGTCCCTTATATGGTTATTCGCCGAGCTAATAGTTTGATTAAAGCTATCGATAATAACTCTGTAACAGATGCTACCACAGAAGAGTTAGATAGTATAAAAGGACAAGCTTTAGCGATAAGGGCTTTAGCTCATTTCGATTTGGCTCGTGTATACTCAAAACCTTATACAATAGAAGGAGGTTCTACTTTAGGTATTCCAGTTGTACTAGAACCGCTGGCATATGATGCAACTCCTTCTCGTAATACTCTTGAGGAAGTCTATACGCAAGTAATTTCAGACCTAAAAGAGTCTATACAGAAAATGACTCCAACTAAAAGCACAGGCTATTTCAATCAATGGGCAGCTAAAGCTTTATTAGCAAGAGTATATCTTTACAAAGGTGATAATGCAAATGCTTTTTCTACAGCTGTTGACATCATTAACAATAGCCCATATAAATTGTGGACAAATGAAGAATATGAAGGTGCTTGGGCTAAATCTGGAACATCGGAAGTTATTTTCGAGATTGTAAATGCGAGTAATGATGACTGGGTAGACAGAGAGTCTATTGGTTACCTATATGCAGAAGAAGGTTATGATGATGCAATTATGACTAAAAAGTATGTGGATATGGTTGAGTCAAATTATGCAAATGACGTTCGACTAACACTTATGTCAAAAGGTAAGAAAACAACCAATAAGTGGGGAACTAATAAAGTATATATCAACAAATATCCAGGGAGAGAAGGTACTAGTGATATTCGTATCAACAATCTGCCTATCCTAAGATTATCTGAAACCTATCTTATAGCTGCTGAAGCTGCTGCAAAATCAGGAGATGCAACAAATGCTGCAAAATATCTAAATGCAATAGTAAAAAGAGGAAATCCTGATGCTACAGAGCTCACTCCTGCCCAAGCTACTGAAGATAGAATATTACAAGAAAGAAGAATCGAGTTTGTAGGAGAAGGACATCGTTTCTTTGATTTGCTAAGAAACAATAAAGACATAGTTCGATATACTACTGATGCAGATCAGGGCTGGCATTTGCCATTGACTCAAGAATCGAGATCTTTTAGTTATGATTACTTTAGAGCAATATTACCAATTCCTGCTGCAGAAATTTCAGCAAATCCTACTATACAACAGAATCCAGAATATTAAATTATTCCTTCTATATATAAGAAAAAGAGTCCAAAATATTGGACTCTTTTTTTATTTAAAAATATACCTATCAATCCAATAGCACTATTATATAAGTATATAAAATAGAGACATAAATCTTACCCACTGGAGATACAGAAAACTACTCTTATCTGTCTACTCTTATTATACTTTTATCTATCTATCCCATAGATATCAGAAAAAAATAATTTAGAGGATCATATGATTGCTTCACTTATTATTTATATATAAAAAAGGGTGATACAAAATCATATCACCCTCTAACTCTTTTATTGTTCATTACACTATTGCTTCACTTCTATCCACTGTCCTTTAGTTCTTGCTTGGGTTTCGGGCTTATACATCGCCTCACAAGCTATAACCGGTAAATAGAAACGTCCGCAATATGCTGCCTGCAATCTTATCTTAACGGTTGTAGAATATCCATTACCCAGATTAAAGAAAGTCATCACACGATCATCACGAATATCCTGATAATTAAATGATGGATTACTTCCACTTCCGGCATTAAACAGACGTTCATTAAATATCTCCCAACCTGATGGGAATATCTGAGTCAAAGCTAGGTCGGTAACATATTCACCAGATATATTCTGAACTATAACCATTGCAAAAAATTCTGCACCTTGTTGTAATGAAGTAATATCTATTTCCTTGTTATTCTCATCTACATATTTTACATACAGGTTGATTCCATTACTTTGAGGAGGAGTATTATCTTCTAAAGGCTGTGTACGCCCGATTAATCTTACATACAATTCTCCTTCTCCCTTATTGGCAAAGTCTATAGATAGATTTGCCTGAGGTTTAATATCTATTTCCTGGAATACCACACTCGAGTTCGGAGATTTCTGAACGGCTCCATTTATAGACCATTCGTAAGCTAATAATCCTTTACCCATTTTTTCAGCCAATTTAGACATAGCTATCAAGCTATAAGCAACCGTCTGCGTCGTTATATAGCTCGAACTTAAAGTTTTCGATACATCTTTAGCCAGACTCAAAGCTTTTCCTGTATTTCCTAACAGAAGGTTCGTCTCCATTATCATTGCCAAATCACGTGTCGGACTTCCGTATGTATTATTATACACTGAATAACCATCTACTGCAACCGGAACATTATTAATGAGTTGTTGAGCAGCATCTTTCTTTCCTGCCAGAACATATGCAGCAGCTAATCTCCATCGTGCCTGAACGGATAGGTCTTTCATTTCTTTCAAACGGTTCATTGCCCCTAATTCAGGCTCATTGGCTAATGCCAAAGTATAGAGGCGATAAGCCTGTTGCAGGTCGCTCATCGAATAAGAATAATATGAATTATACAAATCGCCTCTATTCCATCTTTGAGCACCCTTTTTCTGGAACTGTTTCCACTTGGATATTACAGATTCAGGAACATTATATCCTTTCGTTTTTGCTTCTAACAGGAAGTGCCCTGCATAAGTAGTAACCCACTCGGTTGGGTAAGAATGTCCGTCCCAATAAGCAATACCACCATCACCCAACTGTCGTGAAGTAATTATCTTAATTGCTTCATTTATATTAAACTTCATTTTTTCGGTCTCTTTTTCCGAGAACTTCTTGAAGGTTTCGATGTACAATAATGGGAATGCTTTTGATGTTATCTGTTCCGAACATCCATACGGATAGTCCAGCAAATAAGATACATTCTTATTTAAATCAACAGCCGGCATACGTGATACTTCCATCTTCACCCAATCATCAACAGTAGGACTATCCATATTTATACTTAACCGGCTTGTATCTCCGGCAGAGACCAGAGCCTCAGAAGTTAAAACAACTGCAGGATTCGGATTTCGAATTTCAACATCTATTTCTTCGGTAGAATTCTCTCCGCCTCCACTAGCTTTTATTGTTATTTTTTCCGCACCTGTCTTCTTTGTTGCCTTTAGCTTAAAGTAAATAATCTTATCTCCTGTTTCTGTAAATGTTACACTCTTTGAATTTCCGTCGGTTAATTGCAATAGACCATTTGCCGATTGTACTGTTACATTTACATTTTTCACTTTATTATCCATCGCAAAAACATTTACCGGAAGCAATATGTCTTCGCCCGGACCTGCGACTCTCGGCAATGTAGATAATATCATCAGTGGGTTTTTCACTTGCACGGATTTTTCAGTATTACCGTAAGCTCCATCCGTATTACCTGCAACTACCATCACACGGACTGCCCCTATATATGGAGACAATTGGATTTTATGAGACTGCGTCTCACCTTTCTTCATAGAGAAAGGACCTAAGAATTTTACTACAGGTTTAAATCTGTTAACCGGATTGCTGGAAGGTTTGAGAGCCTCATCTCCCCCGATACTTAATAATGGCCCTAGTTTTCCACTATTTGCACCTACCACCATATCGAACATATCCCATGTACGGACTCCTAAAGACTGACGCGCATAGAAATCGCTCCATGCATTAGGTGTTTTAAAGGCTGTCAGGTCTAATAATCCCTCATCTACAACAGCCAGAGTATAAGTCATGGCTTTCTTATCTTTTTCAGATACTGAAACTGTAAATTCTTTTTCAGGGCGAAGTTCGTCCGGCATGTTGATTACCGGAGTAAGTATTGTATTCTTATTATCTACAGGAATATTCAAGACACCATACAAACGAATAGGCAGGTCATTATCTTCCTGCGCATGTGGCTGCAACAATGTAGCAACAATGTAGAAGTTAGGATTCATGTCTTCTGTTACAGTAAACTCATACTTTGTATCTTCCTGTGCATTTGTTGCTACCCAATTCTGAGAGATTACTTTCGAGCCATTCTCTATACTAACCAACACACGCCCATCCGAGCTTTTGGGTATAATAACAGTAGCCTTATCACCTACATTGTATTCCTTTTTATCAGTCGAGAAAGATAACATGGTCAATCCTGTGGCATCTTCTTTATTAGAACGACCTCGCCAATAAGGCCAATCGACATACACAATCTTTCCGGCAATATGACCACCATTTTTATCAGTTGCCATAACCAGATAACGCCCCCAATCAGGATAATCGACTCTCAATTTTACCTTGGCTTTCCCATTCGTAGTCGAAATATTTTCATTCAGGATGATATCTGCAGATGTACTGTTTACATACGAAGACAAATCATTATCATTACGATTCCACCACCAAGACCATCTGATCTTGTATATTTTGACATTGATATCTGATCGGTTAACAGGTTTTCCGTTAGGAGTAAGAGTAACAATATCAATCATATTATCCTTATCCGTCTCCATCATTTCGTAATCGGATTCGACCGGAGCTTTCACCCCTACATATACCGGATAAGGAGAGTAAGCTGCCGTCTGGGCATATATACTTGCATCTCCTCCTGTCTCGAATACCCTCGACACAAAGTTGGCTCGCAACATACCCGGCGCATTAGAGGCAGGAGGAAGCTTTGCCGAAACAGAAGCATTTCCACTAGCATCAAGCCTAGAGTCAAATAAGGTATATGTGTCAGAAGTAAAGTTATTTGCCGGATTGTTGAATGAGTAACCATCATATCCGTTAAACGGTTTTGAGACTGTTGACAAACTCATTTCAACATTCGCTTTCAGGTTTGAGGCAGTTGCTCCATGTAACCATTGAGCAGTCAGTTTACCATTGAATGTTCCCTCACTGGCATCTATCATATCACCCAACTCAAGTCTCACCTTCAATCGGTTAGGCTTAACAGTTTCAACTTTTATGGTTTTCGAGAAAGAAACTCCCCCGACTTTCACCGCTGCCCGCCAATTTCCTGTCGGCGAACTTGCTTCAGTTGATAACTTAAATGAATAGAATCCATCTATACCTTCTGTATTCACATATCTTTGATACAGCTGTCCTGTCGGAGAATAGAATTCCAACGAAACAGGATGCTCTTTAGGCAATGTTTTGTCTTTATCTTCCAAAATGAAAGTCAAATAGATAGAGTCACCCGGTCTCCAAACTCCTCTTTCTCCATAGATATATCCTTTCAGACCTTTCTGAATTTCTTTTCCGCTTACGTCAAAATTACTTAACGATAGAGAAAGATTAGAAGTCAGTTTTAGATATCCTTTATCTTTTCCATTGGTCACAACTACAACGAATGGTACGCTTCCTTTATATTCGATAGATGCAAAGCCGTTGGTGTCTGACTTGCCGGAACCTATTTTCTGCATCTGGAAATTATATACTTCTACCTCTGCTCCCGACAATGGTTTTGTAGTTAGGATGTCAGTAACAGCAACCATTACTTTTTTATCCGAACCCATTTTGGCAATAACTCCAATATTAGATGCAAATACTACACAGCTTTGTCTCTTATTGGCATAAAAGCTATCAGTACAAGGGTCATTCCGGTCAGCCCAAGAATATGATTCCCATTCGTCATAATAGTAGGTTTCGGGCACATCCCATTTAGCAATATCTTCTTCACTCAGGCTATTTTTGTCAAATCGTTCCAAACTTGCTTCTTGCGGTATCTGCGGAATAATACCTCCACAAGGATAGAGCGAATACTCTTTTTTCATCGTGAACTGCACTCTGTAAATAGCACCGGGATCTTGCTGTATCAGTTTAGATAAATCGATATTAAAATTATTCCACTGATTGAGACGCATAGTATGATCTTCGTCCAGTCGGATACGCTTTTTAAGAATAAGACGACCGAAACGCCTCAATTCTCCATCTCCGCCAAAGTTATTCGATTGAAGATAAGCCAATATGTTATTCTCATATATCTTAACTACCGTAACATCTACCGCCCAAAGGTTAACCGCTTGGAAAGGAATATTCAAATCCTGCGAATTAGGAAGGATATTACCCGCATTCAATAATTTAATTTCAGGCTTATTTTTTTCTACAGAAAGATTATACTGATAGTTTTTACCTAAAGTCTTATTATCAGAGTTTCTCAACTCTTTCATAATATTCACTCCAACACTGGTCAGGTTGTTATTTCCTTCAAAATAGATTTTCAGTACATTTTTTTGAATATCATACGAATAGTTTTCAACTCCATTTACATTAATCAACCCTTGAATATTCTGATTACCCGACAAAATATCGCTGAACGTAATTCGTATATATTCAGATGGTTCATAATCTATACGCGTATCGATTACGGTAAAAGGGTCAATACCCACAGGTGGCAATGACATCGGAATCTTTTCTTCTTTGTCTACCCCTACCGCGTTTCCATCAACTCTTAATGTATAATCTGCCTGATTGCTTTCGCGTTTCAGGCTATCAATAGTTACTTTATACTGTCCTTTCAGTTCTGTAGGCTCAATTTTTATCTTAGAGCTTTTATCATTACCCGAAATACTGAGCATATTCTGAATATCTCCGATAGGGGCTTCGTCTGCCAAAGACAAACGCGCCTGCACCGTATTCCATACCGGATCATTATCCTTCATTGGAGAATAGGGCAGCACTTCTATATTAAAATTCTGTTTTGGGATATTGAAATAGAAATAAAACTCTTTGAACTTATCTTCCACTTTCAGGATATCTCCCAACTTAAACCAAGCATCATATATTTGTCCTTGCTTCAATTCTCCCGGCTCCGGTGTAAATTTGATAGTACGGCTATTTACCCAATAGGCTTTTCCTTTTAGCTTTGGAGAAAATTCAAATAATTCCTGAGGTATTTCCTGATTCAACTCTACAGCCGGCATATCCTGATTAAGTTCTATCTGGATCGAAGATGTAGAAGATACCGAACCAAAAGTAAAGGCTGCGATGTATTCTGCAAAGTCGGAGTCAATAGTACGAGGAGCGTCCTTCTTACAAGACATCAACAATACAGATAAAGCAACTGCTACAAATAAAAGATGACGGAAAAACGATTTATTTTCTTCCATAATTGGGGTAAATTTTCATTAAAAAATCTTTACAAAATTCCTGACTAACAAAAATAACAAACTTTACAAACAATTTATTTTCTTTAGAAAAGAATCTGAAAATAAATAACTTTTTATCTTTTTCTTTGTTAATCTTTGTAAAGACTTTTTTCAATGAAGAATTTTTGGAACAGGCTGAGAAGAGATTATAGCAAACGTAATCCCCGGCTTAAATCGGGAGCTTTTGAATTGTTAAAATACATCGGTCCCGGACTATTGGTTACGGTTGGATTTATCGATCCCGGCAACTGGGCATCAAACTTTGCAGCGGGTTCGGAGTTCGGGTATGCTTTACTTTGGGTAGTCACCCTTTCTACAATAATGCTCATTATACTTCAGCACAATGTTGCCCACTTAGGTATTGTTACAGGACTTTGCCTATCCGAAGCCACTAATAAATATTTACCCAAAACAGGATCAAAAATTGTATTGTGGTCTGCCGTAGGCGCTTCAATATCCACTTCTTTAGCCGAAATATTAGGCGGGGCAATTGCTCTACAAATGCTTTTCGATATTCCTATCAAAATAGGAGCTATACTTGTTACCATTTTTGTTTTGGCAATGATGTTTTCCAGCTCCTATAAAAAAATCGAACGATATATCATTGCATTCGTCTCGTTAATAGGATTATCCTTTATTTATGAACTGTTTTTGGTAGAAATCGAATGGGCAGAAGCTGCCAGATCATGGGTAGTTCCCTCTATGCCGGAGGGTAGCATATTGATAATAATGAGTGTTTTGGGTGCAGTCGTAATGCCACATAATCTTTTCCTTCATTCCGAAGTAATCCAAAGCCGTGAATGGAACCTAAAAGATGACAAGGTGATTGAAAAACAATTGAAATATGAGTTCTTTGACACTCTGTTCTCAATGATAATAGGTTGGGCTATAAACAGTGCCATGATATTATTGGCAGCATCTACATTTTTCAGAGAAGGCTTTATCGTAGATGATTTACAACAAGCCAAAAGCCTGCTCGAACCCCTATTAGGAAGCAATGCAGCTGTTGTATTTGCACTCGCATTATTATTGGCAGGTGTATCTTCTTCTATGACATCGGGTATTGCGGCAGGATCGATCTTTGCAGGAATGTACAACGAACCTTATAATCTTAAAGATATACATTCCAAAACTGGTATCTTTATTTCTTTAGGCGTGGCACTCCTTATTATATTCTTTATTAGTGATCCTTTCAAAGGATTAATAATATCACAGGCTATTTTAAGTATGCAACTGCCTATCACTGTTTTTGTCCAGTTAAAATTAACTTCATCCAAAGAGGTGATGGGTAAATATGCGAATAGTACTTCGACAAAATATACTTTGTATATTATAGCTTCTATTGTAACTTTGTTGAATATCTGGTTACTATACACCTTATTTATTGGATGGATAAACGGTTGAGCATAATAATTCCGGTTTATAATGTAGAAGAATACGTTGAACGATGTATTCTTAGCATTGTGACTCAACCTATATATCCTGAAAACTACGAATTGATTGTTGTTAATGATGGATCTACGGACAAAAGCGAAAATATTATCCGCAGACTATCTGATGACTATCCTTTTATCCGGCTTATCACACAAGAAAATAAGGGGCTGGGGGCAGCCAGAAATGCAGGGTTAAACAAAGCTACAGGAGAATATATTTTCTTCTTGGATTCAGATGACTGTATATCCGAAAATTCGCTATTGCCATTTCTAAATGTGATAACTAAGACAAAAGCAGATATCATTCTTTTTGGTATATCAGAAATCTACCCCAATGGTAGAAAAAAGGCTATAAACTTTCATCTGCCCGAAAAAAATAAGCTATTATCTATCGATGACTATACAAATAACTACACTATTTTAAGTTCTGCTTGCCAAGGAATAATTAAACGTTCATTAATAGAGATAAACAAAATCAGAATACCGGAAGGAAAATTAGCTGAAGATGACGATTTTTCCATCAAAATATATTCGGTAGCCAACAATCTGTATTATTTACCTGAACAGGTTTATAATTATTTTCAAAGAAGTGAATCTATCAGCAAAAATAAAGGTCAAGCTCATAAAGAGAAATTGATATCAGACAGATTGGAAATATTTATTGGACTAACCAGCTATATCAAGAATTATACTGGCAGGAAAAAAACAGGACTCGAAAGAAAAATGAACTATCTGGTATTAGATATTCTGCGTTTACTTATTCGAAAGCGAATGTTGCCGGATTTTATTCATAAGATATTAGATAATCTGGAAGTAACCCCTTATTACCCACTAGCGGATAATAGATACAACAAGAAATATTATCTATTAAGTTTGTTATTAAATAATCCTTCGACAATTATTTTTTTAGCATCAAACAAATTTTTGAGTAGATTTTTTTAATAAACGTTTGTTTTTTGAAACTTATCAGTTATCTTTGTACCCGCTAACATGATAGCCGCGGATGTGGTGTAATTGGTAGCCACGCCAGACTTAGGATCTGGTGCTTCACGGCGTGGGGGTTCGAGTCCCTTCATCCGCACTGAGAAATATCTCAATTTAAAGCAAAACTCTGAAAATCAGGCGATTTTCAGAGTTTTTTTTGCATAACCTATCAACTATGCAACATGCTACACATTCAATATTTATGAAAATGACATTCAGAATTATTTTTTAAATATACCTCCCAATTTTTCTGTTAGAGCATAACCATATAAGTCAATTCCGTATATCAGTCCATCAGGATTAATGAGATAATTCTCAGGAACAGCATTTATCTTATATTGCTGGACAATAGGGCTACTCCACTCTTTCAGATCAGATACGGTAGTATAGAGAAGTGTAAGGTCACTAACTACTTTTTCCCATTTGTGTTTATTTTCAGAGCCTTCTATTGCAAACGCCAGTATCTCAAATCCTTTTTCTTTATACTTCTTATATACTTGTATCAACTCTTGTGCCTCACGGTGACAAATATCGCAAGTGGGTGACCAAAACACCAGTAATAACCATTTTCCTTTGTAATCCGATAGCGACACAGAATTTCCGTCCAATGTATTAGCTCTAAAATTTGGAGCAACATGTCCAGTGCCTATACGCTTCCGGTTCTGAATATTACGTTTGAGGCGAATACCCGGAACAGAACCCTTCATTTCCTGACTCAGTTGCTCATAGAGTATCTCTACTTTATCATTATCGGGATGTGCCTTGACTTCCGAGTCAAGCATATCAATAGCCAACATACTATTAGGATGAGCCTCAATAAAATCCATTGACAATTGATTGTACTCTTCGTTAAGGCTCTTATAAAGAGAATCCAAAGAAAGACGGTATTCAGGTGAATATGGTATATAAATATCATCCATATTATTTCTGACCTCCCTCATTTTCTTTTGTACTGGGCGAACTATGTCAAAATACCGTTCAAGTAGATCTTGAGTTACAGATCCCTTTATTTCAGCATTAAAAAGCTGATACCCATCAATGGTTATTTTACCTGCTTCGAGATAAAATCTCCGTATATCTCCACCGGTTGCGTAACGAATATCCCCATTGAACGCATAAATTATTTGTACATAAACAGGATATTCTATTCTGCCCGTAAATGTAAACCTGCCGGCATTGAGTAAAGTAGAATCGCGTACTGTGTGATTAGTTACCGGATCATTATACAAAAGAAAAATTGTCGCAGGGGCACTTAGATCACCTATTTTACCTTCTATGATGAAATCTTTTTTTTCGGAAGATAAAATACTTAATACTACAAAAAATGATAAAAAGAGACTTAACCTGTATTTCATTTTAATATAGTTGTAAGTTAGGCATAAACTGACTCCTTTAATCAACCGATCTTAGTGAAAGAATTTCTTTCACTAAGATCGATACTTCAGAAATAGGGTTCTATTATTTTACAAACCATTGTAGATAACGACCTTCTCCGTTATTAATTGTATTGTGCGGACGCAATGATGTTCCTGAACAACGCAATGTGCTAAAATCATAATCACTTGCACTCTCTCCACCACATTTACCAAAATGGTGATTAGGACCATTTTCACCAAACCATCCGAATGTATTGTTAAAATCATGCATCTGTGCCTTGTTATTGGCAGCCCCTTTATTCGGATACACTTCAAATAGGGTTGCAGATCCTGTATAACCCCAGTCCCAGTGTGTCGGATATGAAGCATTGCTATATAAGGCGATACGGTGATTTCCTCCTACTTCGTCCCATCCACCATAATCACCTCCACCTGTAGCCTTTTGTTCCCATCTTTTTCCAAAGACTTTACCCACACTAGGTACTCGCATCTGACTAAGAGTTGCATTCTCAATTGGATTCTCGGTAACCGATCTTGGCGAAATGATACCATAATTGTTCAGCCCCCATTCGTCATTCATATCAGTCGGATTCTCACAGATCCGGACTTTTAATGTCGGCTTGCTAATTGAATTAGGAAAGTGTTTAAATTCATTCTGAGTCAAACGATAATCAGTGTAATCAATAGCCGTGGATTCATCAGTAACACGGTTACGCGGCACATTCATCGCAAACCTCCAGCTAGCTCCCATAACCAGTCCATTAGCTGCCGTAGAGTATGTATCGTAAGCAGTTTGCTCAGTAAAAGACCATACGAGGGTATAACCACCATTGGCTATATCACAAAATGTTTTAACTGGGATAGTTGCATCCGCATCTTCGCAATCCACTAAGAAATATTCTCCGTTTGTTATATCGGGACGTTCTTCGTATATATCAAGGCATTTACAAGCAGGATCATTGTAAGTCCCAAGCGTTGAGGTAACCTCTATTTCAAAAGAACATTGATTCCTGATTGCCCCATCGGTTATAATACGATATGTATATTTACCCGATTTCGCAGGAACTCCTTCGGCTTTAGCCACAAGCACAGTTTCTCCCGGAGCGGTAAAAGCTTGCTTAGCAACAAATTTAACCCCATTTATTTTTTCGGTTTCCCATGTAGTCGTTCCATCTATAACTATTTCGACAGGGATTTCAATAAAATTATTGAAAGCATTTGTTTCCTGGCGAGTACGGTAATCTCCCATTACTTTAATATTATCACAGTCTATAATACGATAAGTCAAGACTGAACTTTGAACAGTAATCTTGTAATTACAATCACTCTGTATCTGTTCGCCATTATTGGTAAAATTGAGAAGATTATCCCCAATATTAGCAGGAGTGCCCATTCCGTCAAGCTTCACTTCATACTCACCCGGGCTATTAAATACACCGGTAGCCTGAAAATAATAACCATTATTAGTAGAAGCTATAATGGTATAGTCTCCTTTCTTTGTTACAGTGATAGGCAGAATGATGTAATTGTCTGAAGTCAATGGTGAAAGACGAAAATACCGTCCATGCAAACGGATTTTATTACAATTAAAAGTGAACACAGCTTTTTTCTGAGTTTCAGACACCGTCAGCCACTGTTCCCCATCCCAGAAGTTGAGTCCGAGTGATAAATCTTCGGCATCAACTTCAGCTATATTATATACAACCAAACCTTTGTGAGCCTTTTTTAAAGCATCGGACAGTGCCGCTACTTCACTTGCTGAATACATGGGTTGTAATTGATCTCTTTTTACTAATGCTACACGGGGAAAACCGAGTCCTTGCGTAGCATTCATTTCTCCTGCAGAAGTTTCATCCTTTACAGTTTTCAATTGTAGCAAAGCACCATGTGTCGGAGATTCGTCTGATCCAATAGTTACCTGGGCTGATACATATGCAATTTTTCCACATAGAAAAAATAAAAGCATAACGATAAAAAACAATCTAGTTTTCATAGCTACTAACCTCAATTTAATGTTAAAATCACAATATAGAATGAACACTATCTTTCCTACAGGAGTTTTAATATCATTAACTATTATTGTGCAATCATTTACAGGATGATACAAGGACCACTGTAAATCTTATATTGACAAAGGTATAGATTGAGTACAAAAGGGCGATAGACTAATTTGCTTGTTAAACACATATAAAAGACTGTTTTTGCGATCAGCATCCGATAATCGACATATTTTCTATCTTTTAACCTATTGCCGACTTTTCGTCCTGAAAAATTAATAATTTTCAAAATGAAATACTCCAGCCTCCTGAATAATTTTATTGACACCTTGCATCAAAGGATCAATAAGAGAAACAGATTAGTCTCCTTTATATCCGAAACATTGGAAATAGAGAGGGAATCAGCATCTCGCAGATTGAGTGGAAAAGTAAATTTCAGCATAGAGGAAATGGGCATACTGGCATTAAAACTGGGAATATCGTTAGATAACCTACTATACAGGCAAGGTGAGCATTTCCACTTTGCATCTTTTACAATGTATTCGCCAATGCAAGCCCAGTCAATAAATACGCTGACATTAGGCATAGAGGCCGATATAGAACTTCTCAGCATAATTGAAGATGAGCCTACCGAGTATGGTTCTATGTTTACGTCTTTGCCACTCGAATTTGTGATACCATACAAGTCCCTTCTAAAATTTATATACTTCAAATGGGGATATTACTATCTGGCAACTTCCGATTTTGAAGATTATGCATCTTGGGAAGTTCGAAAAGATTTATTAACACATAGCTATAAAATAAAAAAGCTCAACAATAAGCTGAATAGAGTTATTTATATATGGGATATCTCTGTAATATGGTCTTTTGTTAAAGATGTCATATATTTTTCTTCCATTGGTGCATTAAATAAAGAGGATATAAAAACGATTAAAGAGAAACTACACGAAATGCTTTATCAACTGAAAGAGACGATTAAAAGAGATGATTCATCCTTAACGGTGTCAAGAGAAATCGAGATGTACATATCAACAGTACATTTAGGTGCTGATTTTTCTTATCTCATTTCAGAAAATAAAAACTACAGTAATTTCCACACCTATTTTATCGGGACTGGATATAATAATGATTATAAAACTACCACACAATTGCGAGACTGGATAAATTCAATGAAAAAGGTATGCTCCTTAATATCCGGAAGTGGAGCCAGAGAAAGAAATCTCTTTTTTGAAGAACAGCATAATATAGTCGATACAATTGATGTATAAGAACAATTCCCCCTCCTCCTTGAGGGCTATCTTAAATAAGAAAGGACTTATCCTTTATAAGTCCTTTTATATATCTATAAGAATATTAAAAACAATATAGGAATCATTATCCCTGCTATCAGTTCAATGCCTCCAACCCCTTTCAGTCCGTTTCTCCCCTTATTAATGAAAAGACCACTAACACATATTATTATAAGGCAGACTGCAAATATATCGGAGAAAACAGTCCACCACCCACTTGGATTATAGTGCAGAAATGAAAGTTGCGAGAAAAAAGGACGTTTCTTCAATGCTTCATATTTAACCTCGCCCGTTTCGATGTTCATACTAAATGATGATCCATTTTTCAGAAATACCTTCATTGTAGACTTATTCGGATAATAATGTTTTGTATAATTATCTTGTTCATCTACTTCTTCGAGTAACTTCAATACATCACTTTTTGTAAAATTCTGCTTACGAGGATATTTGCCTTTTGCCTTATAATCACTAACCGAAATCATATACTGGGGATTAAAATCCTTCAAATGATTCATTGTTAGTCCCGATATAGCATAGACCAGAATCACCCCCACAAAGAGATATGAAAGATGTGAATGTATCTTCCTGCAGTATCTTCTGAACTTAGCCGATTTAGAAACTGTTCTTATTTCTTTATCCATATGTTTGTAATCTCAGAGATGTATAATTGATGTTTAGACGGGCTATCTCCATATGATTCTTCTATAATTTTATTCTTATACGGTTCTGTAAAATTTTCGGTATCAAGTTCCTGAACCAGCATCTTTTTACATTCGATTATCATTCGGGCTTCACCAAAACTCATCAACCCCGAAGGTGTTTCTATAGCAGTTAGCCCAGCTTCTTTTACCTTATCTGTGTCTCTTCCCGATTTTGTGCCACAGATTCTCAAAGCACCCCGATATTCTTCAGTAAAAAAGCTAAGAGTAAAGCTCTCTTCTCGTTGAAGAAACTGATATGTATAACGAATATCTCGTATATAGGTAATTGCTGCAGGTCTTTCCCATACATAACTCAACCCACCCCAGCTTGCAGTCATCGTATTGAACGATTCTTTATTTCCGGCCGTAACCAGCATCCACTCCTGACCGATAAGCTGAAATACATTGTCGGGGAGTTCATTTGGTTTTATTCTATCATAGGAGCTTTCCCATTCGGCAGATGATATCTGCTCTTCTGCTGTTTCTACCGTCGAGTCTTGAGGACTGTTTCCGCAAGATGCAGTCATAAAAATAACACTGATGATAACCAATAAATTTTTCATTCCCATAGTTTGTTCGTTTATATAATCTGAAAGTTGGTGCAAAATAAATCTAATATATTCAGCTTTCCTTGTAAATAAATTAGAATTATCGGTATATTTATGACATGAAAAAATGCAATCAGCAAGAAGCTTTATTAATAGAAGATATAATAGAAGAAGAATATTCGTGTGAGATGCATGCCCAAAATCATTTCGAATTAATCTATATACATTACGGGGAGGGTGTACATATCTATAATGATAAAATGGTTCCTTACGAAAAAGGAGATTTGTTTTTACTGGCTCCCGATGACAGGCATTATTTTCAGGTAGAGTCATTGACACGATTTACTTATATCCGATTTACAAATACTTATTTCGAGTCGCATAAACATTTAACTAATGACGATTACCATGTTGTATCTCCTATTTCACTGATGAAAATGCAATGGCTGAAAGAAGACAAAATTGCCATATTGGAGCCTTGCCAGACTATATTAAAGAATACGATAGAGAATATTGTCTATTACAGCAAATCGAAAAATATAGGATATTCCTCTATGGTATTTTACCAGATATTATCCATCTTCGGTATCATTAAAGAATATATAAATAAAACAAACAGGCTGTGGAGTAATAATACACCCAACAAAGGATATATTGTTTCTTACATCCATGAGAATATTTACAGCAAAGAAGATATATCGGTAAAAGCCATAGCCGAACATTTTAATATATCTCCTTTATACTTCAGCAGTTATTTTAAGCGGAATTTCAATATCAGTTACCGCGAATATCTCGAACAATACCTATTGAAACTGATAAAGAAAAGGTTACAAAATCAGGATTTGAAACTCAAAGAGATTGCCAATGAGTTCGGGTTTACGGATACAAGCCATTTATCTAAATTCTTTAAGAAACATGAAGGTGTTAGTCCTTCAGAATTTAAAGAGAAAAGTACTATTATTTAATAGTGAAATATCCACTTTCTTTTCTTCAAGTGTGCAAAAACATCGGCAAATCAGAATATACAATATTGTTATCAAATCGATTAAAGCAAAATAATAGTTTTTTGATGAAAAAGTTATACAAACAAGACAACGCAATCTTGTTATATGCAGAGTATTGGATAGATCAGGAAAAGCAGGCTGTCATTATACATACAGGCAAAGTCGGTAAAACGGGAGAGACAGAAGAAATAAACCTCAACAATTTTTCGGGAAGTGTAGAAAAGGCTGAAACCTTCTTTTTCAACAAATACAAACCATTGGGGTTTTCAGAATTAGCTGATTTAGAAAAATACGAAATAGTTGTTCAGTATAAGATGAAAAGTCTGCAAGGCAACAAACGTGACCACTGGCTCAGAGACAAAGTATCGGATTACCTGAATCATGAGCTTGGCTGGAACGGGTTAGGTTATGTAGATGGTTATGATATGGGAAAAATGATCAGTGATGATCAAAAATTCGTATTGAATATTTATTGCATTGTTGTAGATGAAGAAAAAGGAATTGCAGCTATAAAAAGATGTTTAAGAGAATATTGCCTCGATTATACTCAAGTGAAAATAGCATCGAAGCCTTATTTATCCGAGATACCTTATCAACTAAAATATTCACCCAAAAAGAACAATCAAACATTTAGTATTTAACGATTATGATAAAAGATAAAGAAGTAGCTGTATCACTGGACAAGTTAATGAAAGAAATCACGAAAGAGATCAATGAATCCATTATACTAGTTCAGGAACAATGCAGCGAAGAAGAATTCAAAACATACAGACGTGCCGCGGCTCAGGTTATGGGAGATATTTTTTTAGACATAATGAATCCGATATACAATCTACATCCCGATATAATACCTGATGAAATGAAGGATATTATCACCGAAGAAGAAATAGAAAAGCTCGCGATCAGCGATGAAGATACAGCAATAATACAACAGCAACTCTTTAGTCATATTACAAATGACTGGAAGAAAGTGGCGCGGGTAGTTATGGAGACTATGTTTGAGCTCAAAGAGAAAGATCCCAGATGGAATGGAATTCCTGATATCTATTATGCGCATCTAATCAGGGGATTGGTTGCCGCGAATAGAATATCGAGTCGTGGCAATTTAGATTTAATGAGATTCAGTGAGATTCGTTTAGCTGATTAACATTTATGAATATGGAGAGAACAACAAAACTAAATGAAGAATTCGGGCTTTATCTCGAAAAATCGAGACCGCAGATGGTAGACAACATAAAAAAGCTGTTGACTTATGAGAATGTAAAGTTTATCAATAATAAGACAAAAGCTGATATGGTAGCTTTTTGTTTCGAATACGAATATGATTATTTCGACATCATCTTTTATGGAATAGATAAAGAGTGGAATGCTGTTACAGAGACAGTAACTCTACCTAGCCCTAAGAATAACAAAGCCACAGAAGATAGTAACTGGAAAGCATTTATGTCCGAGGAGATATGGAGAGAGTTTATCGATTTCGAGGATAATTATGAAGGGGACGATTTGGAGGATATCATAAGCGAATATGAAGAAGTTAAATACAAGTTATTTGAAGAATGGTTTTGTTCTTGTTGGAAAGAAGCCGAAAAGCAACACCCCATTTCAATAGATGCTTATTTCTCTATCCATGATACCATCTTTAAAACTGATCTGAAATCTATGAAAGAAGTGAAGGAAAAAGATATATTGATGAAATATAAGGAAGAGAAATAAACCTCTTATAATAAAATATTTACAAAATCATGTATACACTTTTCATATACAAATGTATACATATTGTACATATATTTCAGACCTATCTGTATATATTTTGAAATGTTGATCTATAAACCTTTAGAGGATAAGCAACCATCTTTGTTAAGTAAAAAATATGTTTAACTAAAGATTAGAGCAAGATCATTTATTCAAGTAAGAAACCAGAACAACTAGTGTTCAACGATTTTGAAACGATGGACTCCGAAAAGTGGGAGGGGATAACATCTCAACTTTATTGAAATTAGATAAAGACTATTTAAGGACATACTTATATACTATGGTGGTTTATTTTCACCTTTAAAAAATAATTATTTATTATATGAAATTAAAAGCTAAGTGGACAAACAGTAAACCATTGAACTATACGGATGTGCACATAACGTCTGCATCCCTTTGGTTTGAAAATAAATTCGGAGTAATACATAATTTAGGAGGGAAGCAAACTTATATTGCTGACTACAAAGGGAAACTTTATTTCTTTGATCCCCTTACTCTGGAAACGACAAAGACTGCCCTTAGCCTAATATCAGACAAAAAACTTTCTGATCCTAGTTTGGGAGAAAATGAATTTATTCGCATCAATGACCAACTGTATTTTATCGGCTTGTTTTGGGTAACTAATAAAGGCGAGGCTGAACGACAGAAGGTATTAGTGATAGCTAATCTGACCTCCGGAGAAATATTCAATCATGTTTATCAGGATGGATATGCAGATGAACTTTGCATAACCTCTATCAATGATACATTTTATGCGGTAGTTGTCGGTGAAGAGAATATTGATAAATGGGATATCGAAGCCCGAAAACAAATAGCCACTTATCCTACCGAAAGAGAGCAGTTCTCATTTATTCGAATTTTTGATAATATCCTGCAAATATACAAAAGAGGTGATGAGGGTATATATATAAATCTTGATATCGAAAAAGGAGAGCCTGTCAATGAATTATCATACGAATATCCGGATGAATATTACTATTCGTCGAGCCAATCAGTAAAAATAGATGGAAAATGGACGGTAATTACACTCGGAGGGCGCAATTATAAAGAATCTATCCATCGTAATTTCATATTCGACGCCCTTACCGGTAAGAAAGTCGGAGAACTTCCTCATGACGACATACAAAATACAGCCGGATATTTTTCTTATATCCATTATAATAAAGCAGGTGATCCTATGCTAATTCTTGCCGATAAGCGTAATTTGGTCTACAACCTGAATCATATCGATCAAGGCTTTCAGTACTTTAAAGACCCGAACTCACGTATCGATCCTAAAATACTCAAAGGCTATATCAATCCCGAATTTCATCATTTATATGACAAGCATGATTATCAGAGGGGCAATATTATTCCTACATACCTAAATGACGAGCCTGTAATCGTAGAAGAAAAGACAGGAAAAATCTGGTCATTAGAAACATTACAACTTGTCGATGGAACTAAACTAGCTCCATACACGAAAGGAGACGGGGATATTCATTCTCTTGCACCACTGACTTTGCCTAACAATAAACCGGCATTTATCAGTAACAGAGAGGCAATTTATGATACCAGAAGAGCCGATTTATGGAATCCTTTCGGAGAAGAACAAAGCCTGAATCAGGTTGAACATATAAGAGAAACGGTCATAGACGGAAAAAGTATTCTCATTACAGCTTCATCAGACAATATATTGTCCATGTATGAAACGAAATCGGGGAAACTATTGTCTCAATCATTACCAATCGGTTCTCCTATCAAAATATGCACTCTGGCAACCATCAAAGGAAAGCAAACAATCTTAGTTGGTCTCGAGAACAACACAGTCGAATTTTATGATCTTCCTGATCTTCAAAAACGCGAGCTCATCATCAATGTGGACACTTATATGGGTAACACTCTTTTTGTCGAAGAGTTTGAAGGGCGAACACAATTATTCCTTTGTGTAGAAAGTAACAGGGTTTGTACTTGGGATGCTGAAACCGGTAAACCTATCCATCAACCTCTTGAGATAAAAGATAATGAAGGAGAGATCTTAAACGGTTTCTGTGATATACATATTGCGCCCCTGCGATGGAACGGAAATTTGGTTTTGGCTGTTACCGAACTTGGTACTAGCCTGACTTTCCTGTGGGACTTGGAAAAAGGGCAGTACATAGATCGCTTTGAGTTCAACAAGAAACTGGAAAAATACGTTGAGGTAGAGACCGGAAATTATGATGTTGTCGATATTCATCCGGTAAGAATCGATGACAAAGAACTTCTTATGACCCTGACAATGCACAGAGTGCTTGCTTTTTTCGATTACAATTCATTAAAGCTGGCAGGCAAAATTAAAAGCCTAGACCCATATAATGAATTACTTACCGAACTAAATAGTGACCAGATAAGGACGTATACTCTAGGGAAAGAGTCGCTAATGATACTGAATGCAAACACAAATCTGGATATCTATGATTTATCAGCATTGAAAAAACTCAAAAGGGTACCCTTTGAAAAAGGAGTTACAGCCTACACTATCTCCGACGGTCATCTGATAGTATGTCATGGAGAAGAAATAACTGCCATTCAATTACTTGAATAATAATGAAAGCACGAAATCCAAAGTAGTAGACTATTATTGATAGCAATCGGTCTTTGTCTTTTAAAAAGCAAAGACCGGCTTTTTCATATCACACTCTCAATAAACATATTCAGGTCGTCATCTTTACCCAAACCTAATTTTTGTTTCAATCTGTATTTTGTTACCCGTATTGTTTTAGGCTCGACAGAAAGCATATCAGCCATTTCTTTCGAAGAGAATTTAAGAAAAATCAAACGGCAATACTTTAAATCGAGAGAAGTCAGTTTATTATTGGCTTTCTCCTGTAACCTTTTGTAAAAGTCGGGATGAACACCTTTTAATGTCGTTTTGAAATCTTCGATATTATTTTCTACCGAACTTTCCTGTAACAGGATATGCTGTAAATCGCGCTTGTATTTTTTCAGTTCCTCGTGCTGAGAGATGAAGTCTTTCAGGTCTTTTACCACTTTGTTCTTATGTTCTACTAACAAACTGCCGGCAACTAATTCTTTTTGAAGCCTCCCGGCTTCTTCGTTATTCAACTGCGCATTTATTTCAGCATTTTCCTTTTCTAGTTCCAGAAGTTTTGTTTTATCTATCTGGTGCTGTTCCCGTTCTTTCAATCCTTTTATACGGTATCTCTGGAAAAGGTATAAAAAAATAAGAGCCATAATTAGAACTACCACAACCACAATATATAATATATTCTGACGCTTTTTCGAGGTCAAACTGTCTTGTGTAGCTTCCAGTTCTTGCTGATGGTTCTGTAATTGGTACTTAGCTTCGATGAATTTACTTATTTCAGACAATTGATAATCATAATTGTGTTTGTAATTTTCCATACCTATGGTATAATACTCCATAGCTTCTTTGTATTTGCCCTCCCGCTTGAGAGATTCTGCTAAATCGGTATAAAGGGTATGAGCCAGATAGCTATATTCAGCCGGTATCTTTTCGAATCCGGAATTAAGTAAGCTTATAGCCTCCTTCAGATATTTTGTTGCAGTTGGATAATCTTTCTCACTTATAGCTAATGCGGACAAACGATGGTAACATTCCATCTTGATGATATGAGTATTCAGATAAGATGGTTCTTTGAGAGCCTCTTGCAGTGACCTTTTTACATTTGCAATATCTCCTTGGATATAGTAAAAGTTCGAAAAGTTGACAAGTATTTGTATATACAAATTAGACCACTCTTCTTCGAATCCGGGAGTATCTTTATATTTTTTATAAATATCATAAGCATTGATAAGAGCATCATAAGCAGTTTTTATATTCTCTTCATCTTCAGTCTCATAATGCACAACACTCAAATCGACCCATGCTTCGGCTATTTCATGCTGATTATCGGATTTCAGAACCGCATCGAGAGCCAACTGAAAATATTTAATTGCATTCTCATAATCTTCATTTCCACGATAGTAAGCTCCGATATTATGATAAATATTCCGTAACGCAACATAATGATCACTATCCTTTATTTCATCCAAAGCCTTGAAATAATATTGTAAAGCTTCGGTTCCTTGTTCTCTGTCAAATTCGCCCAGATTTTTCCAGCCTATGGCTCTGGCTAAGGGGTTTTTAGATTGCTCGATATATTGTTTATATACATCAAGTATCAATATTACTTTGGAAACATCTTGCTCTATGAAAAGTGAAGCCCCATAAATCGGTAGCTTTAGGTCGTTGTTAGAGTGTTTGTTTGCAATGTTTTGCGCTTGGACTATTATATTCTGTGCTTCCGCATTATCATTATATCCCTGATTTACATACAATGCCCAATTACACAACTGAACAATTTTCAAGGAATCTGATATTTGTTTATTGTTCAGGATATTGTTTGCCGAATCTTTATAGGCTGTAATATCTGCTGCACCGGATGGGGTTATAATTAACGTAAAAAATAATAATAGTATATAATACTTAGCAAATTTATCCATTCTCATAATTACATTTATCGAACAAAGATACAAAAAAGCAGACAATCTTAACCTATTGTAAAATATGAGCTTACATTTTTTTGTATACGTTTTGTATATGCTTCTATAAACACATTGTAGTGTGTGTTTATAAATGAATTTCCATTTGTTATCCATTTATTTGTAATCAATATTTATGCTGTGTGGTCACTCAACAGCGAGACATGGGCAGAGGTCGTGAAACCATATGATATTTATGAAGAAATAGAAAAAGAAAATAAATAATAATACAATTTGAGAATGGCAAATCCAATTAAAATATCTACTAAAGAAGAATTACTGAGTATAGAAGAAAAAGGCAATTATGTACTTGTCAATGATATTGACCTCGAAGGATATGAAGGTTTCATAATAGAAAAGTTCAAAGGACAATTCGATGGGCAAGGACATACGATAAGCAATTTTTTGATAAGCGAGTATAGAAGTGGACTTTTCGGTGAAGTCAGAGGGAAGAAAGCTGTTGTTTCCAACCTCATTATATCCGATGCAACCACTCATGAATATTATGATTGTGGACTCATTGTGGGTTGGTTAACAGCAGGGGCGACCATTGAAAACTGTACCGTTAAAAATTCGAAAGGAGTATCTTCTGATGCAGGGATGATATGTTACAAATCGGAAAGTGATGGGGATAAGCCTAACACCATTCGCAATTGCCATGTTGTGGATTGTACGATAAAAGGAACAGGTATAGTAATAGGTACAAAGTTTACCCGAATCGAAAACTGTACAATCGATAAATGTGTATTTACAGGGAATAGAGGTGCGCTTATCGATTCGTCAATGTGTACACTGATAACAGGCTGTTTTATAACTAATACAACTTTCGAGAAGAAAGAGCTGATGGTTCGTTGTGTTCATTTTGAGACGAATATCGTTAATTCGGAGATTATTACACCAAAGGTAGATACAAACGATATCATTATCCGGCGCATACTGGAATCTGCCGATGCTTACGAACAACTTAAAGATAGGGAAGAACTTTCTCTTTGGGGTGTATATCCGGAAGAACAGACCGAATTTCCGGAAGTAGTAACCCGTTTAGAAAAACTCAAGATTCTGAATATTGGTAATAATGCCTGGAAAAATATTCCGGATAGTATAACCAACCTAAAAAATCTCGAAGAACTGCAATTGGATTGTGCATTGTCTTATATCGACAAATTGCCCGACTTGTCATCTCTGAAAAAGCTGAAGAGGCTTCGTGCAAACGGATATGTATGGAACAATAAGCATCCTTTCCCTAAGCAGGAACTACTGAAAGATATACTAAAAGCTACTCAGGTAGAGATACTCGATATTTCGAAATGGGGAGAATATCAAAGAAAAGGTGAAATAGTAAGAGGAAAGCCGGATATGGCTTATCTGGAAAACCTGAAGGACTTCGCAAATCTGGAAATGCTAGTACTATCGCACAACTCTTTGGAGGCATTGCCCGAAGTACTCCACAAAGGAATGAATCTTGCCTATCTCGATATCTCTTACAATCATATTTCGAGCGGGGAGCTTTCTGCTTTCAGAAAAAGTCATCCCGATACGGAAATCGAAATAAAAGGAAATAAGTCGTTTGCAGAATCCGATCAGTTGGATAAACTTATGATATATGGTTCAACGTTTATTCGGAATACCGATTCGGCACAAGGGCTTCAGAATGCAGTAAAGATATTCGCCAATGTTCTCAAACAGGCAGAAGAAGGTATCAATGATATCAATGAATTTACCTTACAGTATGCTTATTACGGGAAATTGTTTGCCTATACTTTCCTGACCACGCATCATGCAAAAATTTATAATAAAGAAGAACTGAAAGAGGCAAAGCAAATAACACTGGATACCGCTTATAAGATACTGGATATCATCAAACAAAATCCTGCTATGCATTTCAGTCAACTAGGAGGTTTGCAAAACGAAATAACCCGTCGTGCGGCTAATACCATAGGCTGGGATGCTTATGAAAATCTGAAAAAAACGGAAGAACTGGAAAAAGCGATTGGTATTACCCGTCTTGGTGTTGCAGAAATAGAAGGCTTCGAACATTATTACATATACGATACATTAGTGCGCTTACTGATAAAAGCCAAACAAAAAGAAGAAGCATACGAGATTGTGAAGAAGTGTTTGGCGAAATATCCTGCATTCGAAGATTTCAGAGATTTCAACTCTAACGAAGAATTTCAGGAGTGGCTAAAGAATAATTAATCGGACAAAAAGAAGAATAATCATATGACTCAATATTTCGAATATAAAGACGAAAAATCATCCAAGTTCTGGGAGATTACCTTAGATGGGCTGAATATTACGACCCGTTACGGAAAAATAGGTACAGAAGGAAAAGAGACCGATTCCAGCTTTGCGACGGATGAAGCAGCCCAAAAAGAATACGATAAAATGATTCGGGCGAAAACTAAAAAAGGATATGCAGAAGTTGTAAAAGAAGGTGCAGAAAGTAAACCTGCAAAAAAAACCTCGACAACCGAAAAGCCTTCTCCGCAAAAGGAATTACGGGCAGCCGGAAAGTTTGAATTAATGCTTGTCAGTGATTTTTATGAGAAGTATGCAGATAAAATAGTTAACCACGATTTTAAAGATATATTCACGGAACGAGAGTATAAAGATTCGGGAGTATTGGTATGCGAAGGAGATGTTGCGATACCTAAACATCTGTATCTGGCAAATAAAAGTATATCGGAACTGAAAGAAACTCTTGCTATAGGCAGTCTGGATGCCTTTGACGAAGGAGCACTTGACTATAAACCCTCTGCCATTATTGTTTTTGGAGATATGATTTTGGGTGGATCGTTACTTAATTACGACGAGTATGAGCCTTTCCTTTATGTGACCGGAAATGTTTCCACTAAAAACGTTACTGCGGGTAACACATCTATATTTATTGATGGCAACTTGGCAGTAGAAGAAGTCTTGCATGGTTATTACAATGACGGGATGATAGTGGTAATGGGTAAAACTACGACAGGACTGTATTTTGAAGACGATCATCATATGGGGCTCGAAGGCGGATGCAAGGTTAAATACAAGACATTCCAGAAGGCTAAAAAAGAAAAGGTTCTGATCCCTGATATCGAAGAAGATGAAATACTCGAATACCTGTACGAGGGGAAATATATATTTGCGGCATCTGCCGAACCGGAGGTACAAGACGGAAACTATTGGTTGAGGCAGGTTAAGAAAAACGGTTCACGCCTGAAAAAAGTTCCGAAAGAATTTTTGACAGAAGAAATATATCTGGCAGCAATAACAGAGAAATCTCAAAACTATCCTTTAGTTCCTGCTGATATCTTGACCGAAGACTTTCTGATAAAAGCAGCAGATCTGAATTCGAGTATAGCAAGTTATATCTCTGCAGATAAAATGACCAAAAAGATAGCTGAGGTTTTGATACAAAATAACGGCCATATTATTGGGAATATCGACTTTTCGGTCGTAGACAAGGACTTATGCTGGATGGCTGTCAAAAATGGTGCGTCTATCCGCAATATTCCTTACTATTATCTGGATGAAGATATGGTATGTTATATCATTGCATCCAAAGAAGAATTGGACAGTTATGATATTGAATATATGCCTCGTGAGTATTATACACTCAGGGTATTAGTTGAGATTGCCAAGAGAGGTTGGTTACCGGCCTATGGGCATGCCGAAAAATATTATGATGAGACAATAGGTATAAGCCTTGACACTATCGGTCTCGAAGCTATTAAAGAAGATATCGAAGTATTAGATCAACTCCCTGGTTTCCTTATCACACAAAAGGTTTATGACGAAGCCGAGAAACTGTATTCGACAGGTGATACTGCCACCCGTTGGAAAGAAATAGTCGAGCGTCATAACCTGACTTATTATAGGCCTCGTCTGCCTGAAGATGCAGCAAAAGAGATTGATGATGACGCTGAACATGAAATTAGATACGGATATGGAACCCGTAATGAGAAGATGGCTTTCACGTTCTATATCTGGAGCGTATTCTACACGCCTGAGTATTGCGAAAAAGCAGTTAAACACATCTATAATAAATCACAAAATAGCACTGTCATTCAGTATATTCCCGAACATCTTGTTACTCCCGAAATAGGAATGATAATTGCAAAAGCAAGCAATCACAACTTCAAGAAAATGCCCAAATCTGCAATAGATGAAAGGCTATGTAAGTATATTCTTACAAAGAGTAATTATGATATTAACTATATTCCCAGAGAACTTCTTACAGAAGAACTTTGTCGGATAGCAATTAGCAAGAATGTTACTACCGAATTCGGGGAATCGGATGGTAGTGGTTTTTCTTTAGACAGTGTTCCCTACGAATGGCGTACCGAGCTTGTGAGCAAAGAGGCTTACGAGTCGGACAAAAGGAAAAAGCACGCAATCCCACAAAAATATGCTTATGTGATGGATAAGTGAATTATACTATAAAGCAAAAAGAGCAGTCTCTAAATTAATTAGAGACTGCTCTTTTTATATCTAGATAAATTACTGGTTATTAATAGGATATTTTATTAACATTATCTATAAATGTTTGGGTATTGTATTCTTCATGATATAAATTAATGTCCGGTTGTTTATTACTAGATAGAAAATCTAAATATTTCTCTTGATTGAGAATTTCATGTTCGATTAGCTTGTTGAAATACTCCTGAGATTCATCACTAAACTGCTCATAATAGAAGAGCAGATCAAAGAAACAAATAGCACACGATCTGAAAGAATCTGTTGTAGGCGTATTTATGGCTCTTATTACACACTCAAAAGCTGATAGTATACTAATTTCCAATCCTGAATAATCTTTGTATTTTGGGCTGGATACAATTATTTCTTCATTAAGGCGATCAATCCCTTTGATATAAAGAAGGACATTCGCATCTCTGGCATCCTTGATAATTTTATCGGGATTTATATCTGAATCAATAAGTTCAGCGATTATATCAATTGCTTTCGGATGTTTCAGTATTATATTCAAATTCCATATTGCATACTCTTGAATATCTTTGGATGATAACTTTTGTTCGTAAGAAGCTATTATAGCTTTATAGTTTTTGAAAAATTCTAATGTATCAGTCATGTAACAAGTATATAAGTTATGTACAAAGATAATTTTCCTTTGGTAATAAAAAAGGTAGTTTCCAATTAATTAGAAACTACCTTTCTTGTGTATCCGATCAAACTTATTAGTTTGTAGTAGAAGTATTTTGAGGAGCTTGCTCAATCAATTCCATAAACTGATCTAGTTTTGGAGTAATGATTATCTGTGTTCTACGGTTGCGGGCTTTACCCTCGGCAGTTGCATTGCTGGCGATCGGGTTGTACTCTCCACGTCCGGCAGCAGTCAATCGTTTAGGATCGACACCATAACTATTTTGCAATGCCTGAACAACAGACGATGCACGCAAGGTACTTAAGTCCCAATTGTTGCGAATGTTGGAACGAGAGATAGGGTCGGTATCCGTATTTCCTTCTATCAGTACATCATAGTCTCTGTAGTCCATAATGATTTTGGCAATCTTGCTGAGTATCTCACCTGCCTGATCACTTATTTCATAGCTTCCCGAACGATACAGCATTCTGTCATCCAATGAAATATACACTACGCCCTTCAGCACCTTAATGTCCATATCCAACATTTCGTCACGTGTTAATGAACGGGTCAGGTTATTAATCATCACAAGATTTAGTGAATCAGACTTGTTTTTAGCTTGTACCAAATGTTGAATAAAGCGGTTCGATGAGTTGATCTCATCTACCAGTTTCGCAATATTTACATTCCCCTGAGAATTTTGCGAAAGACTCTTATTCAATGAGTTTTGCATCTCTGTCAATGATGCCTGCAATTGGGCATTGTTTCTCTGAGCCTCAGCAAGTATTTCCTCAAGGCTTTTTACGCGGGTTCGGCTTTCCGCCAGTTGTAGCTGGCTATCCCTAAGCTCTGTTTGCAGACGATTATAATCTGTCTCTAAATTCGTATACTGTTTTTTGCTTACGCAACTCGTAAACAGCATACCTGCCATTACTATCAACAATCCTAAAAAATATCTCATAACTAATCAATGTTTGAATATATGACTGATATTTTAACAATAATGTTACTTATTTGTTTGCTAAAAAATGTTTATAGAAAATGAATTGTAATAAATACGAATCTCTATTATTCGGGGATTAAAGTTATATTGGGATGTTCGTCTATGATCTCCATTACAATCTCAAAATAGGTTTTCCCTGTTCCATTCTCTAATTCGATAAGTTTTTTGCGTACAAAATCAGCATTAAATTTAGGGGATTCCAACTTATTCTGATAATAAACTTTGGTTAGTTCCGCCCCCAAGTCTTTTCTGTTTTGCTCAAAATTTTTCCATATCAGATGTATCTGTTCACCTCCTTTTATTTCACCAAATCCTCCATAAAACATATCATTAAGAGCATCCAGACTCTCACCAATTTTCCAATCTTCATTGGACATAAACACACGGTTTATCTCCTCATAAAGAGTCGGAATATCATGTATCTTATTACCATCAATAGTAATTGTTTTTATCATACTTAATATATATTAGATTGAACACTTATCCACTTAACAATAATAACTCTAATGATAAGAAAAGAGTTCAATCATCTCGAGGTATCTTCACCTAATCTGCAGATAAAGTAGATTTACTAATGATCGTTTTGGCTATTTGTTTCAGATCATCAGGATAAATAATTGTTGCAATATCTGTATATGACATATACCAACGTGCAAAATGCTCCAAAGAAAAAGCCATAAAATGTAATTCAATTTTTTCCCCTTTGTTCACTTCTGATACCAACCCCTGATAATATTTACTATCATTGATTATGGAAAGATTCTCCCGAGAAACTTCTATCACTATCTCTTGCAATCTTGTATGCTCCTTCAATTCATTAAGAAACGAATCCAAAGGCGGGTATTTAGTATTTATAGAGAACTTTGTCTCTTTTATCTGCTCTATTCTGTTGATCTTGAATGTGCGATAATCATTTCTTTGGTTACAAAATCCTATCATATACCAATTAGCCATAGAAAAGAAAATCCCGATTGGGTCAATAACCCTGATACTTCTCTCATTTTTATTCTGAGAATGGTAAGTAATCTCTACTTTACATTGTTTAGTAATACTTGCCATCAATATCTGAAGCCAGTTATGTATATCAGGCATACTAGGTGCATTAAAATCTAACATCCCGATTTTATCACTGATAATATCCAGTGGCACTTTTTCGGAAAGGCGCATCACAGCCCTTATTTTATCTACTCCGGATTTATAATTTTCGAGTACTCCCAGTCCTGTAAACTTGTCGACCAGCTTCTCAGCTGCAAGAAAAGCAAACGCCTCCTCTTGTGTAAACATAAGCGGAGGAAGTTTAAAGCCTTCGACCAAAGAATATCCTGCCCGCGAATCCCCTGCAATGGGTATACCTGTCTCCTCCAAAGCCCTGATATCCCTATACACAGTACGTATACTAATATCGAAGCGTTCAGCTATTTGCTTTGGTTTCACAGATAATGATGATTGCAACATAACCAATATTGCCGATAAGCGGTCTATCCTGTTCATTCCTATTATTAATTAATACATCTACAAATATATAACGAATAAGCAGGGAATCAGATGTTCCCTGCTCTGTTGACTCAAATTATTATATAAATATTTATAATCTATGTGGAATAATCATCATCCCTCATCATAATGATCCATGATATGCCATATTTGTCTGTTACTTCTCCCATCCCTTCAGAGAAAAAAGTTTTTTCGAAAGGCATAGAGATATCTCCACCCTCCGCAAATGCGTCAAAAACTTTGCGACAATCGGTTAAATCCTGAAAAACAAGAACCAACTTATTATTATTTCCTGCAATAACTTTCTGATCGTAATCGGCGTCTTCTCCTGCCAGTTCGAAGTGAGGTGTCTTCACAACCATGTGCGATATTTTCTCCTTTTCTTTCTCTTCCAGAACTCTTCCTTTTTCCTCTTTTTTACGAAAAAGAAAATCAACCTCTCCCTTTAAGATGTCTTTATAAAAAGTCAAAGCATCTTCACATATCCCCGGAAATACCAAATGTACTTTTAAAATCATAATATTTCTTTCTTTAATTATACCAGGAACAAAAATAGATGGTAACAGTGACAACCCTATGTCACAGTTTTCCCTGATTTCATCTAAAATTAGTATGAGAACAGAAATACTATCTTTTCTTAAAACCCAATTGTTAATCCGGCAGATACATAGGGAGAAACCTGAAAGTAATATTCTCTATTCTGAAACATACTTTTCAGTTTTCTATCACTAATCTCAGCAGGACGTATCGCATGAATCCCCGCAGTCAGAGGTATTGACAGATGCTTCCCAATCTTTATCTCAGGACGAAAGCCAACGACAATATACTGATGAGAAAATATCTTATCTTCCCCATCTTGCTCAAACAAAGCCATTTGCCCGTTCATTTCGGCTACAATATTCAAATCCAGAAATTTAGTTGCCTTGTATCCTGCCGATATTTCGAGACCTTCCATCATAGAAGCCTTTACTGAATAACGCCCTTCGGTCATCCAATTAAGATAAAATGCAGGAAAAACCATCGGATAACCAAAAGAATTATTCAGGGCAATACCTCCCCCCAATTCGAGATTTGGCTTGAGGTGACAAATGAATACAGCTCCAACATTGGCTAATATGTTCTTATATCTAATCTCCGAGAATCGGGTGGTAGGCATATAAATCCCGCCACCTACAGCCAGTAGCATCGACCATCTTTTATTTAATGGTCGCAGATGGTTCAGGCTTAGACCAATATTCATAATCTCATCAATAACCAGAGCTTCCGTAAAATTTTTATTGTTAAGTTTAGCATATGCTCCTCCGGCACTGATGCTCCACATCGTAGGTCGATTATTTTCATTCAGTTTCATTGACAAAGGAATGTTTATACCTCCCTGATAGACTATTGCCGAACCTTTACTGTTTCCTACTTTTTCATCACTGTCTCCTTCCGACAACCGATAACTGGATGTGCCGAAATACTCCGTTTTAAACATGATCTGAGCCTCAATATTCGTATAGACAATAGATATAAAGACCAAAAGCAACACCTTTTTCATTTCAAAAGTTTTAAATAGATAATCTGATAACTGACATCAAAATTGAGCTTTTAGATGATTTCTCCGAATTATTTTTGACGAATGGATATTTGACTTTGACAAACGGAGACATAACTATCGACTAACACATTAACTTTGTATCATGAAATTAAAAAAATACATAATAGAAAACTATGCTACCATAGCATTATGGGTAATGCTGTTTTTTGTAATATGGATTCAGGCAGTACCACAAACCGAATCGGTACTGGAAGTTACTTTATTTGTTACATGCCTCATCGCGCTCTCTTTTCCCTTTACCAGATACCTGAGTGAGAACCTGCTCCAAAAAGCTATAAAAAAGAAAAAAACAACCCTTTTTGTCTTACAATTCCTGTTATTTTCAGTCATTATAGGTGCTATTTTTCTTGCTTTACTATTTTTCTTTGCTTTTCTGGAAAAGCAAGGATTCTTCCCTTTTTCCGACTACTTCGATATGAATATTCCGCCTTCCATGTTATTTATACCAATATCGGCAGGGGTGATTATTAATGCTTGTGTTTGTGGGGTAAGATTCTTCGAGGAAAATACGAAATTAAAAAAAACACTTGTCGAATATCAGTTGCGCACATTACAACATCAGGTTACCCCGCACTTCATGTTCAATGTACTAAACCACATACACATACTGATGCAAACAGATGTAGATCTGGCCTCAGACCTATTGATAAAGTATTCAGAGATTCTGCGCTACCAACTTTATAATGGGGATAAGGATAAAGTAAGCCTAGAACAGGATATACAATTTTTAAAAGACTTCATTGCCGTAGAAAAAGTACGCTGGGAGAATAAATTAACCGTAACTTGCTCATGGAAAGTGGAGAATGCTGAAATAGAGATTCCCGCATTACTCTTTATCACCCTTGTTGAGAATGCCTTTAAGCATGTATCAAAATCGGATTTCGAAAAAGGATATATCAATATAGACTTTCTACAAAAAGAAAATCTACTTCAACTAGAAGTTGAGAACTCCAAGTCTATATTACCAAAGAAAAAGAATAACTTTAACGGATTAGGTCTTAAGAATATAAAAGAACGTCTGGATATATTATTCTATGGGAATTACAGTCTATCGATAGAAGAGACTGAAAATATATACCTGACTAAACTAACGATAAATCTACAAAAATGACGGAACTGACATCTAAAACCGGAACATATAAGATGAAGTGTTTGGTAGTTGATGATGAATCAATAGCCATAAAAGGTATTGTCAACTATATCGAAAAGCTAGAGTTTCTGGAAGTCGCTAACTCTTGTTCATCGGCTCTGGAAGCCGCAGATATTCTTAAAAATGAAGAAATAGACCTCATGTTCCTAGATATCAATATGCCGCATTTGTCCGGTCTCGAATTTCTGGAATCTCTAGAAAAGCCTCCTCTGACAATCATAACTACAGCTTACTCCGAATATGCACTCGAAGGTTTCCGACTACATGTTGTCGATTATCTGATGAAGCCTATCGCTTTTCAACGTTTCTTTCAGGCAGTCTCAAAGGCACAGGACATGTTCCGTTCGCATCTGGTATTACAGAATGAGCAAGAAGATGCCAAAGCCAGCATGTATATTCGTCAAGGAGATACTTTCCTGCGAATCATGTGGGAAAATATTCTTTACGTCGAAGGCATGCAAAACTATTTGAGGCTATACTTCAAAGACAAAGTCCTAACCATCCACCAAACAATGATTTCTCTGGAAGAGATGTTACCTAAAGATGCTTTCTTCAGGATACACCGCTCTTTTCTTGTAAATATTTCTTCTATTGATTCTATTTGTGGCAATCGTTTATTTATCAATGGAAAAGAGCTGCCCATATCGAAACAGAGGCGAGAAGAGTTATTGAACACAGTAGTTTATAAAAACCTGATAAGCAAATAATAACCAAACAGAGGAAGCACGAAAATTATCACAAAATATCGAAAAAAGAATAACCAAAGGGTTATATCCATTGTTATAACTCCGATATTGAATTCTATTCACAAACATGTTTAACAATGAGAAAATACATATCCCTCCTTTTATTTATCCTGACGATATCAGGTACTAACCTCCTAGCACAAACCAACAAACCAATACTAGATATCACACTATCCAATTATCAATATCCATTCGATGTTGATTACCTTGATTTCGAAAGTCAAGGAAAACAATTAAAAATGGCTTATATGGATGTACAACCATCCTCTGGCAGAAATGGAAAAACGGTAGTACTATTACATGGAAAAAACTTCAATGGAGCGTACTGGAAAACAACAATAGATGCTTTAATCAAAGAAGGATACCGAGTAATTGTTCCCGACCAGATCGGATTCGGTAAGTCCTCCAAACCTGTGGGTTATCAGTTTTCATTCCAACAACTTGCTATAAACACCAAGAAAGTACTGGACAAACTAAAGATAGATAAGATATACCTGTTAGGTCATTCTATGGGGGGAATGTTGGCAACAAGATTCACACTAATGTATCCCGATATTGTGGAAAAACTGGTTCTTGAGAACCCCATAGGGCTCGAAGATTGGAAATTGGTTGTGCCTTATACTACTATTGATGAGAACTATCAGGCTGAATTAAAAGCCAGTTATGAAACAACAAAGGAATATCAGTCCAGATTTTACTATGATAATCAGTGGAAATCCGAATACGATGAATGGGTATATCTACTCACCGGATGGACAAAACATCCGGACTATCCGGTAGTGGCGATGAATAACGCCCAGACCTCTGATATGGTTTTTACACAACCTGTTGTATATGAGTTTCGATACATCAAATCTCCTACTCTATTAATAATAGGAACCCGCGACCGCACTGCTATTGGGAAAGATAAGGTCAAGGATCAGGCAACCAGAGAAAGAATGGGATTGTATCAGAACCTAGGTAAAGAAACCAGAGATAAAATACCCAATTCAACATTGGTAGAACTGGATAATGTAGGACACTTACCTCATATAGAAGCTTTCGAGCGATTTATGTCCCCTCTTCTAAAGTTTTTAGGTGAATAATAGTCCGGCTTTTATGAAAAATATTTAAGATTGACTAGCTTTGCTTATTATAAATATCTTATAAGCAAGAATGGACATATATATCCTGATATTCTTCATTGCTTTTATTGCAACTGTGTTCAGATCAACATTCGGTTTTGGAGAAGCCCTGATAGTTGTTCCCCTTTTCAGTATATTTCTTCCTATCGAAACCGCAGTTCCTCTCACTGTATTGATGTCGATTATTGTTGCACTTACAATTGTAATTCAAGATCATAAGCATATTCATCTTTCGAGTGCCAAGTGGCTTATTATATTTGCAGCCTTGGGTATTCCGTTCGGATTACTAATTCTCTTCTATGGCAACGAATTTTATGTAAAAATAGGTTTGGGTATTTTGATAATATTGTATTCTCTCTACACCCTATTCGGAAAAAATACTTTGATCCTCAAAGAAGATAATAAATTATGGCTCTTTATTTGTGGATTCCTTTCCGGCGTATTTGGTGGTGCTTATGGATTAAACGGACCGCCTTTGGTCGTATATGGCAATATGAGACGATGGGATGCACAATATTTCAGAGCTACTTTACAAGCATATTTTTTGGTTGCAAATTTACTTGGGTTTATCGGGTATATTTATAAGGGGATGGTGACAACTTTTGTCATCCAATATTTTCTTTTGTCACTGATAGTCATATTCCCTGCTATTTTTTTAGGAAGATACTTAAACAAAAAGCTAAAAGGTAATTCCTTCTATAAGTACGTCTATGGAGGATTAATTTTAATCGGGCTCATTTTAATAGCAAGCACACTTATGAAAAGTACAGTATAATAAGAAAGCCGGTCATATGACCGGCCATACATTTCCATAACCTAAAACTTTTTTCTCCATCAACTTTTTTTATTCGATTTCGGTTTAGAAGCAAAATCTTCTAACTCTTTTTCACTCATATTATTTGCCACCTTTTTTATTTCTTCACTTACGTTTTTACTTTCTCCTCTTTTGTAAGCTAGAGCAGCACCCATTAATCTTCTTTGTTTCTCGCTTTTTGCTGGCATAAAAATCAATTTACATATTACTAATACCTAAATCTTATTATCAGAACAAGCCGAAAGCTATTATTGTTCTAAAAAATAAAAATTTCATACTTAAAACTTCCAAATAAATGGAAAATCTCACATCAGACTTCATGAGAAGTAATAAGACCGAGCAATCCTAAAATAAGTGAAGTAAAAAACTTTCTTTTCTCTCCAACTGTTTAAAGTATTCGTAAGCAATTAATTAAATATAAACAAATAAAATACACAGGCTATGAATAGGATGATACATTGGCATAAAAAGAAAAAGAAAGACAATAATAGCATACTTCTGGGGGTTGGAATAACTCTGGCTCTGGGTGCAGGTGCAGCTCTGTACCTTAAAAACCGCCGTACGATACCTAAAGGAGTACAAGCCGTTAAACCATTCGATTTGGGCAAGTATTTAGGCAAATGGCATGAAATAGCACGTCTCGATTTTATGTTCGAGAAAAATGTGGATTATGTTACTGCCGAATATTCAAGAAACGAAGATGGAACTATTAAGGTAGTAAATCGCGGCTATAATTACAGAAAGCAAGAAGAAGTAGAAAATATAGGGGAAGCCATACCGGTAGGAGATGAAAATGAAGGAATGCTGAAAGTTTCTTTTTGCAAGCCATTCTACGCAGGGTACAATGTGATCGCAATAGATAATAAATACAAATATGCTCTCGTGGCAGGACGTAATCACAACTATCTGTGGATACTGTCTAAAGAAAAAGAAATTCCGGAAAAAATAGTTAATGAATATCTCGAAAAGGCCGAAAGTCTGGGATTCGACATTTCCCGATTAATCTGGACAAAATATAAATAACAGATAGAAACAGGTTGCTCCAATAGCAGCCTGTCTTCTTTCCAGCCCATTACATAATTAGTATATCTAAACATATGTACAAAATAACCTGCTTTATTATGTAATAAAGCAGGTTATTCCTCAAAACAAATCCTCTTAATCTTTCTCTACATCATAATCATTTATCTTTTCGCCGGATTCCAGATGCATATCTTTCAGTTCTTTCGACTGTAACTGTTTATCTATAATCTGTTGTGCTTCAGACTCCCATTTACCAGTAGATAATTCTTGCTTTTTATTTTCCATATCTCTATTTTTTTAATATTAATTCTACTAATGTTCATACTAAAACGCTTATATGCCTCAACGAGTTTGTAAAAGGATATAGAGAAATCTTAATTTGATTATTAAAAAAGAATAATGTCATTTAAAATGGATGAGGTTTGCAGACTGCCACAAAACAAAAGCTGATTATCAACTGTTTTGCAAATAAGATGAATAAGAAAAAAGATTAATAACTAACATTCTGCACAATAAAATATTCAAGTTATGGAAGAAAATAGAGATCCTAGAATCCAGATTTACGCTAATCTGGATAATGTACAAAATGAAATAGAAAAAGCGGCGAAAGATCGGAAAAGCGAGATCAAGCAAGAAGCAAAAGATCAAATCAATTCTCTAAAAGACGAGGTAAAAGATTTGAAAGATGAAGCAAAAGAGTCATTCAAAAATTACAAAGAAATGAAAAAAGACTCTGATGACCCACTTGCTAAAGAGAAGATATCGACAGCCAAAGAAGCCTCTAAAGTAATAGAAAAAGGCATTGATAATGATTATGAACAGACAAAAAACCGAATAGAGAAAGAAGCTGAATTTCGGCTCAACAGTATAGACAATATGCTGGAAGAAAACGATGAAAGTATCGACCGCTCCAAAAACAATTTTTGGGGACGAAATATGGATGTCTAAATGTACAATAAAACAGGTTCTCCGTAACGAGAACCTGTTTTAAATTTATGTCCAAAGAGAAGTTATAAACATTGGAGTCTTATCCTCACCTATTTCAAATCCGCAATGCTTATAAAAGCCGGTCTCCTTATCATAAGCCACCAGAATAATCCGTAAATAAGATTTATAATGTTGTTGCATCCTTTCTACAAGCTCTTTCCCTATTCCCTTTCCCTGATATGCAGGCTTCACCAATAGATAATGCACATAAGCATTCATTACCCCATCATCCATCGCACTGATTAAACCGATTAGTTCTCCGTTATCCCAAGCAGAAAAAACCAATCCTGAATTTTTCATAGCTATTACCAGCTTTTCAGGATAATGCCCCGAAGCCCATTCTACGGACAAGAATAAATTTTCCAATTCTTTGGCTGTAAAATTTTTGATGTCTTTATATTCGATATTCATACTTATTAATTTAAAATTAGTACTTTTGAAAAACGAAACTAAAGACAATATCACTAATAAACAACAAGTTACCTTCACCACACTTTGTTACCTGAAGGTTAGTAATGATGGATATTAACGATTTATGCCGAAAGATTTTCAGAAAAAAAGTTTATGTTCCGATCGCTGCCCGTTAAGAGTAGTGATGGATCGTTTCGGAGACAAGTGGTCAGTAATGATATTACTTACATTATCCGAAAACTGTATCATGCGCTTCAATGAATTATCGAACTGCATAAACAACATATCACTCAAAGTCTTATCCTCTACCTTAAAGGTATTGGAAGACGATGGCTTCATTTCACGTACAGTATATCCGGAAGTACCTCCCAAAGTAGAATATCAACTAACAGAAGTAGGTGAAGAGATAGTAGTGTATATCAGGAATATATCGGAATGGGCTAATCAAAATCTGAGACAAAAATAAATGGAGCTGCAATGATTTCACAACTCCATCTGTATATCTTACCTGATAAGACCTATTTCTTAAATTCGAAAGTAGCTAACACCGCCTTATGGTCGGTAGGCCATATCCCCTCACCAACTTCAATGAGGTCTTCAGTATTTTCAATAACCCTTTCGCTATTTGCAATCGAGCCTCGCGGTCCCCAGACGATAGCATCTTTCAGCGTTAATCCCTGAAAAGGAGCATAAAATATAAAATCGATACGTTCGCGTTCATCTGATTCCGGAGCCCAAGTCAATTTCTTGATATCGATTTCAGGACAATCTGCCGGATAGGTTATACCCGGATGTGTAACAGGGTTTGGATAAATTTCGCGATAAGCATCTATATAGCCTTCATCTGTTAACATTTTTGTCACAGTCCATGGAATAACCAGTCCCTGACGGTCATACATATTCTTTGTAGCTTCTACCCAATCCTGATGGGAGGGCTCATTAAAATCGCCACCAATAATAACAATACGATTCTTAGCCTTATCGTCTTTTGCCATATCAAGTATAGCTTTCGTACCATCGTCACGTTTAGAAAGAACATTCGACATCAATACAGAATCGACATCAATCATCGGCGGACGTTTTTTCCAGGTCGAACCATCATATCCTTTCACATCGTAATAAGCACAATTCAGATAATCAAGATGAGTTGTATAAAGAGCGACCTCTTGCCCGTTCATATCTATCAATGCTCTATAAGCACTCCCATGATCATCTATACACGGATATACTGTAGTTGAGTCTATAATAGGAAATCGAGACAATATACCCGAATCGTCACTATAAAAAGAATAGAAAACCTGTCCGCTGTCTTTCAATGATTGAACTATACGATCACAGAAACGCGTATCGTTATAGTTACGAACTTCACTGAATGTGACCAGATCAGCTTCTGATGCCAATATTTGCCGGATAATTCCCTCATATCCTCCGGGAACTATAGTTCCCTCCTGCCAAATATTGAACTGTAATACATTAAATGTATTCAGATTATCATTTGTATTTTGTTTCTTCGAATTATTACTACACCCAAATATGCACAAAGAAACTATCAATAAATAAAATAAATTTTTCATACTATTTGACTTGTTAATTTACAAAACATAAAGTTAGCAATACTACCTCAAACAAAAAACCCTATTAATGATAATAGGGTTTTTATTGGATTATATAAAGATTATTATTTCAGATTTTCCAATATAGCTACCAGATAATTATAAAATCTTTCTACTGTGTCAATCTCTACAAACTCGTCCGGAGAATGGGGATTCATAATAGTCGGACCAAACGACACGATATCCAGATTAGGTGTACTACCCAGAATGATTCCACACTCCAATCCTGCATGAACAACCTGTACAACAGGCTCTTTTCCAAATTGCTTTTTAAATACATCTGTCATCACATGCAAAACCTGAGAATCGGCATTAGGCTGCCATCCCGGATAATCTCCACTCGATTCTACTTTCGCTCCTGCTAAAGAGAACAGACTTTCTACACTTGAATCCAGTGCATATTTGCATGTTTCGGAAGAACTGCGGGTAAGAAATTTAATTTCAATTTTCTCCGATTCCGATTTTACCGAAGCTATATTTGTAGAAGTCTCTACAATACCGGGAAAATCATGCAACATGCTCATCACCCCATTCGGAGACGCTTCCACCGCATTAATCAGGTTATCCTGTATTTCTTCCGGAATTAAGCATGAAGGCAAATCAGCTTTTTCAGCCTTCAAAGAAATATTCTCTTCTACACCCTTATATTCCTGTTGATAAATTTCTGAGTATTCTTTTACCAATTCGAACAATTCGTCCACATTCTCGGCAGGCAGGGTAACTACCGCAAAGGCTTCACGGGGAATAGCATTACGCAACGAGCCTCCATTTATAGAAGCCAGCCTAGCCTCCAAGCCGCTTACAGCTTCTTTCAGCAGACGAAACATCATTTTATTGGCATTTCCTCTACCCAGATGGATTTCGCCACCCGAGTGTCCTCCCTTTAGTCCTGTAAGGCTGATCTTAACAGCCACATCACTTTCGGGAACTTCTGCATTTTTGAACTGCCACGATATATTCTCGTCGATACCTCCGGCACAACCTACACAAAGCTCACCTTCTTCTTCTGTATCCAGATTCAGCATGACACTCCCTGTTAAGAATCCCGGTTCAAGCCCGAATGCACCGACCATTCCTTCTTCTTCATCAATAGTGAATAGTCCCTCTATCTTTCCATGTTGGAGACTATTATCTTCCATTATAGCCAGAATAGCGGCTGCACCTATTCCATTATCTGCACCCAGAGTAGTAGAGCGGGCTTTTACTTTATCGCCATCTATATATGCATCTATAGGATCTTTCAAGAAATCGTGCTTTACATCCGAATTTTTCTGCGGAACCATATCCAAATGTGCTTGTAGAATCACAACCGGAGCATTTTCCATCCCTTTAGAAGCTGGCTTGGTTACAAGAACGTTTCCAACTTTATCTTGCTTTACATCCAGATTATGAGATTTTGCAAAATCAACTACATATTTCTGAGTAGCTTCGGTGTGCCCCGTCGGACGAGGAATTTGTGTCAACTCATAAAAATGTTTCCATACATTTTCAGGTTTCAATTTCAATATATCTTTTGACATAGTGTTTTATTTTATGTTGTAATACAAAGAAAACAAATTAACCTCTATTTCCATAGGATAAATTCCAAAACTCTTCTATAGGAATAATCCGGCGGTCACAGTTATCTATATTACTTGCTTCTTTTGACCACAAAGGAGGGTAAAAGTTGAAAACCTCAGTTCCTTTTATTTTAGCTAAATCTTTCTCATATCCCGTCCAGAAGAAAGACTTATAGTATAAATTCAAATCTCCATGAAAACACCAATATATGAAGTCGGAATAACCTTTTTCCGTTGATTCCCATTCGCGAGTATCTGGAGCAAAATAAAATACTTTACCCAAATGTTCAGTAGAAATTCCACCACCGTTCAGAGCAAAGAAACCACCTAAAACATCATCTGCAACGAGCAAAAACGCAGGTTGTTCACCATATTGATTGAAAGACTTACCCTTATTCCACTCAGGAAGGCTTCTGTCTAGTTTCTCATGTCCCGAACCTAAGATACGCAACCAGCCGTTATCAATCAATATTCCTCCGGTTTCATAGACAATCGCTCCCATAGGAGAACGTGTTGTAACCTGAGTATTGTATAAAGCCTCCTCAGCTTTCGATAGACTACGGGGCAAAATCTCTATTTTGTTTTTTGCATCCTTAGCCCACTCTTTAACAAGTTCTATACCCGGCTCTTTCTCATCGATCAATTCCTGAATGCTCCTCATTGTATGTTGTTTATTTAGATTATCTTCCATGATTTTACCCTTTTCTGTCACCATCAACAAAAGATTTTTATCTTCCGGATTTTCATAGATATTATGTTCCTCTATTTTTATAGATTTCGCGCCAATATCTAACTTTGCTGTTTTGGTATAGAAGCCTTCCGCATTATCATAATAAACCTCATAAGCATCCAGCAAACTTCCTTCCGGAGAATAATTTACCAGCCATGCAGCCGTTTCCGAGTCATAATATTCGGCAATCAAGCAAGTACGAAAAGACGGATAAAATGAAAATTCTTTCAACAGGTAGTATCGAAACTGGTCTTCCCCATACTTTAAACGGGTAAACTCTTTTAGTTTGAATTTGGAAAAATCCTGTAAGGAGATAGAATCTTTTGCCGTTTTAACAGCAGACATATAATATTCGTGACTAAGATATATAGGATTTTCAAAAGCAGGTTTATCTTCTGTGGGTATATCCGAAATAGCAGTTTCCGAGACATCACTCCTTGAAAGCAATACATCTCTCTCCTTTTGTTTCGATTGGCAGGAAAGCAAAAACAGAGAAATGACTGGTAATAGAAACAGGATTCTCATCTATTTCTTTTTCTTTATTCCAACAGCTACAACCCCAAAGATTCCATAAAGGACTTCCCAGAATTTTTGTATGGCAAATACTCCAAATGCAAAAGCTTCTGCCGGTACTTTACCCACCCCATATAATCCTAACGATAATACCACCGCAGCATGCCATACTCCTATTCCTCCGTTAGTAGGAATAGCCATACTTAAACTACTTAAACCAAAAGCAATTAATCCGGCTGTTATACCTAAATTACGGGTAAAATCAAAAGCATAAAATGTGGTATAGAAATAAAGAAAATAACACACCCATATACTAGCTGTATATATGAAAAAACGCTTCTTTTCCTTCATATTCCATACGATTTTCAGATCGGCTCCGATACTTTTAAAGAATCCTTTTACTTTCAGAACCGGCTTTGTATTCTTAAATACACCGAAGATGAGATAAAAGAGAGCGATCACCCCCGCAATAGAAATATAGAACCACTGCGAATGGAACAAATCATATAAAGCCTGTGAAACAGCCTGATGCCCACGGATATAGTTTAGAAAGAAATCAAAATTGATAAAACAACCTAACAAGACTATACACGCCACCGATATTGTATCAAAAACCCTGTCAACCAAAAGAGTTCCGATCAGGCGGACAAAAGGTATCTTCTCTTCTTTGGCTATAATACCGCAACGCCACACCTCCCCTGCACGCGGAAAAACCATATTAATAGCATAATTGCCATATACAGCAAAAATAAGATTGGAAGTAGAAGGGTTATAACCTAACGGTTGAATCAGTAATTTCCAACGTATGCCACGAATTGTATTTCCTAATAGTCCGAAAAGTAAAGAAAACAACAAGATCGCAAAATTGGCGTCTTTAATGGTTTCCCACATATCGGTAAAATTTGTATTACGGTACAACAACCATAAGATAAACACCCCTAGCCCAAGGGATATTACCAGTTGCAGTACTTTTTTTATCGATGATGTCTGTTTCTCTGTTTCCTCTGTTTGTTCAGTACTCATGTATGGTCTTATTTAAATGAAAAGAATGAATTATATAGTGAAAATACTCTCTAATAAATTCATTACCTTTGTGCTTTGCAAAGATAATTTATTTTATTAAACCTTCTAAATGGGAACAGTAAAGCCTAAAAAATTTCTCGGACAACATTTTCTTAAAGATTTAGAAATAGCTAAAAAAATAGCCGATACAATCGACGAATGCGCTCCCGTCCCCATTATAGAGGTAGGACCGGGAATGGGTGTACTCACTCAGTTTCTGTTAGAAAAAGATAGGGAATTAATTGTTGTCGAACTAGATAGGGATTCCGTTCCTTACCTGAACGAAAATTTTCCGGCTCTTCGCGGACACATTGTCGAGGGCGACTTTCTGCAATTGAACCTGACTGAAATTTATCCTGACCAGTTTTGTGTAATCGGGAATTATCCATACAATATTTCATCTCAGATTTTTTTCAAAGTACTCGACTACAAAGATCATATTCCCTGTTGTTCAGGCATGTTACAAAAAGAGGTAGCAGAAAGAATAGCATCTAAGCCCGGAAAAAAAGCATATGGGATATTAAGTGTTCTTTTACAGGCATGGTACGATATCGAATATCTGTTTACAGTGAGCGAAACGGTATTCGATCCGCCGCCAAAAGTAAAATCTGCCGTAATTAAGCTGGTAAGAAACAACAGAAAAAGTATTGAATGCGACGAGAAGCTTTTTAAGACTGTTATTAAGACTTCTTTCAATCAGCGAAGAAAGACCCTCCGCAATTCGATGAAGCCTATCTTGGGAAAAGATAATGAAGTATATAAGGACGTTATTTTTGATAAACGTCCCGAGCAATTATCTGTCGAAGATTTTATATATTTGACGCGGCTAACTGAAAAACATATGCCTACGGGAGCAGAAAATGCAGGAATAAGGCGTAAAGAGTAGTAATAAATCCAATAAGACGAACAGTTATGTCAGAAATAAGACTGTTTTATCATAAAGACAACGTCATCCGCATCAGCCGGAGTATAGAGTTCCTGAAAACAAATCCGATCAAGAACTTCTTATGGATTGACTTGAATAATGTCGATGAAGAAATCGAAAACGAACTGGAAGATTACCTGAAAATCTATATCCAGGAAGAAGAAGAGATGATCGAGATCGAGATGTCGTCCCGTTATATCGAAACAGTAGACTCACTAGTCGTCAATTTTAACTTCCTTCGCCTCAATTTCGAGAAAGAACCTGTATCCTTTATTCTAAAAAATAATATCCTTATCACGGTAAGGGACGAAGACCTTACTTCTTTTCAGGAAACAGTCAAGAAAATCTCTGCTAATCCCCGAAATTACCCTACCGGATATCATGTATTTGTAGGACTGCTCGAAACCCGAGTAGAGGTGGACGCCGATATGATTGAAGAAATGACGCAGAAGATCACGACTCTCAGTAACAGCATCAGTATGGAGGAGGTAGACGAGGAGTTATTGATGGAAATAAAAGACCTTCAGGAAAAGACGATGCTATTGCGCGAAAATATCATCGAAAAGCAACGTGCCGTCTCCAGTATGCTCAAGAGCGAATTGATTCCACACGAACTACACTCCAAGCTGACAATAATTGTAAAAGACATCAACTCTCTGCTCGAACATATTAAATTCAGCTTCGACCGTCTGGACTACTTACAAGATACATTCCTCGGTTTTGTTAATATCGAGCAAAATAAAATCATCAAAATGTTTACCGTATTATCGGTAATTTTCATGCCTCCTACTCTTATTGCCAGTATATATGGTATGAACTTCGAAATAATGCCCGAATTGCATTGGGACTACGGCTATGTCCTTGCTATCATAATGATGATTGCTTCTTCGGGAAGTATCATGTGGTACTTCAAAAAGAAAAAGTGGCTATAAGAGGGTTTATTTTACCTTTTTTCTGATAATAAAAATATTTAATAGAAATAGTAGTATAAATACAGCAATTCCTACCAGAACAGTGTAAACAGAAAAACCTGTTTCGGTAGATGTGTATATTTTACTGATAGCTTCACTGTACTTACCTCTGACCACAAATACCACAACCAGAGAAATCAAGAGAATTACAAAATTAAGAGATAGCACCAGTATTTCGTAAGGTCTGACTACATAAGACTTACTATATCCTATTAGTCTTAGCGTTCTCAACTTACTCATATTTTTCTCAAGAAGCAGATATATGGTAAGGGTAAGGATAAAAAACGATAATACGCATATAATAACGCCTATAGAAGCTACTATAGTAACTATCATCGTAAGGAAAAAAGACATTTTACTGGCAGTTGTATTATCTCCTGCAATTTCATATCCTTTTTCTTTGAAATAATTAGAAAGATTAGGGTCGGCAATATTTTCTATTTCGACTATCAACCTTGAAGGATTACTATTATCTCCTCCGCCAAAAGTCTGGTTCGCCCATGACATAAAACTCTCGGGAACCAATATCGTATTAATACGGTTAGAAAAACCAACAATGCGTCCTTTCATTTCCCGAAATTGCATGTTTTTACCTATCAGCGAAATATCCAGAGTAACCATACCGATAACCCCTTCCGATATTTTAGGCATGGAATTAGCCTCAGCAAAGCCAAAATTGTAAAGGTCTAAATAGTTCTTAGGTAAAATGATAGGAATAGTATTATCGGACGGAGAGAAACGCCATTCGTCTGACTTAACATCAATAAAATTGTCGGGAACAGACTCAAAGAACATCTGTGTATTGAATCCTATACCTGCACTCTGAGCATTGATACCTGCAAATACTTTAAACTGCGATGGTGTAAAAACACCCACACTCCTGACAAAATCCTGCTTCTGTAAATCTTCTATTTCTCCGGATGCAAAACCTCCCGATTTTGTTGATAAGCTACTTAATAATCCGACCTGTTTGGTAACCGTAAAATAATCTTTCTTGAAAAGGGTATCTTTATCATTAAATACCGGACTAATATCAAAATAGAATTGGATAGCTAAAAGAACGATCGTCAGACCAACAAGATTGGCAAAGAAAAAACCGATCAATTGCGGTTTACTTATATTCTCTCTTAATAATTTCCAAACTAATTTCATAAAGCCAATACTTTAGAATAAGATAATGGTAAATGTTTCCCGATCGAGGTCGAAATAACTGCTGCCCCTTGTTGGGATGCCTCTGAAAAGATCAATTCCGCTATGATCCGGGCATTTGTATCATCCAGATGGCTAATTGGTTCATCCAGTATAAGAAAGTCGAATGGCTGGCACAACGAACGTATAATGGCTACACGCTGTTGCTGTCCCCACGACATTTTACCAATTAAAGACTCTTTTTTATCGGAAATCCCCAACATCGAAAACATTTGTCTAATTTCTTCTTCTGTCTTATAGTGGGTAAGATTATTCTTTAGTACAACATTCTCCCAGGCTGTCAGTTCGGGAAACAAGTTTAGTTCCTGAAACAAAATACTAAGTTTCACTTGTCGTATACTGTCCCACTCATTCATTTTTATTTCCCGGATATTGCGATCATCAAAAAGAATATCCCCTAAATAATCAGCCCTGTAGCCATAAATATAGCTACAGAGCGAACTTTTTCCTGTACCGGAATTTGCTTCTACCAGATAATAATTACCTTTCTCAAACTGAATATCTTTTTGCCAGATATCCGAATTTGTTTTCTCTTCATTCGAGAATATGGCAGGCAGCGCATTCCTTAATATAATCTTATCCATTAAAACGGAAGTGACGATCCTAAATTAGTAATTAACTTATCGATATGTTGACAAATAACAGCTAAACTATTTTTATCTTTCGTATCCAATTCCAATTTGCCATCACCCGAAAAGTCTACAGCAGAACTAGTCATTTCATATTTTCCGAATTCATTGAAGAAAGGAAGGATTTGTTTAAAATCACGATTGTTTTCCAATAATGGAGACAATGCATGCAAATCACCCTTCATCAAAAACATTTTATCTTTAATCTGACCTGCATAATTATTCTTAAGATCTGCCGAATTCAGATCGTTATATACACTTTCTATATTTGTAGCAAAGAATGTATTGTTATTCACACCAAAATATACCTTAAATCCGTCATCTTCTATCATCATCACAGTAGGAGCTACTTGACTATAAGGTGCTTCATTGTCATCACACAATTTCTTTACAAAGTTGTATGTCTCTTCCGGAGAAATAACATCTGCGAAAAACAATAATTCAGGCATAGGCTTTGGTCTGTAAGCATTAGGACTCTCTGCTTCTTTTAGTGACATTAACCCGATCGTTATATCTCCATTAAAACCTTTCACAAATTGTTCCATTTGTTCTGGTTCAATATTAGAAGGCAATTCCTCATTCATTATTTTTATAAGTCCGAGGTCATTCAGATAATTATATATACCATCTCCTTTAAGGTTCATAGTTGCCATGAATAAAGGTTCAGAAGTAATATATTTCAGGTGATCACCTTTTAATGTACCTGACATTTTCTCAACCAATTCTTTATACTTTTTCTCAGTATCAGGAGTATCATAATATGTTTTACCTGTCATTGTGATTTCTCCATTCTCAAAAGAAGTATACATCCCTCCAGAGAGACCTTTTATGTCTGCAAATATTTTCGACAAGGCACTCATATCAATAGGAGAACCGGTTATCTGAGACAAAGGAATCATTTTATCAATCCCTTCCATCGAATAGAAAGCTGAGATATCTTTTTTACTATTTAAAAATTCCGCAAAAGATTTGTTCGAGTTAATACTTTTATCAGAGCCTTGTTTTAATTGTGATTTTGCTAAGGCTTCAACATCAACTTGTGTTTGTGAATCACTATATCCGTAAGATTTTGTCAAATCTACAAGGATAATTAACTTACTATTATCCCATGCAATACATGCCATAGATTCCGGAGACAATATATAAACATCTCCATCTTTCTTAATATTTTCTTCTTTCGCTACCGAAAATTTAATCAATGCATCTTTAAACTTATTTGCATCATTTACTCCGAGTACGACTCCATAGACCTGATAGTTTGTATACATAAACATATCATTCTTTAAGTCTACTCCCATAGAATTGGCATTCGCCAAAAAGTCATCCAACAACTTTATTTTTTCATCATCTTTCAACATGACCTTAGCCATATTGATACCTTGCTGAACCGTTGGATTCTTAAAAACATCATACTGGGACTTTTCAATCAATGATTTAGTATTGATATGAAAAACATAGTTTGCATCAGCAGGAATGGCATCACTCAATTCTGACGATTTCTTACATGATACAAAAATCATAGAAACCGCGACTACCGCAAAAAAGACTTTCTTTAGACTCATACTTTCTGATTTATGGTGATTTTATGATTAACTTAAAAACACAAAGGACGGCCATTACGAAATGTGCCATCCTTTTTATATTATAAGTCGTATATTTCCGGAAATTAGTTTATTCCAAGTTTTGTCTTTACTAATTTACCAGCATCAACAGCACTAGTCGATATATAAGGAGCAGCTCCAACTTCGATAATGTAAGTGAATGCATTTTCGTCACCTACCGATTTTATTGCATTTTGCAATTTTTGTTGAAGTGGCGCTAACAATTGTTGACGTAGTTCTTGGAATTCTTTGTCGCTAGTTTCCAAAAATGTCTGATATCTGCTTTCTATATCACTCAATTGTTTTTGTCTGTCCATCAATATAGCTTCGGTCAATTCTTCTTTTGACTCCTGAAATGCTTTCGCTTTAGTCTCGTACTCAGACTGAATCTCCGTCAAAACTTTTTTAATCTCCTCCTGCTTAGTGGCAAGCTTTGATTCTACGTCTTTGATTTCAGGCATTTGAGTAAATACTTCCTGAGTATTGATATAGGCCAGTTTTTCTTGAGCAAACACTCCTAATGGAGCTGCTATTAAGAAAAGAATAATAAGTTTTTTCAACATAGTAAGAACGTTTTTTCTTTATTTAATTTTTTTATGTAATACTTTGGACGCAAATGTAATCATTTATTTTGAATATCCGAGTTTCGCAAGTATCTCATTACTTATGTCAATACGGGGAGAAGCAAAAATCACGCTAGAAGCTGATGCCCTGTCCAATATCAACTGATACCCTTTAGTTTCGGAGATTTCTTTTATCGCATTATAAATATCATCCTGAATAGGTTTTATAAGAGCTTCTCTTCTTTTATAAAGTTCACCTTCGGGACCGAAGTATTTACGTTTCAGTTCCTGAGCAGCTTTTTCTTTTTCTACAATTTCATTCTCTTTTTTCGTTTTCTGATCAGCAGATAAGAATACAAGCTCAGACTGGTATGTTTTATACATATTCTGTATTTCCTGCTGTGCTGCTTCTACTTCACTCTGCCATTTTTTCGATACAGCTTCCAGTTGTTGGTTTGCAGTCTCATAACTACTTATATTTTTAAGAATATATTCCATATCTATAAGAGCAAACTTCTGCGCATGACTACTTACTGCAAATGCAATAAACAATCCGAAAAATAATAATAGTTTCTTCATATCATTAGTGTTTTATCATTTACTATTAATAGACAATCTTTTATCCAATTGGTTTGATTACTTGTATCTAAATAATGTTAAAATCGTTCATCATTAGAATTCCTGACCAATCACAAAGTGGAACTGGTTCTTTCCATATTGCCTGCTACCATTCACTTTATCAAATCCATATGCCCAGTCAATACCAATAAGACCAATCATTGGAAGCATAATACGAGCACCGAATCCGGCAGAACGTTTCAACTGGAACGGATTGAAATCTTTAATGTCATACCACGCATTTCCGGCTTCGACAAACGATAAAAGATAAATAGTAGAACTTGGTTCAAGGATTAGAGGATATCTCAACTCAAGTGCCAAGCGGGTATATGCACTCGAATAGTATCCGATAGAACCATTTTCGTATCCACGTAGACCGATTGTTTCGGTAGCATAACCGGATGAATATCCTGACATACCATCACCCCCCATATAGAATGTTTCGAATGGTGATTTCTTATGTTTATTATAATATCCAACCATACCATATTCGGCACGTGTCATCAACACCGGTGTTTTCTGATTATTAGGAAGTAGTGATAAGAAAGTCTTAGACTTAAACTTCCATTTGTGATATTCTACCCATCTGTATTTAGAACCTGATTGTTCTCCACTCGCTTTCTCTTCAGCTTCAATAGCTGCATAGTCTTTGCCATCAAAAGCAGAATAAGGAGGTGTTGCCTGCACACTCAGTGAGAACTGAGAGCCGCGGCGGGTATATATCGGATTGTCAATAGAATTTCTTGACAAAGTAAGTGAAAGACTAATGTTATTACTAGAGCCATTTCGGACTAAGAAGTAATCCCAGTTCTTCATTTTATAAAGCTGATAAGATAATCCTGCTTCTATCTGGAAATAATCATCAGGCCAGTTCAAACGTTTACCATAGCCCACAGAAAGTCCTAATGTTTTAATTGACTTATCAGGATCTAAGGCATTATTGTAATTATAATCATTATATCCACTATTATACCCATAACCGTAACCGTAACCATATCCGTACATATTGTTACGGTAATAATCACTATTTACACCTGTCTGAATTGAATAATGTGCTCCTACCGATAAGAAGTTCGGACGTTTTCCTCCAAACCAAGGATCTACAAACGATACTGAATAAGACTGGTAGTACTTACCATTGGTCTGAGCACTCAATTGTAATGTTTGTCCTTCACCTTGAGGGATAATTCCTCTGTAAGAACCCGGATTTAGTAAATTCTTAAGAGAGAAGTTTGTAAATTTCAAGCTAAGCCGCCCCAAAACCCCGGTTTGTCCCCAACCGGCAGAGAATTCGATCTGGTCATTTGCTTTAGATGCAAGCGGATAGGCAATATCCACAGTTCCCGATTCCGGGTCAGGCTGAATATCCGGTTGTAATTTTTCAGGGTCGAAGTGTCCCATCTGCGCAATCTCACGAAGAGAACGCATCAGCTCTTCACGGCTAAATAATGCCCCTGGTTTTGTTCGCAATTCCCGACGGATTACATCTTCATACAAACGATCATTACCAGATATCATTACTTTACGGATACTTGCTTTAGGACCTTCTATTACACGGATCTCCAAGTCGACCGAATCATTTTCAATATTCACCTCTACAGGATCTGCCTGATAGAAAATATATCCATTATTATAATAGTAATAGTTTCCGACAGCATCATCATCAACAGTCAAACGGTTGGCCAATTTTTTCTGATTGTATACATCCCCTGCTTTCATATTAAGGACAGCATTCAACTGATCTGCCGAAAATTCGGTATTACCAACCCAATTTATACTTTTAAGGAAATATTGTTGTCCTTCTTCTACTTTTATATTAACATTTACTTTCTTTTCATTGTATTTATAAACTGTATCCCATAGAACGCGGGCATCTCTGTATCCCAATTCGTTATATTTGCCTATCAAGTTATTTAAGTCTTCCTCATAATTCTCGGGCACATAGTTAGTCGAACGGAGGAAGTTTCTAATCTTAGCAGACATGGTATGCTTGTGACGGGTTTTCTTCATCGCTTTCTCCAATGCACTTACAGAAACCTCTTCATTACCCTCAATTATTATATTATTAACCTTTATCTTTTCATTTTTATTTACATTGATCCCCAATATAATTTGGTTTTCTTTCGATAAGTCTTCAATTTGAGAGATAGTTACTTCCGCATTATTAAAACCTTTACCTTCAAAGTATTTTTTTATAATACTTTTGGCACGGTCTACCATGTTAGGAGTAATCTGGTTACCTTTCACCATCCCTATTTTATTTTCAAGGTCTTCTCTTTCTCCTTTTTTCACACCACTAAACGATATATCGGAGATACGAGGCCTGTCTTTTAATTGCATATCGAGCCATATCTTATTCCCGTCTATTTTCGTTGCAGATATTTTAATATCAGAGAAAAGCCCTTGTTTCCAAAAGCGTTTTACAGCATTAGTAATTTCCGATCCCGGAACCTCAACATTATCTCCTACTGACAAACCTGAGAATCCAATAAGTACATAATCTTCATACAAAGAATTGGTAAGTCCCGAAATAGTGATTTCCGCTATCTCATATTTCTTAGGAGTAAGAGTGTATGTAATTACCGGAAGAGAACCACCAGAAGCTGCCGATTCTGTAGTTTTTGCTATTGCTTCATTTATTGCTTTCAGGGAGATAGAGTCCGAAACCTGAGTTTGGGCTCCCACTTTATAAATAAAGAATAATAGTAATACAGCAAATAAAATTCTTTTGGACATATATTATTTTATTTAATTCGGATTAGAATCTGACTTGTTCACTGGTTTTACCAAAACGCCTTTCGCGTTGTTGATAATCGATAATAGCCCTACACAAAGATTCTTCTCTGAAATCGGGCCATAAAGTATCTGTGAAGTAAAATTCGGAATAGGCTATCTGCCACAATAAGAAATTACTTATTCGCAGCTCTCCTCCCGTTCTTATTAATAAATCGGGATCGGGTATTCCTTTTGTTGTCAAATAATTATCTAATGTAGATTCATCTACTGAATCCAGTTTATTATCATTTAAGTCTTTTGCTATTTTTTTTATCGCCTCTGTGATTTCCCATTTAGATGAATAACTTAAAGCCAGAACCAAAGTTAATCCGGTACTTACAGAAGTTTCCTCGATACAGCTTTGTAAAGCTATTTGTGTTTCTTTAGGCAATCGCTCTATATCACCTATGGCCTTTAACTGAATATTATTCTTAAGCAGATCTGGCGTCTCTTTTGCAATCAAATCCACCAATAGAGCCATCAGCGCATCCACTTCCTCCTGCGGCCTGTTCCAGTTTTCGTTAGAAAACGTATATAGAGTTATATATGAAATTCCTATTTGAGCAGCGGCTTCAATTATCTTTCTTACAGATACAGCACCTTCCTTATGCCCATAAGACCTGTCCAGATTCTGTTGTTTAGCCCAACGCCCGTTGCCATCCATTATTATAGCAATATGTTCAGGCAGCCTATTTTTATCTATTTCTTTCAGAAGTGACATCCGACTATTTTATTTATAATTAATACAGACTATTAACACACGATTTCTTTCGTAATCCAAAATCCCATGTAATTGAAAACATAGTCAATATATACCAGTCTTTATTCTTAAAAAAACTACTCTCAATATGATAAGGATCTTCCAAGTCAAAGTCTCCGTTCTTTTTAGTTACATCAAAAGAATCACCAAATAGTTTTCGGAATGAAAATTCAAATCCAAGATTCAACCTATCTTTCAATTTGTATTTAAATCCCATACCTAATGGTAAATTCAACCCTAAGAAGGTATTATTTCCACTACCGTAAGTCACCCCCAGACCTGTAAACAAATATGGCGAAAAACGTTTTGTTCCCAGATATTGGTACTTATCACTGTAATGAAAAAAATTATATTCCACCTGAGCTCCCAATTCGCAGAATGTCCTGCTAAAAGAAGCATTCTCTCCGTTAGGAAAAACATTTCCCGATTTACGCGTATCTCCAGACACACCTCCTACCAATAAATTGGCTTTATATGCCCATCTGAAATTCCTGTTATACCTGAATACAACACCTCCAGCTAAATTAGGATTCTGAAGTAGTTTGGACTTGTTGGCATCTCCCATATAAAAAGAAGTCCCAGCCGCACCTCCTATTTCAAATTCATATTCCTGAGCAGACATCTCCTCTATGTATAGAAAAGACATAATGATGAGAAAAAGGGCACATATACCATATTTATTATTTTGTACAAATCTCATTCAATACATCTAACAAAGTTATTTCTATACACTATCCAAGTTAAGGGATTACCCTATTCAGCCTACCTTTCCAAACATCATTGTAGTAGGAGCCACCATCAGATATTCCACCGAATATCCATATATAATTTTCATTATCTATCACAACAGATTGCCCTTTTCTTTTCCCGATATTAGGATCGAGCATTTGCTTAGAAGCGGCTTTAAGCCAACTTTGCCCCCAATTTTCAGATGTGTAAAACTGATTAGAAGCTAATACATACAATAAGTTATCATACATAAAGGCAGAAAGTCCATCTCCCTGAAATAGATCATTTCTCACAAATGGAGAAGCTTCAAGACCTCCGGCAATATTCTTCATAACCCATGTATATGATATATTTTGACCTGCACTATTAATCCCTCCAGCCAGAAGTAGAGTTCTATTCTTAATATTTGCAGACATATTAGTATAAGAAGCATTTCCTTTTATTGGGAAATTATCAGGCACTGTAGTATTTATCTCTTCCACAGATGACATATCACTCGTTTTGCCCCAACGATATGTACCACTATTATTAATTATAACTAACAATTGTTTCTGCTCATCACTCACCCCAGGCAATACTCCCAATATAGAAGCAATATTCTTTCCATTAGAAACCTGAGACCAGATCTTCCCATCCGAAGACTTATATGAGTTTCCATTCCCGTCTACCCCATAAACAGCCGAATCTAGGACTGTCAAACTCTCAATATTAATATTCGAGGGTAAACCGGATAGAGTCACACTCACCCAATTAAGATTAGCAACATCTGAGTTATATAGACTTAAAGAGTTATTAACGGTCGTATATGTATAAAACTTATTATTAAACAAAAGTGTCTTCGATTTACCAATCTGAGCCGGATAAGATGACATTTGTTTCCACAATATAGTATCCGGATCTACCTTATGAATCCTCATATCAATGTTGTATACCCTAGGTGACCCTCCTCCATAAGCAGTTACAGCAAATGACACGGGCAGTTTGGAAAAACTGACAGAGTCGGTTTTATTCCATGTATAACCATTAACCGAATCCGGAGTAGTTATCTCCACTTTTCCATAAGAACCATAACTAGGATTAAATGTTGTCGTCACCAAAAGTTTACGCAGGTTTGTACCATATGGCATAGAGTCGGGGTTATAAATAACCTTTCTTACCTGATCTATTGCAAACTTAGTTTTATTGATTTGTATAAAACGAATAGAATCGTGACTTCTTGGTATTGAATCTTGGTCTTTATTATGTGCTCCGGATATAGAAAAGGAATAAATCTGAGCATCCTTATATTCTTCTGTAGTTAAATTTGTAGTATTATCATCACTACACGAGAAAAATAATAAAGATCCCAAAATCAAATAAACAGTATATCTTAAATTCATTTTTATACAGTTTTATGCAGTATTAATGTGCAAAAATAGAAAGATTTTCCACTTAATTCAGAATAAAGGTAATATTTATAATATTTTATAATTCTAATTATTGACCAAATGAAGGGTTCGCGAGCTTCCTACATTCTTCTCTGACACAACCATTCCTGCGACGGAAGGAGCCTTTATTCCGTCAAAAAACAAATTATTTGAGACTTCAATAAATGCTTCATCCCACAAGCCTGAATCGATAAAACTTTGAAGTAAAGCAGTTCCGCCTTCTACTAGAATTGAATTAATTTTTCTTTTATTTAATTCTTTTAATAAAACGGGAATCATATCATTCCCAAAAGATAAAGGAATAAGAATATTACCATCTCCTATAGGCTTATCCTCTGTATGCTCGGAGAACAGAAGAGTCTCTGCCTGTTTATCAAAAATCACATTTGCCGAAGGGATTCTTCTACTTCGGTCTAGGATTATCCGGACAGGATTTTTTCCATACCACAATCGCGTAGTAAGTGACGGATTATCTTTTACTGCCGTATTTGTACCTATCATTATACCCGCAATTTCCGCTCTCATTTTGTGAACCAGCAGTTGGGTCAAAGAATTAGATATAGGTGTAGGTTGGATAGGAGCTCCGGCTATTCGTTTTTTATCAATAAACCCATCTTGTGTCTGTGCCCATTTCAAATAGATATAAGGTCTTTCTTCCACCTGAGCAGTAAAAAACTCTTTATTCAGTTCTTTAGCTTCTTCTTCCAAAACACCTACTTTTACTTCAACCCCTGCATCTTTCAACATCCTGACACCTCGTCCCGATACTTTATGAAAAGGATCAAGAGTAGCTACTACAACCTTGGGAATTCCACAATCAATAATCAGTTGCGAACATGGAGGAGTCTTACCATAATGCGAGCATGGCTCCAGAGACACATATATAGTCGCTTCTTTCAGTAAGTTTTTTTCTTTTACACTATTTATTGCATTTACTTCTGCATGAGCCTTACCATATTCCCTGTGAAACCCTTCTCCTATAATCTTTCCATCATATACAATAACGGAACCCACCATAGGATTAGGAGCTACATATTGTCTTCCGTTTTTCGCCAACTGAAGACATCGCCTCATAAATTTTTCATCTATACTCCCATTTAAACCCGGGTTAAGCTTGGCATTCATTATAAATTACTAATTTTGTTTACATGCAGATGATCATAAAAAAAATTGAAAAGGCTTTATCGAATATCTATCCCGACTATGAAGTATCAAGCCTGATTCGTATCATAATACAACATGTGGTCGGTCAGCCTTTACCAACTTTTTTATTAGACAAAAATAGGAAAATAAGCCCATCGCAAGAATTAAAAATAGATAAGATTGTTGAAAGACTTCAAGCTCATGAGCCTATACAATACATATTAGAAGAAACCGAATTTTTCGGATTGCCTTTTTTTGTAAATAAAAATGTACTGATTCCTCGTCCCGAGACAGAAGAATTAGTCGAACTTATATTATCCGAAAATAGTGGCAGAAGCATTCAAATTCTTGATATAGGGACAGGAAGCGGAGCTATTGCCATAGCATTAGCAAAACATATGAAAGACGCTAAAATCACAGCATGGGATATTTCTTTCAAGGCATTAGATGTCGCAGTTTTTAATTCTAAAGCAAACTCCACAGATATATCTTTCAAAAGAGTCGATGTGTTGGGAAATTATCCTACCGACCAGAAATTCGATATTATTGTAAGTAACCCTCCATATGTCTTGGAGTCAGAAAAAGAAGACATGAACAAGAATGTTCTCGACTACGAACCGCATTCGGCTCTTTTCGTTCCAGATAATAGTCCTCTTCTATTTTATGAAAGAATCACAGATATTGCTAAACAATTATTGAACCCGAATGGAAAACTTTATTTTGAAATAAATCAAGCTAAGGGACCTGAAACCAAATCGATGATAGAAGAAAAAGGACTTAAGAACGTTTCTATTATAAAAGATATATCAGAAAATAACCGAATAATCAGAGCTAACTATTGAACCCATGAAATATTCAGAAAGTCAGGCATTATCTAAAATAGCGGCTTACTGCTCCAAAGCTGAAAGGGCTGAATATGATGTTCGCAAAAAACTGGATAACTGGGAATTGAATGAAGATGAAATACAAAACATCCTTGACCGATTAAAGAAAGAAAATTTCATAAATGAAGAGAGGTATTGTAGAAGCTTTATCAAAGACAAGATAGGATTTAATAAATGGGGGAAAATAAAAATCATTTTCGAACTCCGAAAAAAACGGATTGCCGAAACCACAATCAATACCTGTCTTGATGAATTTGAGAACAATGAATTTGAAGAACCTCTACTTCGTCTTTTAGAAACAAAAGCCAGAAGTATTAAAGCAAATAATGAATATGAAAAGCAGGCAAAACTAACACGTTTTGCTTTAGGAAGAGGATATTCGCTTTCCGAAATAAAAAAATGTCTCAAGACGCTAAACTACAAAGATGATGAATATTTTTAAGCATCTCTTAGAACTTTTTTTCCCACCACTTTGTCCTTGCTGTAATATTAAACTTACACAAGAAGAAAAACATATTTGTCTTTCCTGTTTATATACTCTTCCTTATACCAACCACCTAAATGAAAATAATAATAAACTAGAAGATTTTTTTGCCGGTCGTTTCCCATTTACACGGATAGCTTCTTTACTCTATTTCACCAAAGGAGGTTCTACTCAGAAAATCGTTCATGAATTTAAGTATCACAACAATCCGGAGTTAGCATTATTCGTCGGGAGGCTATGCGGAAAAAAGATATCTGAACATTCTCTTTCCCATACAATAGATATTATTATTCCTATACCTCTCCACAAGAAAAGATTGAGAAAACGGGGATATAATCAGTCATTAATGATCGCAAAAGGAATTGCGGAGATAATAGAGAGACCTATTGATACAAACAATCTCATACGCAAAATAAATAACCCATCGCAAACGAAAAATTCGCGTTTCGAAAGATGGAAAAATACAGAAGGGATATTTGAAATAAAAGATTCTACCATTTATGAGAATAAGCACATTCTCTTAATAGATGATGTAATTACAACAGGATCGACTTTAGAAGTTTGCGCCAAATTGATTTTAAAATCTCCCAATTCCAAAATCAGTATTTATAGCGTAGGATCAGCTATTTAAAGTCCTTTCCTCAACCATTTCCTTAGTCAAGGTACCTCTTTCCATCTTCAATCTTATCGCTCTATAGATAGCTACATTAATTATTGTACCTAATAATATATCTATAACAAGTACTATGTTACAATTAACATCTGAATGTAATAACATCCAAGTCAAAATCACTAAAATTACACTTGACGAGACTATCAAAAAAACAGCTTTTCTTTTAGAAAGGCCCAAATCGATCAACTTATGGTGAATATGATTCCGGTCCGGAGTAAAAGGACCTTTACCCATAGAGACTCTAACTATCATGACTTTCACAGCGTCAAATAAAGGTATAAACAAAGCTGAAAGAATCAACAATAATAATCCCGTTGGAACTAGATCTACAAATGGAGGATGTTTGGCAAGCCTTAATACCATAAAAGCTAACAAATAACCTAAAGTTAAAGAGCCTGTATCGCCCATAAAGATCTTGCGGGTAGGATGGAAGAAATTATAATAGAAGAAAGGAATTAGCATTCCTATAGTTATAAAAGCGATTCCGGTATAAGTCCACATCCCATAAATGCTAAACATAATCCCAAATACAACCAATGCTACCGCACTTATACCCGAGGCTAATCCATCTGCACCATCAATCAGATTTATTGCATTCGTAGTGAACATTATAAGACCAATACTAAGAGGAACACCCAACCATACTGGAATTTGATGAATACCTAATATCCCATAAAAGTCATTAATGTAAACACCACTACCTACGACAAATAGAGAAGCTATAAATTGAATCAGAAATTTTTTCTTAAAACTAACTCCTACCAAATCATCTTTTGCTCCCAATAAATAGATTATTAATAGTCCGCAAACTAATAATATAACTTCCGGAACCCGAATTTCCATCTCGTGTTCACTCCATATATGAAACTTAATTCTTACAAAAATGGAAAATAATCCGACCAAAAGAATGACAGGGGTGAAAGATATGCCACCTAATCGTGGAATAGGCATATTATGCTTTTTTCGCTCATCAGGCAAATCGAAGAGCTTCTTTTTCTTTGCAATAAAAATAATTCGCGGCAATATCATCATCTCTACAACCATAGAGGCGAAACAGGCCACAATTACTATTAAGATATTATATAATACTAACTCTTCCATTGCAAAATAATACTCTTCTGTCTAAGTAACGTAGATTTAAAATAAATATTGTAGGCATAATAAACTAATCGATAAACCTCTTGGTAATCTCTGAAAAAGCATCTATCCTGCGATCTCTAAAGAAAGGCCATATTCGCCGAACATTCTCCGACCTTTTCATATCGATATCTACAATTTGAACTTCTTCTTTATCTTCTGAACCCTGCCAAAGAATTTCGCCTTGAGGTCCTGCCACAAAACTACTTCCCCAAAACTGTATACCATTCGTCTGAGCCGAAGGATCCGATTCATAACCGATTCGGTTTACTGCAATAACATGCAACCCATTTGCTACAGCATGTCCTCTCTGAGATACTACCCATGCTCCTCTTTGTCTTTCTTTTTCTTCAAATGTATCTGTCGACTCCCAACCAATAGCTGTAGGATAGACAAGAATATCAGCCCCAGCCATAGCCATCAGGCGAGCAGCCTCTGGATACCATTGATCCCAACAGACTAATACACCCAGTTTCCCTAAAGACGTCTCGATTGGTTTAAAACCGAGATCCCCTGGAGTAAAATAAAATTTCTCATAATACGCCGGATCATCCGGTATATGCATCTTTCGGTATTTACCAGCTATAGATCCATCCTTTTCCAAAACCACAGCTGTATTATGATATAAGCCCGGAGCTCTTTTTTCAAACAAAGAGAGCACAATTACAACCCCTAATTTTTTAGCTAATTCTCCAAATTCGGAGGTCGATTTTCCCGGTATTTCTTCTGCAAGATCGAAACAAGAAGTATCCTCTGTCTGGCAGAAATACAACGAATTATGCAGTTCCTGTAATATTATCAATTCTGCTCCTTGAGAAGCAGCCTTTTCAATATTTTTTTTCAGTTTATTGATATTTCCATCAATATCAGCCGTATTAGCTTGTTGAATAATTCCTATCTTCATATTTTCTAAACCTTAAACAAATCCTTCCGGATATTGCATTGTTACACAATGTAATGAGCCGTGTTGCTTTATTATAGGCAAACAATCTACCCCAACCAGCTTTTTATTTGGAAAAGCTTTCTCTAACTGTTTTAGAGCATCCAAATCTTTTGATGAATTATAAAACGGTATCAGAACCACATTGTTCATTATCAAAAAATTCGCATAGGTAGCAGGGAGTCTTTCCCCTTCAAAAACGACTTTGTCTGCCATCGGTAATGGCACAAGTTCATACGGATTACCCTGATAGTCAACAAAGCCCCTCAGTTGCTCTTCCATTTTAGATAAAGCTTCATAATGAATATCACCTTTATCCTCGCACTTCACGTAAACAATAGTATGTTCATCACAAAAACGGGCTAATGTATCAATATGACTATCTGTATCATCTCCTTCCAAAAAGCCGTAGTCTAACCATAAAACTCTCTCTGCTCCGAATGTCGAAAGCAGATTTTCTTCAATTTGCGATTGTGTAAGAAATGAATTTCTGTTAGGAGATAGGAGGCATTCAGAAGTGGTTAATAATGTACCCTTACCATCCGACTCAATTGCACCTCCTTCAAAAACAAAGTCCTTTCTATTTAATAGTTGCACTTCTTTCTGAAAGATATTTTGAGTGAACAGCCCTCTGGTTATCTGGTTATCAAAATTTGATGCAAATTTTAAACCCCACCCATTAAATGTGAAATCCAGTATATATTTTTCTTTATTCTCTCCGAGAACCGAAATACCCGCATGGTCTCTGGCCCACGTATCATTCGTTTCCAGTTCTACAAGTATTAGATTATCCGGTATTGTATTCAATTCCAGTTGAGCCTTAACTAAAGCAATATCAGGACAAACAACTATTAATTTCTGATATTGGAGGATTGTGCGTGCCAGATTTATAAAGCACGCAGTTATCTCATCCAACATATAATTCCAATCTGTTTCCGCATGAGGCCATGTCAACTGAATAGCACTTTGGGGATACCATTCGGACGGAAAATAAAAAGAATTCCTTTTATACATGGTTATAATAAGAGCATATTTTAATAAAACAGATGCAAAGGTATATTTTTTGTTGCATCTGTACTACTAAATTATGCACTTACTATTTTCATCGTATCCGATGCAATCATAAATTCCTCATCTGTAGGAATAACTACAACTTTTACTTTCGAGTTACTTGTACTAATGATAGCTTCGTCGCCGTGTATCTCATTGTTTTTATCAATATCCAACTCTATTCCCATAAAGCCCAGACCTTGACAAACATCTTCACGGGTAATAGAACTATTCTCGCCTATACCTCCTGTAAATACTAATATATCCAATCCTTGCAAAGCGGCAGCATAAGCCCCTATATATTTCTTAATACGATAAGTAAACATATCATAGGCCAACTTTGCCCTCTGATCTCCTTCAGCTATTGCAGATTGAATCTCACGCATATCCGAAGATGCACCTGACACACCTAACAATCCGCTGAACTTATTGACAATGGTAGACATTGTCTGAGGACCAACGTTTTCTTTTTCCATTATGAATGAAAGAACTCCTGCATCAACATCTCCTGAACGAGTACCCATCAGAAGTCCTTCTACCGGCGTCATACCCATACTTGTATCGATCGAGTCACCATTTTTAACAGCAGCCAGCGACCCTCCATTCCCAATATGAGCACTAACAATTTTCTTTCCTTCACACGATTCGCCTAAGAATTCACATACACGTCGGGAAACATATCTATGACTGGTTCCGTGAAAACCATATCGTCTGATCGCATATTTTTCATAAAGCGAATAAGGTACACCATACATATAGGCAGGTGCAGGCATAGTCTGATGAAACGCAGTGTCAAATACTCCCACCTGAGGTATATCCCCCATAAGGTCTTTGACAGCATATATTCCGGCTAAGTTAGGTGGGTTATGAAGAGGTGCCAGTTCTATGCACTCGACTACTTTCTCTATAACATCATCAGTAATCAATACACTCTTATTGAATTTTTCACCCCCATGTACAACTCTGTGCCCCACCGCATCAATTTCAGACAACGATTTCAGACAACCATATTTATCACTTGTAAGAACACCTAATATATATTCTATACCCGATTTATGCTCTAGGATTTCTCCCTCTAATACAACCTTATCACCATTGGGTAATGGGAATTTAAGGAAAGAGCCTTTCAGACCGATTTTCTCTATTCCTCCCTGAGCAAGCACCTCGTTGCTCCCCATATCGAAAAGTTTATATTTAATAGACGAACTTCCACAGTTCAATACTAATATCTTCATTTTGTTATCTTCTGATTAAATTAAATTATTAGGTTCTATCCGCTGGCCCATATCATCATAAATATAGAAGCCTCTACCCGTATTTACCCCATACTGACGAGAATGATACAATCTCCACAGAACCGGTGCTGCCTTGTACTTTCTGTCCCCATATTCATGGAACATATCTTCCATCAGCATGACAATTTTTTCAATTCCAAGAAGATCTGCCAGTTCGAATACACCATACCTCTGTCCGTAAATAATGGTAAACTCTTTGTCTATATCCTGCATCGATGCCAGATTTTCCATCAGAATACCACAAGCTTCATTCAACATGGCGATCAATAAACGCATACTTACTAGTCCACTGCTTTCACGAACCTCTATTGGCATATACTTAATAAGATTTGAAAACCTTATTATCCTTTCGAAAACTTCCTGAGATGTAAAAGTTCCTCTCACTATTTCTAACAAGCGAGCATCACTGTGCGGTAATGGAAAATGTAGGCTTACACATCTTTCCTTATATTTGAGCTCTGCAGCCAGTTCACTTATCACTACGGTAGTAGCATTTGTAGCAATAATAGCATCAGGAGCAAGAACCTCCTCCAGCCTGCGAAATACCTCTTTTCGCAATACAGTGCTACGCTCTCCATTTGCATCATATCGTATACATTCGATCACAAAGTCGCAATCTTTAAGATCATTATAATCTAGAGAACCTGTGATCCTACCCATGGTTGCTCTCTTCTCCGATTGAGTAAGTCCCCAGTTTTCAATCTTTGTATCCAGATTACGCTCTATAGCTTCTACAGCTTCATTTATTTTTTCCTGAGAAATCTCGATAAATACAACCTCCATTCCCGATTGTGCAGTCAGATTTACAATATGTCTGCCATCTCTGCCACAACCCACTATTCCTATTTTTGAGAACAGGGTTCTTTCTTGTTCCTTTTTACTTAATCCGAAACCTTCGATAGGTTCTTTTATTTCTGCCATATCTCTTATTTATTATTTTTTGCTGCGATAGCCTGATTTGCAGTAACTGCTACCATATAGTATATATCATCTATAGAACACCCGCGCGATAAGTCGTTGACAGGTGCAGCCATACCTTGCAAGATAGGGCCAACCGCCTCGGCTCCGGCTAAACGCTGAACCAGTTTATAACTTATATTACCTACCTCAAGTGAAGGGAACACCAGAACATTTGCTTTTCCTGCAACCGAACTATCCTGTGCTTTCTTTTTCGCAACTGAAGGAACTAAAGCTGCATCAGCCTGCATTTCTCCATCGATATTCAGGTCAGGAGCAAGCTCTTTCGCCAAACGCGTTGCCTCTACAACTTTATCTACCATAGGATCTTTTGCACTACCTTTTGTAGAGAAACTTAATAATGCAACATTCGGTTTCTCACCTACTAACGCCTGAGTCGTATGAGCAGAAGCCACAGCTATTTCTGCTAATTGAGAAGCTGTAGGATTAGGAGTAACTGCACAATCGGCAAAAACCAAAACACCACTTGGCACATACTGATTATTTTCTATAAACATCAAGAATGCTCCCGAAACGACACTTATTCCCGGTGCTGTTTTTATGATTTGCAATGCAGGACGCAATACATCTCCTGTCGTATTTTCCGCACCTGCGATTTCTCCATCAGCATCACCATTTTTCATCATTAGGCAAGCTAAATATAATGGATTTTCGACTAACTGACCAGCCTGCTCCAACGACATTCCTTTAGACTTTCTCAGTTCAAAAAGAAGATTTGTGTAAGCCTCTTTCTTTTCATGCTTTTTAGGGTCTACAATTATAGCCTTCCCAACATTCTTCAAATCAAATTGTGAAGCCAGTTTCTGTATCTCCCCTGCATTCCCTATCAGGATAATCTCTGCTACTCCATCCGCAATCAAACGGTCTGCAGCATACAGAGTTCTTTCTTCTGTTCCTTCCGGCAATACAATTCGTTGTTTATGCGCTTTTGCACGAGCAACAATCTGATCAATCAAATCCATAATATTTAATAATTATTTTTTATAAAACTCCGAAATAACCTTTTTCCAAGTTTAAAGATTATAATTTTTGCAAGTCATTATTTTTTCAAGCAAACAAATATAGTAAATTGTAACTTCGAGTTTACATTTTTAAAGAAAAAAAATCAAAAAAGACAGCAAATTGAATCCAAATACATAAAAGACATATTTAAGAGCCTATACTATCTAAAAAGCCAAAATAAGACATAAACTTTTGTTTAACAGAAAATAACTGTTATCTTTGCAGCGAATTTTTAATTAATATAAAACGAAACTATGTATTTAGATTCAGAAAAAAAGAAGGAAATCTTTGCTAAATACGGAAAGTCTAACACTGATACTGGCTCGCCTGAAGCTCAGATTGCTTTGTTTTCGTACCGTATTTCGCATTTGACTGGTCACTTAAAGTCAAACCACAAAGATTATAACACTGAACGTTCTCTTAAAATGATGGTAGGTAAACGTCGCCGTTTACTTGACTATTTAGCAGCAAAAGATATCGAAAGATATCGTGCTATCATTAAAGAGCTTGGAATCAGAAAGTAATTTTTTCCGAGAAAAAACAGAAAAGCTATCCACAAATATGGATAGCTTTTTTTCATTCTAACCCTTATGACAGCCAATAATAATTAGTCCATTACAATAAAAAATATCTATTTTTGTTATATATTCAGATAAATAAAAATTAGCAATGGACTTATTCAATTATAAAAGAAGAAATTCTTCTGTCACACATATAGGGAATACCCCCCTGGGAGGAAACAATCCTATCCGAATTCAGTCAATGACCAGCACCAACACCAATGACACAGAGGCAAGTGTAGAACAATCGATAAGAATCATTGAGGCAGGAGCCGACTATGTCAGATTAACGGCACAAGGCGTAAGAGAAGCCGAGAATCTCGAAAACATAAAAAAAGAGATCAGAAAACGAGGATATAACACTCCTTTGATTGCAGATATCCACTTTAATCCGCGTGCTGCGGAAGCTGCTGCCAAATACGTAGAAAAAGTACGTATCAATCCGGGAAACTTTGTAGACGGAGCAAAAAAATTTGATGGTAAAGAGTATTCGAACGAGGAATATGCTCAGGAATTAGAAAAAATCAGGACAAAACTCACCTCATTCCTTGATATATGTCGAGAGCATAAAACTGCTGTAAGAATTGGCGTAAACCATGGCTCATTATCAGATCGTATTTTGACACGTTATGGAGATACCCCCGAAGGGATGGTAGAATCGTGTATGGAGTTTTTGCGTATTTGTGTAGAGCAGAATTTTACGGATATTGCTATCTCTATGAAAGCATCCAACACTGTTGTCATGACTCAGGCTGTGCGTTTACTGGTCAATAGAATGGACGAAGAAAATCTTTCTTTCCCTCTTCATTTAGGCATAACAGAAGCAGGAGATGGGGAAGACGGACGCATAAAGTCTGCAGTAGGTATCGGAGCGCTTCTTTCTGATGGATTGGGTGACACTATACGTGTTTCGCTAAGTGAAGATCCCGAATTAGAAGTTCCTGTTGCTAAAAAAATGGCAAAATATATTGTTAAAAAAGAGAATCATGAAGAAATAAAAGGAGAAGTACACTCTAAATTTTCTCATTTTTCAAATACAAGGCGCAAAACTTATTCTGTCAAAAATATTGGAGAGGAACAATTACCTATTGTTATATCGAACCGAACTAATGGAGATTTCGAATTCAATCCTCATTTCTTACCAGACTATATATATGTAGGTAAAACTTTACCGGAAAAAGCTCCTAAATCTATTCCTTCAATAATAGATTTTGCAGGATGGAAAAATGAAGTAAATACATATCCGCTCTTTGACAGCACCAATTACAAAGAGATAGACAATACAAATACTTCTCTAAAATTCATAGAATTGTCTTACCCTCATTTATCCAATGATCTCCTTTCATTCTTAAAAGAGCATAAAGATATAGTTATCATACTTACCACAAACCATATAAATGGTGTAGGAGAACAAAGGGCATTCATACACACATTATTAAATAATAATTGGAAAACACCCGTTATCTTACAACGAGAGTATCAGGAAAATGATCCTGAGGACTTGCAGGTAAAAGCAGGAATAGATTTCGGGACTATCTTTCTGGATGGCTTTGGGAATGGCATTATGATAAAAAATGATGGAAATATTCCTGAGAAGAACATAGATGCTTACTCATTTGGCATTCTTCAAGCATCACGAATAAGAACGAGTAAAACCGAATATATATCTTGTCCGAGTTGCGGGCGCACATTATTCGACCTGCAATCTACTGTAGCCCGCATCAAAGAATCGACATCACACCTGAAACATCTGAAAATAGGAATAATGGGATGTATTGTTAATGGCCCGGGCGAAATGGCAGATGCCGATTATGGATATGTGGGTGCTGAAAGAGGAAAAATATCTTTATACAAAAATCAAACTTGCATAGAGAGAAATATTCCGACCGAATTTGCCGTAGACAGGCTCATTCAGCTCATAAAAGATAACGGCGACTGGGTAGATCCAGAGTAAACTTGCATATGTGAAAAAGAACTAAGATTTATATATATTTCTTTGGGTTACAAATATTAAAGTGTATTTTTAGCCCCATATTGAAAAAGTAGCTTTTTAGCAGAGGTATTAATGAAGGTAAAATATTCGCTATTAATATTTGTAATTAGTTTTTGTTTCTCTCTTACATTAAAGGCACAATGGGATCCTCAGATCAGCCAATATTGGAGAACAAAAACTTTCTTTAATCCTTCATTTGCTGCAGAAAATGACACCTTGCAAGTCGGTATTCTATACAGGATGCAATGGGATGGGATAAGAAATGCTCCCAAAACAGCAATTGTAAATGCTGATATGCCTTTGACTTTCTTGGGTCGTAAACATGGTGTCGGTTTAGTAGCTATGACCGAATCAATAGGGTTATTCAAAAACATAAACGTCGGCGGACAATATGTTTATAAAAAACGGATTAAAAAGAATACACTTAATATAGGTGTTCAAATTAGTTATACCAGTGTAGGTTTTGATGGCACTAGGATAAATACTGCGGAACAAGAAGACTTGGAGGGATTGATCCAAGAAGTAAATTCTCAATCTTCGAAAGTTGACGGAAATATAGGGATTTCATGGTTAGGTCCGAACTATTATGTAGGACTTTCCACAACTCATTTGTTACAACCTAGTTTCGAAATAGATGAAAACCTATCATCTTATATTGCGCGGGTATATTATCTGACAGCAGGTTACAATTTTAAGCTGCGTAATCCGTTGTATGAGTTACAACCGTCCATCCTCGTGAAAGCAGATGAGGCTGTGTTTCAATGTGATGTTACAGCCAGAGTTGTATACAACAAAATCTTTAATGGTGGTATATCTTGGAGAAAAGACGATGGTTTTGTATTTTTGCTGGGGATGAACATATTGGGATTCGATGCAGGATATGCTTTTGACCTATCAACTTCCGATATTTCGAAAGCCAGTAACGGAACTCATGAGTTCTTTCTTCGGTATACAATACCGATGAAACAGAAAAAAAAGGGACAATATAGTCATAAGAGTATAAGGCTGCTCTGACACTAACGATAAAACATATATAAGAATTGAGTATAATGGGATCTAGATTCTCTATAAATTATATGAAGAATTTATTATTTGCGTTCATTTTTACAACACTTGTTCTCACTTCTTGCGGAGGCGCCGGAGGCGCTGGCAGTGTAGGAGGCGAATTAGTCGGAACCAAGAGTTCGTCATGGGCAGAAGCCACACCATATGGGATGGCATTAGTTTCGCAAGGACATATTGCAATGGGCCCTGCCGATAGTGATTCTTTATGGGGTGCAAATGCTAACCCTAAAGGTATATCTGTAGATGCTTTTTGGATGGACGATACAGAAATAACCAACTCCGAGTATCGCCAATTTGTTTATTGGGTGAGAGATTCCATCATCCGTGAGAGATTAGCAGATCCGGCATATGGTGGAGACGAAACTTTTAAAATAACAGAAGACCGTTATGGAGATCCTATTACTCCATACCTAAACTGGAAAAAAGCAATTCCATGGAAACGTCCGACTGAAGATGAAGAACGCGCCATTATGAGTCTTACTGAAATAAATCCGATTACAGGAATCAGGGGAATAGCACCCTCTCAGCTTAACTTCAGATATGAATGGTTTGACCATACAGAAGCTGCTAAACGCTATAACAGGCTGAATCCTTCCGATAGAGTACTGAACACAGATATTCAGGTTGACCCTAACGAAATAATCATGATATCGAAAGATACAGCATTTATTGATGAAGAAGGTCAGGTCGTGAATATGACTATTAACCGTCCTTTAAGTTCACTATTCGATTTTGTAAATACTAAGATTGTAAATATATATCCTGACACCACAGTATGGGTCAATGACTTCAATAATTCGTACAACGAGCCTTATATGCGCATGTATTTTTCTCATGCAGGATATAATGAATACCCTGTTGTAGGTGTAACGTGGGAGCAAGCGACTGCGTTCTGCGAATGGAGGACAATGTTTTACCGAATGGGCATGGGGTCTAAAGATAGAGATATAGAGTCTTTCCGCCTGCCAACAGAAGGTGAATGGGAGTTTGCCGCCCGTAGTGGTAGGACGGAAAATAAATATCCTTGGGATACGGAAGAAACTGTTACAGAAGATGGCTGCTTCATGGCAAACTTCAAACCGGGTGAAGGAAATTATACAAAGGATGGTAATTTGATAACATCCCGTGTAGGTAGTTACTCACCAAATGTATTTGGGCTATATGACATGGCAGGGAACGTCTCGGAGTGGACATCTACGACCTATACAGAAGCAGGAAGTAAACTAATGAACGACCTGAATCCTGAATACAAATACAATGCGGCTAAAGAAGATCCTTATGCTATAAAGAAAAAGGTTATAAAAGGCGGTTCATGGAAAGATGTAGGACGCTTTATAAGAGGGGATATGCGCGACTATGAATATCAAAACCAGCCCCGCTCATACATTGGGTTCCGCTGTGTAAGATCACAAATAGGATTTTCAAAATCAAGAAGATAATATAGGCTAACTTTCATATAGAAGATATATAACCATGGGTAAAAAATATAGAAAATATAAGAACTTTCTGGAGAAGTTTTTAGATAGCAGTTCCGGCAAACGCTTTTTCAATATAGCATATAGTGTCGGTGCAGCAATTGTCATCGTTGGAGCAATGGCAAAAATTCTTCACTGGCGTTTCGGAGATGCATTATTAATGATAGGTATGATTACCGAGGCAATCGTATTCTTAATATCTGCATTTGAAAAACCGGACAAAGAGTACAAATGGGAAGAAGTATATCCTGCATTGGCAGATAATGAAGATTTCATCCCGAGAGCTCAAAGAGAACCTCAAGAAATACAATCAGCTACGCCTCAATCTACAAGCGGCGGTCCTGCTATACAATCAACATCAGTTCCGTCTGGTACTTCATCAGGAGCGACTAGTACAGTTAGTAATACAGGAGGAAGCGGATATGCAGGAGGAGGAAGTTCCGGCAGTGGTTCCGGAGGAAGCACAGTTGTTATTGGTGGAGGTACAGGCTCACAAGGATCCGGTACAGGTAACCTTCAACAACCTTTGTCTACTTCTTCTGGTAGTAGCGCCCCATCCGGAAATGTGACAATTATTGGAGGAGGAGCAGGTGGTTCTGGAAGCCATACAGGAGGAAGCATAGACATTTCGGATAACGATGTGGCTCAACTTGCTCAGATGACAGACAATATGGAGAAATTCGCGAAAGCGACAGAATCTTTAGGCAAAATAGCAGACTCTCTCCAAGCCTTTATCGGAAGCTCTAATGGCATAGAAGGCAATACGCAAGGATATGTAGCGCAACTCGAAGCACTCAACCGAAATATAGCCGGACTAAATACGATTTATGAAGTACAGCTTAAAGGAATAAGCGGACAGATACATACTATCGAACACATCAATGCCGGATTAGAGCGCATTAAGAGGCTTTATGACGGTTCTCTTGCTGATAGCTCTATTTTCAAAAATGAAACAGAAAAAATGGCACAGCAGTTATCGGAACTTAACCGTGTTTATGCCAGACTGCTACAAGCAATGACGACCAATATGAACATGGGAGGCGGATTTAATCCGAATATAGGAGGAAATACCCCTACCCAACCTTAATAGAAAGTAAACTTAGATATTCGTTTTATAACAATATTATATGGCATCAAATAATCCAAGATCACCAAGACAAAAAATGATAAACCTGATGTATCTGGTTTTCATTGCCATGCTTGCACTGAATGTACCTGCTGAAGTGCTGGATGGATTCGATTTGGTAGAAGACGGATTGAAACAAACAATAAAGAGTACTGAATCTCAAAACAATCTTACGACTCAAAAACTTACTAAATATTTTGGGGATAATCCCGATAAAGCGGGGGAAGGATTTAAAGAGGCTCAGAACCTAACTCAGGAATCAGACAAACTATTTAATTATATTCAGGATTTAAAAGTCAAAATAGCAATCGAAGCAGACGGTAAAAATGCTGATGTAAATAAAATAGAACGTAAAGATAAACTAGGTCCGGCTTCTGTAATAATGCTAGGTCCTACAAACAAAGAAGGTGAAAAGCTTCGCAATGCAATAGACACATACCGAAGCCTTGCCGCCAACCTGCTACCCAGCGAGGAACAAAAGCGCAGTATTGAAGAAAGGTTGAACACTGAGGTTCCGAAAGTGAGCAGATGGAATAACAGGAACTGGGAAGAAACCTATTTTGAGGAAATGCCGACCTCTGCTGCTATCACTTTATTGACAAAAATCCAAAGTGATATCAGAGCAACACAAGGGGAAGTACTTACATATTTGTATAATAGTATTGATGCAAGTGATTACCGTGTAAATCTTTTGGAAGCTCGAGTTATACCAAAAGCTGAATATGTGATGGCCGGAGGTGCTTACGAAGGTAAAGTTGTCCTATCGGCTGTTGACACAACCCAAAGACCAACATTCAGTATTCCGGGCATCAAACCGGATGGAACATTCTCCATAGGAGCCGGAGCACCGGGAGTGAACAAAGTATTTTCCGGAAATCTATTTGTAAAAGGTGAGGACGGGCAACCTAAACCAATTCCTTTCAGAAGTGAGTATCATGTAGTACCTAAGATATCGACCATACAGGTAACAGATGCAAATGTCCTTTATCAAGGGGAGGACAATAAGATGTCTATTTCTGTTCCCGGACTTTCTAACGACCAGATAAGACCTATAGCAACTAATGGATCAATAAGAAAATCGAATGACGGGGGATGGATCGCAACACCGACGAAAGCCGGAACTAATATGAAGATATCTATCTATAATACAAGAAATAATTCCCTTATCAATGAGCAGGAGTTCAGGGTGCGTCTTTTACCAGACCCAACACCATATTTTGAATATCCTGATGCAAATGGCAACATAAAACGCTTCAAAAGTGGTAACAGAATAGCAAAGACAACTATCCTGAATGTTTCTGAATTGAAAGCAGCTATTGACGATGGACTACTCGACAGACAATTTACAGTGCTGCGCTTTAGTGTTGTAATATATGATGGCATGGGTAACCGTATCCCCGAGACATCCAATAGCGGACAATTCACAGATAAACAGAAAGCTTTGATCAGGCAATTAGGGCGTGGAAAAACTTTCCTTATCTCTGATGTGAAAGCCAGAGGAAGAGATGGTGTGGAAAGGGATATACCGAGTTTAGAAGTTAGACTCAATTAAAAAGTGGAAATAAAACAGTTCGTATTGAATTTATAAGATGAAAAGAATACTTCTGATAACGATAATAGGCATTTGCGGTTTATTAACCGGAGCTAATCTTCATGCGCAACAAGAAGGTACATTACGCGATCGTCTGGCTAGAAGACAAGCTCAACAAAATAATCAATCCGGAGACAAACAACTTACTGTAAGAGCCCAAATAATGAACCAGGCTCAGACTCAGGATATAGGAGATGTTACTTGGATGCGAGAGATCTACCGCTTTTTGGATTTAGAAAAAGAAAAAAATGCAGCTCTATATTATCCGGTCAGACCTATTGGAGAAAGGCAAAATTTATTTTCCATGCTGTTTAGTCATGTACTCAATGGTACAATAGATGTATATGAGTATCAGCTGGATGGTTCGGAGAGATTTTCCGAGCAATACAAAATGAAGATAGATTCAGCATTTTTCTTAAAGTTTGATATTCCTTTTACAGTAACAGAAGAAGGCAAATATCATGTTGATCCGGCAGATATACCCGGCGAAGAAATTAGGGGATATTATATCAAAGAGACATGGTATTTCGATAAAAACAATTCGGTAGTAGATATCAAAACCGAAGCCATTTGTCCGGTAATGATGTATCAGGAATACGATGCTTCAGGACTTTCACGATTCCCTCTGTTTTGGGTTCCTTACGAAGAGGTTAGACCATACGCATCACGTATGCCTATAATGATATCGAGTCTGAATAATGCATCTACTCATACTATCAATGACTTTTTCGTAAAACATAATTTCGATGGAGAGATTGTTAAGACAACTAATATGACAAACCGTACTCTTGCAGAACAGTTTGAAGGTGATTCTCTAAAGAAAGAACAACAAAAGATAGAAACTCAGCTTAAACAGTTTAACGAAAATCTTTGGGTATATAATGACTCTATAGGCATTGCCGATAGAGCAGCAGTAGCCAGCAAATCGAAAAAGAATAACAAAGGCAAAGCTATTAAAGGAGATACAGAAACGAGTGAAGCTTCGGACAGGGCACAAATACAAAGAGAGGCAAAGCAACAAAAGTCTACTCCGGTGCGTAGCATGAGAAATAGAAGAAGAAATTAACATTCGAATGAGGAAACTGATTTTCGCGACGAACAACGAACATAAACTGGAAGAAGTTAAGTCTTTATTAAGCAAGCGATATACAATCTTAGGATTAAAAGACATCGGGGATGATACAGATATACCCGAAACAGGAGATACTCTCGAAGAAAATGCAATGATAAAAGCAGATTATCTATGGAATACCTATGGATATAACTGTTTTGCAGACGATACCGGATTAGAAGTGGAAGCATTAAATAATGCTCCGGGAGTATATTCGGCACGATATGCGGGAGAAGATAAGAATTCTGTGGCCAATATGGAAAAAGTATTATCCGAACTGGAAGATAAGACTAACCGAAAAGCCCGATTCAGAACTGTCATAGCCTTAATACTAGAAGGAAAACGTTATTTATTCGAAGGAAAAGTAGAAGGCACTATCACCCTATTCCCTCAAGGAACTGCCGGATTTGGATATGATCCCATTTTTCAGCCTGATGGATATGATAAAACATTTGCTGAATTTGGTTTGGATGTTAAAAACGAAATAAGCCACCGGGCAAAAGCGATACGAGAACTAGCCCTTTTCTTAAAAAAATAAGTCTCCCCTTTCCCATATTCTAATATGGCTAAATGGAAAGATTCCCTATATTTCTCTAAAGGTGATAGAATAGCCATTATTCTATTACTTGTATTAATATGTATTGCAGGAGGTATTTCTATTTACCTTAACAATTTTACAGAAATACCTGAATCATATATTTCCCAGACAGAAAAAACACAAAAGGATTTCAGGGAATTTGAGGAAACGATGGAACAGGTTCCTTTTATGTCTGACAACAATAAAGACCCCGAAGAGATAAAAGAAACAATAAGAAAGCCATCGAAAAACAACTCTACCAAACTTAATGCCGGACAAATAATAGATATCAATTCTGCCTCTGCAAATACATTAACGCGTATTCCCGGAATTGGAGCTACTTTATCCGCACGAATTATCGAATACAGAACAGCCCTTGGTGGTTTTTACTCTTTAGAGCAATTACAAGAGATAAAAGGAATAACCACAAATAAATTCAGCCAAATACTGCCCTACCTCATTATAAAAAACAAACATAAAACAATAGATATAAATAAAGTCAGCTCTGAACAACTGGCCAAGCATCCTTATTTAAATGAGAAACAGATAAGAACCATTTTAACTGTCCGCGAAAAAGATAAAATCAATTCATGGGATGATTTATCAGAAAACAAGGATTTTACGCCAAGAGATATTCAACGCCTGTCACCCTACTTTATATTCAAATAAAAAAAGACCACTCATTATTGAGCGGTCTTCATTTATATATCAATCATTCGATTTATTTACGAATACTTAGGTTTTCTTTGACCTTTACGATGTTCTTTCTTTCCCGAATCCGAACCTCCACGAGAGTCTCTATTCGAAGAAAAATCTCCACCACGGCTGCGTCCTTCCGAAGAACTTCTTCTCCTGCTACTATCTCTTCTTTCGGCAGGTGCACCACCTTGTGCTACCTCTACAGAAATACGACGACCGTTTTGTTCCTGTCCTTTCAGCCCACTAATCACTTTGCTAGTATCACCCTCAGGAACTTCAAAGAAAGAAAAGTTCTGCATCAAATCGATACGTCCGATTCTTACCTTTCCGGGTACAAAATCATTAATCAATCCCATCAATGTAGCAGGATTTACATTATCTGTACGTCCGACATTAATAAACAAGCGTGAATATCCTTTTTCGGCAGAACGCGAACCACCCGAACCTCTCGACTCGAAACGGTCTCCACCTCTACTGCGTGTTCTCGTTCCTCTATCTTCACGTGTATATCTATCAGAAGGAGTTTCTATCTCATCTGCATCACGATAATAATCGATCAGACGATTAAACTCTAAAGCAACAACTCGTTTAATTATATCTTCTTTCTCTAACCAATCCAATTTACGGAAAACAGAAGGCAATAGACGTGCAATTTCTTCCTCATCTACTTTCACTTTCTCAATTCTATCCACAAGGCTGAATAATTGTTTTTCGCAAATAGCATCTCCTTTGGGTACAGAACCTACTTCGAATTTCTTGTTCATGATTTTTTCGATCTCACGGATCTTTCCTTTTTCTTTCACGTGAACAATAGCTATCGAAGTACCTGTTTTCCCTGCTCTACCTGTACGACCACTTCGGTGGTTGTAAGATTCGATATCGTCAGGCAAACCATAATTGATTACGTGAGTCAAGCTATCCACATCCAATCCACGTGCTGCGACATCCGTTGCAACCAGAAGTTGAAGAGTATGCTGACGGAATTTCTGCATTACATAGTCACGCTGTGCCTGAGACAGATCACCATGCAACGAATCTGCATTATAGCCATCCTGGATCAGTTTATCAGCAATCTCCTGCGTCTCGCGACGAGTACGACAGAATATAATACCATAAATATTCGGATAATAATCGGCAATACGTTTCAGTGCCAGATATTTGTCCTTAGCATGCACCATGTAGTATACATGCTTTACATTATTCGAACCCTCATTCTTACGACCTATCGTAATTTCTTTAGGTTCTTTCATATACTTACGGGTGATCTTAGCTATTTCATTCGGCATAGTAGCAGAGAACAACAGCATAGAACGGCTGTCAGGAACTTTTGACAATATCTCATCGATACTATCGGTAAATCCCATATTCAACATTTCGTCCGCTTCATCTAAAACCACATATTTAACGTTTTCCAGATCAACCGTTCTCCTATTGATAAGGTCGATCAAACGTCCCGGAGTTGCTACAATAATATGTACTCCTCTTTTCAATGCTTTTATCTGGCTGTCTATACTCGAACCTCCATATACAGGAAGAACTTTCAGATTATCGATATATTTTGAATAGTCTGCCAGATCACCTGCTATTTGCAAACACAACTCGCGTGTAGGTGCCAATATCAACGCCTGAGGCGCTTTATTTTTAATATCTACTTTTTGTAATAAAGGTAAACCAAAGGCAGCAGTTTTACCTGTTCCTGTTTGTGCTAGTGCGATTACATCCCTGATTTCGTCTAATAAATACGGGATAACTTCCTGTTGTACAGGCATCGGGTTCTCATAACCCATTTCTTCTATTGCCCTGCGGATATCGGGGGCAACACCTAATTCTTCAAATGTCTTCATTAAAAATTTTTACAAGATTTCTTGGAAGCAACTATTCTTTTGCCCACCATCTTACGACTAAGAAAAAGAGGAATAATCAATTCCAACATAAATTAAATTCCAATACGGAAAGTCATCAACCCTCAATGGTTGCCAATTCTCCTTTCGATTTATGTTCTTAAACGGAATATAAGACTCTTAGCCCACTCACTTTATCTGTGAAGATAATTCAGATGTTTTAGATTCTCACTATGCAGTAATTAAATTCAAGAATCTCAATTCACTTAAAAACGGCTACAAAAGTAGCTAAAATATTTTACATAATCGAATTATCAGGAAAAATACAAAGCGATAAACCACTTATAAAATGACATTTCGATAATTATTCTTTATTTTTAAGCACTGAAATGGCTTGTTTTTCTGATTAACAAGAAGTTTTAACCCTCTTTTTCCTAAAAATTTCATACTTTTATTTCCTGAATTAAACTTGAATAACAATTAGTATTAGAAATGAAAAGAACTCTACTTTTGGTTAGCACATTCGCTATGCTAAACTTTTCTTTTGGATATACCCAGACCAGTGGAAAAAAATCGACTAAATCAGTATCACAAAATCAACAACTTTCCGTCAAAACAGATGTAGACACTCTATCCTACACTTATGGTATCAATCTGGCAAATCAAGGAATGAAACAATATCTTGAACAGATGGGACTATTCAACGATGAGGCTACAAAAGAGCAAAATATGCAGACTTTCATAAATGCTCTTAAAGAAGGATTATTGGCTACTCCCGAAGAAAAAGTGCGGATAGTAGGCTTAGGCATCGGTGATCAGGTAAATAAAATGGCAGATGGGTTGTCTCAGCAAACAAAAGTAGAAAACCTTAATATGCAATTGATAGCCAAAGGAATCGAAGACATCCTGTTAAACAATACTCCTTTGGTCGACAATGGTGAAGCTATTTTCCAGCAACAAATGGAAAAGGTAAATGAAAAAGCTGAAGAACTAAAAAAACAGGAGTATGCTTCCCAGATCGAAGAAGGAAACAAATTTATGGAGCAGAATAAACTGCAAGATGGTGTAGTAGCTCTTCCAAGCGGACTTCAATACAAAATCGTACAACAAGGAACAGGAGAAATACCAACAGCTACTGACCAGGTAAAAGTGCATTACCGAGGAACTTTGCTCGACGGAACAGAGTTTGACAGCAGTTACAAAAGAGGTGAACCGATTGTACTTGGTGTAGGTCAAGTAATTAAAGGTTGGACAGAAGCCCTTCAACTGATGCCTGTGGGCTCTAAATGGATGCTATATATTCCTTACGACCTCGCTTATGGCGAAAGAGGGGGAGCAGGTGCTATTCCACCTTATTCCAATCTGATCTTTGAAGTAGAATTATTAGGCATTGAGAAGTAAACCCAAATATACCAAAGAAGAATGAAGAAAAAAGTATTGTATCTGTTTGCTTTAGGAGGATTGCTGCTTACCACATCTTGTAAGCAAAACAATGAGCATTTCCTCAAAGATGAAGCATATCGCAATCAAGTACATGAACAATTCGAAAAAAGAAAACAACTGGCTGCTAATCGCAGCGAAGCTTTGTTTTCTGTATTCAACGAAAATCTTACTATTGAAGAACGCGAAGCATTAGAATTCCTATATGCTTACATGCCTCTGTCCGATTTGGCTGACTATGATGGCGAATTTCATTTAAATCAGGTTCGTACAGCATTCAAAGCTCGCGACTATTTCGATTGGGGAAAAACCATCCCCGAAGATGTATTCCGTCATTTTGTGCTAGTACATCGTATCAACAATGAAAATCTGGATAACGCCCGTGAAGTTTTTTTCGAAGAACTGAAAGATCGTGTCAAAGGCATGACGATGGAGCAGGCTGCACTGGAGGTAAACCACTGGTGTCATGAGAAAGTAAACTATCGTGCCACAGATGGTCGAACTTCAGCACCATTGGCACTTATCAAAACAGCATGGGGACGTTGTGGAGAGGAATCCACTTTCACAACTACTGCAATGCGTGCTGTAGGTATTCCTGCACGCCAATGCTATACTCCACGTTGGGCGCACACTGACGATAACCATGCTTGGGTAGAAGTATGGATCGATGGCAAATGGCATTATCTGGGAGCATGTGAACCAGAACCTGAATTGGATGTAGCATGGTTTACAGGACCTGCCAAAAGAGCCATGATGGTGCACACCAACGTATTTGGTCCTTATAATGGTCCGGAAGAGAAGAATGAAAATAAAGACCTCTATTCGGTGATCAACCTTCTTTCCAACTATGCCGATACTCGCACAGCAGCAGTAAAGGTAGTCGACAAAGACGGAAAAGCCGTAAAAGATGCAACTGTATCTTTCAATGTTTACAACTATGCTCAATACTACCCTATCACTACTTCTAAAACAACAGAAGAAGGCAAAGCCTCTGTAATGACAGGTAATGGAGATTTATTTGTATGGGCAACAGATGGTAAAAGTTACGGTTATGCAAAATCAGAACCAAATAGTCCGGAGTTAACTATTGTACTTGATAAAGCTCCGGGTAATGATTACACAGAGACTATTGTAATCAACCCACCTGCACCTCAACCCATAAAAGAATTAGCTCCTGAGAAAATCGCCGCAAATGCTGAGCGCTTAGCACATGAGGACTCTATTCGCAATGCTTATATGAGTACTTTCATCACCGAAGCTGATGCCCGTGCATTCGGGAAAGAAATGGGATTGAACGAGAATGATACATGGAAATATCTGAATAATGCACAAGGTAACTGGCAAGACATAAAATCTTTCATGACTGAGAAAAAAGGAAACCCGTTATTATTCCCATTCCTTGCATCTTTATTAGAGAAAGATTTGCGTGATACTCCGGCTGCTTTCTTAAAAGCACATATGGATGTAGCTGAACAAACAGAATTATCTAAAGATATACCAAAAGACTTGATCGCATCGACTGTATATTCTCCACGTATTGCCCTGGAGCTAATCAAGCCTTGGAGAGAATACTTACAGAAAAAGATAGACGGAAACGCTAGTCCTGCACAAATCATCGAATACATTAAAAGTAATATTAAACTGGACGAAGAAGGCAACTACTACAAATGCCCGATCACTCCACAAGGAGCGGATGAATTAGGTATAGTTGATAGCCGTTCTATGGATATTTTATTCGTGGCACTATGCCGTTCCAACGGAACACCTGCCCGCATAGAACCTTCGACTTCTCGTCCACAATACTATGCAAATGGCAAATGGGTAAACGTAAACCTAACTGGTGAAAGCGAAACAAAATATCCTCAAGGATCTGTTACATTCATAAATTCAGCGTCTAACATCGTGAAGCCGGCTTACTCTACTCACTATACAATTGCTAAATATGTGGATGGAGACTTTGTTACTCTTAAATTCAGAACAGAAGAGGCTTTGAAAAAGCTCCCGGGAACAGTATCTGTAGATGCAGGTTATTACCGCCTGTTAGTTGGTAGTCGTGCTAATGATGGCTCGGTAACCATTACTACCAAATACTTTACAGTAAATGAAGGAGAAAAGAAATCATTGGATATTGAATTGCCAAAAACAGAAGGACGTATTCAGGTACAGGGAATTGTCGATCCTAACAGCATCATTACATTAGCAGATGGTTCTAAGAAGACATTAAAAGAAATCTCTAATGGCAAAGGCGTTATGATATGTTTCGCTGATCCGGATAAAGAACCTACAAAACACATTCTTCAGGATATTCCTAATCAACAGGCAGAACTGAGCGAATGGGGAGGTGGTGTATTATTCATAATACCTGATGATAAGATCAGCAAGGCATTTGATCCATCCGTATTCAAAAATCTACCTCAGCAATCACTTTGGGCACACGATAACGGAAGAGCTCTTCTAAATGCAACAGCCGGAGCTTTGCAAATAGAGTTCACCAACAATTTCCCATTGATGATTTACCTATCTGATGCCGGAGGTATACTATTCTCATCGCAAGGTTACCAGATTGGTATTCCGGAGAATATACTAAAAACGATCAAAGCAGAAGCTGCCACTAAAAAACCATAAGATTATACATAATGAAATCTTAGTGTTTTAAATAATGCTAAAATAAGAAGGATGAAAGAGATTATTCTTTCATCCTTCTTTATTTTTTGATAAATTGGTATTCGAAATCAACTTAATAATAGGAGTGAAAGTTAAAAATCTGGCTAGTTTTTTCTTATTCGGGTCTTTTCTTCTTAGCACAGGGTGCTCGGAAGAGCCCCAATTTTCTTTTTTCTGCGAAAGAGATAAGATGGGGAACTACACCATAAAATGGGAAGTTTCGTCCGAAGACAAGAATAATGAAGTCAGTATATATATGTCAGAAAACGATTCTCTATTTGCAGAACCTCCTGTATTAAAGACAAAAGTAAACGATTATATAGCAAGCATTCCGACTCAAGACCCTATCAACCGGAAATTTTTTCGGTTAAAAGTCAAGAATACTTTCTCAGGTGTTATCACAAACCGTTTTTTCAAATTAGATAGCCTCCAAAATTTCAGAGATGTAGGAGGATACTACACACGGGAGGGCAAACAAGTAAAATGGGGAAAGTTATACCGCTCGGGAGAATTATCCGAAGTTTCTTCTAGTGATGCAAAAAAGCTGGACGCTCTCAAAATAAAAACCATCGTAGATTTCAGGGATAATGAAGAGCGCGAACTGTATCCGAGTTCGTATAAAGCCGCCAATATGGTCAATATTCCCATGCGGACAGAAAATCGTGCCTATATCAGGGAGAAAATCATTGATGGAAGTTTTTTAAGAGGAGATGCTTTAATTTTTACGCAGGATGCTTATAAATTATTAGTGGAAAACTACGCAGCCGAATTCGCCAAATTCTTCGATATACTATGTGACGAGAATAATTATCCCATCATATTTCAGGGCTATCTGGGAAAAGACCGTGTAGGATTAGCCAACTACTTCTTACTTCGTGCATTAGGGATACCCAGCGATATAAACGAAGAAGAATATCTGCTGTCGAACTCATACATAAACGAAGCCGAAGTAATGGGGGAAGCGCGTTTTCTGCCTGAGCAAATGCAAGAAGCTGCGACTGTTATATGCCAATCACACTTGGCTTACCTGAATTATGCAAAAACCTGTATGATCAGGAAAAGTGGTTCGGTGGATGAATATATGGTAGAAGAACTGAAACTTACAGCAGAGAAGAAAGAAAAACTAAGAGAAATACTTTTATACAGATAATAGCCGAATAGCATTTCTGATATCCGGCTATTATAACCTCACTCTAAGACATATTTTATATGTCCATAATGAAATTCAAATACAAAATAAGCCAATAGTTACTCTAATAATGGTTTATATATCATTTCTTAAATTTATATCCAACAGATATTAAGTAAGATATCGTTTTGTCATAAGACGTTACTCGTGTTAGACCATATTTTATATGTCCTGAGAGTATAAATTGCTCATATTCATAACTCACACCACCCATTAACCCAGCATCTAAAATATCTCTAATATCTGTATACAAATCTGTTGTGTAATTTTCAGTTAAAATATTATTTTCCCATAATTTAGCTTCTATTTCACCAAATAGCCCAAATGACAAGAAAGGGCCCATATCTACTGATATTTTTTGATTATCTTTTATTGGATATCTATATGAAAACAGGACTGGTATAGACAAAGAGAATGAATTAGATTTATCTTTATATATAACTTTATCATTATTCATTTCTGGCAATTCTCGACTATAAGGCTCATATAAAAACAACAATTGTGGTTGAAAATAAAACTTCTTAGATAAATGGACATCATAAAATCCTCCTATATTAAAACCTAAATTATAAGAGTTATCATATCCATCATTTCTAACAGAAGAAATATTTAATCCGCCTTTAACTCCTAATTGAGCATAAATAGGCAATCCTACAAAAAATAGAATTACTAAATACCATGTTTTTTTTTTCATAAATTAATCAATATAGTTTATCACTTACATATGCTGTATAGCCATATAAATCATTCATATTCATAAAAATCAAATTCATCGGGGTTGACATACCTTTGTACTCTATCTTTAGGAAAGCCATATATCCATACATACGGTATAAACATTGTATAGATTGTTTTTTCCTGTTATCCGCATCGTATACATTTCCCCAACTATCATACCATGGCTGAATTAAATGTTCACGTTCTGTTCTAAAATAATGGTCATGAGAAGATGTTCCTGTTGAATGCCAATACTTATGTACTGGTGCTATATCAGGTTCTTGATAATAGAGTGAAATACTAGTATTTGTTTCACTCGAATAATTGTACCATATACCTAAAAAACCTTTTTTTCTAAAACTAACCTCAATATGCCAGTCCATTTTAAAGCCTTTGGGCAAAAAACCTATGTTATATACAGGTCTTGTTACTCTACCAAATGTCACCTTAATTTTTTTTCCATTACCAACTTGCCGCCAGCCAGTATTATGTTCGTATTTATCTCCTCCAACTTTAGTTTTTGTTCCATTCCAATCGGAATGATTTCGTATAAAATAAGCATATATTGCAGTCCCATCACCATAATTAACAGCTCTTAATTGTGAAGGAAATATCGAAATTGTATCATTTATGACTTCTCCTTCAGTATAGTCTACAACTTCCCCGATATCCGCTTTGCCCATCTCTATGAGATCTGAATAATTATTTACAAAATCCTCTTCGATAACTTCTTCCCCCACCATGAAATGTCCATTTTCATTGCTAAAAGTTGCCGATATTTCGTCCTTCAGTGGCAAATAAGCACCATAGTCATCTCCCTCTTCTGGATAATATAGCATTGGATATTTAGCTTTAAATTCCTCATAGCCATTAGGACGTTCATAATAACTCTCCGCCTCACTCATAGCCTGTTTATACAATTCTGCCAGCGATGTAAAACCCTGTAATTTAGCTAACCATTCAGCCTGTTCATATTTTGTCATGTTTTCGAGCATTACTTTAGTCTTATTTAAAGTTTCCTCATCTTTAAATTTAAGTATAGTTTCACTCTCCTCTCCTGTTCTAGCCGACCGCAACCCTGATACTTTCCTAGATGTAACCACCTAAATATCAGGGATACTGGTTGTTAAAATAGGATCATAATACTCATTTTCAGAAGAGCATCCAACAAAAATGCAAATACAAATTGTTGCTAAATAAAAAATAGTTTTGTTCATGTTTTTATGTAAATTTTGTAAAATATTGCAAATATAACATATTTAAACTAATTTACTATTTCTGCATCTAAAACTTAGAATATTTCAATACTGAACAAGATTAAACAGTCCCATGCACATATCTTAATATGAGCATGGGATTATATTATTATATTAAAGATGAAGCTAATTTCATGAGATTGAATTAGAGTTTATCGGAATATCTTATAAAAAACAATAGCTGAATAAAATTATTCAGCTATTATTAAATCTATTCTATCGGAACATAAATCTCTGTCTTCAATTTTTCTTCCGGTGTATCCGATGGATTGTTGACATATTTTTCGAATGCCGGCACATCCCTCAATTTATATCCGCTTTCGGGCAACCATTTCCCATAAATAGTATCATATACACTTCCTAAGTGCTCGTAAGAACCCTGATAGAGAAAAGCAGCATATTTACCTCCTTTTATTTCTTTCAATCCTATCTCTCCCTTTGCCTGAACCGGTTTATGGATTGTTAAGCAAACATCTGTACGAAGTTTGTCCGATGCTGTTACTTTAGGATCGTCATGATATATACAAAGATGTTCTATGCCTGCACTAAATAGTTTATTCTCTTTCACATATTGCCATAGCTTTGTCCATGTCCCCTCGAAATCCAAACTCGAATACTCTCCTATCAATTGAATATAAATGGCTTTCTTCGACTCTAAATCCTGAATTTTAGGCGCTTTTAGTTTTAAATCTTCGTTTAATAATGATGGTTTCATAATCGTGTACATTTTATTGTTTCTAAATTCTTTCGGAGAAATTCTATAAAACGATTTGAAAGCTTTCGACAAAGAAGAGGGTACATCATACCCCAAACGGTATGCAATATTCTGAATCGGTAACTCGGTATATCTGAGAAGGCGAGCTGCAGTCTCTACTCTCAACCGCATTATGTATGCACCTAATGAGTCTCCAAGAAATGCTTTCATTATCCGATGAAAATGAAACGGAGAAAAATTTGCTTTATCAGCTAAAATATTCAAATCCAACTCCTCTCCCAGATGGTCATTGATGTACTCTACAATAATGTTTACCTGTTTTTGGTATTCTTCCTTTGTTGATGGTCTTTGATTCATATCGTTCTAATTATTTCATTACAAAATTAGAAACTACACACCTATTAGACTTTTCCTAACTTGCTAAGATGACTCTATCCTAAAAAACAAAAGTCTCCCTTTTATAGGAGACTTTCATATTTATTTATTTCAAAAACATTAAGTGTGCTTTGTTTTCAATGCTTCGAAGATCAATCCTTCCAGTTCTTCTGCCAGTTCAGGATTATCTTTTATCATCTCTTTTACAGCTTCGCGCCCTTGTCCCAATTTTGCATCATTGTAACTGTACCAAGAACCGCTTTTCTTAATAATGCCAAGGTCTGCACCCAGGTCTACTATTTCGCCCGAACGTGAGATACCTTCACCATACATGATGTCGAATTCCGCTTTACGGAAAGGAGGCGCAACCTTATTTTTCACCACCTTCACACGAGTTTGGCTACCTTTTACTTCATCTCCGTCTTTCAACTGACCGATACGGCGAATATCCAAACGTACAGAAGCATAGAATTTCAGTGCATTACCTCCGGTAGTTGTTTCAGGATTACCAAACATCACACCGATCTTATCACGCAACTGATTGATAAAAATACAAGTTGTATTCGTTTTATTGATAGCTGCCGTAAGCTTACGAAGTGCCTGAGACATCAAACGAGCCTGAAGCCCCATTTTCGAGTCTCCCATATCACCCTCCAATTCTGCTTTTGGAGTAAGTGCAGCTACAGAGTCAATCACTACAATATCAATTGCAGATGAGCGGATCAACTGTTCTGCGATTTCTAAAGCTTGCTCACCACTGTCGGGTTGAGATATATACAGATTATCAATGTCAACACCTAGTTTTTCCGCATAAAAACGGTCGAATGCATGTTCAGCATCTACAAATGCGGCAATACCACCAGCCTTTTGAGCCTCAGCTATTGCATGTATAGCCAATGTCGTTTTACCAGACGATTCCGGTCCATATATTTCGATAACACGTCCGCGAGGATAACCCCCAACTCCCAATGCAGCATTTAAGCCAATAGAGCCGGATGGAATTACGGGAACTTCTTCTACTTTTTCATCTCCCATTTTCATGATTGAGCCTTTGCCATAGCTTTTCTCAATCTTATCCATTGCAGCCTGCAAGGCTTTCAGCTTATCACTACTTGGAGCAACCTTTTTTTCTTTTTCTTCTGCCATTTATTTCTGCGAGTTTTGTTTATTTAACCATTCTAATACCTGTTCGGCATGTTCCTTAGCTCTAATCTCTTTTGCTGTAAAAACCTGCCCTATCACACCATTCTCATCTATGAGATAGGTCGTGCGTAGTGTACCCATATACTTTTTACCGGCAAGAGTCTTTTCTGCCCATATACCAAACTCTTCGACAAGTTTCTTGTCCTTATCCGCAATCAGGCGAAAAGGTAATTCATATTTTTCTATGAACTTATTGTGGGATTTTTCGTCATCTACACTTACTCCCACAATCTCATATCCTGCATGACGCAGTTCATAGAAATTGTCCCTAAAATTGCAAGCCTCCGCTGTACAGCCCGGTGTGCTATCTTTCGGATAAAAATATAATATAAATTTACGACCTTTATATTCGCTTGACTTAACTTCTTTTCCATCTTGATCAACTCCTAATATCTCAGGAATTTTATCACCTTTATTTAGTGCCATATCTTCATAGTGTTAATTTCAATATCAAAGATATGATATAATTCTTTTACAAAAAATATTTTTTTCATCCCCCTATCCTCTTTATAATCTATTATATTTCTTAATGATATGTTTACAAGAAAAACAACTTACATTATAAAAGCAATTTGCTCTATTATTAAATATTTTGTTTAATTTAGCATTTCTAAAGAAACAAAAATAAAAACATCAGAAAGTATTTGCATGAAAACAATCATAATACTGGGAGACGGAATGGCTGATGAGCCAATAGAGGCTTTAGGGAACAAAACTCCTTTGCAAGCAGCTAAAAAACCATACATAGACATGCTGGCATCTAAAGGGAAAAGCGGATTATTAGACACTATTCCCCCAGGATTCAAACCCGGTAGCGAGATTGCCAATCTATCTGTGATGGGATATAACGTACCCGAAGTTTTCGAAGGAAGAGGTTCACTGGAAGCCGCCAGTATGGGAATCGATATTGCTGAGGATGAAATGGCTATGAGATGTAATCTGATTACTATAGAAGATGGTAAAATTAAAAATCACTCGGCAGGACATATTTCATCTGAAGAAGCGGCTGAACTTATAAAATTTTTAGATGAAAAACTGAATGATGGTATTGTCAGTTTTTATCCTGGAGTATCTTACCGGCATTTATTAAAAATGAAGAACGGGGACAAAGCTTTGGATTGTACTGCTCCTCATGATGTTCTCGGAACTCCTTTCAAAGATGTATTAATAAAGGCAGAAACACCGGAAGCTGAAAAAACAGCAGCCTATCTGAATGATTTGATTTATAAATCTCAAGAATTACTCAAAGATCATCCTATCAACAAGAAACGTATATCGGAAGGTAAAGATCCGGCGAACAGCATCTGGCCTTGGTCACCCGGCTATAGACCTAAGATGCAGACTTTGCAGGAATTGTACGGCATAAAGAGTGGTTCTGTTATTTCTGCCGTAGACCTCATCATGGGCATAGGAAAGTATGCAGGTCTTAAGCTTATTCATGTAGAAGGGGCTACCGGGCTTTATGATACCAATTATGAAGGAAAAGCAGAGGCTGCCATTGAAGCTCTTAAGAACGATGATTTTGTATATTTACATATAGAGGCTAGTGATGAAGCCGGACACGAAGGGGATTACAAGTTAAAGACCAAAACGATTGAATACTTAGACTCACGAATCGTAAAACCGATATATGAGGCTACAAAAGATTGGGATGAACCTATAACTATAGCCATACTACCGGATCACCCTACTCCATGCCATTTGCGTACTCATACGAATAAACCTGTTCCATTCCTGATTTATCGCTCAAACGAAGGAGCTGATAATGTACAAGTATATGACGAATTTGAGTCAGCTAAAGGAAGTTACGGCACATTAGTCGGTAATGAATTTATGGACACTTTATTTTCATCCAAAGGATAGATTATACCAATGGAAAAGGTATTTTTACTGCTGATATTTCTTTTTATTCCTATTACCGGATACAGTAATGAATATAAGGCTGCTGATAACATACAATTAGCTGAAATATCTGATGAGGAATGGAGATTCGACTCTTTGACCTTTCAGAAGACAATCCATATCGATAATGATACATCGAAAGGTAGTTTTACGTCTGATATTTATTTTATATATCCCGTATCTGTACCGGACGAAATAAACCTGAAAGATTTACAAAAAACCTTTGCCAGAATATTTTCCGAAGATGAAAATTTTTCGGGGACACCTCAACAGGTTTTTGATGAGGTTGTAAATACCTATATGGCTGAGGCATTAGAAGACATTCAGGAGAGGGAAAAAGAGCAAAATGATTCTTTTGTCTTTTCTAACTATGAGCAAAATAAAGGAAACAGCATAGATGATATTTTCAAACAATATATACTTTCTATATCAACAGGCTATTATTCCTATACAGGGGGTATACATGGTAATTACTATGAAAGTTATTGTAATATTGACTTGAGAAATTGCCAGATTATCGAAGAAAGCCAGCTATTCAAAGCCGGATACGAAGAGAAGCTTGCCTCCTTAATACAAGACATAATAAATGAGAGGAACAGTTCTACGGATGATAACGATCATATCTCTCTTTTAGGAAATATTACAGATATCAAACCAAATCAAAACTTCTGTTTCTCCGAAAATGGTATCATTTATATATATAACCCATATGAGATCGGTCCATACTCACAAGGTATGGTCGAAATAGAAATCCCATATGAAGAAATAGAGGTATTACTCAATGAAAACTATTCATTCATCCTTAATAATGAAAACTTATGAAATATTATAGCACCAATAATAAAACAACAAGGGTTAGTCTGCAAGAGGCTGTTGTAAAAGGACTTGCTCCTGACAAAGGATTATATATGCCTGAAAAGATAAAAGTATTACCACAATCCTTTTTTGACTCTATTGACGAACTCAGTTTTCAGGAAATAGCATATACTGTTGCCGATGCCTTTTTCGGAGAAGATATTGAAGCTGATACTCTAAAAGAAATAGTATACGATACTCTAAACTTCGATACTCCAATAGTCCACGTCAATGATAATATTTATAGCTTGGAACTATTTCATGGACCAACCTCAGCGTTTAAAGATGTCGGTGCGCGTTTTATGGCTCGTTTGCTCGGTTATTTCATCAAAAAGCAAGGGCAAAAAGATGTAAATGTACTGGTGGCCACTTCCGGAGATACAGGAAGTGCTGTCGCAAACGGATTTTTGGGCGTAGAAGGTATACACGTATATGTATTATATCCAAAGGGAAAAGTAAGTTATATACAAGAATGCCAATTTACTACACTAGGACAGAATATTACCTCTATCGAGATAGACGGTACATTTGATGATTGCCAAGCTTTGGTGAAAGAAGCATTTATGGATGGAGAGTTGAACAAGAAAATGAATCTGACATCTGCCAACTCTATAAATATTGCCCGCTTCCTGCCACAATCTTTTTATTACTTCTACGCTTATGCTCAACTGAAAAAAGCAGGGAAAGCTCAAAATGTTGTATTCAGTGTTCCCAGCGGAAATTTCGGAAACCTGACTGCCGGACTTATTGCAAAGAGAATGGGACTGCCGGTGAAACGGTTTATTGCTGCAAATAATAGGAATAATATATTTTTCGAATACCTAGAATCAGGCAATTATAAACCCCGCCCATCTGTACAAACCATAGCAAATGCCATGGATGTAGGCGACCCTAGCAACTTTGTCCGCATTCTCGATTTATATAACAATTCTTTATCAGAGATAAAAAAAGACATATCCGGTGAGTGGTATTCTGATGCTGAAATAGAAAAAACAGTAAAAGATGTATACAAAAAAAACAGTTACTTACTTGATACTCACGGTGCATGTGGGTATAAAGCTTTAACATCACAACTAGAAATCACAGAAACCGGAATATTTTTAGAAACAGCTCATCCTGCAAAGTTTCAGGAAATTATAGAGAAAATTTTAGGAGAAAATGTCGAAATACCTTTATCTTTACAAAAGTTTATGCAAGGGAAAAGGAGAAATGTTGAACTCACTAAAGAATATATCCGTTTCAGAGAGTTTCTTTTACAAGGATAAGTTGTATAATAATATACTATTCCTAAAAAAATGGTTATTACCAATATTATTGGTCGTCCTCATCTTCATGTCTTGTTCTTCTCCGGAACAAAAAACTAATGTTGCAGATACAAGTAACATAGTCGGAGATCATCCAAGCATAGTTGAGGAGACTACTAATTTTATATACGATAACCTCAAGGGGTATTGGGTATTAAGTGATTACTATGACAGGATCATCGGTGAACAAACTATTGTAAAGTATTTCACTGTAGCTCCATCATTCAGTGCATGGAATATCCTGATAAAACATGATAGCATATTCTCTATCGGTTTATTATCAAATGAAATATTACCACTAAAAACGAACTCCGATACATTAGCTTTAATGCAGGACGGATTGGGTGAGTATGCCTTCTATTATGACAAAAACTCCGATAATATTATACTTGAAGAAGTAAAGAGAAATATCTCTTATAAAAAAAGAAAGTATATATACAGGCGTGTTAAGGAAAGAGAGCCTTTAGCCTCTATACTCGGACCTGATAAACGCCCTCTAGATATTGAGAGAGGATTGTATCAGCTTTTTGTAAATAATCTTTTATCAGGAGAATACTATACAAAAGCTACCTCCGAACGCTTCGTATTGAAAAGAGATGGAGGAGTAAATGGATTCAGCTATTATAATAAATATACTTTATATCCATATTTTGGTACTGTACACCCTTATCTACCTTATGATGTTGTTATTTTCGAAGACACTCTCCTCGATGGTCGACGAGATGTTTATAGCTGGGAACTAAACAACGATATACTAACTCTGCACGAATTAGTTAGTTATAATAAGGGAAAAGACTATGTATTAGGAAGCCGAGTACATAAATATGCAAAAAAAACACAATAAAAAATAATCAAGATCAAATTATTATACTTTTCTTTGCATTTATAATGATGCCATCTTAAACGAGTTTTGCAAATAACAAAGGTTATGATGGTATTATAAATGAGGAAGAGGTATTAACATATGTAGCTTACATTTACACATTCAGTAAATGCAAACTACTATTAGTTTCATGACATAATGATAACATATGCACAAACAAATAAAAGGATAATATACTTAGGTCTTTTTATTCTTTCATCGGTCTACATCCTATTGTTTTCCGGAGCAACATCTCCCTTATATATTCTTTATACACCTGATAGTTCTATCTTAATGTCTATTGGCAGACAGATTTTAGACGGTAAAATCCTGTACGTAGATTCTTTTGACTCAAAAGGTCCGGTTCTATTTATATATCAAGCTCTTGCCCAGTCCTTAATACCAGGCAAAGGCGGCATTTTCTTTCTTCAGGTTATTAATTTATTTTTTGCTGTTTTATTTCTATATAAAACTTCTGATATTCTGACAAACTCTATATACAAGAATATCTTTGCCATTGCAGCATTCCTGACTTATCTAAGTTTTACAATGGGGGGAGGTAATCAAATAGAGGAGTATTGCATGACTTATTCTTTCATTACTCTGTATTTAGTATTCAAATATTATTACAAGACACATACTTTATCTAAAACCGAAATGGTGATTATAAGCTTATGTTTTTCTATTGTATTCTGGATGCGTCCCAATAATACAGGTATAATCTCGGCTTGTATCTTATTCATTTTATTAATACAAAATAAGAAGAAGTGGACATTCAATTTCGATTTCATACATATATTTTTGGTGTCCTTCATACTCTTTTCTTGTATAATTTCAGCCTATTTTTTCCGTAGTAGAACTTTAGATAATCTAATATATGCAGTTTTCAACTCCAATATCAAATATTCATCCTACATATATGAGCAAGAGGTAATACCTCTTCTCAAATATATTTTACCTAATCTGATTGTTCTCATAACCTTATTTATAGGTATATTTTCGTCATATAAAAAAGAAAAAGATAAAAACATTATTTATATGGGAGTCCTGTTAGGTATATTTGCTTTTGTTCCTATCAATATGAGATTTGGGATTCATTTCTATATGACCCTTCTTGCTCCGGTTTTTACTTTGGGACTGCTTTTATTTCTTCGTAACAATAATTTTATCTTTTATCGGAAAAGGGAGTTAATACCTGTTTCCATTTTTCTAAGTATATTCCTAGCCTACCAGTTCTTCTTTAATTGGAATAAACTGAAAGATTTTGACAAAGATTATATAGTTTCAGCAAAAGAAGTAGTTTCGAAGATACCTGATAAAGACAGAATACATTCTTTCGGATATCAGGTAGATGCTAGATTATTTCTTGTTACAGAACTGGAGCCTACTTTCCAATATTACTTCTATCAGGAATGGCAAGGGTATTTTGACAACCAGATACTCAGTGCAGTTAACAATAATATGAAGTCTGAAAATACATTATGGGTTATTACCCAAAAAGATTTAATGAAAGATTCTCTCAATGAATATGCACACGAACTCCTCAGCTTCGAATACAATTTACATTTCGAAAACGAGTTTTTCTCATTATATAAACGCAAGAATTTTATTCATACAGAGTTAATCCGGTTTATTATGCTTACCCGACCTTCTTTGTTCGTCGAAAATAGATAATAACCAGAACATGCTACAAATAAACGTAATAAGTATTGTTACAAAATAGAAATAAGAAGATCTCAGTCCTTCACTTCCGGCAGTAAAATATATAGCTCCCACAATAGCTGCTATAAGAGCATACATAACTCCGAAGATGGATAACATATTCTTCACCGCAGAAAATGAAGTTCTTTCCTTTTTCCTCACTAACAACTTCTCCGTTTGTATTTGCTGCATTATTCTAAACTTCAACCCATCACTAGCTTCAAGTTTAGTATCGGACAAGATCCGGCGAAGTTGCTTATCTTCTATATTATTATGTAAATTCTTCTCTTCCATAATAATCACTTTTTAATAATCATTTTTTCAAATAGTCTCATGCCTCATTAATGAGCTCAATACATCTGCCAATTTTTTACGCGAACGATGAAGCTTCACTTTCACATTCGAGTCTGTTAATCCCGTAATTAAACTAATGTCCTTAACCGAATTATCTTCCAAATAGTATAAAGATAACAAAAGGCTTTCTTCTTTCGACAACAATCCCATAGCTTTTGAAATAATCTCTTTCCGCTCATTCTCTTCTATCTGGCTTAGCGTATCCCATTCCGAATATGAATCAGCACTATCTAATTGCTTATAATCAACAAAATCGGTATTGAATATACTTGTATTTATATGTGTCAACGCTGTATTGTAAACAATCCGGTAAAACCATGTGGAGAATTTACTATCGACCCGAAAAGTATGCAGATTATGATAAGCCTTCACAAAAGCATTCTGCACAATATCTTCTGCATCCTGCCTGTTTTCACAAATGCGGTAAGCTATGGTAACTGCCATATTCTGGTAAGTTTCCACAAAATAGTTAAAGGCGGACGTATCCCCCCTTAACACTTTCCGTATTTGTTGTTTCTCATCCATCCGGTCTTATTCGTCTTCCAGATTTTTATCTTTTGTAATCCAATAGAACAGGACATAAGAAATACCTAAGAATATGAGTATGGGTGCAGCCAATATAAATATTTCATCCTGACTATTCATATCCACATTGTGGATAATACTCATACCTATTATCAAGCCAATGCCGATGCCAATACAGAGGAATCCATTCCTTAGAGACCTGTATTTGTTAGGAACAGTACTTTTTGCAGATGGAGGAACTATACCTTGCTTTATCAATTCCATGTTTTCTTTATTTTTGGTACGTATATTCATCAGCCCTAAGTACATCCCAAAACCGATAGGCAGTGCGACACACGAGAGTATGGCTACTATTGGAACTAAATCATCTAAAAAATCCATAATGATTCATTTTATAATTAATAATTTGTATTCATAAGTATGACTAAACGAAGATAAATATGGTTACAAGTTTATATGAATTATTTTTCAATTAAGTAGTTTTTCATATTATCATGACTCAAGCAAACCATTTATTCATTGTCTATAGTCTTTGATATTTTATCGATATTGAGGCTTCTCGCCATAGCGTCGAATATTTCTTTATAAACTCCATCCAACTTATATATCTCCTCATGCATACCGGATTCTACGATCTCACCTTTCTTCATCACATATATCCTATCCGAATCTATTATCTGAGAAATACTATGAGATATGATTATCACCGTTCTATCTTTTTTAATTGCATCAAGGCTATTCTTTATCTGTTCGGTCGATATTGCATCAAGGCTTGCAGTCGGTTCATCCAGAAAAATAATCGGAGGGTTTTTAAGAAACATACGGGCAATAGCGATTTTCTGTTGCTGCCCTCCTGATAACGAAAGAGCAGAAGTTTCATATCCCTGAGGTAGAGCCATTACCTGATCATGTATGTAAGTCTTTTTTGCAGCATCGATCACTTCTTCTATTGTTGCATCCGGATTTCCATAACGAATATTTTCTTCGATAGTACCATTAAAGATATGATTTCTTTGCAAAACCAGACCTATATGTTGGCGTAAATAAGCTGTATCATATTCAGTAAGTGACACTCCATCAAGAAGGATTTCACCCGAATCCGGTTGATAAAATTTATCCAACAGATTGATCAATGTACTTTTTCCTGCACCGGACAGACCAACCAAAGCTGTAATTTTTCCTGGTAGAATCTCCATATTTATGTTGTAAAGAGTCCTCACCTCATTATCAGGATAAGTAAAATTCAGATTTCTAATCTCGAATTTCCCTTTTATTTCTCCCGGTTTATATTCACCCGATTCTTCAATTTGACTATCAGCTTTCAGTATGTCGAAGAAACTTTCAGAATAAATTAGTGCATCATTCATCTGGTCATATATCCGATGCAATTGACGGATAGGTGCCGATACGTTATTAAACAACATAATGTGAAACATAATAGCACCGATTGTCATTTCTCCAATAAGAACAAAATAAGCAGTCAGGATTATAATAATAACCACCCCTATTTGCTCTACAAAACTTTTCAATCCATCAAACAGAAAACTCATTTTACGGGTTTTCATCTGAGCATTTGTCAAACTATTCTGTAAAGACATTTGCTTATCACTTTCTATGTCCTCCCTAATGAATGACTTTATAACCATAATAGACTCCAGAATCCCTAATATACCTTGACTTTTATTCTCCCTAAGCTCCTTAATACTCCTTCTGGTACCACTCATTTTTTTTGCCTGCTTCTGGCTTACCACATAATAGATAGGAACAATACAAAGCCCGACTAGTCCTACATAAAAGTTGGCGTTGAACATCATAAACAATGCAACTATAGAGTTAGCAAAAAGAGGCAGGATATCTATAAAAAAATTCTGAACTAAACGGGTAAGGCTTTCCACTCCCCTATCTATACGCGCTTGCAATTTACCTGCCTGATTCCCTCCCGAACTATAGAAAGCCAATCTGTAGGTAAGTATACGGTCAATAACCGTTTGCGCAAGATCTTTAGATATAAAAATACGTAGTTTCTCTCCATAAAATTTCTGACCGAACTGAATAAAAGAGTTAATTATCTCTTTTCCTATAAGAATAACCGAAATCGTAATCAGGATAGAAAATCCCTCCTCCAGCTTTTTATGGGCTTCTACAAGTCCATTTATAGAATCTACCGTATATCTTAATACCCAAGCATTGACCTGAGCTGTAAGAGAACCTATCAAAGTCAATACTAATGCAAGAACAACTAACCATTTATATGGTCGTACATAAGGCCATATATTTCTAAATAATTGGAAGAGACTCATCTATTTCTTTATTAGTGAATAAACCCTTTATCATAAACTTAAATACTAGATAATTTGTTCTTCTCATTTAACAAAAAAGCTGTACTCTTATAAGAATACAGCTCTCAGATTTATTGCTTTTATTTAATCTATCCTTTTATATAGTTCATAGATATCGACTTTTCTTTCATCAATCGTGTTTATTACAGTATCTTCTTTAACCAGTGTATAATTCTCCTTCAAAGCAGGCAGATTAGTGAAGAAATCATAATTTGAAGTTTTTCGTTCTGCCGAAATACTGGAATTATGTTTTTCAAGGCTAGGCTTTGTAATTATTATAAATTGCACTTCTTTATTTTTAATATACTGTTCCTGCTCATCTCTCATTTCCGGATATGACTCATAAGTAAGGTTAGGTGAAATAAAATATTTCACATTCGGAACAATATTACAAGTGGTGAAAAGACTATTACCAAGTCCAAAGCTCAAATTCAATAAGGTCGGATTCTTTTCCTGTACAATTATATTTCTACTTCCTTGCATGAGAAGTCCCGGATTTTTCACTAACAATCCTGCCATACGCATTGCGCTAAGATCTGTCTGACTCATTCCAGCATACACGAGTATAAAAGCAAAAACAAAAACAAACTTAAAGGGAAGATTATCTACCTGTACATATTTCTTCGCAAATAGAAAAATACTTAGCACACCTAAACCACTAAACATCAACAATGGGATAGGATAGTAATACTGATAAACAGGTGATATATATATCATAACTATTGTAGTAATACCCGATAACAAAATAACACACTTCCCAATATTGCTTTTTAAATACTTTATAGGAAAATAGAATACCCCAATAAATAACAATACACACATAGAAAGAGGCTCGAGATAAAGGAATAAAGAACGATACATCAACAAAATAAGAGTATCACCCGCTCCTTGTAGTTGAGCATATCTGCTATTTAGCTCTATATATACATTATAAGCTTCTTCGACTGCCCCATTCACATAAAAATACATGAAAACAGGAACGGCAACTAATAAGAATCCCAAAATATAGCCCAGAAGATTAAGAATAAGATTCTTGAATTCTTTTCTATACATTAAATTAATACAGATTCCGGCTATGGGAAAAAACCATATTAGCATTAAGTTCAATTTCATAAAAAATACAGCAGAACTTAATATTCCATGCACGAGCATAATCTTCGGATCATGGATAGAATTATCTTCATTCTTGAAATACCTAACAAAATAATAAAAACTAACAGCCTCAAAACACAGAATAAACTCTTCGACTGAGCCTCCGGCCTTCATAATCTTAATAAGTAAAACCGGTAAGATCATTGCTACAAAACATGCTCCGGCTTTCCCCAAATAAAGATTGGCAGTCTTGTACATAAAATAGACCATTGCAAACCACCCTGCAAGTTCTATCAAAAACATCCCAAAAAATGAGTTATTACTTATAAGGTAACCAAAACCATATATAAAAAATATCAAAGGTCCTTTATGATCAAAAATCTCCGTATAAAGAGTTTGACCATTGAATATGGCTTTTCCGATATTAAAGTAGATATTCACATCTGACCACTCATTAGAAAAGTAAAGAGGTGACATATGCGAACAAAGAAGCAATAAAAAGAAAACATATATAAAAATAAACCCTGCTATTTTTTTATTACTCAGCGATTCAAAAAAAACTTTACCTAACATTTTTTTAATTAAAACAATTAATAATAAGATCTATAATATTAAAAGCCTCATTTATCTGAAAGAGCTTTCAATAAATCTGCTATATCTCCACTGTCCCCACATCAATAACAGATTGTTAATTTTCTTCCGCTGCTCCCCTGCAATAAAACAAATAATAAAAACTATAAATCAAAAATTTCGTCCCTCCGAAAGAGCTTCTAACAATTCTGCAGCACGTGTATTCCCCCCTGCTTCAATAAAAGATTGCTGAATCTCTGCCGCTGCTTTTTTATATTGAGGATTGTACAATAGCTCATCAATAGCATGCTCAATGTCCTGAATTCTCATCCTCTTATATTTAATTCTGATACCACAACCATATTCATCTATCAGCATAGCTGTGTGTGACTGGTCGAAAGCCATCGGAACAATAAGCATTGGAATACCATTCATATAAGTATCACATACTGTATTAAGCCCTCCGTGTCCTACTACAACATCTATATGTTTCAACAATTCTGATTGAGGCACATAACTCTGCACAATGAAGTTGTCCGGCCATTTATCCAGAATGGCAGGATCCGCAGCAGCTACAACAGTTACAGCCTTATCTTTCAAAGCCTCTACCATCTTGGAGAAAAAATCTTTGCGGCTGTCAACAATAACAGTCCCAATCGATATATATATTTTAGGAGTATTCACATTTTTCAGCCTATCCCAATCAAAAGGCGTACTATCGGGACGTCCAGTCAAAGCTCCGATAAACTTCATATAAGGAGGAACTGAGGCATCATCATAACCTGCAAACTTCTGCGAAGTGTAATACATATCAAGTTGTTTAGACTTAATAAATTCTCCATCCTCCATAATACCCACCGAACGTTGCAGTTCGAGTATAGAGTTATGCACCCATTCTGTCACTTTAGGTGCAGTTTTAGGGTCATGTAAAGCATTAGGAGTTATCGGAGTTATTGTTGCAGAAGGAAGCCCCTTTATATGTGCAGACAGGCATCCTACAAATGTAATACAATCATTGACTATAACATCCGGCTTGAAATCATCTACAACTTCATTAAACTCCTCCATCATCATCTTTGCAAAAGGGATGTATGTATCTTGCAAACCTAATTTCAAAGCTTCTAAAGCAGGCATATTCGCGCCCTTATTCTGTAATTGTATTATCTCATCTATTTCTTCTCTATTATCTTCTTCTGTTTTTTTCAGATGATAATAAATTCCTCCTTCCGGTACAAGCTCTGTTTTTATTTGAGTCATTCCTGCCCATGCCACAGTATGTCCTCTTTCTAAAAGAGTTCTTCCAATACTTAAAGTAGGATTTATATGTCCCCAAAAGGGTGGAACCGCAAATAAAAATCTCGCCATCTTACTTATTTTTTCATTAATATTTCTTCTAAATAATCTAAGGCTTTATCAACTCCTCCTGTTTCCATAAAGGATTTTCTTACCAATTCTGCGTTATTCTTATATCCATCCTCTTCCAGGACTTTATATACCGCATCTCTCAATTGTGAAGATCTAAACCGGTTAAAATTTAATCTGATACCTGAGCCACTATCAACCACACACCCTGCTACATAAGACTGATCATAAGCTATCGGCAACACAACCAAAGGCTTAGCATAGGACAATGCCTCACAGACTGTGTTGTTACCTCCATGACAAACAACAGCATCCATCATCGGGATAACTTTGAGCTGAGGTATCTGTTTTCGAACAATAAAATTATCGGGGATATGCTCAAACAAAGTCGGATCAGATATAACTACCACCAGAATTTCTTCTTGCTCAAATGCTTCTACTATCTTAGAAAAAAATGCAGACTTCTGAGTATGGTCAAATGTAGTACCCAAGCTTATCAATATCTTAGGACGATCTTTTATATCTTCTAACTTTTCCCAGGCAAAGTCATCAATAATCTCTTTCCGCTCTATAGTAGGACCTATAAATTTAAAACTATCGGATAAGGTATTATTTCCAAAAAACTTTTCTGAAGTATAAACTAGAGTCAACAAAAGAGAACAGTCTAAACGGACATTCTCACTTATTCCATTTTCTTTCTGAAAAGAAATAACCTGCTGACCTTCCCATTCATATATTTTTGGTAAAGCTTCGTTTACTTTGATAGCGGCAGGAGCAGTCACGGATGTCACATAAGGTATATTTTTTTGAATCGCAGCTACCGAACCGGCAAATATTTGCTGATCATTGATAATCACATCCGGCTGATAATCATCGATTAGTCTTCTAACCCCTTCTAACATGCGGGAATTCATGGGAATTAGAACCTTCTCATAAAGAAATTTAAGGCTATCAAGACCATATACAGCCTGCTTTCCAACCTCTATGAGCTCATTCTTTATCTTTTCTTTTTCCGCCTCATCTATATCCGATTCCAACAATAAAAAATCTGCATCCTCCGGAATCTTTTGTCCCAATGCAGGATCAAAGCTTATCCATCCGACCTGATGACCACGTTCAAGAAGCTTAGCTCCTAAGCCCAGTGTCGGATTTACATGCCCTGCTAAAGGCGGAACTATAAATAAGAATTTACCCATTATTTTATAAATTCAATTAACCTGTCAGCAATCCAGTCCGGAACCTGCACAGGTAGGTTGTGATCGCCTTCTCCCTTAAAGAGAACCGATTTCGGTATATATTCATTTAAGAAATCCCCGGCATTGATACAATCAGAAGATTTTCCATATAATAAAAGTGTTTCATTTTGGATCGGATCATTTGCAATCAAGTCAAAAAGGTCATTATCGAGCTCAAAATCTTCTTTTATAGTAGTATGATTAAAAAGATATTCAAATAGCTTTTTATTTTTCTCTATCTGCCTTTTACCAGGTTTCAGGTGAGTAGTTGTTTCGTAGTTATTTAGATACTGGTCTATAAATTCATTACCGAATTTGTGTAGTATCTCAGGTGTTTCACCTTCATCCGGTTTAGGAGACTCTATCACAGCTATTTTGTTGATTTTCTCGGGAAACATCATCGCAGCCTTTAATGCTATAAGCCCACCATAGCTATATCCGACCAAATGCACTTTCCCCAGATCTAATACATCAATCAGAGCATCAAGATCTTCTGCCATAGCCTCCAGATTATAACCACTATCTACACGTTCACTCATGCCATGACTTCTAAGATCATACATCACAACATGGTAATGCTTAGCCAACTCAGGAGCAATATTGAAATAAAAAACAGACACATTGGTGAACATACCATGGATCATCACAATAGTCTGTGATGCTTCACGGTTCATTTCCAATATATGTATTCCCTTATTATTTATTGGAACTATTGGCATCTACAATAAAGTCGATTATATTACTCAAATCTAAACTTACTAATTGATCAAGATCCATTCCCGAAAGCCAACCTGCAAAATCTATATTTCCATACTTAGCTTTTACTTTCTCGGCAAAGGCAACAATCTCGATACTGTCCATCTCCAAGTCTTTTGTAAAACTACTTTGAGGAGTAATATCCAGTTCTTCAACAATATCGGCACCTATAATATCGGAAATAAATTGTTTTAATTCTTCAAACAGTTCATTTTTCTCTTTTTCTCTATTTATTTCGTCCATCCTACTATAAAATTATTATGTTTGATCGTCTTTACTTCACACTCCTCTATAATCAGATTCTCATCATCTATTATAGTTTTAACTTCGTAACGCTTAGGATTACCTTGCAAACCTATACCTTGCATTTTTCCATAAGCCTCTTTTGCTACCCAAAAGCGTGTACTCCATTCGGCTCGGTCTTTACCTTTTAGAAGTTCCAGTTCATGTTCTGTAAAAGATATTTCCATAAAGCTATCTGTTCTTTCCTCAACAGATTCTATATCAACCCCCACAGGTTTATCCGAGACAATACTTATACTATGAGAACCTTTATGAGCAATTGAGATTTCAAGTCCTTTGGCTTCATCTATTCCATACACATAAGGCTTACCATAAGAATCATATCTGACAAAATATTCAACAGGATAAGTTATTTTATCATCCTTCTTCATTACATAGGATCGTAAACTATCTTTCAATGCTATTCTGCTTATCAGATAATCTTTACGCTTATTTAATTGTAAAGAATTATAGTGCTTTCTTTCAGGCTGATTTAAATAACGGTTTACCAAGAAATTCCAACAATAAGCTTTTTCATAAGCATTATAGAAATAGAATATTCCGGGTGCTAACTCATCTGCCAACATATTACGCCCTGGCTTCAAGCTCATTTGCCATAATTTGTCATCGAATGAAAAACGGCGGTTCTGCCACCCCTTCACAACACACCATAATTTACCCTCTCTCTTAAGAATAAGTTCGCAACTGGTGAATTCGTCACCAATACTCTTTTTCAAACATATACATTCGAATAAACCATCCTGATCACTCATATCCTGATAGAATGTTATATCCTGAACTTTGACGGGGAAAGTTACAAAATTAACGTCTAATATCAAATGTTGATAAAGACCCCATGCTTGTCCCATATTATCAAGAAGAGAACCTTTACCCTTATCACCTCTGATATAAGCTCTAAGACCATTTTCGGTTACTTCCGTTACTTTCTCTATACCCTGATAAGCCGGTCCATGGAACATATATCGGTCATAAATCTCTTCTTTTGTCGGGAGAGGATACTTCGTTTCTCCCAGATCTATATGATTTACATAAAAAGGATTAGGCTCGGGGAAAGAGTCCTGAAGTGTAATATCTCCTGCTGCAAACCCCTTGATAGTAACAGACAATAGCTCTTCTGATTTCCAGACACCATCGATTTTTTGCACAAAAGGTGTATCCACATTCATCCACTGGAACACACTGATAGGGCCTACTTTGGTAATTTTTCTTTCCGGAGCCTGCTTATGGGCAGCCTCTGCCAATAACTCGAAAGTCATAGTCATTGGTATTACCGGATTCATATCCTCAACATCCGGCCAATTCTCCGGCTGTTTCACCAAAGAGTGATCCATTATATAAGAATGGGCTTCCAAAGATATATTTACATCTTCGACAAATGTTTTTCCCGTATTTTTCTTAATCAGGGGAGCTGCCGGTTCCGCAGCTACCTGCACTTGCTTGGCAACAGGTTGTTCCACTACGGCAGGTTTCTGTTGCACAGCAGGAATCGCCTGAGTTGTACCCATTAGTCGAGATTCGAACAATTTAGCCATTTCCATTTGCATCATTGTCATTTCCTTGATATTCTCACTCAATGCAAACATGATAGGATGACTCGTGTCTATCGATAATGATGACATATCAAATGATGCAGGCTTACTATATCTGATTGAAGCTTGTTTCAATAAAGAAAAGTCCGTAGAAATATCCATTCCCATCTGCAAAGTCACTTCTCTTCTGGGAGAAGGTGCTTTCGTATTATCCGGCAAACTTGCATTCAGGAACTCCATATTCACAGTTTTTCCCTCAATAAAAAGAAGCGCCAGAACTCTTCTTAGCTGTTCTAAGGTAGAACGGAGGTGTGTATTCAGCGAGATAGCACTATAAGCCTTACCTGATAATGTATCATCAATAAATCCGACCAAACTTCCTGCTCCCACTTGTATAAAGAACTTAACATCTTCTTCGTGATGCAATTTTTCAATTAATTCCCTAAAACGAACAGGTTCTACCAGATGCTTAACCGAGAGTTCTTTTATTTCCTGAGTATCTGTTGGATATGGTGCCAGAGTGTTACTTGACCACATAGGAACTACAGAATCTCTAAACTCAAGATAACTGAAATTCTCCTCCAGCAAATGGAGTTTATGCTTGATAAATGGAGTATGGAATCCTGACTGAAACGACAACAGTTGATAATAAATCTGTTCTTTTTGCAATTCGGGTATCAACTTATTGATCGCAGTCTCCGTCCCACACAATAAGACTTGATTGGTACAATTGTCATTTGATAAATACAAGTTAGGAATTGAATCGAGGAACTTATTTATTCTCTCTTTTCCACAACCTGTTGCAATAAAGTAGATTCCATCAATTCGATATTGCTCCGGATCCAATGACTCTAACAATGATCTGACGGAGTCTTTCGATACTATACCTGAAGCTTTGATACCAAACCATTCGCCCAAACTATGACCTGCATTTACATCTGATTTAATATTCATTCTTTGTAATGCGATATTCATAGCTTCACTACCCCTATACAACTTAAGGGTATGATTCAATATCGGGTTGTTTTCAACTTTGTCCTCGGGAATATCTATATTGAAATAATCAATTATACTATCTATTTCGGGATTGGAGGTCGGATCAAATCCAGGATATAAAAATGCTACTTTTCCTCCCTTTTTCAATAAAGGCTGGTTAGAAAACCATATATCCTGACGACCTTTCCACGGCTTATCCTTTTCTACTAATTTTATCGCTTTATCGATACGTTCTTGTGTAGGATCGAAAAGAACCAAACGATAATCTCCATCCAGATTATTATTGGCTTGACCCGATCTAAGACTATCAACCAAAGCTTCTTTAGTAGGCGCCGAAAGGGCTATTACTTTATCATTAAATGGTGTTTTAGAATTTGATTCAGCCGCCTTTCCTTCACCATAGGCCTCCAGTATAACATGCGCATTAATACCTCCAAATCCGAAAGCATTTACACCTGCAACTAAAGGATATTTATTTTCATCCCATTCTTCTAACTTTGTAACAGGGCGAAACCTTGTCTTTGCCATCTCCTTCAAAGGACGTTCACAGTGTAATGTAGGTGGAATCTGACGGTTATAAAGGGCTAACGTCGTCTTTATCAATCCCAAAATACCGGCTGCCGGCATAGCATGCCCAACATTTGATTTAACAGAACCTAGCAGAACTTCTTTATCACATTCTTCTTTAGGGAAGACATCTGCTAGTGAGCTCAACTCTGTCTTATCCCCAACAACGGTTGCCGTACCATGAGCTTCGACATAGCCTAGCTTCTTTTTATCCATGTTAGCATTTTCCCATGCTTCCTGAATAGCCAGCCTTTGCCCTTTCACTGCCGGAGCCATCACGCTCACACCAGAACCATCACTACTGATACCTACTCCTTTAATGACTGCATAAATACGGTCATTATCTTTGAGAGCTGTATCCAGTCTTTTCAGGACAACAAAACCACCGCCTTCTCCGATCAACAGACCATCAGCGTCTTCATTGAAAGGTGTAATTTTTTGTTTATGAGATAATGCTCCCAGTTGGGAGAAAATACTCCAGAATGTAGCATTCTGTCCTGCATGTACACCACCAGCAATAGCTATATCGCATCTTCCGCTAAGCAGTTCTTTCACAGAATGGTCTACTGCGATAAGAGAACTTGCACAAGCTGCATCTATAGTATAAGCAGGTCCCTGCATATCCAACTTATTTGCAATTAACGATGCTATAAGATTAGGAATCAGACCAGGCATTGAGTCTGCCTGATAACGTCCTCTGGATATTTGATATTCCTTCTTGATTTTATCTACTTCTTCTGCCGGAAGATCGGGTAATGCCGCCTTCACAACTTCTGCGATCTGCTCACCTACATGAACAATATCGATAGCACGCCATATGGCAGAACCCACATAATTACCTTTACCGATAATAAGCGCCCCTTTATTCAGTGAAATATTTTTCTCAAATACCGAAGCATCCTCCAAAGCCTTGTATACCATCTTCAATGCCAGAAGATGGGCAGTATCCATACCTTCTACTGCCAAAGGCAATATTGAGTAAGGCACAGGATCGAAAGTAATATCAGGGACAAATCCTCCACGTTTACAATAAAAGCGGTCTATAGATTTACCATCTCCCTCAAAATATCTTGGATCGATCCTATCGGGTGGCACATCTGTAATGGAGTCAACCCCATTTACGAGATTTTTCCAATACTCGGTAATGTCCTTCGCCCCAGGGGCGAAGCAAGACATTCCGACAATTGCTATATCTTTGTTTTCCATTTTATGAATTCCTTAAAAAGTTCTTAACATCCTCAGCACCTCCCATTACCAAAACATGGTTGTCTGTACCATATTTCAATTCTTTTACGAAGTACTCTGCTCCGGCTTTTAAAGGAATCAATGAAACACCTCTTTTCTTAAATTCGGCTTCCAGAGAATCGGATACCATTCCAGTACCTTTCCATGGTCCCCAATTTATTGTCAATACGCGTGCTTCTGTCTTTTCACTTAGAATAGATGCCGTCATATCGAATACACTATTAGCAGAAGCATAGTCTGTTTGTCCACGATTACCATAAGATGAAGCTACGCTACTAAACATTACAAATAGTTTAATACCCGGACGCAATTCCTCTAACAGTACGTGTAAAGGCGTTACTTTAGTTAAGTATACATTATCAAACGAATCCATTGTTTTATGTATAAATAACTTATCGTCCAATAGTCCTGCAGCATGGAAAACTCCATCTATTCTTCCATATGTTTCATATGTTTCGCGAATGAATTCTCTCAGCATTTTTTCGTCCTTAATATCCAAAGACTTGTATGTAACCTTTGCTCCGGTTTTCTCTATTTTTTCGATATTAACACGAATCTGGTTAGCCTTGTATATTCTCTGAACTTTCTTCTCTATCTCGGCGGGAGATTTCATCTTCTCTTCCATAATAAGATACTTGCGGATCTTATCTTTAGTGTCTAATTCTTTATAAACTTCCAATTCTGCCGAAGGTTGTTCAGAACGTCCTAGTAGGATATAATTGCAAGGATATTCTTTAGACAATTCGCTCACCAATGCCGGAGTAATTCCCTGAGCTCCTCCGAATACCAGAATCACTGAATCTTTATCCAGCTGTAAGGCAGATTCCTGATTCGCTTCCAGATTCTGCGGAGTCGGATTAAAGAAGTATCTCTTCATATCCTGATAGACTATCTCTATATGAGTAGGCTCACGTGTCAATAATTCATCCAGTACTACTTGCGAAAGCGTTTCGGTATCGAAAATAGAATGGAATACCACTGCTCTGAAATTTACTTCTGGAAATTCGTGGCTAAGACTCTTGATCAGCCCCGGGAATCCCTGTATTTGCTTCAACTCTTCTATTCCTTCCAAATCCTTAATATTACCAAGCATATCACTGAAAGTGTATATCCATTTGATTTTGCTTAGGTCAGCATTCTTAATCATCTGGAATACTTTCTGAATAGTATATCTCTCCGGTGACTTAGAAGCATTCAGGACAATCAATCCATCATAGATAGTTAATTCCTCATCTCCTGTTATAAGGTCTACGATAGCCCCATTCTCCTCTAATAGTTTCTTTATACCTGGTGAGTATATTCCACCATCATTTGTCAAAGCAAAGCGCTTCTCATTTATTTGAAGTTTTTCCGAAGAGTCAAGGAACCTTTCCTGTAATTCGAATTTCATTCTTATCAGGTCCGGATCTTCTTCTTTCTTCTCTTCTTCAACTATAGTTTCGGCATATACACTTTTCGTATCTTCTTGCTTTTTATCATTAGCCAGATCTTCAATCCAGCCAATAAGACCATTCAGCGTCTTAATAGAAGCCATCTTCTCAATCGCGTCTTCCGAATCTTCAAGACTTCCGCTAATATTTAGCTTCTCTCTTAAAGCTCCAACGATTTCCATACGTTTGATAGAATCGATACTCAAGTCAGCCTCCAAGTCAAGATCAAGTCCTAACATTTCTGTCGGATAACCTGTCTTCTCACTAACTGTCTCCAACAACAATGTCTTAATATCTTCTATCGAAATACTTGGTGTAGCAGGAGCTACCGCAGCAACTGCAGATTGAGCTTCCACAGGTGCAGACTGTGCAGGAACTGCTTGCCCGCTATTTGATTCGATCAACTCTTCTATCCAACCAATAAGACCATTTAATGTCTTAATAGATGCCATTTTTTCGATTGCATCTTCTGAATCTTCAAGACTTCCGGTTATATTGAGTTTTTCTCTCAATGCACCGATAATCTCCATACGTTTGATAGAGTCGATACTCAAATCAGCCTCTAAGTCCAAATCAAGTCCTAACATCTCCGCTGGATAACCAGTCTTTTCACTAACTGTGTCTAATAGAACAGCCTTAATTTGCTCAATAGAGACCGCAGCAGGTGCAGTATTAGCAGCAGCTACGGGCTGAGTTGCAGCAGGTGCAGATTGTGCAGGAGCAGCATGACCTTTACTAGATTCTATAAGTTCTTCAATCCAGCCGATAAGACCATTCAATGTCTTAACAGAAGCCATTTTTTCAATTGCATCTTCCGAATCTTCAAGGCTTCCTGTTATATTTAATCTGTCTCTCAATGCACCGATGATCTCCATACGTTTGATAGAATCGATACTCAAGTCAGCTTCTAAGTCTAAGTCCAATCCTAGCATCTCAGACGGATAACCAGTCTTCTCACTAACAATCTCCAGCAAAATAGTTTTGATCTCTTCTACTGATACTGCGGCAGGTGCAGATTTTACCGGAACTGCCTGAACCGCTTGAGGAACAACAGTCTGCTGAACATTATTAACCGATTGAGTTTGTTGAACCGGTATAGTAGTTGAAGTTACTACTGCATCCGTCATCGGAGGAGGCGTATAGCCAAGGTATCCTAACATCACATCTCGCTGGCTCTGAAGCATAGTTTTCATACTGTTCAAATATTCCAACACGATCTGGTCAGAAGCAGAGTTCGTCATCACCTGAGGGACATTGATGTTTCCGTTCATAGCGGCACCATTTCCTACAGACAAGTCTTTCAATGGTTCTGTAATAGGATATGCTCCGTTAGCAGGCATTTTTCCATTAGAAGGAACTGCATTATGACCGTCGATATACCAAACAGTAGCTTTCTTTTTATAATCGGCAGGATTATCTACATCGATTACAGAAGCATTGCGGGAATCAAACAATTTAGTGATCTCAACTCCTCTACCGGTAGCAATATATTTAGCCACTGTATGTAGAATAAAGCTAACTCCATTGAATGCTTTATTCTCAGTTTCGAGAGTCATCACCTTGTCACCCAATATAGATTGCACAAGACCCGTAAGTACTTTACCCGGTCCTGTTTCTATAAATATCTTAGCACCATCGGCATACATCGCTTCCACCTGTTTTGTAAACAATACAGGTTTCACCAGATGTTCAGCCAATCTGTCTTTTATTTCTTTATCATTTACAGGATAGTATTCTGCTGTAGTATTCGACCATACAGGCAAACTCAATGTTTTGAAATCAACACTTGACAATACTTTTTTGTATAAATCCTGCGACTTACGTAAAAGAGGGCTATGGAAAGCACAAGCAACATTTAGCTCTTTGTATCCGATATTCTTATCAGTCAATTTCTGCATGAATGCTTTCAATCCGGCAGTCGAACCAGCTAATACGGTTTGTTTGTGAGAGTTGAAATTAACTGCCCAAACCTCAGTTTCACCTTTTAACAGGTCATTCAATTCCTCTTCAGGAATATTTACAGCCATCATTTTACCTGTATCTTCTTCTACTGCATCCAGAATAGATTGAGCTCTCTTACGGCTTAGAGGAACCAAATCTTCTGCCGCAAAAGCTCCGGCAAAACATAATGCAGGCAACTCTCCATAGCTATGTCCGGCAACCATATCGGGTACAATACCTAATGATCTTAGAAAATCTGCAATTGCCAGATCAACCATACCCAACAATGGTTGTGCATTACGCGTATCTGTAATAGCCATTTGCTGTTCTTTGCGGGTAGCATCATTGAACACAGCGTAAGGGAATAGGATATTTTCGTATTCTTTATGTTGTGCTAATAATTTACGCATAGCAGGGAAAGCAACAAACAGATCGCGAGCCATATTAATACGTTGGCTACCTTGACCGGAGAACATAAAGGCTACTTTTCCTTCTTTTACATCTCTGAAATAAACCCCGAAGTCACTCTTATCAGCTATTGCTGATTTAATCTTATCCAGCAAATCGGCATTATCATTAGCCACAATCGATACCTGAACAGGTTTTTCACTGTATATAGCTAATGTATATGCAATATCTTTTATGCTGATATTATCATTATATTCGATCAGGGCTTTCACATTCTGCAATAGTTGTTTTGCCTCTTCCAAAGAATCTCCACGGAAAACAAACAACTCTGAAGGCCACAATGACATACTGCTGTATTTTGGAGAATTTTTATAATTTTCCATCACTACATGGAAGTTCGTTCCTCCAAATCCGAATGCACTTACTCCGGCAATTCTTTTTTCACTGTTCCAGATACCTGCCTGCGTGTTAAATACGAACGGACTTGTATCTTTATCATAGTAAGGATTAGGATTACTCAAGTGTATTGTAGGAGGTTGTATTGCATTATATAGCGACAATGCAGTCTTTATAACTCCGGCAATACCCGCAGCACATTTGGCATGACCAATCTGTGTTTTTACTGAACCGAGCAAAGACTGACCTTTTACTGCTCCTGATTCCAAGAACATATCAGTAAGAGCTTTCAATTCGGTTTTATCTCCTACAACTGTTCCTGTTCCGTGAGCCTCAACCATCTCAACTTGTGAAGGAAGAATACCTGCTGATTGGTAAGCTCTTTGAAGAGCTTTCATCTGCCCTTTTCTGTTTGGCGCAGTCATACCCAAACTCTTGCCATCGCTACTTCCGCCAATGCCTTTAATTACTGCATATATTTTGTTGCCGTCACGTTCGGCATCTTCCAGTCTTTTCAGTACAAGTACTCCAATACCTTCACCTAGTGCAATACCATCCGAGTTGGCATCAAACGAAGCTGAATATCCTTTACGAGAAAGGGCATGTGTACAAGAGAACATCAGGAAGTCATTGATTCCGTTATGTAGGTCAGCACCTCCAAGAAGTACCATATCGGAACGGTTAGAGTATAACTCCTGACATCCTAAATCAAGGGCTGCTAAAGATGAAGCACACGCAGCATCTACGGTATAGTTACGCCCTCCTAAATTCAGACGGTTAGCAATTCTACCCGAGATTACATTTGATAACACTCCGGCAAACGAATCCTCATTAAGTTTTGGAAGTGCATTTTTAAACTCATCCGGCATTTCTCCGAATACTTGCTTCGACATTGCGCGGAATCCATAACTTGCAGCCAATTCTGTTGCCCCTTCCGCTCCGAAGATTACAGAAGTATTATCCAAGTCCACCTCAGCCAGATTTCCATAACCGGCATCTGTCATAGCTTGCTTAGCTACTAGCAAACTTAATAACTGAGTAGGCTCAATAGATGCCAGAGACTGAGGAGTCATACCGAATTCCAACGGATCGAAATCTATAGTTGGAATAAATCCTCCCCATTTTGATACTACATAATCAGTATCACGTGTATTTTGATTAAAATATAAATCTTTATTCCATCGGCTATCGGGAACTTCTGTCACACAATCTTTTCCCAGAACAATATTTCTCCAATATTCTTCAATGTTCTTTGCATCAGGGAATATACAAGAAATACCCACAATAGCTACATCCATAGGGGTTACTTCCGATTCAGGAAGTGGCATATCCGGTAGTTCCTCTATCAGCTTATTATTATCTATTGCAACCTGTGTATGCAATTGTTCAATAGTCAAAGCTTCGCAACGCATAGATGCAATCTGACCTATCATATATAAGCCTTTTTCGACTTGCTCTTTTTCGTTCAACTTCACTAAGTCAGTACCAATCCTTTCGATACCTTTCGTTGCAATTCTGGATCTTCCTAAATTCAAATCTTCCAGACGCATCCAGACTTCTCTACTATCGGAATACTCATTTTGCAACCTTTTCTTTTCTTCTTGAAAGAAATCTGTAAAAGGAGATTTCAACGATCGGGTTTCCTGTCCCGGAGCTGCTTCTAATGAGATCGTCTCATTGCACGAAATCGCCTGTTCCTGAAATCCGGATAAGATCGCGCCAGTTTCCACGATTTCTTTTGTATATAGATACGATGTCCCCATTAATACTCCAACCATTGCGCCTTTAGCAGATAGGGTTGCAGACATAATAGAAACAAAAGCAGAAGACAGCGAGTCATGAACACCTCCCGCAAAGAAAACTCTGATAGAAGATAAGTCTTCTTCTTTCAGCAATCTCTGAATTTGTCTTTCCCAAAGAACAAGGCTAAATAAAGGACCAATGTGCCCTCCACTTTCACGCCCTTCAAAAATAAAGTTTTTGGCATTTTCTTTCAGGAACATATCTAATAGAGCGGAAGAAGGCACATGTAAGAATACTTTTATTCCTTCTTTTTCGAAAGGTTTAGCCAAAGATGGACGTCCACCTGCAATCAATACAACAGGAGGTTTCGCATCCAGTATATGTTTAGTTTGCTCATCACGTATTTTTGCAGGGACAAAGCCTAAAAGACCTGCTCCCCATGCTTTATTCCCAAGCAATTTTTTAGTCTCATCAACCAATGCCCGTGCTGCATCTCCTGTCGTAAGGCTCATTGCTACAAATGGCAAAGCACCTCCCGATGCTACACTGTTGGCAAATTCAGGCACATCACTAACACGTGCCATAGGACCTTGCGCAATAGGATATTCTATTCCCAAATCCTGAGCCAGTTTATTACCCGCCTGAATAGTTTTCAACTCTTTCGCTTGTAATAAATGACCGTAAACAGCCTCTTTGAAGCCAGCCACCAGATTTTTAATAGTCTTGTAATTCTCTACCAAATCTATCGACAATGCGATATCCTGCCCCATAGGTATGAGGTTCTTTCCAAGATCATAATCCCCCAAAAATGGTTTGATATGAGAATATTCTGCATTAACCGGCAATTCAGGTGAATTATTTCTCACTAAGACTCTGAAATTATCTACGACCTTAGTCTCGTTACCTGCTAATTTTTTGCAAAGTTCTTTTAATTCTTTAGGTGCACCACATTCATTAAACAAAGCTACCTGGCTATCCATTATAACCCCTTTTGCTCCAAGTGCAATAAATGCTGCAGATGTATGTATACCTGCACCACCTTGTATATATATATTCAGATCTTTATCTGCATATTTATTTATAAGATTCTGAAAAAGGACAAATGATGATTCATAAGCCACTTTTCCTGTTCCCTCATTTCCCTTTACAATAATATTCCTCTGTCCCTCTTTTATTGCCAAGTCAGCCTCTTCTATCGAATGAATCTGGCAAAGCATCTCTATATTTGCACTGAACTTCAACTTCATCCCAAATGGATAAATCACCCTGTTTACATTTGAAGGTAATTCCAGTCCTGAAGGCAAATCTTCAGTAAAACATACACCAAATGACTCTTTGGTCGAAGCCGATAATGTTTCCAAAGCTTTTTCGGCCTGCGATTTATCTCTACCTAAATGCAATACCGAACATGCACCTGCTTTAATAGTGCTTAAAGCCAAACTTACATCAGGCATCTCAAACGGAGATAGGATAAAAAGCTCTTGTTGTTTTCGCATCGTTATTTTGTGATTATATTTATATTTTTATTTATTAATTCTCTATCTATTTAATTCCTTATTAAGTATAATTCTTTTTCAATTGTTTCATTTGCCACATATAAAGCATGATCGCCAGTAGGGTGGAGATAAAATCTGAAATAGGAATCGATACCCAAACTCCACACAAACCGAAAAAATAGGGCAATATGAATAATGCCGGCATCAGGAAAAGAAACTGACGAGACAAACTCAGCAATGTTGACTTCACCGGCATCCCGACAGACTGAAAGAAACTGGAAATGACCATTTGTATTCCACTTAACGGCAGCATTAGTGTTACAATACGTAAAGCCGTGATTGATTGTTCTGCCAGATCGTCAGTAGGATTGAACGGACGAACAACAATATCTCCGCCAAACACCCCTACTATTAATCCAAAAACCCCGATAGATGCACCTACCTTTATCGCATAATTTACGGTAGAAAAAACCCTCTTCATTTTTTTCGCACCAAAATTATACCCGACAATCGGCTGCATCCCCTGAGTGAGCCCTACCAAAATCAAAATAATTATCAAAGTCAGGCGATTGGCTATTGTATATGCCTCAATAGCTACGCTTCCGCCATATACATTCAAACGATTATTTATAATAAATACAACGATCGAACTAGCTATCTGTATAATGAAAGGAGATAAACCTATACTCAGAATAGACCATATGATCTTTGAATCTACAGAAAACTTACTCCATTCGAAATGCAAAGACTTCTCCCTATCTATAAAGTGAAAAATAACAGGAACGAGGGAAGTTAATGCCGAAAGCGAAGTTGCGATTGCTGCTCCTTTCATCCCCCATTGCAATATAAAAATAAAAACGGGGGCTAACAATATATTTACAATAACCCCTAAAAGCATTATATACATTGCTTTTCGAGGATATCCGGAAGCGCGCATTATTCCACATAGTGCATAGGTAAGATTCAAGAAAATATTACAGGGCAGGTAAAATAATAAGAATTCATGAGCAAAAGGATAAGTATCCTCTGTGGCACCTATAGTCCATAGTATAGGATATATAAATGTATACAAAAAGAAAATTAGAATACACGTAAATAAAAGAGTAAGAAGGAATGCGTTTCCCAAAACCTTTTCGGCACTGATCTTATCTCCGTTTCCCAGATATATGGAAACCCGGCTGGCAGCTCCGGTTCCGACCAATGCTCCGATCGCCGTAAACATGGTCATTACAGGCAATACAATTCCTAATCCTCCAATTGCATGATCTCCTAAACCCGGACCATGACCTATGTAGACACTGTCTATCAGATTATACAATGCTACAACCATAGAACCTATAATTGCGGGAATAGAATATTCCCACAGCAAGCTCTTAGGCTGTTCAGTTTCTAATCTATTTAATGACATAGACTCCATAGATCCCAATCGTAGTTAAATATAAAAACAGATTGTATACTATTAATTTTCCCAAAATTACCTCAAGACAAACTCTCAAAAAGTCTCAATGTATATATTTTACAGATATTAATTTTTTCCAATTCCCAGAATATACTTTTATACTCTCTCTTACTTAAAAAAAACACTAACTAGTACAATATACTATTCCCATTTATTTTTTATAATATACAAATCAATTGGAGGAATTCTCTTTATACCCAACATATAAAGAATTGAAATAAAAACTTACAATATACCACTACCCTCTAGACCTAAAACTAAAAGTTTAAGGTTCCATTAGCTAGTTCAATATATACAAGATACTTTAATTGCTGTTTTCTTTATTCTCTCCTTGTAACTTTTCTCTTTCCTTTACTTTTAACAATCACAAAATTACTATCTTATTTCGTTTCATCAAAGTTTTTCTTTAAAAATCTTAATTGAGTTTAACAAAAAACGGAAAGAAAAAGCCAGAAAGGAAAAGAATAATAAAAATATAAGATTAATTCGGGTTTTTCTTAAATGTTTTTACAATAAAAGCAAATAACTCATTTGATAAAAAATGTCAAATAAATTCTCAAAAAAACCGAATAATAGGCTTAAGATAGTGTAGTAATAAAATTGAATTTATCAATCCCAAGTAGGGTCGAAACTTGACGGACGGCTACGCTGCTCATATTTAAGATCTTGCAGCAAGGAAGAATTCACCTGCAACGATACATAATAAGAGGTAGTAGGCCCGAATGGAATGAAGCTTGCAGTTAGATTCCAACAGTGCAGGTTACGAGACAGAGAACAATTCATATAAGCTATCTTCTTCTGCTCAAAATCATAACTGGATGTAAATGTAAAATTCCAGTTTTTCGTTGGCTGAATAGAACCATTGAAACTAAAGTTGTGTGTTACTTTCCCTTTATATCTGTTTTTTTCTTTATCGAAACCGGTTGCAGAGACATCATATGCATAAGCCATAGAATATGACATTCCCAGATTCCATTTTACTTCATTATTCAAATAACCATCTGCATCGTAAGTCCCTTTTGTCTTATTCTGGCTTTTAGAAAGAAGGCTTTCCCTATTTCCATTTTCGATCATTTCCTCATCATCTATCTCTTCATCTTCATCCAAGAAATCGTCAGAAGAATCATCTTTAGAAGTTCCTTTAATATCTCCTCCTCCAAACCATTTTTTGAAAGTATCCTGATTTATAGATGGTGATATAGAATAGCTGGTACTCTTCAATCGGGGAAAAGCAGCCCTCAAGCCATATTTTCTTACTGCATTATTTTTCTCATCCCACGAATACTCGTAAGGATCCCAAGTAGCATTAATATTCACCATAAGATTTTTACTCAGTTTCAGGCGCATATTAGATGTTATATCACTCCACTTCTGCCCCTTTGCACCCATAGCATTGTAACTGAAATTAATCCCAAGGTTATCAATCAAACTTATAATCTTTGTGGAATCATTATCTGTGCCCACTTTCATTTCCACATTATTTTCGAAGCTAAAGTTCACACTTGCACTTTGTCCTCTACCGGGAGGAGAAAAAGTCTGCCCTTCATACGGCGAATAATATTCTTGTCGTATATTTCCATTCCCATCAATATATGAGATGCTTTTGTAAGCACCATATTTCGGATCACCAAAGTCCGGACGACCACTGAAACTAACGGAAGGAGTAAATACATGTCGTATCGTTTTCAGTTTCCCTATTTTAAATACAGGCTCGTAGAACCCATACAATTTAGTCTGCATACCAACAGAATAATCAAAATCATAAGCTCTCCCAAAAGAATTGATCGTATCCTTTACAACTACCCTATTTAAAGTTGGATCCCACTCTTTAGAGATTTTTTGCTTATACCATCTTTCGGTATAATTGAAAGAAGGAGTGACATTGATATAGTTCAAAACACTGAACGTAGCACTTACAGGTATACGGTGCTGCATAGCAGTTTTCCAGTCTTTAAAAGCCGTTTTAAACAACTCATTATCTTTGGTCGTAACACTATTCCTTAAGTCCCCGGTATAGCTCATCTGTATTTTTTCGTACCATCTTTCATCTCCGGCAGCCTGTTTCCGCTTAAATGGATAAATACGGCTCATCGTGACAGTAAGATTCGGCAATGTAAGAGATAGTGTAGAATCCTGAGTACGCTGATTGGCACTCATATTAGCACTAATGCTAATCGGTGAATTAGGAAATCGTTGTGTTAAAGTTACTGTCGAACTTTTAGTTCCTGCCGTACCAACCGACGGATTATATATATCATTAAGACTGTTTTGACTATAAGAAGAGGTACTGTACCTTACATTTGCAGATAGAGTCCGGTACATATTAGCTTTCGGATCCTGAGAGTGGGTCCAGTTTATACTAAGGTCTTTCGATTCCCTGAAGGTTTCGGGCACTTCTCTGTCTCCATATTTAGTATATAAATAATTTATGTCGAATGAGCCACTGTGCTTATATCTCTTTTTATACGTCGAACGAGCTGTCAATCCCCAAGACCCTTTGGTATATATCTCCCCTGTCAGGGCTAAATCTATATAATCGTTGATCGCAAAATAATATCCACCGTTTCTTAAGTTAAAGCCTCTATCCATATCGTCACCGAAAGAAGGCATAATAATACCGGAAGAGTACTTATCCGAAAATGGGAAAAACCCAAAAGGTATCGCCAAAGGTAAAGGCAAATCTTCCAAAACAAAATAAGCAGGTCCGGTAACTACATTTTTCTTCGGACGCACTTTCGCTTTTGTCAACATCATATAGAAGTGCGGATGATCGTGCTGATCACAGGTAGTGTATTTGCCATTGCACATAAAGAAAGATTCGTCCGGATTCTTTTTTGCCAGATCGGCTACAATATATCCCTCTCCTTGCTGCGTAATAACATTGCGTATATAACCTTTCTTGCTTTTGAAGTTATAGCTTACCTTCTTCATCTCATATTCGGTATCTTTCTCTTTAAAGACAGGATGACCGAATTCCTTACCCAGAGAATCGACAGCGTACACAGCATGAATCGTACTACTATCCATACTCATAGATATATTCTCCGCTGTAATGGACAATGTCTGGTAATCTACTTTACTTTCGCCATAAAGGTATCCATGATTAGTAGATAAGTCAAAAATTATGGAATCATTTGCGGTATAATCGACAGGGGCATCCAATGACGCTTGCTTTTGTGTAGTAGAATCCTGCGATAGCGTATCTGACAGAACACGTGTCGTATCTGCACTATTACTCCTATTTATAGCCGTTATCGTATCTTGCAAGAACGGAATAAAACTACTATTCTCTACCCGCGAAGACAATCGAGCCCCCCAAAATGGAGAAGAGAAAAAGAGAAATATTAATATATATATACCGAAACGGGCTTTATTCATCAAAACTAAGAATACGACCAATATTATTTAAGATGCAAAACTAAGCATTTAATGAAAAATGAAAAGCTAAAAAAATGAAAATCTGCTATTATAAGTAAATATTATCAGTTTTAAGTATCAGTTTTAAGTATCAGTTTTAAGTATTTACAACATCTTATATACTAATAATTTTAATTGCCGGATATTACAATTTTTGTACCTTTGACGCTAATTTAGAAGCTTATATAAACGATTATTGCTTATACATCAGAATAATAAATGAACAAAATACACACCGACCTGTGTCCTGTCTGTAATAATGGTGATACCAAAGAATCATTAATATGTCAGGATTATCTGGTTACTAACGAATTATTTTCCATCTACCAATGTCCGGAATGCGGTTTTAGCTTTACTCAGGATTTCCCATCAGAAAACGAAATCGGCATATATTATGATGCTCCGGAATACATATCTCATAGCGATACTGATAAAGGGCTCATTAACTCTCTTTATCATATGGCACGGAATATTTCGTTAAAATCAAAGACCAAACTTATTCTCAAATATACTAATATCGGAAAAGGTAAATTATTGGATATAGGAACAGGAACAGGCTATTTCCTACATGCGATGTGTAAAAAAAGCTGGATTGTCACCGGTATAGAAAAATCGGAAGCAACAAGAACATATGCTCATAAAAAATTCGGTCTGAATATTCAGGATTCCGATTATTTATTCGAGATACCCGATAAAACAAAAGATGCTATAACGATGTGGCATGTATTGGAGCATATAGAGAAACTGAATCCGACTCTTGCAAACTTACACAGGATACTCAAAGACAATGGTACTCTCTTTATTGCACTACCCAATAAGTCATCTTTTGATGCAAATCATTATGGAAAATATTGGGCGGCTTATGATGTTCCCCGCCATCTGTGGCATTTTTCACCCAGCGATTTCCAAAGAATAGCGAACAAACATAACTTTGAAGTAATAGAAATGAAAAGGATGAATTTCGACCCTTTCTATATTTCCATGTTAAGCGAGCAAAACAAAGGAACATCTTTAGGCAATATTATCGGACTTTTTAAGGGAAGCTTATTTTTCATTAAAAGTTTACTGAATAAAGAAAAAAGTAGTTCTTTAATTTATATTTTAAGAAAAAAATAGAAACTATAGAAATATGATACAGCAGGAAAAACCCATACTCAGACAATTGCTTTCACATGCAATAGCGATTCTATGCTTTCTGGCAGTTACGTTTACTTATTTCAGCCCTTTGTTAGAGGGTAAAGCTCTGCCACAAACTGATACACAACAATTCAAAGGAATGTCCCGCGAATTGAGTGAATACTATCATAAAGAAGGACAAACATCGGAATGGACCGGTTCTATGTTTTCGGGGATGCCTGCTTATCAGATAGGAATATGGGGGGGCTCTCCCAATTTTCTGGATTATCTCGAAGCACCTCTTAAAGCTCTAGGCTCTAACCATACAGGAGCAGTATTTACTGGTATGCTTATGGCTTATATTCTTTTCTGCATAATGGGAATGGGGTTCTTACCCTCCGTACTGGGAGCGATAGCCTATTCACTCTCCTCCAACAATATTATTATTCTTGATGCAGGACATGTCACTAAGGCTTGGGCAATTGCCTATATGCCATTAATATTAGCCGGACTCGCTGCCGCATTTAAGAAAAAACACCTGCTGGCAGGTCTTATTCTCGCATTGGGGCTGGCATTACAGATAAAGAGCAATCACCTGCAAATGACTTATTATACTGCTATTTTCTGTGTATTCATATATATTGCCCTCATCATTAAGGATATTAAAGAGAAGGATACATCCAGCCTTCTCAAATCGACAGGTGCAATGGCAATAGGCGTTATTATTGCGGTTTTATGTAATATGGGGAGTATATATTCCAACTATGAAATGGCACAAGAAAGCACCCGTGGCAAATCAGAATTATCTCAACCTACCGAAAGCGAAAAGCAATCATCGGGACTAGATAAAGACTATGCCTTTGCCTGGAGTTATGGGAAAATTGAAACCCTATCATTATTAGTTCCTGACATTCATGGAGGTTCTTCTGCCGGAATGTTACCTCCGGATTCACATTTATACAATGCGATCCGCAGCAATGCACCACAAGCACAGTTAGACGCTAATGGTATACAGGCTCAAACTTATTGGGGAGATCAGCCCCTCACTTTCGGTCCTGTATATTTTGGGGCTATTATCATTTTACTATTTGTACTAGGAATGGTATTAATCAAAAGCCCTGCAAAATGGATGCTGCTCATAGCGACTATATTTTTTATATTCCTGTCATGGGGGCGCAATCTTGAATTCTTTAATGATTGGTTCTTCTATCATTTCCCCCTTTATAATAAATTCCGTGCCGTATCATCTGCATTAGTTATTCCTGCTACTACTATGCTTATACTTGCAGTGTGGGGACTAAAAGAGTTTTTATATGGCGAAGAGAATAAACAAAAGAAGCTTACTTCATTATATATATCAGTTGGAATCACCGGAGGAATTTGTATCCTATTATGGATAGCTCCAAGCTTATTTGGATTATCATTTACTTCGCCCAATGATAGCCAATGGATATCTCAAGTCCCCGATTGGTATTATTCAGCTCTGGTTGCTGACCGAAAAGATATGTTATCATCCGATGCTTTACGTTCTCTAGTATTTATACTATTGGCAGGAGGTATATTATGGGGAGCTAACCGAATCAAAGGCAATAAAGAAAGAATCGCATTGTATTCTTCCATACTCCTTGTCATACTAGTAACCATAGACTTATGGAATATCGACAGACGTTATTTAGATACTGACAGATTTCAACCTAAAACAGCATATAATCCAAGTCAGCCATTCCCTCAAACAGAAGCAGACAAAGCAATTTTACAGGATAAGCATCCTTCATACCGGGTGCTCAACCTGAATAATCCGTTCAATGAAACAATGACTTCTTATTATCATAAATCGATAGGAGGTTATCATGCTGCAAAACTCAAACGTTATCAGGAACTTATAGAATATCGTCTACAACACGAGATTAAGAATATCATTAATTCATTCAGCACTCAGGACATAGACAGTATTACTGCATCTTTTGCTCAAAACAGCGCATTGAATATGCTTAATACAAAGTACATCATATTCGATCCACAACAGCCTCCTTTGCAAAACCCATATGCTATGGGAAATGCCTGGTTCGTTGCTGAATATTCATTTGTAGATAACGCAGATCAGGAAATTGCAGCTATAAACAAGATAAATCCATATAGGTCGGCAGTCCTGGATAAAAAATTTGAGCCTGTATTGCAGGGATTAAGTATAACACCTGATTCCACAGCGACGATTGACCTTGCAGAATACAAACCCAACTACCTGAAATACAAATCATCTGCCAGGAGCGAGCAATTAGCTGTATTTTCAGAGATTTATTATAACAGAGGATGGGAAGCATATGTCGACGGACAACCTGCTCAATATGTAAGGGCAGACTGGACATTGAGAGCAATGAGAGTACCCGCAGGAGAACATGAAATAGAATTCAGGTTTGTACCTCATGCGTACCGTACAGCCCGAGGAGTGGCAACTGCCAGTAGTGGTGTATTAGTATTACTTCTGTTAGTAGCTGTAGGATCATTATTCTATAAGAAAAAGCAATGATTAAGGATACATGAGATTTTCTTTTATTACCTGTACATATAATAGAGACAAGTATCTGGGGAAAACCCTCCAGAGTGTGTGTGAACAGTCTTTCCCTGCTAATGATTATGAAATCATAGTCATAGACAATAATAGTACAGATAATACAGCTCAGATATGTGAAAAGTTCAGAACAGATTATCCGGATAAGCAGTTCAGATACTTCAAAGAAACCGATCAGGGATTATCTTTTGCATTGAACAGAGGCATTAAAGAGGCAAAAGGAGAATACATCATATATGCCGATGACGACGAAACCGTAAACTCCAATCACCTCGAGTTACTAAATAGTCATCTGAATGCCCTACCTGAAGCCGCTTTAGCTGCATCACCCGTTGTTCCCATATATGAAAAAGGTGAGCCGAAATGGATGTCACGGTTTACACAACGACTGATTGGAGGATATTTTAATCAGGGGAATGAGGTGAAAAAATTGAGTCCTTCTCACTATCCGGGTACAGGGCATACAATAATCAAAAGAGAACTATACGAAAAATTCGGCTATTACAATACCGATCTGGGACGCAAAGGCTCTTCCCTGATAGGGGCAGAAGACAAAGACATGTTTAACCGGTTGAAAAATAATAATATTGCGTGTTATTATTTTCCGGATATCCCAATTTTTCACCATATACCGGAATATAAAACAACTGACGATTTTTTCAACAGGCTAACATATTCGATTGGGAAAAGCGAAAGAATACGTACAAAGAGCACATCTGGAAATGAATATTATAAGCGCATCTTTCAGGAAGGGGTAAAGTGGGCAGCATCTTTGATATTATTTGTGGGGTATACCCTCACATTTTCGCCTGCTAAAGGTTCTCGCCTTCTAATATTCAGAAAAAATGTCACCAAAGGATTATTAGGAAAATGAAGAAAAAGACGAAAAAACGAATCAGAAATATATGCATAATACTTGTTGTCTTAGTGATAGCAGTGTTTTTTCTGCGTGGTTCTATTTACAGAGGGGTGGTGAGTTACAAAGATGATGGTGGCAGAAAGAGCTACAAGATCAAAGATAAGAACCTATCTGCATTTATCGAAAACAATCTGCCTGACGGACAATCGAATGATATAGAATCGATCATTGATATTTCTCAAAAACTAACAGATAAGGCATTAGATTTTTCTTTAGAAAGCAAAGAAAATGACCCCAATAAGACTGTATTGCTACGACGTGCCAACTGTGTAGGATATGCTGCTTTTACGGCAGCTACAGGCAATTACCTGATCGATAAATACAAACTATCGAAAGTATGGGAGGCAAAACCTGTAAAAGGCAAGCTATTTCTGCTAGGGCATGACATGCATAAAAAGACAAAGAATAAATCTTTCAAAGATCATGACTTTGTTATTTTCAAAAATAAAATCACAAATAGAGAAATTTGTGTAGATCCTACTATATACCAATCCTTTGGAATAAAAAGGATTAGTAAATACGACAATTAATATTGAACCAACTTCGTTTATGAGCTATACTGAAGAAAAAGACCTGAACTCTGGTCAGGAAGAAAAATACGATTTCAAGTGGCATGAAATAGGAGAAGGCAACCCTTTCAATAAAAAAATATTGGATGTCCGTCCTCTGACCTGGAACGTTTTAGCATTCACGAAAGATAAAGAAGTCGCCGAAACTTATAACAGATTACGAAATAGTACAGGACGAGAATATATAGGCAGCAATATCCCTGAGAACATCATATCTGAAATAAACATCGAATATCCACATAATGGAACTTCACTGGAAGGTATTGTATTCAAAGCCGACTCTATGGACTGCAAATGGGATATTTATATCTATGATAATATTTTCTATTTCACCCGAAGCTGGACAGGAGACCTGGTATACAAAGCATATGTAACCATCTCTGAAGATAAACTTATGATATACAAAATAGAGTTTTCACCGGACACATGGAATGAAAATATAGCAAAAAACGATATTCACTTCTTACTAAAGACACATGCGATGGGGCAAGTGCTTCCTCATAAAGTTCCCGACTACCTGCAAACAGATATGGATATAGCACTCTATTCGTTCAAGCAATTCGGCAATAAAGGCTGCTATGCTTGCTTTGATGATATTACCGATACTATTATAACAGTACAAAAGTAAATTTCCATTGACCCTGACACCTCTTTCCTTTTCTCAAAAGATCAAAGACAAATCAAAGTCTTTAGGTTTTGATGCTTGCGGAATATGTAAAGCTGAACAAGTAGATAAAGATACTACATCTCACTTACAGAAGTGGCTTGACAATGGATATTACGCAGGAATGGAATATCTTACCCGCAACACAGACAAAAGAAACAATCCCCGATTATTGTCAGAGAATGCTAAATCAGTAATTTGTGTTGCACTCAATTATTATCCGGAGGAGAAACAACCTCTAAACTCACCGCAAATAGCCTATTATGCTTACGGAAAAGATTATCACGAAGTTGTAAAAGCAAAGCTACACGCCCTACTAGACTATATAAAAGAATTATACCCAAATGTAACAGGAAGAGCTTTTGTAGATACCGCACCCGTACTGGAGCGCTATTGGGCAGCCAAAGCCGGATTGGGATTCATCGGGAAAAACTCATTACTTATAATACCTAAAAAAGGCTCTTACTTCTTTCTGGGAGAAATCATTATAGATATCGAACTTGAGTATGACAAGCCTATAAATATTTCGTGTGGAAATTGTACCCGCTGTATAGATGCATGCCCGACCTGTGCAATAGAGAAACCTTACATCATAAACTCAAATAGGTGTATTTCTTATCAGACAATCGAAAACAAAGGGGAGATCGATGAAAATATTATACCTGTACTAAATAACAATCTGTATGGTTGCGATATTTGTCAGAAAGTATGTCCTTGGAACAGATTTGCGACACCCCACAGCACAAAAGATTTTGAACCTAGTGATGAATTGTTAAATATAGATCAAGAAAGCCTGAAAAAAATGACTGAAGAAGATTATCGTAGGGTATTCAAAGGATCGGCTGTAAAAAGGGCGAAATATTCCGGTCTAATGAGAAACCTCAAAGCATTAAAAAACAATCAGATATAATATTCCGAAGAATCTACAATCCCTGCTTTCATCGCATACTTTATAGCCTCATGCACTGTATTTACTTCTAGCTTTCGGAAGATATTTTTTCGATGAGTCATCACCGTATGAAAACTTAGGTTTCTGTTGGCAGCAATTTCTTTAGTAGTCTTGCCTAAACCAATCTCTTTCAGTATCTCCTTCTCCGTTGTAGTCAGATTACGGTATTCTATATTTTCGTATGTATTCAGCAACATTTTGAGATGATTTTTGATTCTCTCGCTTCGGTAAGTTTCATACCGGATTGTAGAACTTATTGCTTGCTCTATTTCCTGCAAAGCACTTGTTTTGAAGACAATTGTATAAGGCATATCATTAACCACCAACTCTCGTAAAAATGAATCACTTAGCTCATCCGAAAAAAGTATCCAGGAAGACTCGCTATAACGTTCGCTGAGAATATATAACTCATTAAGCGAAGTAAAATCAAAAAGAGTGTAATCAAGTATAACCAAACTATCGGGATATACACCCAACAATCGAATCAGTTCTACTTTATTATCAGGCACATAAGACTCTCCTGCATTCTGAACACGCAAAACAAGGAACTCAAGTCCAACCCTAGTAATACCCTGCCTATCAGCCAATAATATTTTTCTCATATCACTAAACAAAGCTAGACAAAAATATCTAACATACACAATCAGAGTTTAATAATTAGAAAAATGGTTAAATCAGTGAACAAACAACCTTATCTCTAAGAATCCTAATATCACACTAAAAACCAGAAAGTTAGACTTAATATTTGCGTTTTAACAGTGTTAAATACATGAAAATTAAGTGTTTTATGTTTGCTATTAACAGAATAAAAATACTATCTTTGGAATGTTTGTAATGAATAGCAAACAAAAAACCTGAACTAATTTATCATGTCTGTATATGGAAAAAACCCTTGTAATACTTAAGCCATCGTCAATACAGAGAGGTCTGATAGGTAAAGTCACATCGAGATTTGAAGAAAAAGGATTAAGATTAGCAGGCATGAAAATGATAGAGCTGGATGATGCTATTCTGAGCGAACATTATGAACATCTAAAGGATAAACCCTTTTTCCAAAGAGTTAAAAATTCAATGATGTCATGTCCTGTAATCGTTCAATGCTGGGAAGGTATTGATGCCGCAAAAGTGGTGAGAACACTTATTGGTAAAACAAACGGACGGGAAGCTCAGGCAGGTACAATACGAGGCGATTTTTCTGTAAGTTCTCAGGAAAACATTGTACATGCATCTGATTCCGCTGAGTCTGCAAAAATTGAACTCAAGCGGTTTTTTAATGAAAGCGAAATTTTTAATTACAAATTGCAGGTGTACTCCAATCTATATGCCAGTGATGAAGTATGATTCAGAGATATAAATTAAACGTAATTAATAGAGTGAATTTTAAGACATTTAAAGTATATGCTTTAGCTACTTTATTATTTGTACCCTTGTGTTCATTTGCTCAAACTCAGGATGAGAAAGAGGACACACGCGTAGAAATCAACTTTAAGCAAAGGCATAGTAAACCATCCAACGACTTATACGCTGATGGTATAAAAATCAAAAGAGACCTATCTCTTATTAAGGAAGCTCAAGAAGAACGAATTCTTGACATGGATGAAATCCCTGCTGATGATCTTTATGGTGGAATATGGAACAACCGCTACGTTAACACATACGGTGCTATTGATAATGTTCCCCAAACCTACAATATCAACCTAGCCAACTTCACAATGCCATCAATGGGGCATGTCACATCCAATTACGGACCTCGCCGTAGACGAATGCATCACGGTATCGACCTTAAAGTACAAATAGGGGATACTATCTATGCAGCTTTTGACGGAAAAGTACGTGTAACGGAATACGAAAGAAGAGGTTACGGATATTATGTTGTACTACGTCACTCCAATGGACTTGAAACTGTATATGGACACTTATCTAAGTTTTTAGTATCAGACAATCAAGTCGTTAAATCGGGAGAGCCTATTGCCCTTGGAGGAAATACAGGGCGATCTACAGGTTCGCATCTTCACTTCGAACTACGCTTTTTGGGAAGATCGATCAATCCCACCTATGTTATAGACTTCGAAAATAAAGTTTGCCACAAAGACCAATATATGGTCAATATTAACACATTAGGCAAACCCGGACAAAAATATAACAAGACCAGAGCATCTAGCACATATGTAGCCAATAAGAAAGGCTCTGCCACAACAAACAAATATGCAACTGGTACAGTAAAATATTATCGTATAAAAAAAGGCGATACTTTAGCTACCATAGCAAAAAGACACGGTATATCCGTAACTAAGCTATGTTCGCTCAACAGTATGTCTACAAAAGAGAAACTAAAGATTGGACGTTCTTTACGTATTTCATAAGTAATATTCAATCATTTAAGATATACAAAAGCATAAGTAGTTTCTTATGCTTTTGTTTTTTTTCCTACCTTTGTATGAATATAAAAGTTGATATTCATAAACATGTCAAATACTGAACAACAGTTTGAAAATATTATCTCCCTCTGCCGGAATTTGTTTCAGAAAAAACTAACAGATTACGGTGCTTCATGGAGAATATTAAGGACAAAATCCGTTACAGACCAGATATTTATAAAGGCAAAAAGAATCAGAAGCCTTGAGGAAAAAGGCACCAGCAAAGTTGATGAAGATATCAACTCCGAATTCATTGCCATAGTAAATTACGGAATTGTAGGTCTCATTCAACTAGAATTAGGATATACCGACGTTGTGGATATAAACCCTACCGAAGCAATGGCTCTATATGATAAATACATGGAGCAAACAAAAAACCTGATGTTTGCCAAAAACCATGATTATGGGGAAGCATGGAGAAGCATGAGAGTCAGTTCATACACTGATCTTATCCTGATGAAAATATACAGAACCAAGCAAATAGAGAACAACGATGGTCACACTTTAGTTTCGGAAGGTATAGATGCAAACTACATGGATATGATCAATTACTCGATATTCGGTCTTATCAAACTGGAATATCCCGAGGCAGAAGAAGATTAAATAATAGATGGGGAAAACTAAAGATATATTATTAAAGGCTGGAATAGAGGTTGCGCGAATAATACTTGCAATAACTTTTATATTCTCAGGATTTGTAAAATCTATCGATCCCCTTGGTACTGTATACAAAATACAAGACTATCTTACAGCTTTCGGATTATCCGAGCTCCATGGTCTTGCTCTATTTCTTTCGGTTTTATTATGTGCCGGAGAGTTTTGTTTAGGAATGTTTATGCTTATAGGTTTATACCGTAAATGGACTTCCCGACTTATGCTCCTGGTAATGCTCTTTATGACCCCACTCACTCTATATCTGGCGATTGCCAATCCGGTCGAAGATTGTGGATGTTTTGGAGATGCACTAATAATAAGCAACTGGCAAACTTTCTATAAGAATATTGTGTTATTAGCCTGCTCGGTTATTGTATTAATCTGGCATGAAAAGATTACAAATTTATTCACCGGAAAATTTTACTGGTTTGTTGCATTATATATTATTATCTTCGGCATAGGGTTCTGTCTATACAATTATTATAATGAACCCATTATAGATTTCCGCCCCTATAAAATAGGGAATAATATACCGGAACTAATGACTGTAGAAGAGGGGAAAGCTCCTGTATATAAAAATATACTGATCTACCAGAAAGATGGTGTAGAAAAAGAATTTACCGAAGATAATTATCCATGGGAAGATAGCACATGGGTATTTGTTGACAGGGTAAGCAGGATTATCAAAGAAGGTGAAATACCCGTTATTGAAGATTTCTCCATAAACCGGTTATTCTTAAATCCGGATAAAACAGAGATAGAATATGAGGAGAATATCACAGATGAGCTTTTGAGTGACAGTACATATACATTTCTTATGATAGCGTACTCTCTCGAAGATATGAGAGATACCTATTTAAGCCGGTTCGAAGATGTAAACAATTATGCCAAAGACTATAATTATAAATTTTATTGTCTTACTTCATCACCTCGGGATTCAATACTGAAATTAGAAAAAGAGAATATTACTAATTTTGACTTTTGTGCGGCTGATGAAAGAGTACTTAAAACGATAACACGTTCGAATCCCGGACTGATCTTATTAAAAGAAGGTATAGTTATCAATAAATGGGCAGATAGAGACGTTCCGGACGAAAATCAATTGAAAAAGCCTATTGAAGAATTGGCTTTCAGCAAAATGCCCGACACCTCTGCGACTACCAAGAGAAGAGTAAGCACTACAATTATGGTGTTACTGCTACCTCTACTAGGAGTTAAAATATTTGATGCTCTGCTATATCAGAGAAAGAAAACCAGACAAAGGGTAGATGAGGAGCCTGATAAAACAAAAGAGATATAAAATAAATTTCTATAATTAATAAACCATATTATTTTTCAAGTATGAGAAAGAACATCGTAGCAGGAAACTGGAAGATGAATAAGAATCTTCAGGAAGGATTAGCTTTTGTAGATGCATTACAAGTTGCATTAGCAGATAAAGATAAAATCAACTGTGATGTGATTTTAGGAACACCGTTTATCCATTTGGCTAGTGTATCAGGAGCAATTCATGACAAAAAGGTAGGTGTAGCTGCTCAAAACTGCGCAGATAAAGCATCAGGTGCATACACGGGAGAAGTTTCGGCTGCAATGATAGCTTCTACAGGTGCACAATATGTAATATTGGGACACTCTGAGCGCCGTACATATTATGGCGAAACAGATGCTATATTGAAAGAAAAAGTTCTTTTAGCTTTAGCAAACGGTCTGAAACCCATTTTCTGTATTGGCGAAGTTTTGGAAGAAAGAGAATCAGGAAAACAAGAAGCAGTTGTTAAAACTCAGATTACAGATGCTCTTTTCAACCTATCGGCAGAAGACTTTGGTAAGATTATCTTAGCATACGAACCAGTTTGGGCTATAGGAACAGGTAAAACTGCTACTCCTCAACAAGCACAGGATATGCATGCTTATATCCGTAAAATAGTTGCAGACAAATACGGAAAAGATGTTGCAGAAAATACTTCTATCTTATATGGAGGTAGCGCTAACGCTTCTAATGCAAAAGAATTATTCTCTAATCCGGATGTAGATGGTGGACTTATCGGAGGTGCTTCTCTTGAAGTAGATAAGTTTATGCCAATTATCGAAGCTTTCTAAATTATAAATAAAATTATACGGAGCGATAGGAATGTCTATCCTCCGTATATCTATAAATTTTTGGCATACATTACTATCTGATACTACATATTTGATAAGACTATTGTATACAACAATTTATTATATTCTGTTATGAAAAAAATAACATACATATTATCATTCTTTTTCCTTTTTTGCTTGTATGGAAATGCTCAGACATCTATTATAAATGATCTGAATCAGGCAAAATCAGGACAAGGGAAAATTACTATTTATCAGGACGATGCGATAAAGAGGCTGGTGGGGACATCTATCACAAAGAATACTCCGAATGATGATCTTATACTCCAGCAATTGGATGGGGTAAATACAAATGGCCATAAAAGTTTTATTAAGACCAAAGGTTATCGCATACAAGTCTATTCGGGCAATAACCAAAGGCTATCTAAAAATGAGGCTGAATCAAGAAGAAATGCTATACAATCTTCTTTCCCTAATATGAAAGTAAGTGTAGTATATAATTCTCCGGTTTGGCGTGTAAGAGCAGGTAACTTCAGAACTCACGAACAGGCAAGTCATGCCCTGAATGAGTTAAAAAACAGGCTTCCTTCATTCGGTCGCGAAATGTATATAGTCAATGATGTAGTAGAATTACCTGTAGAATAAATTAATTTTCGAAAAAATGTCCTCAAATATACAAGAAGAGAATAATAATATTTCAGCTTTAGCAAGCCACTATAAAGAGATAATCAATCTACTTGGTGAAGATGTAAATCGGGAAGGATTACTTGATACTCCCAAGCGGGTAGCAAAGGCAATGGAATTCTTGACAAAAGGATACAAAGAAGATCCGGAAAAAATCCTAAGGCAAGCCTTCTTCAAAGAAGACTACCGTCAAATGGTGATCGTAAAAGATATCGATTTTTACTCATTGTGCGAGCATCACATGCTTCCATTTTGGGGAAAAGCCCATGTTGCATATATCCCCAACGGCTATATTACAGGGCTAAGTAAAATCCCAAGAGTAGTAGACGTATTTGCACGCCGTTTGCAAGTTCAGGAACGACTTACAACCCAGATTAAAGACTGTTTGCAGAGTACACTCAATCCATTGGGAGTCATGGTAGTCATCGAAGCTCAACATATGTGTATGCAAATGAGAGGGGTAGAAAAGCAAAATTCTGTAACAACGACGTCTGATTTCACAGGGGTATTTAATCAGGCAAAAACAAGGGAAGAGTTTATAAACCTTATCCGGTAAGGCTTATTTTTTTGAATAGAAGAAAAGTAAACGAGCGGTTTTAATAAAAACCTTTAGACTGAAAGGGATAAAAGAAGCATTGAAAATTCTGTCTATTTTCTTTTGAGTCAAACAAAGGACAATCCACCTACTCCATAAATAAGACAATAGCGAAGAAAAATCATATTTATTGTATTTCTTATTTGCATCAATTATTTTAGCAAACCATTTATTCAGAGCTTCGAAGTCTTCGAATGGCTGTACTGGTATATTTCCGGTAGAAGTATATTGCTGAAAAGTAATTTGATGCAAAAAAAGTTCTTCTTTAGTGGGTGTTATTCCTATCTTGCTTAATTCCCGTTCATTTATGGTGTTTTTTAACTTTTTTTGTGTCTGAGAATTCAATACAGATATATTTGTAGAGTGCCATCTGTAATTAAGTAAGTAATAAGGTACATTAGCGACCTTATATTTACCCACAATTCGGCACCACAACTCATAATCTTCTATGTGTTTGAATGTTTCATCATATAAGTTATCCTTTAATACTTCTGTACGTATCATAACCGTAGGATGTACAAAAGGGACAGAAAAAAGAAGATGAATCTGAAGGTACTCATTATTTGTAAAATTTAGGATCTTTCCTTTTTCAGCAGAGTTTTCATCAATCACATTCACCCAACTACCGCACATAGCATAATCAGGATGCTCATCTAAAAATTCGACTTGCCTCTCGAAACGGGTAGATAAGCAAATATCATCCGCATCCATACGGGCAATATATTCTCCACAACTCAATGAAATTGCTTTATTGAGAGTCTTTATTAGCCCTAAATTATTCTTATTCTGATAATAATGTATTCTATTATCTGTAAATTTGGAAATGATTTGATGACTGTCATCAGTAGACCCGTCATTTATAATGACAAGTTCCCAGTCTGTAAATGTCTGTCCTATAACACTACTTATAGCATCATACAAATATCTTTCAGCATTATACACAGGCAATATAACAGAAACTTTTGGCATTCAACAAATTAGTTAATTCTTAATTAATGAGCATTAAACTACTGATATATATTGCAAGGATAAATAAATATCAAATATTCAATATATTACAAAAATATATAATTGTTAATATAATATAAATATTTATCATTTAACCGCTTATATATATTAATATAATAGCTACAAATACTCAAAATAAAAAATTGATTACCTTTGAGTAATCGTTAGACAAATATAATCCAAAATATCAGGATGGAAGAAAAGACACTAAAAGAAAAAACATTCTCAGGACTTAGTTGGAGTGCTGCAGATAAACTTTTTCAACAATTATTTGTCTTTGTCTCCGGAGTTATATTGGCACGAATTCTTGACAAAGAATATTTTGGTCTGATGGGTACACTCGCCATATTTACAGGAATGGCTAATCTTCTGCAAGATAGTGGATTCGGGACGGCACTAATTAGAAAAAAGAATACAAATCATGATGACTATAAAACCGTTTTTTACACAAACGTACTTATCAGTATAATTATTTATGCTATTTTATTCTTTACCGCACCTATAATCAGCAGGTATTATGAACAACCCATTCTAACACCTCTTGCCCGATTTTTATTCCTATCGTTTCTGTTCAATTCATTTGCTGTAGTCCAAAACGCAATCCTACTAAAAGAAGTAAATTATAAGCTAACAACAAAAATTAATCTGACTGCTGTTATTATTTCATATAGTATCTCGTTGTTACTAGCCTTCCTAGGATTTGGAGTTTGGGCGTTGGCGACTCAAATAGTACTACTTTCATTTTGCCGAACTTGTGGCTTTTGGATTTGGGGAAGATGGAAACTATCAGGAACATTCTCTATGGAAATATTAAAAGAACTATATTCTTTCAGTTCAAAATTAATTGTAGCTAACCTGATTAACTCCTTTTCTACCAATATTCCACAAAACATCATTGCCAAGCAATATTCTTTTGGAATCACAGGTCTGTATAATCAGGCAAATAAACTATACAATACAGTAACTGATTTTCTTACAGGTACTATTTTCAGCGTTCCATTCACTGTATTATCTCAAATAGAAGAGAATGAAAGGCTCAAAAATGCTATCAGAAAATTCGTCAGAGCAAGGGCATTTCTCTTCTTCCCTTTATTTATGGGTATGATACTAGTAGCCGAGCCATTTATCGTATCTCTACTGGAAAAAAAATGGGAAGATGCTGTTCCTATTCTTCAGCTTTTATCTTTTGGAGGATTATTTTATTCTTTAGACTCAACTAATAATGACCTCTTAAGAGTGAAAGGAAAATCCGGAACCATTCTGATACTTGACATGATCAGGAATTTATTTCTATTTATAACAATTATTGCTACTATTGTTTTCAAATACGACTACTTATATCTGGTAGCAGGACTATCTGCCAGCTACATCATACGCTATGCAGCTGGATCATATTGCACAGCTAAAGCTATAAATTATCGTGGAGGTGAACTAATAAAAGACTCTTTACCTTATGCAATTACATCCATAGTTGCAATTGCATGTGGTTACTCTCTCAAATATATTATTGACAATAATCTTTTACTACTTATCTGTCAAATAATTTCAGTCAGTTTAATTTATATAACAATATTGTATGTAACTGGTTCTGTATTAGTAAGGGAAGCCATAAAAATAGCCTTAGATAAGACTCCGCTAAGGAGAAAATAGATATACAAAATTAAAAATTATTCTGCCTTAACATTTATATCTCCATCATAGAAACGAGTCACCAAAGATTCGCCCGAATGTATCTCATCTACACTTTTTACTATCTTATTTTCCTTCAATGTTAGAGTATATCCCTTTTTCAAAATATTTTCGGGCGAGATAAGTTCTACATATTGTTCTTTATTAGACAACAGATTTTTTTGTTCCTGCAAATATTGGGATGTAGAAAAAGAAAATTGTTGAGTAAGAGCATTCAAAGACACATTTTCATGAATCAATCTTTCTTTAAAAGAATATTTCAATCTATCTATATAACCATTGAGAATACTCAATTGATCTTTTGTCCGATCTTTTGTTAAATAAGAGAAACGCGAAAACAGATTATCCAAAGCAACCTTTTCGTTCCGTAATATATCAACTGCCTTCTCTGATATTGAATCTTGTAGTTCCCAAAGCTCTGCTGCTGTATATTGCATTCGTTTGATCAAAAACTCAGCTACTGCTGTAGGGGTCTTTGCTCTTGTATGGGCGACCATATCAACAACAGTATCATCCCGCTCGTGACCAATACCTGTGATAACCGGCAAAGGAAATTGAGCGCAATTAGCAGCCAACAGATAAGAGTCGAAACTACTCAATTCGGAGGTAGCTCCCCCACCCCTAATGATTACAACTACATCAAATTTTTCATAACAAGCGTATATCCTGTCTAAGGCTGAGATTATAGAAGATTCTGTTCTCTCTCCTTGCATAATTGCAGGGAACAACCGGGTATAAAAAGCAAATCCATCCTGATTATTCTCCAATTGATTCGAAAAATCCTCATATCCTGCTGCTGTAGGTGAAGATATAACAGCAATCCTGTTAGTTACCACAGGCAACTCCAATTCCTTATTTAGAGTTAATACGCCCTCTTCTTCGAGTTGTTTCAGAATAGCTGCTCTGTTACGAGCCTGATCTCCCAAGGTATAAGACGGATCTATATTATGCACATTCAGGCTATATCCATACACCTCATGGAATTCTACACTTACCTGAACCAAGACTTTCAGCCCCGAAGCAAAAGTTTGTCCCGTTTCGGATTCAAAATAGGCTTTCAACATTCTGAAAACATTTGCCCATATACTACCACGAGCCTTAGCTACAACATTTCGGTTATTACTATCCTTCTCTATAAATTCAAGATAACAATGACCATTCTGATTGACACGGACATCACTGGTTTCTGCCCTTATCCAGAATGGCTGATTAAATGTCTCAGACAATACACCCCGTACAAAACTGTTTAGTTCGTATAATGTCAAAACAGGTTGTTCCATCTGCCCCTATACTTTAGAATTTTATTTTCTTTGACTCATTCACACCGTTCCCTCTGATATTCAATACATAAACTTTGTTCGGAACATCCGGCAATGTGAAATATTGTTCTGTCTGAACAAGCTTATCCTGCATTATAATTCTTCCGTCCAAAGTCATGACAAGTACTATATAATCTTTACCATCTTTATTATTTCTAATAATAACATTTCTGTCCGAAGCCAACTGTATATCAAAAAGACTCTTATCCTTTATCTCATCATAGATTCCACTAGTAGGATCTTTTGCCAGATCAAATGCCCTTTTCATATCAGGTATTCCGTAACCATAGGTAGCATCAGGATTCGAATATTTATGTCCGGACTTTCGGATTATATCCAACAAATCATAATTCGTAAGATCAGGGTATGCCTGCCACAAACAAGCTACCAGACCCGCAATAATCGGAGTAGAGAAAGATGTACCCTGAATATAAGAGGTTTCTCCATCCTCCCAGATAAAATTTAAAGATTCTCCTAATCCAACAACATCAGGCTTAATACGCCCATCAGACGTTAAACCGATAGAACTAAAATCGGAGATAGAAGAATCTACTTTCACCGATCCGACTGTGAGTACATGTTCTGCATCAGATGGCACTAAGATCTTCTTCCAGTCCGAGAGTGCACTATTACCCGCAGCATTCAGAAGAAAGATTCCCTTTTGCGCTGCCCATTCGGCGGCACAACTTGCCAATGCAGTCTTTCCATCCAGATCATTCCATGTATAACTTTTAAAAGGCTCATCGAAGATACTATACCCAAGAGATGTAGTAATAATATCTACCCCTACACTATCGGCATATTCGGCTGCTGCAACCCAATAATCCTCCTCAACAGGGGTTTCTCTCCAGTTCTGCTCAGACCTTAACAACCAATATTTCGACTTAGGAGCACTACCCACATAAAAATTAGGTTTATTTGCCGCTATCAGACTTAATACCTGATAACCATGAAACGATTGGTCATCTGTATCATAAACAAAATCTTTCCGACCTAAAACTTCAATATTATCTAACAAAGAATTCAAGCCAAATTCTTGAAAGCCTCCATCAATCAATGCAATTTCTATACCTTGTCCCTGATATCCTTGCTCATGCAGATATTGACCGTTCACCATATCCATCTGAGTTTTACCATATCCGTAATATGAGGATAGTAATCCTGAATTCGCTCTAGAAGGTTGAGTAGAGTATGGAGCGCGTACTGGTATGACATTATCCCATACCGACACCCACACTACATCTTCTACATAATCTAAACCTTTGATCCTATCGGCAATATTACTATTCTCACAATGGATAGTCAGAGTCTTCATCCATTTACTTTTTGCTACAACTTTACAACCAAGCGATTCAATTCCATTTATATAAGATAACGAAATAGGCAGGTCAGACTCATCTATCTCTATATTCTGTTTTCTACGTCTTTCAAGAGACTTTTGGGAAAGAAACATTTCAGGATTATTTATAGAAAATCCTGATTCACCTTTGTCTTTCAGATAAACCCTGAATTTATATACATCTCTTATGTCCGAATAAGCAGGAAAACTCACAAACAATGTAAGAAGAAATAACACAATGATCTTCATTCTCTATTATTTATTTCATTTATATATAGTGAAGCTATCTCCATAGCCTTTTTCATATCGGGGATTCCATAGCCATAAGAATTATTAGGCTTCTCATATCTATGAGATGATTTCCGGATAATATCTAACAACTGCAGGTTTGTCAATTGCGGATATGCTTGCCACAGACAGGCGACTATCCCCGACATAACCGGTCCGGCAAATGATGTTCCGTCCGATCGTTCTATTTCACCATCACTGGCAATCACACTTATCTTACTACCCAATGCCACCACATCGGGCTTTATGCGTCCATCTGCCGTTGGTCCTCTCGAACTAAAATAAGATACTAGTGAATCTATCTTTATCGAACCTACTGTCAAAACATTTTCGGCATCCGAAGGAACCGCTATCTTATGCCATTTCGCTCCACCTTCATTTCCTGCACTCACTTCTACGAATATACCTTTCTCTACCGCCTTTCCGGCTGCCCGTGTAATAAAAGATGTTTTTCCATCAAGCTGTTCATGGGTGTAGCTCCTTGCCGGTAAATTAAAATTAGTATAACCCAAAGACGTATTGATAATATCTACCCCCACACTATCGGCATATTCGGCAGCAGCTACCCAATAATCTTCTTCGATGGGATATTCGGAACGACTATCCTCTGAACGCAAAAGCCAGAAAGCAGCCTCCGGAGCCGTACCAACATATATATCGGGACGATTTGCTGCAATTACCGAAAGGACTTTCAGACCATGATCGCTACTTTCGAACATATCTTCCCCCTGATATACAAAGTCTTTTTGTCCTTTTACAATGATATTATCTAATAACAATATATTTTTGAAATTCTTATAACCGGCATCAATCACTGCAATTTCCAAACCCTTACCCTTAAACCCCTTCTGATGCAAAGTTTCTCCATTAATAATTTTCAGTTGTTCATAACCATGACCATGTATACTCTGCGGTTTTTCCAACTTCTTTATTTTTTTCAGATTCACTCTTTTTTTCTTAATTTCGGTTGTGTCCTTTTTCCACACAAATAACACACTATCTACAAAGCCCAGTTTATCAACTTGCTCTATTTGCAAACTATCCTGACAATGAACACTAATTGTATTCATCCATCTGCTTTTAGCCGCAATATCATATCCCAGTTCTTCTAATTGCTTGATATATACCGGAGATATTGGCAGGTCTGTTGAATCGACTTCTAACTGTTGCTTATTCCGTCTCTCTATTGAACGGACAGAAAGGAATTGTTCCGGCTCAGCTATATTATATTCGGATATACCTTTGTCTTTCAGATACAGTCTGAACATATACCCCTCAGCAGAATAAACAGGCAAGCCCAACAAGCTCACAAATAATAGAAATACAAGTCTATACATTCTTACGATGTTAATATTATAACAAATATAACCATGATTGATAAGAAGAGCAAACTTTAGTTTCGCCAAGAAAATATTTATGATTAAATTGCGCGTTATTTTATTACAGTATTTGTGTTTTTAGATGAAAGAATTCGTTAAAATTTTACGTCGTTTTGTTCCGCCATACAAAAAACAATTAATTCTTAGTTTTATATTCAATATTTTGTCAGCCTTCATGAATGTATTGTCATTTGGTCTGATAATACCCATTCTGAATATTCTTTTCAGAATAAACGATGACAAATATGAATTTATACCTTGGAGTAATTCCAATGCCGGAACTTTTATCCAAAAGGCAGAACACCTTGTGGATGCTGCGCAGAATAACTTCTACTATTATACAACTCATTATGTAGATGAATATGGAGGAACAACCACCCTCTTTATATTAGCGTCTGCCCTGATCGTAATGACCTTTATCAAGACAGGAGTAACTTACCTCAGTTCATTCTTTCTGGTTCCTATACGGACAGGAGTAGTACGTGATATCAGAAACCAGATAAACGACAAGATACTTTCTCTTCCTCTTGCCTTCTTTTCAGAAGAAAGAAAAGGTGATATTATCGGGCGGATGACAGGAGACGTAAACGAAGTAGAAAACTCTATTATGAGTTCCCTCGATATGTTTTTCAAAAATCCAATCTTAATACTAGTATATTTTACAACTATGCTGGTGATAAGCTGGCAGTTGACATTATTTGTTCTCGTCTTGCTTCCTGTCTCCGGCTTCATCATGGGACGTGTAGGAAAAACCCTAAAACGCCGATCTACAGAGGCTCAGGAGAAATGGGGAGAACTCATGGCTCAGATAGAGGAAACTCTGGGTGGATTGCGAATTATAAAAGCTTTTAATGCAGAAAAAAAAGTATCTCAACGCTTCTACGATGGAGGTAACGAGCTTCGAAATATTTCTAACAAAATAGCACGACGCCAGCAACTTGCCCATCCAATGAGCGAATTTCTAGGCACTGTTACCATTGCCGTTGTACTAGTATTTGGAGGCTCACTTATCCTTAGCAATAGTGCAGGTATTACAGCGTCGAGCTTCATGTTTTATCTGGTAATGTTCTATAGCATTATCAATCCTGCCAAGGAGTTTTCAAAATCCGCCTATGCTATCCAAAAAGGGTTGGCATCTATGGAAAGGATTGACAAAATTTTATCAGCAGAAAGCAATATAAAAGACCCTGAAAATCCGGCTAAAATATCTTTCGAAGAGAAGATCGAATACAAAAATGTTTGGTTCAAATACCAAAACAACTGGGTTTTACAAGATATAAATCTCACCATACCTAAAGGAAAAACGGTAGCTTTAGTCGGTCAGTCAGGTTCCGGAAAATCTACATTAGTAGACCTGCTTCCCCGCTTTTATGATATCAACGAAGGCTCAATTTCTATAGACGGAACTGATATCCGTAATACAAAAGTCTTCGATTTGCGCTCATTTATGGGAAATGTAAATCAGGAAGCTATTTTATTCAATGACACCTTCTTCAACAATATTTCATTCGGTGTAGAAAATGCTACTCTTGAAGAAGTTACAGAAGCTGCTAAAATTGCAAATGCCCACGATTTTATCATTGCCACCGAAAATGGGTACGATACCAATATCGGGGACAGAGGAGGCAAATTATCGGGCGGACAACGTCAACGTGTAAGCATTGCCCGTGCTATCCTTAAGAATCCTCAGATACTGATACTTGACGAGGCTACATCTGCGCTCGATACAGAGTCGGAACGTCTGGTACAAGAAGCTTTAGAGAATCTGATGAAAAATCGTACCACTATTGTAATTGCACACAGGCTCTCGACAATAAAAAGCGCAGACGAAATTTGCGTAATGCACGAAGGGCGCATAGTAGAAAGAGGTCATCATGATGAGCTTTACAATCTGGATGGTTATTACAGAAAACTTTGCGACATGCAACAGTTTTAAATTTTGTTCGACAATATCGACTAAAATACAACTCTCCATATATTAGTAAATTTATTTATATTTGCGCTGTATAATAAGAGATTTACGGTGAATAAATTAGTTGGAATCATTCTATTCATATTTCTTTTAGGAGGTTGTAAAGAAGCCCCTGTCTCTATCTACGATTTTGAAGAGATAAAAACCGCCGGTGAATTAACCATCATCACACTGAGCAGTTCTACATCTTACTTCATTTACAAAGATGAACCCATGGGGTATGACTATGACCTTGCCAAAGATTTTTGTGATTTTCATGGACTAAAGCTTAATGTAAAAGTTGCAGAAAACTCTACAAGACTACTCCAAATGCTTGCCAATGGAGAAGGCGATCTGATAGCCTCTACTATCTCAGTAAGAAATGAATTAAAAGACTCTATTATTTATTGTGGGCTGGAACAAATTTCTCATCAGGTCCTGATTCAGAGAACCGGAAAGAAAGATTCACTGGTAAGGGATGTAACTCAACTGATAGACAAAGAAGTATATGTAAAGCATGATACTAAATACCATCAGCGCATCCTGAATCTAAATGCAGAATTAGGAGGTGGTATCATCATAAAAGATGTAGAAAAAGATACTGTTACAGTAGAAGACCTCATAGCAATGGTAGCGCATAAAGATATAAACTACACCATTGCAGATGATTATATTGCCAAACTTAATAAAACATACTATCGAAATATTGATATACTGACACCATTGAGTTTCGAACAAAGATCGATGTGGGTGGTACGAAAATCGACTCCAAAGTTAGCGGAAGCCCTGAATGAATGGTTTTCCGAAAACAGCAGAAAGCCTACGTATAGAGCCACCTTAAAGAAGTATTTCGAATTGAGCAAAACGCCTCTAGAACCCATAAAGATAGATTTCACCAAATTGCCGAAGGGTAGCATTTCGGTATTTGACCCGTTGTTTAAAAAGTACGCTTCGGTTACAGGATATGACTGGGCTCTTCTGGCAGCAATTGCATATCAGGAATCCCGATTCCGCACCGATCTCTCATCGTGGGCAGGTGCCGTAGGGCTTATGGGGCTTATGCCTCGTACGGCAGCTATATACGGAGTGGAAGGCGACAGCCTGAAAAGTCCTGAATTGAGTGTTATGGCAGGAGCAAATTACATCAAATATCTAAACAAGCTATATACACATATCGCAGATCCTCAGCAACGTATCAAATTTGTATTGGCTGCTTACAATGGCGGACACGGGCATATCTCCGATGCCAGAGCTTTGGCGAGTAAATATGGAGACAATCCTGATATATGGGACAACAACGTGGAAAAGTATATTGAGCTAAAAAGCAAACCGGAATTTTATAACGATTCTATCGTAAAATATGGTTATCTTCGTGGTACAGAAGTAGTAAATTATGTATCTCAGGTAACTGAAAACTGGGTCAAATTTAAATCTGCAAAATGAAAATAAAAATATATCTCATATTATTTCTAAGCCTATCCTTTTCGACTCTTTTTGCACAAAAACCGGTCGAAAAAGGCATTCATAGTATTACCGAAAATGGAGCGAAAGCCGCTATCAGCTTTTTGGCTAGCGATGCTCTGGAAGGTCGCGGGGCTGGAACTCATGGAGGAAAAGTAGCCTCCGAATTTTTAGCGTCATACCTTATGTCATTAGGGATTCAACCTTTGGGAGGTAGCTATTATCAGAACTTCGAAGCATACAATGAAGATTTTCAAAGCAGAAAAAGATATAGTATAGCACCTGATTCTATTGCAAAATACAAACAAGGTGTACATCGCATCCTCAAAATGAGGAATGTACTAGGAATAATTCCGGGTGTAAAAACAAATGAATATGTAATTGTCGGAGCACATTTCGACCATTTGGGAATTGACAAAAATCTGGCTAATAATCAAATATACAATGGTGCGGATGACAACGCATCCGGTGTTTCGGCTGTAATGCAGATCGCAAAAGCATTTGTAGAAAACGGTATAAGACCCGAACGAAGTGTGATCTTTGCTTTTTGGGATGGAGAAGAATTAGGGCTTCTAGGCTCAAAATATTTCGTTAAGAATTGCAACTTTATCAGACAAGTGAAAGGATACCTCAATTTTGACATGATCGGAAGGAATACCGATGAAGCTAATCCGTCATATGTAATTTATTTCTACTCTCAAAATCACCCTGCATTTGAAAGATGGTCAAAAGAAGATATCCAAAAGTATGATTTAGAAATAACACCCGAATACCGCCCATCAGACAACAATCTGGGAGGCAGCGATAATGTATCCTTTGCAAAAGCAAATATTCCTATTATCTGGTATCACACAGACGGACATCCGGACTATCACAAACCGAGCGATGAAGTAAATAAAATAAACTGGAGCAAACTGGTAGATATTACAAAAGCATCTTTTCTTAATTTGTGGAATCTGGCTAATGAAAAGAGCTATTGATGGAATTTCGAAAGAAAATTGATATTCCGGTATCTGATCTACAGATAAGTCATCATTCTCGAATGATGCTATTAGGCTCTTGTTTCATCGAAAACATAGGGCAAAAATTACAGGAATATAAATTCAATGCGAACATCAATCCATTCGGAATATCATATAATCCGGCATCCATTTGTCAATCCTTAGAAATACTTTTAGATAAAAAAGATTTTACAGAGAAAGACATCTTTCATCATGAAGGTTTATATCACACTTTCTTTCATCACAGCGCATTCTCCGAAGAAGATAAAAATCAATTTCTGAGTAATATAAATAATCACAGAGAGAAAGCTTCTGAGGATTTAAAGAATGCAGATATCTTATTTATCACATTCGGAACATCCTATATTTATACCCAGAAACAAACTAACAAAGTTGTATCCAATTGCCATAAATTGCCGGCAAATCATTTCGAACGCAGACGGCTTTCTGTCAGCGAAATTGTAGATAGCTGGAAAAGCATACTCTTTAGATTACGGGAGGTCAATCCTGCTTTAAAGATATTATTTACCGTAAGCCCTATTCGACATTGGAAAGACGGAGCACACAATAACCAGATAAGTAAATCCGTTTTACTTTTATCGATTGATGAACTTTCAAACAGTTCGGACGATATATATTATTTTCCTTCTTACGAAATTGTATTGGACGAGCTGAGAGACTACCGTTTCTATGCAGAGGATATGATTCATCCGAATGATACAGCAATTCGTTACATTTGGGAAAGGTTTACCGAAACTTATTTTGATAAAGAGACTATACAAATTAATAAACAATGGCAAAACATTCACAAAGCAATTTCACATCGTCCGTTTAATGAACAGACAGAAGAGCATAAACAATTTTTAAGGCAAACTTTGTTAAAGCTCAACGAATTACGAAATAAATATCCGTACTTTGAATGTGAAAAAGAGAGGTTATATCTAGTCGATAAACTCTCACAATCGTAAAGTATAAATCTAAAATGACATATCCGATTTCCCAAATAGCAGAGATTATCAAGATCAAGAAAGTTAATAATCCTGACCATCAAATAAGTCATCTGTTGACAGACAGCCGAGAAGTTTTTAATCCGGAACATACATTATTCTTTGCACTGAAAACGTCCAATAATGATGGACATAAGTTCGTGGACGAACTCTATTACCTAGGGGTTCGGAATTTTGTTGTTCAGACGACTTTACCGGAATGGAAAGACCTAAAGGATGCGAATTTCTTACAGGTAAAGGATTCTCTGGATGCTCTTCAAAAAATAGCGACTTTTCATCGTAGTGAATTTACAATTCCCATCATAGGAATCACAGGTAGTAATGGTAAGACTATTGTAAAGGAATGGATTTATCAATTACTAGAATCCGAGAAAAATATTACACGTTCTCCACGTAGCTACAATTCTCAGATAGGTGTTCCCCTTTCTGTATGGCAGCTTAATCAGGATTCAGAAATCGGATTATTCGAAGCGGGTATATCTATGCCCAACGAGATGACCCGTTTACAGAAGATTATCCAGCCCACAATAGGTGTTTTCACCAATATAGGCGACGCACATCAGGAGAATTTCAAGAGTCTGAAACAAAAATGCCTTGAGAAATTAGAGTTATTTATTAATTGTGATGTTATTGTTTGTGAAGAAGGCAATCCGCTTCTCGATGAATGTATGGATGCCTCCTGCCTGACTCAAAAACGATTCACATGGTCTCACAATAAACGCTCTTCGAGCCAGCTCATCATCGAGCAGGTGGTCAAGACCGATAATAAAGCTGTTATTACTTATTCTTTCCTAGAAATGCCATTAACCGTAGAACTGCCTTTTACGGATGATGCATCTATCGAAAACATTACAAGTGCCATTGCCGTAGCATTGTATTTGATGGTTCCGCTGGATGTAATAAAAGAGAAAGTACGTCAACTCGAACCGGTAGCTATGCGCCTCGATGTACGCAGGGGAAAAAATAATAACATCATTGTAAACGATACTTACAATTCCGACATCAATTCCTTAAAAATAGCATTATCTTTTTTAGGTCAACAATCTACGGAAGAATCTTCTAAAAGGACACTTATATTATCCGACATACTCCAATCGGGATATTCCGATGAAGCCCTTTACCGTTCTGTTCTGGATTTGGCTAGTTCTGCCAATGTAGGGAGAATAATCGGTGTTGGGAAACATATTTCGGAACAGGAAAAAGTTTTTGCCGGAATCCCTCATATCTTTTTCGACTCTACGGAAGAATTTATAGAGTCGGGTATCTGGAACGAATTTTATGAAGAAACGATACTTCTGAAAGGCTCCCGTAATTTTGGATTCGAACGTATTACGGAACTTATCGAGCAAAAAACGCATGAAACAGTTCTAGATATAAATCTGGATGCCATCATCCATAACTATAAGTATCACCGCTCACGATTACAGCCATCGACCAAGATAATTTGTATGGTGAAGGCTGACGCCTACGGCTCAGGATCTGAGGAAGTAGCAAAAACGTTACAATACCATAAATGTGATTATCTGGCAGTTGCTACTGCCGACGAGGGAGTTATATTACGAAAAGCCGGAATTAAGACCCCAATTATAGTACTCAATCCGGAAGTCGGAGGGTTCAACGAACTTTTCGAATCTTATCTGGAACCTGAAGTTTATAATTTCAGAATACTGGAAGCTTTTATAAAAGAAGCTCAACGCCGTGGTATCTCCGATTATCCTATACATATAAAACTGGACACAGGGATGCATCGTCTGGGTTTTACGGAAGAAGACCTGCCCAAATTGATTGAACGTCTCGATTCTCAAGGAGCCTTACACGTAATGTCTGTATTTTCCCACTTGGCAGCAAGCGAAAGTTGGGCATTCGATGATTTTACTGAAGAGCAAATCTCCTTATTCAAGAGGCTGGCATCCACCCTACAGCAAGGAATAGATTATCCTATATGGAAGCATATTCTGAATTCGGCAGGAATAGAACGTTTCCCGAATGAACAGATGGACATGGTTCGTCTTGGTATCAGTTTATACGGAGTAAGTGCCAGTGGTGCAGAAGGATTGAGAAATGTATGCACACTAAGAACAACTATCCTGCAAATAAAAGAGATAAAAGCCGGAGAAACTGTAGGATATGGCAGAAAAGGATATTTAGACCATGATGCAGATATAGCAACTATACGTATTGGCTATGCGGACGGGATGAGCCGGCAATTTGGAAATGGTGTGGGCAAGGTTCTCGTAAAAGGAAAGCTGATTCCTATTATTGGAAATATTTGTATGGATTTAAGCATGATAGATGTTACAGGATTAGATGTAAAAGAAGGAGAACCTGTTATTCTATTCGGTGATGAACTGCCTGTCACAGAACTAGCAAGCCAGATAGGCACTATCCCATATGAGATATTAACTTCTGTATCTTCGAGAGTAAAGCGTATCTATTTCAGAGAATAATTATAAAAAACTCTATAACAAAAAAGGAACTGCATACAACAGTTCCTTTTCCATTTATATAAGCACTTTCTATTTTTTCACAAAACGCAATGCGATATCCCTGTCTTCAGACCGTTGCTCATTAGAGGCATTAGCACTGTGCTTGGCATACTCATCGCCATACCCTTCTATACGTACTACCTGAGAACCGATACCTTTTTTGTCGAATATAGATTCTATCGTTTTGGCTCTTTCTTTAGAGATTTCCATGTTTACCTCCTCTGAACCCACTTTATCTGCAAATCCTCCGATTTTTATTTTAGCATCCGGATGAGCTTTCAGTATAGAAACGATATTGTTTAACTGAGCTTCGGATTCGGGTTTCAACTCAGTAGAGCTACCAAATACAAATGCAATATTATCAAATTCAAACCAATGGTCTTTCAAGTCATTATCACTCGCATTTTTATATTTATCCGATTTCAGGAAATTGATCATTGATTCTTCCACTCCTCCTTTATAAGCCTGCAATTTGCCACCATTCGGAAGGGATAGTTCAGCTCTTTCCCTATCCATAGCAACAGTATCTATTCTCTTTGCTGGTACTCCTTGAGAAATGCTATCTGTAACCAAAACATCCTCAGAATAGATATTCTGTTCATTCATATTACTCTGGCATGATCTCCACCATAAAAACAGTAATAACAAAACAAGTATAGCTATTACCCATATTATCCAGTTATTATTACCTTTTTTTCGGGCTGTTTCTTGCACACTTCCTCCCAGAACAGAAGAAAGCCCGAAAGCATTTAAAATCCCTGATGGAATAAGTCCTTCAAAATGGCTTTTTTCTTTATCAATCTGGTTTAGAATAGCATGTAGGCTAAGCCCCTCTTTAGTCATTTTATTACCAAAGAATCCGGCAACAATAGGGGCAATCATAGATACCAGTTTATTAGTAGCTACTTTTGAGATACCTGCATTTTCAGATATAGGAGCAGTAAAATCTGCTGCCTTATCTCCCAGCAATTGTTGCAACAGGTTATCCCCGATTCTTTGTTGATCGTGAGTCAGATCATTATCCCATAAGCTTTTTACCTCAGCAAGAATATTCAGGTTCCCTGCTTCTTCAAATATATCCCTGATCTGTGGTGTATTGCCTTTCTTCAACATTACAGCCAATATACTTGGAATTATAAATGAAGCAGCTTTAGAGACATTCGCTTGCCTCTCATCAAGAATTGTAGCAGCTTTAGCAATCAGCTCCGGATTTACTAAAGCTTTCAGCGCATCATAAAATTGTGTCATAGTTCAATATATTTAAATTCATACTTATCAATTATGGTAAATGGTTACCACCCGTGATTCCATATACTTCGGCTGTTGTGTAGCTCGACTCGTCGGAAGCTAGCAAAACATATACTGCCGACAATTCGACTGGCTGTCCTGCTCTTTCCAATGGAGTATTTTGTCCAAACTTCGGGAGTTTTTCCTGTTGTTGTCCGCCCGAAACCTGCAATGCAGTCCAGATGGGTCCGGGAGCTACGATATTTACGCGGATTCCTTTAGGGGCTAATTGTTTAGCTAATCCTTTACTGAATGCAATAATTGCACTCTTTGTAGAAGCATAGTCCAATAAATCGGCACTTGGCTGATAAGCCTGAATGGATGACGTGGTTATAATCGTAGAACCTTCAGGCAATAATGGCAAAGCTTCCTGAACGACCCAGAACAGAGAAAATACATTGATAGCAAAAGTGTTGTATAGCTGCTCATTTGTAATTTCTTCAATATGAGTTTTTGAAACCTGTTTTCCTGCCACTAAAGCCAAGATATCAAGTCCTCCGAGTTTTTCGTGAGCTTCTCTGACCATCTTTCGACAGAAAGCCTCATCACTTAAGTCTCCGGGGATCAGTATGACCTTGCGACCTTCTTCTTGTAGTAATTTTGCTAATGATTCAGCATCTTTCTGTTCTGCTTCCATATAGTTGATTGCTATATCTGCGCCTTCACGTGCATAGGCAATTGCAGCTGCACGCCCTATACCCGAATCACCACCCGTGATCAGAGCCTTACGCCCTTCAAGCCTGTTATGTCCTACATAACTTTTTTCTCCACAATCGGGGACAGGGGACATATCTTTCTGCACTCCCGGATATTCTTGTAATTGTTTTGGAAATCCATCCTGACGATATTTCGTAAGAGGATTGTGTAGTTTGCTGTTTGTTCCCATATTATTTTTTCTTTTTCCTCTCAAAGCCAAAAACGGCTTCTCTTTCATCTTCAATTCCTCGCAATTTATTAGTGATCATCTGCGCAGCTATCACACTGAAGGTTATACCATTTCCTCCATATCCTAAGGCATAAAACATACGGTCTTTTCCCGGATAATTTCCGATAAAGGGCAAGCCATCATCTGTTGAACTAAAGGTACCACACCAAGCCATATCCGTTTTAAAAGGAATATTCGGAAAAAGCTTATTTATCTTTTTCTCCAATATTCCGACCTTATTCCTCAGAAGGCTATCTCTTTTCTCCGGATCACTAAAATCTTCATCCTCCCCTCCTACCATAATTCTGTTCTTATTCACCGTCCGAACATATAAATATGGCTCTGCCGTCTCCCAGATAAGGCTTCGGTCAGCCCAGATATATTCTTCTTCGACCGGCTCGGATATTATAGCATAAGTAGAAGTCAATTTCATAACCCGTTTCGGCAAAAATGGTCCGGCTTCGAATCCTGCTGCAACGATGACGTACTTACATTTTATCGTATGCCCCTCTTTTGTCTCTAGTTCATATCCCCCCTCAGTTTCTTTCGTTCCTGTTATTTCAGTATGCGTAAATACTTCAAGGTCGCTCTTCTCCATATGATAATCTATCAGGTGGGTTGCTCCTTTGTAAGCATCCATCTGAGCCGATCTATTATTGTAAAGAGCTCCCGGAGCATCTATTCCGTATTTCTTTTTAAGATCTTCTTTTTCTAAGAATTCTACTGGCAGATCATATTTCTTCCTGATCTGATATTCTTCCTGAATAAGCTCAAATCCTTTCTTATCACTTGCATAATAAACACTGGGGACTTTTTCAAAATCAGGATTGAAGCGCACTTTATGAAATATATTTTCAATATCTGTAATAGACTGTAAACAACATTTATAAGCCTTTACAGCTAAATCTTCATCAATCAGTTCCACCAATTTACACAAAGGTGTATCTATCTCATATTGAAGCAGAGCTGTACTAGCCGTAGAACTACCTGTGGTGATTCCACGTTTGTCTATCACTGTACATTGGATACCTGCACTACATAGTTCATGGGCAATGAGTGCACCTGTAATACCAGCACCAATAATTGCGACATATGTAGTATGATCTACCTCTAAGGGGTTGAAATAATTGTACAATGAGTTTTTAGCTATCCAATATGGCAGCCCCGAATATAAATCCATAAATTACGTTTCTGATTATCTTAAAAAAAATTCAAAGAGGATTGTGTTACAGACAACTAGTGAAAGGAACTTCAACAAAAAGATACCTTTCACTATATATTTTTTCACAAAAGAGGAAAATGATTTATTCCATCATTCCATTTAGTTTTTCTTTCCCCTTATTTATACCGTATTCTGCACGTTCTCTCAGATATTCGGCTTCATTCATTCCTACATCTACAGCATCACTTACATTTCTGCGTGTACGGGCAAAGAATCGGTGTGCAGCATCTTCGCAGTCCCCATTTATATATCCGTCTTTTCTCATTTTCTTATATAAACACACTGCGGCTATTCCTAACCCAATACCTAAAACGATCTTATTCATAATACCAATTTTTTATTTTAATTAATTACTAAATTCTTTTCCTGAAAAGAGATACAATCCATAATAACACAACTGCACCAATAATAGACATGATCAGTACACCTATAACACCACCGGAGGATATGCCAAGCAAGCCATAAATCCATCCGCCCAATACACTACCTACAAGACCTACTATAAGATTTACAATAATACCGAATCCACTGCCTTTCATTATCCACCCGGCAATTGCTCCAGCAAGTATACCTATGATAATAGACCATATAATACCTAAACCTTCCATAATTATTATTATTTAGTTAATGAATTTAATTTGCAATATATTATCTCTACTCTACTTCCAGCCTTTGCGAAATAATCTTTTATATTAAAAATCTCTATTCGAAATAGAGAATATTATAAATTTACAGACGAACCTCAATCTTATTTTTGCCCAATTAATGAAATATAAACAACCTCATATTTCATTTTGTTCATTATTATAGGACTCTGATAAATAGACATATAAACAGTCATACATAATTGAATACATTTTTAATAGGAGAATCCGGTTTCAATAATATTGTTAATTTCAGCAGGAGTAAATCCAAGTCTGAAAATCTTGTTTTAAGTTAAAAAATCACGGTCCGAAAAATATACATGACTATCGTAGAATATTTTAGACCTTCCATATAACTCTCTCATATAAGTTAAATTAACATTATTTTAGGGGTTATCGAAGCTTCGGATTTAGTTAAATTAAATAATAGACGAACAAAATTTTAATCTTTTGTGTTTTAACAATAAAATAAAATGGACAAACTTTTAAATAAAAATTTATTTGTTGATCAATAATAAAGAATGAATAATAGGGAAATACCACGAGTCTGGTTTTCAACACTCTACCCACCATGGTAATCCATATTTATAAATAGAATCAATTTTGTCTCAGACAAAAGTTGAATAGATAGAACAATAAATTAAGTATTAGTTAAATAAAAATTTAGGTTATGAAAAAATTATTACTATTAGCAGCACTTATAGCTGGTTCGTTCAGTTTATCAGCACAAGCGATTTATGAACCCGCAGCTTCAGGCGACATGACACTAGTTGGTCAGGCTGGTTATCAAACCAATTACGAAAGATTTGGTATAGGAGCACAGCTTCGATACAGCTTCTTAAGAAATATCAGACTTGCTCCGGACATTATGTTCTTTTTCCCAAAAGATAAAGTGACAGGTCTTGATATTAACTTGAATGCACATTATGTATTTTATTTCCCTCAAGACAGATTTTCAGTATATCCATTAGCCGGATTTGCTATGCAAAATAATTTCCGTGGTTCTCAGACAGTAAACGATGGAAACGGAAACTCTGTAAAAATCGATTCGGATAGTAAAACAAACCTAGGATTCAACCTTGGTGGCGGTATCAGCTATCAGGTAATGCCAAACGGTTATCTAAATGCCGAAGCTAAATTTATGTTTGCAGATGAAGATAATGCCGTTATCATGCTAGGATACGGATTCAGATTCTAACAAAAATAGTTTATGAAGATTCTTAGATATATATTATTTATAATGACCACAGCTTTGATACTTCAAAGCTGTGGTTCAAGTAAAGAAGTTACACAAGCCCAGTTATCAGACAAATGGGTACTAAAGTCTATGAATAATCGAAATGCAAATGAATTATTCTCTGATAGAATCCCCACACTGATATTTAACTTCGGCACGGAACAGATATCCGGTAACGGAGGTTGTAATACCTATATAGGTAAATTCAGCTATAATAAAGGTGAACTGAGAGCTCCTAACCTCGCACTTACACAAATGGCTTGTATAGGAGAAAATAGTGAATCTGAGTTTGTCAACCTGCTAGGCAATACTTCTAAGTTATCTATAATGAACGGAGACCTGATATTCTCTCAAAATAACAAACCTGTATTGATATTTTATCGGGCTAAAGTTGTAAGTGCATCCGAACTGTCGGGCTCATGGAAACTCCAAACAATGGATGGCAAAGATGCTATGACAGAGTTTAAAGGCAAAGTTCCAACGATGATGTTCAGTTTTACAGACAACAAAATCACAGGTAATGCTGGCTGTAACGATTATAATACAACATTTACCTTATCCAACAATGTTTTGGAAATAGGACCTTTTATTACAACCCGTATGAGTTGTGAAAATATGGAAGCAGAATCCAAATTCATCAATATGTTACCGGGGAGAGTAGATATTGACTTCGAAAATAATCTCCTTACAATACGAAAAGGGAATAAAGCTATAATGACTTTCAGAAGATAATTGTCAGATAAATAAAGAATTGTTCATACAAATAAAGAATAATATGAAAAAGGTATTAGGTATTATTTTGATCGGTAGCTTATTGGTTGGGACTGCTTGTAGCGAAAGTACCAAAAACAAGCAAGAAAAACAGTTAGAGGATGCCAAAGAGTCTGTTAATAAGGCTATGGATGACGCATCGAAGAAAATAGATGAGGGTGCGGAAAAAGCACAGGAAACTTGGGATGAGACAAAAAAAGATGTGAAAGAAGGTACTGAAAAAGTAAAAGAAAAAGCGCAGGAAACAACAGATAAAGTGAAAAAAGAGCTGAATTAGAGGTTTATTGATAGAGATATAGGATATAAAGAGAGCTTAAATAAAATAAATTAATTTTAAATAATGAGGAAAAGGTTATCCATAAGATTAATGCATTTATAAGGCATATTTCTAAGTCCTATATCTCTTAAACCAAACAGAAAACAGCGTCTATCTAATATATGATAGCCGCTGTTTTTCGTATTTTATACTTCTGTTTTTTCCATTTTTTCACATTACATCCGTAAATCCGAACAAAAAACAAGCACAAATGTTGTTAATATATCTGATAGAACTTACATTTGTAGAATATTATTGTTTAGACAACTAATATATGATAAGGGATAATTTACAACAAGAATATAGAATAACCGGAAGGTATATTCTTATTATACTACTTTTCATAAATATATGTGGTAACATATATCCACAAAGGCTTATCAATCTGGATGAAGCCAGAGAACTTGCTATCCAAAATAATAATGAGCTGAAGATGGCAAGCGAGGAAGAAAGAGTCGCCTATTATGAAAAGAAAGAAGCCTTTCTCAAATATTTCCCCAAAGTTTCGGCTAATGGTGCATATCTTCGCAATCAGAAAGATATTTATCTGTTAGGTTCTTCCATACTACCTCCCTCAATAACATTACCTATCCCTCCGAGTGGTATTGAAGTACCGATTCCTGATGAGATGAACCAAATGCTCCATGAATTGGGAAGAGTAGAAATAAAAAATGTATGGGTAGGGGGCATTTCGCTAACCCAACCTCTATTCATGGGAGGACGTATCATAGCCTACAATGATATCATGAAAAATGCAGAAGAACTGGCTAAAAATAAAAAAGATACGAAACTACAAGATATAATCGTAGAAGTCGATGAAGCCTATTGGCAGGTAGTATCTCTATCAGAAAAGAAGAAGCTGGCAGAATCATATTTGGGATTACTGAAAAAGATGACCTCTGATATCTCCATCATGGAAGAAGAAGGAGTAGCCACAAAAGCCGATGTATTATCAGTAAAGGTGAAAGAAAATGAGGCAGAAGTAGCTTTGACAAAAGTAGATAATGGGCTTAGCCTATCACGGATGCTCCTCAATCAGCTTTGCGGCATACCCATCGAAGAAACAATTACACTTACCGATGAAAACTCTTCCATAACCGGTATACAACAAGTTCCTGTTGTACCCTCCATAGAAGAGGCATGGCAGAATCGTCCTGAAATAAAGAGCCTGGAACTGGCAACCAAAATATTTAAAGGAAAAGAAAAAGTGGCACGTGCCGAGTTTTTACCGGAGGTAGGTCTAACAGCAAATTATCTGTGGACTAATCCCAGTTCTTTCAACGGCTTCGAAAAAAAATTCGGGGGAATGTGGAGTGTCGGAGTCATAGTAAGTATGCCGCTGAATTTCCTCACTAGTTCGAGCAAAGTAAATGCAGCAAAAGCCCAGACCCGCATACAGGAATATCAACTGGAAGAAGCCAAAGAGAAAATAGAATTACAGGTAAATCAATCAGCATATAAATTGAATGAGGCTTACAAAAAACACGAAGCCTCTCAAAAAAATATGGAAAAGGCGAATGAAAACCTACGCTACGCTAATGTAGGTTTCGAAGAGGGTGTTATTCCGGCTTCGGATGCATTAGCAGCACATACAGCATGGCTATCTGCCCATTCTGAATTAATAGACGCCCAGATTGACATTAAATTAAGCAATGTCTACCTGAATAAAGCATTAGGAAGAAGTTTAAAATAAAAAATATAGATATATGAGTGCAGAAGATAATAAATCCGGATCAAAGCTTATCCCTATTCTCGCATTTGCGGCAGTTATCATTGCAGCAGCCCTCTACGGATTCTTTTTTCTGAATCAGACCGATAATACATTACAGGGTGAAGCCGAGATAACAGAAGTGCGTATATCCAGCAAAGTACCGGGAAGAATCGAAAAATACTTTGTAGAAGAAGGGGATACTGTACGAAGAGGAGATACTCTCGCTATACTGAGTGCCCCGGATGTACGAGCCAAACTATCGCAAGCAGAAGCTGCCGAACAAGGAGCGGCTGCCCAGAACGAAAAGGCTATCAAAGGTGCACGTGCAGAACAGATTCGCTCGGCATATGAGATGTGGCAAAAAGCAAAAGTAGGTGTAGATATAGCGCAGAAATCATATAATCGGGTTCAGAACTTATATGACAAAGGTGTTACCACTGCTCAGAAACGGGATGAGGCAGAAGCTAACTATAAGGCTTCTATTGCAACCGAAAAAGCAGCTAAATCTCAATATGATATGGCTACAAACGGAGCTGAGCGTGAAGATAAAGAGGCTGCACGCGCTATGCTCAACAGAGCCAAGGGGGCAGTCGCAGAAGTAGATTCTTACATCGATGAAATGTATCTTATCTCTCCTCTCGACGGACGCATATCAGACCGCTTTCCGAATGTAGGTGAATTGGTAGGAACAGGTGCTCCCATAATGAATGTCATGGACTTATCGGACAAATGGGGCACATTCAACATAAGAGAAGACCGTTTACAAGATTTTAAGATAGGCGAAGAAATAACTGCATACGTACCAGCTCTGGATAAAGATATAAAGCTGAAAGTATACTATATGAAAGATCTGGGCTCTTACGCTGCCTGGAAAGCAACAAAGACGACCGGAGGCTATGATCGTAAAACATTCGAAGTGAGAGGTCGTTTTGTGGAAGAACAGCCGCATATATTACCCGGGATGTCTTTAATAATAGATAAGTAACAAACAGATGAACTCATCAACAGGAATGTGGGTAGTTTTCAAACGCGAATGGAGGCGAATCTTTTCTTCCAAGATATGTATCTGGGGAATGATCGTTGCACCATTGCTTACGTTTGGTATCCTGATGTATATGATGCATCAAGGATTGCCAACTAAAATACCCATTGCTGTTGTAGATCAGGACAATTCTTCGACTACCCGCTCCCTGATTCGCCAACTGGATGCATTTACGCAGACCAATATAGAATTCAAAAGCCTATCTTTCAAAGAAGCTCGTAGTTCAATGGAACGAGGCGAGATATATGGCATATTCACTATCCCTAAGGATTTTGCTAAAGATGCGGTATCGGGTAATAGACCCAAGATCGTTTTCTATACCAATAATGCTTTTCTCATATCCGGTTCACTCTTATTCAGGGATATGAAGACAATCAGTGTACTGGCATCCGCCGCAGTCGGTCTTCAGATGGGAGAAGCGAGAGGATTTACCGAAGGGCAGCTTATGCCAATACTTCAACCGATAGTTATACAAACAAACCCGATCGGCAATCCCTGGCTCAATTATTCCGTATACCTCAATAATATAATTACTCCGGGAGTGATATTTCTCATACTTGCTATGTTCACAATATCAGCATTTGGCTCGGAGGTGAAAATGGGTGATGGTCAAAAGGTTTTGGCGTTAGCAGGCAATTCTCAGGTAAAAGCCATATTTGGGAAGATATTACCTTATACAATCATTTTCTTTGTCTTATCTCTGTTTTTTATGTCTGTTTTATACGGGTTCAATCACTACCCGCTCAATTCGGGTTTCTTCCCGATGATGCTGGCATATTTGGCACTAATACTTTCGGCACAGGGGTTTGGACTAATATTATTGGCTGTATTTCCCAATTACCGTTTTGCCCTGAGTGCAGCAAGCCTTATAGGGATGGTATCTTTTTCTATCACAGGCTTCTCATTCCCATCCGTAGCAATGGATCCACTTCTGTACGGACTCAGCTTCCTGTTTCCTTTAAGGCACTTTTTCCTTATATATGTCGATCAGGCATTGAACGGAATACCGATGGGATATTCGATGTATCATTATGCAGCATTACTAGGATTCTTTTTTATCGGATTGTTGTGTATGGGAAGAATACGAAGTTTCTTGTACAATAATGTATACGAAGATTAACAATGAAGAAAACGCTTATCGACATATATTATGTTTGGTGGAATGAGATGAAAGTCGTATTTCGCGATCCTGCTATCATTTTGCTTTTTTTCATTGTACCGCTCATTTATCCGGTACTGTACGCGTATATGTACAATAACGAAACCGTACATGAAGTAAAAGCTGTAATTGTGGATGAATCGAACTCGTCGCTATCACGGGAATTCAGAAGAAAAATAGACGGAGCAGGAGAGGTAAATGTGGTGGCTCATGTATCTAACATGGAAGAGGCCAGAGAAATGGTTCGCAGAAAAGAAGCCTACGGGATTATTCTGATTTCAGAATCTTTTGCTACAGACCTGAGCACACAAAAGCAAACAACTGTTACTCTCTACTCGGATATGAGCAGTATGCTCTTTTACAAGTCTATGCTCCTCACTTCTATGGAAGTCTCTTTAGAGATGGGAGCAAATATCCGAATAAATGAAGCAGGGTATTCGACACAAAACCAAGACGAATCGACTATGCAACCGGTCAATTACGAGTGGGTACCTTTCTATAATGTAGCGAACGGGTTTGCAAGCTTCTTAGTTCCTGCCATATTAATACTTGTAATTCAGCAGACTTTAGTCCTAGGAATAGGAACTTTGGTGGGAACCCACAATGATAAGAAACGTTTTGCAGTAGCCTCTCATACCATAGAGGGACGAGATGTTACTGCACTAGAATTAACCATAGGTAAAGGATTTTGTTACAGCATTATTTATCTGGTCGTATCAGCCTGGGTATTACGGGTCGTTCCTTATCTCTTCAATCTCCCACAAATCGGAGACTCGCTCACTATTTTAGCATTCATATTCCCCTTTATACTGGCTGCAACATTCTTTGCCATGACTATATCTTATTTTGTTTCTCAACGGGAATTCGTGATGCCTTTGTATGTATTTACCAGTCTGATATTTCTATTTTTATCAGGTATTTCGTGGCCTTGGGTATCTGTCCCTGCTCCATTGAAATCAATCGCATATATCATCCCATCCACTCCGGGGATTCATGGCTTTGTAAAAATAAATACTATGGGGGCAAGCCTTGTAGATGTCGGGTTTGAGTTTATCACCTTATGGATCCACGCAATTGCCTATTGTTTATTGGCAACTGCCATGTATTTTTGGTGGATAGATAATTATGATCCTAAATATAAGGGAAAACACCCTACAATCATTCGAAAAAAACAGAAACAATAATATTGTTTCAAAAAAACATCTTACAACTCCTTTTATTTCCCTGGCATAAACTATCTTTATACTTTGATTTTTATAAATAAAAGTATGAGGAAAAGCGAAAGTTTACAAGAATTTTACAAGACCTTTCCGAATGAAAAGCAAGAAGTTATTTTAAACGAGACAAACAAAATCGGGCATATTAATTTATTCAAACGATGGCACTGTACAAATGTAAAGCGTTATTTGCGCCGCGATTTTTATAGAATATCACTCATTGTAGGCACAGGAACTCTACATTATGGCAACAAAAAAACAGATATTACAGAACCAACCATATTTCTGACCAATAAAACTATTCCTTATTCATGGGAACCAATATCCGAAACACAAAACGGATGGGTATGCTTATTTACTGAAGAGTTTCTGACAACCTCTTCACTATTATGTATGCAAACTTATACTTCCTTAGCCAATCAAGACAGTCCTGCATTCATTTTAGATGAAGAGCTATTAAAGAAGTTTTCAACACTTTTCGAAACAATGAGCCTGGAGCTAAAATCAGGCTATACACATAAATATAGCTTATTACAAAGTTATTTTCAGATACTTGTTTTTGAAATCGAAAAACTTCAGGCTCATAATATTTTTGATAATCTATCAGGTGATGCCGCTCATCGAACCACTTTTCGTTTCCTTGAACTTCTCGAACAGCAATTTCCTATCGAATCTCCGAATTTGCCACTCACAATGAGAAGCCCTCAAGATTATGCCCGGCAATTATTCATTCATGTCAATCATCTAAACAATTCAGTAAAAAAAGTCACCGGAAAAACTTCTTCCGAGTTAATCAATGAAAGGATAATACGTGAAGCAGAAGCCCTTCTTCAACATACAGATTGGACCATCGGAGAAATTGCCGAAGTATTAGGGTTCAATTATACTTCTCATTTCTCTGCTTTCATTCGGAAACATACCCAACAATCTCCTAAAGATCTTCGTTCGACTCACATCCTTAGATTTTTATAATTTTTACATTGATTCTTTTAAAAGGGATTACTTTCACATGAACTAATTTTGTTTCATAAAACTTGAAATGATGAAATACAGAAAATTAGGAACAACCAACGAAAATTTATCAGCCATTGGGTTAGGCTGTATGGGAATGTCCCATGCTTATGCAGGACAAGATAATAACGAAAGCATTGCGACTTTACTATATGCTTTAGATTTAGGTATAAACTTTTGGGATACTGCCGATTTTTATGGTGGAGGAGAAAATGAGATATTACTTTCTAAGGCATTAAAAGGTAAAAGAGATAAAGTATTTCTGGCGACAAAATTCGGACTAAAGTATGATAATAAAAATCTATTAGCCAGTAAAGTAGATGGTTCGGCAAAATGGATGAAAGAAGCTGTAGGACGAAGCCTGAAACGTCTCAATGTAGATTATATAGATTTATACTACCTGCATCGTGTTGACCCGAATGTTCCTATAGAGGAAACCGTAGGGGGAATGGCCGAACTGGTAAAAGAAGGTAAAGTCCGGCATCTAGGTCTTTCAGAAGCTGCCTCTGAAACCATAAAAAGAGCCAATAAAGTTCATCCTATTGCCGCATTACAAAGCGAATACTCTCTTCTGAGCCGCGATATTGAGAAGAACATTCTGGGTACAATTACAGAACTGGGCGTATCTCTGATCCCTTATTCTCCATTGGGACGTGGAATGTTTACCGAAAATTTTGATAATATTATTCCGGAAGATGATGCCAGAAAATTTCTGCCAAGATTTCAGGGAAAACATTTAGAGAATAACCGTAAACTGATAAAAGAGTTAACAGAATTTGCCCATGGTAAAAATATTAATACTGCACAATTGGCATTAGCATGGGTTTTAGCTAAAGGAGACAACATTATTCCGATCCCCGGCACGAAGAAACGTAAATACCTGGAACTAAATGCCAAGGCCGTAGATGTACAGTTGTCCAAAACAGATATTACAGAAATTGAAGGAATTATAGCTAAATATCCCAATACAGGGGAACGTTATCCGGAATCTGCTTTACAAATGGTAAATAAATAACCAAATAAAGCAAGAAGAGAAGAATAGACAAGATTAATGGATTTATATCTGCTATCTAATAAAATAAACCGAAAACAGAATACTGCTTTCGGTTTTTATTATATATCGTATTTGTACTTTATTCGACATACAACACCAATCCTTTGAGATACTCCCCTTCAGGATGATAAATATTGATCGGATGATCGGCAGGCTGAGTCAACTGATGAAGTATTTTCACACTTCTGCCTGACATAGCAGCGGCACTAAACACTGCCAAACGAAACATATCTTTTGATATTACTTGTGAGCATGAAAAGGTAAATAATATTCCTCCTTTAGCAATCTTTTCAAAAGCAACTGCATTCAGACGCTTATAGCCTTGTAAAGCATTTTTGATAGCTCCTCGATGCTTGGCAAATGCAGGAGGATCCAGCACGACAAGGTCATACTCACCATTTTCCATCTTGCCCAGATACTTGAACGCATCTTCTGCAAAAGCTTTATGCCTATCATCGCTCGGAAAATTAAGCTCCACGTTCTTTTCTGTCAGCATAATAGCTTTTGCCGAACTATCAACCGAGTGTACAAGTTTAGCCCCACCTCTCATAGCATAAAAAGAGAAACCTCCGGTATAACAAAACATATTGAGGACAGTTTTGTCTTTAGCATATTTCTCTAATAGAGATCTATTGTCCCTCTGATCAATAAAGAAACCCGTTTTTTGCCCTTTCAGCCAATCAGCATGAAATTTTAGATTATTCTCAATAGCTATATCGGTCACATCCTTACCCCCTAACAGATATTCATTCTCTGCTCCGAGGTCGGCTTTATAAGGAAGGGTTGTTTCCGATTTATAATAGATATTCTTCAAAGATTCCCCTAATACTTCCTGTAAAGCATGGCTTATATCTTTACGATTCTCATGCATACCCACCGAATGTGACTGCATAACAGCTGTGTTACCATATATATCTATAATGAGCCCGGGTAAGTTATCCCCCTCGCCATGCACCAACCTATAAGCATTGTTCGTCTCCGAGATCATCCCGATAGACTTGCGCAAATCATAAGCAATATCCAGTTTTTCGCTCCAGAAAGAAGCATCTATTTCTCGCTGCCGGAAGCTCAATACACGTACTTCAATACTTCCTATCTGATAGTGACCTACGGCAATAAACTCATTTTTGGAGGTATATACTTCTACAACCTCTCCTTCTGCTATATCACTATCTTTTCGGGCTACAGCTCCGGAAAATATCCATGGATGAAATCGTTTCAGCGATTCTTCTTTCTTAGGTTTTAAGTAAATCTTTTTGTAATTCATATTCTATTTATCCGATAAATCCGGATTCAGACGAGTTAGTTTATTATAAATTTGTAAACAAGACCATGCATCCAGAGCTGCATATTTTTGTTGTGCTTCGGTCAGGACATCCGCTTCCCAATTGGACAGGCGTTGTCCCTTCGATATTTTTTCGCCAAACATTATGGCATATATTCTTTGCAATCCATTGTCTTCGATACCGAATTTCTTCACAAAAGATTGCAGTTCTACAAAGTTTTGTGGTTCGAGCTGTATACGCTTACGTATAGCAGAAAAGTCATCTTTCAATGACAAACCGATTTTACGAATATCGGGATTAACCAATATCTTCATCAAATCTTCCGGAATATCAATTATATTGAGACGAAAGAGAAAACAGGTGTCTTCTGTCGACAATTGCATAAGTGCGATCTTTCGATTCACACCTTTCTTGAAAGCAGGACGGGTTTCGGTATCGAACCCTACAATTGGAAATTTCTCCAGATAAGAAGTGGCCTTTTTCGACTCCCTCTCAGATTGCACCACTATTATCCGTCCCGGAAATGTTGCAAAAGGTAATGTCGCTATTTCTTCTTTACTTATTGTTTTTACCACAGATCTTCTGTATTATCGGAAGACATCTCGTCTTCCTCAAGTTCGTCACTTACCGAGTATTTTAAAGAATGCAGAGCCCTCAACACATTTACTAGCTTCTGCCCCCAATACAACTTGAAGTTTTCATTACATGCATACAAAGCTTCACCCATATTTTCTTCCACACCTTGCTCAAATACAAAAGCAAAATTTTTCAAATCCTGATATATATCCGCCAAGTCTTCGGATATACTGGCAGAAATAGGAGTATCACTATACTTCATATCTTCAAGAAATACCTCAAGATAAGCATCATTACCCTTAAAGATATTATGTAATCGGGAAACTATATGGCTGTAATCATCTTCCGTAACAGTTACTTCCGGATATATTTCATACTCGTACTCAATCTCAGGCAAAAGGGAAGCTTTCAGGTATAACAGAGGCAGTAACTTTGTTAATTTGTCCGTTAATTCACTTTGAGACTGAACCTCAAAACTTTCTAAAAATGAGCAGTATTGCACTCCTACAGTCACAAACTCTATCACATTTTTAGAAAAAACTATATTGTTATCAAAATTATTTTCCATATCGGATTTTAAACTTAATCACAAAATTACGAAATTATCGTCAAACTTTAACATGATACATTAGAGACCTTTAAGACTTTTGATATTTGATATAAGATAACTATGTGTTACTTTTGTATATATTATTACTAAGTATAAATAATTGAGTTTTTTAAGTAAAGAGAATGGGAAAAGTAATTATTGTTCTGGCTGCTTTATTATCATTGAGCAGTATAGGTTATGCACAAAAAGTTGAGATTTTCAAGAAAAAGGAAAAGTACGGTTTAAAAGAAGGAGACAAAACTTTGATTAAACCCAAATATGAAGATCTACAGGAAGTTGAGCAGGGTATATATGCTGCAAAAATAAAAGGATTTTACGGATTAATTACAAAAAATGATACAGAAGTCATTCCTGCATTGTATGATGGTTTTATGCCTTTTGGCGATAATATTTATCTGGTAAAAGAAGGGAATAAATGGGGATTGATAGACCGTTTCAAAAATGTGATATTACCGGCAGAATATACCGGTTTCAATTTTATTGATGATTATTTATGTGAAGTGAAATCCGAAGGAAAAATCGGGCTCATAAATAAATATGGCAATGTGGTAATTTCTACTCTGTATGATGAGATAAAGCCTTTTGCAGAAAACACTTTTCTTATAAAACAAAACGGAAAGCTTGGTCTTATCGATTATTCAGGTAATGTAATTGTTCCATCGGAATATGATGGTTTTGAAAAAAGGGCAGACGAATATCGTATCAAAAAAGGGAATAAAACGGGTATCATGGACTTACATGGAAAGCTCGTTATAGAGGCTAAATATGACAGCATTTATGATTGTACGGTAGGAAAGCGTCTATTAAAAGATAATATGATCGGCTTTTATACGAAAACAGGAAAAATTGTTGAACCTTCTTTCAATAGGGTAGTATTTTTTCAACCCGAATTCGGATTAGCAGTAGTCAAAAATGGCAATAAATCCGGATTTGTTACTGCCCATGGAGTATTTATTGAACCTGCATATGAAAATATAAGCCGGTTTTCTCCTCAGGGAGTAGCTTTTGTAGAAAAGAACGGTAAACTGATGGCTGTGAACATTAACGGGAAAGAGATGACTGTTCAGGAGACTATGCAGGGTACTCTTCCGCCCCCTCCTCCATCACGATAAAAGGAAAAAAAGAAAGGTTGTCGTCACGACAACCCAATCTCCTATTATTAACCTTAAATCTAATACTATGAAAAACACAATGCAAATATATTGTATATATTAGATTTAACCAAATTGCAACATTCTTATTTCAAGATGTTTATTTTTGTTTAACGAAAAAAGCTGTGTAAACAACTATTTTTTATCAGTTTTTAGAAATAAAAAATAGCTTGTAAATTTTTCCTAAAAACCTCAAAATCCTCTTTGTCTCATAGCTTCAAAAGTAATCACAGCTGTAGATACAGAAACATTCAACGAATCAATCTTACCCCTCATTGGTATTTTAATTCTAGCATCTGCATTTTGTAACCAAAATTGTGTAAGCCCATCTGCCTCAGTACCCATAACAACTGCTACAGAGTCCCTGTAATCAGTCTCATGATACCATTGAGAAGCCTCTAGCTCTGCAGCAAATGATTTAATATTGTTTTCTTTAAGCCACCTTAGAGCCTCATCAGAAGTACATACAGCTGTAGGCACTGTGAATATACATCCCACACTCGATCTTATTACATTCGGATTATACACATCGGTCAAAGGATCGCAAATGATGACTGCGTCCGCCTGTGCTGCATCTGCTGTACGCAATATCGCACCCAGGTTACCGGGTTTTTCAACTGCTTCAAGAATGATAATGAAAGGATTTTCATTTAATTGTAAGTTTGATAGAGTATGTGATTTAGGTTTCATCAGAGCCAGAACCCCATCAGAGCCCTCACGATATGCTATTTTCCGAAAAACCTGCTCTGTCACCTCGGTTCTCAAACCTTCAGGAACATTATTCAGTACTTCGGGATATTCGCTTCTACTAAATAATTCAGGACAGACAAAAATAGAATCTATAAAGTAGCCGGAAGACAAAGCCAGCGATAATTCCCTTGCACCTTCCTGAATAAAAAGGTTCTGAGCCTTACGTTCTTTAGCCTTACCTAGCTTTACTATATTTTTTATTCTCGGATTCTGAAGACTGCTTATCTTTTCCATACAATACAAATTATAGATACAAAGATAAAAGAAAAAGCCCGTCCATTGATTGGACAGGCTTCTCTATAATTATTTCAATTGTCGATCTATTCAGCTTTTTCTACTCTTTCGTCTTCCGTAGACATTCTTTCTATAAATTTCCAATCTTTATCTCCGACACACTCCATAGTATATATCCACGTTTCATATCCAATATTACTTTCATGGCTTGAATAAACCATTATAGTAATTCTTGCCTTTTGTACAACGCCATTTACTAAAGGTTGAGCGTTAGGATATCTTAATGACAGATACAATTCAAGACCTTCGATTGTACGGTCATTACAGAATTTTTCTTTTTCTTGTTTAGTACCATTTACAGGATATTCGGGGTCATTACTTCTGTCCTGATCCCTATAAGAAACATTTCTGTATCTTGCACTAAAGCCATAGTAATATTCACTATCTGCATACTTCGATAAGTTTGGATTTTCAACTGCCTGATGAGTCTTCACATAATCTACAACTATCTGATACTCCGCACTACCTGTAGTAGCATTCTGCAGATCGGCTACTATCGTAGGGTCAAATATCCATTTCTTTTCACCTTCTACTCTAGCCAAGATAAACTGTTCGTCTTTCATTTCAATGAAATCGTTAAGAATCCATACATCTTTCTCCTCATTAAAGATATACTCATCTGCATAATTGGCAGTTTTACTTGTCTTATATACTACGTATTTACTATCCCCATCTGCTGCATAAGAATACTTCTTCAAGTAAATAGGTAAATTATATGCCGCTTTATCTTTCGACAAATAAGTAAGTCCCATATCTTCATAGTCTTTAGGCTGCAAAGTAATTATATTACTTCCTCCAAGAGCCCATTTACTGCCATCATACAGATAGGCTGCATATTGAAGTTCTTTTTCTTCCACATCATAGCCCGATACTTCTTCCGATACTTTTATATTATCCAACTGATAAGTAGTCGTAACCTTGGTTCCTTCAGATGAATCATTACCTGAATATCTGAATGCTATATATACTTTCTTACCTTTATATGATGCCAAATCTGCTGTCCCTGCACTATCCCATTTCGTATATCCGGTAGCAGGAGTAGGAAGTGTAAATTCGCTTGTAATATCAGTCCATGTAGCAGTAGCTATATTAGCCTCATTACCATCGAAATTATCCGAAATAAGAATAGTAAGACATTCGCCATTAAAATTTCCGACAACAATATCGAATGAGAATTCTGGATCTGTAGCATCTTTCAAGTCAATAGGTTTAGTTATTAACCATACATCATTAACAACCCCTGATTTATAAGAAGAAATCTGTAAATAATTATTTTCTTGATAATTGCGACATTGCCACCCTAAAGAATTCTGAATATCTTTATTGATCCAGCCTTCAATACTTACAGGAGCACTGGAACTTGGCTCACTATTCTGAAGGTCTTCCTCTAAGAAAATACTTTCCACAGTTGTTAAGATAGGTTCTTCTTTAGAATAATAATATTCCACATTTACAAAATCACCTTTCTTAGGAGAAGATATATTCTTAGAAAGAACGTTTGGAATTGATACCTCAGGAGATTTCTCCGGAGTGAAAGAGTTCACATAATCATCACCCCACACCAGTCTATAGTCTGCATCTACTAAAGCATACGAATCTGTAGATAATGCTGATACAACAGTATCTCTACCATGATTATACGGGTATTTCATCTGTACTGAAGAACCCACATCTGCCGCTACATATTTCGATTGAAGCAAGTATGGAATAAGATCAGCTGCTGAAACTGCTTCCGAAAAAACTTTATCCGAATTCAATTTATTAGCCATTACCGAATCTTCCTTATTCTGATTAGCTCTCAATCCAGAAACAATTAAAGGAACATCCGCAGTCACATTGAATTTATGGAAATATGAAACTACATTTCCAGGTTTTGACAATTCATCCAAATCATCAAAATTATGGTCATTATAATCACAAGCAGAAAATACTCCTGTCAGCAATATTGAAACCAGTAATATATATTTTTTCATTTTTATATTCTATTTCGTATTAAAATCTAACTTTCAAAGTAGTAGTCCATGTTCTTCCGAAACCATAGAAAACACCTACATCTTCCCATGTACTTCCACCATCTACGCGAGCTTTGTAATCTTTTGCATCAGAGATATATTCCTGATTCAAAACATTATTTATATTTCCGCTTATACTAGCATCCAGACCTGCAAACTTGAAAGTATAGCGTGCATTTACATCCATAATTCCTGCACTAGGTATCTTCCATGGTGTATAATATTTATAAGTCTGTCCGGCATTAGGAATTTCTAAAGAATAGTCGGCATAGTTATTAGAGTAATGTGTATAATCAGCTCCAACGAATAGATTATCAAAGACTCTGTAGGATGCAGCAAGACTAAAAGTAGTTTGTGCAGAGTTTCCTACTTTTACTCCCTTAAGGTCAATAGATACAGGTAAATGCTCTGCTTCAGTGACTACCTTATTTCCATCATTCGTAGGCTGTCCCTGATTATTATATATATATCCCTGAGCATTGCTATCCCACTTCCAGTCACCAATAGAAATCATCCCTTTCAGTTCAAGATTATGAAATGGTTTAGTAACAAACTCCAGTTCTATACCTTTATGTACAGCATCAACACCTTTCATATTCACGAATGCATCTCTTTCTGTACCAAATGTCTTAACCATGGTTTTGTCCATCCACTTGGTGTAATAAAGGTTCAGATTGGCAGTCAAAAAGCTGGATTTGAAACCATAACCAACTTCTCCGGAGAATAATTTTTCGTTTACAGCATTTCTATTTACGGCATTACTTGTATGAATAGAAGCAAAATAACCTCCCGACATAAATGGAGCACGAGAAATATAACCCGTATTAAAGAATACGTTATGTTGCTCGTCAAGGTTATAATTAGCTCCTCCTTTTACAGTATAGGCTAAGAAGCTCTTTGTAGGAGATTTTTCATATTGCTTGCTATAATAGAAGCGGTCTTTTTTCCAGTAAGTATGATTAGACAAAGATCCTGAAAGGAAAACACTTAATGCATCTTTATTATATTCTGCCTGAGAGAAAACTCCTTCCTGCAATACATAACCGGTATTATCTCTGTATATAATATCTCCGACTTTCAACTTTTCATCTCTATATTCATCGGTAATTCCCGGCATATTTTCTTCTTTGATATTGTCACGGGCAGGGTCTATTACAAAGTTTCCTCCCATAAGATCAATAATCTTCCCATCATGAAGTCCAGCATAATAGCGAAGGTCAATACCTCCGTAAAAATCGATTTCATCTGTAAGTTTTGTGGTATAGGTAGAAAGTAAACCTGCCCAAAAGTGATTATTGCGGGATTCTGTAATCACCGCTTTTGAAGAACCCGGTTCTCTATCATAATTTCCCGTTTCCTTATTTATTTCTCCCATTGCATTTTCTTCCTGCAATTTTCCATAATTTACATATCCTGTTCTGGAATCACGATACTCCATATTGAGTTCCCCTGTGCTACTATTAGTTCCATACAAGCCACTATAAGTACTTCCTCTCCAAGCACGTCCTGCTCCATCTCCTATAGAAACATAAGCAACTGAAGACAAACTGGATTTTTCATTAATTGTCCACGAGTGGTTCAATGATATCTGAGGTTTATGATAACGATTGCGATTTGGGTTTACGCGTTGTCCCTGAGCATCGAATCCATATGTAGGATTAAACTTATAACCGTCTTTCAATTGCTGCCATCGAGTAATCTTAAGGTAATCACCATTATAACGCTGATTATGCCATTGAGGAGAACCAAATGCAGTCAAAGATAACTGATGATTGTCATTTATTCTTTTCGACACGTTCAAGAACCAAGCATATGCTTCAAATTCTGTTCCCATAATATAACCATCGCCCCACGTTTTAGACCCAAGGAAACTAACAGCCCAGCCATTATCCATAAGTCCGGTAGAAACATTGAAAGCAACTTTATTATATCCATCATTACCTAATGAATATGAGGCTGAACCACCTTTTGTTGCATCAGTAGATTTCGTCACGATATTGATAGTTCCTCCTACAGAAGGAGCCGAGACTTTTGCTGCCCCAAGACCACGTTGCACCTGCATTGAGCGTGTAACATCCGTCAAACCAGACCAGTTAGACCAGTAAACACCACCCCACTCCATATCATTTACAGGGACACCGTTCACCATTACGGCAATATTAGCAGATTCAAATCCACGAAGATTGATACGGGAATCTCCATATCCCCCTCCTTGTTTGGTGGCATATACACCTGGTGTAGACTTCAATATCTCCGGAAACTCCTGATTACTCATTTTAGCCTCCAACTCCTGTGGCTCTATAACAGAGAGCGCCACCGGCGTTTTACGTCTGATAGCTATAGATGATGTTACGACCACATCTTTAAGCCCCACAGCATCGGTTTCCATCCCTATAGTTCCCATATCGGCTTTAGCATCCAGCACTAAATCTTTGTATCCGATATAAGTAATCTTTACTTTCCCCACACTTGATGATGTTTTCAATGTGAAAGAACCATCTAAGTCTGTAGATGTACCAACTTTAGCAGTTTCAGAAAATACGGATACCCCGATTAAAGGCTCTTTAGTGTCTTTATCTACAATAACCCCTTTGATCTCATTCTGAGCAAATGTCAAAGCAGAACTAAATAAAACAGCAAAAAGCAGAAAAAACAGTTTTCTCCTCATGATTACATTAAGATTGATTTATATAATTATAATATTAGCTTGTTTTTCTGTGAAGAATATCATACTCAAGAGTTTGAAATGTTACAGTAGACGTTTATCCTCTATTTCGATTATTGGAATAAACCTTAAATAAAAAAGCCGAATAAGATGAAACATTTTTGAGCGTTAATAATTGATAATCGAACGATTAAACCAGTCCCTTAATACCATTAATATTCGTTATCATATTTAGACATTTAATATGAAACAAAGGTAATTCTTTTCATGTTAATTTTGAAAAAATGATAAAACATTTATCCAATCGCTAAAAAATTTAACAATTTTGTAATACCTTCTTAAAACTATTCGTGATGATAAGGCTCATTATTAAGTATAGTCATTGCACGATACAATTGTTCGACAAAAATAAGGCGGATCATTTGATGCGAAAAAGTCATTTTAGACAATGATATCTTCTCAGCGGCCTTTTTATAAACTTGTTCTGAGAATCCATAAGCCCCCCCTACGATAAATATTAATCTTTTATTGACAGTATAAGTTTTTTTCTCAATAAACGATGCAAACTGTAATGAGGTAAATTCTTTGCCCCGTTCATCCAATAATACAACAAAATCTCCCGGTTGCAAACTCTTTATAATCAATTCGCCTTCTTTCTCTTTTTGTAGTTCAATAGTAAGATTTTTTGTGTTCTTCAGGTCTGGTAATATCTGAATCTCGAAAGGGATATAATGCTTCAAACGACTTTCATACTCCTGTACAGAATCTATAAAATACTGAGCATCAGTCCTCCCCACCAAGATTAAAGATATTTTCATACATTTCTTAATTTATGCTACAAAAATAAGATATTTAATTTGTCATAATGTAAATTTTCTACTACATTGCAACGTTTTTTTAATAAAACTTACTATAAACAAACTTAATATTTGTAAACATGATGAATACATCTTGAATTGAAGCATAAAAGAGTTTCTTTAAATCAAATTGAACAAACAGAACACATTTAATACCACAAATTTCAGAATCTATGAATTCAAACCAATTAAAACAGGTGGCTTCACTTTCTAAGTCATCACGGAGAATACTTGTCTTCATGGCAGTACTTTCTATCTGCTTATGCAGCAGTATGGTGAAAGCTTCTCAGAGCCATAATTCACCCGAAGTCGTAAGAGAAGCCCAACAAACTTCTCAGGTATCAGGAAAAATTACAGACACAAGTGGAGAACCTCTAGCAGGTGTAACAATCACAATTAAAGGTACTACAACAGGTACGATTTCCGATTTTGACGGAAATTACACACTCAACTCTGTAGCGTCTAATGCAACATTAGTATTCAGCTACCTAGGTTACAACACGCAGGAAGTTGCTGTAAATGGACGCGCTGTTGTAGATATTACGTTAAGTGAAGATACGCAAGTATTAGGCGAAGTAGTTGTTACAGCCTTAGGTATCAAACGTCAAAAAAGGTCTCTTGGGTATTCCACTACATCTGTAAAAGGTGATGATTTTACTCAAGCCCGTGATATTAATCTTGGGAATGCACTTTCCGGCAAAATAGCAGGTGTAACGGTTGCTGGTAATGCAACGGGAGTTGGAGGTAGTAGCCGCGTAGTTATTCGTGGTAATGCTTCATTGACAGGAAATAACCAACCTCTTTATGTTATCGACGGCGTTCCTTTTGATAACACAAACTTAGGTAGTGCCGGACAATGGGGCGGTATGGATATGGGAGACGGCTTGTCCAACATCAGCCCTGATGATATCGCAGACATACAAGTACTTAAAGGAGCTGCTGCTTCTGCATTATACGGTTATCGCGGAGGTAATGGTGCTATCCTTATCACGACCAAATCGGGACAAAAAGGAAAACCTGTAAGCGTGGAGTTCAATAACAGTTTAACTTTCAATACGATATATGACTACCGTGATTTTCAACAAGTTTACGGACAAGGTAGATACGGAAATCGTCCTACAAGTATAGATGAAGCAAGAGCAACTGAAACTTTAAGCTGGGGAGAAAAAATGGATGGAAAAGCAGCTGTCAACTTTTTGGGAGACGAATATAACTATTCCTACATTGACAACTGGGACAATTTCTACCGTACCGGAGTTAATGATGCAGCATCTTTATCGGTAAGTGGATCTTCGGATAAAGTTGTTTATCGATTCGGTATTTCCAATATGTACGATAAGAGCATCTTACCTAACTCTTATATAAGCCAACAAGGATTTAATACGAACACAACTTATGATATTTCATCAAAAGTTCACCTATCGGTAAATGCAAACTATGTTTTCGAAAAATTCAAAGGACGTGCTAACCTGTCTGATGGAAATGGAAATACCAATGCATCGCTTTTGTACCGAGCCAATTCGTTTGATGTTCGCTGGATGGAAAGAGGTGGCCCTGACACACCATACGGAACAGCAGAAGATGGAACAGAACTTATAGGAGGAACAAATGAATACTTTAATAACCCTTACTGGCTACAATATAGAAAAACCAATGTAACAAACAAGAATCGTCTAACAGGTGGTATTACTCTTAAATACGATATTACCGATTGGCTTTATGCACAGGGAGCTGTCACCCGTGATGGTTATAATCTGGACTTCAAACAAGTACAGCCTGTAGGTGCGGCTGCCGATGGAGGCGGATGGTTAACTGAATATTCTAAAACATTCTCGGAAGTAAATGCCAACTATTTATTCGGATTTAACAAAGAGTTCGGAGATTGGTCGGTAGGAGCCACTTTTGGAGAAAACACCCAACGAAATATAATGAAAAGATGGATTGCCGATGGAGCCAGACCATTCCTTGTTCCCGGTTTTGAATCGGTAAATAATACCGGTAATCGTCCATTCTCTAAAGACTATACTGAATACAGAGTAAATTCTCTATATGGAACAGCAGATATTGGTTACAAAAATCAGATATTCTTAAACTTAACAGGACGTAACGACTGGTTCTCAACTCTTAACCCGGACAACAACAGTTATTTCTATCCTTCTGTAACTTTATCTTGGGTATTCTCTGATACATTTAAAGTTCCTGATTGGTTTACATTTGGTAAAGTTAGAGCAGCGTATGCATCAGCTTCCAATGGAACAGAGCCTTACAAAAACATGTTGACATACAAATTGGACGATTATACCATCAACGGACAATACAATGCAACTGTAAATAATAGTGAAGCTCCTAATCTGGATCTGAAACCTGTCCGTATATCGGAATGGGAAGCCGGATTAAATCTAGCATTCTTCAACAACAGGCTCTCTTTCGATATGGCTTATTATACTAAAAATACAAAAGATGATATTGCAAAAGTGACAACAAGTAGCGCTTCCGGTTTCACATCTAAGATCATGAATGTCGGAGAAATCAGAAACTCCGGTTTCGAATTCATGGTTAGTGGTGTTCCTGTACATACTGCAGACTTTAACTGGAATTCGACATTTAATATCGCACACAACAATAGTGAAGTGAAATATCTCGGAGGTGCAAACAGTCTAAGTATTGAAGGTGCAACTGCACGAAGTGGTAATGTCACAGTACAAAATATTGTAGGAAAACCTTATGGTGAACTTGTCGGCTATAAATACAAAAGAGTAAACGGACAGATTGTATACAAAGATGGTATAGCGCAACGAACAGACAACACAGAAAATCTAGGGTCGGGTGTCTATAAAGTAACCGGAGGTTGGAGAAATGATTTCACTTATAAAGACTGGAGTCTTGCTTTCCTTGTTGACTTTAAATTCGGTGCAAAACTATTTTCCGGAACAAATTACAATTTATATAGTAACGGTCTTCACAAAAACACATTACAAGGACGTGACGGAGACGGAACCATCACAGGTAAAGGAGTCATGGAAGACGCTTCCGGAAATTATGTACAAAATACGGTTGCTGTGACAGCACAAGAATACTGGCAAGGCATCGTAAGCAATAATATTGCCGAAGAATTTATCTACAATGCAAGTTTCATTAAACTAAGAGAGGTTTCTTTAGGCTACAAGTTCCCTCAATCTTTATTAGGAAATCAGAAATTTGTAAAAGACCTTTTCGTTTCGGTAGTAGCCCGCAATTTATGGACTATCAAAAAACATACAGATAACATAGATCCTGAATCGGCATATAATAATACGAATGGACAAGGACTAGAGTTAAATGGTTATCCTGCAACCAGAAGTATCGGATTCAACCTTAATGTTAAATTCTAAACGTAAAAAAAGAAAATGAAAAAGATATTAATATATATGTTTATGGCTTGTTGCTTATTTACAAGCTGTGACGACTTCGGTGATGTAAATAACGATCCGGAACACTTGAATCCGGAGAGTATGGATTACAAGTTAATGTTTACTCACGTCCAATCACAAATAGCCGGATCAGACTGGGACGTTTGGCGAAACGGATGTATCTATGCTGCCAATATGATGCAACACACATCTTCGGTAGACTGGAGTTACGGAGTATTCTACACATGGTCGGAGGGCTACAACGCCGCTTACTGGGATGGCTTTTACAGTGGACGCCGTGGTGCAATACGTAATATCGTAGAAGTGCTGGATAGATGGAAAGATGATCCGAACTATGCAAATGAATATCAATATGCCCGCGTAATGAAAGCATTTATGTTTCATCGAATGACTGATTTATATGGAGATGTTCCTTATTTTGAAGCAGGTAAAGCAACTTCGGGCATCGGCTATCCTAAATATGACACGCAGGAAGCTATTTATGATGATTTACTGAAAGAGCTTGATGAGGTAAACACTGCTTTATCGAATCCTTCATCAAACAATGCAATCAAGACTTCGGATGTTATTTATCAGGGAGATGCCGGTAAATGGAGAAAATTTGCCAATTCTCTGATGCTAAGACTAGCTATGCGTTTGACTAAAGTCGCTCCTGACAAAGCTAAGACCTGGGCTACCAAAGCACTGTCTAACGGACTATTTGCGAATGCAGATGATAGTGCTATCTTGGAACATACAGATGGTCTGATCTCCAAAGATTCGGCTGAGCCTTACGGAAAAATCTTCTCTAACGAAGATACTCAGGCATTCTTTATCAGTGAATATTTCATAAATGCCTTGAAAAGCACATCTGATCCACGTATCCATCTGATAGCTACAAAATGTGACAAGCCAAACATCAAGTGGTCGGCAGGAGCAAGTTTTGACTTCGGAAGTAGTACCGATGCCAGCAAATTAATAGGATTACCAATCGGGTATGAGACCGGAAAAGGGAACTGGAGTATAGAAAATGCACCCGGATTCCCTGGTGGAGATGACTGGAGAAGCCATTATGCATTACCTAACCGTAGGACTTTCTCTCGTCCGGATGCTCCATCGATGCTTGTAACCTATACCGAGAATTGCTTATTATTAGCTGATGCTGCTGTACGAGGATTCATAGATGGTGGTGTTCCCAAAGCAAAAGAGTATTTTACAGAAGGAACCAGAGCCGCATTGGAACAGTTCTCTTTCTATAGTGCTGCTAAAACAGAATATGAAATATTCTTGAGTCCTTCCAATGTAGAAACATATGTCAACAGCCGTTTAAGCGCGTTCGACGCAAATCCTCTGGAAGAAATCAACTGGCAATATTATATCACAACATTCTGTGATGAGTACGAAACATTCTCCAATTGGCGCAGAACAGGATATCCTGAAATAAAATCTGTGTATGAAGCTCCACACAACAGACCTTCATATCCTAACCGAGTGACTTCCGAAATACCTCGCCGTTTTACTTATCCTATAAGTGAGACACAAAGCAATAGTACAAACTATAAGGAAGCTGTAGGCAGATTATCTAACGGAGATGCTATGGACTCTCGCCTTTGGTGGGATGTGAAGTAAATTTAGTTTTACCTTAACAATAATTAAAAGCCGTAGAGATTTTACTACGGCTTTTTTCATGACATCAAACAACATATTTTTTATATTTGCGTTTAAACAAAAAAGAGTGTATATCATGAGAACAATACCCGAATCGGAACTTATTATCAATAGTGATGGAAGTGTTTTTCATCTTCATATTAAACCCGAACAATTATCGGACAAAATAATTATGATGGGAGACCCTGACAGGGTAACTCTTACAGCATCATTTTTCGACAGTATAGAATTTGACATCCAGAGCCGTGAGTTCCATACCATAACAGGAAGTTACAAAGGGAAAAGGGTCACTGCCATCTCACATGGCATCGGTCCCGATAATATAGATATAGTTATTACAGAACTCGACGCTTTGGCAAATGTAGATTTCAAAACGCGTGAAGTGAAAAAAGATTTCAAACAACTGACCATGATTCGGGTCGGGACATCAGGCGGATTACAGCCTCACTGCCCTATCGGCTCCTATGTTGTATCTGAGAAATCTATCGGGTTCGATGGTGTCCTCAATTATTACGAAGGTCGCAATTCGGTCGCTGAACTCGATTTCGAAGAAGCATTCAAAAAACATGTTAACTGGTCTCCGCTACACTGCTCACCGTATGTAGTCAAAGCAGATGAAGAATTGGTAGACCGTATTGGTCATGATATGATAAAAGGTGTCACTATCTCTGCCATCGGGTTCTATGGTCCTCAGGGAAGATATGTGCGTATGCCTCTGGCAAATCCTGACTTAAATAGCAAAATAGAATCTTTCAAGTTCGGCAAAGATGTTATAACCAATTACGAAATGGAAAGTGCGCCATTGGCAGGCATGGGTAAAATGATGGGACACAAAGCTATGACAGTTTGCTCCATCATTGCTAACCGCCTGGCAGGAGAATCCAATTCAAATTATAAAGGCTCGATAGAAGATCTTATAAAAACAGTATTAGACCGAATTTAAAAGAATTTAATGAATAGGGATAAAAAGAAGATTAGTAAATTAATAAAAAAAGGATTTATAATCGTAACCATATTAGTCGGAATTGTATTTTGCATTCTCCTGTTTGCTAACTGGAAAATACCGCATGATACTAAAAACTATATTTACGACAATACTGATAGTATCCCTACACAGAAAGCAGCATTAGTCCTCGGTGCATCGAAATATTTGAGGAGCGGACATATTAATCCTTATTTCAATAACAGAATTAAAGCCGCTGCCGAATTATACAAAGCAGGAAAGGTGCAAGCATTTGTAGTAAGTGGAGATAACGGACATAAAACATATAACGAACCTGCCGACATGAGAGATGCACTGATAGAGCTAGGAGTGCCGGAAAATGTTATTTATCTGGATTATGCCGGATTCCGGACTTTAGATTCTGTTGTACGAATGAGTAAAATCTTCGGGCAAGATTCATTCATTGTTGTATCTCAGGAATTTCATAACGAACGTGCCATATTTCTTGCACAATATTACGGACTGAACGCCTACGGATACAATGCCAAAGATGTAGGATTGGCTCGCCTGTCTTATAAAACCATCATAAGAGAAAAATTTGCTCGTGTAAAAGTATTCGTAGATATCGTCCTCAACAAAAAGCCTAAATTTTTAGGAGAGCCTGTCGAAATAAAATAACCTAAATCTCCATCATTATGCGTATTGTAGTATATATAATATCCGTATTATTATTCGCACACTCTTGTACCGGAAGCCAAGAAGCACCAAAGATCGATTATAATGATGCTCAGGCAGATTCTCTGACACTAGAGAAAACAATAGCAGATACCACAAAAACCATTATTGCGACTTTGCCTCTAAGTTTCGATAGTACCTCTGTTTTATTACAACCCAGTGGACTAATCAACATCAAGGATATTAAAGAAGCCAGCATACTAAGCAGCATTTCTTATTCAGAAGAAAAAAGCAGAAAAAAAGAGCCTGATTTTTATGCTAGTGGGATTTACAAAGATGAGCTTTCAGGAAAGCTCAGTAATATTTATTTCGATGATTTAACCACAAATACACAACGCTTACTCACAGATAAGCTACTCTCCATATACAGAGTCATATATCTGAGAGATATTAGCAAAAAGACAAACAAAGATTTTCTCCTTTATTTTGTATATGACAAAGATACAAATCGGGATAGTAAACTCGACTCTGATGATATTTTATCGCTTTACATAAGCACGTTGAGTGGAACCGGGTTTAACAAGATAACTCAAGATAACCATGAACTGATTAATACCAAGCTGATACCATTAGCCAGCAGATATTACTTCACCACCATTGAGGATATTGACAAAGACGGACACTTCAGCAAAAAGGATAAATATCACTACTATTATATTGATTTTTCAGCCGAACCTTATAAGGTTATAGAATATAATCCAACCAACCTATAATAACTCTATTCATATGAAAATCTTGAAGATAGTACTTGTTATCATAGCCATTTTAGCGATAGCCTGTACCGCTGTATATGCATTTTATGGGGGATTCAGCACAATAGAAATAAGAACGGAGAAAACCGGAGGAGATATTTTTGTATATGAGTCTGTAACAGGAGATTATTCACAAACCAGCCTTTATACGGACAAAATATATCATTCTCTTCTAGAGGATAGTATACATACAACAAGAGGCGCAGGTATTTTTTATGATAACCCTAAGCATGTGGAAATAAGCAAACTTCGTTCCGAAGTAGGTTGTCTGTTAGATAATGAGCCTGACAGCCTGCAAATGATAACAATATCAGAAAAACATAAAATAAAAACTATACCCGAAGGGAACTATATTACTGCTCAGATACCATTCAAAGGACCTTTATCGGTAGTCATTGGCATTCTCAAAGCATATCCGGCAATCAATAAATACATGGAGGAGAACAATTTGCCTCTCGACAAATCTCCTGTAATAGAGATATATGACATGTCTAACAAAAAGATAGTATATCTGAAACAGATAATAGAGTAATGGCACAACAGGATTGGACAGATATTAGCTATCTCCAAAGGGGTAATCAAGTTCAACAAAAGGTTTATAGAATATTGACAGAAACTAAAATACTGTCTGTACTTCATCCATTTCAACCGATAGTGATAGGAACTATACCCATCGAAATCGATATACCCGGAAGTGATATAGATATTGCTTGCTGTTTCGTAGAAATAAGTGAACTCCGAGAAGTAGTAACTAATAATTTTTCTCACTACAAATCATTCTCTGAAAAAATGAAGGAGAATAACAGTATATATGTTGCCAATTTTGAACATCAAAACCTGCCAATAGAAATCTATGCAGAAACCCACCCCACAAAAACACAAAACGGATATCGGCACATGCTGATAGAAAACCGGATACTCAAAATAGCAGGGCATTCATTCCGAAAACAAATTATTGACCTAAAAATGGGTGGGTATAAGACAGAGCCTGCTTTTGGAAAACTTTTATCATTAGAAAACCCCTATCAAGAACTCCTCTTATTAGAAAATCTATCAGAACAAAAGCTAAATACTTTCATAAATGAAAGGTATTTTAGCAACAACACTAATACAAACTAATCTCCCCCTTTCCCATAAATAGAAAACAATACCTATATATAGGTAGCAAACCCCTGCATTTTAACTATTTTTTGTGATTGCTACACTTCCTGTGTGTCTATACTTTTGTATCCGAAAAAAACTTTAGTTATCATGCGTTATTTTATATTAATCCTGATCTTTTCATTACTATCATTCTCTTTATTCTCAAACTCTTTGCCTACTGTCCAGTTGAAAGGACATGTTATAGATGCAAAAACAGGAGAACACCTGTCATATGTAACTATTGCTGTAAAAAACAGTACTATCGCAACAGCCAGTGACGATTCCGGACACTTCACCCTAAAAAACCTGAGACCCGGTTCTTATACCGTAGTAGCCCAGACAGTCGGATATGCGACTTTAGAAAAGACGATCGATCTACAACAAGGAAAAAATGCAGACGTACATTTCGACTTACAACCTGCCGATATGAAGCTAAGCGAAGTTGTAGTGAGTGCCAATCGCAATGAGATAAAGCGTAAGGAGGCAGGCGTCATTGTAGGTATATTAGACGCGAAATTATTCGAAACAGCCAACTCATACAATCTTGCACAAGGACTGAACTTTCAATCAGGGCTAAGAGTAGAAAACAATTGTCAGAACTGCGGATTCCAGCAAGTCCGGATCAACGGGCTAGAAGGACCCTATTCGCAAATACTTATTGATAGCAAACCAATCTTTAGCTCCCTAGCCGGTGTGTACGGTATCGAGCAAATACCGACTAATATGGTAGATCGCGTAGAAGTAGTACGAGGCGGCGGATCAGCACTTTTCGGATCCAATGCCATTGGCGGAACTATCAACATAATTACGAAAGAAGCCCTTTATAATTCTTTTTCCGTAGGTAATACTTTTTCTCTGATCGACGGAGATACACCCGACAATGTAGTCACCATGAATGCAAGTCTGGTTACCGATGACCAAAAGGCAGGTATATATATGTTCGGGATGATGCGTGATCGTAAAGAATGGGATGCAGATGGAGATGACTTTTCCGAATTAGGAAAGTTAAATTCCGAGACTTTTGGTTTTAGAGGATACTATAAACCATCTATATTCAGTAAACTAACTTTAGAATATCACAGAATAAATGAATACCGCCGTGGGGGAGATAGCTTGGAACTCCCTCCACACGAAGTACAGGTAGCGGAAATGGCACGCCATAACATAAACGGAGGAGGAGTTGATTATCAACTGTTAAGTAAAGATTACAAACATAGCCTCAATGTTTATACATCACTACAACATACAGGACGCGATACCTATTACGGAGCCGATTATAATCCGGACGCATACGGGAATACTGATAACATGACAGTATCGGCAGGAACAAAATATGCATACAACTTTGAGAAACTTTGGTTTATGCCATCTCAGTTAACTGCCGGATTTGAATTCAATTATGACAATCTTCATGACGAGATGCTTGGTTACAACCGCGATTTGAAGCAAATCACCCGGATTTATGGAGGATATGTACAAAATGAATGGAAAAATGAGAAATACACATTCCTTCTGGGGGCACGTTTCGATAAACACAACCTGATCGACAATGTTATCTTTAGCCCTCGTATCAATATACGCTATGCCCCCATCCCATCTGTGAACCTGCGTACTACTTATGCAGCAGGCTATAGAGCGCCTCAGACCTTCGACGAAGATTTACACATCACAGCCATAAACGGAGAAGTTTCTTTTATCGAAAATGCAGAAGATCTTAAACCGGAATACTCACACAGTTTCAGTGCCAGTGTAGATTATACATTCAGTGCAGGTAACTGGAATTTCAATATACTGGCAGATGGTTTTTATACCATTCTGGATGATGTATTCATCTTAGAAGAAATAGGCACGGACGAACAAGGCAATATGATAAAACTGCGCCGTAATGGTAATGGAGCTACTGTTAAAGGAGTCAATCTGGAACTGAAAGCTATTCCTGCACATTGGATAAACTTTCAGGGAGGTCTAACCCTACAAAAAAGTACCTATAAAGACCCCGAAGCATGGAGCGAAGATGAAAATGTACCCGCAGTAAAAAAGATGCTCCGGACTCCCGATACTTACGGATATTTCACAACTAACATCACTCCAAACAAAGCATTTACAACCTCATTATCCGGAATCTATACAGGCAGGATGTATGTACCTCATTATGCCGGTTATATCGAACATAATGAATTGAAACACACTCCTCGTTTCTTTGACCTTGCTATCAAACTTGCATACAACTTCAAATTCGGAAAAGGATTGACTTTACAGTTAAATGGTGGAGTTCAGAATATCTTCAACAGTTTTCAAAAAGACTTCGATAAAGGAATGGATCGGGATGCCGGTTATATGTATGGTCCGGGACTTCCACGAACAGTATTTATGGGAATTAAAATCGGACAATTCTAATTTTATTTAAAAACAGAACGATTTTGCAAACGTTTGCAATGAGTATACCTCAGAATTAAACTTAATCATTCTTAAAGTGTCTTACTATTCTGTAATTTTGTTTTATAACATACATTGATTTCATTTTTCAAACAAAAACAGAATGAAGAAAATTACTTTAATTTCATTATTGACCCTTTTTTTATTTCAAGCAACTTTTGCTATTGAAGTCAAAAAACTTGACCCTGCATTTTGGTGGGCAGGAATGAAGAATACAGAACTACAAGTATTAATGTATGGAGATAATATTGCACAATGCGAAGTACAAACGAATTCTAAAACAACCAAGATAAAAAATATTGTAAAACTGGAAAGCCCTAACTACCTGCTTCTGTATTTCGACCTATCACAAGCTAAACCCGAAAAGTTTGAAATAACTCTGATAAGAGGAAAAGAGAAAAAAGCGATCCCTTACGAATTAAAGGCAAGGAAAAATGGTTCTTCTCAAAGGGAAGGCTTCAATTCGAGTGATGTGCTCTATTTAATTATGCCCGATCGTTTTGCAAATGGCGATCCCTCAAACGATGTTGTCAAAGGAATGCGAGAGTCTACAATTGACCGTACGGGGCAATATGCACGTCATGGTGGAGATTTTAAAGGTATATCAGACCATCTGGATTATATCCAGGAATTAGGGGTTACTGCGATTTGGTTAAATCCTGTCCTAGAAAATGATATGCAAGAAGGTTCATACCATGGATATGCCACTACCGATTATTATAAAGTCGATCCACGATTTGGGTCTAATGATGATTTTGTACAGCTAGTTGACAAAGTACATGCACGAGGAATGAAAATGGTAATGGATATGATATTCAACCATAGTGGAAGTGAGCACTTCTTTTTTAAAGACCAACCTTCCAAAGACTGGTTCAATTTCTCAGACAAATACGTACAAACTAGCTACAGGACAACTACTCAATATGATCCTTATACTTCTGCTCATGATAAAGAATTGGCATTAGACGGATGGTTTGTCGAATCAATGCCTGATTTAAATCAAAGGAATCCTCATGTAGCAAAATATTTAATCCAGAATAGCATTTGGTGGATAGAATACGGTGGTATCGATGGCATCAGGCAAGATACTCATCCTTATGCCGATTTTGATATGATGGCAGAATGGTGCAGGCAGGTAACAGAAGAATATCCGGACTTCAACATAGTTGGTGAAACATGGTATGGTAACAATGTCGCTATCTCATATTGGCAAAAGAACAGCAAATTATCTTATCCAAAGAATTCTCATCTGCGTTCCGTAATGGATTTCCCATTGATGGAAGCAATGAACAAAGCATTTGATGAAGAGACCAACTGGGCTATCGGATTAACACGTCTACACGAATATCTGGGATTAGATATTGTATATCCTGATCCTCAAAATCTATTGATATTTTTAGACAATCATGATACTTCACGTTTTTTTACAACAGAAGAGTCAACTAACAATTTCAACAGATATAAACAGGCTTTGGCTTTCCTCCTCACAACACGGGGAATACCACAAATATATTATGGAACAGAGATCCTGATGGCTGCTGACAAGTCGGAAGGAGATGGTATGCTTCGCCGCGATTTTCCGGGTGGATGGAAAGATGATAAACAAAATGCTTTTACACAAGCAGGGCGTACAACAAAGCAAAATCAAGCATATGAGTTCGCAAAACACCTTTTAAGTTGGAGAAAAGGAAATGAAGCAATAGCCAAAGGCTCTTTAAAGCATTTCACCCCTACCTCTAATGGTATATATGTATACGAACGTAAGTATAATGGAAAATCTGTAGTAGTATTTCTAAGTGGCACAAATGAAAGTAAAACCATTGATTTAACACCTTATCAGGAAATACTTCCACAAAGAAATGCAAAAGAAATAATCACAGAAAAAACAATAGACCTAAGCTCTATGAGCCTAACCATAGAGCCGCATGATGTCTTAATATTAGAATTTTAAGAACCGATTACATAATCATTCTTAAAAAAGCCGGAATTCTAACGAACCAACATAAGAATTCCGGCTTTTTTACGTTCTATCGATAGATGCAAAACACTGTTACTTCTCGACAATTTGTTCTGTTTTATTATTAACTTTGAATCTGCATAAAAATTAGGTTATGAATTTACAATCAGATATTATTGCGGCAATATCTACTCCTGCAGGAATAGGTGGAATTGCGATTATTCGTGTTTCCGGAAAAGAAAGTATAGAACTTATAGATTCTATATTTCAATCTCCGACCCAAAAAAAACTATCAGAACAAAATCCTAATACAATCCATTTCGGTCGTATTATAAAAAATGAAAATACGCTTGATGAAGTACTGGTAAGCATTTTTCGTGCACCTAACTCCTTTACAGGAGAAGATAGCGTTGAAATATCTTGTCATGGCTCAATGTATATTCAACAAGGAATTTTACAACTGTTACTTGAAAAAGGCGTCAGATTAGCTACTGCCGGAGAATTTACCCAAAGGGCTTTCCTGAACGGTAAAATGGACTTATCACAGGCCGAGTCTGTTGCCGACCTGATAGCTTCCACTTCTGCTGCGACACACCGTCTGGCAATGAATCAAATGCGTGGAGGATTCAGCAATAAACTGATTGAATTACGCACAGACCTGCTGAACTTTGCATCCCTTATCGAACTAGAACTAGACTTCTCAGAAGAAGATGTCGAATTTGCCAACCGTAGTAATCTGAAAGAATCTGCGCGAAAAATAGAAAAAGAAATTAAACAATTGGCTGATTCTTTTTCATTGGGAAATGTCGTAAAAACAGGTATTCCTGTCGCTATCATTGGAGAAACGAATGTAGGTAAATCTACACTCCTCAACCTTCTCCTAAAAGAAGAGAAGGCAATTGTGTCTGATGTCCATGGAACCACACGCGATTTTATTGAAGATACTATCAATATTGATGGGTTAGTATTCCGTTTGATAGATACAGCAGGTATACGCGATACAGAAGACACTGTAGAAACATTAGGCATAGAGCGTACTTTCAAAAAACTGGAACAAGCAAGTATCATTCTTTGGGTGGTAGATTCTGAAACAGATGATGAACATACTTTACAGCTGTCTAAAAAAATACTGCCTTATGTAGGGGATAAAAAATTGATACTTGTATTCAATAAAGTAGATATCATTTCCGCCGAGCGTAAAGAGCATAAAGAGAAATTACTTCAAAAACAGATTACAGACCGTATTTTTATATCTGCAAAATATCATCAAGGGACAGACCAATTACAACGACTATTAGTTGAAGCTGCCAATATTCCTAAATTTGGGGAACAAGATATTGTGGTGACTAATATTCGTCACTATGAAGCTTTGCAAAATGCACTTCATGCGATTCAACGGGTCTTGAACGGAATGGAAAACGGTATATCTTCCGATTTTCTTGCTCAGGATATTCGTGAATGTATGCATTATTTAGGGGAAATTACCGGACAAATTTCTACTGATGAAATTTTAGGAAACATTTTCAGTAAGTTCTGTATCGGTAAGTAATTAAAAATCAAAATCAATCGAAAATAATTATAAACTATCACTAAACCACTATTTTATAGTGGTTTTTCTTTTTACTTATCTTATATTTGCTACTCAATAAATCGTGTTGTTTTGACTGATTTTCTGTCAGATTTGTACCGTTTCTGTCAGACACTCTCAAAAGGCATAGTTTTTGTTCATAGATTATACACAATTGCAACACCATGCAACACCATGCAACGTAGTGCAACAAAATGAGGAGAAATAAACTTATTTTTTATGAGTAGTAACATAGAAATAATAAAAATTTGTGAGTTCTGTGGAAAAACTTTCACAGCACAGAAAACTACTACCCGATACTGTTCTCATTCTTGCAATTCTAAGGCTTATAAGCAAGGAAAGCGAGAGTTTAAAATGGTAGGTATGAATTATGCCACCATGAAAGAGATTGAACGTATCAGTGATGAGTACGAGAAAATAAAGGATAAAGAGTTTCTATCTGTTTCTGAGACAGCATTCCTGTTAAGTGTTGAACGTACTACCATATACCGCTATCTGCATAGAGGAAAGTTAAAAGGGTTACAGATGGATGGTAAAACATTTATCCGTAGGTCGGATATTGATGAAATGTTCGATAATGCAGAAGAATATGAATATAGGGCAAAACCGACCAAAGAAGCTAAACCTTTGACAGAGTTCTATACAGTTGCAGAGATTAAAGAAAAATTCAAAATAAAAGAATCTTGGCTGTATAAGATTGCAAGAGAAAATAATATTCCTAAAACTTTGATAAAGGGTAAATCTTATTTCAGTAAATCACATATTGATAAGTATTTCGAGAAAAAAGGTTTCAGGGAGGAGGAAGAAACTAAAGAATGGTACACAGTAAATGACATCTTGGAAAAATACGGATTGACTCCTGGTGCAGTATACAGTTTTGTTTCAGAAAAAGATATAACAAAAAAGAAAGAAGGTAGAACCGTATTATACTTAAAACAAGAATTTGATATAGCAAAAGGCTATGAAAAACCACAGGAGGCAGAATATTACACAACAGAAGAAGCTATGCAGAAATATAACCTTACTCGTGATGCATTATATCATTATGTGAAATATCATAATATTCCTAAAATAAAAGATGGTCGGTATATCAAAATATCGAAACCTGATTTAGATAAATTATTCAATCCACAAATCTTACAATAGCCTATGGGAGCAACATTGACAAGAGTTCATCTCAGACAGCGGGATATCACAGCGGGGAGGATAAGTCTTTATCTCGACTATTACCCTGCAATCCGTGACCCTTATTCCATGAAAATGACTAGGCGTGAATATTTAGGTATTTATATCTATGCCAGACCGAAAAATGAAATAGAAAAAGAATTCAATAATGAGATGCTGATGAAAGCTGAAGCTATCCGCAGTATGAGGGTACAGGCTATTATCAATGAGGAATTCGGTTTTTTAGATAAGAACAAACGAAAGTCTGATTTTTTAGCTTATTTCAAATCAAAAGCTGAAAAGAAAGACCAAAAATGGATGAAAGTGCATCAACACTTTTCAAATTTTGTTAAAGGTCAATGTACTTTCGGGGATGTTACAGTCGAATTATGTAATCGTTTCAGGGACTATTTGTTGAAAGCCAAACAGCTAAAGCACAAAGACCATTATATCTCTCAAAATTCAGCATCAGGATATTTTTCTACTTTTAGGGCATTGTTGAAAATCGCTTATAAAGAAAAATTCTTTCGGGAAAATCTGAATGACTATCTGGAAGCCATTGATACCACAGATGTAAAGAAAGAATATCTTACTTTAGACGAAGTAAAAGCGTTAGCGAATACACCTTGTGATATCCCTGTATTAAAATCGGCATCTTTATTTTCCTGCATGACAGGCTTGCGAATAAGTGATATCTTGAAACTCGATTGGAAAGAAATTGAGCCAGCTTCGGATGGTGGTTACTGTATGCGGTTGCGGACTGAAAAGACCGAAACAGAAACGACTTTACCTATAAGCGATGAAGCTCTGGAACTTTGCGGTGAAAGAAAAAAAGGAAAAGTTTTCAAAGGCTTGCAAAAGAGCATGACTCAACAACCTTTAAAAAATTGGGTTGAAAGTGCAGGAATAACGAAGCATATAACATTCCATTGCTTTCGCCATACTTTTGCGACTTTACAGATTGCCTTGGGAACAGACATATATACTGTCAGCAAGATGCTAACACATAAAAATGTTTCGACGACTCAAATCTATGCTGATTTGGTTAATTCAAAGAAACGTGAATCAGCAAATAAAATTAGCTTAAGATGAACTACAAAGATCCTGAAAATATATTAGTTATAGTATGCAGTGCAATGGGAATAGGCGCATTAGCCTTACTTATTCGCTATCTGTTTATAGGATTCGGATTTGACTCCTTTAGTGCAAATATTGTATTTATTATTACTTTTGTTATTGGGGTAGTTGTGTTTGTAACTTATCTGGAACTTATTCAGAAATTGGCTGTTCGGCTTTTTAGTAAAAAGCAAGCGATAATTGAAGAGCCTTTGTGTATTGAAGAAGTCGAACCAATTAAAGAATCCAAACCAGACTTAGATTATATACGAGATGAACATAACCAAAAGGAACAACAGCAAAGAAAAAAATTATTAGAAGATGCTATTCAATATACCCGAACAACTATTGCTCCCTATGCAACCGATGAAAATATAGGTTTACTATGTAATTATGTATCTGATTATTATAATAGGATTAGTTTTGAGAAGAATATTCATCCTATAACTGTAAAAAAATTAAGCAATGGTGATTTATTCCACTATGGATGGAATATCTGGAATCATTTTAAGCCTATTAGAAACTGCAAACAAGAAGAAATAGCTCATTTTCTGAAAGTTGTATTTGCAAAGCAATTGAAAGATGTCGAAATAAATACTATAAGAAAGAAACTTACTCTTGATGAAGGAAAGTTTGAGATTAAAAGAATTAGAAATTTATGACTATTCATGTGGAAAATAGAAATTGTCATTTCTTTCCATCACGTCAATAATTTCTCTCATTTCTGAACATATTTCATTAATTGTAAATTCTCTTGCCAGATTGAACTTA
>JAWDXP010000003.1:0-360318 GCA_032477055.1 Dysgonomonas sp. | reverse complement strand
TCTAATGAAGAATAAATATCTTTAACCCATCTCGTCCGAGACACTTAGTGGTATACTTTTCAATTACTAAGTGGACTACTTTTCAATTATATTATACACTTGGGCGGACTTTACGCCTGCTCATATCTTTTAGAATGGTCGATGGCGGGGCATCAATACCTTTCAAGGTGTATTTTTCTGCGATATTGAAGTGCAATGCGGTAACATCGCGGTCTATTTTCTCATTGGTAACTTTAGCGTAACGCTGTGTCGTGGAAATATTCTTATGCCCCATAGCCTGACTGACGGTTTCTATCGGAACTCCCTGTGACAGACATATTTGCGAGGCGAATGTGTGGCGTGCCATATGGAATGTGAGATTACGCTCTATACCACATTGTTTCGCCATCTTTTTTAAGTGCGGATTGATGCTTGTATTGTGAAGCATCGGGAACAATTTACCGCCGCCTGCCAAGCCTTTGTATTTCTCCATGATTTTGACCGCAATATCCAGCAGCATTACGTTTTCGGGTGTGCCTGTCTTTTGGCGGTTCGATTCGATCCACAGATTACCGTCATTATCTTTTTTTACATCGGTTTCCGTCAGGTTGCACATATCGCAATAACAAAATCCGGTCATGGCCGAAAAAACAAACATATCCCGTGTGAAATTACGGTTTGGCGTATCAAAGGTGGTATTCATCAGCTTTGATAGTTCTTCTTCGGTAAGGTATAGCTGTTTCTTTTCCGGCTTTTCCGGCGAAAAGTCTTTAAATGGGTGAACAGTCAGGATACCTTTATAAACAGCATTATAAGTAATGCTTTTCAGACGGTTGATATGTCCGAGTATGGTAACCGGCTTTTGCTTTTCGTTTACCCGTAAGTGGTAATCAAAGGCTTCGATAAAGGAGCAATCCAATGATTTTACGGCTACATCTGAAACCTTATATTTGACGTTGATAAATTCGGAGAGTAAACGATAGGTATTGCAGTATTGGTAGTAGGTGCTGACAGCACGATTAACCCCGACGCGCAAAGCATATTCTTCGTTGTGTTCGCGGTATAATCCGAGTAGTGTTGTTTGAGCGGCGGCAATACCTTGAAAAGCATTTTTTACGTCAAGTGCCGTAAACTTATCGCCCAAATCGTATAGCTCGTTAAACCGGGCGCGTAGCAGGAGCAGCAGGGATTCTATCTCTCTGTTTGTTCTGACTGAAATACGGTTTTTCCCCGTGTATCTTTGTGATGTGGCGTTCCATAGCTTCGGGTCTATTCTTATTTTACACCCGAATTGAGCGGTAGAATCGGATTTGCCTTTTACCGTTATTCTACCCATAAGCGGGCAAAGACCATCTTCGCCGACTTCCGTTTTTTTAATGTGCAGAAGCACGTTCATTTCTGTTTTCATACCGATAATTATTCATTTGCAATGTTACTTACTTTTGAATTATTATAAGCTATGAAAACCAGCACGTTACCTCACATAAGAACCCCGAAATGCGAAACCGTTGCTTGTTTATCCAAACAAGTTGGTATTTTTGCTTTCAGGACAGCGTAAAGTCTTCTAATCGTGGCAAATCTAAACCATTTTTCAGGTAATGATTTAGAAGCGAACAGTCTGTGAATTTTCTCTTTTTTCTGTAATTTCAGAAAATGCACAAACTCGACAATTCGCTCATATTAAATAATTTATGTTTCTTCTTCGTTGTTTTTCCTAATCCTCTTTTCTGACCTCCTCTCAGGATACAGGCTTATCAGACAAAAACGTGTACGGAAAGATGTAGAAATATTTATCCGGAACAAAATATCCGACTATGCCATACTTCACTTAGGTACACGTGACATCACCATCGATGGGCAAACTATTTATGAGTCAGACAAAATTGAAGCGCATTATGTAGACCAAATTATAGCTATCGAAGAAGGACAGCACCACATTGAGTGTTATTTGGATTATCCCGATCCCACATCCTATCATAGCACACGCTACACAACAACACCCCGAATCGACATTGATGCTTTCTTCGAAAAAGGAAAAGAATACAGAATAAGAATCCTCGAATTCTCTGTGGTTGAGAAAAATATCCCTTTTCAAATAAAATTAACTATCCCCATAAAAGGTGACATACTTAAAAGAAATGTTGTTTTTGAAGAACGACTTCATATTTGATTTTTTTATAAAAATCCGTATCTTTGCTTAAGCTGGATTATAAAATAGCGAATGAATTTATGGAGGATGTATTAGATCTCAGTTTACCACAACCCAATTATTCAGATGATGACATAAAAACTCTTGATTGGCAGGAACATATCCGCCGACGCCCCGGTATGTATATCGGTAAACTCGGTGACGGTTCTTCTGCTGATGATGGTATCTATGTACTCCTGAAAGAAGTGCTGGATAACTCTATTGACGAATATATGATGGGATTCGGTAAAGTTATCGAAGTAAATATCGAAAATGGAGAAATCAGAGTACGTGACCACGGACGTGGTGTTCCTTTAGGCAAAGTAAAAGATGTATCATCCAAGATGAATACAGGAGCTAAATATGACTCTAAAGCCTTCAAAAAATCTGTGGGATTGAATGGTGTAGGTATTAAAGCTGTAAATGCCTTATCCAGCCATTTCAAAATACAAGCTTTCCGTGACGGAGAAACGACATCTGTTGAATATAGCAAAGCCATTGTCACAAGTGAATCACGAAAAGAAAAAACGGAAGAAGCAAACGGAACTCTGATAGAGTTCATACCTGATAATACGATATTCACTGATTACCAATATCAGGATGAATACGTGGAAAGCCTTCTCAAAAATTATGTTTTCCTCAACACAGGTCTTACCATAATATATAATGGGAAGAAGTTCTATTCCAAAAACGGACTTGTAGACTTGTTAAATGAGAACATGACCTCTGACCCACTCTACCCTATCATTCATTTCAAAGATGAAGATATAGAAGTGGTAATCACTCATACCCATCAATATGGAGAAGAGTATTATTCTTTCGTAAATGGTCAGCATACTACTCAGGGAGGAACACATCAGTCAGCTTTCAGAGAAACTGTATCACGTGTTATCAAAGAATACTACAATAAAAACTTCGACTATGCCGACATCCGTAGTGGTATGGTCGCAGCTATCAGTATAAAAGTAGAAGAGCCTGTTTTTGAGTCACAAACCAAAACCAAGCTCGGATCCAGAGATATGGGACCTAATGGACCTACTGTACAGAAATTCATTGGAGATTTTGTAAAAAAAGAACTGGATAATTATTTACATAAGAATGCCGAAACATCGGATATTCTTTTGAAGAAAATACTTGAATCTGAAAAGGAACGGAAAGCAATCGCAGGGGTTACAAAATTAGCTCGTGAACGCGCTAAAAAAGCCAACCTACATAATAAAAAGTTACGTGACTGTCGTCTTCACTATAATGATACAAAAGGCGACCATCAGGATGATACTTGCATCTTCATAACTGAGGGAGACTCGGCGAGCGGTTCTATAACTAAAAGCCGTAATCCGAACTTACAAGCTGTATTCAGTCTTCGGGGAAAACCACTAAATAGCTACGGTCTGACTAAAAAGATTGTCTATGAGAATGAGGAGTTCAACCTTCTACAAGCAGCATTGAATATCGAGGACGGACTTGACGGGCTACGATACAACAAAGTAATAATCGCTACCGATGCCGATACGGATGGTATGCACATTCGGTTGTTACTTCTGACTTTCTTTTTACAGTTCTTTCCTGATCTTGTAAAAAAGAACCATGTTTATATCTTGCAAACACCTCTTTTCCGTGTCAGGAACAAAAAAGAAACCATTTATTGCTACACAGAAGAAGAAAGGCTGGCTGCTATCAAAAAGCTAGGTGCTAACCCTGAGATTACCCGATTTAAAGGATTAGGAGAAATTTCGCCTGACGAATTCCGCCACTTCATTGGCAAAGACATTCGTTTGGATAAGGTCACTATGAAAAAAGAAGACCTTGTCAAAGATATGCTCAACTTTTACATGGGTAAAAATACTCCCGAACGTCAGGTATTTATCATCGATAATCTGATTCAGGTAGAAGATTGATACATGAGACCAATTTATATTTTTATATTCTGTTGGGTTACTTTTGTAACTATCTCTTGGACAAATAATACAACTAAATATAATTCAGAGAAACAAGCAGTCGAAAAGGCTGCTTTGTCTTTTTACGAATGGTATTTACCAACGGTTCATAAACTAGATAACGAGAACTATCCCTTTACTGTTGAACTAATAGAAAACGGAAAAGGTAAATACAGATTAGATTATACAGCCTACTTCAACGAACTAGGCAAACTGGGAACTATCTCCGATAAATTCCTGCAAGTAGAAAAAGAGCGATTTAGTTATGTCGAAGAATATCTGAGTTCTGACAAATATTATGAGGAAATAGAAAGTTATAATGATGCTTATAATGACTTTGTAGATGATTTCTATTATTACAGAATGTCTCAGGATATTGATTTCGGTGGAGTAAAAGTTATATCTACCCAAATAAGCTCTGACCAACCAACAGCATGTGTAGAAATAATGCTTACAACAACAGAAACTGGAATAGATAACAACCCGCGAGCTCAAATACTATTGGAAAAAGAAAATAATAGCTGGATGATTGTAAAAATTATCCCTTTAATCTAAAATCAGGCATAACATTTTACATTTTAATCATTTTAAATCACTATAACGAACAAAAACAAACACAAATCAACATTATTACACTATTTTGTTGTTATATTTGTATTTCATTAGCATCTAAACAACAAAAGAATGAAAGATACGCGAGCCATCATTTTAATATATTCACCCGATCAGCCCGGATTAGTTGCTGCTATAACCGATTTTATCCATGTAAATGGGGGCAATATTATAAATCTGGAACAACATGTCGATCGGCAGGAAGGGACTTTCTTTATGCGTATAGAATGGGATTTAGCCAATTTTCTAATTCCTAAAGAGAAAATAGGAGAATACTTCCAGACAATGTATGCTAATAAATACAGCATGACATTTCGTTTGTACTTCAATGATTATATTCCCAAGATGGCTGTATTCGTATCGAAAATGTCACATTGTTTATTTGATATTCTGGCTCGCTACACAGCCGGTGAGTGGAAAGTGGAGATTCCTTTAATCATAAGTAATCACGAAGATTTAAGATGGGTTGCCGAAAAATTCGGAATCGAATATCATGTCCTGAAAGTTACCAAAGAAAACAAACAAGAAATAGAAACCGAACAAAAAGAATTACTCGAAGAAAAAGGGATCGATTTTATAGTATTAGCACGCTATATGCAGATCCTCACTGATGAATTTATACAGTCATATCCAAATAAGATCATAAATATCCATCATTCGTTTTTGCCGGCATTCATAGGTGCAAAACCATACCATGCAGCTTATGAGAGAGGTGTAAAAATAATCGGAGCAACCAGTCATTATGTAACTACCGAACTCGATGCAGGTCCTATCATAGAACAGGATATAACCCGCATCAGCCATAGGGATAGTGTTCAGGATTTAGTCAGAAAAGGACAAGATTTAGAGAAAATTGTCCTTTCGCATGCTATAGAATATCATATCAACCGAAGAGTTCTGGTTTATAAAAACAAAACTATTTTATTCTCCTAATTTGACTAGAAGAAATCTTCTCTTACTTTTTAGAAGCTTTTTTTGCTTCTTTGACCATAGGCAAATCTTTTGAATTTTTATCAGCCTTTACAGATTTGGACTTTTTCTTAGATTTTTCAGGCTCTTTTGTCGGAGCATTTGCTACTTCATCCTGAAGCATTTGCTTAGCCAATTCCAAATCTTTTTTCTCGTTTTCGGTCAGTTGAGGATAATGGACACCCAATTCAGCTATTCTATCACAAATAATCTGCCCGACTGCATATCTCATAAACCATTTATTATCAGCAGGAATTACATACCATGGAGCATAATCTGTAGAAGTATATGTAAGGACATCCGAATATGCTTTCATATAATCATCCCAAAATGTACGTTCTTTCAAGTCTGATACGGAGAATTTCCAATTCTTCGATTCATCATTAAGCCTTTCCATAAACCTTTTCTTCTGTTCTTTCTCCGAGACATTCAGAAAAAATTTAATGACTATCGTTCCGTTTTCAGTAAGATGTTTTTCAAAATCATTGATCTGGCGATAACGTTTTTTCCAGAACTTATCTGTTATATCTTCTACTTTGTTTATACCCGGAAGTTTTCCGTTCAATACAATAGCAGGATGTACTTTGGCAACTAATACGTCTTCATAATGAGACCGATTGAAAATACCTATTCTGCCCCGTTCGGGTAAAGATTTGTATATACGCCACAAATAATCGTGATCCAAGTCTTCGGCTGAAGGTTGCTTGAAAGAATATACCTGACAGCCCTGAGGATTCACTCCCGACATTACATGCTTGATAGTTCCATCTTTTCCGGCCGCATCCATTGCCTGAAAGATTACGAGAATCGAATACTTGTCCTGAGCATATAATCTATTCTGCATTTCGGCTAAGCGTCCGACATTATCTATCAGTAACTGATTGGCCTGCTCTTTTGTAAAATCAGCAGTATATTCCGAATCAAATTGAGAAACCTTATGCTTTTCTCCGGACTTAGCTATCAATTTTTTTAATATATCTTTTTTCATATAATTTCTTTTCTACAAATATTCCACTAATTATAACATACCGAAATCGGGGATGTTCAGAGATATGTTAATTAATATATCAGATTTCTATTTCATCTGCCGAGATATACCCATGGCTAATACAATAAAAAATAAGTCCCGACACGGTTTTAATACCTAGTTTTGCCGTAATATTTTTACGGTGAGAAAGAACTGTATTCAGGCTAATATTAAGACGGTCGGCTATCTCCTTATTTAGTAATCCTAAGGCTATAAGCTTCAAAACCTCCAATTCGCGGGGAGAAATAGTTTGTATATCATCCTGTATTACTGTATTATCAGAAACCACCATACTTTGCCAATCGTCAATACCTGCATCCGCCAGATTCTGAATCATAGGTTTTAGTATCCTATCCCTGATCCTGTTATGTTTACTCAGATCATTCAGCAAACTATCTACAGAAAATATAACGGCATAACATAAGTTTTCATTGAAATTACCGGTTATATGTTTAATCAGGATATTTTTCAAGTCTAATAATAGTGCCAAAGAAATATCATCATCCAAAATGCCGTTATTGATCCGGTTCAACAATTCTGTTTTAAACCGGGTAAATAATCTCCGAATCAATTCCAATTGCTTGTTGTTAGGATCGCTCATAGCAATGAAAGCATTCAAGTGCTTCTCTATATTCGGAATCTGTGCATGGGCATAATAAGCATCTGTCTGTTTCAGGTAATTACTTACCAGCTGAATATCGAACTCCTGCAATTTTTTTTCCGGAAAATATTCCTCATCCAAGTATGTATTCAAGATAGCCAGAAAAAAATCGACATTCAATTTATATTCCTCACAGACCATCTTCACAGTCTTATCCTCCAATCCCAATTTAATTCCAAAACGATTGATAACAGGTATAAGCAAATAGTTTTCACTTACATATTCGGAGAGTATAGAAGAGGGTGTAAGGAATGACATACAGTTTTTTCTTAATTATATATTACTCAAAATTAAACAAATAAATTTAAATTCATATTTGTTCTGTCTCTATTTGTTATTATCTTTGTTGTATGATTCTGGGAAAGAATCACACATAAAATAAAAGATTGTTTGGTTTTAATATGAAAGCACATTTCAATTCTATTGTCTGATTATCAGACACAATCCAAAATGATAAAACCTATAAGATAGTATTAATTAAGGGAGAAACTCAATTAAAAATTTTAGTATTAGCAAATATTTTTTCTGTTTTAATGATGCAGAATATGGCTCGATGTTAATTTCAATTTATCAATTGAAGAAAATATCCTGACACACTTTTGTTATCACAAAAATCAATACTTAGTTCATAAATGCACATTCTTTCACAAAGCTTTTTCATACGTAAGAGAGATTTTAGAGTATATAAATTTATTAACAAGAACTTAACTAATTAATTATGAAAAAAGCGCTAATTATTGTAACTGGATGTTTGATTATGTCTATTACCTCACATTCTCAGGTTGGTATTAATACCGAGAAACCACACCTCGCTTCGGTCCTGGATATAGTAAGTGATAACCGAGGTATACTGATCCCTCGTGTTTCTCTGACTTCCAGCACTATGCATCTGGTCGGAGATAACACTATTACACAACCTGAAGGGTTATTAGTCTACAACGTGGGGAAAACTTTATCCAAAGGATTTTATTATTGGAAAGAAGATAGATGGATGGCTGTCGAAGAAAGTAGCAGCAGCGAGCCCGAAATCGAAAGTTTACATTGTTCCGAAACCATACTTGAACCCCAAAACTTTAAGGCGGGAAAAACTTATGTAGGAATAATGAAAGTTCCATATACTGGTGGTAATGGAGGCAAATACTCTCAAGGTTCAGACATTTTATCCACAGGTAATGAAGGATTGACTGCAAAATTAAAAACAGGAAAACTAGAATACGGAAACGGTTTTCTGGTATATGATATATCCGGAATACCCAAATATGACTCCCCTACAGCTGCTAAATTCGAAATATCATTCGGGACAACTAAAACTCAGAATTGTAACGTCTCAGTTGGTGATAATGTCCTTGCCGAAACCAAAACTCACGCTACGGTAGGACCTCTATTGAAAACCTCTGATAATGGAGTAAACGGCTATCACAGAGCGATAACCACTCCCGATGGCAAATTTTCGGTAAGAGTATTTGTCCCTAATAACATAAGACTATCCAATTCGGATCTGCAAATAAAATCAAATTACAAGGAGGACACCTCCATCATGTGGAATGGACATACTGCCTTTTATGGTAATGGAAATTATGTACATGGTTCTAATAGTCTTCTTTTTAAGAAAACAAATATATGGTATGGAGGTACAGATGGCACTGCAAAATCGGTATCAGATGATTCAGGAACAGCCTGGGGAAATCCCGATGTATACCATATATCGCCTGAGGTTAGGACATATCGTTGGACCACCACGAATGTGAGTGATCAGACAATGTATATCTTAACCTTTAAGATGGGAGCTCCATCTCCCAACCTAAAAGCAAATGATACAAATGCAGCTCAAACTAAAGCTTTCTTAAAAATCGAGCAAATAAAATCACAAGATTAGACTTAAAAATCAGGAGATATAAAAGGGGGGAAATCTGGCTGAATCCCTCCTTTACTATTTAGAAATCGCCTCACTATTAAACCAATATCTCCCTCTCTTTGTTAAAATAATAGATCTAGTATTTTATTTTTTTTATTAACCTATCACACTATTTAATCATGAAAAAGATTTTAACCACAATTCTTGGCAGTCTTTCTATCTTGCCTTTCAACGTATATGCCCAAGTAGGCATAAATACGGTAACACCGAATTCTAAATCAATTCTAGATGTCGTAAGTAGTAACAAAGGTGTGCTTATCCCTCGAATAAATCTAACATCAACCACTATGGATTTAGACAGCGATAATAATACTCCTCAGCCCGATGGCTTACTCATATACAATAGCGGAAATACTTTGTCGACAGGTTTCTATTTTTGGAAAGATAATAAATGGATGGCTCTTGAAGAAGGAGTAGCCGATGCACCCGAAATAGAAGATCTACTATGTCTCGAAGCCACGATCGAACCTCAGACATTGAAATCCGGAGAGCCTTATAAAGGATTACTAAAAGTTCCTTATGATGGAGGAAATGGTGGCAAATATTCGGGAGGAACGGAGATTCTATCAACCGGAAACACTGGTTTGAAAGCAGTACTAAAACCCGGCAAGTTAGAATATGGTTATGGCTTTCTTGTATATGATATAACCGGAGTACCTGATTACGATTCTCCGACAGGTGCTACTTTTGCTTTATCATTTGGCACTACTGATCCAAAATTATGTAGTACAACAGTAGGAGATGAGATAGATGCCGACATTAAGACCAAAGCCGTCATGGGACAATTTAAGCGGACGACTCAATCCGAAACAGGTAGAGATGGATATCATTTTACGGTCACAACTCCGGACGGACGGTTCTCATTCCGGGCATTTGTTCATGATAATGCAACTTTTCAGGATACAAATCTTCAATTCAAATCGAATATTGGAGATGTACTCGTCGGTTCTTCCGAAGGTACCTTTTACAATTCCGGAGCATATGGTAATTCCAGAAATACAATGCCTGTTAAAGGTGGAGAATGGGGAGGAGGAGGAAACGACTCCGGAGCTAGTGGAAACAGCTGGGTAGGTCAGACATCAAGCAATTTTCCGGCTTGGGGTAATGATGATGTTTATAATGATTATTATCCTGAACATCGTATATACGCATTCACAGTCTCGGACGGAAATGACAAAGTGTTTTACAAATTTTCTTTTATGATGATGAGCACTAATCCTAGAGCCAAAGTAGATGCTACAAGCTGTCCTGATGGCACTTGCAACACGACCAAAGCTTTCTTCTTAATAGAACAAGTCACAGCTCCATAGCTAAAACATTCATTCTAATACAATATACCCTGCCTTGAACGAATTGATCTTTTTAAGGCAGGGTTAATGATATATAAATTGATATATCCGTTTTTGTTCAGTAATTTTACTGACAGATTTGAAACCACATACTATACTAGATGAAACCGGATAGTTTAATTTTCGATATGGACGGAACTCTGTGGGATGCTGTAGATACTTATGCTTATAGCTGGACAGAAGTACTGAAAGAAAATGGAATAAACAAGACTCTGACAAGACTGGATTTACAGAGCTATATGGGAATGGAAATGAAAAAGATTTTCGAAGAGATCCTTCCTGACAGCTCACCTCAATTACAGGAAAAACTATATAAAGATATCATCAAGAAAGAGCATGAAATAGTTGCTCAAATGGGAGGAAATGTCTATCCAAATGTAATGGAAGGATTAGAACAGCTTTCTACAAAATATAAATTATTTATGTTGAGTAATTGTCAGGAAGGTGGTATCAAAGATTTTATGAATTATACGGAAACAAAATATTTATTCACTGATTATATGGAGTATGGAATGAATTTCCAACCCAAACATGTGAATCTAAAAATCCTCATTGACAGACATAATCTGAGAAGCCCAATGTATATAGGAGATACCGACTCTGACAGAAAACAATGCGAATTAGCGCATGTGCCTTTCGTTTTTGTTTCGTGGGGATTCGGAAATACAGATACATACAATCTACGGTTTGATACGATGAAAGAACTCACAGATTATTTCATGAGCCTCTAGTTTAAAATGGGAATAACCGTACTTATCATTTTTCTTGCATATTTTGGCATATTATACCTGATTTCTTATATAGTCAGCCGCAAAAGCTCAGATAACGATGCCTTTTTTCGTGCCAATCGCAAATCTCCATGGTATATCGTAGCCATCGGAATGATCGGAACCTCTATTTCGGGAGTTACTTTTGTATCTGTTCCGGGAATGGTCGAAAAGTTCGATATGACTTATATGCAAATGGTTTTCGGTTTCTTTTTCGGATACATTATTGTTGCATATGTTCTTTTACCTCTTTATTATAAATTAAACCTCACATCTATATACACTTACCTTGATAAACGATTTGGATTCTGGTCATACAAAACAGGAGCCGGATTTTTTATCCTATCTCGTATTATAGCTTCTGCTTCAAAACTTTATCTGGTAGCATTAGTTTTACAAGCTCTTGTCTTTGAACAATGGAAGATACCATTCTCTGTTACTGTTACAGGAATTATTATTTTCATATGGCTATATACGCGAAAAAGTGGAATAAAAACTATTGTATGGACAGACACTATACAAACCATCTGTTTTACAATAGCTTTATTATTAATAATATGGCAAGTTTCTTCATTACTTGATTTCAATTTATATCAAACAATTGCAGCAGTTGTAGAAAACCCCCATTCCAGAATATTCTATTTCGATAACTGGAGTAGCCCTCAGAATTTTTTCAAGCAATTTTTTAGTGGGATATTTATTGTAATTGTAATGACAGGACTGGATCAGGACATTATGCAGAAAAACCTGACTTGCAGAAACCTGAAAGATGCACGTAAAAACATGCTTACTTATGGTTTTATGTTCACCCCGGTGAATATATTATTCCTTTCATTAGGTATACTACTCCTTATCTTTGCTTCACAATATAATATTGTTCTCCCCGAAGTTTTGGACGAGAGAGTGCCCTATCTGGTAAGTAATTATCTGGGATTACCTTGTCTCATATTCTTTATTATCGGACTTATCGGAGCCTCTTTTGCCAATGCCGATTCTGCAATAGCTTCACTGACTACCTCATTTTGTGTAGATATTCTAAATGTCGATCAAAATACCGAGAAGGCTAACCAGACCAGAAAGAAGGTACACATAGGGATGTGCATCCTTTTCATTTTAGTTATTCTGGGAATAGATTACATAGGGCAAGGCAATATACTGAATACAATATATAAAGTTGCTTCTTACACTTATGGTCCTTTATTAGGTATGTTTGCTCTGGGATTATTCTCCAAAATACAAATCAGGGACAAATATGCCCCTGTTGTATGTATACTAGCTCCTGTCATTTGCTATTTTATAGAATGGTTTCTAGCAAACAGATACGAATATAAAGTAGGTTATGAAATATTGATGCTGAACGGATTATTTACTGTATTGGGGCTATTGATTGTTTCGCAAAATAACAAAAATAATCTCATCTGATTTTTAGCATAAATTTTATATAATTTATTATAAATATTTTTATTTTTGTGACAAAATTGACCAATAAATATATTTATAATGAAAAAAATCATCTTAGGTCTAGCTACTATAATAAGTTTTTCTAGTTGCGCGACCATCATAAGCGGCTCTTCTCAGTCTGTAAGTTTTTCCAGTTATCCAAGTAATGCAACAGTTTATGACAATAATACCAGATTAGGCAGAAAGCCTGTTTCCGCTAAGTTAAAAAGAAAAGACAAACATTCGATTGTAATTGAATTAGATGGTTATCAACCATATGAGTTAGTATTAGAACGTAAATTTAATGCATGGTTTATAGGCAACATTTTGCTGGGAGGTTTAATTGGAGTAATTGTAGATCCGATTACAGGGGCAATGTATAAGTTAACACCTGATCAGGTGCATGCAGAGTTTAACAACGGCGTAGCTTTTAAACAAGAAAAAGATAATATTTATGTAGCCGTCACTTTGAAAAAGAATAATGACTGGGAACAGATCGGAACTTTAGAAAAGCAATAAAGTACAAAGGAGAGTCAACACTCTCCTTTTCTATTTCATGGATATCTATTCCACCACAATTTCATCTACCATCAGATAAACCGGAGTGCCTTTCTTTTCGTGCCAAGCTGGAGCAGTGTTGATGTTCTCCAGAATCACATGGATATAATTCGCTTTAGTTTCAGGGAAAGAAACTTTCAATGTTTTTATATTTGGCTTCTCATGCCCTTTCATTTCGGAATACTTTTCAGTGTAGACTTTCCTGAAAGCTTTTCCATCATCAGAGACTTCTACCGTTACCGATTTCGGCAAAAATAAATTGCCTCTTGTATTAACAAACATATCTAAAGCAACAGAAGATACCGATGTTTGCTTATCCAATGTTATAGTAGCATCCAGATCGCTGCTAAAGAATCCAATCCAGGTTCCTGTACGATAACTTTGCTTATACCCTTTCTGTCCATCAACTAACGTAATCGCACCATTGAATGTATAGCGCCTGTCAGGCATATTTTTGAGTGTAATAGATCGGGTGGTAGCTTTATTAAATGAGAAATCCTTCGAATATATTTCACTTTTTACTCCGTCTCTATATAGAACTGCATTTAATGTCTGTGATTGAGTAATGCCAACCGGACTTTCATACTTAATACTAGCCTCTGTCGGCTCAGAACCATCCAAAGTATAATAAATCGGAGAATCATCAAATGTAGATAAGTAAGCTTTCACTTCATGTTTTTCCAAATCATAATCATAATTGACCTGTACCTCATAAGCACGTTTACAATTTTTGTAACCTAACTTATCCAACAACAAAGATTGTTTATACATACGAGCCACAAACTGATTATAGTCTTTCACTCTAGGATATGACCATAATGTTTCTGCCAAAGCCCCCATACGAGGGAGTAGCATATATTCCACATTATCACTGGTCGGCATATATTCTGCCCAGACATTCACCTGTGCGCCTAAAATATGTTTTTTCTTATCATAAGGTAATTCATGAGGCATAGGGTCATAATTATATACTTTTTCAAGAGGAGTAAGCCAACCGAAAGTATATGGCTCTTTATCCACTTCTGCCGACTGGTAATAGTCCAGATAAAGAAATGCTTCGGGAGTCATAATCACATCATGACCTTTACCAGCCGCATAAATTCCGCCCTCTGTTCCTCGCCACGACATTATAGTAGCATTAGGAGCAATACCTCCTTCTAGAATTTCATCCCAACCGATAATACTTTTTCCTTTTTTATTGATCATCTCCTCTACCCTATGGATAAAGTAACTTTGCAATTGTTCTCCTCTGCTATGCGCTTTCATCTCAACAAGTCTCAGATCTTTCATTCTTTTCTGACACTTCGGGCAGGAATACCATCTATTTTTCAGGCATTCATCTCCTCCAATATGGATATATTTAGCCGGGAAAAGTTCAACTACTTCCGTAAAAACATCGTCCAAAAAAGTGAAAACACTATCGTTTCCGGCACAAAGCACATCTTCAAAAATTCCCCATCCACGAGCAACCTGATATGGTCCACCTGTACATCCCAAATGAGGATAAGAAGTCAATGCTGCCAACGTGTGACCGGGAATATCTATTTCAGGAATCACGGTTATATACCTTTGTCGGGCATATTCTACTATATCTTTTATTTCTTCCTGAGTATAAAAACCGCCATAAGGTTTTCCGTCGTATTCCTCTGAATGGCGATCAATAGCTGTGCCGGAACGTTGAGAACCTATTTCCGTGAGTTTAGGGTATTTCTTTATTTCTATTCTCCATCCCTGATCATCTGTCAAATGCCAATGAAAAACATTCATGTTATACATTGCCAATACATCGATATATTTCTTTACAAAATCAGCGGAAAAGAAGTGACGCGAAACATCGAGCGAAGCTCCTCTATGCCCAAAACGAGGTCCGTCATTTATATTTGCAACAGGAAAGGATATGACACCATCTTCTATAACAGGAATAGACTTTCTCAAAGTTTGGATACCATAAAAGAGTCCTGCATTACTAGCTCCGTTAATGACTATTTTATCAGACGATATATCCAGTTGGTAAGCTTCCTGCTCTTTCACATCCAGATCAGATTGAAGTCGTATTGCATTATTGTCTCTATCCGAAGTTGTAATATCCAATTCAAAACCAAGTAATTGTTTTATATATTCGGCAAGAAACCCTGCAAGCCTCTTTTGATCCTCATCACCCTCTTTATAGACTATTTTGGTTGACTTATTTAATACGAAAGGGGATTTATCTTTGTCATAATCAACTGATAGCGGTATGGGCACAAGATTTTCAAGATCAGCCTGAACTACTTTATTCTTCGAACAAGCAATAAACAATAACGAAATAACTCCTAAAATCAGAAATTTATTCATCTGAAAAAAATATTAAGGTTACAGATTTATTTAGAATTATAAAGATACCATAAACTTTTTACAGAAAAAATATTAATTTTGCAACCGAATTAAATAGTGGTGGCTAACTACCTAAGACTAAAGTAGGAAAGCCTTAATAGGGAATCCGGTGCGATACCATATCCAATCCGGAGCTGTTCCCGCAGCTGTAATCCTAAAAACAAGCATTTAACAGCCCAAATGTCACTGGTTAAAACCGGGAAGACCGTTAAATGTTAGGAAAGCCAGAAGACCTGCCTCTGTTTACCTCACAATTTAAGCTTCGGGTAAAAAGCAAAATTGGAATAGTTTTCAGTATATCAATTTACAATTCAAAACTTATCCTACTTTCTTTTTATTCATTTTTTAATGATGATATGGCTCATATACCTATCATCGGATTTATTAACTTATTTAATTAATCATTTTAAAAATGAAAAAAATTCTGTTTTATTTTTTATTATGTGTAGGTATTACTCTTACCTCGTGTAGTGACGATGATCCCAAAATCCCATTTCAATTCATTGCAGAAGACGTTGAGGGATTGAGTGGAAATACACTCAATGTTCTTGGATATGAAGACAAAACCGTGGAAATTCCTCTGGGTGGTGTGAGCAATGATGTGACCACAAACATAATCTACGATTCGGAAAACGAAAGTGAAGACGGATGGCTTAGCGTGACTACAACAAATAGTAAAGAAAGTGGTTCTAAGGCAGTCCTCGCCATTAAGGGATACGATAAGATCAAACAAAGAAAAGCCTCTGTATCTTTCAAATCAGGAGAAGAAACACTAGTTCTGAATGTAATTCAGCAGGGCGCGCCTGTACCCGGACAATTAAAATTTGCCCCCGAACAACCCGATGGATTCAAAGATGGAAGTTTTACACTACTTGCCGTATCGGAAGCAACATTCGAAATTCCGGTTATCGGAATTACCGAAGGTCTTTCGGTGGAAGTAAAAGAAGAGAACTCCGATTGGTTGCACGCTCAAGCATCTGAGGATGATAGTAAAATAACCGTAACAGTAGAAGGCTACCGTGAATCTAATGACAGAACCGGCATTATTACGATTAAAAGTGGAATAGATGAACTGGTATTACAGGTAACGCAAACCGGCGTTGGTGAAAAAACAGAAATGATTGTTGTAAATGAAGGACAATTTACAAAAGGAACTGCAGCCATTTCGGCTATTAAATATACCGGAGCTGTAGAATGGGACGTATTCCGTAGTGTAAACAATATGCCTCTAGGCGATGTTGCTCAAAGTATGACATACATAGATGGAAAATATTTTGTTGTACTTAATAATTCAAAGCAGATTAAAGTTATCGAACCTGAGACATTCAAATTACTCGGAACAGTTGATTATGTACAAGCTGCATCTCCCCGTTTCATGGTTGCGATCAATGATAAAGAAGCTGTAGTATCTGATCTAAATACACAACTTACAGTCATTAATTATAAAGATTATTCAGTAGTAAAACATATAAGTCTGTCCAAAGCCGAAACAGGTCAGTCACTCAATCAGATAGAGAAAATAACCCGGGTAGGTAATAAAATATTTTGTGCAGCACTCGGTAATGGAGCGATATGGGTTTGGGATGTTAACAATATATCGGCTACATCATTCCGGCGTATAGCAGTAAGAGGTATCACAAAGACTGCTAAAATGGTTACTGATAAGAATGGAAAATTATGGGTAATGGGTTCATACGGAGTATATGAATACCCAAAACTATTTTGTATAGATCCTGATACGGAAGAAATTATCAGCGAATTTCAAGTTCCGGTAGTTAGCCGTACAAGTGAACAATATACACCCGGCTGTATTGTAGGTACAATAGGTTATAATAGAATGGACACAGACCGAACAGGAAATAAGCTTTATTTCGTATTGAGAAGTTTAGTATCTAAAGGTGAAACCTCTTCCGCTGATGTAAAAATCAGTACAGTTTATTCTTTTGATGTAGATACACAAGAACTTAAGCCACACACCCAATTACCGGGATTAGGCATGATGTATGGTATGGGAATATCTCCGGACGGAGAAGTTTACATGTGCGACTGCTTAGATTATACTGCTCAACGAGGGTATATTCGCCATTATAAGAATAATGCATTAGTAGACAGTAAAATGGTAGGAGTTTATCCGAGAATGATACATTTTACCGAATATGATAAGTAATTATTAAGATATAAATTAACAAAAAGGATAGGAAGAAATAAGTATGCTTCCTGTCCTTTACTTTCCTGACAAGGATGAAGCCACTCTATTTCATATTCTTTTTCCTTTCTTGTACAGCTAATATATTCGGACAAAAGAAAGATACGATACACGTACACCAGTTAGATACAGTTACCGTAACCGAGAAGGCCCCTTTGAAGTCGCGGGATGTTACCATTGGTACCTATGTAACCACAATAAGCAAATCGACATTGGAGAGCCATAAGTCTCGCTCTTTAAGTGAGTTACTATCAGACAATAGTACGATATACATAAAAAGTCAGGGGCAAGGAGCCATGGCTACAGCTTCATTCCGTGGGACAGCATCCAGCCATACAAAAGTGAACTGGAATGGTATAACCCTAAATCCATCTATGTCCAGCACTTTCGACTTTTCTCAATTACCCGTATTTTTCACAGATAATGTGGCACTATATTATGGAAGCGGGCATCTGAAAAACGGCACAGGAGCATTGGGCGGAAGTATCAATGTATCGAATGTTGCAGACTGGTCGGACGAAACTAAAGTCAAAATATTTGCAGAAACAGGTTCTTACGATACATTTACGGAAGCTGTAAGCATAAGGTCAAAAAAAGAAAAGACTATCCTTCAAACACGTTTTTACTATCAGCAATCAGAAAATGACTACAAATACCTCAATAAAGTACTTAAGTTAGAGCCTTTTCATGAAAGACGGAAAGAAGCAGACTACGGGCAGACCGGAATTATGCAGGAATTTTATTATCGACCTGATAAAACGTCTCTGATATCATCTAACATATGGCTTATGTATGGGGTAAGAAGTATCCCCCAGCCCATCATCGTAAATGTTACTACACATGAAAGAAATAAAGATCATGGATTAAATTATTATCTAGGGTATGAGAAGTTTAAAGGCAAACATAATTTGTCAGTAAAAGGTGCTTATCTACTCAATATCATGAAATATAGATATTCGTTCGAAAATGACTATTTCGAACCCAAAAACACCTTTAACCGGACGCAGAGTATACAGCTCAAAGCTGATTATACTTATACAGCATCGGACGATCTTTATTTTGGAATCTCTGCCAGATACGGCAGAGACATTGTACGTACTTATTCCAAAGACTCAACATTGTTACAGGATGGGGTGACAAAAGTAAATGCCAATTGGAACAAAGCACGCAATGTATATAATCTTCAAGGACAGGTGTATTGGAAACCTCTTCGATTTATTGCCTTGGATGCTCACGTAATGGGAGAATACAATGATAATGATTTTGCTCCCACTTTCTCTGTCGGTGCATCATCCGATATCATACCCAATAGGCTCAACCTAAAAGCAAGTTTGTCCTATAACTACAGATTCCCGTCGATGAGTGATATGTACTGGGTACCCGGAGGAAATCCGTTCCTGAAGCCCGAAAAAGGGCTTTCCTATGATGCAACGCTAACCTATACTTCCAAAATAGGGTCTTGTTTTTATATCAGAAGTTCCCTTTCCTGCTACCGCATGGATATCACGAACTGGATTATGTGGCTTCCCAATAACACTAACTATATTTGGACTCCAGTAAATATCAACGATGTTTTATCACAAGGTGCGGAAGTAACACTCAAACTGGACTGGATTACCGATAATGTAAAAATAGGTCTGATGGGAAATTATGCTTATACCTCATCCGAAAACAAGAATAAAAACTTTGAGGAAGACAACTCCCAGCATAAGCAATTACCCTATATCCCTTTACAAAAAGCCAATGCCAGATTATCTGCCGAATGGAAAAATTTTCAATTCGCATATAATGTATCGTTTACCGACAAACGCTATGTTACACAAGATGAGTCATACGAAACTCCGGCATATACTATTCACAATGCCGAATTAAGTTATAAATGCAAAATACGTAATAGGTATTCTGTTACTCCTAAGATAACGGTTCAGAATATTTTCGACGAATATTATGAATCTACACAATATTATCCTATGCCATTACGTATAGTATCTGCCGGACTATTATTCCAATTCTAATTATCTGGAAATAAAAAAATATTTTTCACGATCTCTTTGTCATGTTGAACAAAGTGGATCATCTTTTTTGCAAAAGACATATCTTTCGTTTCACTCAGGATAACAAGTAAAATAATATTTTGATCATATTATTTTACTTTTGAGACAACCTCATTTCTTAATAAAGTGACTTTGACTTTTTACCACTATAACGAAAAGAGGTTATTCAATGAACAACCTCTTTCCCTGTATATCAAGAATAAATCTATTTCAGTCTTATCTCTTTAATAATATCCTCGGTCATAGAATCAAGATCGTAGTCAGGCTGCCATCCCCATTCTTCATGCGCAGCTCTATCATCCATACTATCAACCCATGAGTCTGCTATATCCTGACGGAAATCGGGACTGTAAGTAATCTCAAAATCAGGAATGATTTTACGTATAGAAGCTGCTACATCAGCAGGCGTAACACTGAAAGCTGTTACATTATACCCTGTCGCATTCTTTAGCTTGCTCTTATCTGCCAAAAACAATTCGGTTGTAGCTTTGATACAGTCAGGCATATACATCATCGGGAGCATGCTGTCTTCTCGCAAAAAGCAATCATACATTTTTTTCTTTACTGCATCGAAGTAAATTGCCACTGCATAATCGGTAGTTCCGCCTCCGGGAGGTGTCTTGTGGCTGATTATTCCGGGATAACGCAATCCGCGAATATCCATCCCATAATGCTGATTATAATAATTACCTAACAATTCTATAGAAACCTTTGTCACTCCATACATAGTTGTAGGAATAAGAACTGTCTTCTGAGGAGTATTTACCTTAGGCGTATCAGGACCAAATACTGCCATCGAACTTGGAACAAGTACACGTTCCAATTTTTTCTCACGGGCAACTTCGAAAATATTAACACTACCATTAATATTTACATTCCATGCCAATTGAGGATTTTTTTCTCCTACTGCCGAAAGAATAGCTGCCAAATGCACAACTGCATCTATTTCGTATTTGTCAACGGTTTCTGCAATCGCTTTGGCATCCAATACATCAAGATGCACAAAAGGACCGCTTTCTCTCAACTCCGTACTTATCTTATCCGATACATCGGAAGCTACGACATTGCTATCTCCGTAGATTTTGCGAAACGCTAAAGTCAGTTCCGAACCGATTTGCCCACCGCATCCGGTAAAAAGTATTTTCTTCATAAACTATTTTAATACACCTAATTCTTTTCCAACCTTAGTGAACGCAGCAATACATTTATCAAGATGTTCGGTCTCGTGTGCAGCCGATAGTTGTACACGAATACGGGCTTCCCCTTTGGGTACTACCGGATAATAAAATCCTGTTACATAAATACCTTCGTCCAATAACTTAGCTGCCACATCCTGCGAAAGTTTCGCATCATATAGCATCACAGCACAGATAGCCGACTGAGTAGGCTTAATATCGAATCCTGCTTCTTTCATCTTAGAAACAAAATGCTTCACATTAGCATGAAGTTTATCCTGACGCTCATTATTCTCGTCCATCATCTCGAACATACGGATGCCTGCTCCTGCAACCATCGGAGGGATAGAATTTGAGAACAAATAGGGACGCGAACGCTGGCGTAGCATATCTATTATTTCTTTCTTTCCGGTTGTGAATCCACCGATAGCACCACCGAAAGCCTTACCTAAAGTACCGGTAATAATATCTGCTTTTCCTCTGCAATCGAATAATTCGGTTACTCCTCTTCCTGTTTTACCTACAACTCCTGCCGAATGACTTTCGTCAATCATTACCAAAGCCTCATATTTGTCTGCTAGTTCAAGTATCTTATCCATTGGAGCTACATTCCCATCCATAGAGAAAACACCATCTGTTACGATGATACGGAAACGTTGTTCTTGTGCTTTTTTCAGACATTCTTCCAATTCCTGCATATCTGCATTGGCATATCTGTATCGTTTTGCTTTACAAAGACGCACTCCGTCAATAATAGATGCATGATTAAGAGAATCCGAGATTATCGCATCCTGTTCTCCCAATAGTGGCTCAAATACTCCACCATTAGCATCGAAGCAAGCAGCATACAGTATAGTATCTTCCATACCAAAGAAGTCCGCTATTTTTTTCTCAAGCTCCTTATGGATATCCTGAGTACCACAAATAAAACGAACCGAGGACATACCGAAGCCTCTTTCATCCATTGCTTTTTTGGCCGCATCGATCAGCTCCTGATTGTCGGACAACCCGAGATAATTATTTGCACAAAAATTCAATACAGTTTGTCCTGTACTTACTTTGATTTCTGCACTTTGCGACGAAACGATAATACGTTCTTTTTTGAATAATCCTTGTTCTTCGATCGAGGTTAATTCTTGTTGTAGAAAAGATTGGAATTTACCGTACATGGTTTAAAATTTAGAGTGTTTATCTAAATGTATTTTTGTTACAAAAGTATCAAATAAATCAATTTATCAATTATTATTGTCTCCAAATATTATATGAAATTTCACAAATAAGTTTCTTTTTGTAATTTTTACTGACCCAATTATGTTGCATAACAGATATTCCGCAAAAGAGGTCGGTATAAACGATATAATTTCTTATATTTTTTCAAAATCAACTCAGAAATTAAGGAGCTGTTTATCACAAACAACTCCTTACATCTAAGAATCTATTTACAGGCTATTTGTAGCCAGAGTTGTTCTCCCACTTCAAACCCGAGTTGGAATCTATTATACCCTGTGGAACAGGCCATAACAAATTAAAATCTTGAATTTCCGAACCTGATTTTGAATTGTATTTTTTGGTACGCTCTATCAATTTACCCGTACGAACCAGCGTAAAACGCCTTATTTCTTCGCCCAAAAGCTCCCGTGCTCTTTCGTCCAACAAATAATCCATATCCACAGATGATGAAGCGACAGCTGTTGCTCCGGCTCTTTCGCGAACTACATTTATTGCATCCGCAGCTTTACCTGCTTCGCCCTGATTGATATATGCTTCTGCTAACAGAAGATAAGTTTCAGCCAGACGGAAACGGTATTTATCTTTCATATTTCCTTCGAAAGTAGGATCATTATCTAAGCCATAATCGAATTTGGTAGTAGTCGGATAACAATTTCCTCTATTCAGGTCATTCTCTGTTATCTCATGCTTTTTACCATACAAATCTGCTTGTGAAGGATCATTGTAATAATATTCTCTTCGAATATTGTATTCCGAATTTCTAATATCATTACTTTCATAAGAGTTGAGCCACCATTCCGCAGGTTTAATTTGACCTAAACCACGACCTCCGTATGCCGCAGAGATAATAAATCCTTTATTATTGTAATAGGCAGGTACCCATGCACGACGTGTCCAGTCTGTATATCTGTCACCACCTCCGGTTGTATTGTATTCTGCCTGTTGAACCCAGATAGACTCCATATTACCACCTCCACGATTGTGATTCTTATTCTTGAACATATCAGAGAATACATCACCGGGCTTATCGACCTCCGCCCCGTAACGGTTTTTCATTAACTGATAATATCCCGAATTAATAACTTCCAGCGCTGCAGTTTCTGCTCTCTTATAATCTCCTGCAAAATTGCATATCTCGCTCAACAGATGCAGTGCTGCCCATTTCGTCAATTGTCCGTCTTTAACCGATGCCGGATTTTCAGGTAAATATTTAGCTGCAAATTCCAGATCATCTATCATATTTTTCAGAACTTCCGCTTTAGGAGTTCTTTCAAAATCTGTCCGATAGTTTTCTTCTATTACAGTAACCCAAGGCACGTCACCATATAAGTAAACCAAATAACGATATGCATATGCTCTGAAGAAACGTGCATTTGCCTGAAATTGCTCTCTGTCCGTTTCCTTATCCCAACGAATATTTTCATTCTTTTCTGCATAATTATTCATTTGGTTAGCATTGGTGATAAGTCCATATGCCCATTTCCAGCGATTTGCAATATAACTGTTGCTTGAATTGAAGGAATATTCTTCAAAAGGCTTTAAAGAACCATCACCCATACCCAGAATACAGATATCGGTTCCTGCTTGTAATGTTTCGTAAGGACAAGCTCCATGAGTAACGATATTGTCATTCCATGTTTGAAATTCCAATCTGGCATAAGCATGCAGACCGTTCAATGCTGCATTGAAACCTTTCGTAGTAGTAAAGAGGGAAGGCGCATTTTCGAAATTCTGCGGGTCTTCTTCCAGAAAATCGCTGCAAGAGCCAAAGCAGAATACATAAGCTAATAGAATAAATGATATATATTTTTTCATAATACTGATTCTTTAAAAAGTAACATTCACACCGAAAATAAACACTCTTTGTGATGGATAACCCGATTCATCGAGACTATATTTGTCTGCCGTAACTCTATTTGTCTTTACATCTATCTTTTGTTGTTCTAAGTTGGTTGTAAATTTTTTTGCTTTTGAGAAAGTATAAAGATTACGTCCGTTGGCATAAACGGTAAGCCCCTGCAAACCTATCTTTTCTATAACTTCTCTCGGGAACTGATAAGCAAGATTTACATCCTGAATACGCAAGAAGGAAGCACCTGTATAAAAGCTATGATTGGTAATTTTATAATTCAAGCGTGTATATTCATTCGATTTGTTTTCAGGTGTCCAGTAATTAATACCGTTTATATAGTTGGCATTCTTTTCGAACAACTGTCTTTCGAACTTAACCGTCTCATTCTCTTTAGTTATATCGAATACTCCATTCAGGAAGACAGACAAAGACCAGTTCTTATAAGTAAATGTATTGGTAAGACCTGTTGTCCATGTTGGGTTTCTTTTACCGATAATAACTCTGTCATCAGCCGTAATCTCGCCATCGTCATTGGCATCCTGCAATTTTGCATCACCGGCAACAGGATTCTTACCCCAATATTTTGTTTTCGCCATTTCTTCAGCTTCATCTTCCTGCCATATTCCTACAACTTTGTAATCGTAATGAACTCCGATAGGTTTTCCGATAAACCATTTGTTAGTTATATCATCCAGACCATCTTCGCGCAAGGCTGTAATTTTGCTCCAGTTACCTGACAACACAAATGTTGAGTTCCATTGGAAATCTCCGGTTTTCACATTCATCGAATTCAATGTAATATCAAATCCTGTATTTCTGGTCTTTCCTACATTATCCAAAATAGTAGTATATCCATTCATCACAGGAACACTCCTGTTCATAAGCAAATCCTTTGTATTGGAAACATAATAGTCGAACGAACCGAACAGACGATTATTAAACACATTGAAGTCGATTCCTCCATTGAAAGAAAGAGTTGTTTCCCATTTCAAATTAGGATTTCCTCGTGAAAAATTGGAGACCAAGCCAATGCCATAATCAGCATCATTTCCATAAATATAATCACGTTGAGCCAGCTGAGTCTTAGTCTGATATGCTTTTACCGCCAGATTACCATTTGCTCCGTATGAAAGTCTCAGTTTCAAAAATTCTACTTTATCCTTTGCACTTTCGAAGAATGATTCTTCACTAATCACCCATGCTCCTGCAACGGCAGGGAAGAATGCCCATTTATTATTTCCTTCACCGAAGGCAGAAAAACCATCACGTCTTCCTGTCAAGGTCAACAAATAGCGTCTGTCGAAAGAATAGTTAGCACGTAGCATCCAAGATAACATAGCTGTATTCTGTTTATCAGATTCTATAGTCTTTATACCTTGTGCCATATCAATATTATGATATGAATTGTGATCGGATAGAAAATCCTGTCCCGTTGAAAAATGTTCCTTCTTATAAGTTTCCTGTGCACTATACAATCCGGTCAGATCCAGATGATGTTTACCCCATGTATTATCATAACGAAGAATATTTTCCCAAGTCCAGTCACCATCTGTATAATCTTTTACTTCTGCTTTACCTCCTACCGGCTCACCAGTACGGGTAGTTGATCCCCAGTATTGACCTGTTTCACGATGGCGGTACGAATACCCGAAATTAGCACGGTAAGTCAATCCTTTTACAGGTAATTTGATATCTGCATAGGCACTTGTATAAGCCGATCTTGTCTTATCGTCATAGATAGCATCCTGATCTGCAAACGGGCTATAATACATCGTTTCGGGGAACATCGGATAACGCACATACTCACCATCTTCATCTCTTACACTTCCGTAAGGAGACATACGGTATGTATAAGCATGAGTCGGTCTCTGCCCTCCTCTATCTCTTTCTACTAACTGGAGGTTAACCCCGATAGTCAGCCATTCACCTAGTTTTTGATTAATATTAGAAGTAACTGTATACTTCTTATATCCTGTATACTTCACAATACCTTGCTGATCAGTCAACCCAAAAGAAACATAGTAATTAGTCGCATCCGTTGCTCCTGAAATACTCAATTGATGTTCCTGCTGAATAGCTGTACGATATACTTCTTTCAACCAATCAGTTTCTGTTCCGTTATTGTAGTTGTCGATAAGAGCCGAATGCAACCATTTAGTAGGATCGTCCCAATTTTTATCACCATTTATCTTTCTATAATCCTTTAATAGTTGGATATTTTCCTGCCCGTTCATCAGATCGGGTAGCCATTCTGCATTCTGAATACCAATATACCCATTGTACCGAACTGTAGGTTTACCTACTTTTCCCTTTTTAGTTGTGATAAGGATTACTCCATTGGCAGCACGCGAACCATAGATAGTAGCAGATGATGCATCCTTTAGTACCGAAATATTATCGACACTATTCTGGTCTATCTCTGTCATACTTCCATTAAAAGGAATTCCGTCCAGAATAATAAGCGGGTCATTACTTCCCGAAAGTGATTTTTGACCACGTATGCTAAATTTTGCATCTTCTCCCGGCTGATAGTTAGATGAAGTGACATTCAATCCGGCTACCTGTCCTTGTAGTCTCTGTCCTAAAGTAACTGCAGGAATCTTATCGATTTTGTCAGAAGAAACGGAACTGATCCCCCCGGTCAGGTCACTCTTTTTCTGAGTACCATAACCGACTACAACCACTTCGTCTAAAGTTTCGGTATCTTCTTCCAATACCACATCGACAATTCTTTGATTGCCGACAGCCACTTCTTTTGTTTTGTAGCTAATAAATGAAAATACCAAAACCGATTTAGAATCGGGGACTTCAATAGAATACTTTCCGTCCAAATCCGTAATTGTCCCTTTCGTAGAGTTTTTCAGCTTCACACTGATACCGATCATCGGTTCATTTTTGCTGTCAGTCACTGTTCCTAAAATGTTTATCTGGGCATTTATAAATGCGACCGAAATAAAACAAAAAAATGTCAATAGAAATATCTTCTTCGACACTTTCCTTTTTAAATAATCAATCTTAAAAAAACTTCTCATACATGATAGATATTAAGGAATTTTATTGTATTCACAAATAGATTCAGATCAATAAAATAAGAACTTGGTCATACAAATAACTTATTTATTAATATTCGTAAAAAAATGTATTACAAACTTAAGTGAACGAATATCTTTCGGTTTGCTTTTTTCACTATTTGTTTTGTTGATTTAGCTATTCTCCTTTATTGTATTGATTTATTAATAATTATTGCGGAAAGATTTTCGTTTATAAAATTTGATTTTATTATACTTGTTAAGTAATATCACAATTGTTAATCTATGCTAATCATTCTATGAAAAAGCAGTCCTTTGTTTTTATACTCTTTACGTTTTTATTTTTGATTGTTTCCGCCTCAGAAAAGAACAATTACAGATTCAGGACATTCTCTCCCGAAGGGGGATTTTATTACGACGGCATTACCGGTATACAGCAAGATAGAGATGGTTTTATCTGGATAATGATGGACAATGATTTATATAAGTTCGATGGATATCAATACAAATCTCTGTATTCCCTTTTCAGTGAGCTCGACGAAGACGGAAGATGGCATTTCAACAGTGTAGCAGCAGATAAGTCTGGGAGAATATTTGTGGGTACAACAAATGGTTTATTCCATTACAACAGAATAACAAACAAGTTTGATAAACTCCTGAAAGGCAATGTTTCTCATTTGAACATTGATAACCGGAATAATGTATGGGTGGTTCAAGATAAGCAATCGGCAATATACGATGAAGGTGAGAGCAGCCTTAATAAATTATCTTATGAAGGTAAAGACCTGCTAAACGTAAACTCCTATATGCAAGATGATGAGGGCATGTTTTTATCTTCTTACAATAATATATACAGGTATAACTACCATACGCAAAAGGTATCAAGCTTTTTCTCTTTCGAAAAAGGATTAATTATCCAAAAGATAAAAAAATCAAATAACAAGATGTGGGTACTAGTATCTAATCAGGGACTATTTAAGATTGATATACCTACTGCCACTATCGAAAAAAAATATGACTTTTATTACGATAACCCAAAAGATAAAACACTTACACGCGATCTGTATATAGACAAAAATGGCGAAGTATGGATAGCTACACAACACGGGCTTTATATTCTGAATCCTGTTACCGAAGAGTATACCCGTTATTTGCATTCCAAATCTGATCCTTTCAGCCTTACCAATAATTCGGTGTGGCAAATAATGGAAGACCATCAGAAAAATGTATGGATAGGTACTTATTCAGGCGGGCTCTGTTACGTCAATTTAGACGAAAAGATACGTTTCAATACTTTTACGACCAAAGAAACACCATTGAACCACAATCTAGTTAGTAGTTTTGTTGAAGACGAAAAATATATATGGGTAGCAACCGAAGGCGGTGGACTGAACAAAATAGATAAGAAAACAGGAGCCTTTTCATTTCTTACAAATAACCCGCTAGATAATAACAGTTTATCATTCAATAATATTAAGTCTATTATTGCTGATTCCCAACAGAATATCTGGATATCTATGTTTCGTGGAGGATTGGATTGTTACAACAAAGAAACCCAGAAATTCACACATTTCAAACAAGAACCCAACAACGAAAACAGTCTGATCACCAATAATCTTAGAAAAATAGTTCTGGAAAATGATTCGGGTATATGGATCGCTTATCAGCTAAACAGACCGGTGGTTTCATTCTTTTCTTTTAAGGATAATAAGTTCACACACTATTATTTAGATGATGAAAATGACAGCCACTATATTTTCGATATTTACAGAGGTGTCAATAATCAGCTATGGATTATGACTCATGAGAAATTGTATCTTATGAATACAAAAACTTTTGAAGTAGAAAAGATTCCTTATAAAGGCTCATCTTACCTAAAAGCACAAACACTTTGTACAGATGGTAGCGAAAATGTATGGATAGGAACTATCGGACGCGGGCTGATCAGATACAATATACCTACATCGGAATTTACAGCATATGACGAAATCCTAAAATTCAACGTGACATCAATTTATAGTATTTGTACTGATGATGATAACAACCTTTGGATGGGCACAGATAATGGTCTGTTTAAATATAGTAGAAATGAAGACAGATTTTTCAGGTTCGACAAAAAAGACGGTGTGCAAGGACAGGTATTTTATCCGTTGGCAGCGCTCAAAGGAAAAGACGGAGAACTCTATTTTGGAGGGACTAACGGCTTTACCATTGTAAATCCCAAAGAACTGACACAAAACAAATATACACCGAAAGCCTTTATCTCCGAATTCTTTATAGATAATCAGCCAGCCAATCCCTACAGGGAAGAATCATCCGTAACAGATAATTATTCTTTTCCCGAGAAAATAGTCTTAAACCATAACGAGGTGAATTTCGGATTTAGATTTTCTTCCGATAATTATCTGGTTCCAGAAAAAAACCGTTTCAGATACAGGCTCAAAGGATATGATGACCGATGGATAGAAGTGGATGCATCGAGCCGGAATGCATTTTATTCGAAAGTTCCTCCGGGACAATATGTTTTTGAACTTATTGCATCTAATAACGACGGAATATGGAATGACGAACCGACCCGAATGCAAATCGAACGCTTACCTGCTCCTTGGCTAAGTTGGCAGGCTTATCTGCTCTACACGTTACTATTTGCAGGTATTATATATATGATTATCAGATATTATAATCAGCAAAAGAAGTTAAAGCTACAACTTTACCTAGATAAAGTAGACAAAGAGAAAAAGGAAGAGATACATCAATCACAACTTCGGTTTTTCACTAATATCTCACATGATTTTCGCACCCCTCTCTCTCTTATTATTGCAGCAGTAAACAAAATGAGAGAAGAAGGGTTAAAAGAATATTATTATCGGATACTCAACGGAAACTCTCAACGGTTACTCAACCTTGTAAATGAGCTTATGGACTTCAGAACCATAGAAAACGGTAAGATGCCTCTACAAATAGAATCAGCTAATGTGAATGATCTTGTAAAACAGGTTGCTTTTGATTTCAATGATTATGCACAACAACGGAAAATCAATTTCCATATTGACTGTGATTCAGATATACCTACATCTCTATTCGCAGATAAGCATATTCTGGAAAAGGTGATGATGAACTTACTTAATAATGCCTTCAAATACACATCGGAAGGAGGCAGTATATCTATCAATACTTTTTACAATAAAGGCTTCAAGTCCGATTTCACAAACAGCTATACTGCAAAAAGCGAATCTGTCCTATCTAACGATTATTTTTCAATAGTTGTAAAAGATACAGGAATAGGTATTACTAAAGACTCTATAGCAAGCGTTTTTGAACGATTCTATAAAGTAAAGACTGTGAATTTCGATTCTCATCTGGGAACAGGAATAGGTCTCGCATTGGTCAAAAGTCTTGTATTGCTCCACAGAGGTGAGATAAGTATGTATAGTGAGAGAGAAAAGGGAACCGACATAATTGTTACATTTTCTGCAAATCCGGATATATACGAAAAAGACGATTTTATAAAGAATAATATACAGGAAAGAAAAACGCCAACTCCAAACGATATAAAAGAAGCTCCACCGGAAGATCTAAAATTAGAAGATGAAAGCGAAAACTTATTACACGATAAGAAAAGGATTCTAATTGTAGAAGATAATGACGATTTAAGGACTTTTATAGCAGACTCCCTTTCTTCTGAATTCGAAATTATACAGGCAGCCAATGGATTAATAGCCTCCAATATATTGGACAGAGATCCTATCGACTTAGTACTAAGTGATATAATGATGCCTGAAAAAGACGGTATCACCTTATGCAAAGAAGTAAAAGAAAATATGCAGATATCTCATATACCTTTTATACTACTTACAGCCAAAACAGGATTAGACAGCCAATTGGAAGGGGCAGACTCCGGAGCCGATATGTATTTCGAAAAACCTATCGACTCCAAACTATTATTGCTAACCATCCGCAACATCTTTACACGGCAAAAGCAGTTGAAGGATTACTATATGAATAATTATTTCGTAGATAGTTCGGAATTATCGACCAATCAGCAGGACAAAGATTTCTTAAGAAAATTCATCGAAATAGTTGAGAAAAACATTGATCAATCCGAGATGGATGTTAATTACATAGCCTCCGAGCTATCCATCAGTAGAGCAAAATTATATAATAAAGTAAAAGCACTGACAGGAAAATCGACAGTAGAATTTATACTCGGCTACCGCTTAAGGAAAGCAGCACGGCTACTTATAGAAGAAGGCTTAAGTGTAAAAGAGGTAATAGAACAGATCGGTATAGAAAGTCAGTCTTATTTTACACATGCTTTTAAAAAAGAATTTGGCGAAACTCCGACATCTTTTGCTGCTAAACACAAGAAGAAATAGTGATTATTTCTTCAAAACATGGTGATTAAGACAAAACAGCAAAAGAAATAGCAGAAATAACAAAACAGAGATTACCACCTAAAGTATTTTTGTTCTGTAAAATAATCTTAATGTAATCATGAAAATACAATTATCAATTACACTTACGATCTTATTGATTTTTTCGCAAAGTATGGCTTGCTTGGCACACCAAGGAGAGAAGTCTTTATCGGAAAAATCGGAAATACAAAATATTCTGAAAAAAGTAGCAGACTGGCAAATTGCAAATTTTAAATATTCTGAAAACGGTAGTCCGGGATATCTGCATGATTACGGAATAGATGCATGGACTAATGCAACTCTCTATACGGGAATGTTCGAATGGGCTAGAATAAGCAACGATAGCAATACATACTACAATTGGCTGTACGAAATAGGAGAAAAGAATAAATGGCAAATGCCTCAAAACTTCAAGAACAATAAAAAGTACAGCCTTTACCACGCAGACGAATTATGTATCGGTCAGTTTTACCTCAAAATGTATGGCAAATGCAACAATAATAAGATGCTCAAACCTGTAAAAAAACGGATCGACTGGATTATGAAGAATCCGCCAAACGCAGAGATGAATTATCGAAATAAGCAATCTCTGACTTGGAGTGATGCCATTTTTATGTCTCCTCCGGTGTATGTTGAATTATACCAAATCACGAAAAATGAAAAATACCTTTCGTTTACGAGCAATCAAATCAGGATGGCATACAACCATCTGTATGATAAAGAAGAAAAGCTATTTTTCAGAGACGACAGTTACTTCGAAAAAGAGGAAGCAAATGGCACAAAAGTCTTCTGGGGTAGAGGAAATGGCTGGGTAGTCGCAGGATTAGTCAATATATTAAAAGAACTGCCACAGGATTCTCCTGACCGTTCTTTTTATCAGGAACTTCTGATTGAATTAACACAAAGATTAGCCGGTCTGCAAGATAAGAATGGATTTTGGCACGCAAGCCTGTTAGACCCCGAAAGCTATCCGTCGCCCGAAACCAGTGCAACCACTCTCATCACTTATGCACTCGCCTATTGTATCAATAATGGGTTGATAGATAAAAATACATATTATCCGATTCTAACTAAAGCCTGGAAAGCTTTGACATCTGCCATTAATGAAGAGGGAAAACTCGGATGGGTACAACCCATAGGAGCCGATCCCAAAAAGGTAACGGAAGATATGACCGCCGTATATGGCGTAGGAGCTTTTCTCTTAGCTGGAAGCGAAATATATAAGTTAACATCGAAATAATATAAAAAACTATGAAAATATTAATTCCTCTTTTTCTGAGTTTTATAATAGCAATATCATCTTTTGCAAGAGAGGTCAAACCATTCAATGACGGTTGGGAGTTCAAGAAAGGACCTTTTTCAAGCGATCCAATATTGTTTTCGGACAATTTCGATGAAAGATGGGAAAAAGTTTCCCTTCCCCACACATGGAATAACATAGATATGCAAACCGACAAAAACTCTTATTACGCAGGAGAAACCTATTATAAGAAATCTTACACACCTGATATTTCTCTAAAAGATAAACGCTTGTTTCTTCGTTTCGAAGGAGTGGGATCTGTAGCAGAGATTTACATAAATGGAAAATACGCAGGCAACCATAAAGGCGGATATTCTGCTTTTGCTATTGAAATGACCAATCTTCTTAAATATGGGGAAGCAAACGAAATTCTAATAAAAGTAGATAATACCCCAAGACCAGATGTAGTACCTATCAACAATACTCTATTTGGTGTATATGGAGGAATTTACCGCCCTGTAGAATTAATGGTCACTGAAAAAGTAAATATAGCAGTTACGGATTACGCTTCGCCCGGTATATATATTACTCAAAAAAATGTTTCCAGAAAGTCAGCTGATATAGATATCCTGATCAAAATGGAGAACAAAAACAGGCATTCACAAACGGTCAATCTCGTTTCGACTATTTATGAAATGAGTGGAAAAGAGAAAGTCAAACAAATATCTCAAGTAGAAATATTACCACAAGGAAGACAGTTTTTTACACATAGCTTTTCTATAAATCAACCTCATCTATGGCAAGGGTTAGAAGACCCATATTTATATAAAATAGAGACTCAAGTGATAATAGATAACAAGGTCATAGATGAGGTTACTCAACCTTTAGGAATACGCCATTTTGAATTGAAAGCCGGAGACGGAATGTACCTGAACAGCAAAAAAGTTCCGATGTATGGCGTTTGCCGTCATCAGGATTGGTGGCAATTGGGTAGCGCACTAACCAACGTGCAGCATGATGCCGACCTAGAAATCATTAAAGAGATAGGAGCTACCACAATCAGGCTGGCACACTATCAGCAATCCGAATATATCTACTCGAAATGTGACAGTATAGGCTTAATGGTATGGGCAGAGATTCCTTTTGTAAACAGAGTATCGACCAAAGAAGCGGACAATGCGAAACAACAGTTGATAGAACTGATACGCCAGAATTACAATCATCCGTCCATTTATACATGGGGATTGCACAATGAGGTGTATCGCCCCATTGATTATACAGCATCATTAACAGCTGAACTACATGACCTTGCTAAGTCGGAAGACCCCTATCGATATACTGTCTCGGTAAACGGTTACGGCGATCCGGGTCATGGAGTAAATATGAATGCAGATATACAAGGAATAAACCGATATTTCGGCTGGTATGAGAAAAAAATTCAGGATATAGAACCTTGGATCGAAGGAATGGAAAAAGATTATAAGGGATATAAAATCATGCTGGCTGAATATGGAGCTGAAGCAAATATATACCAACAACAGGAAACAGCAGGAGATGTCGGAGATTGTTGCGGATTCAATAAAAATTATAATGAAACATTTGCTACACGCTTTCACGAAATACAATGGGGACATATAGCAAAACACCCTTATCTCATAGCATCTTATCTGTGGAATACTTTTGACTTTGCTATTCCGGCTTCCTCGCAAGGAGGAGTAGAAGCCCGTAATATGAAAGGCTTAGTAACATTTGACCGCAAAGTAAAAAAAGACCCGTTCTATTGGTACAAAACCAATTGGAGTAAAGAACCCGTGATATATATAACACAACGCAGAGTAGTTAATCGCCAAAATCAGATAACTCCTGTTACTGTTTATTCGAATATAGGAACTCCTCAACTAATCGTTAACGGGAAAGAATATAAAGATTTCCAAAAAGGAACAACTGATGTTCATTATATATTCCAGAATATAGAATTAAAAGAAGGTGAGAATATAGTTGAAGTAAAAGCTAATAAGGACAATCAGACTTTCTCTGATAAAATATATTGGAATTATTCATCAGCCAATAAAATATCGCAGGATACGGATCAACCTCAGGAAAATAAGAATGAACACATCGGACTATAAAATCTAAATATAATATGAAAAAGACATTACTAACAATAGTACTATTATCTGGTCTGATATTAGCTCCCATTACAGCCCAGATCAATCAGGTCCGGCGTTCGTCTGTTGCCCTCAAATATGGAGCAGACCGCATAGGGAAACGTACAGATGCAGATATGCAAAGATGGCGTGAACACGGCTTAGGACAGTTTATTCATTGGGGAGTATATGCCATTCCGGGCGGACATTGGGATGGCAAGTACTACAATGGTGCTGCCGAATGGATTCGCTCCTGGAAAGAAATGCCTAAAGATGCTTACGATAATCTGTATAAGGAGTTCAATCCGGTGAACTTCGACGCTACACAATGGGCAAAACAAGCCAAACAGATGGGTGCAAAATATATGATTTTCACGACTAAGCATCACGACGGATTTTGTATGTGGCCTAGCAAGTATACAGATTATACTATTTCTAACAGCCCCTATAAAAAAGATATTGTCAAACAAATCGTAGATGCTTACACAAAAGAAGGAATAGAGGTACACTTATATTTTTCTATTATAGACTGGAATCATCCGGGCTACAGGTCTGCAGCTCCCGCAACGGCAGAGGAAAAAACCAGTTATGAAGAGTTTAAAAAATTCACACGTAATCAGCTTATTGAATTATTAACAGACTATCCGGAAGTAAAAGGATTATGGTTTGATGGTTCTTGGGATAAAGCATGGGTAGAAGAAGCCCAATTTGCTTATGAACTAGATAAGGAATTGCGCGCCTTACGTTCGGGATTAGTTATCGGAAGCAGATTTCGAGCCGATGAGAACGGCAAGAGACATTATGACACCAATGGCGACTTGATAGGCGATTATGATCAGACATGGGAAAGGGACTTGCCCGATTCTATCGAACAATTAAACGGTGTAGATTGGGATTGTGTTATGACTGTACCCGAAAATCAGTGGGGATACCATTCCGATTGGAAAGGATATGTAAAAAACTCTTTTGATCTGATCGAGATGTTAATTAAATCTGTATCTTTAAACGGCAATTTTGTCCTGAACTTCGGACCCGACGGGAAAGGATCGATAAGACCAGAAGAAACTCTGTTGGCAAAAGAAATCGGAGATTGGATGAAAATAAATAGTGAGGCTGTATATGGATGTTCTCACATTGACCTAAAGAAGCAAGGTTGGGGGTATTTTACCCAAAAAGGAAATAAAATATACATGACTGTATTTAACAAACCTCTCAACAATAAGCTTCATATCGAAATACCAAAAGGAGGAATGATTCCTTCAAAAGCATATTTTCTTTCAGACAAAAAACAAGTGGAAATCGAAAATGCCGGAAAAAATAAAAAGAACAGTAATCTTTACAATGTTAAGATACCTACAGAGTACATTTCGACACAACCATTCGTTATTGTATTAGAAGTGGAGAAAAATGCGGATGATAAAAATACATATCAGCAAGCTCTGACTTAAAATGAATTACTAATCATAAAAACACATTAGAATTATGAAACGAAGTATTTGGGCTATTCTATTTGCAGTTTGTTTCCTTCTCGGGACAAACGATCTCTCTGCTCAGATGATCAAAACACCCACCCCACCTCGCCCTGCAGGACAAAAAGATGTTCTGGAATTGAGAACAGATCCTCTTCCCGTAGTAAGAGTCGCTTTCATCGGTTTAGGGATGCGTGGTCCGGGTGCTGTACAACGTATGACGCATATACCTGGAGTAGAAGTAGTTGCTCTATGTGATGTGGTGCAAGAAAATACAAAGAAAGTTAATGAAATGCTGGTTAAACGAGGATTTCCTAAAGCACAAGAATTTTATGGAGATACTGAAGTTTGGCGCAAAGTTTCTGCCCTGCCTAATGTAGACCTTATCTATGTAGCTACCGACTGGTTGCACCATGCTAAAATCGGTATCCAAGGTTTGAAGGATGGAAAGCATGTTGCTATTGAAGTACCATCTGCCATGAATATGGAAGAAATATGGGAACTTGTTAATTTAGCAGAACAAAAACGTTTGCACTGTATTCCTCTTGAAAATTGTAATTATGACATGTTCGAATTGACAACATTGAACATGGTTCAACACGGACTTCTCGGAGAAGTACTTCATGCCGAAGGTGCTTACATACATGGTTTACAACCCTATTGGGACAGATACTGGAATAACTGGCGCATGGATTATAACCGCAAACACCGTGGAGATTTATATCCTACACACGGCTTAGGTCCTGTATGTCAGGCGATGAATATCCACCGTGGAGACAAAATGAATTTCTTGGTTTCTGTAGATACAAAAGCTGTTGGTAACCCTGCTTATATCAAAGAGAAAACAGGAGAAGATGTAAAAGATTTCCGTAACGGAGACCATACCAGTACATTGATCCGTACAGAAAATGGGAAATCTATGCTAATCGAACATAATGTAACATCGCCTCGTCCTTACAACCGTATGTATCAGCTGACAGGGACAAAAGGGTTTGCTAATAAGTATCCTGTGCAGGGTTATGCTCTTGACAAAGGCGAAATCGACCCTGAAATAGCCGCTAATCATGAAAAACTGAATGCACATAGATTCCTTCCCGAAGAAGTGAAAACGGCTATGATGAAAAAATACCAGCATCCTATTACTAAAGCTATGTTTGATGACAAAAAAACTGTTTTGGAGAAAGCTGAAGAAGTAGGAGGTCATGGAGGTATGGACTTTGTAATGGACTATCGTATGATCTATTGTCTTCAAAAGGGACTTCCTATGGATATGGATGTATATGACCTTGCCGAATGGTGTTGCCTGATTCCTTTAACAGAAATCTCATTAGATAATAATTCTGCTCCTGTCGAAATTCCAGATTTCACTCGTGGAGGATGGAACAAAATCAATGGGCTTAAATTTGCTCAATAGAAGAATATTATAAAATAAGGTGAATCGATAAATGATTCACCTTATTCTCTTTTATATAAACTATATTTATCGAATTCTTGGTTGAGCAACAACTCTGAAATAATTAATATCCGTTTCGATGCCTGATTTAATCGAACCTACTAACGAAATATATGTAAAAGGAGTCTCCCATATTGCAACAGGAATATATATAGAATTACTCTCGATTTCCTCTAAAGAGACAGTAAACCTTTTGTTATATTCCTCCGAAAGATCCGATTTACTGATATCATTTCCAGAGAAAGTAAAAAGTGCATCTCTATATAAAGAGGTTATATAATTATAATATTCTTCTCTCGAATTTTTATGAAATAAAGCCCAATTTTCTTCATTTGAATAATTAGGATAAGACCTTAATTTAATAAATTGTACAGGGTCATTTATTATATCCATATGAATTGAATGTATAATGTCCCTTTGGGATGTTCTCTTCAAAAAGTTGAAAGGTTCATAAGCTGTCAATTCGTTCCATCTTAAACCTAAAAAATCACCTGTATTTTCAACTGATATATTCACAGTATCGCTACTTGCAACTTTACCATCTTTGTACCCTGAAAGCGAAACTTTATATTCTCCGGGGAGGTAAAAACTCTGTCCAAAACTGAGTAAAGAAGAATTTATAGTTGATGCATCTTTAAATACATCCGGAATACTCCAGACTATAGAGTCATAATAAGAATATTGGCGAGAGTCTGTTATACTTATCTGTGTTAGTTCAAATAATCTCAATTGTGTTTTAGAGACTGACAATTCCACTTCCATTAATTCCTCTTTAGGATTAGGGTTAGGATCAGGATTCGAACCTAGGTCATCTTCATTACTACAGGATATAAATCCTAAACACAAAATAAAAATGGTCGAGATAGAGAATTGTGTTTTCATACGTAAATCAATATTTATTATTACAAATATATTACTAATTACAACATCTCATCTTTTTTATAGTTAAGTAATTAAAGAAAAAATGATAATAGTCAGGATTTGGCATTCAAGTTTTTTCATCTGAAAACCTTTTTTTATACTTTTGCAAACAGAAATCACGAAATAAAAAATTAAAATATACGACCTCTTATGGGAAGAGCATTTGAATATCGTAAAGCTACGAAAATGAAGCGCTGGGGAAATATGGCGCGTGTATTCACCAAACTGGGTAGACAAATCACTATAGCAGCCAAGGATGGCGGTCCGGAGCCAGATACTAACCCACGTCTGCGCGTGCTTATGCAACAGGCAAAAAAAGAAAATATGCCTAAGGAAAACGTGGAACGTGCCATCAAAAAAGCGACATCGAAAGATGAATCTGACTACAAAGAAATGATATATGAAGGATACGGTCCTTTCGGTATCGCTATTGTAGTAGAAACAGCTACAGACAACCCTACCCGTACGGTTGCCAATGTACGTAGTTATTTTAATAAACATAATGGATCATTAGGAACATCAGGCAGTCTGGAATTTCTTTTCGACCACAAATGCGTATTCAATATCGCCCAAAAAGAAGGGGTATCTCTGGAAGATCTGGAATTGGAACTTATCGATTATGGTGTCGATGAAGTAGATGCTGACGATGAAGGCAACGTTATCCTTTACGGAGAATTCAAATCATATTCTGATATTCAGAAATATCTGGAAGAAAACGGATTTGAAATACATAGTGCAGAATTTGAGCGTATACCTCACGAATTGAAAGACGTAACAGAAGAGCAACGTACTCTACTAAACAAACTTCTCGATAAATTTGAGGAAGATGATGATGTACAGAATGTATTTCACAATATGAAACCTGAGGAAGAATAATATTATTTTCGATAATAATTCAAAAAGCCATCTAAGCAATGTTACTTAGATGGCTTTTTAGTTGGCAGTATGTGTTATTTACTTGTTTTCTTTATCCAGTCCAAAATAAGATGGCATGCAGGGAAATATACACTTCCATGATCGAACCCCTGTACTTCATATAATTCCACATCCTTATTTCCTATACCTTTCAAGATAGCTTCGAGATGGGCATTCTCTTCATAGCGAGCCAGCATTTCTAAATTCCGGTCACCCGAAATCAACAAAGTTGGAGGAACATCTTTCCTTGCACGATTGACCGGAGCAAATTCGTCGATAACCGGAATATCGTTGGGCAATCCTCTCTCCTTTCGGATAGTATAATGAGTATTTGTTTGTCCACTCACAGGAATCAATCCTTTTATTTTATTGGCATCTATATCGTGCTTCTCTAAATATTTCTTATCAAGACCTATCATCAAAGCAAGATATCCACCTGCCGAATGTCCCGACACATATATAAGATCCGGATTTCCTCCATACGATTCAATATTGTTAAACACCCAAGCTACAGCTTAGGCTGCATCTTCTATATAAGCCGGATTTTTAACTTTAGGGCTTAACCGATAATTGGGTGCAACTATTGCAATACCTTTATTCTTCAGTTCGTCAGGAATTCCTTTTTCACCAACTTCCAATCCTCCGCCATGAAACCAAATTACAGTTACAAAATCTTTTTTATCAGCAGGATAATAGACATCAAGACGACATCGTTCCAAACGATAGATATCTGTTTCGGATGGTGATATATATGGAATATCCCTCACCATAGTATATTCATTTTGCGCACATACACAAATAGTGCAAAACCATATTACTACACTAAAAAATGGTTTCATATCGACTAATTCATTAAAATGGTTATCCTCATAAAAATACAAAAAAATGAAGCTAAGAATATCTCAAAGCTTCATTTCTATATTTCAAATAAAATAATTATCTCAATTGAGCACCTAATTGCTGTTCCAATGAAGATTGTATTTTTTTCATTATCGCATCTATCTGGTTATCGGTCAATGTTTTCTCGTCATCTTGTAAAACAAAGTTTACAGCGTATGACTTTTTACCTTCAGGCAGATTCTTTCCTTCATATACATCAAATAAACTAACTTCTTTCAACAATTTTTTCTCTGCCTTGTATGCTATTTGCTCTATTTGCTCGAAAAGAACACCTTTATCCAGCAATAAAGCTAAATCTCTACTCACCGAAGGATATTTGGATATTTCCTTGAAAGTAACTGTATGTTTTTTAATTTCTTTCATCAGATTATCCCAATTCAATTCTGCAAAATATACATCAGTATTCACATCAGTCTGTTTCAATAGCTTTTTGGATACAATACCTAATGTTCCTAAAACTTTGTTTCGGGTTTTAACAGTCAATGCAGCACTATAAATCTCATTCGAAAATTGCTCATACTCATATTGATTAACCGTCAGACCAAGTCTTAAAAGTACCTTCTCCATATAACCCTTCAATTGATAAACTGAAGTTTTTTCATTAGGAGCTGCCCAACTGTTATTTATGTTATCACCGCAAATCCACATACCCAAATGCATTTCTTCGGAATATTCACGTAGAGGTTTGCCCTCTTCCTTTCTATCCGCATCGTAATAATAGCAATTTCCCAATTCATAGAACTTCAAATCATTATTTTTACGATTACGATTATGAGCAATACTTTCCAAACCTCCAAAAATTAGAGTCTGACGCATTACACTCAGATCGTTACTGATCGGATTAAGCATACGCACACAACGCTCGACAGGATATGTCGTCAACTCCGTATAGTAAGATTCCTTTGTCAAAGAATTATTCATTATTTCGAAGAAACCTTCACCTGTCAATTGTTCCGAAACGAGATTTTGCAAATCGTTACTCTTATCTGTTGGCGTCTGATAAGACAGATTCGATTTTACATCATCACCTATTTCTATATTATTATAACCATAAATGCGTAAAATATCTTCTATTACATCCACATCACGAAGAACGTCTACCCGATATGTTGGAATAAGCAATGTAAGAACACCATCTACCTCTTTCAATATCTCTACTTCCAGACTCGTCAATATTGATTTTACGGTATCTTGTGGTATTTCTTTTCCTATAAGAGAATTCACTTTCTGATATGAAAGTTCCACAACAGGTTTTTCTATCTTCTGAGGATAGATATCTTGTATTTCTCCAATACAAGTTCCTCCTGCAACTTTCTGAATCAGCAATGCAGTATGTTTCAACACATAAATACAATCGTTAGGATCGACCCCACGTTCAAAGCGGAACGATGAATCAGTATTCAGTCCATGACGACGTGCAGTCTTACGTATCCATGTTGGATTGAAGTAGGCACATTCAAGAAATACATCGATAGTCTTTTCGGTCACTCCGGATTTCAACCCACCGAAAACACCTCCGATACACATTCCCTCTTTATCATTACATATCATCAAGTCTCTATCGCTCAATGTTCTTTCCACTTCATCCAATGTTGTAAATTTACTTCCTTCGGATAAAGTTTTCACGACCACAGTTCCTCCCGATATTTCAGCCATATCGAAAGCATGCAAAGGATGTCCCAATTCATGCAAGACATAATTAGTTACGTCCACTACATTATTTATAGGACGCAGACCTATCAGGTTCAATCTGTCTTTTAGCCAGTCCGGACTTTCTTTAACTGCTACTCCTTTTATAGTTACACCTGTATATCGTGGACAAGCTTCTGTATTCTCAACTTTCACGGCAACTCCACTTTGAGCCGTATCGGTTGTAAATGAATCAACAGAAGGTCTTCTTAATGTTGCATCTTTTCCATTTTGTTTCAGATATGCAGCCAAATCACGTGCCACACCGAAGTGTGAAGCTGCATCTATCCGATTAGGAGTAATATCAACTTCTAGAATATAATCACTCTTAATATTATAATAATCTTTAGCCAATGTACCTACCTTGGCATCATCAGGCAATATAATTATCCCATTATGACTTGTTCCGATTCCGATTTCGTCTTCGGCACAGATCATACCGAACGATTCTTCTCCGCGAATCTTTGACTTCTTAATCATAAATGATTCGTCTCCCGAGTAGAGTTTAGTTCCTACCAACGCTACGACCACCTTCTGTCCGGCAGCAACATTCGGAGCACCGCAAACAATCTGTAAAGGCTCTTCCTGACCAACATTCACAGTTGTGATATGTAAATGATCGGAGTTAGGATGATCTATACATGTAAGCACTTCTCCTATCACTAACCCTTCGAGGCCTCCTTTCACTGATTCTATTTCTTCTACTCCACCGGTTTCCAATCCTATAGAAGTCAATGCTGCCGAAACTTCGTCCGGAGACAAATCAAGATTAAGATAATCTTTCAGCCAATTGTATGAAATATTCATATTCTTATAGTTGTTCGCTATTTATAATCAATTATTCATCATGCTTTGCCTTTTATCGAGCAAAGTTTGTCAAAATTACAAAATTTTATTTTTCTACACTAATTAAAATTTAAGGAGTAGGCACAATTCATTTCGATACATCAAATGTTAAAAATTCATCCTTTTATTATTAAAAGTATAGATAGCAAAAAACCTTTCTTTCAGTTATTTTGTTAATTATCCAGTGTCTCTGAAAACCTGATGTAACACAGAAGCATGTTGTTTTGTTAAATTTATATATTAACTTTGCATCGCAAAATTACGACAGTGCATTGGTTTTAAGCGTAAAACCAATTTCCGATAAACGGAAAAGTCTTTTATCTATATTATATATAAAGTAGATATATGGACTTTAGTAGTAACCAAAATTTTATTTTATGAAGTATTTGAAGTACTTCTTGATTGGAGGGATAGTGTTAATAACATCATCTTATACAACAAGAACTTCGAGGCTTTCGGAGGGTATATACCCTGGAAACCTTATGCCTGAATTAGCATTAAATGACGAATCGGGCAAAAGTCTAAATCTCGAACACCTCAAAGGTGCAAAAGTACTGGTAAATTTCTGGGCTTCGTATGATGCCGAATCCCATATGAGGAATGTCCTTCTTTGGAATATTTTACAAGAAAAGAACTACCCTGTAGTAATGCTGTCTGTTTCTTTCGATAAAAGTAAAACCGTATTTGAAAAAACCATCGACATGGACGGGATTGATTCAAAATACCAGTACTACGAAAGCAAGGGTATCGATTCGGAAGTGTACAAAAAGTACGAATTGGGGAAAGGTTTTAAGAATTACCTGATTGACGAAAAAGGTCAAATTATGGCAATGGACTTCGTTCCTGATGAATTAGAAAAATTATTAAACTAAAATTATGCAAAAAGCTATTCCAATAGGAATAGCTTTTTTACTTTATTCCGGTTATTCCTCTCAGACTATTTCTCAATGATATTTCTTTTACACTACTCTTTCTGAACAGTAAAACCCCAATACTAATCCCGATAGCTAAAGTAAACAGCAACGACATCGTAAGTACAAAATTATGTGTCATCGTAACCAGAATAGATGGGTCGGCATGTGCAGTCTCTATATCAGACATCTTGATACCAGCAAGCATTGTTTTATAGGCAAACATTCCCGGAATCATTGTTATACAAGCTGGCATCGTAAACACAACAGGAGGATTATTAACCCGATGAGCAACAAATATTCCGATAATTCCTACAGCCACAGAACCTGCCAAAGTAGATAATATTAACCCCATATCCAATAATATCAATACAAAACGGATACAATGCCCCATTCCTCCCAAAAGCCCTGCTACAAATAATATCTTTTTAGGTGTCCCAAACAGTATTCCCCAACAACAAGCAACTATAAATGCTATCGAAAAATCTCTTATTACAGCTAATAAAAAATCTATAACACCCATATTCATTATAAATTAAAGTTACTAATACCGAGCAGGGTTATACACAAAGTCATACCTACTGCAATAGTCAATAATATAAGTCCTGAAAACATGGCTCTGTTTATTGAAGATGAAATATATCCTTCAATCAAATCGATTACCGTATTTATAAGTGGTACACCGGGAATCAAATACAGTACAGCTGTAGCCATTGCCGCTTCGGGACTGGTTCCTATCTGAAAAACGGATCCCAATCCTGTAATAAAAGTGGTAATAAATGCCGCAATCGAAATAGCAATCATCGGATTAAACTGCATATTCGATATTTTAAATCGGCAAATGGAGCCAATAGTCGCAGCAACCAATGCTATTAAAGCATTATACACATCCCCAAGAGACAAAAGGCATAAGCCTGCACAGGAGAGCCCCACAGCAACTGATACTATCCACATATTATAATGAGGCAATTTCTTAATTTCCTCAAAAGCCTGTTCTGTCTCTTCAATAGTCAATCCTTCTTCATAAACATCCCATGTTAAATGGCTTACTTCAGTCAATATCCGAAGATGTACTACATGGGGAGGAGATTCCTTAAATAAGGTTATAGAGTCATTCTCATTATTTTTATTTTGGACTGAAACCAGCAGTCCCTTAAAAGTCGGCTGAAGATTTACATCAAATCCCCACGCATCAGCCATACGCTTTATATTCATATTGACACGCCCGCAATGGGCACCGGAAGCCAACAAGAAAGTACCTATATCAAGTATTAACCTAGCAAATCTTTTCGATGTAATATTTTTACTATCCAACATTTTCTACATACCAAATTTAAACCTATACAAAAGTAGAAAAATAAAACAGGAGATTATTAATTAGTAATATTTTTAAAAATACAAGTTAAATGTATAATAATATATTTTTAGGTAATTATATATTTCATGTATAATTTTAACGAATCTTTTTCTTAAAAATTATATCTTTGTGAAAATAAACAAAAGAGGGTAATCTAGAGAGAAAAAGAAATTCCATGAAGTATGATGTAATCATTGCTGGGTGTGGTTTAGCTGGAACTACTGCCGCACGCCTATTCGCAGAAAAAAACTTGAAAGTTTTAATAATTGAGAAAGAGAAGTATGTAGGAGGACAATGTTTTGATTATAAGGATCCTTACGGCATAACAATCCATAAATTCGGACCTCATATCTTTCATACAAAAGAGAAAAGAGTTTGGGACTTTGTAACTCAATTTTCCGAATTTAACTTATTTCAGCACCGGGTTCTTAGTTATGCAGAAGGGAATTTTGTCGAATTCCCAATAAACAGAACAACTATAAATAAAATATTCGGTAAAAATTTATCAAGTGAGGAAATTAAGGATTTTCTTCTTGAAGAAGTAAAAAAATCAACATTCAATACACCTAGTATTTCATTCCGAGATGCAATAGTTTCTCAGGTTGGTGAAAGATTGTATTCACTGTTTTTTGAAAATTACACAAAAAAGCAGTGGAATACTGATCCGGAGAACCTTTCGCCTGAACTCGCGGGACGGATTCCTATCAGAACGAATAATGATAGCCGATACTTTACCGATCAGTATCAAGGTATGCCCACTTATGGCTATACCTCAATGATGGAAAATGTGTTAAACCATCCGAATATTCATATCCTGTTAGGATGTGATTATCTGAAAGTGAAAGATAATTTTGAGAGTGACCTTACCATATACACAGGGGAGCTAGACCGTTACTTTGATTATAAGTACGGAGAGTTAGAGTATCGCTCAGTGCGCATCGAACTCAAAACTTTCGATACAGAACAATTCCAACCAGCCCCGGTTGTTAATTACCCAAACGATTATGACTGGACTCGTATTACTGAATTTAAACAATTGACAGATGACAAGTCAGACAAGACAACAGTATGTTATGAATATCCTTTAGCTAAAGGACATTCTTTCTATATTGTTCCAACTAGAGAGAATTTAGAGAAAAGAGAGAAATATATGAGAGATGTAAAGGAGCTTGAATCTTCCAATAAATATCTGTTTATAGGAAGATTGGCGGAATACAAATATTACAATATGGATAACGTAATATCTGTAACGATGGATAAAGTTAATGCATGGCTCGAAAATCAAAAATAATGTACAATCAATTAATAAAAGACACTTTAAAAAAACATCGATTATTGCTAGGGTATGGTGTTATCGGAGTTTTAGCTGCCGGTTTAGATTTTTTTGTATATACAGCTCTTACTTCCATGTTACATCTTAATTACCAAATAGCTAATATTATTAGTGTACATTGTGGAATGATATGCAGTTTTACCCTAAATCGCCAATTTAATTTCAAGACCAAAGATAAAACAGTCAAGAGGGTTTTCACATTCTATTGTGTTGCTCTGTTTGGACTTGGAGTAAGTGCTCTTCTGTTGTATTTATTCGTCGATACTTTAGACTTTCATAAAACTCTATCAAAACTTGTCACAATATTAATTGTAGCTCTCATTCAGTTTATATTAAATAAAACAATAACATTCAAATCGAAATGAAAAAATTATATATTGTAATGCCGGCATATAATGAGGAGGAAAATATCGAGTCGGTAATTAAACAATGGCATCCCATTGTGGAACAAGTTAATGCAGAAAGTAGATTAGTCATTTTCGATGATGGTAGTAAAGATAGCACTCATGCCAAAATGCAAGAGATTCAGTCTAAGTATCCACAATTGATTGCTAAAACGAAAGCAAATTCAGGACATGGAGCTACATGTTTGGCACTATATGAATTTGCTATTAAAGAAAATGCTGATTACATATTTCAAACAGATTCTGACGGACAAACCGAACCCAATGAGTTTTGGCAATTTTGGAATCAAAAAGACAATTTCGATATTGGTATTGGTGTGAGAAATGCAAGAGAGGATGGTTCTTCCCGGATTCTTGTAACCAGAGTTTTACGAGTAGTGATAAGATTCACTTTCGGATTAGATATCAGGGATGCAAATACCCCTTTCAGATTAATGAAGAAAGAACTGCTGGAAGGTTATTTAAAGCACATTCCTCAAGATTTCTTTTTATCAAATGTCCTAATTTCGGTTATAGCTAAGAAACAAAAACAATCGTTTTTATGGCTACCTATTACATTCAGGCCAAGGCAAGGTGGTGTAAATTCAATCAACTTTAAGCGGATATGCAAAATAGGAATGCAGGCTGTAAAAGATTTCTTACGCATTAATAAAATTTTAAAAAAGACTATTTAAATGCTGGGTAATGAGGTTTCAGTAAACAAAAAATATATTTATATATCTTTTATTATTTTCGCTTTCGTTACTTCCTTTTTTGGGACCATGTCCTCACCATTTTATCCGATAAACTATTGGGTAGACCCGAATGCCTATTTTACAATGGCAAAGTGCTGGATTAATGGATATATTCCTTACAAAGACTATTTCGATCACAAAGGTCCTTTTTTATATATTATATATGCAATAGGGTGTCTTATTTCTGATACCAGTTTTAGCGGAATTTATATAATCCAATCTATAGGATTGGCTATAACCCTCATTTTTGTTTATAAAATAGCTGAATTATTTATAAAAGCTCCATATACTTATATAGCCACCCTGTGTAGTGGAGTCCTATTTTTTACAGCAAATGTTAAAGGAGGTTCTACCGAAGAGTTAATTATACCACTTCAGAGTATTTCCTTTTATTTATTTTTGAAGCAATTCGCAGACAGATATAATCCCTTCAACAACAAATATATGTTTATACATGGGATTTTTATTGGTATAGTTGCTCTTATCAAATTCACCATATTGGTCTTTTGGATATTTCCTATTTGTGCTATATTTCTACAACTTATTCTAGACAAAAGGTTTCGGGATTTTTTTGTATATCTAGGATATTTGTTGACAGGAATATTGTTAGCTACTATACCTATTCTTCTCTACTATTATTTAAATGGAGCCTTATCTGACCTAATATCCAATTATATTACTTTCAATTTATTATATGGAGGGATGCTTTATAGCAGAATACTAACAATATATATCATAATGCTACAGTCAATTCCCATCATGATGTTATTTATATTTATTGGGCTTATTTATTTTTTCTTTTTCACTAAAGATATAAAAAGCTGGTTATACAAACTAAGTATTCCTCTTTGTGCATACGTCTTTATATTGATGATAACAGGAAGCTATTTCCCTAATTTGTATAATATGCTAGTTTTGTATATCATTGCTGCTTTTGGCATCATTATAACTTTAAAGATCATACAAAACAGAATTAAAATAAATAATTCGATTTTAATATATACAACATCTTTCATCATATGCATAGCCCTTGTTCTCTTCATTAAGAAAGACTATATAAACAATGCAGATAGAAGAACTTTTTTACAAGAGTTTTCTGAAATAATTAAACAAGACAATGAGGATCAATCTTTGTTTTGCGTCGGGCTAGATGCTGGTGTATATCTGGAAATGGATGTCCTACCTTCATTCAAATATTATTACAACCCCAATATAGCATATGAAAAGTATCCGGAAATAATAGATAGCCAGAATGAGTACATACAAAATAATAAACCTCGGTATGTTATTCTTGATGCTCAGAATAATTGGTATTATCCATATTTTGAGGAATCATTAAAAGATGATTATATATTCTTAAAGACCTTAAATGGCTTTGAGAATAATGATATAGGCTTCAAATACAGTCTTTTTAAAAGAAAATAAAAATAAGTATATATTTACATTTTTGATATATATATATCAAATCAAAAATTAAATTAGAATATCTTGTTATAAAATAAATGAACTATTTTTGTCGATAGAAATAAGGATTTCTTTACACATTAATAAAGTTCTTAAATATTTATTCTAAATGATACAGCAACAAATAGTTAAAGAAAAACATATAATCTTTTCCCTTTTATTATTTGCATTTATTTCATCCTTTTTCGGAACCATGTCTTCACCATTCTATCCCATGAATTATTGGGTGGATCCGAATGCCTATTTTACCATGGCTAAGTCATGGCTTAACGGATATTTGCCATATAAAGATTTATTCGACCATAAAGGTCCCGCTCTTTATGTAATATATGCAATAGGATGTCTTATTTCTGATACTAGTTTTGCAGGGATGTATATAGTACAGTCATTAGCCTTATTTATTGTCTCGGTATATATATACAAAATGGCTCTATTATTTATACCTCAATTTTATTCCTATCTTACAACTTTATGCTCTTTTCTTATTTTCTTTTGTTGTAATCATCTTGGAGGAACTGCCGAAGAGTTAATTATTCCGTTTCAGGCAATCTCACTCTATTTATTTCTAAAACACTTTATAAATAAAGAGAATCCCTCCAACCTACGATATTCATTCATCCACGGCATATTTATAGGAATTGTAGCACTTATAAAGTTCAATTTAATAGTATTTTGGTTTTTCCCTTTAGCTGCTATTTTTATTCAGTACATAATAGATAAACAGTACAAAAAAGCCCTATTATATACAGTATATACGGCGTTAGGCATAATAATAGTATTCATTCCATTTATTATATACTACTATTTAGTTGGAGCACTCCCCGATCTCATCTACAGCTATATCACATTTAATTCCATTTATGCCTCTCTGAACTTTGATTGGACAACAATTATGTGGAATTATTGGGATTCCCTTCTCGATCAAGGAATTCTGATAATTACTTTATTCTTAGGGTCGTTATATCTTTGTTTTTTCGCAAAAAATATTCGTAACTTTATTTTCAAGATAGCCTTTATATTCAGTGCATATGTATCTTTTTTATTAATGCTTGCAGGCTATTTTTCATTGTACAATTTAATACACCTATTCATTATATGCCCTATAGGTATAGTAATGATATTCGCTATAATAAATAGAAAATTCAATCCTAAAGTATCTACAGGGCTTTATGGTATTTCTTTCGTTATATTATTAGCATTAAGTATTTTCATTAAGAAAGACTTGATTATGGATGCTAATAAATCTAATTATGTAAATGAATTTACTGGCATAATTATGAAAGATAAAGACAAAACCTTTATGAAGATAGGACTTGATGGGGGTTTTTACTTGTCTACAAATAGTTATCCAGATTTCAAGTATTATTACAATCCAAATATCAGTTACGAAACATATCCATTAATTATTGATAGTCAAAAAGAATACATAAAAAATTCCCGCCCCAATTATCTGATCATAGAGTATGGTGATGATGATCTTTACTACTCATATTTTAAAGATTTCATTAAAGACACCTACACTTTTGTGCAAGAAGGATATGCATTCGAGAATGAAAACTATAAATACTATCTTTTCAAAAGAAATTTTCAATAATTAGAATCCCATTTCGAAGCTGATTCTAAAGCCACTTTTGTCTATGTTATCATGATCCAGATAATTGATACGCCTAACATAATCGACTCTGAATAATTGGAAAATATTCTGAATACCTATACTATATTCCATATAAGGCTTATTACTCATTTGATAAACATCTTTGGGGAATAACATCAAATCATGGTTATGATTAGGATTGTTACGTTTGCTCAAATCGCCCCAAAACCCTCTGAAGCCAAGAACCTCTTTCCACTTTAATAAGCGGAACAAGGGAATTCTATTGAACAACCAACCTCCCGATTGATAGCTAATATCCCAACTCAACTGAGAATCATTCAAAAATTCCATTGCTCTTAACATATAGAACGAGCCTCTCTGGATAGTTATCGAACTGTTGGCATTACCTGACAACAGAAAAGGAAAAGGAGCTGTTCCCCATAACTTTTCACCTTTTACATTAAATCCAATTCTTCCATATGGCGGTATCCAAAATTCCTTATCGATAGATAAGGTCGTTTTATTGTAGTTGTATTGTCCTCCAAAAACATTTTTCAGCCCCATAGCATGTGATAAATCGAATGTAAACCCATTTGATGGCAAGCTCCTACGCCTGCGCCTCTGCTGAAAGAATTTCTGTTTCAATGCTAATCTGATATTCATACCCACTTCGGTAGTTCTCAAGTTATGAAATTGAGTTAAATTTCCGTCCTCATCTATTTTCTCAAACTTGAGATTACCTGCCGGATTCTCATTATAGTTCTTCCCATAAAATCCATAAGAAAAACCATTATAATATTCATGCAGATAACTAACCTCAAACATTCTGTTATAAGTCATATTATCGTATTTTTTCGACCAAAGAGACATAAATATATTGTCCCGCTCAGCCTGCAAAAAACGTTGACCTAGAGAATTTATATCATACTTGTAAGCAAAAGTCAGATTATGGCGGGGAAATTCATCTTTATGGTATTCTTTATTATTAAACGCCCAGGTAGCCTCCCCATAATATTTAAATTTTCCATCTTTCGTTCCATATGCACCATATCCATATAAAAACAGGTGAGGATGAAAATTTTTAGTAGTAGAAGCTGTCAGTCTAAATCGGTTTCCCTCCAGATGATTGTAGCTATAAAAAGTAAGAGTAGTCCCCAAATCCAGTTTATTTTTCTCTTCATCACTATTTGTCGGGATATACCCTGTCGACATAATATCAACTGCCTTAAATGTAAAATCAATGAACTTGTTGGATCGCAATTCTTTTACCATATCATCCATTTGGTAATCTTTACCTTCTAATATAGGTCTACTCTTATTCCAGAAAGCGCTGTCACGCTTATTGTAATCAGAGAGATAAACAACTGGTGCAGATGTCAGAAAAGCGGCATCAACAGGCAGGTTGAAAATAAAGTCTTTATATGTACGTTCTTTTTCTATATATACTTTACCCATCCCATATAATGACAGATCCATTGCCATAGAGATTTTTTCGGGTGCCCATAAAGTAGGAGTAACTTCTTGAAATTCCTGAGTAACTATCATATCATCCAGATAGTTAACATTTATCTTAGAAGGAACTCGAAACGATACTCGCTTAACTGCATAACTAGAGTCGGGCTTAACATATATATTCCCAATAAACCCAACATCTCTTGTGTTAAAAGGGACAAAACCCAGATTTACATATTTCTTCTGATCAATTAAAACTGTATCAATAATATACCATTTATAAAAATTGACCGAAGATGTACTACTTAATGGACTTACAAAGTCACTCATCATCAAAGAGATATTATTATCTGTAATATTTATATCCTGGAATAACTCCTGAATAATACCATTAGCAGCCTCCATATTAATGTCCTGATCGATACCTTCTGTCTTATGAGCGACAACAACACGGCGGGTACCTTTCGGATTTTTACGATAATACACATTTGACATGGTCTCTCTGACTGAGAAAGGTAAAATAACTTTATTATCAATCAAGGAAGTATCGGCATACTTAGATAAATATTTCAAACCTTTGAGTAAACCTTGTCCCGATTTATAATCATTCAGAGCAAACATGAGTTTTTCGTACTCCTCATTCATATAATATTCCTGATTGGTAATAATATTATTATATTTATTATCAATCACCTTCTTTATCAACTCTACTGCAGGATTATCTTTCTTGGAATATTTTTCCTTTTTAGGTCTGATTACCACCTCATTGAGCCGAACTCCCGGAGCTTGTAGTTTTATGTCCAATTCGGTAGTCTTTCCCGCAGGTATTCTTATCCGTTTGGTTTCATATCCCATCAGGGTAACCAATACTACAGTATGCCCGGCCCTATTAGTTAAAGAAAACCTTCCATCTTCATTTGTAAGTTTTCCAATAGTAGTTTTATCAAAACTTATTGTTACAAATTCGAGGGGCTTATTGGTTACAGAGTCCCGTACAATACCCTTCACCGTAGTAGACTGCGAATACGCAGAAACACCACAGAACATTGACAACAAAATCCATAAGATTGTTACTACACAGAATTTCTTTGTAACAAATATTTTCATTAAAAAGACACCTTTACCTAAATGCTATAAAAACACAGAGCGACGAAATTTACTATTAAATCCCCCGCTCATGTTTCTTTATTTTTATTGAATAATTAATAACATATCTGAAAATTATTCCATCAATTTACGATATCGTACTCTTTTGGGTTCTACATTTCCTAATCGAGCTTTTTTGTTTTCTTCATATTCACTGTATGTTCCTTCAAAATAGAATACTTCCGAATTACCCTCGAAAGCAAGAATATGTGTACAAATACGATCCAGGAACCAACGGTCGTGAGATATAACAACGGCACAGCCTGCAAAGTTTTCCAAACCTTCTTCTAATGCACGCAACGTATTCACATCAATGTCATTTGTCGGCTCATCCAGCAACAATACATTCGCCTCAGCCTTAAGTGTTAATGACAAGTGTAAACGGTTACGCTCACCTCCGGATAATACTCCACAAAGTTTCTCTTGATCGGCACCGGAGAAATTGAATCGGGAAAGATATGCACGTGCATTAATCTCCTTACCTCCTACCCTAATAAACTCCGATCCGGCAGATACTACCTGATATACAGTTTTATTCGGGTCTATATCTTCATGCTCTTGGTCTACATAAGCAGTCTTAACAGTTTCGCCGACTTCGAATGTTCCCTTATCAGGGGTTTCAAGACCTTGTATCAAACGGAACAGCGTAGTTTTTCCTGCCCCATTAGGACCAATAATTCCTACAATACCATTAGGAGGAAGCGAGAAGTTTAGATTATCGAACAGGAGTTTATCTCCAAAAGCCTTAGCTACTCCATGAGCTTCTATCACTTTATTACCCAAACGAGGACCATTCGGAATGAAAATTTCAAGTTTTTCTTCACGTTCCTTTTGGTCTTCATTCAATAGTTTTTCATACGAATTCAAACGAGCTCTACCTTTAGCATGACGAGCCTTAGGAGCCATTTTCACCCATTCCAACTCACGTTCTAATGTCTTACGGCGTTTGCTGGCTTGTTTTTCTTCCTGCTCCATACGCTTGGTCTTTTGTTCAAGCCAAGATGTATAGTTTCCTTTCCACGGAATACCTTCACCCCTGTCAAGTTCAAGAATCCAACCTGCCACATGATCCAAGAAATAACGGTCGTGCGTGATACAGATAACTGTCCCTTTATATTGTTGTAAGTGTTGCTCCAGCCAATCGATAGACTCTGCATCCAAGTGGTTGGTAGGCTCGTCCAACAATAATACATCCGGTTCTTGTAATAATAAACGGCAAAGAGCTACACGACGCTTTTCCCCTCCCGACAAGTGTTCCGTTAGTTCATCTTCGGGTGGGCAACGCAATGCATCCATAGCACGCTCCAACTTATTATCCAGATTCCAGGCATCTGAAGCATCTATCTTATCCTGCAATTCTGCCTGTCGTGCAAAAAGTGCATCCATTTTATCCGAATCTTCATAATATTCGGGAAGTCCAAATTTTGCATTTATTTCTTCATATTCAGTCAGCGTATCTATAATTGGTTGAACCCCTTCCTGTACTATCTCTTTTACAGTCTTAGTAGGGTCCAGTTTCGGGTCTTGTTCCAGATAACCGACACTATATCCTTTATCAGAGACTATTTCACCTTGAAATTCTTTATCTATACCTGCTATTATTTTCAATAACGACGATTTACCGGATCCGTTAAGACCGATAATACCGATTTTTGCTCCATAGTAAAAAGAAAGGTAAATGTTCTTCAAGACCTGTTTTTGTGGGGGATATATCTTATTAACCCCAATCATCGAAAAAATAATCTTCTTATCGTCTGACATATATTTTTTTAGTAATTATTTCGTAAAATCTAATTATTATTAATTTTGTCCCAGTTTTGAAAAGAAAAGGGTGTACAAATATAATTAAATCTCTTCTACTTAAAGAATCTACAACATTTTATAGGATAAATATATAAATGTGTTAATATAAATTCGAACAAAATATTGACAAAATCTGTTAACAATATAATTATATAAACAAAATTTAACAAGAATGAAGTATTTTTTAGTTATCGTAGCATTATTATGTTCTACGATTAATACAAATGCACAGACAGATGCAGACACAACAGAGGTAAAAACATGGAATCTGAAAGGAAGCGCCGGCTTGAATTTTTCTCAAACATCTCTATCCAACTGGTCTGCCGGAGGTGACAATGCTGTTGCAGGAAATGCCTTTCTGAATGCAGGTCTCGATTACAAAAAGGGGCATTGGCTATGGCAAAATACACTGGCTCTTGAATATGGTCTCACATGGACTGACACTAATAATAGCCAGAAGTCAACAGATAAAATAGAAATAGGTACTCAGATTGGTTATACAACTGACAACAAATGGTATTATTCTGCTATGGCCGATTTTAAATCGCAATTTGCGAAAGGTTACAATTATCCCAATAGAGAAAATTATATCTCTAAATTCATGGCTCCGGCTTATTCTAACGTATCAGTCGGTATCGAATACAAGCCTGCCGATAAATTTTACTCGGCATATTTTTCGCCGTTAGCCGGGAAGTTCACCTTCGTAAATGATGATTATTTGTCCGATTTAGGTTCTTTTGGTGTTGATCCGGGTGATAAATTCAGAGCAGAATTTGGTGCTTATCTGAAAGGAAAGCTAGAAAAAGACATCATGGAAAATGTGAAGTTGATGACAGATGCTAACTTCTTCACAGCTTATGACAAATCTTTCGGGAATGTTGATGTGGAATGGAATCTATTGCTCAATATGAAAATCAATAAATATTTGAATGCGAGTTTAAGCACTACCCTCAAATACGATGATGATGTGAAATACATCGACTCTGACGGAAACCAACATGGTGCACGTGTTCAGTTCAAAGAAATATTAGGTGTAGGTATCGGTTACAACTTCTAAAATTATAGCAATATAATAAACTAATGAAAGTAAGCCTCCTCTCAGAAGCTTACTTTTTTATTTCAAAATTTTTTCTATTTCATGGCTGCTATCAGATATTTTCTGTAAGTTTGCCAAATCACTGTTAGGGGTGTTCTTCATTAAAGAAGAGCTGAGATTAAACCCTTGAACCTGATATGTTGTAATCGACATCGTAGGGAAACGGTTGACTTAGAAATAAATAATTGTAAAAACAAATATTTGCTTTAAGCCGTTTTCATGTAAATGAAACGGCTTTTCTTTTTATAAACATATAACAATACATTAAGAATGATTGATATACAAAGCCTAATACAAGATCTGAACTCGGTCAGGGAAAAATCACCGTTAGTACATAATATCACCAATTATGTAGTAATGAATAACACAGCTAACGGACTATTGGCGATAGGAGCATCACCTGTTATGGCACATTCGATAGATGAGGTCGCAGAAATGGCAAGCATAGCTTCATCACTGGTCATCAATATTGGGACTCTAGAAGCCCAATGGGTAAAAGCTATGCTTATTGCAGGGAAAACAGCTCTTGATAAAGGGACTCCGATTATCTTCGATCCGGTAGGTGCAGGAGCAACATCTTATCGCACTAGGGTTTGCGAACAAATCATAGAAGAGTGTAAGCCATCTATTATAAGGGGCAATGCTTCTGAAATAATCGCACTATGCAATTCTAATGTACAAACAAAGGGGGTAGATAGCACCGATTCTTCTGATTCTGCTTTAGAATCTGCAAGACTTCTGGCAAATCAGACTAATGCAGTAGTCGTCGTAAGTGGAGAAACAGATTATATCACAGATGGTAAAACTACTGAACTAGTAAAAAACGGCAATCCACTCATGGCAAGAGTTACAGGAATGGGATGTACTGCTACTGCTGTAGTTGCTGCTTTTGCTGCTATCAATCCAAATATGTTAGATGCTGCGGCTCATGCTATGTCAACCATGGGAATATCGGGAGAGATTGCTGCAACAAAATCGAGAGGAAATGGTAGTATGCAGGTTAATTTTCTGGATGAATTATATAATCTCAATGGAGAAACTATCCGAAAATATATCAGACTATGACTCCTTTTGATTTAAGCTTGTACTTAGTAACAGACAGGTCGCTTTCCCTCAACAGACCATTAGAATATATAGTCGAGGAGGCTGTAAAAGGTGGTGTCACAATAGTTCAGCTACGAGAAAAAAATGCCTCAACCAGAGAATTTTATGAATTGGCTCTAAATCTAAAAAAGCTACTACGCCCCTATAAAGTACCACTGATAATAAATGATAGATTAGATATTGCTTTGGCTTGCGATGCAGATGGATTGCATATCGGACAAAGTGATATGCCTTATGAGGTAGCACGTAAAATCTTAGGAAGAAATAAAATCATAGGTTTATCTGTTGAGAATGTTGAAGATGCAATAGAAGCAAATAAACTAGACATCGATTACATAGGCATCTCACCTGTGTTTAGCACATCTACAAAAACTGACACAGCATTGGCTTTAGGGTTGCAAGGGGTTAGAGATATTACTAATATATCCAAACATCCGAGTGTGGGAATAGGTGGATTAAACCTTTCGAATGCAAAGGATATTATTAATGCCGGAGCAGATGGTATCTCTGTGGTATCAGCTATTATGTCTGCTCACGATCCTAAAGAAGCTGCAACCGAATTAAGAAATGAAATAGAGAAAACGAAAAAGTATAAATAAAAATTTGTATGAACAATATAGAGATTAAATTATTAGATGAGAATGAACCATATCCTTATGACCTTCTTCATCTGGCTGACCCTTCTGAGGAAGCTGTCTCCGATTACCTGAACCGAGGAAAATGTTATGTTGCCTATTCTGGAAATACAATAGTAGGAGAATACGTCCTGCTCCCTACCCGACCGTTTACTATCGAATTGGTTAATGTGGCAGTAGCAGAAGAACACCATGGAAAAGGTATAGGTAAAGAACTTGTCAGACATGCTATTAGTATGGCTAAAAATCTAAATTACAAAGTAATTGAAGTCGGAACAGGAGATGCAGGAATCGGGCAACTGGCATTGTATCAGAAATGCGGATTTATGATGGCATGGATAGATTTTAACTTTTTCAAAAAGCATTATCCTGAACCAATTTTCGAAAACGGAATAGAATGCCGTCATATGGTACGGTTAAGTATAGACTTATAAACCTAAAACTAACAAAATATGAAATGGAGTGAAGAGGCTTGGGCAGCTGCCCTACCCACATATAATAAAATATTGGAACAACCATTTATAAAAGGTTTGATAGACGGAACTTTAGGAAACGATAAATTCGTATTTTATATACAGCAAGATGCTCTTTATCTTGCCGAATATGGCAAAGTATTGACAGGTATCGCTTCCAAATTAAGCAATCCCGAACATATCAATGCTTTCATCCATTTTGCAGGAGATAGCATAGCTGTAGAAAAAGCCTTGCACGAAACTTTCGTCAACAAAATACAAAGTGGTATTAAGCCCGAACCTTCACCCAGTTGTATGTTATATACTTCTTACCTGTTGAGGCAATTGGCAATATCTCCAATCGAAGTCATACTTGCTGCAGTCTTACCTTGTTTCTGGATATACAAAGAAGTTGGGGACTATATACTACAAAACCAGACGAAAGGAGAAAATCCTTATCAGGCGTGGATAGACACATATGGAGGAGAAGATTTTGAAGAATCGGTACGAACAGCAATAGCGATTTGTGATAAAATGGCGGAAAAATGTACAAAAGAACAGCGTACAGCGATGACCAAAGCCTATGTTATGTGTTCTAAAATGGAATGGATGTTCTGGGACAGTGCATGGAGAATGGAGAAATGGGCTGTGTAATATTTAAAATGTAGGGGGGTGAATAACCATTCACCCAATAAATACAATAATATATGAAACATTATAAAATAGCCCTGACCATCGCAGGCAGCGACCCGAGTGGCGGAGCAGGAATTCAGGCTGATCTGAAAACATTTTCAGCCTGTGGATGCTATGGGGCAACAGTAATTGCTGCCGTAGTAGACGAAAACACTATCGGAGTAACAGACGTACACCCTATCCCCGTAACCTTTGTTACTGGGCAAATAAAATCGGTACTAGATGACATAGGTGCAGATGCAATTAAGATCGGCATGCTTCATTCATCCGAGCTTATTCTCGCAGTCAGAGATACTTTAGCCAAATACAATATAAAGAATATTGTATTAGATCCAGTCATGGTAGCCACTTCGGGAGATAAATTATTACAAGACGAGGCTATCAGTACATTGAAAAAAGAACTTATACCAAATGTACGTGTAATCACTCCCAATATACCAGAAGCGGAGATATTATTAAATAAAAAAATAAACGAACAAGCCGATCTACCTGCTTTCGCTAAACAACTGGCTAAAGAACTTTCCGTTTCTGTATTATTAAAGGCAGGGCATCTTTCAGAAGATACACTTACCGACATATTTTATAATAATGAAACTGACGAAATAGTAGAGCTTGCATCTCAACGTATCTATACAAAAAACACCCATGGTACGGGTTGTACTTTTTCGTCTGCTATTGCCGCTTACCTAGCAAAAGGACTTCCACTAAATGATGCTATCAAAGCTGCCAAAGAATATATGAATAAAGCAATCGCAGCAGGTGCAGAATACGAAATCGGCAAAGGGCACGGACCTGTACATCATTTTTTCAATTTCTGGGAGTAAAGATATTATTTAGGTTTATCTCTCTTGTCATGCTAACGATAAGAAGCATCTTTTTCAGGAAAGAGTCTTCACTTCGTTCAGAATGACAATTTTTTATTGGTATACTGAATCTTATTTTTGGTATACTCATTTTTTATATCTGTCTACTCTAAAAATATTATATCCTTTATCCTCATACTTTCGTCCAATAAATCACAAAAACAACTAAAAATTTATTGGAGGACTTAATTATGAAAAATGGATATGTATATCATCCCGTAAGATTTTTCTTTATTACTTTTTTAATTACATGGATTTCATGGTTCACTTCTGCCATCATCAGCCATCAGGAGAATGGAAGCGAAATAATCATGGGACTGGGTATGATAGTCGGACTTTTCAGCCCATTAATCGCTGCTCTTTATATGGTTTACAGTTCGAAGAACAAAAACCTAAGGCAAGATTTCAAAAATAAACTCATTAATCCTAAACTGATCAAGGCGGCTTATCTTCCTTTTGTGTTACTCTTCATGCCACTGGTCATGGTCGTATCTATACTCCTATCTGTCCCTTTAGGATTTTCAATAGATCAATTAACCATTGTTTCCGAATTCCGTATAATGGATGGAAAGCCATTTATAAGTCTGCTGATTCCTTTTCTGGCACCGGCTTTAGAAGAACTAGGATGGAGCGGATACGGAATAGACAGCCTCCGCAGCAAGTCGAATATACTCACTTCAACTCTCATATTTGCTGTACTATGGTCTTTCTGGCACTTTCCTTTATTCTTCATAAAAGGATACTATCATTACAATCTGCTAGAGGAAAATATATGGTATGCTGTCAACTTTTTTATCAGTGTGATACCTCTGACTATTATTACTAACTGGCTATACTTTAAGAACAACCGCAGTATTATTGTGGCAATGGTATTTCATGCAATAGTCGTAGTATCATGCGAAATATTTATGGTCGAAAACTTCACTAAATGTATAGTTACAGGAGTCATCACCATCATTGCAGTCGCCATAATAATACTGGACAAAAAGTTCTTTTTACAAGAATAGAAAATAAGTCCATCTACACAAATTCAACTTTAGTATACGAAAAAAGGCATTCTGTCTACAATAAAAAATATGCTTTTCCAAACCCTTTATTTTCGCAGTATAAACAAAACAAATACTAAAAACCAAGAGAATGAATAACGCAGAATTAATCATCAAAGTATCGGAGGTATCGGGGATAGATACTTCGGATTGCGAGAAAGTAATCAAAGCCTTTGAACAAGTATTAGAAAACAAGTTCGCCGAATCTCAAGGCGCGATGAACGCTATTGACAAGGCTTATAAAATTCTAAACTGTTTCAGAAACAAAAATAACAACTCAATAAAAAACTCATAAACCTAAAACAACAACATCATGCAACTTAAAATGAAAACAATCGTCACACTACTTTGCTGTCTCGCTATCTCTTTCAGCATATCGGCACAAGAAACAACGAAAAAACTTACCCAAACTATACGTGGTATAATTACAGACAGAGCATCAGGAGCACCACTTCCTTTTGTAAGCGTAGGTCTATTGGATATACCTGAAATAGGAGCTTCAACTGATGATAACGGACAATTCGTCCTAACAAATGTACCTTTAGGAAGGCATTCTTTACAAGCTACTTCGGTAGGGTACGAATCCAGCATCTATCGTGAAATATTGGTAACCTCTGCAAAAGAAGTATATCTGGAAATCCCTTTAAAAGAAAATGTACAAACCCTGAATGAAGTAGTAGTACATGTTCAGACAAACAAAGATGAACCTCTCAATAAAATGGCAACCACAGGGGCTCGGATGTTAAGTGTAGAAGAAGCCAGCCGTTATGCCGGAGGTATGGACGACCCAGCACGTTTGGTAAGTTCTTTTGCAGGAGTTTCGGCCAATATCGGTAACAATGGTATCTCGGTTCACGGAAATGCGCCCAGCCTGTTACAATGGAAACTCGAAGATATCGAAATACCAAATCCGAACCATTTTGCCGACATCAATTCATTGGGCGGAGGTCTGTTATCATCATTAAGCAATAATGTTTTGGGTAATTCCGACTTTTTTACGGGAGCTTTCCCTGCCGAATATGGCAATGCTATTTCGGGTGTATTTGACATGAAACTTAGAAACGGTAATAACAGAAAATTCGAGCATACATTTCAGGCTGGTATATTGGGAATAGATTTTGCATCGGAAGGACCACTAAGCAAAAAACATAATTCATCTTATATATTCAATTACAGATACTCTACTACCGGTTTGTTATCTAATTTAGGAATGGATCTTGATGGAAAAATGGCTTATCAAGACTTAAATTTCAAGATGAATTTTCCGACGAAGAAAGCAGGTATATTCTCTATCTGGGGAACAGCATTAATAGACGATTTCAAAGGCGAATTTGAAGAAGATCCCAATGAGTGGGAATATCTGGATGATAGTGGAAAATCCCGTGCCAAACAGCATAATGCAGCAGGAGGTATTACGCACCGCTATTTCTTCAATAACGAAGGACTACTGAAAACCACCCTAGCGGCTACATATTCCAAACATGATGCGGAAGAGGAAAGATACAATGAGGAGACTTCTACACATACTCCTTATGGAGACTTGAAAAGTAAATATACCAATCTGGTTTTGAATACTTCTTTCAATAAGAAATACAGCAGTAAACATACCAATAAAACAGGTATCACTTACACCAAGATGTATTATGACATGGACTTGAAAAAAGCTCCGCTTCTACACCATCCTCTCGAACAAATTTCGGTAGGTAATGGAAATACCGACCTAATCACAGCATATACAAGTTCTTCTTTCTCTCTAAATGATAAAGTAACATTCAACTTAGGAATCAACGGACAATATCTAACTCTAAACGATAAATATACAATAGAACCACGTGTTGGTATCAAATGGCAAAGTAGCTCTAAATCATCATTCGCTATTGCTTATGGACTACATAGCCGCATGGAAAAAATGGATGTATATTATGTAAAAACTCCCGGTAAAGGAAATGATCTATCGAATAAAGACCTTGATTTTACCAAAGCCCATCATGTAATGTTATCATACAACTATAAAATTTCCGATGATATGAACCTGAGATTTGAGCCCTATTTCCAGTACCTGTATGATGTTCCTGTAATTGCAGACAGTTCTTATTCGGTACTAAACAGAAATAATTTTTACGTGGAAGAAGCATTAGTTAATAAAGGGAAAGGACGCAATTTCGGTATTGATGTTACTTTAGAGAAATACCTAACCAATGGACTATATTATATGGTTACAGGATCTATATTCAGTTCAAAATACAGTGGTGGAGACGGAGTATGGCACGATACTAAATTCAACAGAAACTTTATTGTAAATGGATTGATCGGAAAAGAATGGATGATAGGACGTAACAAGCAAAATATCCTTAGTGCCAATATCAGGCTTACCGTGCAAGGAGGTAACCGTTATACACCTGTACTTGAGGAGGAAAGTATGAATCATCCTGACTTAGAAATCCAATATGATGAAAGTAAACCTTACTCAGAACAACTTTCTACGATGTTTATAGCCAATTATACAATAAGTTATAAAATCAATAAGAAAAATGTTTCACATGAGTTTGCTATCAAGGGACTGAATGCAACAGCAGCGAAAGACTACCATGGTCACGAATATAGCCTGAAAACAAGAAAAATCGAGCCTAAACAGACTTCAATTTCGTTGCCTAATATTAGTTATAAAATACAGTTCTAAACTAAAATGATTAATTTCGAAAAATGAAAATATAGATATAACTTATCCTTGTCATACTGAATGAAATGAAGCTCCTACTTTGGTATCCAATTTAAAGATGCTTCATTTCATTCAGCATGACAGATTAAAAAGGAAACTAATAGTGAAACCTTTAGGAACACATAATTATTTTGTATACATTTTGACGAATTACAATAGGACAGTCTTATATACAGGTGTGACCAACGATTTAGATAAAAGGTTATATGAGCACAAAACAGATGCGGAAACTGTAAAAAAACATTTCACAGGAAAATATAATGTTATATATCTTATTTATTGGGAATACTTTACGAAAGTTGATGACGCAATTCTTAGAGAAAAGCAAATTAAAGGCTGGACACCAAAGAAAAAAAATAGATTTAATATCAGAATTCAACCCCAATTGGGATTTTTTTAATGAAAAAATATAAGCATTTGTCATTCTGAACGAAGAGAAGAATCTTCATCGGCATCCAACTTTAAAGATATTTCATTTCATTCAGAATAATAAACAAAAAGATAAATATGTCAGATCATAATAAACAACCATTTTTTTATAAATTTCTCGTCAATCCCGAGTACCGGATATGGAGATATATTACCCTTGTATTTATAATGACTGTTATCGCTTTCTGGCAAACTGTAGTTACTTATGAGTACCGTTTAGAAGAGATAGGTAACTATATTTACCTCTTAGGAATTAATATGCTGATCATATATTTAGCTGGCATTTTTATAAATATACATATATTAATTCCTCGTTTTTTAATTACCAGAAGATACTTTCTTTATATAACATATTCGTCTGCTATTATTCTTTTTACTGTTATCTTCTCGATAGTTCAGGAATATACGGTATATTCTGCATTAAACATTCCTCATACAAGAAGTTCATACATAAATATTACCGGACTTATTGACATAGTTTCAACTTTTATGATGAACTATATATGTATTTCGGGATTATCAATGCCAATTTTATTAAAACATTGGCTAATCAACACTGAGAAAATCAGTCAATTGGAAAACAAACAGATACACTCGGAAGTCGAATTACTTAAGGAACAAGTTAATCCTACACTCCTCTCCAATATCCTAACGAAAAGTGCAACTTTAGTAAAGGAAAAACCTAACGAAGCATCAAATATGCTAATGAAGTTAAGCCAGATTTTACGCTATCAATTATATGATACAAACAGGCCGGAGGTGTTACTAAATGCGGAGATTAAATTTCTTGCTAATTATCTGGAATTACAAAAAATGTATAATAATAATTTTGATTATAAGATAGAATCGAAAAACGACACCCATAAAACACTTATATCACCTTTATTATTCATACCCTTTGTACAGGTTGCCATAACAAATATTCAACGCTTAAAAAACAGAACATTTCTTTATCTTGGTTTTATTATTTCTGATAATAATATCATTTTTTTACTCCAGTGCAATGACATAAATTTATCGGAAGAAACAGATTTGTCTGCAATAAGTCATCGCCTCGAATTATTATATAAAGATCGTTACTCTTTGATGATAGAGAGAAGCGGAATCAAATTAACTCTTAATACAAACGATTGATGAAAGAAGATATAAATAACCACGTAATTGCTGATATCCTTATCAACCCCAAGTTCAGGATATACAGGCATATTATACTTTTAAGCTGTGTCTTTATTATGTCTATCAGTGCTTTCTGGGATGCTGCCGACGGTATGATAATAAGCACTAACCGGATTTATGGATGGATCGGATATTTATTTGCTTTCTGTACCATATTATATGTGAATTTATTTTTTCTTACACCACGTTTTTTATTGAAGAATAAACCTTTTAAATATATCCTTTCTGCTATTCTTTCCGTAATATTTTTGATAACTGTAATAGATTTAGCCAGAAACTTACCGGGAAATTCAACAATAGAAGAGACTATTAAACCTATGCCCTACTTAATGCTACTTAGTATAGGATCGTCAACATTTAGTATTATACTTGTATTAGCCGGCTCTTCAACTATGCTACTATTAAGAAACTGGATCATTCATACACAACGGATAGGAGAACTGGAATCGACAACCCTGCAGTCTGAGCTTCAGTTTCTTAAAAGCCAGATAAATCCTCACTTTTTATTCAATATGCTTAATAATGCCAATATCATGGTGGAAGAAGACCCAGACACTGCTTCTAAAATACTATTGAAACTGGACGATATGCTTAGCTATCAACTCAAGGACAGCGCTAAAGACAAAGTGTACTTGAAAGACGATATCGACTTCCTTATTGACTTTCTTGATCTGGAAAAAACCCGCCGCGATCATTTCGAATTTAGAATAAATAAAAAAGGAAATATAGACAATATCGAAATTCCACCATTACTTTTCATTACTTTTATCGAGAATGCAGTAAAACATAGTCCCGACAGTAACAATTTGTCCTATGTAAACATCGATTTTATAATAGAAAATGGAAAATTGATATTCGATTGCGTGAACTCGAAGCCTCGTAATCCTACAAAAAGAGAAACAGGAGGATTAGGTTTAGTGAATATAAGACGCCGTCTGGATTTGCTTTATGGTAATAATTATAAACTGGAATTAAGAGATACAGAAACAAAATATACAGTACACCTAGAATTAAAAATATCATGAAATGTATAATAGTAGATGACGAGCCTATTGCTCGCAAAGGAATACAAAAACTGGTAGAAAAGATACCTCAGTTAGAATTACTCGAAACATTCAACAGTGCCGAATCCGCATCATTATTTATGATGGGACGTACAGTCGATCTGGTCTTTCTGGATATACAAATGCCGGGTATAAACGGGATCGAATTTGCCCGTAACATACCCAAAAACACTCTGATAATATTTACCACCGCCTATTCTGAATATGCTCTTGACAGCTATGAGGTAGAAGCTATTGATTATCTGGTTAAACCTATAGAGACCGAGAGATTTGTGAAGGCAGTAGATAAAGCAATTGCATATCATTCTTTGTTACTATCCGAAGAGACTCAAAATGTAGAAAGCTCTGATATTGATTATATTTTCGTAAAATCCGACAGAAAATTCTTTAAAGTCAGATATTCCGATATCCTTTTCATCGAAGGGCTCAAAGACTACGTGATTATTCAGATGAAAGATCAACGGATTATTACCAAGATGAATCTGAAAAACATTCACGAAATGCTACCTCAGAATATATTTCTACGGATAAACAGATCCTACATTGTCAATAAAAATCAAATAGATTCTTTCGACAATAATGATGTATTTATCAAGACTTACGAAATAGCAATCGGTAACTTTTACAGAGATGCCTTTCTCGAAGAATTTATGAATAAAAAATAAATATTGATTCTAAAACATTCTATCAAAAATGTACCTCTTCTGCTTAGTTGAGGTATATTTTATATTATACCAAATCTAACATTCACAGAAAGATACATTGTCCAGAATTACTATCTATTCCTTTCAAATATTTAAATTCGTTATTTTTACTTAAATTTGTATTCTTACTTAACACATTTGAATAATTTAGGAATGATTCATGACAAAATATTATTTCAATATATAAAAAGAGGAAGTTTGATTTTTTTATTTATAACTTCAATCTGTGATGTTTTTGCTGATCATACTTCAACTGTAACCTTAGAAGACACTATTTCGATAAAAAAATACATTCAGATATCAGAGTCATATGATAGTCCCGAAAACATGTTATTAGACTCATCTCTTTATTATATAACTAAGGCTCAGAAGCTGTCCGCAGACCTTGACTATCAAAAACATATATACGAAATAAACCAACAATTTGTAAGGCTATTCATTAGCAGTAAGAATTACCCTATGGCATTGGAATATTCTCTGAAGAATATGGATTTATTAGAAAGCCAAAAACAACTAAAATCAGATACACTCTATATCAATCAGTCCGTGCCATTGTTAGCATCTATCGGGATAATTTATTTTCAGCTAGATACAGATTTATCTCTATTATATCTGAAAAAAGCGGAAAAATTGGTCTTAGATAATCAAGATAAGATAGAGAATATAAATCTGAGATTAGGAGCAATATATAATAATATTGCTTCTATATATCTTCAAAAACATGAATTAGACACCGCATTTCTAACCTATCAGAAAGCTCTTACCCATCTACAAACTAATACAACGAACAATAGCAATTACCATCGTTCCGCAATATATAACAATCTGGGTATTATATGCATGGAACAAGAGAAATACACAGAAGCTTTACAATATTACGAACAATCTTTAAAAATCAGAAAAGAAATAAACGACAGGGAAGGAATAGCACAAGTCTATAATAATATGGGCAGATCTTTATTTAAGCAAAAAAAATATGACAAAGCTACAGTGCTGCTACTTGAGGCCATTTCTCTTTCTAAAGAAACTCGCAATTTCAGATCTGAAATAATAGGCGTTCAGGTGCTTTCAACGATATATTTCGAAAAAAAAATATACAAAGAGGCTTCATTCATGCTCAAAAGAGAAGCTGAGCTTAAAGACAGTATTTTTGCACAAGAGAATCGTGGAAAAATCATAGAACTAGGTATAAAATATGAATATGAAAAACAACGCAAACAAGAGGAATTGGAACAACAAATAGTATTAGCTAATAAAGAGAAAGACACTCTTGCTTTCCTTATTATTATATCTGTTCTACTCTTGTTATCTTTTACTTCTATCTTATTATATATAAACCTGAAAACCAAAGCCAAAAAAGATAAGTTGCAGGCTGACAGCCTTACCCTCAAAAGCAAGAACCTCGAACTGGAGAAGCAAAATCTACTCTTGCAGAATACCAAACTGGGGCAAGAAGTAGAAAATAAAAGCAAAGAACTCACAACACATGTAATGTACCTTGTTCAGAAAAACCAGTTCATAGATTCAGTAACCGACAAACTTACAGAATTAATAAACAATGATTCAAAACAAGTAAGCAAACAAAAAATAAATATCATTATCAAACAAATGAAGGCAAATGTCGACAAAGCTGCGTGGGAAGAGTTCGAAATTCTTTTCCAACAGATTCATACAGACTTTTACTCCAAACTAAACAAAGAAATTCCAGGCTTAACACCCAACGAAAAACGTCTATGTGCTTTTCTCTATCTAAATATGACCACAAAAGAAATATCCTCCATAACATTTCAATCGATTAAAAGTATAGAAGTTGCCCGTACCCGATTACGTAAAAAAATGCAAATAGACCGGGATGAGAATATTTCAGCAATACTGCAAGGATTGTAATTTAAGGTTGGCAATAAATAACTATAAACCAAAATATTAAAATAACATTTTCTCATTTTGTAGTAGTATTGTTCCTCATCTGTCATGCATTTTTATTACATAATTGTAAACGTTTTTAAATAAAAAAAGTCAAATTTGCATTTTAACGCACAAGAGGTACATTATCAAACAAAATGTAAAGTATCAACACATATTAAAATACAAACTAGCATTTGAAAATCACTTAAATCTGAATCAAGTAACATTTTTTATATTCTTAATTTATTTATAATTTTAATTAAATGCGACTATGAAGTACATTTCTGTTAATTACAAACTTTCGATTTGTAAACGGATTACGTTATTGGTTGTATTGCTGTTTTATCTACTATCTGTAGAAGGGCAGACAGCAATATTCAAAAACGGAGTCCAGCAAGGAGTTGTTAAAGTCAAATTCGATCCTTCGATGACTGCAACTTTGAGCCAAATGCAAATCAGAACACGAGGCACAACTTTCTCGACAGGAATATCTACTCTTGACAAAGCTGTAGGTACTCTCAGGGCTACACACATGGAACGATTGATTCCGGAAAGCTCGAATCCACAATTAGAAGCAAAACACCGTAAAGCCGGTCTTCATTTGTGGTACATTATAGAATTTGACACCAACGTTGATGTCAATACTGCCATTAAGACATTACAAAATGTCTTTGGAGTAAAAAAAGTGGAACGCGAGCATTTTAAGACAGTTGGTCCTCACCAGATCAAGCCATATACTCCTACAAAATCGGCGTATTCGGCTCAGCCTTACAATGACCCATTGTTAAAAGACCAATGGCATTATATCAATAATGGACAATTAGGTCTTTCAGGTGATAAGTTCGATGCCAACCTTGCAGCAGCATGGGCTGTAACAGCAGGACGCTCAGACATCATTATATCCATTCATGACGAAGGTATCGATGTGAACCACGAAGACCTAAAAGCAAACTTATGGGTAAATACCAAAGAGATACCGGGAAATGGTATTGATGATGATGGTAACGGATACATCGATGATATACATGGGTTCAACTTTACCAAACTCACAGGAAATATAGATGCTAACTCTCACGGAACTCACGTAGCCGGAACTGTTGCAGCCGTAAACAACAATGGTATCGGCGTCTCTGGGGTTGCCGGTGGAACCGGTAACGGAGATGGTGTAAAAGTAATGTCTACTCAGATTTTGGGTGAAGGCTCTACAGGAGGTAATATCTTCCGCTCATATGTTTATGCAGCCGATATGGGAGCAGTTATTTCCCAAAATAGCTGGGGATACCAATCTGCCGGAGTTTATGAGCAGGATGTACTAGACGGTATAGACTATTTCATAAACAATGCCGGTGATTATCCGGGTAGCCCGATGAAAGGCGGGATTGTTATTTTCGCTTCGGGAAATAGCAACAAAGATGATCTCTTTTATCCGGGTATCTATGACAAATGTCTGGCTGTAAGTGCCATTGGCCCCGAAGGTAAAAAAGCAAGTTATTCTAACTTCGGTAAGTGGGTAGATATATCTGCACCGGGAGGTGATATGGATACTTACGGAATAGCTAAAGCAGGCGTACTGAGTACTGTACCCGGAAACCAATACGGATACATGCATGGTACATCTATGGCATGTCCTCATGTATCGGGTATTGCAGCTCTAGCACTAGCCAGCAGTGATAAGCAACTGACAAATACCGAATTGTGGCAACGTCTAATCACTTCTATAAAAGAGATAGATAGCTATAACCCACAATACATCGGTCAAATGGGAACCGGAACTATTGACGCTTATTTGGCTGTACAGAATAATGGAGGCACTGCTCCTGAAAAGATCGCGAATCTTACTATCAAAGGTATTGCGCAAGAATTTGCGACTTTAGAATGGAGTGTACCTTCTGACCCTGACGATGGCACTCCTATTGCTTTTGAAGTTTATTACTCAACAGAGCTCATTACCAAAGACAATCTGGACAAAGCAACGAAGATAGACCTTAAGAATTCGGAATCGGCCGGAAGTCTGATAACTCTGGATATTGAGAATCTGTTAGGAACTACCACTTATTACTTCGGTATAATATCTGTCGATAGATGGGGTAATAAATCCGAATTATCCAATATTGCATCAGCAAAAACGAATGATGGTCCGAGTATAGACGTAAATACAGGTTCGGGAAATAAGACCCTCACCCTATCTGCTAATGCACCCAATGCCATTACCAATGGAACTTTCCAAATATTAAATAATTCGGAAGGAATACTACGTTGGCAGTATACTATAGGAAATAGTGGGCATACATATTCGGCGAGTGCTTTCTCGGCTCGTGCATATCCTCAAACAACATCTTATCCTAAAGGTATAGGAATGGAGAATGCCAAAGATTCTATACAAAAAATACGCAATACGGACGTAGTTACCAAAAGCGGATTTACAATAGAAAAGAAATATGTAGATTACACAACAGTTTATATCGGAGATACCGATCCTTCTATACCTACATCGGGAGCTGTGAAGTTTATTGTAAACGAAGAAGATGGCTTCAACCTAACACAAGTAAATACTGAAGTTAAGTATACAATGGGTACCGGACCTCTAATCGTTGAGGTATATAAAGGTGAATTGAATAAAAACAACTTACTTGCCAGAGAAGAATACCAACCTGCTAATAGTTGGAACAGAATGCATAATATTCCTTTGAAAGAGCATATCTATTTCGAAAAAGGAAAGGAATTTTATATTGTAGTGCATGTTCCCGGTGGCAATGGTTATTCACTTGGTATAGGTTATGAACTATCTGATGAATATTCAAATTATTGTTATTACTCTCCTGATTATGGTGCAACATGGAAACTACTATCGACAGTAGGTGTATCTCAGGTATATGCATGGGATATTCGCGCAGTAAGCCAATTACCTCACATATCGGAGTTCCTAAGTCTCGATCCTGATTCGGGTACTGTAAGCGGCAATTCGGGAGCAAGTATATCTGCAACAGCCGATGGTACAACTCTTATCAATGGTACTTATAATGCCAACGTGATATTTAAATCGAATGATTCTAAAAACAATGAATTCAGAATGCCTGTCGTCTTCAATATTTCGGGACACAAACCAGAAATAGTATATCCTCAGATTGTGAATTTTGGCAGTACATTCAAAAATCAAGAAACTACTTTAGATATCATTCTGGAAAATATTGGCTACGGATTAGTAAATAATCTGAATGCAACCGTAGACAATCCTCAATTTACAATCGAAACACAACCTACAGTTGTAGCAGCAAGATCTGAGGCAGCTATCAGAGTTACATTCAAACCTACTGCTTTAGGTAACATAAATGGTAAACTTACTGTAACAAATGGGCAGTACACATATCTGATTTCTTTGTTCGGCGTAGGTGCTGAGACATCCGAAATACAAATAACACCGGATGTTCAGACCATTAGCAATATTACGATCGGAGATGAAGTAGAAAGTACGGTTAGCATAAAGAATAATGGAGGATTCCCTCTTCAATACTTTATTCCCGGATTTGATACACAAGGAATAAGCACCGATTGGCCTACAAGCTATCATAAATATGGCTATGTAGTACGTAGTAACGTAAGCGGTATCGGAGCAGATGCTTCACTTCCATACAATTTCGAAGATATATCTTCTACAGGAACTGATATTACAAGTCATTATGTAGACAATCATTACAAAGAGGTGGCTTTTGGTTTCGACTTCCCATACTACGGAACAATTCAGGAGAAGATCTTCATAACCAAAAATGGATTTACATCTTTCGAAGACAACGCATATCCATACAATGTGCCTAAACTGAATGGTGATCTTAAAGGATATCTTTCTATAATGGGTTACTCAAATTCGACAAACTTATCGGGTGCTAAGATTCTCTACAAAGCCGAATCGAACCGATTGATTATTCAATATACGGATGTTAAGACATCAAATACTAAATTTACAGCCCAAATGCAATTGTTTGCAAATGGAAATATCAGATTCTATTATCAGGATATTCCATTATCAGGTTTCGAATCCGATTATTTAACTGTATTAATAGAGGATGTTGCACAAACAGACGGAATATTAGTTAGAAACCAGGAGTCAGACTTTACGATAGGTAATGGAACTGTAATAGGCTTCGATTACCCAGGTCCTGATATTATTACGAGTATCGAGAATGGTTCGGGAGTAATAGCTCCTAACGAAAATGCAACAGTGAAAGTTAAAATGGCTACATCTTCATTATATGAAGGTGATATCACAAGAAACGTAAATGTTGTAAGCAACGATCCGACACATCCAAATTCTTCATTCTCGACAATCCTCAATATTACTTCCGGAGGATCAGAAGATTATGCTATATCTGCAGAAGAAGTCGATTTCGGAGTAGTTTATCAAAACTATCCTTATACCAAAGAATTGGCTATTCGCAATAAAGGAACTAAAGCTATTACCGTTACATCTATGTCTTTCGACAATACGAAGTTCGATGTTTCGGGCAATATGACAATACAACCCGGTATCAACGAAATATTTAAAGTTTCGCCTGTTACCAATAATATTGCAGAGTTGGAGGATATACTTACTATCAACTTTTCGGATGGTTCAACAAAAACGATAAACTTAAAAGCATCCGTTCGTACTGTTCCTGTAGCTGTGGTAGATGTTACACCTATCTCTACCAGTCTGGAACTGAATGAACAAAAGACCTTTGCTTATTCTGTTGAAAATACAGGAGGTTCAGACCTTGAAGTTTCGTTTATTGGTGGTCAGTGGTTCCGTTTCGATGAAACATCTGCTACAACTATCTCAAAATACAACTATCATGTAAAAGAAGAGAATAGTGGAGAACCTAGCTACAACTGGCTGGATATCACTAAAACAGGAACAAAACTACCTTATGATATGAATGGAGAATCGGATAAGACTAAATTCTGGACAGAAGTAGAATTACCATTCACATTCAAATATTATGGAACGGATTACAATAAACTCAAAGTCGGATACAATGGTATCATAGCTTTAGGTGGAGACCCTGATGCAAAACCATTCCCACAAAGAGTTTTACCTATCGGAGATACTGAGGCAGCTTTCATCTATCCGATGTGGAGCGCCGGAGGATTTGACCTTTATAATTATCCGAATGATGCCGGAATGTATTATCAACAGTATGATGACAAAGTAGTTATCTCTTGGATGTATTTCCTTAACTTCTTCGGATGGGGTGAGTCATTCCAAACTATTCTTCACAAAGATGGCCTGATCAAATTCCAATACAAGAAAATTGATGGTGTTTCTGATGGTACAGGTAGTGGAATCGTCGGTATAGAAAGTTCTACGGGTAGTCAATCTATCAGTATCTCAAATCAAAGTATGTTGCCTCATAATCAAGGCCTAGCATATCTTATCGTTCCGGACAATGCCCATATAGTAGCACCTAACAGTACGATAGAGGGTAACATTGTTCTTGAATCGGCAAACATTTATGGAGGAAGTTTCTCTGACAATTTGCTTATCAGAACTAATGATCCTGCAACTACAGAATTCCTGAAACCGCTTTCTGTCAATGTTGCCGGTGAAGCAGCTATTGAAGTCGTTTCTGATATAGACTTTGGAGACCTTGAGGTGGCATTTGATGATGATACTTATACTTATCAGTCAGTTATCAAGCCTTTAGTTATCAAAAACACGGGTACAGCACCATTCAGAATAACTAATGCCAGAATGGAAACAGGAGGTAAATACCTTACTCAGTTAGTTCTAGCCTCAGGATGGGGTGGACCGGAATGGACTCCTATCGAAAATCTATTCAGCGGATATCCTCAACAACTTCTACTGCCCGGAGCATCATTCAATAGTTATGTACGTTTCGCTCCGGAAGCGGCAGGTAGTTATGAAGATGTGCTCATTCTGGATTCTTCACTTGGCGACATCAGAGTGAATTTGAAAGGATTCGGATACGATTCTCCGACAATTAATATCGATAATAGTCCTATAGAAGTATCATTCAACACACCTAACGAGACTGCGAATAAAACTATCGCTTTCGATAACATAGGAGGAGGATACAAATTAGACTATAACATCTCTGTAAACTATAAGAGAGGTTTTGAAGATGTAGAATCTACCGAAAAGATTGGCAATACAGCCAATGCCCTAGGTACAACATCTGCTAAAGTATTAGCCGCAGACACAGTATCTACAGCTAAAGTAGTTCCATATTCTGATTCATTCAATCGTAAACTTCAGTATGTTAATTCAGATAAAATCAACAATGCGATTGGTAATAGCGGAATGATGGCTGTGATAGCTGCGACTAGATTCGTTGCAGACAAGACCGGATTCACTCTATCTGATGTAGGCTCATACGTTCAGTTGGACAAAGGTATCAGCGGAACTATCAATGTTGAAGTAAGAGTAGGTGGTACAAATATTACCAATGCACGCACCCTTGCCACTAAAGGTATTGACTTCACTTACCCTGAAGATGTTACAGAAAGACAAATTACAACGCTGATAAATGTAACATTCGACGAAGCAATACAAATACTTCCGAATGAAGAATTCTATGTTATATTTACTTATCCATTAGATTTGACTTTCCCTCAAACTATAAAAATAGGTAACGAAGAAATCTCTCGCGGAAGATTCTGGTGGTATACAGATGGTGTATGGTACGACTTCCAGGAATTCCTTGCCCTAATCGGAGCAGACAGTGCCTCAGGAATTATCATGTATGCTGCAGAAAGAAGCTTTACCGAAAGCGGATGGATGAAGATACTTACTCCTGACACAGGCGCTCTTCAAATAGATGAAAGTGCTACCACTGAAATTCAGTTAGTAGGCTCATTTGCTGAAACAGGAGATCAAAAAGCGAATCTCGTTATCAAGACAAATGCAGTTAATGCATCTGTAGTGGAAGTTCCGGTATCTTTACATATGAACGAAGCTCCGGTATTTGTAAATGCTCCAACATCTGTGATAGCTATAGAGAATGAAGTTTCTGAAGTTACTATTCCTGTGATGGATAAAGAAAATCACAACTTCACAGTTGAAGTAACCGAAAAACCGGATTTTATAACTTCTGTCACAAATGAAGACAAAAGCATTAAATTATCTATTGCAGCTACGTACGGGCACGCTGGAAGCTACTCTATAAAAATGAAAGCGACCGACGAACATGCGGCAGTAAACGAACATACTATCGATCTTCAGGTTACTAAAACTAACCGTGCACCACAGTTCACCGGAAATATTACCGAACTGAAATACAATATAGGCGCAAATACGGAGAGAATGAACATCAACAATCTGTTTACAGATCCTGATGGAGATAAATTGACATTTACAGTAACTTCTTTGGATAAGAACATCGTAGATGTTTATCAGTCCGACTCTGAGTTCTTCATGGTAGAACCAAAATCGGAAGGCTCTACAAAATTGAAGTTTGTTGTATCTGACGGAAACAATGCAACCATTACTCATGAAATAATTGCGACTGTAAACTCATGTCTAGCAAATGAAGGTATCATTATTCAAAAATGGAATTATGTTCTATTAGTTAAGAATATAGATGGAGACTTCAAAGCTTACCAATGGTATAAAAACGGAACTCCTGTAATTGGTGCCAACAAACAATACTATAGTGAGTCCGGTGATGCTGAACTCGATTTCGATGCTACATACTATGTACAGTTGACTACTGCCAATGGACAAACAGTATTCACATGTCCTTTCACTCCTGTGAAAAAGGATATCAGCCTGAAAGCATATCCTAATCCGGTGAAACAAGGTGAGTCTGTAAACATAGAAGCTCAACTTCCTGATTTGGAAAGCAATCCGTTGACTATACAGATTATCAACCTGAATGGACAAACTGTTAATACAATATCGTCTAAAGAGGCTGAAACATCTGTAATGATGGATTATAGACCGGGAGCATACCTGATCAGAGTAGCCAACAGCAATATCGAAAGAACTTTCAATGTAATAGTTGAGTAATAACTGAGTAAAAATTAATTCTAATGAATAAAAAATTCAAAATAATAGTTTGTTCTATATTCTCATTTTTATCAATAAATGGGATCGTTGCTCAAGAACAATCTAAACATGAATTTTCAGTAAGTGGAGGGCTTGGGCTCTCCACACTGAAATTCGATGTTAATAACGGTGACCACAAATCCAAAATAGGAGGGTCTATCAGTCTCGGATATGGATATTTCATAAACGATAACTGGAGTATCAACACCGGCTTGGAAATAACTAATTACAATTCGGATGCAAATCTGAATACATTTACCGATAGTTTTAAGGCAACAGATACCGAAGGTGAATTCACATTCAATACATCAGCTGCCAATTATAAAGAAGAACAACGTTCCGTATTCCTGAATATCCCTGTCATGGGACAATTCCAGACGCCGGTGATGGACAATCACAAATTCTACATTGCAGCCGGAGGTAAAATCGGAATTCCTGTTAGTTCTTCTTATAAAACATCGGGAGCTAGCTTCGGAACCTCGGGAACATTTACTGATGGTGGCGGTTCTGTGACTATTGACGACCAGAAAGGACTCGGATTTTACAAGTTTACAGGAAAGAAAGTAGATGAAGACCTTAAGCTGAAAACAGCATTTATGCTTTCGTTAGAAACGGGTATGAAATGGCAGCTACCTTCTGCAATGTCTCTTTATACAGGTGTTTACTTCGATTATGGATTGAATGACATTCGTAATAGTGATAAAAACCTGAAATTTATGACTTATCAGTCGCCTGACCAAGGTGTATTGGCCGAAGATTTCAAACTCAACAGTGTTCTCCAATCCCAATATACCGAGAATGGACAGACACGTTCTATGACTGACAAAGTCGTTCCAATGGCTTTAGGCTTGAAAGTGAGGCTTGCATTTTCAATGCCTCGCTAAATAATTATTTGTGATATTCCTAAAAAGTCCGGAACAGTAGTTTGTTCCGGACTTTTTTATCTATTTTACTGAACCATTATCTTTTTTACATTGTTTGTATAAATAAACTATGTATCTAAAAAAATAAATTAAAACACAAGTATTATGAGTCTAATTTTAGAAATAATCATATCTAGTATTGCTGTTTATTTTACAGCATGGCTGCTTCCCGGTATATCGGTGAAAAGTTTTGGTACTGCAATCATAGTTGCGATTGTACTTGGTATCCTCAATGCTGTATTAAAACCAATATTGGAAATATTATCTTTTCCTATTACAGTCATTACTCTAGGTCTTTTTCTTTTGGTAATAAATACAGTCATCATACTGCTAGCCAGTGCACTCGTCGGAAGCTTCCATGTCGAAAACTTCTGGTGGGCACTCTTATTCAGTATCATAATGAGTATTGTCGTAAGTGTATTAGAAAGTTTTATTTAAACTAATTATACAAAGAAGAAAAGAGCTAAAACCGTATAAGTTTTAGCTCTTTTTCTCTTATGATAAAGTCTACTGATACACAGCAGGAAACGACGTAATCCGTAGGCGAGCCGTTCCCATGGGTACCAGAGTTATATCTTCCACCTTATCTGCTTTCTTCACATCCTCATCCGGTAACACTCCGCATAACCCATATTCATCTATTTTCCATCTCGGGATCATCCTTCCTTTGGCTTTTATTATCAATGGAGACTTCTCTTGTGTGAAAGGAAAATCATCGGCAGGCCATGCTCTTCTCTCAACAACCAAATCCTTAAATGGATTATCTTTATCTAAAACCAGTGAATAGTTCCACGCAGACTTGGGATATATTTCGTAAGAAGGCCATTTACTCGGATCTGCATTTTCCTGCCATTTCGAATCCCAAATGGCACTTTCCTTACTATCGACTTTCTTATACTCTTCTTCGATATTCAATGACAAAGTCAATGGTCCATAATTGATACTTACGCTATTCTTATTTACCTGCCATACCTTTTTATCAAAGTACATCGGAAAATCAACAGTCACTATATCCCCGTTTTTCCACTCCCTTTCAATACAAATATATTTCCGAGATTCTGGCATAACATCTCTATCCTTTCCATTGATTTTTATTCGTGCGCCTTTTGTCCAAGACGGAACACGCAAATAAAATGGAAATTGTACACTTTTAGATGTCCTTATTTTGAAGCGAATCTGCTCTTCAAAAGGGTAATTAGTATCTTCCTCAATATTTATTTCAGTACCATCACCAACTTTTATTTTTCCATCACAAGCTCCGTAAACGGCGGCAGCCACACCATTATCTGCCGTAGCTAATAATAGGTTCTCTACAAAATATGGCCAACCCTGTGTGTGGTTATGCTGACAACAACGGCTACTAAATGGATTCATTGCCAGAAAAGGACCTGAATTATCAATACCCGGATTATGATTTTTTGAGTCGCTCATCACATGATTGGGTGCTGTAATGTAACGCAACGACCTGAAGTCGGGCATCAAAGCTGCCGGATAAGAATTAAACGCAATATCTTCGCAATGTTCTGCCCAAAAAGGATCTCCTGTATATCTTAATAGTAATTCGTCCGAAGCCATTTGCTCTACAAATCCACATGTTTCTGTACCCTGGCGAGGATCGATATACCCCAAGCGCGCATTTTCGTCTGCACCAAACATTCCTCCTGATACCTGACCAAACGTTCGCCGGATCAAATCAAATACATTATAAGTTGCTCGCAAATGAGTCGAATCTTTTGACAACATGTAATACGTAGCCGATTCCCTGAATCCCTGTGCAATATTCACATTATGCCAGTTAGGCAGGGCAGAATCCATCATCCAGTTTGCCGATGCCTTATGTATTTTCTGAGCCAGATCCAGTAAAAAAGTATCTCCTGTTATATTATAGAGCCAATATACACTATACAGATTATCTCCTACCCTGCTATGTTCCCAATAATCTTTCAGAAATTTTTCATCTGGCACTGTCATTTGCCATTTGAAATAATTAGTCATAAGAGCAATTACCCTTTTATCTCCCGAATATTCATAATAAGATTGCAAACACCACAACATTATCATATTAGCCCATAATTCCCGATTGCCATTCCTCTCATTCACAGGTCCGAAATACCCATCAGGTTGTTGGCTGTTTATAGCTGATTCTATCCAGCTTTTAGTCTCATTTATCATCTCCTTATCATTCAGTATATAGGCTATATTTCCATATCCTTTCAGCCAGTAAGGAACTTCTTCCCATCCTGCATCTCCACCAGTATTTAACCAGGCATTATTCTTTTTATCGAGCCAGGCACTGATTTCGCCCAAATGACCTGTCAAGCCATCTTTTTGCAACTGGAAATAGCGAGCCAACCATCCTTTGGGCTTTACATTTCCTACCGGAAGTTTTATAAAGTGAGAAGGAAGAAGCGGAGAGCGATTGCCAATATAATGCGAATTAGCAGTATTAACCGCAGGTCTGTCGACCACTGCAATTTTTTCCTTATTAACCGATGCTCCAAATACATTGGTAGCCAAAGTGCATAGAGTAACAAGAATTAAATAATGTTTTTTCATGTGATTATGTATGAAGTTACAGGTTAAGATTATTTCTATAGATATTAGACGTTCAGATAGTAAAAGACCTCAGAGTTTTATCTTCTTTTTAACATTTGTGTGTCCATTCTAATTAATCCTTATTACTTTTGTAAAACTAACTATAGAATGCAAACATGGTACAACAAGTCGAATTCTCTTTAAAACCTAAGTCAAGAGGTTTTCACCTAATTACAAATGAAATTATCAGACACTTACCGGAACTACCGGAAACAGGTTTGTTAAACCTCTTCATCAAACATACTTCGGCAGCACTCACAATTAATGAAAATGCAGATCCGGACGTCCGCACCGATATGGAAAGCATCTACAATCATTTAATAAAAGAGCGTGAACCATATTACATTCATACCTTAGAAGGTGATGATGATATGCCGGCTCACGCAAAAGCTACAATTACAGGGGTAAGTATCACTATACCTATCACCCAATACAAACTCAATCTGGGGATATGGCAAGGAGTATATTTATGCGAATTCAGAGATTACGGAGGTTCACGTAAATTGGTAGCAACCTTACTTTATTAACCTACTGTCTGCTATACGCCTTGCCCCACATATATCTCCATATATTTTTTAATTTAGGGAACTGATGGTAAGTAGGTCTGATGTATCTCATAGACAAAATACCTAGCAGAACAGCTATACCCAATATCGTAATTCCTCCAAAAATTTCTTTCCAGCTAAGAAGCATTGCCTGCATATTAGTCATTCCATACAAAGCTTTGGTCGCAGCAATCTCTGCTTGCTCCATAGTTTGTCCTGAGAGTAAAGACCTGCTCATTGTTTCGCAAAAAACATAATTGGCTGTAGGGTTTACCAAATCCATTTCCTGTGACAAAATTATCAGATTCTTTTTTTGAAGATATTGCATCAGATTAGAACACAGGCTAGTCGCCATAGTTCCTCCAATAGCACTTCGGACAAAGCTCATGATTGTTATACTGGGAAAGAAGTGAGGAAAGGCTACACCCTCGGCTGCATATAATGCAATGCTGATATAAAGAGTAACATATCCGATACCTCTAAGAATATAGGGAAGGTATAAATCTTCCTTTGCTATTCCGGGCTGAAAAACAAAATATAATATCAAGTGATGAAGCATAAAGCATAAGAAGCCTATAAAAAATATGATCTTATAACTTCCCCGATATACAGCCATCCAATAGAAAGAGTATCCTGCACCTAGTAATACACCGATAAATACTGCCCAATTGAGTGACGTGCTATGTAGAATATCGTAATGCAATATCCCTCCTGTAAATACACCCAGTATAACGTTAGTAGTACTCAGGAATATTTGCAACACGGCTAATAGGACTAAAGCTTTCATTAAGTTTTTATATCGAAAAACTTCGGGCATAATAAACGGACGTCGTATTCCAAACATTCGCTGTATAGCACAAATCAACAGAATAATGGTTGCAATAGTCGCTACCCAAATATATTCTGAATCGTACCAATCAAGCATCTTTCCATATTCGAAAATAAAATTGATGAGTATTAGTACCAACGACCATAAACCCATTCCCAACCAATCTATCTGATAGAGAGGAAATTTTTTCATTAGGCGGATAGGACGCATCAGAAAGTAAAAGACCATCATAGCACATAAAAACAATCCCACGATAAGTATATGCATATATCTCCAACTATAGAGATAAGAAATCTGCGCAGTCAACAATCCCGATAATTGAATGGAGCCCAAAACGATGAGATAAACCACCGAAAAGAAAACTGTAAAATCTCGTGTAGGAGTAATAACCAGTTGTATAGATGACATGCATTCAAACATTCCTATCATTTTGACGGCTCCCAGAATAAAGGATGTTACATATAATACCAGAAGATTATCTGAATACATACAAATAACATTCCCGATAATGATAATTGCAATGGATGAGAGCAAGATAGTTCGTGACATAAAGCGGAACTTAATACGGAACATCAATGGAAAAATCATTGTCATCCCAATAAATCCGGCTGTGTGTATAAACTTTATATCCTCCATTGTCAAAGCTTTATCTCCGACTACCTCATTGAGATTAGTCAGATAAATGCTATTGGACAATTGGAAAAGTATAGCCGTAAATAGTAATATTAAAAACCGCAGTTTATCTGGCACAAAGTCCTTAAATGCCATAATGCGGTATTTTCCTTGTGGTATCATTCGCTTTAATTAGATTTTACATAAACTTCGGCACTCATTCCGGCTTTCAACTTTGCTATATCTTCAATTGCATTTTCACCTGTAAGCTCCAATCGGACAGGTATTCGTTGTTCTACTTTCACGAAATTGCCCGTCGAATTATCGGTAGGGACAAGAGAGAATGCCGAACCTGTCGCCTGTGATATTGCCGACACCTTTCCTGTAAATTTTACATCTGGAATAGCATCTATATCAATTTCGACTATATCGCCCAAAGCAATATTTTTCGTTTGTTTCTCCTTGAAGTTGGCAACCACCCAAACCTCTGAATCATCCACCACACTTACTATAGATTGTCCGGGTTGTATGAGTTGCCCTATTTGTAAGTCCTTACGTCCCACAATACCATCACAAGGTGCTGTAATTACTGTATATGACAGGTTCAATTCTGCCATATCCAATGCTGCTTTAGCTTGCTTGATATTGGCATCGTTTTGCGAAAGACGTTTTGTTTGCTCTTCTCCCATCAATGCAGTCGATTTTTTCTGACGGACAAGCATATCATATTTAGCTTTAGTTGCATCATATTCGGTTTTTATCCTGTCATACTGATCTTGTGTTACGGCTTCCTGTGCTAACAGGTTTTGATAGCGTCTCAGATTAGTTGCTGCATGCTCGAGCCTAACTTTAACCTCCTCAATTCCTGCATCCGAAACACTAAGATTATTATATGTAGTGCTGATAGTCGAACCCATCACACTCCTACCGGCTAAAGCATTCGCATAGTTAGCTTCAGCCTGAGCCAAACGGAAGACATACTCTGCATCATCTATGATAAGCAAAGTATCTCCTTTATTTACATGCTGATATTCTTCGAAGCGGATATCCTTTATGTATCCTTGCACGCGGGAATTGACAGGTACAATGTGACGTTTGACCTGTGCATTATTCGTATATCTCGAACTGCCTACAATTACAAATTGAGTTATTACCCAGCCTATTCCGACAATAATGAAGACAAGTAATATGTAGTTGAATATTCTGAATCTTAAGCTTTTTCCTTTTTGTCTGTTCTCTTTATTTTCCATATTGTTGATTATAATTTTCCGATTGTACGTTGGAGTTTATAGTAATTGTAGATAATATTGATTTTAGCGTTTACCACTTGCAATTCTGCATTCAGCTTCGTATTACTGGCATCGAGCATTTCGGTTATTAATACAAGATCATTAATATATCTGTTATTGATAATACGATAATTTTCATTTGCAAGATCAAGGCTTTTCTCAAAAGTATTCAGTTTCTCAAAAGATTCTTTATAACGAGTTAAGTCTGAATGAATAGCCATTTCTGTCCTCTCTGTTATCACATCTTTAGTACTACTAGCGATCATTTGTTGTGACTTAGCTAACCTGACATTCTTTTTCGATTTGAATAAAGAAGATATATTGTATTTCACCCCTATACCCACATACCAGTAATTAAAATTTTTGTCAATCGGAGGCACTTCGATAGTTATAGGTCCATCAAAATGATTAGCAGCTACAATAGCTACCGAGGGCAGATAATCGGCTTTTGCCAGTTTAATACCTTTCTCGGCTATCCCGATATTCACATTGGCTGATCTTAATTCGGGTAGATTATTTTCCGCAATATTAAGAAGGTCAGACGGTAATGCGTTTCCCTGATACATACCCAATATAGTAGTATCCGGTCTTATAACTGTATTATGGTCTAATCCTAATGTTGTAACCAGATGGTGATTGAGAATATCGCAATTATTATCTATTTCTATAAGAGCAAGCTTATAATTCTGCAAAGTCAGTTCATGACGGGTAATGTCATTATTCAGAGCCATTCCCTCATTATATTTCGCTTGTATCTGTTTAATCAGAATATTGGTCTGCTCTATATTTTTAACATATACACTTCTCTGATTTATCAGTTTATATAAATCCAGATAATACCCTGTCAGTAAGAAGTGGATATCCATCAGATCTTTTTCGTAGTTCAACTGGGCTACTTGCTCCTCCAATTCAGCTTTGGCTATGGAATTGGATATAGCACCTCCGGCAAAAATTACTTGTGAGGCTTCCAATGCAAAATTATTCCCGAAATGTGGCATCGGTGCACGTGTCGCATTCGTAAGTTCTCTGTCCATAATCGTCCCATCTCCCAGATAAGAGAAAGACAAAGAGGCATCAATACTAGGTAAGCGAGAATTTCGAGCTACGTCTGTTGCTTTTTTAGCAGTATCTATTCCTCTTCGAGATAATTTGAGTTGTTTACTGTTTTCCGTTGCCAGATGGAACATTTCGTCCAGAGTTAGCACTCGTATTATTTTTTCTTGTGCAGACAATTTTTGCACGCACAGGAGCATACACAAAACTCCTGTGAGCAAATAGAGTTTACTCATATAAATGATTTAAATATTGATTTTTAGAATATTACTTTTCTCTTGAAGAAAAAATCAGAAATGTAAGGTTTGAAAAATGCCAACCGATTAGTAATGGTAGCTTACAGAAGTTTTTTATAATAATATGTGATTTGTACCTAAATTCTTGTCTCTGCATTATAAAAGTAAACCTCTATATAAGGTTTCGGAGTGCAAAGTAAAATAATAATTCGATAAGTTGTAACCCTACAAAAAGGTTAAAATATGTTATATATTTTTTCTCTAAGTATATGTTTGCTTTTTCTATTAAAATGGAAAAAGGACTTAGCCTAAAGCAACTAAGTCCTTCATCGAAAAATATTAAAGTTTGAACAGCTATTTGTTATTCAACAGAGGTAATTCATTCAACATATTTTTTAATTTAATTGCAACCCTTGGCATATGTTCGGCAATAGTTAGTCCTACAATATCATATTCTGCTGATATATCATTAATCACCCGAACAACCTCATGTGTCTTCATTCCATCGGGAACAACTCCCACCGCCGCAATCAAATCAGCAGGATCTAAAACATCCAGATCAAAGTGGATAACAACTTTCGATGCCCCTGTACTTTTCAACCATTCCATAATAGCCGAACTGTTTTCTCTTACTTCTGAAGGAGATAATCCTTTTATCCCAAGTTCTTGCTGTCTTTCTTTCATCCCTTCATCCCATTCTCGGATTCCGACTAGCAGTGATTTTGATGCATCTACTTTTGCAGGTAAAGTACTGATGATATCTTTATCCCCCAACCCCAAGCAGGCTGTAAGTGCCATAGCATGATATCCCCTATAATTATCGTAAGGCAAATTGACGTCGGGATGGGCATCTATCCATACAATAACTACATCATCGGGATATTTGGCTGCCAGATATGTAAATGGAACTACACTTACAGAACACTCTCCCCCAAGAACGACGATCCTGTCAGGATTATTCTCGCTCAGTATACTGAGTGCATCTTTGGTTTGTTGTAAAATCACTTTGTATGAATTAATTCCATTCTCAGTTGCCCTATCGTTTATATCTAGTGAAACCGGAACTTCCACCGCTTTCTGTCCATTATCAGGTGCAAGAAAGTTTAATAAATGTGCTCCTAAATAATATCCTCTCGAAGCATCATCCGGATTTAATTCCGGAAGAAGGCTAGTTACTACCCCACCCTGCCATTGAGGATATATAAGACGAAGTGCCGATTTACTATTTTCCATATTTCTATTATTTTTAAATTTGTTTTCTTGTGCATTTACTGAGATAAGACTCAAAAGAAAAAATACTAACAATAATATTTTATGTATCATAAGTTCATGTGTTCTAATAAAAAACAAAGGTATAAGGCTAACTACATTTTCACAAGTACTGATAAATTATTCATATACTGATAAATTTACCTATATACTTCATTTTTGCAGATATATTATCTTTACAAAAAATTTGAAGGAATATGTATAAGAAAAAGATACCTTTTGATATAGATTGTGGTATAAAAATTACGATGGAAGTGATAGGTGGAAAATGGAAATCCTGTATTCTTCTTGAACTCAATACAAAACCTATGCGCCCTAGCGAATTGCATCGTGAATTTCCTGATGCCAGCCCTCGGGTGATAGATCAACAACTTAAGGAACTTGAATTACATGGGGCAATCAAGAAGAAAATATTTGCAGAGCTTCCTCCACGATCCGAATATTCTATAACCGAAATAGGAAGAAGCCTGATTCCGGTCATTGAACAAATTGAAATCTGGGGAGATAATTTTCGTCCAACAATGAAAAAGATATTGGAATTAGAATAAAATGTCCAAAATTCTATTTTTTCACTGATTTTTCGATGTTAACGGCTTCATTAATATAAGTTTTCAATATGTCGTCTATCCTGTTTATTTCTTGAATACCGGTAAAGCGAATCTGTCTTCCCACCCGTGTGTTCTTACCGGTTTTCACTAAGATACCCTCAGGATCACTCAGCAAAAAACCTTTGAAGAACAGAAGAGCACAATAGTTTTTGAAACCCTGTATTATCACTATATTTTTCCCCTCAGATGTATAACAAGGCTTACCCCATTTTAATTCCTCACTAAGCCCACAATCAAGAATAATTTTTCTCAACTGCCTCATTTCCGCCTGCCACTTTGCTACATTATTTAAATACAAATCAACTTCAGGATTAAGCTTATCATTTACCATACAATTTACCTTTAAATATTTAAACATAAGTCAAATACAAAAAGTTTCAATAACAAAACATAAAACTTTACACTATATATCTCAATAAAAATTGCTTGGTTTTATAAATTGTTTGAATTGAACAAGTAACTGTTTGAGTTGAGCTACAAGAACACTCATAGACAAGGTATCTTTGTTGTTATAACAATATAGAATTACAACCAAGATGAAAACAGTAAAATTGAACAACGGAATAGAAATGCCGATCTTAGGATTTGGTGTCTATCAGGTAGAACCAAGCGAAACCGAAAATGTAGTATTCGATGCCCTTCAGGTTGGTTATCGTTCGATAGATACAGCAGCAGCTTATATGAATGAAGAAGCAGTGGGAAACGCTATCAAGCGCAGTAGTATAGCTCGCGAAGAATTGTTCATTACAACCAAACTCTGGGTTCAGGATGCAGGGTACGAACCGGCAAAAAGAGCATTCGAAAAATCTTTAAAGAAATTACAATTGGATTATCTCGATTTATACCTTATCCACCAGCCTTATGGAGATGTGTATGGCTTCTGGCGAGCAATGGAAGAGCTGTACAAAGAAGGTAAAATACGAGCCATCGGAGTGAGTAATTTTCAACCAGACAGAATTATGGATTTAATGATTCATAACGAGGTCGCTCCTGCGATAAATCAAATAGAAACGCATCCATTCCACCAGCAGATAGAAACTCAAAAATTCCTGAAAGATAATGGTGTACAGATAGAATCGTGGGGACCTTTTGCAGAGGGAAGAAATGACATTTTCAAAAATGAAGTATTGAAATCAATTGGGGAAAAGCACGGAAAATCTATTGCTCAGGTCATTCTTCGGTGGATGATTCAGCGCGATGTTGTAGTTATCCCCAAATCGGTACGAAAAGAGCGAATGGAAGAAAACTTCAATGTATTTGACTTTGAACTAACACCTGAAGATATGGAAGCCATCAAAACTCTGGATAACGCTCAAAGTGCTTTCTTTGACCACCGCGACCCCGAAATGGTAAAATGGCTGGGAACAGTAAAATTCGAATAACGATCAGGATTGTTTGATTTGAGCAAGTAATGGTTTGAATAGAGAAAAGCCAAAAGAGCAATATACTCTACCTTTACCTTACACAAATAAAGAAAGAATATGAAAACAAGAAAATTAGGAAATAATTTAGAAGTATCAGCTATAGGATTGGGCTGTATGGGCATGAGTTTTGGATATACACCGATACCGGACAGAAATGAAATGATTTCACTCATCCGCTCAGCCTACGAGATGGGAGAAATATTTTTTGATACTGCCGAAGTTTATGGTCCATACACAAATGAAGAATTGGTTGGAGAAGCCGTCGCTCCATTTCGCGACAATGTTGTGATTGCTACCAAATTCGGATTCAATATAGTTGACGGAAAACAATCGGGAACAGACAGCCGCCCCGAGCATATCCGCGAAGTAGTGGAAGCTTCTTTGAAAAGGCTGAAAACCGATTATATCGATCTGCTGTATCAACATCGTGTAGACCCGAATGTTCCGATTGAGGATGTTGCCGGAACGGTCAAAGACCTGATACAGGAAGGGAAGGTAAAACACTTCGGGCTTTCGGAAGCCGGAGTAAAAACCATCCGCCGAGCACATACTGTACAACGAGTTACAGCCGTTCAGAGCGAATACTCTCTATGGTGGAGGCATTCTGAACAAGAACTCATCCCAACGCTCGAAGAACTAGGTATAGGGTTTGTACCATTCAGTCCGCTGGGAAAAGGTTATCTGACAGGTAATTTTACGGCAGATACAAAATTTGCCGATGGGGACTTTCGGAATGTCTTACCACGTTTCACCCCCGAAGCACTCAAGGCAAATCAGGAAATAGTAGACTTATTAAAAAGAATGGCAGAAGAGAAAGAAGCTACCCCTGCACAAATAGCCCTGGCGTGGTTATTGGCCCAAAAGCCTTGGATTTCTCCGATACCGGGAACAACAAAACTCCATCGGTTGAAAGAAAATCTGGGAGCAGCCAACATTGAGTTATCCTCGGAAGATATTAGAAATATCAATGAGACCAGTGCCAAGATTATATTAGAAGGAGACCGATATCCCGAAGAGATTGAACGGATGACAGGACTGTAAATTATAAAAAAATACAAAAGTAAGGATGCATATGAATGTATCCTTATTCTTTTTTTATAAAATTACTATATTTAGAAACTAATCTGATAATTAATCCCATGATCGAAAGCCTTGCAGAATTTTACAAACGAATAGATAACAGAGGTCCGGTAATAATAAACAAAGGCGAAGAATATACAGATGTGGGTGTAAGCTGGTGCAATATCGGCAAAACATCTTTCAGCTATCGTGACTTTTATAAAGTCAGTCTGATATTAGATACCGGAAAACTTTATTATGCCGACAAATGGATAATGATAGACCGTCCGGCTATGTTATTTTCCAATCCGCTGATTCCTTACGCGTGGGAAGCCATAGCAGCAGGAAAAGAGAGAGGTATGTATTTTATATTTAACGAGCCTTTTCTGAAAAGCGGAGATCGTAACAGCTCATTATCCGAAACCCCGTTGTTGGACATATCCAAAGAACGTATCTATTTTCTGGATGATAATACTGTAAAAAATATCAAAGAACTATTCCTGAAAATGCAGGATGAATTTAATTCGGGCTATACCCAGAAAAGCGATATCTTACGTAGTTACCTTCATATACTTATACATGAAGCAATGAAACTACAAACAACCAATACGTATGTACCTCTGAAAAATGCGGGACAGCGTACTGCCGAATTATTTTTAGCATTATTAGAACGTCAGTTTCCGGTAGAGATACCTCACAAAACTCTTACATTGAAAACGGCAAACGACTATGCAGAACGATTGTCCGTCCATGTAAATCATCTGAACAGGGTGGTAAAGTCTACGACAGGAAGAACAACCTCTATGCTGATAACAAGCCGTATTGTACAAGAAGCTGTGCAGTTACTGCAACATTCCAATTATTCGATAGGTGAAATTGCGTTTGCCTTAGGTTTTGAAGAGCTTGCATCTTTTAGCAATTTTATAAAAAAACATACCGATTTACCTCCTACTGCACACCGCACTTTACAAGCTGTTTGATTTGAACAAGTGATGGTTTGAATTGCAATAGTCAGAATAAGATTATCTATATAGATTTGCCTATATAAACAGCTTAATATCTGACAAATATGAGAATGAAATTTTTATTAATAGCAATTCTAACTATGTGTATGGGACTCAATATTCAATTACAAGCGCAGGCAAAAACGCCAACAAAAAAGATACTTGTCGTTTATTTTTCGTGGAGCAACAGCGGAAATACCCGCCATATGGCTGAACAAATAAAAGCAATGACAGGTGCAGATATATTCGAGATTGTTCCGGTCAAAGCCTATCCGAGAGACTATCAGGCTTGTGTAGATCAAGCTAAAGCTGAGATCAACAGTGACTCCAGACCGGAGATAAAAGGGAAAATAGAGAATTTTGATTCATATGATATTATCTTTGTCGGCTCGCCTAACTGGTGGAGTACAATAGCTCCTCCTGTGGCTACATTGCTTTCCGGTTACGATTTTTCGGGGAAAACGATTCTTCCTTTCATAACACATGAAGGATCACGTATGGGACGCAGTATGGATGATATAAAGAAACTTTGTCCAAAAGCCAATGTGCTTCAAGGGCTTCCAGTTCGGGGAGGAAGTGTAAAGAATGCAGAGAATGATATCAGGAAATGGTTACGCGATAATGAGATGATAAACTAAGTAAAACGAAAAAACAGATTACCAATGTTAAAAAAAATCAGGGTAATATTTGCAGTATTATTCACAATACTGATAACGATGCTATTCCTCGACTTCACCGGAACAATACACCTATGGTTCGGATGGATGGCTAAAATACAACTCATACCAGCCATACTGGCAGTAAATGTCACGGCAATAATTGTCCTTGCAATTTTAACTTTGCTCTTCGGGCGCATTTATTGTTCTGTGATCTGTCCACTAGGAGTATTTCAGGACGGCATTTCCTTTATATCGGGAAGGCAGAAAGGCAAGAAGAACCGTTTCCGATATTCGAAAGCTAAGTCTTGGCTACGATACAGTGTATTAGGCTTGTTCATTATATCTATTATAGCTGGGGTTAGTATGGTAGTTTCCATACTAGACCCCTATGCTGCATACGGACGAATAGCTGCTAACTTCTTCGCTCCTCTTTACCGTTTGGGGAATAATCTGTTGGCGCTCGTTGCCGAACGTGCCAATAGTTATGCATTTTACTCTACAGAGGTATGGGTCAAAAGCTGGATTACCTTCGGTATCGCTCTTCTTACGTTAGTTATTGTCTCAATATTAGCATGGCGACATGGGCGTACCTATTGTAATACGATCTGTCCGGTAGGTACATTTCTAGGATTACTTTCCCGATTTTCATTATTCAAACCGGTATTTAATAATGAGAAATGCAATAGCTGTGGATTATGTGCCCGCAATTGTAAATCATCTTGTATCGATATAAAAAATCAACAGATAGACTATAGCCGATGTGTAACCTGTTTCAATTGCATCGAAAAATGTAAATCAGGTGCTATGCAATATACTCTTGCAAAAACAAACAAGAAAAAACAGATAGAAACAGCTGCAACCAATACAGATGAGCAAGAAGGAGTATCTCGCCGTAGTGCTCTTTCGATACTTGGAGTATTAGCAGTCAGTAGTACTATAAAAGCTCAACAATTGCATGTCGATGGTGGATTGGCGGAAATCGAAGATAAAAAAATCCCCAATAGGAAAACCCCGCTTGTTCCGCCCGGATCATTGAGTGCGCAAAATATGAAAGACCATTGTACGGCATGTCAGCTTTGCGTATCGGCATGTCCTAACAATATATTGAGCCCATCGAAAAAATTGTCCACATTCATGCAACCCGAAATGTCGTATGAAGAAGGGTATTGCCGTCCCGAGTGCGTCGAATGTTCGCAAGTTTGTCCTACGGGTGCTATCAAACCGATAACCACAGCCGACAAATCGGCGATCTCTATTGGTACTGCGGTCTGGATCAAAGATAATTGTGTAGTGAACAGGGATGATATACAATGCAACAACTGCGAACGCCATTGTCCGACCGGTGCAATTACTCTTATAGCACGCGACCCGGGCTATAGCGATTCATTGAAAATACCCACAATAGACAAAGAAATATGTATTGGGTGTGGAGCCTGCGAAAATCTGTGTCCGGCACGTCCGTTCAGTGCCATCTATGTAGAAGGAAATGTAAGACATCATTCGATCTAAAAAAGAGAAGAGAATCAGTATGGAAGATAAGAACAGAAAAGATATAAGCCGTAGAAATTTTCTAAGAGTACTAGGGGCAGGCACAGTTGTTACAACAGCAGCCTTAGCAGGATGTAAACCCAATAATACGGTCACGGCAGAGGGCGGATCGATAGGCGAAGTTCCGACCGACAAAATGACCTACCGAACGAATCCTCATACAGGAGATGTAATATCATTGCTGGGATATGGCTGTATGCGCTGGCCTTTGCGGAAGAATGAAAAAGGTGAAGATGAAGTAGACCAAGATACTGTAAACCAATTGGTAGATTATGCAATAGAACATGGAGTCAATTATTTCGATACTGCTCCGGTATACGTTAGAGGCTGGTCGGAAACAGCTACAGGGATTGCCCTGAAACGCCATCCGCGCGAAAAATTCTTTATTGCTACCAAAATGTCCAATCATCGGGCAGATGTTTCACGTAACCTCGAAGCAGGAATAGCAATGTATCGTAAATCCATGCAGGACTTACAGGTAGATTACCTTGACTATTATCTGTTACATGGAATCGGAATGGGAGGAATGGAAGACTTTCGGAAACGTTTTCTTGACAACAACCTACTCGATTTCCTTTTCAAAGAGCGTAAAGCCGGACGCATCCGGAATTTAGGTTTTTCCTATCATGGAGAAATTGAAGTATTCGATTACCTTCTCGCTATGGATTATCAATGGGATTTTTGTCAGATACAGCTTAATTATATAGACTGGCTTCATGCTTCGGGCTGGAACACCAATGCTCAATATTTGTTGGGCGAATTGGAGAAAAAGAATGTTCCTGCCATCGTCATGGAACCTCTCTTGGGAGGGCGTTTATCTCGTCTGAGTGCGCAAGCATTGAATCTTCTTAAACAGATACGTCCCGAAGATAGTGCCGCCTCATGGGCTTTCCGTTATGCAGGAACTCCGCAAAGTGTGCTGACTGTACTTAGCGGAATGGTGTATATGGAGCATTTGCAGGAAAATATCCGCACTTATTCCCCACTCGACCCTATCACGGAAGAAGAATATACCGCTCTGGAAAAAGTTACGGATATCATGATGAATGACGATTATATACAATGTACAGAATGCCAGTATTGTATGCCTTGTCCTTATGGAGTAGATATTCCGTCCACGTTCGGTCATTACAATCGTATCATCAGTGCAGGAAAACGACTGAAAAGTTCTAATGACGAAAACTACAAGGAAGCGCGCCGGGCATTTCTGGTCGGATATGACAGGAATGTTCCTAAACTTCGTCAGGCAAGTCATTGCATAGGTTGTGAGATATGTAAACCGCATTGCCCGCAAACAATCGATATTCCGAACGAAATGCGCCGGATTGATTTATATACAGAACAATTAAAACAAAAACTAGATTTTTAATCAGACTAAAATGGAAAAGCTTATAAAAATTCTACACGAAGGAAATTACTCTTGTGTAGTTGAAAATTTTGACGAAATATATACTTTCACACAACGTGGAGTTGCCGATCTGTATGACATGGTAAAAAATAAACCCGGCTTTCTCAAAGATGCACGTATAGCAGACAAAGTTGTAGGAAAAGGTGCCGCAGCTTTGATGATTCTGGGAGGTATCGGTCAACTTTACGCTAATACAATCAGTTTATCAGCTTTAGTTTTGCTACGCGAGGCAGATATAAAAGTTGACTATGAGCATGTGGTTTCTTTCATCAAAAATAGAGATAACACCGATTGGTGTCCATTAGAAAAGTTAAGCTATGAGGCAACTTCAGCAGAGGCTATTTTTCCTTTAATAGAAGAATTTATAAGTAAAATGCGTAAATCTATAGTGAACTTTTCATCTTAAAAAATATATTTGAACTTTAGAACAAAAATAAATGAACCTCTTAACAAAATTATTTATTTTTATAATAACTAATTTTGCAACATAAGAAGATCATACCAAAAGATAATAATCACCAGTCATTTTAATACATGAGGAGAAACATTAAAAACATACTTCTGGCATTACCACTTTTCCCATTATTACTTTCGGCTCAAAGCCGTAACGATAGTATATCCGACAGATCTTACAATCTGAATGAGGTTGTTGTAACAGGCTCACGTGTACCCATCGAACGTAGTATTATTCCTGTTCCGGTAAGTGTGGTCGATCGAAAAGCAATAGAACAGAGCGAAGAAACAAACCTGCTACCTGTTCTGATGAAACATGTTCCCAGTCTTTTCGTCACATCACGCGGAATGGCAGGTTATGGAGTATCTACGGGTGCAGCAGGCGGAATCAATTTGCGAGGTTTTGGCGGAGGAGCAGGGCGTGTACTTATCCTCATCGACGGACATCCTCAATATGCAACTATCTACGGACACCCTGTTGCAGATGCATATATGGCATCAGACGCCCAACGTGTAGAAGTTTCGCGAGGAGCTGCTTCTATCCTTTATGGCTCAAACGCTATGGGCGGTGCCATAAATATTATTACCCGTAAAGCAATTAAGGATGGGAACAACTTATCTGCCAGACTAATGGGAGGCTCTTACGGAACCATGCGATACTCCCTAACCGACAGCTATCGAAAAGGAAAATTCTCCGGTGTGGTAAGTGGCAACTACGAACGAACAGACGGACATCGTGTAAATTCGGAATTTGAATCTTTAAGTGGATTCGCAAAACTCGGCTACGAACTCTCGAATGAATGGAAAATCACTGGTAATGTGAATATTGCCAAATCGAAATCGCAAAATCCGGGAACGGAAAGCAGACCCATGCTGGACGGAAAAGCAGACGTGTTACGAGGTATGGCCGGACTATCTTTAGAAAACAATTATGGCAAAACCAGCGGAGCTGCGAATTTTTATTATAACTGGGGAGACCACGAAATAAATGATGGCTATTTTGAAGGAGGAACACCACGACCCTATCTCTTCAATTCGACAGACTATATGAGTGGAGTGAATATATATCAATCGGCAAACCTGTTCAGAGGGAATACTATTACAGGAGGTTTCGATGTAAAAATATATGGAGGCAATGCTTATCGTGACCCTGAAACAGAGATATATGCCGACCATATCAAACTTCATGAAATAGCCGGTTACCTCTCTGCACAACAAGAGTTAGGCAGATTTATGCTAAATGCCGGAATTCGCTTGGAAAATCATAAGCTATATGGCAGTGAATGGATACCACAAGCTGGAATCTCATTCAAAGCAGCAGAGCAGACACATCTGAAATTCTCTGTATCAAAAGGTTTTCGTACTCCCAACATGCGTGAATTGTATATGTATGCTGCTGCCAATGAAGATTTGTTACCCGAAAGCAGTTTAAGTTACGATTTTACAGTCTCGCAAGGTTTGTTAAATAACCGATTGTCAATGGAACTTACATTGTTTTATATTGAGGGAGACAACATAATAGAAGTGATTCAGGTAGATAGTCGTCCGCAGAATCGAAATGTAGGAGATTTTGCGAACAAAGGGATAGAGTTCAGCCTGAATTATCAGATACTTAATAACCTTAGTTTAAATACTAATTATAGTTACCTACATATGGATACACCAATTACAGGTGCACCCAGACATAAATTTTATACAGGACTAACCTATAATCCCGGTAAATTTTCATTCAGTGCCGGTGCTCAACTAATTGATAAATTATATCTGTCGACAGGAGAAAACTCTCAAACAAGCAGCTATACATTGGTAGATGCACGAGCATCTTATCAGGCGCAAAAATGGCTTGGAATTTTTGTTAAAGGAGACAACCTAACAGCAAGAAAATATGAGACTATGTTGGGCTATCCTATGCCTCGTGCCACATTTATGGGAGGTGTAGCAATTAATCTATAAGGCGCTTGCTTATGAAAATTATTATAATCTTTATAACAATATTATTTCTGGGATTTCCGGCTAAAGCAGACCAGAATGAGAGAATTCGTCTTGCAGTGGAGAAACAGCTCAATACTTATCCGGAATCAACATTACAAGATTTATATAAGAGTTTTTTTCAGGATTATTTTGGTCCCGGACATATGATTAATGATACTACAGCAGCAGGAGCTTATCTGAACAAAGAACTAGCTTCATTCGAACAATCGACAGGCGCCTATTATGAACCCACCGGTTACAACGGTAATTTCTATCGGGTAAATCTATCAGTCATCAAAGAAGGACTCATCTCCCGCAACGTCTATTTTGATGCATTTATACGAAGTGCCAAGGATATACAGCCCATCACAATCGAAGATTGGAAAAAAGAATGGACAGAAATAGACTCCATCATCCAGACAATGAATTTACCCTTTCTAAATTACTCTCAGGACAGGGAAAATATCTTTCGGTTATTGGAAGAAGGTAAATATGCAGTACATCATAGCAAACCTTACTCGAAAGCATACGATCCTCATTACCGGATTATGAAACGCGATATTTTTCTCAAAGAAATATATCCTTATCTGCCCTAAAATAAAAACAATAAATTAAAATGACATAGCATATGGAAACAGCCACATTAAAACTATATTCATTAAATTACAAGGACAGCAAAACTTACCTGATAGCCCTGCTTTTTGTTATAGGCAATATTGCTTTACCACAACTAGTACATCTAATACCCAAAGGGGGACTCATTTTTCTACCTATCTATTTCTTTACGCTAATAGCTGCTTATAAATATGGATGGAAAGCAGGATTATTGACAGCTCTGTTGTCACCTCTTGTAAACTATTTGTTATTCAACATGCCCACGCTGAATATATTGTCTGTTATTATGGCAAAATCTGCCTTACTTGCATTGTCTGCCGGTTTAGCCGCCAATTATTTCAAACGAATTTCTATTCCTATTCTGATATTGGTAGTTTTATCGTACCAACTTTTGGGTACTGTGGTAGAATGGTTATTAATTGGCAGTTTCTTGGTTGCCATACAAGATTTTCGCATAGGTATTCCCGGTATGTTTCTACAAGTAACATTCGGATATCTAATAATCAAACACTTATTAAAAAGATAAAGATATGAGAAAGAATTTTTGGATATTTATCATTGCATTTCTGTTCCCACTATGCGGCTATAGCTGCAATTCTTCAGAAAACAAAACGAATGCAGAAAATAGTACTGAAACAGGTGTTTCAAAAGTATATATAACAAAGGAAATCACGCCCGAAAGCCTTATGAAAATTTATCAGGCTCTTGGACGTGAAGCTAAAGGTAATAAAGTAGCTATCAAAGTCAGTACGGGAGAACCGGGTGGAAATAATTACCTGAAACCTGCTTTGATCGGCGATTTGGTTAAGTCAGTTAACGGTACTATTATCGAATGTAATACTGCCTATGGAGGAAAACGTTCCAGCACCGAAGACCACCTGCAAGCAGCACGTGATCATGGTTTTATGGACATTGCGAATGTAGATATTATGGATGCAGATGGGGAAGTCGATTTACCTGTTGTTGGAGGAAGCCACATTACGCGCGATATTGTAGGTAAAAACTTCCTGAACTATGACTTTACAGTTATCTTATCTCACTTCAAAGGACATGCTATGGCTGGTTTCGGAGGAGCTATCAAAAACATGTCTATCGGCATCGCATCAGCAAATGGTAAACGCCTTATACACTCGGGAGGAACAAGCACAACAAGTTGGGGAAGCCCTACACAAGAAGAATTTCTTGAAACCATGTCCGAAGCTGCAAAAGCCGTAGCCGATCATTGTGGCGATAAGATTATTTATATTAGTGTAATGAATAACCTGTCTGTAGATTGCGATTGTGATTCCAACCCTGCTAACCCAGAAATGGGAGATATCGGTATTCTTGCATCTCTCGATCCTGTGGCTTTAGACAAAGCTTGTGTAGACCAAGTTTATGCATCCACCGATCATGGAAAAATCCATCTAATAGAACGTATGGAGTCTAAAAAGGGTATTCACGCTGTAGAACATGCAGAGAAAATAGGCATGGGAAATCAAAAATATGAATTGGTAGAGATAGATAAATAAGAAATCTTAGTTAGTTTTTTAAAAGATATTTCTTCAATATGAAATAAATCAGAATAAATTAGGGACAAATTTGTCCCTAATTTATTTTAGAGTTGTTTTTAAAAACAACTTATTCTTTAACAAAACACAAACTCCTTTTTTTACAAACTCACAACCAAAACTGTTCCTACGTTAATAACTTATCCTAAAAATTTAGCCATAGAATAAGAATGATTACCTTTGTACCATATTTAATTAAAACAATATTTTATGGACAACAATCAAGGACTGGACTTTAAATCCACGACTGAAAAAAAACTGTTCATCGAGACTTATGGCTGTCAAATGAATGTAGCAGACAGTGAAGTAGTTGCAGCCGTTATGGAAATGGATGGTTATTCGATGACAGATAAGCTGGAAGATGCCGACGCGGTATTTGTTAATACATGCTCGGTACGTGATAATGCAGAACAGCGCGTTATTCAGCGATTAGAATATCTAAACGCTATAAAGAAAAAAAAGAAGCCGGGTATGCTGATCGGTGTTTTGGGTTGTATGGCTGAAAGAGCTAAAGAAGAGCTACTTGACAAGCATCATGCTGATATTGTTGTGGGTCCCGATGCTTATCTGGATTTACCCAATCTGGTAGGTGCTGCCGAAAAAGGAGAGAAAGCTATTAATGTAGTACTTTCCAAAACAGAAACTTACAAAGATGTTATTCCTCTGAAAATAGGAGGAAATCATATTTCCGGTTTTATTTCTATCATGCGTGGATGCGATAAAGTATGTACTTATTGCATAGTGCCTTATACACGCGGACGTGAGCGTAGCCGCGAACCTCAAAGTATTTTAAATGAATTGAAAGACTTGCGGGACAAGGGCTTCAAAGAAGTGACGCTTTTGGGGCAAAATGTCAATTCATATAAATTTGAAAATGAAGATGGCTCAATTACAGACTTCACGGCACTATTAGAAATGGTCGCTCTGGAAGCTCCTAATATGCGTATTCGTTTTACGACCTCCTATCCTACTGATATGACAGATGATACGCTGGAAATGATTGCAAAGTATGACAATCTTTGTAAATTTATCCACTTGCCTGTGCAGTCAGGGAGCACAAAGATACTTGGGGTAATGAAGCGTAGATATGACCGCGAATGGTATTTAGACCGTATTGCAGCAATTAAGCGTATTATTCCGGGATGTGGACTATCAACAGATATAATGTGTGGATATCATTCCGAGACGGAAGAAGACCATCAGGATACTTTGTCTCTGATGCGTGAAGTAGGATTTGATTCTGCTTTTATGTTTAAATATTCGGAACGTCCCGGTACTTATGCAGCCAAAAAGTTGGAAGATAATATTCCGGATGAGATAAAAGTAAGACGTCTACAAGAAATAATAAATTTGCAGAATGAGTTGTCCGCCGAAAGTAACAAAAAAGATATAGGCAAAACATTCGAAGTTTTGGTCGAAGGCTTTTCAAAAAGATCGAAAGAGCAATTATTCGGTCGCTCTTCTCAGAATAAGGTCATCATTTTTGATAAGAAAAATCATCGTATAGGAGAGGTAGTAAAAGTGAAAGTAACATCCTGTACTTCGGCTACTCTTTTGGGAGAAGTTGCAGACGATAATTGTTAACGAAGTTTAATTCAATTAACGTATTTACGTGGATATTCTTAAAAATACACTACATTAGAAGTGTTTATTGAAACAAAAGCGTATGTTTATTGTTATTTAGAAAAAGAAAGAGAGATTTAATATTATAGTATTAATTTATAAAACCATGAGTAAATCTAGTTCAAACTTATTATTTCTAGCTATTGGAGCGGCTGTTGGTGCTGCTGCGGGATACGTTGCTGCTTCTGATAAAAAAGAACAGTGGCTTAAGGAAATTAATAAACTCGTAGATAAAGTTAAAAACAATGTGAAAGGTTCAGTTGATGATGTAGAGGCTGAATTAGAAGGACTTGTTGATGATGAAGAATAATACGGACGAGTATAATAATTTTAAAGAACTAATAGATGAGTCTAGGACTGACCTGTTAGGTTATATAGATAAGGAGATACAGTTATTTAAACTGAAAGCCTATGAAAAAATAGCAAGTTCTGTATCTTATTTAATGTATACCCTAATGAGTGTAGTCTTCGGACTCATCTTCTTTATCCTTTTATTAATAGGGGTAGGGATTACTCTTGGGCAAGCTTTAAACGACTATTCATTAGGATTCGGAATATTAATACTGTTTGTTCTTTTACTTTTTATTGTAATATTATTATTCGGAAAAAAAGTAAGACGGGCATTTGTCAATATAACCATTCGAATAATTAAAAAAATAGAAAAGGATGAAGACTAAACTATCACCTTTAGAGGAACTCCGATTCGAGAGAGAGATTCTGAGAAGAGAGCGTCAGGGACACAAAGACAGACTTCTCGGGAACTTGGATTATACTAAAAATAACTTCGGGCATTTATTGGTTGGTAGTCTTTTCTCCTCAGCAAAAAGTGGGGTTTCGGATGTATTTTCAGTCTTCACAGGAAAAAAGGCTAAATCTGAAGGCTCCAATACGGGAAAGATGCTTTTATCATTGTCACCGTTGTTATGGGAGATCGCTCAGCCTATACTATTAGGTTTTGCAGTAAAGAAAGTTAAGTCTGCATTTACAAGGAAGAAAAAAAAGAAATAGTCTGATCTGTAAAGGTCATTATACAGGAAACACTCTTTATAACAATGAAGAGTGTTTTTTTATATCATTTCTATCAAACTATAAGTACCGGAAATAATACCTACAATTCCTATCAGAATCAGGACTACACCTAATATATTATTGAAAACCTTGAGCCCCCGGGGATTGAACCTCGTTCGTACTTTATCTACAATAGTAGAAATAAGTAACCACCATATGATAGTTCCGATTCCTATGGATATGATTCCGATAATATTCTGGGAAGAATGTACCGGGTCGATAAAGTTGAATCGGGCAAACATGGCTATAAAGAAAAACAGGATACCTATATTGGAAAGATTTATAAAAAAAGATGATACGAAATTCTTCCAATATGGCGATTTCTTTTCATCCTGTATTAAGAGTTTTTTGGCAGGATTGGATTTGTAGATGAAGTATCCGGCAGCCAGCAAAAGTAAACTACCTGCAATCTGGAGAGGATAATGGTTTTGTTGTATAAAATCCATAATAAAACTCACACCCAATCCGGATATTATAGCATAAACGAGATCTGAAAAAGTAGCTCCTATGCCTGATATAAACCCATGCAACCGCCCTTCTCTTAATGTACGCTGAATACAAAGGACTCCGATCGGTCCCATAGGGGCAGAAACCAATATACCGATGAATAGTCCTTTTATGATAGTATCAAGCATTTCCGTCAGATAGTATAATACTATATTTATATAACAAAGATAACACCAAAATTACACACGTCAAGGAATTTTTCACTTTGATTAACTATGTTAATCATAGATTGTAAAATGGTGTAGATAAAAAAATAAGATAATTTTTTATACAAATTATCTTATTTCTATTATAGATAGGTATCTCTAAAATTTACTGTAAATAAGCTCAAACCTTAAATTATCCGAATCATTTCTTAGAATTGCAAATGCCGGAGACATTGAATGATAAACTCCTACCATATCATAAGATGATGTACTGGAATTATATATATACTCTGTCTCCACAGGTATAAGAACAAAGGAAGCTGTTTTCATATCCTGTTTCACACATTCTGTAATGAGACGCGAAAGATTGTCGAAACTATATGTATTATTAGATGTACTTCTTGCATTGCTTAGATAACTCAATTTACTAGTACTGTTAGGATAAGGGAGCTTTCTCTCTTTAAAGAAAACATCTACAGAATCTTTATGTATGAGAAGCAATCGAGAAGGACGTTGCAGCAAATCATACTCAGTAGTTGAAGGTTCTTTTTCTGTATAACCTTTCAAAATAAATTGGACAGAGTTTATAGCTGACACTTTATTTTTTTCCATGTTCTCAACAATTTTCTCAACCGGAATCTCAATTTCGGTGTAGACCCCTGCCGGAGTTTTCAAATATGCCTGCCCTGTTCCTTCCTGAAACAAATGTTCCGGATTGGTATTTTTCAGATGATTCAATTGTAATACCTCTTCGGTATTAGCAATAACAGAAACACCTGTTGTATCTCTTGTTACCCCGGTTGTATCCTTATAACTATAGGTATAATATATACTTAGTCGTGTATTGCTTGTTTGTAACAGATTATTCGATCCCAGATTGGTAGTTACATATATTCCCGGGAAGAATTTCTGAAAAGATGCATTATCTGTTATTGTCTTATCTTTCCATCCTTCATAAATTTGCTTAGCAAGATCCATATCAAATTTTGCCTTAACTTGACTGTTTTGGTTTCCTGCAATAGTATATGCCTCATTTGCTAGAACCTGATTCATATCCGCATATTTTGTAGGATCTATATTTGTGTAAAAATATTCGGGAAGAGTGGATGTTACTTTATATACAGTCAGACCCATCGGAGAAAGAGAATCTCCCGAGAAACCTGAATAACTTATATGTATAAAAGAAGAATCGATGCTCTTTATCTGATCTTTGAACAATGTCGAAGATTCAGGGAAATAAAATTGACATAGATAGTCGGATTTTATACTCCCGAACAGATCATCTTCGTATTTACCCAATACAGCCCTTGTTGTTCTTGCATATACGGAGTCAAACATAGATATTGTACGTGCAGTGATCGGAATTGTATCAGTAACTACAGAGATAGTATCGGAAGGAGGCTGAATGGAACTTCCTATCTCGTTGAGATCATCATCACAAGAGATGAAAGCCAGAAAAGTAAAGAAAGAGAATAAAACTAGTAACGATTTTATTTTCATATTTCGTTAAAATTACGTTTTTGGATGTCCAAAGATCATAAAAAAAACGTAGTTGTAAAACTAAAACTACGTTTTTCATTTTTTTTATGAAATTATAATGTATCGTAAAATGCGTTGAGAGGATCTATCATTGCTTCCCTGCTTCCCTGATAAGGAAGGAACTGCAATTTGTTCTTCTCAATATATTCTAACAAAGCAGGGTTTACGGTTTCTTCGCATTGAACCACTCCATCGGAGTACTTCATCGCAAAATCTGTAAGTTTTACATAATCGACAGGTGCTCCTGCAATATCTTTAACGTCTTTATCTGTAATACCTGCTAATTTGAGCTTCGAAGCAAATTTTTCAGGAAAAGGAACTTTAAAGTCGTCATTATATAATGAATAAACAACTTTTGTATCCTTGAAACAAGGATCGTCGGCAAATGCAGTTTTTATATACAATGGAGTTAGGGCAGTCATCCAACCATGACAGTGAATAACATCCGGTATCCATCTAAGCTTTTTGATCGTCTCCAGAACTCCTCTCACATAGAATATACTGCGCTCGTCATTATCGGGAAACTCATTCCCCTCATCATCAGTTGTAGTATATTTTCTGCTAAAGAAGTCATCATTGTCGATAAAATATACCTGCATACGTGCTGCCTGTATCGATGCCACTTTAATAATCAGAGGATGATCTGTATCATCTATAATTAGGTTCATTCCCGATAGACGTATAACTTCATGAAGTTGATTACGTCGTTCATTGATATTTCCGAATTTTGGCATGAAAGTCCGGATTTCTTTGCCCTTTTCTTGTATAGCTTGGGGGATATATCTGCAATTCTCTGCTAAATTTGACTCAGGAAGGTAAGGGAAAATTTCTTGGGTAATGAATAAAACTTTTTTCACGCTCATCTGTTATTGCTTTGCTTATTTCTTTGAGATTACAAAGATAATAAAAAAAAATGTGGTTTTAAGCAAAAATACAGAGGGGAAAATTTCCAAGAATCGGAAATGAAACGATTTTTAATAAATCAAGTGCATATAAAGTTTCGTATGTCATAAATATTTATTTGCTTTGCACAGAAATTCAAACGGGTAGTTTAGGTAACAATATTATGAAGGTTTTGTATACTGTTTCGGATGTCCGAAAAGCCGTTTCCCTAATTAAGGATGAAAGTAAAAAGACAGGCTTTGTTCCGACAATGGGTGCTCTGCACGAAGGACATATTTCTTTAGTGAAAGAGTCCGTTCTAAATAATGATATAACCATTATCAGTATCTTTGTAAACCCAACCCAGTTTAATAACAAAGAAGACTTAGAAAAATATCCGCATACAATAGAAAATGATTTAAATCTGCTACGAGAGGCAGGTGTCGATATTGTATTTGTCCCTGCCGTTGAAGAAATCTATCCTGAGCCTGATACACGTCAGTTCGATTTTGGTCAGTTAGACAAAGTGATGGAAGGTAAGTTTCGTCCCGGACATTTTAATGGTGTTGCTCAGGTGGTGAGCCGGTTATTCGATATTGTAAAGCCAGATAAAGCTTATTTCGGCGAAAAAGACTTCCAACAACTGGCCATTATAAGAGAAATGGTTCGCCAATATGACATTCCTGTCGAAATAATGGGAATGCCTATCAAACGTGAACAGAGCGGCTTGGCAATGAGTAGCCGCAATCAGCGTCTGACCGATTTGGAAAGAGATACGGCTGCTATTATATATGCTACATTGAAAGAAAGTAAGGGTTTTGTTTCCAAAAATGTAACTGAAACTATTAACTTTGTAATTGAAAAAATAAATCAGTCGGATTTATTAGAAGTTGAATATTTTGAAATTGTAGATGGAAATTCTTTACAGCCTATTAAGAATTGGGAAGAAACTTCTTATGCTGTGGGATGTATAGCTGTTTTTTGTGGTGATGTTCGTCTTATAGATAACATTACTTATTTTAAAAATGGGGAATGATAAAATAAAAATGCAAATAGAAGTTCTAAAATCGAAGATACATAGGGTTACAGTTACAGATGCTAACCTAAATTACATCGGTAGTATTACTATTGATGAAGATTTGATGGATGCGGCAAATATGATTGCTGGGGAGAAAGTGGCGATTGTAAATAATAATAACGGTGAACGTCTGGAGACTTATATCATAAAGGGTGAGCGAGGAACAGGAATGGTCTGTTTGAATGGTGCTGCTGCCCGACGAGTTCAGCCCGGCGATATTATCATTATTATATCATATGCGTTGATGGATTTTGAAGAGGCTAAGACATTTAAGCCATGGATCGTGTTTCCTGATACCAAAACCAATAAATTGATAAATAAATAAAGGTTTATTATATAAATTATTTATTGGGATGGTCTTCGAATCATCCCATTTTTTTGCTCCAAATTTAAATAAAGACAATATGACTTATTCGTACAAAGATATATGGAAAGTGAGTATGCCCATTATGATTGGCTTGCTTGTCCAAAATATAATTCAAATAACCGATACTATTTTTCTCGGAAGAGTGGGTGAAGTAGAATTCGGTGCTTCCGGTTTAGCCGGCATATACTATATCGCTTTTTTCATGCTTTGTTTCGGGTTTAGTATAGGAGCACAGATAATGATCGGAAGAAGAAACGGTGAGAAGAACTTCGACCAGATAGGAGCAATTGTGATACAAGGTATAGTATTTTTATTAGTATTTGCTGCTTTATTATATATTGCTTCCAATGTTTTTTCCAAGAGCCTGCTACCTATATTAGTAAAGTCTCCGCAGGTATATGATGCCGCAAGTACATACCTGGGCTGGAGAACATTTGGTTTCTTCTTTGCTTCGATCAACATCATGTTCAGGGCATTTTATGTAGGTATAGCACGTACATCGGTACTGACCCTGAATGCTGTGGTGATGGCTGTTGTAAATATCATTTTCGACTATTGTTTGATCTTCGGAAATTTCGGTATGCCCGAATTAGGCATTGCAGGGGCTGCAATAGCTTCTGTTATTGCAGAAATAGCATCTGCCATCTTTTTCATTGTGTACACATTCAGAACTGTTGATCTGGATAAATATGGTTTTCACAAGATGAAGTTTCAGTTTTCTGTAGTGAAAAGGATTCTAAATATTTCGATGTTTACTATGGCTCAATATGCTATATCGATGTCCACCTGGTTTATTTTCTTTATTGCTATAGAAAATCATGGAGAAAGGGATTTAGCGATAACTAACATTATCCGTACCTTTTACATGATCTATTTCATACCCATGAACTCTTTATCTACTACAGCAAATACACTGGTAAGTAATACTGTGGGAGCTAAAAAATACGATGACGTATTACCTCTGATTAAACGTATCTGTTTATTGAGTCTGGCTGTTATTATCATAATGGCTGTTGTAACAGCCATCTCGCCGCAATTCTGGATCTCCATGATTGCATCCGATAAAGACATTTCTTTGGTTCACGAAACGGTTACTCCCCTATTTGTTTTATTATTTGCTTTACCGATCTGTAGTTTGGGGACAATATTGTTTAATTCTATATCGGGAACAGGAAATACAAAGGCTGCATTGGTTTTCGAGATGATTACGATTGTGTTTTATGTTATTGCCATGTATTTAATAGTAATCCGGGCTAAGTCCTCTGTTGCTGTATGTTGGACAGTAGAGTATATATATTGGGGATTGTTGATGATTTTCTCATTCCTTTATCTTACACGTGGAAAATGGCAGAATAAGAAGATATAAAATAAAAAAGACCTGATTAATGTCAGGTCTTTTTTTAGTCATCCATATCTATACTTATTCGACTCTATTACCCTTCATATCTATAAAGAATGTTTCACCATTCAGCTTCACCTTTGCTTTACCATCTTTGTTGAAATAACGGGCATCGTCATATATAAGAGGTATAATTATTTCTCCGGTTTGATCTATAAACCCACATTTACCTTCTATACATACTGCAGCTAATCCCGTTTTGGTAAAAGACCATGCAGGATTATATATACACGGGATAACTTGCTTTCCTGTTTTATCTACATATCCCCACCAGCCATTCAATCGAACTAATGCCAATCCTACAGAGAACGAATGTGCATAGTCATATATAAACGGCACTGCCTCTTCGCCTGTTACTGCATCTAAGAAGCCCCATTTACCATTGTTTTCTGACACTACTAATCTTTGAGTTTCAGATGTCGGTTTAGTAGCAGATTTTTTTTTATCTTGTTGTTTAGCCATTTTTCACTCACTAAATTTTATGTTCTAGTAGACAGTCAGTTATTCACTAACGCCCAATCTTTACATCATTGTTCTGGTAAGCTTTTCCACTTCAATAAAACAAAACGAATAAATAGCCACATAGAAATAAACGTCAGGCAGACATTGCCCCACATAAATAGTATAATATACTTCTCCATAGATCGATAGAAACAGTCTTGGCTGTATTTCGCATCGCATGTCTCTTCAGAAATTATAAAAACAAGAGCATATAATAATACAGGAACGAGAGGGATAAATCCGATAAAGTGGTTTATCATTACTCCTGATCGCCCTTTAGCTTTATTATTAGCTATTTTACTAAAGATGATAAATGCCTCGACTATAAACAAGACCAACATAATTATAATATAATTCAGAGGTCCAGCGATACCATCTGCCGAAATAGCAAATATGATTGAAATAAAAGAATTTATAACCAATATAACACCCATTGACACAAATGCTATCAACCATGTTTTCCCTGAAGTAACCCTATAAGCAAATACTAATAAAGTAAGGGATAAGGCAAAACAGATAACAACTAAAATATACGAACTCTTTATTTCCTTATTTTTAGTCGCTTCTAATAAATTCTCGTAACCGTTGACCAACTCCTCGTAATGTAGATAATAACTACTAGACGAATTATCTCTATAAGAATAGCGATAGTAATCTCCTTTTGGATGTAGATTGTGCCGGCTTATCAGATTGAAATCCCCTACCGGATATTTATTAGGATTATATACAAGTTCCATCCATTTATCTACAGTAAGGTTAGTTTCTAATTGATGTTTCTCATGGAGAGCAAGAAAGTCTGCCATCAATTTTTCTATTTTTTCTTTATCTTTATTTTTAAGCCAACTGATTACAGTTTCGTAATTCTGTGCTTTAATATCATATCTGGCAGGAATATATAAACGGCTATATCCGGAATAGTTAAGCAATGACAATTGAGTAAAATCAGGATAATTCTCAAATATTTTACTTTCTTGTTCAGCTTGTTGTATTGCCCGCTCTATAGGGCTAATATATACACTGTCATTTTGGGAAGAATAAGAATCTACATCGTACTTCTCTTCCCCGTCAGGATACTCCTTAAAATAGTCTGTCTTAGTTTCGGGGATAAGTATATCTACCATTTTTAAGACTTTTATGGCTTCCACTATCTCCTTTTCGGTCGAATAAGATTTTACTTTGTTATTTACCCCTTGATAAAAGGAATAAGGAAATAAAACCATACTAAAAACGATAACAAAAATAAGTAGAAACTCCAGATATAGACTTTTGGTTGTTTTAGGATAGAATACCTTGAAAGCATTATTCTTAGAATATATGATCAGCCAAAAGATAAAGCATAATAATGCTGAAACAACAGCTCCAAAGATGATAAATTCTTTATTTGAAAAAGGACCTCCATAATATGAAGAAAAATCTAGTTCTGTAGATAAAAAACCTGTCAAAAAGAAAAACAGATTTATAAGAACAGTTCCACAGAGTACAGGGATTATACGTATATTCCACAAAAGTGGGCGATGTGTCAGTAAATAATTTTGTATTTTATTGAACATATTATTTATTATTTAAATAAATGTATAATTAAGATAAAAAGAAGCGACGGGTCGAATTGGAAATATTTCGAAAATAATTCAATGGTATTTTATTGTCCACAATTATTTGTAAAAAAGCTTCTAAAGAAGTCTTTTCCGAAAAAGTAACTATATAATTCCCTCCTTCCATCCGGAAATTTTCCATATCCAGAGATGAAAATAAATTTCGGAGTTGCTCCTGATTCCACTCACTTTCAAATTCTATAATGAGTTTATTTGCTTTTGGGGATTCTTCCAGATCGCTTTTCAGGTTATTTACATAATTATCAGCATTAGGCTTACCTTCTTTAAGGAAAATAACTTGATCCGAAGTTTTCTCCACCTCATAAAGTTGCTGAGAACTCAATACGATACCTAGTGGTCGGAAGGGTGATTTCGCAATGTTTCTAAAATCGTCCAGTATTACTTGTTGTGCCAGTATATCAAGATTGGCAAGAGGCTCATCTATAAGTAATATTTTAGGTTTACGAAGCAGCATTCTTGCCAATTCAAATCTCATTTTATAGCCGGATGATAAGCTTTTCCAATCAAATGCCCTGTATTTTCTAAGTCCCATTCGAGCAATAACCAATTCTACCAAATATATATTTTCTTCTCCCGTAATTCCGTAAGAAGAAGCTGTGAAGCGAAGATTGGATAATAATGAACCATGCCAATCCTTTGTTCGCTGAGGAATATAGATTAACTGTGTCCTCAAATCGTACTGGTTTTTATATTCAAAGTGATATTTAATATTTCCGCCAGTTGGTTCTAATTCTCCACATAAAGCACGCAAAAGAGTTGTTTTTCCATTACCATTCTCTCCCACCAACCCAAAAATCTCACCTTCAGCTATACTGAAACTTATAGGACCTAAAGCAAAGTAAGAATTAGTATAAGCTTTGACAAGATTTTCAACATCCAGCAGTTTGCTTCTTCTTTTTATATCCTTATTGCTTAGTTTAAGCCACAATTCATCCAATAGCAAAGAATACTTTTCTTTGATTTGGTTTTTATTATTGCTTTCACCATCTAACCAATCTAATAGATGCAGTGTTTTTTTATAAAACGAAATATCTTCTGTATCTAAAGCCAAGTCGATTACTCTCTTGGAAAGATTTTGAAAATCCTCATATTCTAATAATTGTTGTATTTCTTTCTGGTAAATATCAAATACGGACATAGTTTCCTCTAAATATTATTGATTATTTTATAAAGTGGCTAAGATAAGGAGTTTTCAAGAAATATTTTATAAATCCTTCGATTTTGCCATATTTTATAAAAAAGCCATCTTAAAGATTATCCATTATTGCGATTAGTATTAAAATCACTATCTTTGTAATCTTACTCTGATATGGTATGAAATTTGTATCATATTTAGTGATATTTCATTTTGGGGTTGACTGGTTTTGACAGCGAGATGAAGTGGTTTGTAAGCATGCAGTGCATAGTCGGCTGGCACTATAATCTCAGACGTCAACAAATTTAACTGGCGAAGAAAATTACGCTCTTGCTGCTTAATCGAAGTATAGTAGATATAGCTTAATCTCTGCACAGGTGTAGAGACAAGACATCACCCGGAAGCTGTGGTTCCGAAGCGTGCCGGTCAGGTGGTGTAGGTAAATCGGAAATAGGATAAGATATGCTTCGGCTTTTGTCCGAAATTAAAGAAGCTAAGGTTTGAGTTGGTAGCTTTGGTCTTGCTCACTCCCGACAATCGAAGCAAAGATAAGCATGTAGAAAGCAAATTAGTTCCTTGTTTGGACGAGGGTTCGAATCCCTCCAGCTCCACAGATTGAAAAATAAAAATACATTTTACCCCTGTAAATTAGACGTTTACAGGGATTTTTATTTTCCGACATAATACTTAAGCTAAAAAAAATTATTAGAATGAATTTATAAGTATTAACTTAATAGAATACTCGAAAATATAAGCTGACTAATAGCGAAAATACGCTAGACAGAACTCAAATCGATAAACTAAGCAGAAAAAACAGACAACTTCCTGACAAATTAGTACATTTGTGTGATGGTATACAACATGATTCTCTGGAGAGAACAATCAACACCTGTTGTGATTAGCTTTCAAATAACGATATTTGTGTGATGGTATACAACAAAGATACTCCGTGAGGAAATGATTTTCGCGTTGTGATTAGCTTTCAAATGACGATATTTGTGTGATGGTATACAACTGTGTAGCCATATTCGCCCAGAAATTACCGGTTGTGATTAGCTTTCAAATGACGATATTTGTGTGATGGTATACAACATTTTGCAAGGATGAATGATTAATAAGGAGTTGTGATTAGCTTTCAAATGACGATATTTGTGTGATGGTATACAACATATACCGCTCCTTTTGCAACCCCGATATTGTTGTGATTAGCTTTCAAATGACGATATTTGTGTGATGGTATACAACACAGTTGAACAGGCTAATGAAACATTTGCGGTTGTGATTAGCTTTCAAATGACGATATTTGTGTGATGGTATACAACTACACGAACAAGACCCGTTATTCTTTCCGCGTTGTGATTAGCTTTCAAATGACGATATTTGTGTGATGGTATACAACTCGATAATTTTATACCACCCCCACGCTTTAGTTGTGATTAGCTTTCAAATGACGATATTGGTATACAACCTTCTACATCGGTAGCCGCTATGGAAGCTTGTTGTGATTAGCTTTCAAATGACGATATTTGTGTGATGGTATACAACTGCAATTATTATGGGTGCGTTGGCTGCTGCGTTGTGATTAGCTTTCAAATGACGATATTTGTGTGATGGTATACAACGAAAGAACATTCAAGAAATAGACCTTTCATGTTGTGATTAGCTTTCAAATGACGATATTTGTGTGATGGTATACAACGAACAAAAGATGTCGCCCTTCTATGCTACGTTGTGATTAGCTTTCAAATGACGATATTTGTGTGATGGTATACAACAGTATGTACAGAAGCAGAAAGAGAGATTGGTTGTGATTAGCTTTCAAATGACGATATTTGTGTGATGGTATACAACCTATGAGTGTAAATAACGAGGGCGTAACCGGTTGTGATTAGCTTTCAAATGACGATATTTGTGTGATGGTATACAACCTGTTATTTGCTGTGTCTCTACAGGATAATGTTGTGATTAGCTTTCAAATGACGATATTTGTGTGATGGTATACAACGGAAAGAGATCAGACAATGAATTCAGAAGTGTTGTGATTAGCTTTCAAATGACGATATTTGTGTGATGGTATACAACTGTACCGTACGGCATAATGGTATGATATAGGTTGTGATTAGCTTTCAAATGACGATATTTGTGTGATGGTATACAACGGTTTGGTGTGTTGTTATCAATCAATAATCGTTGTGATTAGCTTTCAAATGACGATATTTGTGTGATGGTATACAACCATTATCGGAATTGATAAAAACAAAAGCCCGTTGTGATTAGCTTTCAAATGACGATATTTGTGTGATGGTATACAACTTTTTTGACAATGAAACAACCGGGGTTCCGGTTGTGATTAGCTTTCAAATGACGATATTTGTGTGATGGTATACAACAATAAATGGCGTATAAATTCATTGGCACGGGTTGTGATTAGCTTTCAAATGACGATATTTGTGTGATGGTATACAACGGATATAGGTTTGACAATGTACACTAATACGTTGTGATTAGCTTTCAAATGACGATATTTGTGTGATGGTATACAACGAGTATTCGCATGGTGATGCACCTTGGATTGTTGTGATTAGCTTTCAAATGACGATATTTGTGTGATGGTATACAACATACCCTCAATATGAGCACTATATATCAGAAGATTACAACAAAATTTAGACCTAAAGAAAATGTGTATACCCAAACAAAGAATCGGGAAATTTCCCGATTCTTTGTTTTCTAAAATAACTCCAATTGTTGGTATGGAGTAGATATATTTTTCTCCTTCTTTTCATAAAAGAGTTCCATTGCTTCAAATTGCTTATCAGTAACACATAAAATACCCACATAGCCTTTTGGAGGTAAGCTCTTTTTTACTCTCGTAATATGTACGGCTGCATTCTCCCTACTAACACAATGGCGTAAATAAATTGAAAATTGAAACATTGTAAAACCATCTTGTATGAGTTTTTTCCGAAAGTCTGCATACATTTTTCGTTCTTTCTTCGTTTCAGTCGGTAAATCAAAAAATACCATTACCCACATAATTCTATATTCATTTAGTCTGGATAAGCTCATTTACAATCAGATAATTATATCAGGATATACAATTTTGCGGAATTCTCCCGAAAAACATTTGTATAAACTTGCCGCAGTTTGTGATGCAGCAACCAATAGAGGGCGACGTATACCATTCATCATTACATCCTGAGCAGGAATAGATAAAAGTACCTGTTTCAATTCGAGATTTAGCTCTGATATATCAACTCCGGAGTTAACTATATCAATAACAACTTTATCTACCACTGGACGATAAGGCTCCATAATATCGTCAGCCAAACAATAAGCATTATACTTATTCCTATGAAAAATGCCTAACGATGGTAGCATACCCGACGAGACCAAAGCACGGGCAATGACTGCCCGTAAAATGGCATAACCATAATTTAATAAGTTATTAGGTGGGATTCCTTCTCTATGACGCCGGAAATCAGGAATCTCTGGAAAAATATTCATCCAGAAATAAGCTGCAGCTTGTGCTTCATAATTATCCGGATCTCCGCTTTTCACATTGTCAGCCCATTTGAACATCGGAGTCGAATCAATGTCTCTTGTTGCCTCCAGAAGAGTAGCCTGATTTTTTATTTTCGATTTGACTGTTTGTTGCCAAAGTTGTTTCTTTAGAGGTAGAGTAGCCTCTATCTGTTCACGAAAATGTTCGGTTTGAGTAGAATGCCCACATAAAGGGAGCATTAAACCTACAGGCATTCGCGCAGAATCACAAGTTATAAGAGCCACATTATTTTCTAAAAGTTCTTCCATCAACCCATGTGTAATGGTTATTCGTTTATTATCAAGAATAACCACTCCGATATCTTCTATTGGGATGCTTGCCTTAGAACGTTCTTTGAAAGAATCTGGAATATTGGCACTTTCGACCTCCGGTAGTTTTATCATCATCTGTTTGTTTGCCAAGCTCAAATATGCAGGATTGCCAAAGTATAGTGTTTTCTTTATCATAAGCTAAGATTTTATATTGAAAAAGGTTAAGAATCTATCAAAAATTATATATTATTAAAAGCAACAAGGATTACATTTAAGGAGACTTACTATTTTTTAATCTATTAATTATTAGGCAGAAACAAAAAAAATAAACTTTTACAACTCTACATAATAAATTTTACATGTCTTTACAAAACTTAAACGAATGAGTCGGAAGGATGATGCGTTCATTTACAATTCATTTATAATATCTTCTCTTCCCATTAGAGAGATAGTTTGTTAACGTATTTAGTAAATAAAAAATTAGGACTCACTCACTCCATGTAGAGTTAGTTGTGATTAGCTTTTCAGATTATTATTTACTAAATACGTTCCGTTATTTCACCCAATCTATCTATTTTCATTTTTAAACATACTTCTTTTATCATTTCACCAGTCCAAGCTCTTTGAGCTTTATTATTTGCTCCTAATTCAGTTGTAGGAACGATAGCTGACGCAATATAATAAGGGATGAAATGCCCCTCGTTTCCTGTACAACTCACAAATTTGTATATTCTATTTTTATTCTTTTCTACATCTTCTATGCTGATCTTATTTTCCAATTGATCTTCTGTAGGGATATATACCAAGTCATTAGGCGAAAGGGTAAATAGCAATCTATCTCCTTTCTCATTTATCGAAGAAACTGCATTCTCTCCCCGTTTAAGATTTTCAATAACGACATTTAATGGAACGGTTTCGAAACTACGCTTTCCTTCACCCGACTGATAAACAGCGAAAAATAAATTTGTACCCTGTGCCGCCTCTACATATTTTGCTTTTTTATTCCCTCGATCGCCTACATTGAATTTATTACCTAAAGCTTCCGATACCCTCACTTTATAAATCGGTTTATGAAATTTTCCATTGTTCAGATATCGGATATTTTTGTTCATATCTTCAATACCTTCAGGTGAAAATGCATCTTCAGTATTTCCCTGATATTTTTCGAGATGGTGCAATAATATTTGCCGGATACCTGTATCAGTTACCACATTTATATTTTTCACGGTAAAGCTGCTATCCAGTGTTTTACGTGTCGCAACCAAAGGTTCTTTTTCATCACTAAAATAATATACTTCAAGCCTCGATATATCTTTCTGATTATATCTATTCCCGACCTTCTTGAAATAAGCTAGAATCTGCTTTTTATCAAATTTATCATCAAACAGTAATTTTATTTTATCGCGAATCTCCTTATCTGCAACCATTTTCCAATTGTCCAAAGCAACAGATAAAGTAACCGTTTTCTTCAACTGCATATTTACCCTTCCGTAAACAGTCTCTTTATGCAAAGGTTTGCGAATAGCCCAATTGTCGCCACTTATTTGTGAAACCGACTTCTTGATACCCTCTTCGTATTTCTGATATTTATTTGTCGATTTATTGATTATACGCTGATTTTGTTTAAAGCTGACGATAATATTATCCAAAGCCACCTGTGTATCCTGCGTGAAAGTATCCCATGGTTTATGAAACAGCCATCTGCCCTGCTTATTTTTTGAACATAATTTCATTTTCAGGTCATAGCGGGTTTCTTTAGCAGACGATTTGGCAGACTGATTATTCAGATAATTGACATGGGAGCGGGTCGCACACGCTATAACAAGAGCATCCATTGCATGATGACGATGATCGATACGCTTTTTGCTGAATCCTCTCTGATTCGCTTCTGGTACTTGAGTTCTGAATGTTTGTTTATCGACCCAATATCCATAGTTATCAGACTTAGTCAATTCGTTTAATCTCTCGAAACGAGGAGTAACAATTTTATTCCAGACATCATTAAGTCCCCAGTCCTCTTTCAGTTTCGATGTTACTACACCCATAACCAATATGATATTTTTGGATGTTGCTTCCTGTTCGTTTTCTTCCCTGACAATATTTGATAGCAATCCTTTTATATATTGGCTGATATAGCGTGTATCATTCATTTGCCGCTCGATAAAATCGTCCGGTATTTCATCCATCAACAATTTCTTCTTTTTTAGAAAAGAATTCTTAAAATTGCGTTTGATAAAATTCTCATACTCATCGAAAGAGAGAACAGACACCGGAGATTTACCATTGCCTAGCTCAATACTCTTTCCTCCTTTCTGCCTGATATATTCACATGCCAACATACTGCCTTTGTCTTTGTTGACTGCACTCTCGCAAATAATTTTATTGCTGAACGAATCATCATAATAACGGGCTTGCGGAATAATATGCTCTATATCGTATTCACTAGTGAACAACCGTCCCAAAGGGATAGGTCGTCCTGTGTATGGAGAACAGTATCCTTGTTCCAACCAACACTTATAACGGATTATTTCGGATTGTGTGGGCTGTTTCTGACGGGTAATTTTCACAATATCTTCCGGTATTTCAATATCAGAGCCTAATACCCCTTCTTCATAGATTTTGAGGCGTTCTTGTTGAGATAATGATTCAGGACGTACGTCGTTTCCTTCATTCTTCAACTCTGATAATAATGCCTTTATACGCAGGTTCGTATTCTCATTTTCCTGATTCATGCGGGTTATCTCCTGCCGTTTATTTGCAGGATTCCTCATCTCACGCCCTAACTCAATATGTATTTCGGATAGACTTCCGTGTTTCACCCAAATATCACGTACTACTCGTAAAGTCTCCGTTACAATTTGCTCTACCACCGGATTGCGTAGAGAATGTTGTTTAAACGCTTTCAAAAATTTATCTATATCTTCCGGCGATTCCCATCTGGTGGTTTCACTTGCCTCGGAGTGACGATTATATACCACATAACAAGCTAACCAGAGAGACAGCCCCTTAAAGAGAGAAAAGCTCAACTCTTCGCCCAATTCTTTTTTTACTTTTTCTCGGGTAATCTCATTTATCGTTTCACAATGCTCACCATCTATAATCTTATTGATGCGCTCTCGTGTCTTTTCTTCAATCGCATCTTCATCCCAGTACTTCCCTATCCGCATCAACGGAAGTAGTTTCTTTATCGCTTTTGACGAATATGAAGCATAGTCTTTATCAAAAGGTTTAATTTTCTTAAACTCTGTAACAAATTCATCAGAATTGTCCATTCCATATTTTATAGCAAAAGACTTTAGTGCCTGTTCCAACTCCTGCTTATCATTCACAGAATACAATATATGCCACAGGTGCTCTTCTATCTGCGATGTAAGGAAATTATCACCTAATTTAACAGGCTTAAGGCGATTTACAAATTCGGCATGTGTAGGGCACATCGGTAATGAACGATCCCCATAATTCCACGCGTATTCTGTATCTTTAAGTTTAGCATCTTTAATTAACGATAAGAAAGACTTCTCTGTGACTTCTTGCTTTTCCTTCAATCTATCAAACAATGCAACATAGCTGTCTTCATCAGTCAAATACAGACCGGTCACATCCACACTATCTTCTCTTCTGATAATTCTTACATTTTTCAGAAATTGCCACAATCTGAATTCCTCGAACAATGGGTGCGACTTCGACATACATTTCAGATATTCCTTTTCTGCCTCTCCCGTTTTTGGGTTTATATATGTTCTATATTCATATTGGCAATTTTCAATCAATGATTTCTTACTTTTGAGCGGACGCTGATAGAAAATAATATCATCCATAAAAAGATATATAAAATCCTTATTCTGAATGCTATTTCGGTAAGCTTCATTGCTTTCATATAGATCTTTAATACAAAGGTTGTACAGTTCCGAATCATTCAATTCGGGATGAAATTCTTTCTGCTTACTTAATATTCGGTTGAGTTCCTTTCGATAAAATTTACGCTCTATGGTTTGAACAAGCTTCCCCTTTATCTTTTGATTAGGATTAGCTAATAATGTGTCGTAGATATAAGAGCCGACTGTTTTATGTGATTCATCTATTTCTTTTTCTGTCCGTTTCTTTATCAATGTCCAATCGCCATCAGTAGGAATACTATAAGATCGCTTTTCGTTGTTATTCTTATCAATCTTAGAAGTAACAATAAATTCTTTTGTTTTGCCTACCCAATCGAGAGGTACTCTACTCAACTTTTTGTAAGTATCTCCATTCTCCAAAAGCACATTATACCATGTTGCATCCCCTTTTTTATCTCCCGAATCCTCTACACTCACAACATATAGTTTCTGGTATTCTTTAGCTTCATTTATATCCTCTTCCTCACCTCTTTGCTGATAATAACCTCTCTTCTGGTTAAAATACAGAATCAGCCAAGCCAGTTCTTCCTTTGATATTTTTTCCGATAGAGCCTTTTTTCTCAGATAATAAATAGTCCAGTCGTAAGGTACTTTTTTGCCATCTTTTACCAGTTCGGGCTGACATCTGAGAAAATTCTGAATCATCTCTGCAAATGGTTCTTTAAAATAGAATTCATGCCTTCCCGTCTCATCGTTTAGAGAATAGGCAATCTTTGGCTCCGTATTAGGTAAGAATTTACCTGACTTCTTCTGAAAATCGATATACTCAGCATAATGTTCTGGCAGAAATCCTAAAATATATAATACTCTATGCAGACGCTCACGGCGCAATAAGTACCGTTCATGAAGACGGCGGATACTCCGATATCTTGTTCGTTCGGCAGTTTGTGTTCTCAAATTACCATTATCAAAATCGCTTAATGTAGCAGCATCCATAGGTATAATACGGCTACCGATATCAATAATATCCGAGGGTTCAAATAGTTTTTCCTGAATGTTTTCTGTGTAATTTACTAAAGCCCATCCTATTGAGTTTGTACCCAAATCTAAACCTAATACTTTCTTATTCATAATTAAAACCCACTGATTTATTTCGCCTAATTTAATAAAAATATTTGGATTTTAACACTATTAAAGGTATGTTTGTAAACGAAAGCTAATCACAATAAGGATTATTCCGTTGTGAAAACAAATAAGGCGGCGGAAAGTAATTTCCGTCTTCTTTTTATCATAACATTTCAGTTTATTTCCCTTCCAATAAACTTAATTTCCCTGGCTGCCCACACATTCCCTTCCTTCTTATTTTAATAAACGGAATTTTATCTATGCCCCTCCTTTATGAAGGATACGGTGCGAAACATGAAGAAGTTCCCAGACCTTTTTAATTGCAAGGAATTGATCCTTATCTGTCAGGGAACTTCTGTATTCAGAGTTTGGCTGATGCCACCCAGCACTTTATTCAAAGTCGAAAAAAGACACAGTTTCCGTTGATTTTATATCCATAATATTGTATTTAATATATAGTTTCGCATATAATAGTTACTCATCGTTGAGATTGCCAAGGCATCCTGTTTCTCATCATAACTGACAGCAGCCCGTTTCAGACTATATTTATAAAGAATCCTTTTTCATCTTCCTTTATCTCATAAGTAGCTGGATTAGCCTGTTTTGTCGTTTCATTGATATGGATAATACTAGGTAATTTACAGCGTATTATAATATATCCTCAATAAAGATGCATCTTTCAGAGGAGACTCCCCTTTAACCTCTCCGAATATCTCTGTAAATAAAGTACGTAACTCATGAATATGTTTCCTGTCCCGCATCCATTTGATAAAGTCTAACGGATCAGTATTCTTATACTCTTCAATAGGTTTAAGCCCTCCCATATCAGTCACATCCGTACGGGTAGACCATGTTCCTCTCGAGGATTGGAATTCATAGCTGGCTAGATAAGCCAAAAACAGTTTTGCTGTTGCTTTATGTTTTGTCAATTTAAACATCGCAGCTCGTTGTGGCCATGTAATAAAGAAATCGTCGTCCGGAATAAATGCCTCTGATGGCTGATTTGGATAGGTAGGATAACCAACAATATTTCCTAGAAACCCTTTCTGTCCTACCAACGCAGCAGGAGCGGCAGTACCACGTACAAAGACAGGGTTTTGTGCTTTTAATTCATACAGATAATCCTTTCCGTACTTTTTGATGATATGATCGAATACATAAAGCACAGCATCATCATCGTGAGGAGGAGTCAAAACCAGCTTATCCTTAAAAATGGGATTCAGGAAATCCTTATAATTTTTTGGAATAAAATCTAAACCACTTTTTGCATACTGTGGAAGAAATGCGAAGATAAAAGCCCCGATAAAATATCCGTCAGGATCAGAATATCCTTCACGAATGTATTTAAAACCTTCTGGTTTGAATGGTTCCAAGACTCCCATTTTTGTCCAGTTTTCGAAGTCATTCATGGTTTGCAACATAACTACATCAGGCTCCAAGTAGCCATCATTTAATTGCTCATAAACCTTCAGGTCATGATATTTCGAGAGATCGACAAAGATTTCGAAATCAATTTCCGGAAACCTTTTTCTAAACTGATCACGCAACATATCCTGTTGATTAGGAGCATCACCGCCCGCCCAGACTAAAAATGGTTCTTTACTGTCTTTCATTTCCTCTTTTGCCGCAGCATAAAGAGCTTCCAGTTCTGTTGTTTCGTTTTTGTAGTTCATAACTTTTCTATTTGTACTGTTTATTGTATTACCAGATATAAGTAATACAATCGTTAATATTAATACCTGTTTCATAATGATTTATTTATACTCTCAACCTGTATAATCGCCTATAATCAGCGAGGTCATTGACAAGGAGCCTGCTACTATCTTATCATTAAAAATTTCTATTGGCTCTCCTTCTTCATGCAGAGCTAATGTATAGATCAGAGGAATATAATGTTCTTCGGATGGTATTGCCAAACGAGCATCAGGACTAAGGATATGGTAATTAACCATTGAATCATGGTCACCAGCCATTATCTTTTCTTTCATAACAAGATTTATCTTTTCAGCCCACTCATAAGCAAATTCGTAATTAAATCCTCTCTCAGAAGGACGGGCAAGCCGTAGGTTATGTACCATATTTCCACTTCCTGCAATCAATACTCCCATACGGCGCAAGAATATAAGTTCCCGGCCTAAATCATAATGATATTGCATATTTTGTGTATAGTCAATACTTAATTGCATCACGGGAATATCCGCATTAGGATACATATGTTTCAGAAAACACCACGCTCCGTGATCTAATCCCCATTCATAGTCCTTCTCAATCTCAAACATTTTTACTTTGTCTAAAATTGTCTCTGCTAATATAGTTGAGCCATACGCCGGATATTGTTGTTTATATAATTCTTGAGGAAAGCCCCCGAAATCATGGATAGTCTTAGGCTTATCCATAGCTGTCACCCATGATTCTCTTGTTTCCCAGTGTGCTGAGATACATAATATGGCTTTGGGTTTGGGTAGAATCCTGCCTAGTTCTTTCCATTTCCTAGAAAACTCATTGTCTTCAATAGCATTCATCGGTGTACCATGCCCTATAAACAGAACAGGCATAAGTGAATCATCTATTTCCATCCTTATCATTTATAATGTTCTCAAAATTGTTAATTAAACACGAAGTTATTATATAAAGTTCTGATTAGTTAAACATCACTTATAACTCAATTCGATAACCAAAGATTATAACACACAAACACAAATACATGATTATATGATATTTAAAATCAAAACAGAAAGTAAAAACCAAAAATAACATATTAAATACGTGGAGACACGCGTCTGTTTTGTGCTATACAAAGTCGAATTCGTACAGTTATTTTTTAGTGGGAATGAAGCAAATTATCCGAGGGTGGATTTAAATTGTTCGGGAGTAATCCCCGAATATTTTTTGAAAAAGCGGGAAAAATAAGAGGCATCTACAAAACCAAGTTGAAATGCGATGCTTTTGAAAGATAAATTTCCCTGATTAATCAGTCTTTTTGCTTCCAGTAGTATACGCTGTTGTATAAGTCCTTTGACAGTATGTCCTAATGCTTGTTTGGTCAGTATACCGATCCTTTTTTCACTAAGGGACATTTGTCCGGCATAGAATGTAACTTCGCGTTCTGTCAGGTAATATTCGTCTATTAGAGCAATTAGTTTCAGAACACGTTTATCTATACCTGATTTTCTTATATTTTCATTAAAAGAAAGAATGCATTGCGTTATTAGTGTACTTACAAAGCTCGATATTAAATCTGTACGATTTTTTTGCCAATTCAGTCTGGATTAATAAGATAGTTTGTTCTACTGTGTTTAGATCATTACTATCCATTTGTATTTTATCCGGAAGAGTAAAATATAAATAGCTGTCGAAATTAGGATGAAATGAATTAAGATATTCGGATTTGACAGCTATCAGATAACCTTTTTGAGTCGTCAACTCCATCTCATAGACTTGTCCGGGTTTTAACATATAAATGCAGTCAGTTTCAATCTTTGATTTTTTAAAGTCAATAGAATGAGTCTGATCCTCTGCCACATAGGTAAAATATAGAATTTCATAGAAATTATGGCGATGAGTCCCTTTAAAGTTTAAAGGGCTACTCTTCTCTATTTTTTTGATGAGTATATTTTCCTTTAATTCATGTAAGGGGATCATTTCTTTTTGCATATTCTATGCCTTATATTTACCTACCAAACAGTTCAGAAGCCACTTCCATGTTTCTAATAACGGGAACGGAGAAAGGGCATTTATCTTCACAACTACTGCAAGCAATACAATCAATTCCGCTTGCAGATAATGAATTATAATGTTGCACTATACTTGGCGGAATATTAAATGTATCTAACATTGCTATATCGAGATATTTATTGACCATAGCGATGTCAATATTGGCAGGACAAGGCTGGCAATGGTTGCAATACACACATTTTCCGCTAAGTTCTCCTTGATAGCCGCTTATAATATCTATATAATCCCGCTTCTCATCTGTCGAATTTAGATAACTGACGGCTTCTTCCACTTGTTTTGCCGACTGGCAACCAATCAGTGTACTCACAACTCCCGGACGGGTAAGCGCATAATGGATACATTGGGTAACACTCATTGCTCTTTTGAAAGGAGAATGCTCTGCTGATAACAGCCTTCCGCCTCCGAGTGTCTTCATTACCGTTATGGCTATTTCTTTTTGCTCACAATATTTATAAAGTTCAGCTCGCAGAGGATCGATAGTTATATATTGTTGTTCGGCAAATTGTTTATCATCGAATGTACTCAACACATGGGATTGGGCGGGAGTCATATCAAATGCAGGATTGATACTGAACATCATCATATCTATAATTCCTGTTTCCAGAAGCTTCCGTATAACACTCGGATTATGAGAACTGGTTCCGATTGCCCTAATAATTCCTTTTTCCTTCAACTCCAATACATAATCAACAATTCCATTGGAATAAATTTGTTCAAATGCTTCATCGGAATCAATAAAGAACAACATCCCGATATCGATATAATCTGTCCCGAGATTAGTGAGTAGGTTTTCGAAATATCTTTTACAAGTAAGTAAGTCACGGCTTATATCATATTGCTGGCTTAAATCTACCGATCCGATATGTCCCTGTATGATAAAATCTTTTCGCCTGTTACCTAATGCCTTTCCTATATTTTTTCGGATTTCATCACCGGGCATAAACATATCCATGATATTTATACCATAATCGAGTGCTGCATGAATTGTTTCTTCAACCATGGCGTATGGCTTGCCATCCAGATGTTCTGCACCTAATCCGATTATACTGGCAGACATTCCTGTATTTCCAATTTTACGATATTCCATCTTCAGTTATACTATGATTCTTTGAAGATACAAAGTAAATACAGAAGAACCTAAACTTATTCTCCCTCCACCTCAAATAATTTTACTGATAGGCTCGATTACCTTTATTTCAGTATCAAAAACCAATTAAAAATAGAAAGATTGATAAGTCTCCGAAATAACTCTTGTGTTTCCAGATGGGTTTGAATAAGAAGGAATTTACAAGTGTACCTATTATAGTTTTGGTACTTAAAGATAAGAAAAAGGCAGTAATACCAATAGTATTGTTTTCTATTATAGCAGGGGATTTGTTTATTAATAGAGAAACATAACTAGAAGATACCAGCTATCTGCTCTTAGTATAATTTGGGTCGTTTTTCATTCTGGGTAATTCATTATTAAAGCCATAATTACTGATAAGCACTTTACAATATAAACTTTTAGATAATTTTATTAGGTTAGTGCTAAATTCTATATCTAGCATTTTCTTATATGATAATAGATTTCTAAATTCTTATATAAGCGCAAGTATTAAGATATTCCCACAAAACAAGAGACTTAGATTAGAAAATCCGAAAGCAAAGAATCTTTTGCAAGACTATATTTAAAGAGTATCTTTGCCAATATGAAAAAACTAGTAATTGTTGGATGCGGGCATCTTGCTATGATAGTAGTGAACGCCGTTATTAATGGTACATTATCTGATTATGAGTTAGTCGGAGTTTATTCCCGTACTACAGCAAAAGCAGAGCATATTGTTTCAATAATGAAGCAACATGGTAAAACTTGCACAGCATGTTCCTCTCTGGATGAATTGCTAGCCCTGAAACCTGATTACTTAGTAGAAACAGCATCTCCTGCCGGAATGAAAGAAATCGCCGTGCCTACACTAAAGAATGGAACTTCCATTGTTACTCTCTCTATTGGAGCTTTGGCGGATACATCTTTTTATCAGGAAGTTATCAAAGTAGCCAAAGAGAATAGCACACGCATATACATTGCATCAGGGGCAACAGGAGGTTTCGATGTGTTAAGAACTGCGACTTTAATGGGAAATGCTTCTGCTAATTTCTTTAATGAGAAGGGACAGCGTGCTTTGAGAAGGTCACCGGTTTATACACCTGCCCTAGAAACAGAAAAACGTGTTGTCTTTTCCGGAACAGCAAGAGAAGCTATAGCGGTATTTCCAACCGGACTCAATGTTTCTGTAGCAGCATCGTTAGCTTCTGTTGGTCCCGAAAAGATGCAGGTAAAGATGCAATCTACCCCGGGATTTGTAGGTGATACCCAGAGGGTAGAAATAAAAAACGACCAAGTGCATGCAGTTGTGGATGTATATAGTGCTACATCTGATATCGCAGGATGGTCAATAGTGAGTACTTTACTCAATATTGTTTCCCCTATTGTATTCTGATAGATTAGCTATTACTTTTTCGCTCAAGCGGTCAAATGCCTGACGGGTACGACCGCTCGACACATTCAGACAACTTACTTTGGGATGATTGAGCAAATGAGCCCCACCCAAAGCACCCACCGTATCACAAAAGCAGAGATTGTCACCCTCGAGCCATTCCAGGAAAGTTGGCTCATCCCATGCCGGAGACAGACCGGTATTAAACAATATCTTCCTATTACCAAACTGTTTAAATTCAGCCTCATGGATCAAAACAGTATTCTTATTAAGGCAACAAAAGAGAACTTCGCTGTGAGCAAGAAGTTCATCTAAAGGTAAGAAACGATACCCATTCAGCTTAGCTTCCTGCTTTTCATTACGGGAATAATATGCAATCTCTGCCCCAAAGAATTTCATTGCATCAGCAATCATTCCTCCTGATTTTCCCAAACCAAGTATACCAACTTTCAGACCGGTAATCTCACGAGGCATCTCATCCCATGGCTCTTGTCCGAAACCATGCAGACATCGTACAAGTTCACTGACGATGTATTCTACAACACCTTCATCGCCATAATCGCGGATACCTGTCACCGTAATACCCCTTTCATTAGCATAACGAATATCTACATTAGCACTTTCGGGCGAGTACAATGAACAGCACATACCAATGTATTTCACATTAGGGCATTCTTCCAAGACCGATTTATTGATCTGAGATGTATAACTCAGTAGAACTGCATCGGCATCTGCAATCCGGGCTATTATTTCATTGTCTCCTGTTGGTATATCATTGTACATGACAACTTCTCTTGCAAATGAATGCAATTCCTTCTCTGCTGAGGGAATTAAACTGACCGGTTCTATTGCTACCAACTTACGAAACATATTCTTATCTTTTTAATTACAAATTCATACGAAGATAATTTAATTTAAGCGAACTGTCGGAATATCATAGTGTTTTTTCATTGAAAAGATAGGAGTTAATAGATAATATTTTTACCTTTGTAGAGCCATAAATAATCAAATTATCGGAACTTGAGGGCATGGAAGATATAATTGTATATGTGATAGTTGCAATAGTTATGTTGGTGAGTTTTTTTCAGAATTATAAGAAAGAAATTCAAAAAAACAAGGAACGTGCGGCGAATCAACAGGAAAAACCATCAACATCATCTCCAATCCCCCCACCCTTTTCAAGAAGAAGTGATTCTTCAGACACAGAAACATCAGAAGATATTTTCAGGCAAGAAGTATTTACTAACGAAACAGATACATATTCAGATTCTCCGTATCAAGAAGTCAAAGAGTACGACTTCACAAAAGATGAAGGAGAATCAATTTTCTACTCATGGCAAAACGACGAAGTTGAAGAAAAACAAAGACAAGAAGAAGTTATCGAAGAAACAGGAGCTTTTGATTTACAACTAAACACACAAGAAGATATAAAAAGAGCTTTTGTACATTCTCTTATTTTCGAGCGTAAATATTGATGTTTACAATTAATTTAACTATAATCACAATAAAGAAATGGCATTAAAATTTATGAATGCGGATGAGGCTGCACGTCTCATTAAAAACGACGATCACGTGGGATTCAGTGGTTTTACGGCAGCAGGTTGCCCCAAAGTTGTACCCGCAGCACTAGCTAAATATGCAGAAGAAGAGCATGCGAAAGGAAATCCTTTCAAAATCGGAATCTTCACAGGTGCTTCTACAGGAGACTTCATAGACGGAGCATTATCAAGAGCACACGCTATCAAATTTCGTACACCTTATCAGTCAAACAAAGATTTAAGAAACGCCATCAATAGTGGAGAGGTAGCTTATTTCGATATGCACCTTTCTCAATTGGCACAAGATATACGTTATGGTTTCTTCGGTAAAGTGAACGTTGCAGTTATAGAAGCTTGTGATGTGACAGAAGATGGAGAAATAGTTCCTACTTGTGGAGTTGGTATCACACCTACCATCTGCGACAGAGCAGACATCGTCATTGTCGAACTGAACCATTGGCATCCTAAAGAAATGAGAGGAATGCATGATCTTACGCAATTGCAAGATCCTCCTCACCGTGAAGAGATCGGCATCAACAATGTGAAATCACGTGTAGGTAAAGACCACGTAAAAGTAGACCCTAAAAAAATAATAGTAGTTGAAGGAAATACCCCTAATGATGGGAGTGCCTTTGCTCCTGTGGATGAAGTAACAGCTAAAATCGGAGAGAATGTAGCTAACTTCTTCGTAAAAGAAATGAATGAAGGACGCATGCCCAAGACATTCCTTCCTGTTCAGTCGGGTGTAGGAAATATCGCTAATGCAGTTCTTGCAGCAATGGGAGACAGCAAAAGCATTCCTGACTTTGAAGTATACACTGAGGTTATTCAGGATGCTGTTATCGGTTTGATGGAAAGCGGACGTGTAAAATTCGCGAGTGGTTGCTCTCTAACTGTAAGCAACCCTTGTATCGAAAAAATATATAAGAACTTACCTTTCTTTAAAGAAAGAGTTGTTTTGCGACCATCTGAGTTTTCAAACAATCCGGCAGTTGTTCGCCGTCTTGGTCTTATTGCTATTAATACAGCACTGGAATTAGACATCTTCGGAAATATAAATTCTACACACGTATTAGGCACTAAGATGATGAATGGTATCGGAGGTTCGGGAGACTTTGCCCGCAACGCATATGTGTCTATCTTCGTAACCCCATCTATCGCCAAAGAAGGTAAGATCAGTGCTATTGTTCCTTATGTATCGCACGAAGACCATAGTGAACATTCAGTAAAAATCATCATTACCGAATATGGAGTTGCAGACTTGAGAGGAAAATCTCCACGCCAAAGAGCAGAAGAGATTATCGAAAACTGTGCTCATCCTGATTACAGACCATTATTGCGCGAATATCTAAATAACGCACCTCAAGGTCAGACACCGATGGATATTTATAACTGTTTTGCATTTCATAAAGCTTTCACAGAAACAGGTGATATGAAAAATGCTAAATGGGAAAAGAAATAAGACAGATTTCATACATATAATATCTTCGAAAAGCCGGCTAAAAAAAGCCGGTTTTTTTATGATGCAAAAAGACACATACCCTTTCCCCTAAGGACTTTACCTTTCCTCAATAGATATACCTTACCAAAATCACACCAAGATAGAGATTATATATAAATATTCTTTTTGGAAAATTTTTCTTAAATTCATATTTTTCAAAACACTAACAATCAGTAAATTAAAAATTATTTTGGAAAACTTTAAACTTTGTTGAAAACTAATTGTTCTAAAATTTGTAGCATTCAACAGTAGTAAGTAATTTCGTAAATCATAAAAAACAGGAGAATAATCTAAAAAAATGGGACGTAAAATTTATACGTTTGATGAGTCTTATCAGGCTACATTAGACTATTTCAAAGGGGATGAACTTGCGGCAAAAGTATGGGTTAATAAATACGCCTTGAAAGACGCATTAGGTAATATTTACGAGCAGACTCCGATCGATATGCATTGGAGACTAGCGAACGAAATAGCTCGTATAGAAAAGAAATATCAAAACGGATTGACAGCTCAGGAACTTTTTGACTTATTCAAAGAATTCAAATATATAGTTCCACAAGGTAGTCCAATGACAGGGATCGGAAACGAATTTCAAATAGCTTCCCTATCCAATTGTTTTGTTATAGGTATCGATGGCTACGCCGATTCGTACGGAGGTATCATGCACATCGATGAAGAACAAGTACAATTGATGAAAAGAAGAGGTGGTGTAGGACATGATCTATCACATATCCGTCCTAAAGGTTCACCTGTAAAAAACTCAGCATTGACTTCTACAGGACTTGTACCATTCATGGAAAGGTATTCCAACTCGACAAGAGAAGTCGCTCAGGATGGTCGCCGTGGTGCATTAATGCTAAGTGTTTCTATCAAGCATCCTGATGCCGAATCTTTTATCGATGCAAAGATGACAGAAGGGAAAGTAACGGGAGCAAATGTTTCTGTGAAGATAGATGACGACTTTATGAATGCTGTAGTCAGCAATACACCATATACTCAGCAATATCCGGTAAATTCGAATAATCCAACTACAGTAAAGGATATAGACGCAACAGCTCTTTGGGAAAAAATTGTACATAACGCTTGGAAATCTGCCGAACCGGGAGTTCTCTTTTGGGATACCATAATAAGAGAATCTGTGCCTGATTGTTATGCAGATTTAGGTTTCAACACGGTATCTACTAATCCTTGCGGAGAAATACCTCTTTGTCCGTATGACAGTTGCCGCCTTTTGGCTATCAATCTATATTCTTATGTAGTAAACCCTTTTACTGATAAAGCTTATTTTGATTTCGAACTATTCAAAAAGCACGTAGGTGTTGCACAAAGAATAATGGATGATATTATCGATCTCGAAACAGAGAAAATCGATATGATTATTCAAAAGATTGATGAAGACCCGGAAGTAGAAGAAGTAAAAACTACAGAAAAAAATCTTTGGTTGAAGATCCGCAAGAAGACACTTCAAGGTCGCCGTACAGGTGTGGGTATCACTGCCGAAGGCGATATGATAGCTGCCATGAACCTACGTTATGGAACAGAAGATGCAACAGCTCTAGCAGAAGAAGTTCATCGCACATTGGCTTTAGCAGCATACCGTTCGTCTGTAGAAATGGCTAAAGAAAGAGGTGCTTTTGAAGTGTTCGACTTCGAAAGAGAAAAAAACAATCCATTCCTCAATAGATTAGGCGAAGTAGAGCCTTCTCTTATCAAAGATATGCAGAAATATGGTCGTCGTAATATTGCCTGTCTTACTGTAGCTCCTACAGGAACAACTAGCCTTATGACCCAATCGACTTCGGGTATCGAACCCGTATTCTTACCTGTATACAAACGTCGTCGTAAAGTAAACCCGAACGACACTCAGGTAAAAGTTGACTTTATCGATGAAAACGGAGACTCATGGGAAGAATATATTGTATTCCATCATAAATTCGTTACATGGATGGAAGCAAGAGGATATTCTCTAACAAAAAAATACACAAACGAAGAAATAGATAAGCTGGTTGCTGAATCGCCTTATTATAAAGCGACTTCTAACGATGTTGACTGGCTGCAAAAAGTAAAGATGCAGGGACGTATCCAGAAATGGGTAGACCATTCGATAAGCGTAACTATCAATCTACCATCCGACGTTTCGGAAGAGTTAGTTAATACTCTATATGTAGAAGCTTGGAAAAGCGGATGTAAAGGTTGTACCGTATACCGCGATGGTTCTCGTGCCGGAGTATTACTTGCTGCAGACGACAAGAAAAAAGAGGAGGATTGCGGAGATTGCTACGAACGTCCACCAATCGTAACAGAAAGACCAAAACAACTAGAGGCTGATGTTATCCGTCTCCAAAACAATAAAGAAAAATGGATTGCTTTCATTGGTTTGCTAGACGGGCGTCCTTACGAAATCTTTACCGGTCTTAACGACGAGGAAGAAGGTATTATGTTACCTAAACAAGTAAGCAAAGGTCTTATTATCAAGACATACAATGATGAAGGCGAACGTAGCTATGACTTCCAATTCAAGAATAAGAAAGGTTACAAGACAACCATCGAAGGCTTGAACAGTAAATTTAATCCTGAATTCTGGAACTATGCAAAATTGATTTCAGGGGTGTTACGTTATGGTATGCCTATCGATCAGGTTATAAAACTTGTGCAAGGTCTGGAATTGGATAGCGAAACTATCAACACTTGGAAAAACGGGGTGGAAAGGGCATTGAAAAAATATTTGCCTAATGGTTCGGAAGTCAAAGGACAAAAATGTCCGGTATGCGAACAAGAAACTCTTGTATATCAAGAAGGTTGCCTGAAATGTAATAACTGTGGTGCTTCGAAATGTGGATAACGAGGAGCAAACACATTATATATCAATTCGTAATAATGCAAAAAAGGATATTCAAATATGAATATCCTTTTTTGATTCTATACATAATCAATCTTTAAATCCGATCTTCGCATGCGCACCATCACAATAAGGCTTGTTATGAGATGATCCGCACCGGCATAATGCAGCTTTGTCCTTTACTTCTATTGTCCCATCAGCCTTAGCTATCTCTACATGACCTTCTACAAACAGAGGTCCGTTAGGCAACACCTTTACCTTTAATAATGAATCTTTCGTTTCCATTGTTTACAAAAATTTAGTTAATCATTCTGTTAATTTTAACAATAAAGAATCATAAAGGTTCAAACTACAAATCAAAGAATTTTGTTTTTAGGAGTAGTAGCTATAAAATCTTTCAGGTAAAAAGGCTCGAAATAGGCTACATCAACAAAGGCTTTCTTATCAAAGGCTTCCTCTGACAAACGAATCATATCTTTAGCCGAAGGATATACATCTTCCAAAAATACAGCATTCTCGCCTTTTATTACATCCTTACACTTATCCGAACCATCACCAAAGAACAATATCTTATATTTATCAAGGTATTCTTTATAAGTCCCCTCATCAACTATATCTGCTGATATATCACGAACTTTACTCAAATGATTATCATACAGAGCAGCATAAACCTCCATTCGCCTTGCATCAATCATCGGACAAAGTAATGTATCATCTGCAACCTCCCTGCTATTAAGTACCCTTTCTGCCATAATTAGAGGAGTTTCAATAGCAATAAGAGGAATAGATAGACCATAGCACAAGCCTTTTGCTTCTGATACACCTATTCTTAGCCCTGTATAAGACCCTGGACCACAGCTTACAGAAACAGCATCCAGTTTCAATTGATTCTTTCTGAGAAAAGTCAAGGCTTCCGCAACAAATACACCTAACAATGTAGCGTGTGAAGGGCCTTTTGTCTCTTCCTTCTCAAAGATTATTTTTCCATTATCCGATACTGCCACCGAACACACGGAGGTTGCCGTTTCTATATTTAAAATGCAAGACATACTTATCCGATTTGAATTACGCATACAAAATTAATATTTTTCCGAAAGTACTTATGATCTGAATAGATAATAAGAAGTGGTATTTGTTAAACAATAAACAAGATCAAAACAAAATACACATTCAGCATGTTATAAATTATGGTATTATTAACCATTATTATTAACTTTTTAAATAAAAAAAACTATGAAAGCATTTACAAAATTTAATTTACTCGTATTATCGATGTTATGTCTCTTATTCTCTTGCCAACAAGAGGAAATTCTAGATGTTCCTAGTACCGATAATAATGTTGAGCTGAATACTATTTTCAAGTACAAAGGTGTAGTTTATAATTACAGCACCTCTGATAAAGCAAAGACATTATACGATGAACTACAAGAAAACCCGACTCTTGCAACCTATGTACCGGCAAATGGTACTATTGAGTATTTTGATTCTCATGAAGAATTAATAAAAGAAATGGAAAGACTGGACAAAGAGGATATGTTATCCCCACTGCGCTCTACTGGCCCATACTACAAAGCCAGCATATCAATTTTAATATTTCATGATAATATAAATAATTCAGGCACTCAAGGCATGATTTATTTAGACAGACCTCAAAATATCTTAAGCTACTATTATATAGACTGGATAAATGGAGTCAATTGGGACCAAAAAATAAGATCGTTCGAGTTAGGGGCAGCTGCCGAGCTAGTACAAACAAGAGAAGAAGCATACCCCAGACCATACGTAACATTTTTTGATCAAACAAATTGCGTTGGAGCTAGTATTACATTTGGAGTCGATATTGATAAATATATGAGTAACATGGTTCCAAGGCTAGACAAATATGGTTGGGATCAGAAAATACGTTCTATAAGAATGTATTTTTCATACACAGATTTAACTTAATCAGTCATATTTAAGATACAAGGGTATTCAAGAATGAATACCCTTGTATCTTAAATATTTGATTTTTCACAAATAAAAATTTAATATAATAAGCATAAAATTGTATCTTTGTTATAAATAAAAAAGCGTGATGATGAGCCATACATTATATCGGAACAGAATGAATGTACAACAGACATTCCCTCCTTTATATTGTTTCTCTATTTACATAACAGAATAAACTATCCTCGGAAACTCTTGTTTTTCGGGGATTTTTTTGGCAATTACTTAAGCTATATACTGTATATATGATGAAAAAAAGCCTGGTATCCATAACCGACTACACCAAAGAGGATATTTTACATATTCTGGAGTTGGCAAGAAAATTCGACGAAAACCCCAACAAGCGTTTGTTGGAAGGCATAGTTTGTGCAACACTTTTTTTCGAGCCGTCAACCCGTACCCGTCTAAGTTTCGAGACAGCAGTCAATCGTTTGGGCGGTCGTATCATCGGTTTCTCAGATGCTTCTACAACAAGCTCTACCAAAGGGGAGACTCTCAAAGATACCATTGCAATGGTAAATAATTATGCCGACCTGATTATTATGCGCCACCATCTGGAAGGGGCAGCGCGCTATGCCTCGGAGGTATCTTCAATACCTATTATCAATGCAGGTGACGGAGCTAACCAGCATCCGACACAAACCATGCTGGATATATATTCTATCTACAAAACGCAGGAAACTTTAGAAAACCTGACTATAACTATAGTCGGAGACCTGAAATACGGACGTACTGTTCATTCTCTGATTATCGGTATGTCTCATTTTAAACCTATATTCAGATTCATTGCTCCTGAGGAACTCAGACTACCTGATTCTTATAAAAAATTCTGTGATGAACATGAAATCAAATACGAAGAATCCAGCGAATTTTCATTAGATATTCTGAACGAGTCTGATATACTATATATGACACGGGTACAAAGAGAACGTTTCACGGATTTGATGGAGTATGAGAAGGTTAAGAATGTATATATCCTTCGTCACGATATGCTGGCAGATACAAAAGATAATTTGCGCATCTTACATCCCCTACCCCGTGTAAATGAGATAGAACAAGATGTGGATAATAGTCCAAAAGCATATTATTTCGAACAGGCAAAAAATGGAGTATTTGCCCGTCAGGCAATTATATGTGACAGTTTAGGTATTAAGGTAGACTAAAAAACGAAAAAGATCATGGCTAAACAAATAAGAGAACTACAAGTTGCTGCTTTGTGTAACGGAACAGCAATCGACCATATCCCCCCAAAACAATTATTTAAGGTTGTTTCCCTACTTAACCTTGCCGACCTCAAGTATCCTATTACAATAGGTAACAACCTGGAAAGCAAGAAAATGGGAGTAAAAGGAATAATTAAAATTTCGGATAAATTTTTCGAACAGGAAGATATAGACAAGCTAGCATTAGTAGCTCCAAATGTTGTTCTGAATGTTATTAAAGACTATCAGGTAATTGCAAAAAAACGAGTAAAACTTCCACAGGTAATAACAGGAATCGTAAAATGCAACAACCCGAAGTGTATAACTAATAACGAACCCATGTTAACCCGCTTTGAGGTCATAGATAGTGAGAATGTAGTATTAAATTGCCATTATTGCGACATTAAAATACAAAAAGAGGAAATTATCTTAAAATAGTCTAAATAAAATATTCTTTTAATTCTTCGCTGCGCGCAATCAAATAGATTGCGCGCATATCTTTTGCCCGATGTCGCAAAAGATACCAAAAAGACATTTTGCAGCTGCGCATCTTCGGCGGTATACTCCCATTGGCATTCTTCTCGCAGGCGGGTTACCTGTCCGATGTAGTTGACGTAAAAAACAAATGTTGTCTGAGCATCTGATAGGATGCGAGCTTTATTTGTTTTAGTCAATCAATCGGCAGATAGGTCGCCGAGAGATACAGCCTTGATCTTTTGGTTCGTTTTGTATCAAGGCAAAATGAACAGAAGAAAAGAATGCTTTATCTAAGCAAGTCAATTACTGATTGACATTATTAATAAATCTTATTTATCATTCTCAATCTGATTATCAGTGAAAAAGAATCGATAAAAAGTATATCTTTGCTATGAGTTTAGGAGTCTATTTTGTAAATACATTTTAGAAGAGGTATTCTAATATGTGTTCGCAGATGTTTTATTTATTGGATATTTAATTAATACATGAGTTTTTTCAAACGTATATTGAGCCTAATGCCCGAGTCTATACAAAAGGCATATGGTTCATATAATAATAAAACACAGCTCAGGCAGTGGGAAAGGGATGGAAAGGCCATACCTGTTCCGCATGCAGTAAAGCAAGGTATTATAAACAAATACAGAAATAAACACAATATCAATATTTTGGTAGAATCTGGCACATATTTTGGCGACATGGTATGGGCGCAACGAAACAATTTTGACAAAATATATTCTATTGAGTTAAGCAAAGAATTGATATTATTCAACCGCAAGCGATTCAAGAAATATCCGAATATTGAAATAATACAGGGCGATAGTGGAAAGATTCTTCCCACCCTTGTAAAAGAACTTGAGGAAGAAACTCTTTTCTGGCTCGACGGGCATTATTCGGGAGAAGATTCTGCACGGGGAGAAAAAGATTGTCCGGTGGCAGAAGAAGTAAAAGCAATATTATCGACCGGAATGGAACATGTGATTATTATGAGTGATGCCAGATCTTTTACAGGGCAACGGGATTTTCCCACATTGGACGGTATTTTGTCTTATATCACAAATATATATCCGGCAACCCAAATACATATAGAGAACGATTGTATTATTGTAGAATTGAAAACGAAATCAGCAGAAAATGTATAAACTGTGTCTCATAATGCTCATAGTCTCCATTGTTGGATTGGTTCTCAATCTGGCTATGAGATTCTTTTATGGAGACGATCCGAATAGTTTCAAACGTTCTTTAGCATTCGTTATATTTGGTTTCTCTTCCTACTACCTGATGAAGTATTATAAGTCGAAAAGAAAATAATCAAAAGAGCCTCTACCAATCCCTTGGTAAAAGCTCTTTCTAACATTTAATCTAATCCCAATATATACTAAAAAAAACACTATTCTTATAAAGTCACACCTGTTTTAAATATAGCAATTTCCTTGAATCCGGTTTCTTCATGTTTCAGATGCTTACCATTGCTAGTTTCTACAATAAAGTCAATAAATTCTTTCAAAACCTGATCCATTGTTTTACCTTCCAGCAAAGTACCCGCATTAAAATCTATCCAGTTTTTCTTAAACTCATACAGTTTAGTATTCGTAGATATTTTCATGGTAGGAACGAAAGCACCGAACGGAGTTCCACGACCTGTCGTAAACAATACGATCTGACATCCTGACAATGCCAAAGCCGAAGCTGCAACCAAGTCATTACCTGGAGCATTCAGCAAATTCAATCCGTGAACAGTCACAGGCTGGGCATAATCCAATACATCTACAACCTCCGAATTTCCACCTTTTTGGGTACAACCTAAAGATTTATCTTCGAGAGTTGTAATACCTCCTGCCTTGTTTCCCGGAGAAGGATTCTCATAGATAGGCTGATCGAATTTGCGGAAATAGTTCTTAAAATTATTTACCAGAAGAACCGTATTATTAAATACAGATTCATCCTTAGCACGATTCATCAAGATGGTTTCCGCACCAAACATCTCGGGAACTTCTGTCAGTATAGATGTCCCACCCTGAGCAATCAACCAATCAGAGAACTGTCCTACAAGTGGATTGGCTGTAATACCTGAAAAACCGTCACTACCACCACACTTCAATCCTACTTTCAACAAGGAAAGAGGAAGGTCTTCGCGCTTATCGTTACGCATATATTCGACCAGTTCTTTCATTATCTGAAAGCCAGTCTCTATTTCATCTTCTACTTTTTGAGCAATAAGGAAACGTACACGGTTTTCGTCCCAAGTACCCATTGCTTTCTTAAAGTCCGATTGCTGATTATTTTCGCAACCGAGACTAAATACCAACACACCACCCGCATTCGGATGCTTTGCCAGTGCAGCAAGGGCTTTTTGTGTATTCAGGTGGTCATCCCCTAATTGTGAACAACCATAATTGTGTGTATAAACACGTATGTCATCAATATGGCTTACATCCAGTTCTTGCTTCACACGTTCAATAACCTTTTGTGCCTGACCGTTTACACAACCTACTGTCGGAACTATCCACAATTCGTTACGAATTCCCATTTGACCATCATAACGCTTATATCCTTTTATAGTAAGGTCGCTTTTTGGAATATCCAATTTAGGGTAAACAGGGTTATATGCATATTGCAAATTATCGTGAAGATTTGTTTTCACATTATGCGTATGCGTGTGTTCGCCCACACCTATATCATTTAAAGCATGTCCTATCGGATATCCATATTTAATAATATCTTCATCTTTCTTGATAGGACGAATGGCAAACTTATGCCCTGTCTCAATCGGATTCTTAATGGTGACTTTAGTTCCGTTAATATCCAGAACATCACCTTCGTTGAGATTGTCGATAGCAACCGCAACATTATCCGATGGATGTATAATCAGATATTTATTCATTTCTTCAATTCGTTTTTAATATCATTAATCATTGTTTCGTATTCCGATTCCGACAGATAGGTCTGTTGCGGATTCATCACGAATACTCCTCCAAAATCTGTACCATCTATATATTTCGGCACAAGATGTATATGTAAATGTGGCAGCTTGTCAGAATAAGCCCCATAGTTAATTTTCGCAGCATTAAACAGCTTCTTCATTGCAGATGCAACCTTATTTACATCTTTCATAAAAGCCAGTAATTCTTTATCATCCAACTCATAGAGTTCTACATCATGCTTTTTATAAGCAACAACACAACGTCCTTTGTAAGTTTGTTCTTTGAACAAGAATACAGTAGATACGTCCAAATCGCAGATTTCCATCATCAGGTCTTTTTGCACCTGGTTTCTCTCACAATATAAACACCCTATTGACATATATTCTTTTTTAGTTGATTATCTATTTATATCTAACTGACACAGCTCTTCGAGCTTTGCCCTTCATTTTGCCTTGATGCAAAACGAAGCAAAAAATCAAGACTACATCTTTCGGCGACCTGTCAATGATTTGTCGGCTGAATTAAATAAAACTCGCCTTACCCGGCTCAAACAGAATTTAATTCTTTACGCCTCCTTCATCGGACAGGTACCCGCCTACAAGATTAATATCTGTCCTAATCTAATTCTGCAAATAATTCAAGATTACATGCAGCCAGAATTATTATAATATCAAAGAATTTCTTTCAAAGCAGCTTTCATTCCTTTATTAAGGATAGCTTCCACATCTTTCGAAATTTCATCGACGAACTGAGGTACTTGTGTAAAGTCCTCTTTCCACATTTGCTTATTATTCACAACACCAGCAACCCATCCTTTTACATCATTTGGATTAAAAGTCGATTGTATGAATTCAATAAACTCAGGAGTATCGTTTGGAGTAAAGTCTTTTGCTTCCGATTTTCCTGTATAAAGTACTAATAACGCTGCAAAAGAGAATGAAGTCAATTTCGCAAACTTATTCGCTTTTTTAGAGTTATCGTATACTGTCGGATAATCGCGAGTTTCCCATTTCGAAATAGAATTCAATGAGATATCTTTCAGATAATGTTTCAAATAAGGATTATAGAAACGCTCCAAGATGTGAGCAGCAAATTCTTTCAGTTCAGCAGGATCTTCATTGATAACTGGAAGTACTTCCTGAGCTACCATTTCGTTGATATATTTTTCAACTTCCGGAGTATTGAAAGCATCCATTACTGTTTGGCAACCCAATTGCAATGCTACGGGAACCATAGCTGTATGAGAACCATTCAGTATACGTACTTTCTTTGCACGGAAATCTTTGATATCGTCCATGAAAAGGACATTCAATCCTGCTTTATCTAATGGGAATTTTTCTTTGATAACTGGGTCTCCACCGATTGCCCATACATGGAAATATTCGCCTTTTACAACCAGATTGTCATTGAACCCGATTTCAGCTTTTATTTCATCTATATTTTCTCTTGGGAATCCGGGAACAATACGATCAACTAATGTATCATAGAAGTGATTCTGATTTTTCACCCAATTGATAAAGTCTGCTCCCAGATTATTAGCTTCGGCATGTTTCAGTACATATTCACGAAGTGTTGAACCGTTATCTTCGATGAGCTCACAACAGATAATCAATAAACCTTTGTCCGCAGCACCATTGAATTTCTGGAAACGTTTGTGCAACAATGCAGTCATTTTTGCAGGGAACGATTTAGGAGGAAGCGCATTCAAGTCGTCTCCTTCTTCGTAGCGGATACCTGCTTCTGTCGTATTAGAGATAATCATCTCCAATTCTTCGCTCAGGAATAGTTTTTCATATTCTGCGTATTGTGAATATGGATTCAATGCATCCATGATACATTTTACCAAGTCTACTTCTTTTACAGGTTGTTTATCTTTGATACCTTCCAGATAAACATGATACATACAATCTTGTTTCAGAAGCATATCTGCCATACCTTGTGCAATAGGCTGAACTGCTACAACTCCGTGATTCATTACACCTGCATTGTTTGCTTTGTCAATCATCCAATCAACAAATGCACGAAGGAAGTTTCCTTCTCCGAATTGAAGGATTTTCTTAGGAAGCTCCTTCTTTTCTACTGTATTTTTATTCAATTCTTTCATTCTATTTTGATTTTATAAAGATAATACCCTCTACAACACAGGATTTTCCCATGTTTGAATTTAAACTAATAAGTAATTTTTAACTAGTAGTTAAGGAGTTATCATTCGCTTCGCTCATTAGTAGTTAAGAAGTAACTTCTACCTGACTTACTTTTAACTACTTAACTACTCTCACTACTGAATTTACAAGTCAGTAATAGGCTTATATTTTGGAACAAGTATCTTCATAATTGTCCATCCTATCAGATAAGCCACTGCACAGATAGAGAAAATAATCATATACCCTGTACTGATACCATCCGATACTACTGCTCCATTAGCTGCTAATCCTTGTAAGAAACCATCAGGAAGATGTTCTGTTGCATATTGTGGAAATTTTTCCAACAATGGAACACCATCTATCGTTGTCCAATTCTTATGGCTAAAGTCGAACAACATACCCGAACCCTTATTGATAAGGAACGAGCCGACACCTCCTGCCATACCTCCGATACCTGTAATAGTTGCAATCGCTTTTTTAGGGAACATATCACCAATAGTAGAGAAGATGTTAGCCGACCAAGCCTGGTGAGCTGCACCTGCAATACCGATAATAATAACCGGAACCCAATACGAAATATGCCCTAAAGGTTGTGCCAACAATGCCAACAGCGGGAAGAAAGCAAATATCAACATCGCTTTCATACGCCCTGCATAAGGATTCATACCTTTCTTTTCTACAAAATAAGAAGGCAGCCATCCACCGATAATTGACAATAAGGTAATCGCATATAAAACAAAGATAGCCAACTGACCTTCTGTATCAGACGATTTGATTCCATACACCGAGCTCAGATAAGCCGGAGCCCAGAACAGGAAGAACCACCATACACCATCTGTCATGAATTTACCGGCAGCAAATGCCCATGTTTGTTTGTAACGGAAAGCATCTTTGAAAGATATCTTTTTAGTTTCCTGTACTTTTTCAACTTCTTCTTCAACAGGATCGGTTGATTCCTGATCTGATTGAATATAAGCAAGTTCTGCTGCATTCACTTTCGACTGTTTCTCTGGTTTATCATAGATAAACGCCCAGAATCCCATCCATACGAAACCGAGCGCACCGATGATGATGAATGACATCTCCCATCCCCACATCTTAGCTATTACAGGAATTGTAACAGGTGCTGCCAAAGCTCCTACTGTTGCACCCGCATTAAAGATACTGGTTGCATATGCTCTGTCTTTTTTAGGAAAATATTCTGCTGTAGTTTTGATTGCCGCAGGGAAGTTTCCAGCCTCCCCGATAGCGAGTACTAATCGGGCAAAGATAAACAACACTACACTGACACTGGCTACACGACCTACATCCTGTACTTTTTCGATTGCGTGAAGAGCACCTTCGAAACCAACAAACCATTCTCCTGCTACGATACCCGATGTTGCAATACCACAGAATGCGTGTATTACTGCACCAAAAGACCATACTCCGATCGCCCAAAGGAAACCTTTTTTGGTATCCATCCAGTCGACAAACTTACCGGCAAATAACATACTTATCGCATAGAAAATAGAGAAAAGTGCTGTTATTGTACCATAGTCATCGTTTGTCCAATGGAATTCGGGTGAAATAAAGTCTTTCCACGTCAGAGAAAGTACTTGTCTGTCCAGATAGTTAATAGTCGTTGCAAAGAACAACATCGCACAGATAGTCCATCTGTAGCTTGTCATTTTTTGTCCCGACTGATTTAAATTACTCATGTTCAAAAGGGTATTAGTTTAATTATTAATAACGATTATTTCTTTCTTAGTTTTGCAATAGTAGCTAAAGCCTCCTTACACATTTGGGAAATCTTACCCCAATCCTTAGCTTCTACCACATCTTTTGGGAAAAGATTAGATCCCATCCCTACACAGTTCACTCCTGCACTAAACCATTTGCTAAGATTATCTTCTGCCGGAGTAACACCGCCTGTCACCATAATATTTGACCATGGCATAGGTGCTTTCAGTCCTTTTACGAAACCGGGACCAACAACGTCACCGGGGAATACTTTCACTACCTCTGCTCCCAATTCCTGAGCATAACCAACTTCGCTTACCGAACCACAACCGGGAACATAAGCTACCTGACGACGGTTACATACTTTGAAAATATCAGGATTCAAAAGTGGACCTACCACAAAATTTGCACCTAGTTGAAGGTACAAAGAAGCCGTACCGGCATCTACAATAGAACCGATACCTAATATCATATCAGGGCACTCTTTTGCTGCCCATTTTACTAATTCTCCGAAAATTTCGTGAGCAAAATCTCCTCTGTTTGTAAATTCAAAGGCTCTTACTCCACCTTCGTAACAAGCTTTTACTACTTGTTTTGCTGTTTCTAAATCGTTATGATAGAAAACAGGTACCATTCCTGTTTCTGCCATCACTGAACAAACTTTTATTCTTGAAAAACGTGCCATAATCTATTAAATGAAAAATTATAAACTAAAAATGAAAAATTAAACTATGCTTTTTAAAGTCTTTATAGATGAGACTAATAAAGCAACCAGCTCTTTACAATCATCATACAAACTACAAAAGAGTATCTCATCTAAATAACCTGTATCATGTAACAAACTCAACCAATACTTCGACTCATTTGCTTCTTTCAGGCTTATGCTTAACTTATTTATAAAATCAGCTTTGCTTTGTGCAAATTCAGATTCCCGAATTAAAGCGCCAACGGCAGTTCCACTTCTTAAAATCTGCTTAGATAAAACATATTCCTGTTTTTCTTTTTGTAAATATTGGGATAGTTTCACTATACGAATAGCAAAGGCATAACTTTTAGTATTTAATAAAGAATCAGTCTTTGCCATTCGTTTATTTTTTATTTTTCACTTTTAATTTTTAGTTTTTAACTCTTTTGTTTTTTATCTCGAAACACGACCTGAGCCGTCACCTTTCATTAGATTTTCAACCTCAGCAACAGTTACCAAGTTGAAGTCTCCATAAACTGTATGTTTCAAACAAGAAGCTGCAACTGCAAACTCCAATGCTTTCTGGTCATCAGAAGGGTAAGAGATAAGTCCATAGATAAGACCACCCATGAATGAATCTCCACCACCTACACGGTCAACAATATGAGTGATATCATAACGTTTCGATTGATACAGTTTATCCGAATAAAGACATCCACCCCATGTATTGTGGTTAGCATTGATAGAACCGCGAAGAGTGATAATCACTTTTTTCGCTCTTGGGAATTTCTTCATCAATTGAGTACATACCGATTCAAACTCAGCAGCATTCACTTCTCCTCCTGTATGAGCTACATCAAAACCTTCAGGCTTGATTCCGAATACTTTTTCAGCATCTTCTTCATTTCCTAAGATAACATCACAACCTTCTACCAAAGCCGGCATTACCTGATCAGCAGTTTTACCATACTTCCAAAGGTTTTTACGATAGTTAAGGTCAGTAGAAACAGTTACTCCCATTTCGTTGGCTATCTTGATAGCTTCAAGACAAGCATCTGCCGCACCTTGCGAAATGGCTGGAGTAATACCTGTCCAGTGGAACCATTGAGCATCTTTGAATACCTCACGCCAGTTTACCATTCCCGGTTTGATTTCCGAAACCGCAGAATTTGCTCTATCATAAACTACTTTTGATGCGCGTGCAACTGCTCCTGTTTCCAGGAAATAGATGCCTACACGATCTCCACCTCTTACGATATTATCTACACCAACGTTATATTTACGAAGGTCAGAAATACACCATTCCGCGATGTCATTTTTAGGAAGACGAGTCACAAAATCGGTTGGAATACCATAGTTAGAAAGAGATACTGCAACGTTTGCTTCTCCACCTCCGAATGTAGCATTCAGATTAGTTGACTGTATAAATCTTTGATAGCCAGGTGCTGATAAACGAAGCATGATTTCTCCAAAGGTTACTACTTTTTTCATTGTATTATATGTTTGATTTGATATTTAATTTTAAGCAATTGTTCTTTTAAATTATTATTGTAGGGGCGAGGCTCTGCTTCGCCCGAAAGCGGATAGAGCAAAGCCCTACCCTTACGTTATTTAAAATTGAAAGAAATTTTTAGCATTATAGTAAGAAATATCTTCTACCATCTTGCCTAAGAATGGCAATTCAGAAGCAGGTAACAGACCTTTTTCCACATCATTACCAATCAAGTTACAAAGTATTCTTCTGAAATACTCGTGACGAGGATACGACAAGAAGCTACGAGAGTCTGTCAACATACCCACAAAACGGCTCAAAAGACCAAGGTTAGAAAGCGATCTCATTTGTGCTTCCATACCATCTTTTTGATCCAGGAACCACCATCCCGAACCAAACTGAATTTTTCCTGCAACCGAACCGTCCTGGAAGTTTCCTATCATAGTAGCAATAAGGTCATTATCACGAGGATTCAGATTGTATATAATAGTTTTAGCCAGTTTGTTATTCGTATCTAATGTATTGAAAAACTTAGACATAGATTTCGCCACAGTAAAGTCTCCGATAGAGTCGAAACCTGTATCTGGTCCTAATCGGTTAAACAAGCGTGTGTTATTATTACGGATCGCTCCGTAGTGGAACTGTTGTGTCCAACCTTTTTCCCAATCCATGATGGCACCTTCTACCAACATTGCCGATTTGAATTTAATAATTTCGGCATAAGTCAGATTAGTTCCACCATACACTTTGTTAAAGATAGCATCAATTTCGCTTTGAGTATAATCTTCCGCATAAAACTCTTCGATACCGTGGTCAGATAGCTTACATCCTACACTTGCGAAGAAATCGTGTCTATTACGAAGGGCAGCTATCAAGTCCGAAAACTTACTGATAGTAACTCCCGATACTTTAGATAATTGCTCTACATATGCTCTGAAATCAGCAGGAACTTCAACAGCCATTGCTTTATCAGGACGCCATGTTGGCAATACTTTGATAGAGAAGCCTTCTTTTTTCAAAGCCAAATGATACTCCAATGAATCAACTGGATCATCTGTTGTACAAACGACCTCTACATTATAATGTTTCATCATACCACGAGCCGAAAACCCAGGTGTACGAAGTTTAGCTGTACATATATCAAATATTTCTTTTGCTGTATCAGGATTAAGTAACTTAGTTACCCCAAAAGCCGTTTTAAGCTCCAAATGTGTCCAGTGATACAATGGATTACGCATTGTATAAGGAACAGTTTCTGCCCATTTCTCAAATTTTTCCCAATCGGTAGTATCTTTTCCTGTACAGAAACGTTCATCTACACCGTTGGTACGCATTGCACGCCATTTGTAATGGTCGCCTGCCAACCATATCTCACCTAAGTTATCGAACTGATAATCTTCAGCAATCAATTGAGGAATCAAGTGACAGTGATAATCGATTATAGGTAATTTCTTTACATGCTCATGATACAGTTGTTGAGCAGTTTCTGTTTCCAGAACAAAATTGTCATCCAAAAATTGTTTCATGGTTATTTTTTATTTATTGTTATTGTAATTTTACTGTTTAATCTATTCATGACCTCATCTATACATCTTAGAAAGTCAGCCTTAGTAACTACAGGTTCCCAATCGAGCTCCCATGTTGGCATGAAGTAATATTCTACATAGCCATTTTCAGGCTTTAATACGACCACGTGGTTTCTATCGTCTTGCGTAACTTCTTTCAACTGCTTTGTCCTGTAAAATATGGCAAGCCCCATCATATCATTGTTCAGGCTTTGTTTCCCGAAACTTGCAATGTAAGACCATTCGGCATCATTACCCGATTGAAAGAACTCTGAATTTTTATCTTTATTGATTCCTGTAGCCAGATTATCCAAATCTTTATCCACCAGCAATTCCATATGTGAAGCGCGGCTTCCGGCATCGATAGAAATAAGAGAAGTAAGGTCACACTTTACTCCGTTTGCATCCCATCCATAATAATGAGTTTTCACCTGTGAGCGGATTTTTCCATCTGTCGGAATATAACAAACCACACTATCAGTCTTTTCTACACGTACAGCTTTCGCTCCATTCCAAATGGCAATGCTTCCTATTCCAAGGGCACTACCCACCTTCATATTGTCCATTCCCCAGTCTGCCATGTTATGATAATTGTCGTAACCATCTATACCAACAGCAGGAAGAACCATCTGAGGTGTTTTCTTTCCGAAAACATCTATGCCATTTCTCCAATCCAGATAAAAGCGGAAAGCAACCTTATCACTCTCCCACCCCGGACCTTCGTATTTTATATAATAAGCATGGTCGGTAAATCCATCAGGCACGCGAAGATAATTTGGTTTCACCCACGAATAACCTCCCATATATTCCATTCTGTTCTTTTTATCTGCACCATGTTGTACAAATTCACCGCCTATTTTATGAGACAATTCAGCATAAGTTCGTTTAGGGTATTTTATAGCATCTCCTTCCTTTATAACAAACTCATTATCAGAATTAGCCTTAAGCTTTTCTATCGGGAAAACCAACCTAGTGTTACCGCGCACATCTTTTGCTAATTCAATTGGAACAACGTTATTTTTAGTACCAGATACAACGTAATTTCCTATCGGAAGTGATACATCCGAAACGGATAATTCCACTGTATAATCTACAATATCTTTATTGCTTAGATTTTTTATTGTAATAGGAGTTGAGACTTGTGCAGCAAGAATATTCAATGCAGGACTAACAGCAAACAATGCTAATGTCCCGACAAAAAATTTCTTCAATTGGTTAAAAGTTTGATTCATGGTTACAATTTAAGTAATTTCCAATCTCCAAATTTAAGAGAGATAATTGATTATACCAAAGTATGACTTAACAAATTTAGAAAAATTACACATAAAAATAGGGGGATAAAATGACATAGTCAAAATATCCCCCTGTATATTTTGACTAAAATTCAGTAAAATTGTTCATCCGGTAGACTTTTGAGAATTTCTGCTTTCACATAAATCCCTTCATTATCTATCAGAGATATTTTTATATCTTATCTGAATATCAAATTTCGTCAATAATTTCTATCGGATTTAGTATCAGAAAGCTTCTATTCCACATATAACTATAATAAAAAGTCAACATTACACACGTATATTGACTAATTATTTATATCTTTATGAATAAGCCTTTACAGACTGGGATTTGTTAACCAATGTTTTAAATTATGAAGAATTATATTCGAAATGTATTTTTTTTCGTTATGTCCGTTTTGTTTACTTCACAATCTTTTTCACAGGACATATATATGCAAAATATTGACTCTATTGCAAATCGTTTCTACAGACAATCTATACTATACCCTCAAGAAAAAATTTATTTACAAACAGACAAATCGTTTTATATCGTAGGAGAAAACATTTGGTTTCGGGCACATCTGATAAATGCTCAAAACCATTTACCCGATTCGACCAGCCGTTATGTATATGTAGAACTTATCAATCCGCTGAATGAGGTTGTTAAGCAAGTGAAAGTAAAAATGATAAATGGCGCATATCAGGGATATGTTCCCTTAGCGGAAGATTTACCCGACGGAGAGTATTCTGTACGTTGCTATACCAGGTATATGGAAAATATGGGAGAAGAGTACTTCTTTAGAAGGGGGATACGTATTGGAGGTGTTTTATCTGCTTTGTATCGGACTGAGGCTTCTTTCTTTTATGATAAAGATAAGAAAATTAGAGTAGAGCTGAACTTTAAGGAGCTGGCACAAGATTCATCTATAAGTCCCGAACGAATCAAGATTTATAGTAGCAAAGAAAGATACAGAACTGTAAGACCTGACAATGACGGCATAGCCAGAATAAAAGTGAAAGAATCGGAACTGGTAAAAGGAAGTATATATATCGAATGGGATTATAATAACAAGCTTTTTAAACAATATATCACAGCCACTCTTCCTGATGACGATTACGATGTTTCCTTTTTTCCCGAAGGTGGAAATATGGTTGAAAACACATTAAACAGAGTTGCTTTTAAAGCATTAAATTCCGATGGGTATGGAGAAGATGTAACAGGTGTGATTGTAGATGAAGCAGGAAATGAGATGGGCCATATACAATCCGTGCATTTGGGTATGGGATATTTCTTATATGTGCCTAAAAAAGAAACGAAAGCGCATGCTATATTCCGAAATAACAGAGGAGTAGAGAAGAAAGTCAAGTTACCGGAAGGGGATCCCAACACCTATTCTTTACAAGCAAAATGGTCAAGAGGAAATCTTCTTGTATCTGCTGGGCATTCACCCGATAAGACACAGGCTGACTCTCTTTATTTAATAGTACTTTGTCGGGGCATGCCAGCTTTTGCTTCACCATGGGACAGTGAAAAAGATGGATACAAAATTCAGGAAGGTGCATTACCTACAGGAGTTCTTCAGTTACTTCTTGTTGACAGGGATTTCAACCCGATAAGCGAACGTCTTGTTTTTAATATAAATAAAAAAGACATGGCAAACATTTCTTTTCAAACCAACAAAGCCAATCACAGGAAAAGAGAAGAAATAAAAACATCTATAAGATTAAGTGACATAGAGAATAAACCTTTACTGGCAAATTTTGCCATATCGGTAACGGCTGATAACGATGTGAAGCCCGATACTTGTGTTAATATACTGTCTACTCTTTTGCTAACTTCCGATATCAGAGGGCATATTGAATCGCCTGCCTATTATTTCAGTAATAAACCAAATGCTACCGATCATTTGGATATTCTCATGCTGACACAGGGTTGGAGACGCTATAACATTGTAGAAGTGCTTAAAGGAAATATAGAAGAGCCCAAACAAAAACACGAACTAAGCCAAGAAATATCAGGTCGGGTCAAAGGAGGATTACTGCTAAATAAGGATGCTGTAGATTATCAGGTTACTTTGTTATCATTAGGGTTTCCTTTTTTTGATATGACAACTACAAATAAGAAAGGAGAGTTTAGTTTCAATTATTTTGAATTACCCGATAGTACAGAATATGTTGTTCAGGCCAGAACAAAAAAAGGAGGAAAAAGAGCTGAACTAACTGTAAAAGAAGATACTTATCCATCAGTCAATTCTATATTTCCGGCAAAAGGCATAGAAAACCATTCACTATTCGAACGTTATTTGAAAAAGGCCGAAGAAAAATTTGTTCTGGAAAATGGTATGCGTATGATCCATTTGAAAGAAGTTACTGTAACAGCTCAGGTAGAAAAGAGGAATAAACACTGGGCATCGTCAGCTTTTAATGAAATATGGAATAGTGAAAGATTAGAAAAAACACATGCAACGGATATATATGAACTTTTAAGAAGGATTCCGGGTCTGGAAGTAGAAGGCACAAATAGAGTATATATATCCCGATACAGGAGAGCTAGCTCTTTCCTCATGGCTTCGGAGCCTTATATACTTGTCGATAATATGGAGATGGAAAGCAGTGAGTTAGGAGCCATACCTCCTAGCCAAATTGAGGAAATAGAAGTCATCAAAGGTGCACAGACCAGTGTCTTTGGTTTTAGAGGTGCTAATGGAGTTATACTTATAACAACAAAGATAGGAGCTGATATGACCATTGCAAAAGATATTCTGAATGTAAAAACTATTGCACCTTTAGGATATCAGATTCAAAAAGAGTTCTATTCTCCTAGATATGAAACAAAAGAGCAAGTTAATAACACTATAGCTGATTTACGTAGTACAATCTATTGGAAACCGGATGCGGAAACATCGGATAATGGGAAAGTTGACCTTAGCTTTTTCAGTGCAGATTCACCAGGCAGTTATTCTGTTGTTATGGAAGGGGTTACATCGGAGGGACGACTGATCTACGGAGTTGAGAAAATATCAATAAAAGAATAGCATATATAAAGAAAAGCAGAGTATATGAACTCTGCTTTTCTTTTCCTAATAATGTAGATTCCTTATTTCTTAGTAGACAGTTCGTATTCTAAACTTGCCATAATAAAAGGTCCTATTGCTTTTCCTTCATTTTGAGTGATTGTCACATCTTTTCCACACAAATAATAATTAACTGTACCTGTTCGTGACAAATCTTTTGCAGGCCCTAAGCCTGCCGAGGCGCAAGATTGTATAATACTAATATCTCCGTTATCTTCCGGCTTGATGAAAGTATCTAATAATCCCTGATAGGCTTTATTGGCAACCTCCGAATAAGTATCCTTATCCAAAACCCCGATTCGCATCCCTTTCAGATAGGCATATGTAAACATAGAAGAAGCCGAAGATTCCAGATAATTAGGCTTGTCACATATATTATATACCTCGCCATTACTTGCTGTATCTCCAATGCTATCAGCTTTGGTGGTATCATCATATTGCAAAAGCTGATACCAGCAGCCCGATTTTTCATCCTGATACAAAGCCAGTCCTTCAGCAACTTGTTTCGTAATACCTACTATCGTCTGATAATCGGCATGTAATTGAGGCATTATCTCCAATACATCTACCAAAGCAGCAAAATACCAACCCATACCACGTCCCCAAAACTCAGCGGAACATCCCAGATATGGCGCTTCTTTTCTTGCCCAAAAAGAATTGGCATCTGTAGGATCGGCAGACCATGCATGATAATTCAGTTTTTTATCAGTATCGTAAGTATATTCATGAATTATTTTGAATTGAGAAGCAATATCTGTCCAAGACTCCTGATTATCTTCCGTCTCTTGCTCCTCTCCAAAGGCCAATTGCCAATCAGCATAAAATGCCGCTCCCATATAGAGACCATCGAGCCACATTTGATTTGGATATTGAGCTTTATGATAAAACCCTCCGGCTCCCGGTTTAGAAGAATCAATACGGCTATGATCGTATTTGAGCTTATTTCGTAAAAAAGTAGCACAGTCTTTATAACGCTTTGCATCTTCTGTATTTCCCTTTTTCATTTCTTCTGCATACAATGTGAAGAATATTTTTCCGGCTGCAATATCATCGACGTTACTTTCACCGACTTTTACCGTATCTCCTCCTTGCAAACAATGATCTGCAAAATCCTTCACTGCATCATAATAGTGCTTCTGCTCAGGATATTGTTGCCAAGCTTTCAGAACACCATAAGCCACCAATCCGGAAACATAATCCCAATGAGCTGTCTTAAGTTGTTGTTCTCTTTTATTCGTCAAAAAAGTTTTCAGAGCTTTTGATTCTACCATCTTTTGAGAATACATCTTCTGAGGTTCTGTCTTCTTCTCCCCTCCTCCGCAAGATAACAGGCTAAAAGCAGTTATCCATATCAGTAATTGATTCTTCATACTAATATATTATCATTTAAACATTTTATTCAAAAAGTTAACCATATATCCTACATTTGTATCAAACCACGGTTTAAATAACCAAAACGGATGCGGTGTATCAGGTATTTCATGCACTTCGCTATAGATACCATAACTATTCAGTTTTTCGATAGCGTCGTCCCTTCCGTCATGAAAACGAGGAATAGAACTATTGATAAAGCAGACAGGAGCCGAATGTTCCGTTATATGATAAACTGAAGAAGCCGCTTTCCAGTTTTCTTCCTTTTCATCGAAATTCCCTAACCATCTGATAGCTGCCGGGGATTTCTTCCCTTTCGCCAGTGCTTCTTTATTACTGTCCAGTTCTGCCCCGAAGAAATTGGTCACTCCGTCGATATTTATAACAGCCTGTACAGTACTCGAATATTCCGGATATTCCTTTTTATCTTCGTATTGAGGCTGCCCATTAGTGATCCCTATCAGTGCTGCTAATTGTCCTCCTGCCGAGCATCCGGATATAGCTATTTTTGTTGTATCTATTCCATATTTATCGGCATTGGCACGCGCCCATCTGACAGCTGTTTTAAGATCATATACAGCAGCAGGGTATTGAGCTTCGGGTGACAATCTGTATTCGACAGGAATAGTTACATATCCTTGTTTTGCTATTTGTTGAGCCATTGGGACTTGCATTTGCAAGCTACCCGAACTCCACCCTCCACCGAACACCATTATAAGAGCAGGATATTTTTTATTATCGTTTGCCCTATATAGGTTTAATAATAATTCTCTGCCCTCATAAGGTTGAGAATAAGTTATATTTTCAAAAACTCTAACTCCTTCCGGTAACTGTGGTAATACTTTTTCAATATAAGGTCTGTACTTCTTTTCTTTTACATAGGCACTATGTAAAGTAAAAGAGGTATCGCGAGAAATTCCATCAATAATGACATTCTGACTATAAGTAAAACCTACTATTATAAACAAGAAGACAAACATTAAAAATATTGACCTCATATCAATTCAATTTTAAAACAAGAGTGGAGAATATAGATCGAATCATATAGACTCCACTCTGAACTACCAATACCAATTAAACCTATAAAAAAACTATGAAAATCCTTTTTATTAATCTTACTTCGTTACTCTGAACCAGTCAATATCAACGCGTCCGCCATCATTTCCTTTTACAGGACGTGTACAGAACGTGCCGATTTTAGCACCGATCCATTTTCCTTCTTTCGCTTGAAACTTAGTCCCTAACGAAGTATATTTCTTATCATCCGTACTGTAGCTAAAAGTGCAGGTCGCATCTGAATTTACTTTGACACGAAGATATACTGTTGCATCTTTGAGTTGTACGGAAGCATTTACTTTTTCCGTCCCTCCTTTATCTGCTTTCAGACATTCCACTTGAGAAAGGGTAAATCCGTTCCCTGTATTCTCGAAAGACAGTAAAGCATAGTCTAATCCCATAACAACCAATCCGGTACGTTCACCCGTAAATCGGGGGTCAGGCTTGAATGTTAGTTTCATAGTCGCCGTGAAATCAGGAGCAGGTGTTTTTTGTAATAACAGGTTGGGAACATCCCATAAGCTCTTATAATTTTCGACAGTAGGAACAGAATACAGGCTCAGACAGCCATTCGCCTGATTGGTGAAATGCCACCAATCCTGAGGATTAGCATGCCATTCCCATTGTAGCCCTAGCTTATTCGCATTGAATTCATCACTTTCGGCAGTAGTAGCAACAGGATAAGTTTTTCCTACATTCGGTTTTTTATAAGTCAAAACAGGATCGCCACAACCGTCTCCGTCTTTATCTTCCCCGATAACAGGCCAATCGTTTTTCCAGACCATCGGTTGAAGATGTGTAATGCGTCCGAATGCACCCACATCCTGAAAATGGATAAACCAATCTTCTCCGGTAGGTGTATCCACCCATGCACCTTGGTGAGGTCCATTTACGGAAGATTTACCCTGATCCATTACCACTTTCCGTTCATAAGATCCGAATATATCTTTCGAACGCATAGCCAACTGCCAGCCTGTAGCAACACCTCCCGCAGGAGCAAAAATATAGTAATAACCGTTTCTTTTATAGATTTTTGGACCTTCGATAGTCGGGTCTATATCGTGTCCATCGTAGATGATCTTAGAATCTCCCACAACTTTTTTCCCATCGGGAGTAAGGCGGGTTACAGCCAATACACTTTTTATCCCTGCACGGCTACCGGCATAAGCATGAGCCAAATACACATCGCCATTATCATCGAAAAGAGGACAGGAGTCAATCAGCCCTTTTCCTTCTTTTACCAGAACCACAGGTTCCCATTCTCCACGTGGATCTTTGGTTTTTGTCATGAAAATACCCAAGTCAGGGTCTCCGTAATAGATATAAAATTCTCCTTTATGATAGCGGATAGAAGGCGCCCATACACTTCCACCGTGATTTACTCCTTCGCCAAAATTGGCATAGTCCGGCATTCTATTAATTGCATAACCAATGATTGTCCAATTTACCAAATCTTTTGAATGAAGTATAGGTAATCCCGGAATGCAGTTGAAACTGGATGCTGTCATATAAAAATCGTCTCCCACACGACAAGCATCGGGATCAGAATAATCTGCATACAAAATAGGGTTCTTATACTTTCCATTTCCCAAATCGGCTACCCAAACTTGAGATATGTCATTCTGTGCTTGCACCCCTGATAAGGCAAAGCAAAATAGCAAACCGAAAATTCCCTTTCGTATGTTTTTCTTCATATTACTTATCTTTTAGTTCTTTAGTTAGAGTCTTTATCTTTTTTTCTTTCAGCCCTTCAACAAATAAGGAAGCCATAGCCTTTGCCCCTTTTTCACGAAAGTGCGTATTATCGGTCTTACCTCCCGGAAAATTCCGGTTTTCTCCATCTTTGATATGCAGGAATAATTCTATTGATTTTTCATCGCCTATACCAATCATTAGCGTTTTACTTTTTTCGTACATATCTATCAGAGGTACTTTCTTTTCTTTGGCAACCTGACGTGCCAAATCGACATACTGCCCGTGAGAATCCTGAAATACACCATTTTTATCAAATCGCCTTCTAACAACAGATGTGCAGATAATCGGTTTTCCGCCTTTGGCCTTTACCTCATCTACGAAACGGGATAAGTTGGCAATATAATCGGCAGGAGGTGTATATCTGTCAGGACGGTCTTCGGCGGAATCGTTGTGTCCGAACTGTATGACTACAAAATCTCCTTTTTGTACATTATCTATTATTTTTTGCCACCAGCCCTGTTCGATGAAAGTACGCGAACTGCGACCATTCTGCGCAATGTCTTCAATAACAACATTATCGTTGAAAAATTCGGGTAACACCTGCCCCCATCCTCTTTCAGGAAAAGGTTCGGCTATACTGTCTCCCGAAATACTATCATACACCATTTTATGCAAAGGTTTGACAGCCATGGTCGAATCACCAGCCATAAATATATGTACAGGGCGTTTTTGCGAAGCCGATAGTAAAACAACTCCTGCAAAGAGCAAAAACAGTAGGCGTATGTTCTTTAGTTTTTCCATTATTTAAAGATTTGCCCTTTTATGCTTATATCACTTATGTACAGATATTTATTAGTCGATTGGGTTTTATACCACGGATAAATACGGATGTAAAGCTGTTCACCCTTAACTACTTTAATTATTTTATCAGACTTGTAAACCTTGGTTTCATCTTTAGGTAAATTTTCCATCAAGGCAAAAGTGTGGCTATTGGCAAAATTCTTATCCGTTGAGCCTAAAGCTGTAAACATCATTTCCTTCCCGTTCTCAGACCCGATACTAAAAGATACATTCTCAATATATAAATCCCCATCATGGGTGGAAACTTCCAGCTCAACATATCTCGAAGCGTTTACGTCGATATCTCCCGCAGGCCATTTGTTATCCGGAGTTGTTATGAGTATCCTGTCTTTTTTATGGATATATTTAAGCCCCGATAACCGACCATTGTAAGATAAAAAGCTTGGCAATTGCAGTTTCTTTTCCAGACCGGGTTCCCATGTCGCAAAAACATTTTCTCCTCCCTGTGGAATTATGACAGATTGTTTTCCCGAAGTAGTTGTTTTTATAACCAAATCGTGAGGGATATACAAATAATCCATCAATATATCTTGCCTCAATAAGTCTCTTACTGCCAGTTCAGAAAACAGCACTCCTCCCATGGCTTTGAGATGTGTATTATCGTTTTTGGCATATATTACTTCTTTTGATTTTTCTGCACCATATTCTTTTACCAAATTTTCAGTTAGAACGGTCATATCTATCAAAGGAACGGATAATTTACGGGCAAGAGACCGCATAGCCAGCGGATAGTTCATTGTTGAATCGTCAAGTGCAATATCCGTCAGATTATGTAGCCCCTTGCCTATAATATTTTTATTTTCTTCATCGAATAATCTTCTCACTACAGGAGTCATGAGGACAGGGATAGCCCCTCTCTCACGCGATTCATTTACATATCGGGTCAGATATTCCTGATATTGCCCCCATGCAGCCGTTCCACGCGCTTTTTTATCCGTTGGATCGGTATCCAATCCATCCGCTTTTTCATCATTATGTCCGAATTGAATAAACACATAATCGCCCGGCTTTAGAGTCTCCCGCAATGTTTCCCAGAACTCATAGTAAAAAGACTTCGAACTACGTCCGTTCTTAGCTCGGTTATCTACCGTAACATTCTCTTTTACGAATGTAGGAAGCATTTGCGCCCATCCACGCATTTCGTTTTCCCCGCTTCGTTTTTCTTCATCATAATCCGCCATTGTAGAATCTCCGATAGTCAGAATACGAACCTGAGCTATGGCAGAAAAACAAAAGAAAGACAATAAAGCTGTTAGAATATATTTATTCGTTTTTTTCATAATTTACCTTTGTAGGGATGGGATTATACTCCATCCGCTATCCATAATCAGGTAGAGCAAGCCCTACCCTTACCTATTATTTCAATTCAACTGTTTTCACATTATTCATGAAATTATTTCCCCAAACCACTTTACTATTGGTTATTTTAGAGAAAATATTAGTCGGAACAACAGGAAAACTATTTGTTATAAAGGCATTATCTATATTACTTAATTCAATTACCGGCTGATCAGCTAATGGTTTAGCTGATTTCACATTATCCAATATTATATTTTTTGAATCTTCAAATTTGATCGAAGCACCTTTCGCAACAGCAAAATCCACATTACGGAAAGTAATATTAGTGGCTGTTTTTCCTGTAAAACCTTCCTGTGCTACCATATTGATATTCGTAAAAGAAATATTATCGATAGGCATTTCTTCGATACCTGTGATATAACCGACTTTTTTCACATCATTACCTGTAACATTCGCAATATGTATATTTCTGAAACAAGGTGTACGTTCCGTAACAGGCTCTTGTTTAGAATCTTTATCATAGAATAAATCGAAAATGAAAGCATTTTTCTGGATATCGTTCATGATAATATTATCTACACGAATTTCCTCTACAACTCCGCCACGCCCGCGGGAAGCTTTCAGGCGGATACCTGCATCCGTACCATTAAATACACAGTTCGAAATGGTTACTTTCTTTACGCCTCCTGACATTTCGCTGCCAATAACTACACCACCATGTCCGGTAAGCATCACACAATTGGTTATTGTAATGTTTTCGCATGGACGTCCATATATACGACCGTCCTCGTCTCTTCCCGATTTTATAGTGATGCAGTCATCTCCTGTACTGATGAAGCAGTCTGATATGCGAACGTTTCTACACGAAGATGGATTAATACCGTCGGTGTTGTGTCCTTTGGGGTTTGCCCAGGGGTTGTAAATGGTGATTCCTCTCATTACCAGATTGTCACAACCTTCAGGATTTACTGTCCAAAAAGGAGAATTGACAATAGTAACACCTTCTATCAAAATGTTTTTGCACTCCAGAAATTGAATGGTTGGCGGACGGAAGAATTTCCTTTCCAATGTTCTTTCATAATAAGGAGATACATTAATATTTTTATTTGCATCGAGCCACATTTGTTGCAGTTCATTTGTTGACGATGTTTTGCCGGTTTCTCTTATTTCCTGTATAAGACGCATTGACTCTCTCCACCATGTATGTCCACGACCATCGATTTTACCACGTCCTTTTATGGTGATATTCTCAGCATTCTCAGCATAAAACAATGGCGAAAAACTGTTCATAAATACACCTTCCCAGCGCATTCTTACAAAAGGAAGATAATCTTCAAAATCGTCCGAAAAGCTTATTACAGCACCCGATTCTATATCGAGCGTGATATTACTCTTCATCTTGATGGCTGCTGTCAGGTAATTACCCGCAGGGAAATAAATAGTCCCTCCACCTTCGGCAGCAGCTTTTTCTATTGTTTTATTGATCAATTCGGTACATTTTACTTTTCCTGTAACATCCGCCCCTAATTCCTGCATATTGTAGGTTTTGGCTTGCAGGGAAGTTATCCCGATTAATCCTAATATGGCAATAAATAATGTCTTCATATTTTATGTTTTTCGGACGAATAATAATTCATCCCTACTGTTGACTGATTATTGTTAACTGATCACTGGATAACTAGAGGATTCCATCCATCACATCCTTTCATCGCATTTTGGATAGTGTATTCGGATGCCTCTTTCTGAGTTAATATCTTTACCCACTTTACACGGTTCGAAGTATTTGCACCTTCACCTCTGTTGTTATATTCCATGTAACGGGCTGTTTTTTCATTGTCTTCTTTTCCCCAATTGTGCCATCCTTCGGGTTTGATTCCTTTCGGCAGGTTGCAATTCATGAATAAAGTCATTGCATAAGCTCTCCAAGGTCTTCCCAGATACATCGCAGTTATCCCGTCTGCCAATTTTACATCACAATTATTGAATATGTAACCATACTTAACGTTTTCGGGAGTACTGGCAGCAGTGATATATGAATTTTTTTTACAAAAGATTTCACATTTTTCGAACCAACAGGTAGATGGACCGAAAATAAAATCTGTAGTTCCTTCTATGTAGCAGTTTTCAAAGTATTGACGGCAGTCTGCACGTCCTGTGTAAATTGTATCCTGATTGCCTAAAAAACGGCAATTTCTAAAAATAATACGATCTCCCTCGATATGGCAGGCAACAGCCTGTCCGAGTTGAGCCGCGGAGTTTTCGATAGTCAGGTTCTCTATGATAATATCATTCCCCTGAATTAGAAAAGAATAAGTCTTGAATGTACCCATCTTATTGATATTGGCATGATCATCATAGTTTATAACAGTTTTGTACTTATCTTCTCCGATGAGTTTTACATTGTTGAGATGTGTATGAAGAACCAACTTTTCTTTGTATATGCCGTTTTTAATAAGTATAGTGACACGTCCGTCAGGATCAAAAGCCCGTACCATATCCAATGCATCCTGAATATTGCGATAATCTCCTTTTCCATTACGGTCAACTACTATATCATATTCTTTTTCCTGAGCAAATAGCCCGAAAGATGTAAATAACAAACAGAGTAAGATAAGTTTCTTCATACAATAATATTCTTTGAGGTTTAAGGTAAAGGATATAGAGATATTCCCTATACCCTTTACTAAACTAATTTCTATAATTAATCAGACATCAAATATCTATGTTTACTCAATATCCCGGATTTTGTTGAACATCCGCGTGATTCAAGTCAATCGCATCGCGAGGAATAGGACGCAGAATCTTGTTTTGCCCATCTGTTCCTTTGAAGAAGTCTTCACTCGTAATTTCAGGATTGTATTTCACACAATATTCAATCAATTTTCCTGTACGTTTCAAATCCATCCAACGATGATATTCTCCGGCAAGTTCCCTAGCTCTTTCATCCAGAATAAAGTCTATAGACAAATCAGATGCACTTATACTAAGATCATATCCCGGCTGCGCAGCACGTTTGCGCACCTCATTGATGCGTTCTACAGCTTTGCTTGTATTACCTGCTTTTAAATAAGCCTCAGCAGCAACCAAATATGTCTCACCTGTGCGAGCCAGAACGATATCGCGCGTACTACTTCGTGTACTGAATTGAGATTTCGGATCGTCAAATTTACGAACACAAGCCACTCCATATACATCGCCTGTCATCGCAGCATTATATGTTGTCGGTTTTCCATTAACAGTCAATGTATTTTCCTGCATCGGGATGATAATCGTTTTTGCTCTGGTAGAATTAGCAGCGCGCCAAGCAGCAGTATCTGTAACTTCCCAAGCCGGAGGATAGTAATACAATACCTCATCTGAACCCAAATCTGCTGTTTTGGTATACAGGTCATAATATTTATTATACAACTGTACCATAAATGTACCTTCGTAACGGCTGTCTCCTTCGCTAAACAGTTGATGTAATCTCACTGTTGGAGTAAGGTTAGATGTAGTGTATTTATGTCCATCCTCAGAACCTCCCAGATATGTACCAAAGAAAGATTGTTGCATATTTCCGTCTGTACTGGGGTCAGATATAGACTCTGAACTATATTGTACCGACCAGATTATTTCTGCATTATTCTCATTCGTTGGCCAGAATAAATCATTGAAGCTGATAGAAAGAGCATCTCCTCCGATAGCCGCATCTGCATATTGAGCAGCTTTTTCGAAATCAGATGATGTTCCGAAAGTTTCATATCCTCTGCATAGATATGTTTTTGCCAAAAAGTGATTCACCGCTTTCTGATCTACACGACCTACGATTGAAGTTTTAGCCGGAAGACTACTTTTCAATTCTTCCATTTCAGTGATAATGAAACTATAGATCGTTTCAGCCGACTCTCTTTCGAAAGTAACTATCGGCTTATCTATCATGTCCGTTACAAGTGCAACTCCTCCAAACTGTTGAACCAGCAGATAATAATAGAACCCTCTGATAAACCGCGCTTCAGCTTTATATTGTGGCAATAAGTCGGTAGTTTGCGTATGATCGGCATAATAGATAGCAGTATTAGCCAATTGGATTCCGGCATAACAGTTGCTATAAAACGTTTTTACATTCGTATCCGAATCAATCAAACCTTTATATGTTCCTACACCGTTAGGTACATCGTTACGCCCCGACGCATACAAATCCGTTCCTGCACTGAACAACCAAGGCTCTCTGCCATACACCGTTCTTAACGAAGAATAGACAGTGTTCATCAAACTTTCGTAGCCTGCTTTCGTAGCATAGAATTCGTCTCGGGGAACATTCGATTTATTTTCCTGATCGAGGAAATCGCTACAACTTGTTATAGTAAACAAGAAAGCAAATAATATATAATATATTTTTTTCATTGTCTTTGATTTATTAGAATTTGAGATTAACACCAAACTGATAAGTCACCGAACTTGGTCCGCCATCGCCTTCAGCCAAAGAAGCTGATGCCCATTCCGGATCGTATCCTTTATAGTCTGTGAAGACAAAAGGGTTCAGGACATTCATGTACACTCTCAGACTCGATATCCCTGCTTTTGACAACAAATTACGAGGAATAGTATATCCTAACGTTATATTCTTTACTTTTATGAATGATGCATCTACGTAATGATTTGAGTAATTAGATGTTTCAGGTTTTGTGTTCGTCTTAGGTGTTGTATTGGCTGAAGTTCCCCAATAATTACCACCACCATAGCCACTACCACTATTATTAGGATAAGGATACGCCTGACTATTGTTTCCTTGAGACACACCTGTTGTCCCATCCGCATTCAACACAGGTGTTCCGGCTGGAATATAATAGTCCATTTTTAGTTTATTACGTCCACGGTCTTTATAATCGGTAAATTCTACCATAAACGGGCTATATACAGAAGAGCCTTGTTTAGTATAGATAGAAAATGAGAAGTCAAAGTCTTTCCAAAATAGATTGGAAGTAAAGTTACCAGTCCAGTCGGGTGCTGCATGCCCCTGAATTACCATATCATTTCCATCAATAACATAGTCTTTGTTTACATCCAATATCTTTGCCTGACCTTCATATTGACCGTATTTTGCCGCTTCGGCAGCCTCTGCCGCAGTCCATACTCCTATTATTTTGTAACCATATAATACATCAAGGGGCTGTCCTATAAATAATCTGTTACCTATATCATCAGTCTTGCCTCCATATAGTTCTTCCAATTTATTTTTATTGGCAGCAAATGTAAATGAAGTAGTCCATCTCCAGTCTTTAGTAACAATATTATTTGTAGTTAATGCTACCTCTATACCACTATTTCTTACTTTTCCCACATTATCCCACATAGTTCCGCCAAAAGCTCCCGTTTCTAATGGCATTGTACGTTCATAAATTAAATCCTTCGATAATTTATTATAATAATCGATAGAACCATTGATTCTTCCATTAAAGAATCCAAAATCCAGACCAACATTGAATTCTTGCGATTTTTCCCAAGAAAGATCTGTATATATTAGTCCATTAGGTCCAAATCCTATCGCATTTTTATCTCCAAAATTATACCAGTATTTTTCTTTAGCCAAAGCTTGAGTATCATATGGTCCTACAAGTGCATTATTTCCTGTAAAACCAAAACTCGCTCTAAGTTTAAGATTACTAAGTGCTTCGAATTTCATAAACTCTTCGTCAGATACACGCCACGCCAAAGCCATAGAAGGGAATGCTCCCCATTTATTTCCTTTTGAGAATTTCGAAGAGCCATCCCATCTGCTCGAAATCGTAGCCAGATATTTGCCTTTGTAAGTATAATTAAACCTCAAAGCATGAGATAACATAGACATACGTTGGTAATCACTTTGTACCTTCAGGACATTATTTGCAGATTCCAGATTATGAAAACCAGTTTCGAACGGCATATCCGATACACTTGTGTAATCTCTATCATACTGGTTATCATATATACTGAACAAATACATACCGTTAAAATCATGGTCTCCCCATGTTTTCTGGAAATTCACCTGATTATCCCATGTATAAGTAAAACGTTCGATATTGGTTACCTCCGCGGCATTTATTCCTTTCGAGAACTGAGCAGCAGTATTTACGCCGTTATATATACCATGTCTGCTTTTATTATATGTGGGCAGGAAGCTACTTTTTATCGAAACTTCTTTTACAGGTTTGTATTCAGCATATATGTTAGCCAATACATCATATGCTTTTGTATTGTCTATAGCATTTTGCAAATCGACTAACGGACTGATAACACTCGAAAATTGTCCTGTACTTTCGAATATATCTTTTCCTCCGGGTTGTAATACCAACTCACCGTTTTTGTCATAAGGAATAAAATATGGATTGGTTCTGAAACTGTTCAATACAGCATTTTTGCTTCCATAATCTTTTTCCGAAACAGCCATATTAGCAGAAAAACCGATCGAGAACTTATCATTGATCTTGTGGTCGACTGCACCTTTCAGGTTGTACCTTTTATATTCATCGTTAATAAATATACCTTCTTCATTCTGATATCCCATCCCAACGCGATAAGACATATTCTTAGTATTGCCACTTACACTGATAAAGTGATTTTGTTGCTGACCATCTTGTGTTACCAGATCTGACCAGTCTGTATAATTTTTATTCTGATATATATTCTTCATCACTTGACTATCTGCATTCCAGAAATTCTTCAAGTTACTAGCAGTCATTTCATAAGTAGGAATTCCCGCGTCATTAGACTTCAACGTCGTATAACGGGCAAAACGATAATCAGAGAACTCATCACCACTCATAAAATCGGGCATACGAGCAACAGATTTTATTCCGTAATATCCGTCATACGAAACACTTACTCTTCCGTCATTAGATTGCCCGCGCTTGGTAGTAATCATAACAACCCCATTAGTGGCTCTCGACCCATAAATAGCTGTAGAAGAAGCATCTTTCAATACATCGAGACGCTCTATATCAGCAGGATTCAGAAAGTCTATATTTTCTGTAACAACCCCATCAACTACATATAAAGGTCCGCTACCTTCTTGCAGAGAACTTTTACCACGAATCTGAATATCGAAGCCCCCGCCTGCTCTACTCGATGTTTGTGAAATGTCTACTCCGGCAACCTGCCCTTGAAGGGACTCCATCACACTGGTAGTTCCTTTTGCTGTAAGTTTGTCAGAAGAAATACTACCCACAGAACCTGTCAGGTCATTCTTTTTGATTGTACCATAGCCAATCACAATGACCTCATCCAGTTCAGATAAGTCCTCTTTCATGGTTATGTCTACCACTGCACCTGTTATTGGTACATCAATAGTCTTCATCCCAATGTACTTAGCTTCTAATGTAGTTGCATTCTGAGGAACAGAAAGTGTGTATTTTCCGTCCAAATCGGTCACAGTACCTGTAGTAGTACCTTTTACAGTTACAGAGACCCCAATAAGTGGTTCTCCTTGTATGTCTATAACTGTTCCTGTAATATTTTTTTGTTGAGCAAAAACGTCCTGCCAACAAAACAAACAAAATACAATAAGCAGCATAGACAAGAATCTTAAGTTTGTCTTTTGCATGGTAATAATAAATTAGATTCAAATTAATCTTAGGTTTACAATCACAATATTAGGTTATATTAACTTCTGTATAGGGGGATATTTTGACAATTTAAGGTAGTCAAATTGGCATAAAAGAGATAATAGTCCCTATTTTTTTATAATATCTTGAACTAAACCATTCAAATATACTTCCAGATAAGTATATCCCTCTTCGTTCGTATCGTTTGCTTTTTTGTTCAGATAATTCTTCTCCAACCATCCATCCGGAATTCCATCTATGTTGATATCCGGTAAAATTTCTTCGGGATTATAACAATAAGCCTCCCATCCTCCGACATCATTCTGCGAGTCGATCATTCCCGGTTTTGTTCCTGCATTGCCTGACGCGCGAGCAGGAGTCAACCCCTTTTCCGTTTCATTCACAATCCGAGCATCGGTTTTATCTCTTTTGTAACTTGCCCCCGCCTGTGCCAGTACTCTCTGATAAGCAGTAACAGCATCGTCTGTCGTTACAAAAGGGACTTCGAAGGATATAGATGATAACAATTCTCTTTTATTCTTTGATTTTGGATTTGGCTGGAATCCCAATATATTGTCTTTTGTTGTCTTCCGATCATTATGAAAATAATTTCCTTCCAAATAAAACTCACCCCATGCTCCGGCAGCCTGCTTGTTCGCACCCTCATCTGCATTAGGCGAAAAAATACGATTAGGATGCTGAGATGTTTTAGAAGGCTTATAGTAATTATTGATAAAGTTATAACGTCCACCCTCTCCGGCATAACCACTGTTCGAACCCCAGTTGAATATCACATTGTTTCGGAAATCAACTAATTCCAGTTCGGATTGAGCTGAATATCTACTGCCACACATGCGCGGATTACGGCTGTCATGATGAGCTAACAGGTTGTGATGAAAAGAGGCTTTCTTTCCGCCCCAAATTCCGGCATATCCATGACTTCCCTTCTTATGTACCGAAGCCCGTAGACTCTCGGAAAGAATACTCCACTGCAATGTAAAATTTTCGTTATCATAGAATGAAGCACATTCATCGGTGCTCCAACTCATCGAACAATGATCAATAATAATATCTTTATGACGTATTCCTTTGAAAGAATCGTCTTCAACTCCATTCAGGTCTCCCATACGGAAACGCATAAAACGCACGATAATATTATCTCCGTCTATTTTTACCGGATAACCCGCAATACAAATTCCATCACCCGGAGCTGATTGACCGGCAATAGTAGTATTGGACGGAATATTAAGAGAAGAATTGAGATGAATGATCCCTGCAACTTTAAATAAGATAATTTTCAGGCTATCATTCCTGTCAAGACACCAACGGAGTGTTCCCTCCCTTGTCTTTTTATCACCAGTCTTCGTATCATCAAGTGAGTTTACATAATATACAGTTCCACCTCTTCCTCCGGTAGTGTACATACCCCCACCTTCTGCTCCCGGAAAAGCCGATGTTTGTGCTTTCGCAAACTGAAAAGCAATTATTCCGATCAATACAAGTATTAGTTTTTTCATAGTTTTTAATTTCTGCTTCCCGGAAAGAAAGATTTTATTCGTCCAACATAATACTTACCATAATAAATGGTGATACGGCTTTAGGATCATTCTCACGAATAGGTTCATTGATATAATACTCGAAACTACCATCTCGATAGAATTTCTCCCCACCCAGTCCTGCTACAGCACAACAATCGGTTACCGAGATAGTGCCATCTTCATTCTCCTTAATAAATCTTTTTACAAACTGGTTGTAAGCCGCTTTTCCTTTATCCAGATATGATTCGTCTAAATAACCTTTTTGCGCACCTTTTACCCATGTGTAGATAAACATAGCCGAACCTGTCGATTCCTGATAATTACCTTCACGTCCTATCTGGTCGGTTACCTGATACCACATACCGGTTTCCGAATCTCTGAACTTCTCTACAGAAGCTGATAGGTTTTGAAGAATAGAAATAATCTCAGGGCGTTGAGGATGATTTTCCGGCATAAAATCCAGAGCATCTACCATTGCCATCATATACCAACCGATACTTCTAGACCAGAAATTCGGAGAAAGTCCGGTTTCAGGATCAGCCCATTTTTGCTGGCGACTTTCGTCCCAACCATGATAATACAATCCTGTTTTAGAATCGTATGCGTACTTGTGTATATCTATAATTTGTAAAGCTACATCGTCATACAATGACGGTTCATCAAATGTTTGTGCGTATTGTGCTAAAAAAGGAGAAGCCATATAGATTCCGTCCAACCACACCTGATGCGGATATACTTTTTTGTGCCAGAAGCTACCATCCTTTGTACGGGGATGAGTCTTCATTTGACCTCGCATCAAATCCAAAGCTTTTATGAAACGATCTTCTTTTGTTTTTTCGTAAATTGTGAAAAGAAACTTTCCTGAATTTACCCGGTCGATGTTATACTCCTCGGGTTTATATGTTTTAATTTGCCCATCGGCTCCCACCATCATGTCAGCAAATTCGTATGCATAATCATAGTATTTAAGAACTCCGGTCTTTTGCCATACTTGTAGCATAGCCTGTAATTCCAATCCATGGCAGTAATTCCATTTCGGAGCTTTCGAGAAATCAAGCATCCAAGGCTCAGGATTCCTTATTATTTCAGAATCAGCCATACGAATATAATATTTCTGCTTAGCCTCTACCATTACGATAGAAGCTAACAGAAATATACATATAATAGAATACCTAAATTTCATATTATTTCAGAGTTACAATATTTTCCTTTTTTATATTAGCGGGCAATTTTACATTCTTGTTGTTACCACTAATATTTACCACGTCTTTCAGAGACAATGGATATTCAAAACCCGAGATAGCCACATTCTCCACATTTTTAAGAATCAAAGCAGGTCCTTCCTGAGGTACAATCTTTACATTCTTGAATGTAATATCCTGCGACTCTACCAGCTCTGCTCCTTTAGTTGCAGATATTGTAACATTCTCGACGTTGATATTTTCTATCTTCATTTCCGGAAGACCATTAAAAAACATTGCTCTGCGTGCATTGCGCGAAACCAAATTCTTTACATAAATATTTTTGAATACAGGAGTAGTCTCATCCACAGCAGGCACTACCGATTCTACAGGAGTTTGGTCACCATCTTCCAAAGCCTCGACAGCCGACTTGCCTCCATAATATAGATCGAATAAGAACGATTCGGTTGCTATATCAAACATATTTATATCACGAATATAGATATTTTCGACAACACCCCCGCGACCTCTGCGGCTTTTGAACCTTAGCCCTACATCTGTACCTAAGAATTGACAGTTCGATACCGATATATTTTTGACACCGCCTGACATTTCACTACCTACTACAAAGCCTCCATGCCCCTGAAATACTTTACAGTTATCTATAATCACGTTGACGGTAGGTCTTGCCCGACGGCGTCCATCTTCATCTTTACCCGATTTGATACAGATTGCATCATCACCTACATCGAATGTACTATTTACCACAATAGAATTGACGCAAGACTCCAAATCCAGTCCGTCTCCATTCTGAGAATATCCGGGATTACGTACAAAAACATTATCCAGAATTACATTCTCACACATAAGAGGGTGAACATTCCAGCTTGGCGAATTTTCGAAAAGTACACCTTCCAACAATACATTTTTACATTCGATAAAGCTAACCATCACCGGACGTAAGAAATCTTTAATCTCCAACCATTCTGCTTCTGATAAATCTTTACGAGGAACATTCATATCACTCATATCATTTCCTTTCAGAGAGCCAGCCGAAGGAAACCAATAATTCCCGTCTTTTACGACACCACCCGAGCTGATAACTTTTTTCCAATGATTAGCTGTTACTTTTCCTTTTTTCAGAGGACGCCAGCCATCTCCCGAGCCATTGATAGACCCTTCTCCCGTAATAGCAATATTTTGCAGATTACGTCCCGAAATGGGCGACTGGCAACGGCGCGTATCCAAACCTTCGAATACAGTATTAACCAAAGGGTATAAATTAAAATCAGGAGAAAAAAGTATCAAAGCCCCTTTTTCCAGATGCATATTTATATTTGATTGGAAAACAATCGGACCTGTGAACCAAACACCCGAAGGCACATTGAGTGTACCACCTCCTTTTTGAGCCAAAGCGTTCATCGCTTTAGCAAAAGCATCTGTGTTAAGAGTTACGCCATCAGGAACTCCTCCAAAATCAACAATCGAAACTCGATTATTAGGAAAAGTTGGATATTCCAACACCGGCATTTCGAAAGGAAGCCCTTCATACAAGTATTTATATTTGCTCTCTGCCTGCACCACACCCAACGAAATACAAGCCAGAACAAACAAAAATAGAGTCTTTTTCAAAACAGTCATTGTACATTTTATTTATAAGGAAATAAGGAAAGTTCCTTACTTCCTTGAACTTAAATAATAATTATTCTATCTCAATTTTATTATAACCAACGAGGGTCTCCAGCATCTACATTATCATTACCTACTGTAAAGTCGCCATTCGCAGCATCTTTGAACTGAGGATTATGTGAGGTTGCTCTATCATCAAAGAAGAGTGCTGTTTCACTTCCTCCGGTAAATAAGCCCGGTGCCTGATAGTAATTATTCTTACTGAAAGTAGGAACCGCTGTAGCTTTCTGGTTTGAGAAAATACCAACTGTATTAGCTACAATATTATTGGAGAAGTTTATAACATTGCCTTTAAAACGTATATATAATAATCGACGGGCAGTGTCATTGGATACTCCGACCAATGTATTGTTCATCACATTTATTACAGGAGTGATACCCGGGAAGCTGCTAGCTTTATCATCGTAACGGATAAAGTCACGAGCTGCACATGAGTTGTAAACTGTGCTATTAGATAAAGTAATTGTTTTAATTGCTCCTGCACGGCTATCCATAAAGTCTCCTCCATTACATACAATGTTACTGATTATACAGTTATCGATAGTGATAGATTCCACTACAGATGCAACATTCAAATAATAGAATCCTTTATCATGATTTCTGATTTCGCAACCTTCAATCAATAAAGCTCCGTATGTAGCGCTTGCAGTATTGAATATGATAGCTTGGTTAGCTTCAGCACCTGTACCATCCAGAATAATTTCTCTCAGATGTAACGCAGCACCATCTTCTATAGAAATATTTCCGTAGATTACAGGCTTATCGCTAGGTTTCACAGCTTTGATACCAATACTTGCTTTAACTGTAAGCTTAGCTCCATCTCCGTGCGTTCCGGGGAACAGAGCGAAAGTATCTCCGTCTTTAGCTTCTGCAAGTAATGCAGCAAAGTCATCTTCCGGATAAACAGCAATTGCACCTCCCAAGTCTACTAATGTCGTAAAATCTAAGACTCCACGAATCTTATCATTATTCATTAATGTTGCTTTATAAGCTGTTTCTCCTGTAAGTCCCGAAATAGTAGCCGTACCTGCTGCAATTTCGCTTGCAGAAAGGGTATACCTTTGATCACCGGGAGTAACAAGAATGTGAGTAACTTCAGCTCCGGCAGTCCAATGAAGAGTTACCTGCGTCGCTTCTATGTCATCATCATTGATATTCTCAAAAATCTGTTCCGTATCTGTTTTTGCAGTAACAGAAGTCCATTTAGAACTATTTTTCCCTGATTTAACAGCCTGTATTCTGATAGAATAATCTGTCTCGCCATCCAACCCTTCTACAGTATAAGGAGAACCCGAAATATCAGTGATAGTCTTCACAGGGGTAGTACCTTCGAAGTTTTCATCGCCATTATCATACACTTCTACAACATAACTTTCTGCATCTTTTACGTTGTTCCATGTCAATCTGACATTTGTTCTTTCTACAACCTTAGCTTCTAACTTTGTGGGGGAAAATACACGATCATAATCGATACTAGTCAATTCATCATCCTGATCCGAGCATCCGGTCAAGACAATAATAGATACCCCTAATAAATATATAATATTCTTTAACTTATTCATAGCTTATGTTTATTTGTAAATGGGAATTAATCGTTTGACAATGTTCCATTACTCTTATCAACAAAAGTTTGCCAGATAGGCCAGTATTGATTTTGATTCGGGTCTTGCTGATACAAAGCCTCTATCAAAGCCGTTGTCAATTTTTCTGTTGATATCCACGTAGTACTTTCATAGCCCTCACTCTCAAGAGTTTTTCCTGTTTCATCAGTTTCACCATGATTGAGACCATAAATAATCAATGACTCATTATCTGTTTCACTTACCTTATAATATAATTTTTCAGGTAAATTCGCATAAGCACCTTCACGGTTAGCTAACTGCGTCATTTTCGATTTAGCTTCATCCAATTTAACTTTCAATAAATTCCAGCGGATAAGGTCTGCTTTTCTCAAACTTTCTCCTGCAAACTCTAATGCGCGTTGTTCAACAATTGCATCAAAGAATGCACTTTTACTTGCAGTGGCTTTTGACATATATGTATCTACCTTTGCAGAAGGTAACGCTCTGTCCAATATAGGTTTCAAATATTGCGCAGCACTACCGGGACCTTCCAGTTCATTGATCGCCTCTGCAGCCATTAGATATACATCAGCCAAACGCATATATTGCCAGTTGATACCATCATCTGTAGTATTACCTACAACTCTCTTCATCCACTCGTAACGAAGTTTACCGAAACACCACGACTTAAGTGTACGCAACTGTTGTTGACTTCTTCCACCTACAGCAACTCCCCACTCATAAGGAACACAAGTTATATCGCGACGTACATCTTCTACATCATAGTCATAGAATAAATATGGTAGGGGACCATTTACTCCACCACCTCCGGAAGAATATTCAACATATTGGTCTTTACCTTGATGTTTTACTCCAAAAGTATATAAAACACGTCCACGGCTGTCACTGAAAGGTATTTCCCATAATGACTCACGTCCTGCAGTAACATTTTCTTCACAAAGCCCTCTGAAGTTCTCTTCGAAAGTTCCCAATTGACTTGTTCCACTATTAATTATACCCACACATTCTTCTTTTGCTATAGCATACATTTTTTCGGGAGACAGGTCAGGGTCATTACTCAAACGCACCCCGTCTTTCCTCTGACTATAACCTCCGGCATGCAAAGCGACGCGCGCTCTAAGTGATTTTACAAAAGCTTTATTCACCCGCTCCACTTTTGTAGTAGTAGCTGTCTGATTAGGCCAACTAACCATAGCTTCAGCTTCTTTCAAATCAACTAACAATCTTTTATAAATTGTATCTCTATCAGCACGAGGTATATAAATTGTCTCATCTGTAACCGGCTCAAATCGTGCAGGAACATCTCCCCAACCTTTTACCAACTCCAGATAGATAACAGAACGCAGTGTCAAAACTTCGCCCAATAGATAAGCCATATCTTTATCATTCTCTACATTTCCGAAAGAACGTAGTCCGACAACAGCCATATTGGCTCGTTCAATAGCTTCATAAAGCTTTGCCCATGAGTTGTTATCAGTATTCATTTCAGTATTAGTAGGCGATGGAGCATAAGTCGTAAGTGCATATTTGGCATTGGTCAACTTAGTTGGATCAAGATTGTTAATCCATTCAACATCCGAATTTATTCCATAATAGGGTAAATAGCGTCCTCTATGTGAATTTGTTTCACCAAACGACTGATGTATCGCCATTACTGCCTTTTCTGCAAGCCCATAAGTTGAGAAGACAGATTCGGGCTCAGCCGAAGACTTCGGGTCTGTAGTAAGCTCACATGAGCTAACAATACCAACCAGAGATAATGCTATTAATGATTTATATATATATTTTTTCATTCTTGATTTCTTTTATGAGATTAGAAATTTAGATTCACACCAACTACAAACTGGCGGCTTTTCGGATATGCCGAATAATCTACACCAGGAGTAAGATTTGTTCTTCGCATAGAAGAAACTTCAGGATCGAATCCGGAATAACCTGTTATACAGAATACATTATATACAGTCGTATATAAACGAAGATTTTGGATTCCGGCTTTAGAAGTTAAAGCTCTGGGGAATGTATAACCTAATGTTAAGGTATTAAGACGTAAGAACGAACCATCCTCTACTGCCCAGTCACTAAATATCATTCTGGCTGTATATGGAGACCACATTGTAGTATTGGCATTCATTGTTGCAAGTTCATCCATATCATTAGATATAGTTCCATCGGGACGAAGATTTGTCCAACGATTGCCCGAAGCCATATCTGTACTTAGATTACGATACTGGTATTTACCTGTTTGAGTATACTCTATCTTATTCGCATTATATACATCGTTACCTACACTCCAATTGAAGTTTGCCGAAAGGTCAAAACCTTTGTAACGTCCATTGATAGTGAAACCTCCTGTATGGGTAGGATTAGCATCTCCTATTATTTCACGGTCATTAACATCTACATTGCCATCACCATTCAGGTCTTTCAATTTCATTGATCCCGGACGTACTGTACCTACAACATCTGTAGCTGTTGCTACACCTTCTTTTAGTACCCACCTTTCAGTTGATTCGTCATATCTTTCGAAATCACTTACTTCATATCTGCCATCCGAACGGTATCCGTACATTTGTCCAACAGCTCCTCCGACACTAATCCAATAGTCATTTCCAATTTCAGTTGAAGCCCAGCTTGTTGCCCAACCAAAATCTTCCATAGTTCCTAAAGATTTAATCTTACTTTTATTGAATCCAATATTCGCACTGAAATTCAATCCATAATCCTTTTTATCTATAGCTACCCAGTTGATTGTTGCTTCGAACCCTTTGTTCTCTGTCTTACCCATATTGCGGTATTGGTAATCATATCCGCTTCCCGGTACAGGAAATTGAATAAGCAAATCTTTGGTTGTGTTTATATATGCTTCTAACGAACCGTTCAGTTTTCCTCCTAACAGTGTATAATCAAGACCTAAGTTACGAGTAATTGTAGTCTCCCACTTCAAGTCTTTATTTGCCATTGTTTTAGATGGTGCCCAATAATTACCAAAACCGTTGATCCAAGAAGTTGTACTTGATGAATAAGGCTGTGTAACAGAACCTGAAGGTATGTTATTATTTCCGGCTGTACCGTAACTTAATCTTAACTTCAAGTCATCCAGCCAAGACTTTGTATTCTCCATGAAAGATTCGGAAGACATACGCCAAGCGAACGCCGCAGAAGGGAAATATCCCCAATGATTACCTTCCGAGAATTTGGATGAACCATCTGCACGGAATGTTGCACTCAATAAATATTTACTTTGAAAATCATAATTTACACGTCCGAAGAAAGAAAGTAACTTATCATCGGGACTATAATAATTGTCTGTAGTATATGATTTTCCTTCTGTTGAATATTTCCATGCATCAGAAGCAGAGAAAGATTCAGGAAAACCATGAGCTTCACTGGTTAATGTTGTCGTCTTTGTTATCAGGTACTCATGCCCCACCATTGCAGTCAACTTGTGGTCTTTTCCAATAAATTTCTTGAAGTCATAATTAACCGTATTAGTATTACGTAAAGAATGACGTCTTGTATTTGTGAAACGTACAGCAGGTTTTCTCTGATTTGCACTTGAAGGTACATTTTTCACATAATAGGTAGTTAACCCCCAAAAGCGACTATCATTATTTTCGTAGCTATCCCATCCCATTTCTGATCTGGCTCTGAAATTCTCAAATATATCCCAGCTTACTGCTCCTGACATATTCAGAGTTCTGCGTTCTTGCTTACGATCGTTATCTGAAATCGCAGTTAACGGATGATAAAGGTTTCCTAAATCATCATCACCACTCCCACTTTCAGAATTCAGATTTTCTAGTGGTATTGGTGTATATATTACTGAATTCTTTAGACGTTTGTCCGAATCGTATACACTGGTAGCATCATTTGCACCGGAACCATTAATATCTGTATCCGAGTAGCGAATAGAAAAATCGACACCAACTTTCGATACAGGATTAGTATTCAATTTCAAACTGAAGTTATCTCGTTTGTAACTCGAACCTTCCATAATAGCTTTATCATTCATGTGTGAATAGCCGAAAGCATAACGTATCTTGTCACTACCGCCGGTAATACTCAAATTGTGATTGAAAGAATTACCTGTTCTACCGAAAGTAAGATCTTGCCAGTCATTTCCCGTAACATTATCATATAGGTCCATATCCTGATAAGCACCAAAGAAATCGGTATAACTCTCTAAGTCATTTTCTAAAAGAGCCAATTCATATTGCCATTTTGCATAATCAGCAGGTTTGAGAACATCCAGTGTTTTTGTAACTTTCTTCCAGCTATAATATGCATTATAACTTACATTTACTTTACCGGCTTTACCCGATTTTGTTGTTACCAAAACGACCCCGTTTGCTCCGCGAGATCCATAAATAGCAGTAGACGATGCGTCTTTCAAGACATCAATAGACTCGATATCCGAAGGAGCTATATCGCTAATAGACTCTACCGGGAAACCATCTACTACAAATAAAGGAGTGTTATCTCCTGTAATAGATCCACCTCCTCTTACTCGAATCTTCATTTCAGCATCAGGCGAACCTTCTGTTGTTGTAATTTGTACCCCGGCCAATTTACCAGCCATAGCTTCTGCCACATTTGCCACAGGTACAGCAGCAATAGCATCAGCACTTACAGAAGCTACCGAACCGGTTATGTCTTTTTTCCTCACAGTTCCGTAACCAATCACAACAACTTCTTCCAATTGTGAATGGTCATCTTCCATTACAACATCTATAACTGCACCATTTATTGGAACCTCCTTTGTTTTCATTCCAATATACTTCACCTCAAGGACTTTGGCTCCGGAAGGTACACTTAATGTATATTTTCCGTCAAAATCCGTAACTGTCCCCGTAGTCGCACCTTTGACGATAATAGAAACCCCGATCAAAGGCTCTCCTTGTGAATCCGTAACCGTACCCGATACATTTTTCTGCTGTGCCGATAAGCCTTGCCAACAGAAAATGCACATCAATGTACAAATCAAGGACAGAATCTTCATTCTCTTTTCTTGCATGGTAATGATAATTTTTAAAGATTAATCAAAATTTTATATGCAATATTAAAATATATTAAAGAAAGGTAGGGGGGATAAATTGACTTATAGGGGTGGACAAATAAACGGGAGACCCTAAAACATACAAAATTAACACACATCGAAAAATGCGCTTATGTATCCCTGAAACTCGATAATTATGTATTCAATATAAACAAATAACCGTTACATATCAGTACTATAGGGAAATAGAAAGGGGATATAATACTTCCTAGAAGAAGGCGAGTAGTCTGTTTTTAACCATTAAACAAAACCATTTTAATAAAACCTTTTTGAGTTTTTATTATATTTGTATAAGTTGAGTGTATGAGAATGAGATTTTTAATTTTATGTGCCATTCTACTTATCTGCCAATTCAGCAGTATAGGACAAACTAAGTGCCATATCGAACATTACGGTACGGAGGATGGATTGCCCCAGCATACCATTATGGACATCCTACAAGATAAAAGAGGATTCATGTGGTTTTCGACATGGGACGGTTTATGCAAGTTCGATGGTTACAACTTCTATACATATAAGATTCAACAGGGGGATATTTATCATATGAGAAGTAACCGCATTGATTATATAAAAGAAGATAAATATGGCAATATATGGACTCTCCCTTATGATCAGGAACCCCATCGATTCGATCCCAGAACCGAAACATTCATGGGCTTACGCTCGTTGCCGGAATATAAAGACTTCACTTTTAATGCGACAGAGATTATACCTACAAAGTCCGGAAAAGTTTGGTTAATATCCGAGAAAATGGGATGTGTATGCGTATCCGACTCTACCTTCAATGTTGAGTTATTCAATACTGATAATAAAAAGATACAGGCAAATCAAGTGTATGGTATTCATGAAGATAATGAGAAAAACACTTGGTTATTAACGAACAATGGTTTATACTCTTTATCTCCTGACAATAAAAAGATCAGCAAAATATTCTCTGAGAAAGAAACAGCCACAGGAAAAAACTTACAGGATTTTTATTGTGCAGAAGAATCGGACGACCAAATTTGGTTTGGTTCCGATAAAGGACGGATCTGGATACATGACAAAAAAAGCGGACAATTCGAGCTTTTAAAGACTCCTACCAATTCTACCATACAAGACATTAAAAATATTAATGAGCAGTATACAATAATTGTCACTTGTCTAGATGGGTTCATCATTTACAACCACCTATCCAAACAAATGGTAAAATACAACAGTTCGAATTTACCGGAGATGACAGCTCACGAAATTATTTCCTGTTACATAGATAAGTCAATGAATGTGTGGCTCGAAATGAATCAACTCGGCATATACAAGTTTAACCTTGACACCAAAGAAATAAAACATTTCACTTTAAAAATAGAAAGCGCTATATCAAATGTATTCCCTCCTAATTTTTTCATTTTCGAAGACAATGCCAATCGGTTATGGGTACACCTGAGAGGTGGTGGTTTTGCTTATTATGACAAAGAAAACGACAGCCTTATACCTTTTTTTAACGAACCGAACTCTCCTACATGGCGATTTTCGAATATGATGCATGCCGGATTCTCGGATCAGCAAGGCAATTTATGGCTGAGTACCCGATCGCACGGTTTAGAAAAAGTCATTTTTAATAACGATGTATTTGAGCCAACAATTGTAGACCCCAATATCCACTCCACAATTAACAATGATATAAGAGCCATTCTGGAAGACCATAAACATAATTTATGGGTTTCGTCCAAAGGCGGAAAGGTCTTTGTATATGATTCATCCCAAAGACAACAAGGATATATTTGCGAAAACGGAGAAATAGGTTTTGGAAAACCCTTATCAGGTATTACCTATTGTATGATCGAAGATAACCAACACAACATTTGGTTAGGTACAAAAGGGGAAGGAGTCTATAAACTCACACCAACACAAGGCAGTCCTAAGTATAAAATAGAAAATTATAAAAACTCGGGAGACAATCTATATAGCCTAAGCAGTAATAGTGTATACAGTATTTTTCAGGATAAACTAGGCAGAATCTGGGTAGGCACATACGGAGGTGGCTTAAATTTATTTGATGAAAGTCAAAAACGATTTATCAATCATAAAAACAATCTAAAAAATTACCCTATACAGTATGGCTCACAAATACGTATAATATCTTCGGATAAGTATGGAAATATATGTGTGGGAACAACATTAGGACTGATAATCTTCTCACCTGAATTCAATACAACAGGGGAAATTAATTATAAATCGTATGTTCGGGTACCGGGAGAGAAAGAAAGTATCTCGGCAAACGACATATACGACATTTGTACTACCCATGACGGTGATACGTACATCGCAACTTTTGGTGGTGGATTAAATAAAATAAATAGCTGGGATAATAACAATCTTCCCGAAAGCTTTATATCCTATACGAGGAAAGATGGGCTTCCTTCTGATGTTATATTGACATTAAGTGAAGACAAGCACAATAATATCTGGGTAGTCACAGAAGGTAATATAACAAAGTTCAATCTGCAAACGAATTCATTCGAGACATATAGTGAGATAAACCGTCTGATCCAGAATCAAAACTTTTCGGAAGGGGCAAGAGCCATGACTTCCGACGGAGTCTTGCATTTCGGCTATTCAAAAGGCTTTATTTCCGTAAATCCGGATAAAATCCAAGATAATAACTTCCAGCCTTATGTAGCTTTAACAAGGCTACAAATATCAAATAAAAACGTCCCCATAGGAGAAAGTTCTCCTTTGACTGAAAGCCTTGATTACCTAAAATCGGTTAAACTCAATCACAAACAGAATTTTATTAATATCGAATTTGCCGCATTGGATTTTATTGAAACAAAAAAAATCTCTTATGCTTATAAATTAGAAGGATTTGATGAAGACTGGATTGTAACTCAAAAACAACGTGTTGCCAATTATACAAACCTTTCTCCCGGAAAATATACATTCAAAGTAAGATCTACTAATAGTGACGGGATATGGATGGATAATGAGCATCTTCTCAATATAGAAATTACTCCTTCATTCTGGCAGACGGGATGGGCTTATACGATATATTTTATCCTATTAGCAGTTATCCTGTTTATTATCTTACGGACTATTTTCATATTTTATCGTTTAAAGTACAGAGTACGGATGGAACACGAACAAACGGAGATGAAATCTCGTTTCTTCACCGATATTTCTCACGAAATACGTACTCCTTTGACGATGATTGTATCTCCTATCGAGAATATTCTGGAAGACGAGAAAACTCCTTCCGAAATAAAAAATCAATTACAATTAGTATTGAAAAATGCGAACAGAATGTTGCGCATGGTAAATCAGATTCTTGATTTCAGAAAAATACAGAAGCAAAAGCTTAATCTTCAGGAAACTAATATTGGAGAATACGTTTCTGAAATTTGCAATAATTTCTCAAAAACCGCGGAAGCCAGAAATATTACTCTAAGTATAAATAATAATACGCAAGGCCTCAAAATATGGGTGGATCCTGACAGCATTGAAAAACTAGTGTTTAATCTTCTTTCCAATGCGATTAAATACACTCCTGCAAATAAATCGATTGAGGTTAATATATCTCATATAAAGAAAGATAATACAATATCCCTACAAGTAAAAGATGAAGGAAAAGGGATGAGCAAAGAAATTCAAAATAAACTATTTACCCGGTTTGCTTCATTTAATAAAGATAAAAACAACCCTAGTACAGGTATCGGATTATCTATCGTTAAAGAGGTTGCGGATAAACATCATGCCAAGATAGCCGTTAATAGCGAAATAAATGCAGGATCGAGTTTCACAGTATTCTTTTATATGGGAATAGATCATTTCAAAGATGATACCAATGTAACGTATACGTATGAAACAGAGCCTAAAGAAGAAATAAATACTATTGAAGAGAATAAAATAGAAGAACATATAACAGAGACTATGCCTTCTGTTGTAGAAAAAAATCAGAAACTATCTATACTTATAGCAGAAGATGATAATGATCTTCGTACATTTATCTCTACTATTCTTATATCTCATTATGATATTATAGAAGCGAAGAATGGGAAAGACGGCTATGAACTTGCCCTAAAGAATCAGCCCGATTTTATTCTAAGCGACCTCATGATGCCGGAAATTGATGGTATAGAATTCCTACAACAAATAAAGGAAAATGAAGATACAAGCCATATTCCCTTCATACTATTGACGGCAAAAACCGATATAGAAAGCAAAATAACAAGTTTAAACTACGGAGCTGACGATTATATCACTAAACCATTCAGCGTAAAGTATCTGAAAGCTCGTATAGAGAATATTTTAAATCAGAGGAAACATCTATATGAACATTATATAAAAGACAAAAATTTAATAATTCCTGCTTCACATAAAAAAACTGAAACTGAAAATCAGTACATCACCCCTCATGATGAAATCTTCCTGAAAAAAGTCAGAGAAGAGATAGAGAAAAATATTGACAATAGTAATTTCCTTATAGAAGATTTGGTTGCCTCAATGGCAATGAGTAGAACTGTCTTCTTCAAAAAGCTAAAAAGCCTTACAGGACTTGCCCCTATTGAATTTATACGCGATATAAAGATAAAGCACGCAGCAGATCTCTTAGAAACGCAACGTTATTCTATAAAAGAGGTGTCATTTATGGTCGGAATCTCAGACACAAAATACTTCACTCAATGCTTCAAAAAGGCATACAACATGACACCCAGTGAATATAAAGCTTATAAATCTTCTGTTTAATTCAAATTAATTCGGAGATATAGCCCGATACCATTTCAATTTCCGATACTCTTCATTTATATTTTGAAGATTCTCTTGTTCAATATAAGTAGTCAAGCCACTATGGTGAGAAATAACAAATACACCATTTTCATTTGCATAATTAGGCGTATTGGCTTTATAGACCAAACATTTGCTTAAGATGGTATTTAACTCTTCCTTTTGCTGTTCATTGCCCAGAGAAGCATAATATTGCCCTAAATCGAAAAAATAAAAAGGAGCCTCCAGAGTCCCATCATATATCTGCAAATGTTCAGGCATGTTACCTTCTGTATTATTTGCTCTTATAGCCCTGATAAGAGTAGCTAAGCTATTCAATTCAGATGTGTTAATTAGACTGATAGTTGCAGCCCTCTGGATACCTGTATACGAGTTCCACAAATCAAAATAGCTTTTAGCAAAAGCCTCTACATTAGCCTCTGTCTCATACAAATATTTCAAGTTCTTTGCATACACATATGTAAGTCCGGGAGAAAGCATAGGAGATGAACTTCCTACGACATATTTCGTCTTATCCTTCAATTCGTAAGCAACCTCTACATTAGCCATATTACATGCTTCGAATATTACAAAACTAAACACTTTAACAGGCAAAACTTCTGCAAAGTCTTTTATATCCATTTCCGAGTCTCCATCTATTATAATAGAGCGTAACGAAGTTACAGGTTCGCTCTCGGTTGTCCCATAAAAGACATGTGGAGGTAACCATCCACTACCATGAGAAAAAACGATCATTCCATAATCCTTTGCCGGAAAACTCTTCAATGCGTCATCAATAGCATTTCTAAATACTTGAGGATCGGCCGAGTTTGACTTCTCGTAATCTTTTATTATATCATATACTGCTTTGTTATCTTCAAATCCGGTAATTTTTATAAGATGAGATTTAGAAGGTGTATCCTGATATATCAATAAACTTCCATCAAAATCAGAACTCCATCCTTTAGCAAGTTCTTTAATTTTATCGTCAGTCTCCAGGCTGAGATTATTATCACCTCCCATATACACTAGAATAGTGCGGTTGTCTAATTTAGGTTCGGGTTCCCCTCCTCCTCCATTATTCTTATCACAAGCGAATAAAGAAAACGACAGAAAAATAAAAAACAGTATTTTACTATAAAAACTCCTCATAATCTATATTTTTTACTGAGCCTAAAGATAAAAATAAAAAAAGAAAGGAGTGCCTATTGGCACCCCTTATCTTATAATATAGTTCAACTAATGTTTATTAGTTTTTCCATTTCTTAACTGGAACTTTTACAAGACCAACAGATGTACCCCATTTGTGGTTTACTGTAATCTTAACATGGATATCGAACTCTCTTGTGATGTTCTCACCATCATTCTGCCAAAGAAGTTCACCGTTTACAATACGGAATTTACCTTCGTTAGAACCAAGAATTACATCAGAACCATCATCATGTTTGTAACCTGTAATCTCATAAACAAGATTTCTATCAACTACGAATTCGTCAGAAAGAATAGGGTTCCATCCATCATTTTCGAATGTATAAGTTGCAGGATTACTGTTAATTGCAGTAACTTGTTCATTAGCTAGAGCTAAGTCATAAATTACATACGAATTACGGCTAGCATGAGTTGGGTTAGAGATAAAGTAATCAGAATTGTATAGATATTCGATTAACTTGAATCCTTTAGTAAGGTCTACTTTATTAACCACTTTGTCATAAAGAGGATCAATAGTACCTTCTTCGAACATTACTGGGTTAATGAATCTTACATCTAGTTTTTCAAGAACAATTGAACGTCCATCTTCTGGAGCCACTGCACCATATGGAGGTGTATCTCCGTGAGTTACACTACTTCCTGTATGTGGGTGATCACAGATTTCTTTATCAAATAGTTTTCCGTTAACTAGTGCATAAGGAAGAGTTCCTTGAGCATGAGTTTTGTTAAACTTATATTGATCATCTTGTCTTGAAGTACAAGAACCATAAAGACCATCAACACACTCATTGAAGCTAGCTACGAAACGAACTTTAATTGGTGTACCATCTACATCATTCTTAGCATTTGCTTCGTTTGCATAGATATATGAAAGAACTGTTGCTTTGTTAGCACTGTTGATATCAAGAAGTAATACCCACTGAGTTTTAGTTGCATCATCAGGATTTACTCTTTGTACTAACTTAATACCAGTGTTAGCAGAAGGAAGAACATCTGAAGCTTCATTATACATATCTTCAAGTTCGAAAGATAATGTTACACGTGGATGTTCAGGATCGCCAGCATTGTTATTGTATTTAGCATAGAACTCATCATAACCAGTATAGAAGTTAGTAAGTACTGCTTCCATTCTGTAAGTATCAGTTGCACCTAGGTTAGGATGTTGTACAGGGTTTTCATTGTATCTACCATAAGCGTAGTTAGTTTGACCATCCCAGTACATAGAAACTTTAGTCAAGTTATCTACTTTAGGATAAGTAATTGTTACGTTATATGTTACATTGATAACCGGTCCAGTTTTACCTGATTTAGGAACATAAGTACCTTTTACTTTATAAGTAACATGATCTTTGCTAAATGCTGTATTAGTAATTGTTAATACTAATTGGTTGAACTCATTAGTTACAGCGAAAGAATCATGAAGCTTAACATCCGCATGTCTGTCTGTTAGATCATGAGCATGACCAGCATCAGTTGCAACACTTACAGATTTACCAGGTTCTGCTGGATTTTCATTTACAGCAACGAAATCATAAATATCGCGGAATTCATTTTTACTTACACCTGCTGCGATAAAGATAGCATCCATATCCATATTGATAAATTGATCGATATGTTTCAATGGTTTTTCGATATCTTTTTCGTAATTAACAACAGATTCTGTTTTCTTACCAACGATTCTGATCTTGATAATAGCAGTCTTGATGATACGATAATCATCTTCAGCTGGAGCAACTAATTTAACACGAACGATAGGTGTTCTGTCAATAGCAGCAGTATGCCCTGTAGAACCCATAGGATCTGATGGATCCCACCAGTCACTATCAATTCTTACTTTAGCAATACCATCTTTAGTTACACTCAAGTATCTCTTAGTTTGGTTTACACCTTGGTTATAATAGTCAACTGGTTCGAATTCTAATTTATAGTCATCGAATCCGTTTTCTTCAAGAACGTACTCATTAGCAGCATTCTTACCCATTCTCTTATTGAAGAAGTTTAATACTAATTCTTTAAGATCGATTTCGTCATTTTGATACAATAGCTGAGCATGAATACGTGAGTCATTTTCAGTTATAGTATTAGTTCCATCTGTAAAATACAATTGGTTTTCACCATTAGCTTCTACAGCTGCTTTTTGAGCTTCGCTCAAATTTTTATACTCTTCTCCAGTATACGCATGTTGCGGATTATTCAAGTAATCATCACTAATGAAAGGACGATAGTTTTGAGTATTTGGAGCAGTAGCAATAGTATAGCCTGGTTTAGTATTATCAGACTCCTTCATTACCATGTAAACATCTTTTTGAAGAATAACTTCAAATTTAGCAGGTACGAAATCAGAGTGGATAATTCTACCATCTTTACCTTGAACTCTTAAAGCATATACGTTTCTTTGGCTGATATCATTCAACTCAGCATATTGCCAGTCTTTAGCACGGAAGTTAAGGATACCAAAACCTTCAGTATATGATTTATCTTTTGCAAGAACACCATTACCATCAGCTGCATAGTATTGGAAGTTATCATAGTAGTTTTTACCTTTACTTGCATCAAACGCAGGTTTTTTGTTGAATAACATCCAGTTTTTGCTATCATTAGCCAATCCTTGGTTAGGGTTAGAATACACCTGAATATCAGCAGTATCACGAACGAAACCTATATTCTCAATAGCATCGAAAGATAGATTATGAGGGTTGAACTGATATCTGAATTCTCCTTTACCAGAATAGATGATACCGTAGTTTCTGTATTGACCAGCTTCCCAAGATGTTTTATCCCAAACATAAGTCCAGTTGATATCAGGGTTGTGGTTAATTACAGTATCTGTTACGATAACAGGGAAGTGAATTCTTGGAGCTTCACCTGGAGATAGGTAAGAAGGCATAAATTTGATACCTGTATTACCATCGATAGTACCTTGAGAAGCACCTAATCGATAAGTATCAGCCAAGTTACCATCAGCATCATATCTGTTTAAGTTATAAGAATCTGTAGCTTGGTCGTAGATAATTACAACTTTATTAGCCATAGACCCATTATCACCTAATGTACCAGCAGGTTTTCCATCAATGAAAAGAGTATTACCTTCAACTGTAACTACACTGCCAGATGTACCATTTGTACCATTCGCGCCATCTGCACCTTTCGAAGGTTTTCCAGTGTCTACACCATCGATAAACCAGTTACCATTATCACCGATTGTTACTGTAGTAGCAGTTCCCGAACCAGTAATGGTATAAGAGCTACCGTTTGTCAATTTGATTACAGTATTTCCTCCCTCTTGAGTAATACTTTCAACAAAATGACCTTTGTCTGAAGCAGCCTTCAGTTCGTTAATGATTTTTGTATTATCTTTTATAAGATTCTCCAGACGAGTAATATCGTCATCGTAATCTTCGCCACAACTAGTCAAACTAAGACCAGCAGCTAAAAAGAAAAACAAGAACCATTTTGAAAAACTAAACGTCTTTGTTAATTGTCGCTTGTTCATAAGTTAAAAAAATTGATTAATTAATTTGGTTAATTTATAGAAATGTTCCTCTCTTTTTCTATAGTTTTTTTATTATTTTTTTACTGAAAACGCCCAATATATTTCAAATAAAAAAGAAAACCTCTCTTTAAACTTTCACAATTCACCATTCTTCTTTTAATTCTCTCATCTTATTTAAGTTATAAAATACTTTTTAGTTATTTTATTTACACTTTTTCACATAAAAAGATACTCTTTTAGCTTAAAATTAGCTACAAATATACAATTTAAAATCATATTGAGAAATTTTTTTCAAAATTAAAACTTTTCCTTAAGAAATTAAAATAAAAATATAATATAAAGCATACAATTACTCCATATTCTCCCTAATATATTATCTTCTTATAATTAATCACTTATCTCTTTAAAAGAAATATTACAGATAAAATAATTTGATAAAAATGAGAGTATGTTAAAGTTTTTTCCGCCTTCGATTCGGATATATAATTATACCATTATCTTTGCCCTTTTTAAAGCAAGGAAATAAACATGCAATCTATCAAGAATATCTATAAGATAGGATATGGCCCATCCAGTAGCCATACCATGGGACCAAGTAATGCCTCTAAGTTTTTTAAGGAAAAGAATCCTGACACTTTTTCGTATATCGCTGAACTATATGGTAGTCTTGCTGCCACAGGTAAAGGGCATATGACAGATATAGCCATTCAGGAAATGCTCTCTCCCAAAAGTGTAGAAATTATTTGGCATCCCGAGATAGAGTTACCTTTTCATCCCAACGGAATGATATTCAAAGCACTCAACAATAATAGTGAGGTTACGGATTCATGGACTATCTACAGTATAGGTGGAGGAGACCTGGCAAATGAAACAACAATAGTCGATAAAACATCTATTTATCAGATGACTAACATGACTCAAATTCTGGCATGGTGCCATAAAACAGGGAAATCTTTCTGGGAATACGTTCTGGATACAGAAAAAAATGAGATTTTTGACTTTATGGAGAATGTTTGGAATATCATGAAAACTGCTATAAAGGATGGACTGGAAGAAGAAGGTGTTTTACCCGGAGGTTTGGGGTTACAAAGAAAAGCATCGGCTTATTACACAAAAGCAAAAGGATATCAGGGGTCAATGATGAGCCGTGCCCTATTGTTTGCATATGCGTTGGCTATGTCCGAGACAAATGCATCGGGAGGAAAAGTAGTTACGGCACCGACATGCGGTTCTTGTGGAGTACTTCCGGCTGTATTGTATCACTTACATACAGGACATCATGCATTTAGCGATAAGAAAATAATAAGGGCTTTATTAACAGCCGGACTGATAGGTAATATCGTAAAATACAATGCATCGGTCTCGGGTGCAGAAGTAGGTTGTCAGGGAGAGATAGGCGTAGCCTGTGCCATGGCTGCGGCTGCCGGAGCTCAATTATTCGGAGGAACTCCCTCACAAATAGAATATGCCGCTGAGATGGGTCTCGAGCATCATTTAGGCTTAACATGCGACCCTATTTGCGGATTGGTTCAAGTACCATGTATAGAGCGTAATGCCTTTGCCTCTGTACGTGCTTTGGACTCCTGTTCGTATGCCATGTTATCGGATGGCAAACACTTAGTTAGCTTTGATAAAGTAGTGCGTACAATGAAAGAAACCGGTCATGATCTGCCCAGTTTATACAAAGAGACCTCAAATGGAGGTTTAGCAAAGAACATTAACAATGAAGATTAAATAAAATACCCTGTCTAAAATTTAGACAGGGTATTTTGCATATAATAATTATACTATACGTTATCTATCTTGTTTTAAACGGTCTGCCATAGCACGCCCGAGAGCAACACATGCTTCGTAGGTTTCTTCAGTCATTGATTGTTTCATTTCTACAGGCTCACCTACTATTTCGAAATTACTTTTCTCTGCAAATTCGCTAATACGCTTAACAGCAGCACTAGCCCATGTATAGGAGCCAAAATATCCCATATAACGATTCTTCATATCCCGCTCCTCTATTTTGGACAAGATATAACTAACCTCTGGATAAATCTTATTATTGTATGTAGGAGCGCCTACTATCAGACCTTTGTATTTGAATATATCCCGGATTATATACGAATGGGCTCTTTTAGAGGCATTATGCATGATCACCTCTTTTATCCCTTGTTGAGCCAATTCCACTGCAATAGCTTCAGCCATTTGTTCTGTATTGCCATACATGCTTCCATAGACGATTACGACACCTTCGTCTCCCTCATACTTACTCAACTTATCATATATAGAGATAACCTTCTGTATTTGCTCGGGAATAGTCCATACAGGTCCATGAGTAGAGCAGATATAATCTATTTGTAATTTACTTAGTTTCTCCAAAGCTTTCTGAACAGGAGAACCGAACTTACCAACCACATTAGAATAATAACGTACCATTTCATCATAGTATCTTTCGGGGTGCAATTGCTTATCTGTAATCCCACCATCCAAAGTTCCGAATGTACCAAACGCATCTCCCGAAAATATCATTTTCTTTGTAGTTTCATAAGTCATCATGGTTTCAGGCCAGTGTACCATCGGCGTTAAATAAAACACCAGATTATGCTTTCCCAAGTTCAATTCATCCCCATCATTGATTATCATCATTCCGTCATTGATACCATAAAAACCACTTACCATATCGGCAGTTCTCTTATTACCAACGATCTGTATATTAGGATATTTAGTTTTCAGCAAACGTAAAGAACCTGAGTGATCCGGCTCCATATGATTGATCACAACATAATCCAACTCTTTACCATCGAGCGCAGTCTCCAATTTTTGCATAAATATATCTGAATAGCAGATATCTACCGTATCGAACAGAGCTGTTTTTTCGTCAACTAATAAATAAGAGTTATAAGAAACACCTTTGGGCAATGGCCACAAATTCTCAAACAGAGCTTTTGTCCTATCATTAACCCCGATATAATAAAGACTATCTAATATTTGTATAGGTTTTAACATAATGTATTATTTATTAATTTGTTTCTCTTTACGATTAAGAGCCCTGTATATAAGCCATCCTCCTATCAGTACGAAAGGTAAACTAAGCAATTGTCCCATATCCATTCCTATAGTAGCTCTCATTTGTAATTCAAAAGGTTCTTGTACATTTTTCAGATACTCTAAGCAAAAACGAGCCAAAAATATAGCAGTAATACAAACTCCGAAAATCAAGCCTTCTTTTTGTTTTGCATTTGTCTTCCAGAATAAATACATCGCTACTCCAAAGATGACCAGATAAACCAAAGCTTCATATATTTGTGTAGGATGACAAGGCAGTCCTCCCGAGCCCCCCATCTCAAGTGGTCTCGACCACATAGGATCTCTTACGAATTCAAATCCCCAAGGTAATGTTGTGGCTTTACCATATATCTCCGAATTCATCAGATTTCCAAAGCGTATACAAGCCCCTGTAAGACCTGCTGCCACCACGACTCTATCCAAAGTCCAAAGAATAGTTTTATGTATTTTCTTTGAATACAGCCAAGTACCTATTATAATACCTATAGCCCCTCCGTGGCTCGCCAGACCACCTTCCCATATCTTCAACATCTCCAGAGGATGGGTTAAATAGTATACCGGATCATAAAATAAACAATGCCCTACCCTTGCTCCTATGATAAGGCTGACCACTACATATACAAAAAGAGAATCGAACCATTTTTGAGGTAATTTCTCCGATTGGTATATTTTCTGAATTATCAACACTGCCAGTAACAAACCTATTGCCCAGCAGAGACCATACCACCTGATTTCACGCCCAAAAAGTTCAAACAATTTTGGACTAACATCCCACGTTATATAAGCAAGCATATTTAAAATATATTTTTAGCACCAATACAATTAACTATCAAAATAGAATATCTATGAGGGGCAAATATACAGAAAAATAAATTGACTACAGGAAAGTAGCCGATGCAAATATAACTCTTAATGCCACTAAAAAGTTCTACGGACTTTATAATTTGATACTTTTTGATTTTAGTTCTATCTTTGATAAATAAAAGACAATACAAGAATGGAGTGGCATCGCTTATTATCTTCGAAACGTTTTGGCATGGAAGAATTTCATGATGATCGTCAACACGATCGTTCTGATTTTCAAAGAGATTATGACCGTCTGATTTTTTCTTCACCTTTTAGGCGTCTTCAAAATAAAACTCAGGTTTTCCCTTTACCCGGAAGTGTATTTGTACACAACCGCTTGACTCATAGCTTGGAAGTTTCTTCTGTCGGACGCTCTATCAGCCTTATTATAGGCAAAGCTTTACGCCAAAAATATCCGGACTCGCCGGCAGCTTTCGAAGAAATAGGCTCTATTGTTGCCGCTGCCTGCCTTGCGCATGATTTAGGTAATCCGCCTTTTGGACATTCGGGCGAAAAAGCGATCGCAACCTATTTTTCCGAGGGAAAAGGAAAATCGCTTCATTACGAGATTGCAGGTGAAGGCGGAAGATGGGAAGACTTTATAAATTTCGATGGTAATGCTAATTCGATACGCCTTCTTACTCACCAGTTTACAGGTCGGAGAAAGGGAGGTTTTGCCATGACATATTCTACTTTAGCTTCTATTATTAAATATCCTTTTTCTTCGGAACTGGCAGAAGGGAAAGGCAAATTCGGATTTTTTCAGGCAGAAGAACAAGACATTATAAAAATCGCAAATGAATTAGGTATAATAAAAAAACAAGAGCCTCCTCTCGAGTTTGCACGTTACCCACTTGTCTTTTTAGTAGAAGCGGCAGATGATATCTGTTATAAGATAATGGATATAGAGGATGCTCATAAACTCCATATATTAACTACCGAAAAAACGGTAGAACTATTTATGAACTTCTTTCCTGAAGAAAAACAGGCTAAGATGCGAAAGACCATGCAGATGGTAAATGATGTAAACGAACAACTGGCATATCTGCGGTCAAACGTAATCGGGCTGCTGATTAATCAGTGTGCTCAGGTTTTTATCGAACATGAAAGAAATATATTAAACGGGACTTTCACACAACCTCTGATCAAATTTATTCCGGAACTTTCCTGTTCCGCATATAAAGCTTGTACGGAATACAGTATAAAATATATCTACAAAGCGAAAGATGTATTAGATATAGAACTGGCAGGTCATCGTATCATTGGTTTATTATTGGATACCCTAATGGATGCTATCCAAAATCCGGACAAAGCTTATTCGCAATTATTATTAAGACGCGTACCCGAACAGTATGAGGTGTATGCACCTTCTCTATACACCAGAATACTGGCAATACTGGATTATATTTCTGGCATGACGGATATTTACGCCCTAGACTTATACCGAAAAATAACAGGAATGAGTCTTCCTGCCGTTTAAAATTTTTCAGAATATTTCTTAATCAACTTCATTTCATTTATCAGGTAAGTATCATCTATAGCATAATATTTCTTTTCTTTGAACGTACCCAATGGGAGTATTACATCTCGGGACATGGCTCTATTCACGCTTACGGCTATCAACTCGGTACAATATATTTTGTCCTTTGATAAATGATTAAATTCAAAATCGAACGGAATACTTTGTTCATAATATTCCATAGCATTTCCTACAACTTCATTCCTCACCCACTCACTTGTATCTAATCTGTACAGCGCCCAATCGGATACATTATTCAAAAAAGTATTCAGGGACTCTTTTTTTACTCCCCCTTGTCCGGTAAACTCACTCGCTTCGGAATGAATAACAAAGACACTGGAATCTTCCTCTATCAAGATTATCCCTGCATGAGAATATGTCTGTTCTTTAGAAGATGTTTTACGAAAATATTCAGATAAAAGACCATTCCCCTGCCGATATATAATATCTCCGCTCTCTAAGCCGGAAAAAGAAGACTCCGATTTCGAAGTTGGAGAAGTTCCAGATTTACAAGACCATAAGATACAGACAGAAACTATTCCTAAAAATATCTTATTTACCCGCTGTAACTTTCCACTCACCATCCACTTTTTTCAGATTCATTACATCTTCATCACCATTAGGCGTGATATATGTCACCCATGCATCGTTATTGACAACGGAATCTTTTACCATCTTGAATTTATAATCAGGAAACAAAGATTTATCCTGAGCTCCCATCCCTATAGCCATATCGATCAATGCCGCCGTCTGGGGCGATGAATATTTCTTGGCTTCCTCGTAGTTTCCCTTAGCCATATTTTCCATAAAGTTGCGTGCAGCCTTCTCCGGACCGGAACTACACGACACTAATGATAACGTAACAAACAATACTAAAAAAATCTTTTTCATAGCTAAATTATAATATAATTAAAGTGTTCTTTCCTCATTTTCATAAACAATAGCATCAATAGCTGCTACCGTTGTCAAATTCACAATATCTCTTACCGAACTTTCAATATCGGTAAAATGTAAAGGTTTATTCAGTCCTATCTGAATAGGTCCTATACTTTCACCCGATATACCAAAATCAACAAACATACGGCTAATAATGTTTGCAGAACTTAAATTCGGAAATATTAATGTATTGACATCCTTACCTTTAAGAGTATTAAAAGGAAACATACTATCACGTAATTCTTTATTCAATGCAAAGTTTACCTGCATCTCCCCATCTACGACAATATCAGGATGATTTTTATGTAAATAATCAACAGTCTGTGATATACTTAACGGACTGCCATCTTTGTCAGCACCAAAATTTGAGAACGACAACATAGCTATAACGGGATCGTAGTTAAAAAACTTAACAGCCCTATTCGTCAACTTCGCTATATCAATCAGCGTCTCAGTATCAGGCCACCTGTTTATTAAAGTATCTGCAATAAAGAATGTCCCTCTTTTGGTTTGGAGAATATGCATCGCTGCAAAATGCTTGGTATCTTCACGCAGACCGATTACTTCTATAGCCTTTTGCGCAAATTCCTGATAATGGCTGTATACTCCTGTTATCAGAGAGTCCGCTTCTCCCGTTTCAACCATCATCATACCAAAATAATTCCGGTCATTCATTTTTTCAGATGCCTCGATACGAGTAATTCCCTGACGCGCACGTTTCTCTGATAGTTTCAAAGCATACTTTTCTCTTCTGGAATCCTCTGTAATCGAACGATGATTGATAATCTCGATACCTTCCAGATTCAAGTCATTCTCTTTCGCAATTGTTTTAATACGTTCTTCATTACCAATCAATATCGGATAACAGATACGGTCATGATTACAAATAACCGCAGCTTTTATCATATTAATGTGATTACCTTCACAGAATACAATCCGCTTCCTATCCGTCCTAGCCAGATTAGTTAACTGGCGGACAAGTTTATTGCTGTATCCCATCATTTCGGTCAACCTATTTTCATAAGCATTCCAGTCTTCGATAGGCTTACGTGCCACACCCGAGTCTATGGCCGCTTTCGCAACTGCCACAGATACAGTCGTCAGCAATCTCGGGTCTAAAGGTTTCGGTATGAAATAATCCCGACCAAATGTTATTCGTTGAAGACCATAGGCAGCATTTACCACATCGAGTACAGGCTCTTTTGCCAGATCTGCTAATGCACGCACCGCCGCAAGTTTCATTTCCTCATTTATGCTTTTAGCCCTAACATCAAGGGCACCACGGAATATGTAAGGAAACCCTAACACATTATTTACCTGATTGGGATAGTCTGAACGACCTGTTGCAAAAATCACATCGGGACGTGCCCCGATAGCGTCTTCATAACTGATCTCCGGATCTGGATTTGCCAGTGCAAAAACAATCGGATTATCCGCCATTGTTTTCAACATATCCTGAGAAACCACATTCGCTTTAGACAATCCCAGAAAAACATCAGCTCCGGCAATAGCCTCCTCTAATCTTTTAAAAGGCTCATTTGTAGCAAAAAAGCTTTTCTGTGCATTCAAATCCGTTCTGGCAGTAGAGATAACGCCTTTACTATCACACATAATCACATGCTCCTTCCGAACACCCAAACTAATATATAATTTAGTACATGCTATAGCAGATGCACCTGCACCATTTACTACAACTCTTACATCTTCAATTCGTTTACCGGCTATCACTAAGGCATTTAATAATGCTGCTGCCGAAATGATCGCTGTACCATGCTGGTCGTCATGCATAACGGGGATATCCAACTCCTCTTTCAACCTGCGCTCTATTTCGAAACACTCGGGAGCCTTTATATCTTCAAGATTAATTCCACCAAAGGTCGGAGAAATAGCTTTGACAGTTTGAATAAACTTTTCGGGGTCTTTTTCATCAACCTCAATGTCAAAAACATCAATACCTGAGAAAATCTTAAAAAGCAGTCCTTTGCCTTCCATCACCGGTTTTCCTGACAATGCACCGATATCTCCTAACCCCAATACAGCAGTACCATTAGATATAACGGCTACAAGATTACCTTTGATAGTATAATCGTATGCTGTATCCGGATTTTTTTCAATCTCGAGACAAGGTTCTGCTACTCCGGGCGAATACGCCAGTGATAAATCGGTCTGGGTACTATAAGCTTTTGTCGGAACGACTTCTATTTTACCAGGTTTTCCCTTAGAGTGATAAGCTAAAGCAGCTTCTTTGGTTATTTTTCCCATAGCACTAGGCTTTTAGTTATTTAGAGTCAGTCTTTATTTTTATTACAAATGCGTAATCCATATTATAGGAAAAGCATGTATACGAAATTAACAAAAAAGGAAGGAAAAAGGTTATATATTTGAAGAAAAAAAGAAACAAACCATAGCTATATAAAAACAGAAAGCCCGCGAAATCACTTCGCAGACTCTCCTTCTTAACACAAACTTTACAAAACTACACAATAGAGTTGATTGCGGCCTGATAGTCCGGTTCAACCGTAACCTCAGGAACCAACTCAGTGTACGATATATATCCTTTTGGGTCAATGACTACAACTGCACGGGCTAGTAAACCTTTTAGCGGTCCGTCAGTCATTAACACTCCATAATCTTTACCAAAATCCGCATTTCTGAAAACAGATGTCGGATGTACGTTTTCGATACCCTCTACTGAGCAAAAGCGTCCTGCTGCAAATGGTAAATCAGCCGATACTGCTAAAATTACAGTATTATTTAATTTACTTGCTTCGTTATTAAATTTTCTAACCGAAGCTGCACATACGCCAGTATCTAAACTCGGAAATATGTTCAATATTACATTTTTTCCTCTATAGTCAGACAACGCTATGTCTGCTAAATCTTTGCTTACTAATTTAAATTCAGGTGCTTGAGTGCTCTTTGCAGGCAGATTACCAATAGTATTTATTTCACTGCCCTTAAATGTTATTTTTGCCATAGTTTATATGTTTAACACACTTGCCCTTCTAATTACATTACAAATATACAATCAATTTTATTTTTCTGCCAATTTTTTGTAATAAAAATTACTTTTTTAACTCATTATAAAGAAAATTTGCTGTGATACCTACATTTTTCTTTGCAAAAATTTCAGGTTTTCCTTGCATAACGACCATTCCGCCTCCATTTCCGCCCTCTGGCCCCATATCTATTATATAATCGGCACTCTTAATAATATCTAAATTGTGTTCGATAACAATGACCGTATTTCCCCTTTCTACTAACTTATTTAAGACATTCAATAAAACCCTGATATCTTCAAAATGAAGTCCGGTAGTCGGTTCATCTAATATATATACAGTCTTACCTGTATCTGTACGGGCTAGTTCCGTTGCTAGTTTCACTCGTTGCGATTCACCACCCGATAAGGTTGTAGATGGCTGTCCCAGTTTAATATAACCAAGACCCACTTCCTGCAATACTTTTATTTTATGCAATATAGTAGGAGTATTTTCAAAGAACTCAACAGCAGCATTTATCGTCATATCCAGGACATCAGCAATAGATTTTCCTTTAAATCGGACTTCCAGTGTCTCTCGATTATAACGCTTACCATGACACTCTTCACATGGAACATATACATCAGGCAAAAAGTTCATTTCAATGGTCTTATAACCATTTCCTCCACAAACTTCACAACGTCCGCCCTTCACATTAAAAGAAAAACGTCCCGGCTTGTAACCTCTGATCTTTGCTTCGGGAAGGTTTACGAACAAATTTCGAATATCAGAAAAAACGCCCGTATAAGTAGCCGGATTGGATCGGGGTGTACGTCCGATAGGTGATTGGTCTACACTGATTACTTTATCGACATGCTCTATTCCGTCTATCGACTTATAAGGCAACGGATCAGCTAACGACCGATAGAAGTGTTGACTCAATATAGGTAGCAATGTACCATTTATAAGACTGGATTTTCCACTCCCTGATACTCCTGTCACACATGTAAGCGTCCCTAATGGGATACTTATATCTGCCGATTTCAGATTATGCCCGGTTGCACCTTTAAGTTTCAGAAAACCACCATCACCTTTTCGTCTTGTTTTAGGAACTTCAATCTCTTGCCTTCCATTCAGATAATCGGAAGTCATCGTATGAGACTTCATCATCTGATCAGGTGTTCCGGCAAAAACGACTTCTCCGCCACGCCTTCCGGCATATGGTCCCATATCGATCACATAATCGGCTTCGAGCATCATATCTTTATCATGCTCTACAACTATAACCGAATTGCCCGAATCTCGTAATTTTTTCAAAGAGTTAATTAACCTTACGTTATCTCTCTGATGCAACCCGATACTAGGCTCATCTAGTATATATAATACATTGACCAGTTGCGAACCTATTTGAGTAGCCAGACGAATGCGCTGACTTTCCCCCCCCGAGAGGGTTGCCGAAGCCCTGTTCAATGATAAATAGTTAAGCCCGACATCCAACAAAAATGAAAGACGAGATATAATCTCCTTTTTTATTTCGGCTGCTATATGACGTTGTTTTTCAGAAATATGCTCGTCCATATCCTGAATCCAGTCATATAATTGCTGAATATCCATTTCTGCCAATTCAGCGATATTCTTATCACTAATCCTGTAATGTAAAGCTTCTTTATTTAGCCTCTGTCCATTACAATCGGGACAGACAGTTGTTTTTATAAATTGGTTAGCCCATTTCTGTGCACTTGCCGAAGCTTCGCTTTCCTGCTGCATAGTGATATATTTGGCTACCCCTTCGAATGTTACGCTATAACTCGATGTTCCTAACGAATCATTTTTTATCTGCAAACGCTCATCTGTTCCAAACATGATCTCGTCCAAAGCTTCTTCCGGAATATCTTTGATAGGAGTCTTTATAGTTACTCCAAATTTCTCACAAATAGCCTCTATCTGCCAAAAAAACAAAGAATTCTTATATTTACCTAAAGGAGCAATTCCTCCCGCATAAATACTTTGTTGCGGTTTGGGAACTATTTTATTCATATCTATCTGATTGACAACTCCCAGACCTTTACATTTGGGACATGCGCCAAATGGAGAATTGAACGAAAAATTGTGAGGAGCAGGGTCTCCATAGGACAAACCTGTAGACGGACACATCAGCTGACTACTATAATGGCGTACTTCGTCGGAACCAGCTTCCTGAATCATTATCAATCCGTCGCCCTGCTTCATTCCTGTACGTACACTATTTTTCAGCTGCTCTGCAAATTTATTTGAGACAGCAAGCTTATCTACAAGAATTTCTATGCTATGATTCTTATAACGGTCGACACGCATTCCGGGCAATATCTCCCGGATTTCACCATCGACACGCACATTCAGATAACCTTTTTTGCGTATCTGTTCGAAAAGCTCTTTGTAATGTCCTTTACGATTACGAACAACAGGCGCCAGAATGTATATCTTCTTGCCCAGATAACGAGTAAGAATCAGATCCAGAATCTGTTCTTCAGTGTATTTTACCATCTTTTCGCCTGTCAGGTAAGAATAAGCATCACCTGCACGGGCATATAAAAGACGCAAAAAGTCATATATCTCTGTAGTAGTTCCTACCGTAGAACGGGGATTACGGTTTACCGTCTTTTGCTCAATAGAAATAACAGGACTCAATCCGGTTATCTTATCGACATCAGGACGCTCCATCCCTCCCAAAAAGTTACGCGCATACGCTGAAAATGTTTCGATATATCTTCTTTGCCCTTCTGCAAAAATAGTATCAAAAGCAAGTGATGATTTTCCACTGCCACTCAAACCGGTAATTACAACCAGTGAATTGCGCGGAATATCTACATCTATATTTTTCAAATTGTGTACACGAGCACCGTACACCGATATTTTTTCAGTCTCTTCAACCTTCTGATTACTCATTTATAATAATGCTCCTTGTGCTTATATCTATAATTAAATGTACCTATATATCTATTCTCTCATTACAAACAGGTTACTCAGTAATCCATCTGTTGTCATATACTTTTATCTTCTCTCCTCTTTTATAATACAATGATTCCTGAGTAGGTATAAGAATTGTATATGATTTTGAACTTTTGGCTGATATTGTTAGTTGACGGTCTCTCAGCCATGAATTGAAATCTTTTAATTGCGCATATGTAACTCCGTTTCTTTTAGCAAAAGTTGTCAGATCAGTCGTACTTTCCACTGTTACTTCCTTAAAGTCTATTGGTTTATATAACTGATTTGCTTTGATAATGAACCCATATTTATAAGGATTCTCAAATATTTCCTTGATAGCCAACATACGGAAGTAATAACGGGAAGTCTCTTCTACAAGCCAAAGATCCAAACCGGAATAAACTACCTGTTTTTCCAACTCTCCGGTTATACGTCCCATACCTCCATTATATGACAGCGCAACATCCTTCCAGTTGCCATATTTGGCATAAGCTGATTTCAAATACTTACAAGCTGCCACTGTCGATTTTTCGATATGGTAACGCTCATCAACTTCTGCTGATATTTCCAAGCCAAATTGTTTCCCCGTAGTAGGCATAAACTGCCACAGACCTACTGCCTTTGCCACAGAAATAGCTCTTGGGTTCAATGAACTCTCTATAACAGCCAAATATTTGAAATCTTCGGGTATTCCATTTTCTTTCAATATCGGGTCAATAATAGGAAAATACCTGTTTGCCCTCTTAATCAAAAGCATGGTCGTAGAATGGAAATATGTAAAACTATTTATTTCCCGATCAAATCTTTCGTACAGGTCATATCTGTCCAGCTTTGTTTTTTCACCTGCAAAAGTTACTTCTTCAGGTATTTCCACCGAGGTCGTCATAGATAAGACTCTGGGAGTCTTTGTTTCTTCCAGTTTCGACTCTGAATTGGACAGGAAAAAGAACCCTAAAGAACAGACGCAGATTACAGACAGTGATATTATTAAATATTTTTTCATCGTGGATAGTAATTACTCAAGTTTGAGGCTGCAAAATTAGCAAAATATTTCCTGATATTCATCATAGAATATTTCTATATCAAGACATTTCCGATTTATTAACCTTATTTCTTTTTTTTATTAAAAGGCTCACTCAACAACTCCTGTAGCTTATCAGCATTTATATTGGGATAAATATGTCCACCTTTCATAAATGAAATTTTCCCCCTCTCCTCAGACACAATCACAACCATAGCATCGGTCTCCTGACTGATAGCAAGCCCTGCCCTATGCCGCAAACCAAATTGCTTGGGAATATTCGGGTCTTGCGAGATAGGCAGAATACACCCGGCTGCCTTTATTTTATCCCGTGAGATAATCATTGCTCCATCGTGCAACGGAGTATTTTTAAAGAATATATTTTCTATCAAGCGCGTACTTACATCGGCATTAATCATCTCCCCTGTCTGCTCATACATCCCCAAAGACATTTCCTGTTCCAAAACAATCAGTGCACCCGTATATGTCTTTGCCATATTCATACATGCAAGAACAATAGGGGTAACATAAGCATTTGCTTGTTGTTCGGTACTTTTTGCTCCGAAAAACTTGGCTATCAGCCTGAATGTATTATTGGAACCGAGCGACATCAAAAAACGCCTGATCTCGTCCTGAAAAAGTATAATTATAACGAAAAGACCTATACTAACAAATTTGTCAAGTATAGCTCCCATCAGTCTCATTTGCAGAACATGGGCAATGAGTATCCACAGAACCAGAAACGCAATTATACCTTTGAAAATAGTGGTAGTACCTGATTTCTGAACCAGATTATATAACTGGTACATAACGAATGCAACCAGCAGAATATCAACTATATCTTTTATACCAAAATTTTCCAAAATCTTAAATCTTAGTCTAACTTATAGTAGAAGATGCTTTTATTTGTTCTACGATTTTTACTGCTTCTACTGCCTCCTTAACGTCATGTACTCGAAGTATATCGGCTCCGTTCAACAAAGCATATGTATTCAAAACAGTTGTTCCGTTCAAAGCCTCTCCGGCAGTAACATCCAGAAATTTAGTAACCATAGATTTCCGGGATATACCTACTAACAAAGGTAATTCAAAATTTTGAAAGAAGTCTAAATGACTCATCAATTCATAATTCTGTTGAACATTTTTAGCAAAACCAAATCCGGGGTCTAAAATAATATCATTTACTCCCAATAAGTGCAACTTGGCTATCTTTTCGGAGAAATAATAAGATATATCCTGTATCAGGTGATTATAGTCTGTGTGCTGTTGCATAGTTTGAGGCATTCCTCGCATATGCATTAATATATAAGGAACATTTAATTCGGCTACTGTATCGAACATCTTTTCGTCAATATTCCCTCCCGATACATCATTAATAATAGCAATTCCTCCCACCCGCACACAAAAACGGGCAACATCGGCATAAAATGTATCAACTGACATTATAATGTTAGGAAACTCCTTATTGATAGCCTCTAAAGCAGGAGCTAATCTTTCTATTTCCTGTTCTGCCGACAATAAATCTGATGTCGGGCGTGTCGATTGTGCACCAATGTCAACGATTGTAGCACCCTCTGATAAAATCTGTTCAGTCCTTTTAAGAACATCCGAGACAGTTTTATTACGGCTTCCGGAATAAAAAGAATCAGGAGTAACATTCAATATACCCATCACAACCGGTTTGGATAAATCAAACAATTCTCCTTTTATATTTATAACCTTAGATATCATAAACTATCCATTGTCAGAACACAGATTACACAGAAACGACTGATTAAAAATAAGAAACAGACTCTGTAATATCTATGTTTTCAGTGTTCTATATATTTTTTACATCAACCTTCCAGATTCATTATTTCTTCATCCAATATAGTTAGCTTCTCTATTCCATCTGAGGTAATCAAATAAGTATTTTCAATACCTACTGCCCCTACTTCCGGAATAACAAATTTGGGCTCCAATGCAAACACAGTGCCTTCGACCAGTATTTCTTTCGATCTTGGTGTAAGTACCGGCGGTTCATTTATCTCTAGCCCTACTCCATGCCCAACAAATTTTGCTTGTTGTTTAGTTCCCATGAAATATTCTTCCAGTTTGTTATCTTCCACCATTTGCATTGCTATGTTATATAGTTCTGCAACAGCCACACCCGGCTTAGCCATATCCATTATATGATTATTGATATCAATGGACACCTGATGGGCACGATAAGCAATATCTAATGTCTTTCCTGCAGAGAAAACACGTGTCATATCTGTCATCCATGGCGAATAGTTACCTGCCATATCTACCATTATGGTATTGCCTTTTTTGATCTTTTCGCCGCTCGCTCCAAGAGGTAGTACCGGATTTTCACCCTTTCCTCCTAAAGCAAAATCGAACGGAGAAGGGCTTTCGGCATTCTCTCCGACCAAAAGGCTTCCCATAAATATATCCATACTTGCTCCATAACTACGGAACAATCCTAAAGAACCATGTTTACGCATCAGATGCTCTACCTCGAATTGTAATTCGAGATCAGTCATACCACTACGATATATATTAGGAATTTCACGATATACAGCCTCATGCTTCTTTGCACAATGACGGATTTGCTCAATCTCAAATTGAGATTTTACAGAACGTAGCTGACGCATAAAAACAGAACCGTTCGCCACTTCGGGGATATTCAAAGAACTAATCAGACGATTACATTCCGTATAAGAAATAGCATCCGTTTCCAACAATACTTTACGAGGAATCTTCAATCCCCTTTTTTCCAATTCATCCGGAATCTGTTCCGGTTTACGAATACTAATAGCATCTTCCAATTCTATCTCTGTAATTCTTTTCAGAAAATGAATAGGTTTCCCTTCAGCTGGCAGATAGAAATATCCGTTATAAATACCTCCAACAACATAAAAAACATTTACTGATGTGGTAAGTATGCAAGCATCTATCTCACTTTTTTGCATTTCGTCTTGTATCCGTCGGTGACGCATTTTAATATCTGCCGATAAAGCTATATTGTATTCCATATCATTTGTATTTTTATGTGTGTGTCCACGTTTTTTTTAATTGTCCAAATTAAGCGAGTGACTTTCGGACGAAAAAATTCTTCGTCTCTACTTTTCATTCTTAAAACTGAATGTAGCTAATTAAGAATATTGATCTTACTGATTGCATGCCCCATTGTTTTGCTTCGTTTTACATCAAGGCAAAATGAAGGACAAACATCAATAGATGTACATCAGTACTAAAAGAACACTTTATATGTAATTAAACAAAGAATTATACTCTAACGGTATAATTGATTTTTCTCTATAAATTCATATACACTATCAGGTAAGAAAGCTCTCATATTCTTATCATCAGCAATTGCTTGCCTAATAAATGTAGAAGAGACTTCCACGATCGGAGAATCAAGTACCTCCACTTTCTTTTTACACTTTTGAGGCATTGCTACGCTATACCCGAAACGGGGGTAAACGTATATTTTATATTGTTCTAGGATTTCTTCATAATCCTTCCATAACGAAAACGATTCCCAGTTATCTGCACCTATTATCAAAGAGAAACTACAATTCGGATATTTTTCCCGTAAAACATGTAGTGTATTAATCGTATAGGATGGTTTTGGCAAGTCAAATTCGATATCAGACACTTCAAGTTTGTTAAAATCCGTGATTGCTAATCGTGTCATTTCGAGACGCAAATGCTCTTCCAGTAGCTCAACGTTCTCTTTAAACGGATTCTGTGGTGTGACCAGAAACCATACTTCATCAATATCCGAAAACTCGGTTATATAGTTTGCCAGAATTAAGTGTCCTACATGAATAGGATTAAACGAACCGGAGAAGATTCCGACATTCATTGCTTCAAAAATTTAGAAACGATAGTTAAAGCTTCCTGTTTTGCTGTTTCCAGATTCTCGTTACGAATAACTACATCAAATCGAGGTGCAAAAGTAAGTTCATGTTCCGCTTTAGCTATCCGGTCGTTAATAACTTCAGGAGTATCCGTTCCCCTGTTCACAAGGCGGCAACGCAATTCTTCGATCGAAGGCGGCTCTACAAAAACAGAAAGCGCCTCGTCTCCATAATATTTTTTGATATTGCAACCTCCGACAACATCTACATCGAAAATTACATTTCCACCATTATTTAATATTCTTTGCACTTCACTTTTCAGAGTACCATAATACCTGTCTTTGTATACCTCCTCATATTCCAAAAACTCATCGTTACTTATCTTTTCCCTGAACTGATCAGGTGTCAGAAAATAATATTCGATACCGTTTTGTTCCATTCCGCGAGGCAGACGGCTGGTTGCCGAAATAGAGAAATGCAAATTCAGGTCTTGCTCTAATAAATAATTAACTATTGTAGACTTGCCCGCCCCCGAAGGAGCCGAAAATATGAGAAGTTTACCCATTTACTATCAAATATTTACAATACATTCAAAACCTGCTCTTTTATCTGCTCCAATTCATCTTTCATCTGAACAACAATCTGTTGCATCTGTGCATGATTGGATTTCGAACCCATCGTATTTATTTCACGACCTATTTCCTGCGAGATAAATCCAAGTTTTTTACCTTGTCCCGAACCACTCTGAATAGTTTCTATAAAATATTTCAGGTGATTGGTCAGGCGCGATTTTTCCTCATTGATATCAAGTTTTTCGATATAATAAATCATTTCCTGCTCGAAACGGTTTTTATCATAATCGAAGTTCTCTATTTTTTGAAGAGCCTCTACAATACGAGTCTTTACTTTTTCAACACGCTCACTTTCATATTGTTCAATATCAGTCTGCAAAGAAGCGATATTTTGAATTTTTTGTTCAAATAAATCTTCCAGCATCTTACCCTCTTGTTTTCTAAACTCAATTAGTTGATCAAGAGCCTTATTTATAGTATCCAAAACAAGTTTCCATTCTTCTTCGTCAGCTTCCTGAGCCTCATATTTCAAAGCATCGGGCAATCTCAGTAATACCTGAAACCAATCTGCCGGAAGAGCTATACCCAGCCTGTCAGATGATTCTTTTATCTGGTTATAGTAGGATTCCAATATATTCTGATTGATTTGAGAAGTCGTTTCCTTACCTGTATTTTCTATATAGATGGCAAAGTCTACTTTCCCTCTCTCCAAACGGCGAGCGATCAAACTGCGTATATTCAATTCTTGTTCTTTGTATATGCTTGGAATACGGGCAGATAAGTCAAGTTGTTTACTATTTAAAGATTTTACTTCTACCGTAATTTTTTTTGTAGGAAATTCAGTTGTAGCTTTACCGAATCCCGTCATTGATTGTATCATATAGTTAAATTTTTGCAAAGTTACATTAAATCAATGTATTATTAGACATTCTACTATTAATAGTTATAAACAATCGGGATGTAAAACTACATTTTTTCAGATTTTTGAAACCAAAGTTCCAAGATATACCCCCAAAAGACCTAATAATACACTCGATAACACATACACAATAAGAGTAGCATAATACCCGTTGGAATACAAAAACATATTTTCAGAAGAAAAGGTTGAGAAAGTTGTATATCCTCCACAAAAGCCTGTTATCAACAACAATTTCATTTCGGAATCAAGGAACTCAGTTTTATTAGAAAATCCTATCAATACACCAATAACAATACAACCTAATATATTTACGATAAAGGTTGGCAAAGGGAAAATCCCGATATAGTGCTTAGCTGTATAAACAGAAGTAAGATACCTCAAAATACTACCTAAACCACCACCTAAACCAACAAGTAATATATTTTTTATCATGCGTAAAAATATTGAACCTCTAAAATTACAGAATAATTACTTAACTAGCAGGAGATATGAGAAAGAAAAAGTCTTTTCAGTTTTATTCAGAAAGTAAATTTGTATGAATTAAAACTCTTCTCTACATTTGAAATATGAAAACCCGGCGCAATCTGTTTTTAAGAATAGAAACTTATATTATTATAATAATCTTTGTAGCTTTTTCTTTGACATGGATAAGCTGGGGAAAACTTATTGTATCGGGATGGGATGTCCCTTATCTGTATAAGAAAATGACCAACATATCAAATACTGTAATGTTCTTTTCTAAAAAAGAAACACCTCATTTGGCATTCATATTTTATATATCTCCTTTTTTAGCATCGTTATCTTTCGTTTTTCTTCTTATAAAAAAATACAGGACAGCTAATTTCATTCTATTATTATCCACTATATTCGGGATAGTTATATCGGTATACATGTATAACTATCTTTTATTCTCCAAAATTTTCAAACTATCCAACTCCGGCATCGGCATTCATATCCTACTATTTGTCAGCCTTATAGGAGTAATATATTCTGCAAAACACTGCCGTAAGAAAAAGCAACTACAACCAGAAATTACAATCCCGGAAACAGAAACTCAGAACACGATCAGTGAATAACCTGCAATTCTATACAAATACCTGTACAGAAGTGATAAATTAAGATTTTTTCTGACTTATCGAAGCCAGAGCTAAACTATTTTGTTTAATTTTGATTTTATCGGAAAATCTAAAACTAAGACTCAAACTATATCATTATAATTTCACTTTAAATAAAACAAATAGACACCATGAAAGAATTGAAAATGTACATTGACGGTAAATTCATCGAAAACACTTCGGGTAAGTGGATAGATGTATTGAACCCGTCAACAGAAGAGGTGATTGCCAAAATGCCGGATGGTACAGTAGAAGATGTAAAGAAAGCTATAGACGCAGCAGAAGAAGCCCAACTGAAATGGGAAAAAATACCTGCCGTAGAAAGAGCGTCTTACCTTATTAAAATAGCTGCCGGTATCAGAAAACGTGAAAAAGAACTTACTGATATTATAGTAAGCGAAGGAGGAAAAACACAAGGCTTGGCAAATGTAGAAGTACTCTTCACTGCAGATTATCTGGAATATATGGCTGGATGGGCACGTCGTTACGAAGGCGAAATTATCCAAAGTGACCGCCCGAATGAAAATATTTTCTTATTCAAAAAACCAATCGGAGTAACTACCGGAATCCTTCCATGGAATTTCCCATTCTTCCTGATTGCCCGTAAAATGGCTCCTGCTTTGGTAACCGGTAATACGATTGTTGTAAAACCAAGTCAAATTACTCCTATCAACGCGTATGTGTACGCACAAATAGTTGAAGAGGTAGGTTTACCGAAGGGGGTATTCAACCTTGTTAACGGTCGTGGTTCGGTAGTAGGACACGAATTGGCAGCTAACCCTAAAGTAGGTATGGTCAGCCTGACAGGTAGTGTATCGGCAGGTCAGCAAACTATGGAAGCTGCTTCTGCAAACATCACCAAAGTATCTCTGGAACTTGGAGGTAAAGCACCTGCAATTGTACTGGAAGATGCAGACTTAGACCTTGCTGTAAAATCCATCATTGCATCAAGAGTAATCAACACCGGACAGGTATGTAACTGTGCGGAACGTGTATATGTACACAAAAACGTGAAAGACAAGTTTGTAGAAAAACTTGTTGAAGGTATGAAGAAAGTGAAAGTAGGTAATCCTGCCGAAACTAAAGATCTCGACATGGGACCTCTTGTAGAGGCTAAAGCATTATCTTCTGTTCAGGAGAAAGTGGAAAAAGCAATTAAACAAGGAGCAACTCTTGCTTGTGGAGGTAAACGCATAGGAGACAAAGGTTATTTCTTTGAAGCAACTGTCCTTACTAATGTTACTAACAAAATGGACATCATGCAGGAAGAGACTTTCGGCCCTGTACTTCCTATCGCCGAATTTACTAATCTGGATGACGCTATAGCAATGGCTAACGATTCGGAATTCGGACTAACTTCCTCTGTTTATACTACTAATATAAATAGTGCATTCAAGGTAATACGCGGACTGAAATTCGGTGAAACTTATGTCAACCGTGAAAACTTCGAAGCGATGCAGGGCTTCCATGCCGGATATCGCAAATCGGGCATTGGTGGTGCCGATGGTAAACACGGATTGGAAGAATACCTTCAAACACATGTTGTTTATCTGGAAACTCCGGAATAAATACGATCTATTAAATACAAGGAAAGAGAGGTAATAATTATCTCTCTTTTTTCTTTCGTACAACGAATTGTTATTTATTATTTTCTTACATTTGTTTAAGCTTTTATACATTCATTAACTACGTTCACTATTTAAATATTACTCAAAATGAAGAGAAAAATTTTATGTATGCTTATTATCATAAGTACTACCTTGGTGTCTTTTAGCCAAAATCAACCTTTTAACAATTCGGGTTATCAACAAATAAAACTAGGCAACCTTGACATTGCTATCTTATCAGATGGATATATTAATTTTCCGATGGTACAACCAATTATGGCTCCGGAGGCTAACCCCGAAGAAGTAAACAGCATCCTAAGTGCTAACTTTCTACCAACCAAAAACTTTGGATTGGGCATGAACATTATGCTTATAAAGAAAGAAAACCACTTGATATTACTCGACACAGGTGGTGGGAAAACAGATGACCAGACGGGCGGCAAGCTTCTTGAAAGTTTAAAATCAGCCAATATATCTCCCAATCAGATCACAGATATAATTATAACCCATGCACACTTCGACCACATCGGCGGATTACTGGATAGTCAAGGTAAATCTATCTACCCAAATGCAACTATCTATATGACAGATATCGAATATAATTTCTGGACAAGTAACAATCCAGATTTTTCAAATTCAAAATCGAATGGAATGGAAGGTCAAAAAGAGATGATACAGGGAACAAACCATATATTAACGGCTATAAAACCTCAAGTCAAATTTATAAAAAACGGAGAAAAGCTATTCGATTGCATTACAGTATCATTGGCTCCGGGTCATACTCCGGGACACATTATATCAGAAATCTCGTCAAACGGAGAATCTATAGTACATATTGCCGATGTGGTACATTATGGCGCGATACTCTTCCCACATCCTGAGTGGGGAACGATGTTCGACTGGGACTTTGACCTAGCTGTACAGACACGCATCAATACATTCGAAGACCTAAGTCAAAAGAAAGCATTAGTCTTTGGCTATCACCTACCCTATCCGGGATTCGGACACATTGTTAAAAAAGGAACAAATAGTTATCAATGGTTACCTAAACCATTCTTAGCTCCTTATTAAATATAGAAAGAGGTAGAGAATTCTCTCTACTTCTTTTCTTTAAACCATTTCTTATTTATATAAGGGCATTTTGAGGAGGAGCGTTTCGTCTCTAACGGATAAAAAGTAGCAAAAACAGGACATTTATTCTCCATAAAAGAAGGATAATTTTTCAAATATCCGATTTTAGTATTTTCAGAATATACATATTCATTCAGATTAACCAGTTTTTCGTCAGGTAAAATCTTATAATCTCGAAAAATAGTAAACATCTCTATCCCTTCCTGCCTTACAGCCTGTGTCTTTATAGTATTTCCCTCTATCTTGTATACTCCCCATAAAGGGTAATCACAAACAACTGATTTCATATCTTCATCCTGAAAACATCTCACGACTTCGGTCAGATCCGTACCTGTAGCAATGGTAAACAAGCCATCGGGATAAAACATTAAAACAGAATGGAATGTACTATCACATTCTCGCTGAAACAGATAATACCCATTAATATCAATCAGAGTATCTAATCCGCTATACTCTTTATTATAATAATATGTAAAGTCTTTGGGCTTTAGAGTTATACAACTACAAAGGACAAACAGAAACAATATAAAGCAAAGAGATTTATTCATTTAATATAATGTATATGGTTTATCAACTCCCAATTGAATGAAAGGATTCTTATATTCACCTATTTTAAAATCAGGAGTTCCAAAAGCCCGTTGATGCCACCAGTTTTGTCCTAACAAACCTCCCAGTTTACCATTAATTCCATAACGGGCTATTAGATTTTTATTTGCATAACCTATATATAGAGGACTAGAGACTTGTTTACCGGAAGCGTAAACACCTTTTTTATTATAAGAAGACACATCTGTAAGTCCATTTGCCTCATTTGTATAAACGTTTGTCCCGATCAGAAAATGCCTGTACCGTACCTCCAAGGCTGCAGTCCTATACCTGTCATGAATAACAAATCCGGTGAAAGGCAATGCCAGAATATCATCTTCGAAACGAATCTGAAAGTCACCCAAATCCAATCCTATAATTCCTGAAAGCTGAGCATCTCCCTGATAATATTTATTTACATAATAATTGAAACCATATCTGCCATCATTATACCCAAATCCGGCAAATGTAGTCCCTATTCCAAAATCCTGTTTCGCCTTGTAAGTATCTGCCCCCAAAGAGAGTTTCCAGTCTCCGATTTGTTTAGCCAGTGTAATTCCTGCTCCCCACCGAAAACCATTCCTATCAATAGCCCCTGCCGTAAACATCGCGACAGCAGATACCGATACTTCAAAGCCATTATTCTTATTAGGATTTACGAGATACAATGATGAATAATTATTTTTATTTGTCAAATCTTTAACATATTGACAATGAATCGATAGAGAAAAAGAAAATAACAGGGATAATAAAATATATTTTTCACTTTTTCTCTTCATATACAACTAATTCTGCAACTCTATAATATTAAAAGGAACGCGAATATAAAGAAAAAACCCCAAAGACAGTGCTTTGAGGCTTTCTGTGTAATTGATAGCAAAAGACTCTTATTCTACTTTTTATCAAAGTCTGTCCATTTCTGATCTTTCTCCGGATTAGCAGATTTTACCTCTTTGCTTCTTTCTTTACTCATCTTTTTATCTGTTTCCATTACCGATTTTTCTGTACGGTTTGTACCTTTTGGTTCCACATTTGTTAATCCTTTCGTTTGCTGTACATACTCTTGCGGATTATCGATATATTGCCACTCTTCTTTGAGTTGTGTACTTTTTCCTTCATTCCAAGGCCCTTTAGCATCCTCTCCTTTCGACATATTAAAATACAGATTACTATATTTAGGGTTACTCTGTAGTATTCCCGGAGGGAAATTAGGTTCAATAGTACTCAATGCCGCTTCGAATTGTTGGAAATGTGTCACTTCACGGGTCATCAGAAAAGAAAGCGTTTCCTTTACGTAAGGGTCGTCCGTATATTTAAACAAATATTCATACACTATTTTGGCACGTGATTCTGCCGCAATATTCGAACGTAAATCAACCGTTAGATCCCCGTTAGCATTTACATATGCACCACTCCACGGAATACCGTTACTATCTGTTACCATAGGACCTCCACCGGATAAAACTCCAAATTGAGGATTGATAATTGCATCATGAATAAAATCCTCCTTAGTTCCTTTTCCTTTCATCATTTCATTAAGTTCAGCATCATCTGCTATATCCTTCAATTCACCATTTATTCCGGTCAACAGCATTTGAATAGTAGCCCCAACCATTTCAAGGTGGCTAAGTTCCTCCGTTGCTATATCCATAAGCATGTCATACTTGTCTGGATAAGTATTTTTCACTGCAAAAGCCTGCACAAAATACTGCATAGCAGCTTTTAATTCTCCATTGCCTCCTCCAAATTGTTCTAATAACAATCTCGCAAATCGTGGATCAGGTTTCGATACCCGAACATTAAACTGAAGTTCTTTTACATGATAAAACATACGTGTTAGTTTTTTTAGTTTGCAATCAAATCACATCTTATACATTCATTATAAGATACATAACTAAAACAAAACACAATTCTCATCAATATTGTTTATCTCAATATAGTTAAGATTTATCATAGAAACTTAATACCGTTATCTTGAAAAAAGAAAGGGAGAACTGTAAAGTTCTCCCTTCCAACTCATATAATAAGTATTATACTTCCAAATCTATATCAAACAATTCGTGCCAAGGCAATCCCTGCTTATTCAATTGCTCCATAAACGGATCGGGATCGAATTCTTCCACATTGAAAACTCCCGGTTTGCGCCAGACACCTTTCAGGAACATCATAGCACCTATCATAGCAGGTACTCCGGTAGTATAACTTACAGCCTGCATACCTGTTTCCTTAAAAGCTTCCTCATGAGAGCAATTATTATATACATAATAAGTATGTTCTTTTCCATCCTTTATACCACGAATACGGCAACCGATAGAGGTTTCGCCTTTATAGTTTTCGCCCAAATCGCCCGGATCCGGCAATACAGCTTTCAGGAATTGGATAGGGATAATCTCCACACCATTATACATAACAGGATCGATACGAGCCATACCGATATTCTGTATCACACGCAAGTGTGTCAGATATTCTTGTCCAAAAGTCATCCAGAAACGTGCACGCTCAATAGTCGGGAAATTTTTCACCAAAGATTCTAATTCTTCGTGATAAATCACATAAGACTCTTTTGGTCCTATATTCGGATAGTTCAATGCCCTGTGAATTTCGTGTGGCTCAGTTTCTACCCATTTGCCATTTTCCCAATATTTACCTTTTTGAGTAACCTCACGTATATTGATTTCGGGGTTGAAATTCGTAGCAAAAGCTTTTCCATGGTCACCCGCATTACAATCCACAATATCTAATGTACGGATCTCATCAAAATGATGTTTTGCAGCATAAGCCGTAAATACACTAGTGACACCCGGATCGAATCCACAACCCAAAATAGCAGTCAGACCAGCCTCTTTAAATTTATCCTGATATGCCCATTGCCATTTATATTCATATTTTGCCTCGTCTTTCGGCTCATAATTCGCGGTATCCAGATAATTCACACCGCAAGCCAGACAGGCATCCATTATTGTCAAATCCTGATAAGGCAAAGCAACATTAATCACCAACTCCGGTTTATATGATTTAAACAAACTGATAAGTTCTTCCACATTATCAGCATCTACCTGTGCGGTCTTAATGAGGTCTTTACCTATTTGCTCAGCAATAGCATCAGCTTTCGATTTAGTACGAGTAGCGATCATTATTTCCGTAAATACATCCGGATTTTGAGCTACTTTGTGAGCCACTACTGTACCGACGCCACCTGCGCCAATGATTAGAATTCTTCCCATATTTCAAATCTATAAATAATTCAAAACACAAACTTCATATAAAAAACAAACACTTATATATAAAAGTTATAAGCGATACTATTTTTTTCGTACAAAAATATAATATAAATTGAAATATTGTTTATATTTGTTAGGATTAAATTTTGAAACCTAATAGCAATATAACAGTAAAATAGACACTTATGTGTTAAATTAGCTATTTATACCAGACAAACACTGATATTTCAATACCAGGAAAATCGAAATCTAAAAAATAAGTTCTTTTTTCAGGAAAGGATTATTTAACAAGGCCAAAACAAAAGTAATATTTCGTTAAACTTATTTAAAAGGCGAAAACAAACCAGGCTATAGAGGTAGTTTTTTAGAAGAAAAATTAGGAGATTTGTATAACCTGATTCTAGCAAAAAAATAAATAATAATATAACTATGTCACAATTAATCGGTCGTATATCTCAGGTAATAGGTCCAGTCGTAGACGTACATTTCGACAGTAAGGACGGCACTAAAGTAAATCTTCCTGAAATATATGAAGCACTACATGTAACAAGACCTGATGGCAAGATATTGGTAGCAGAAGTACAGCAACATATCGGAGAAAACACAGTCCGTGCCGTTGCGATGGACAGTACCGACGGGTTGAGAAGGAATCTTGAAGTAGAGGCTATGGGTAAACCTATAACTGTACCTTACGGGACTCAAGTAAAAGGACGATTAATGAATGTGGTAGGAGAAGCTATCGATGGCATGTCTGCCCTTAACAATACCGATGGTTACCCTATTCACCGCCAACCGCCTGCATTTGAAGACCTGGTAACAACCCGCGAAGTCTTATTTACAGGAATCAAGGTTATAGACCTTCTTGCCCCTTATGCCAAAGGAGGTAAAATCGGTTTATTCGGTGGTGCCGGTGTAGGAAAGACAGTACTCATCATGGAACTTATCAACAACATTGCAAAAAAACACAACGGATATTCTGTTTTTGCCGGTGTTGGAGAACGTACGCGTGAGGGAAATGACCTGCTTCGAGAAATGATCGAATCAAACGTTGTACGCTACGGTGAAGAGTTCAAGAAATCGATGGAAGAAGGACACTGGGATCTGTCGAAAGTAGATCAGAAAGAACTGGAAAAATCTCAGATATCACTGGTATTCGGACAGATGAATGAACCTCCCGGTGCACGTTCTTCGGTTGCATTGTCAGGTCTGACAGTTGCCGAATCGTTCCGCGATAGCCAAGAAGAAGGCGCAGCGAAAGATATACTTTTCTTTATCGATAATATATTCCGTTTCACACAGGCAGGATCTGAGGTATCAGCCCTATTAGGACGTATGCCTTCGGCGGTAGGTTACCAGCCTACACTTGCTACTGAGATGGGGGTTATGCAGGAGCGCATCACGTCTACGAAGAATGGTTCTATTACATCTGTACAGGCTGTATATGTACCTGCCGATGACTTGACCGACCCTGCTCCGGCAACAACCTTCTCTCACTTGGATGCAACAACGGTATTGAATCGTAAAATCACCGAAATGGGTATCTACCCTGCGGTAGACCCACTGGATTCTACTTCAAGAAGTTTGGACCCGAATGTGGTAGGACAAGAGCATTACGACGTCGCACAGAGTGTGAAACAAATATTACAACGTAATAAAGAACTTCAGGATATTATTTCGATCTTAGGTATGGAAGAACTTTCGGACGAAGACCGCCTGACTGTGAACCGTGCACGACGTATCCAGCGTTTCTTATCCCAGCCTTTCAATGTGGCAACACAGTTTACAGGCGTTCCCGGGGTAATTGTAGATATTCAGGATACGATCAAAGGATTTAAAATGATTCTTGATGGCGAAGTAGACGATTTACCCGAACAAGCATTTTTGAATGTCGGAACAATAGAAGATGCTATAGAGAAAGGTAGAAAACTAAAAGAACAAGCAAACGGTTAATACATATCAATGAAAGAGTTACAACTTAAAATAGTATCACCTGAAGATATACTTTTCGACGGAAAGGTTAGAGTTGTCAAACTCCCCGGAACAGAAGGCGATTTTAGTATTCTTCACGGACATGCTCCTCTTATATCATCGCTTCGTGCAGGAGATATAGAGTACGAAAGCGAAGGCACTGCCGAGAAAGTCACTATTCAAGGAGGCTTCATTGAAGTGAAACAAAATGTAGTAACTGTTTGTGTAGAATAAAACTCATGGAATTATTCAAAGCCCAACCAGTTCTATATATTATTTCGATCGGATTGATTATTAGTGCATGTATAGGCGGCGGTCTATATCACTTCTTGCCTTCGTTCGATTGGAATTGGTTTACGGTAATTACAATCTATTTTCTGATACTCGAATCTTTTTCCATTTGGTGGATAGTCTCAAACATCAGAAAGAAAGAGAAAAAACAAACAGTAAATCTGTATATGTTGACCAAAGTCATAAAAGTAATGGCTTCGCTGATATTTATCACCATATACGCACTTACTGTCAAAGAAAACATTAAAAGTTTTGTTGGTGTTTTCATAATGTTTTATTTATTGTATCTGCTAGCCGAAACGATTCTTTTTCTTAGGATCGAAAAACAGATAAAAGGAAAAAACGATCATAATGGATAAACGGTTAAAATACATACTATCGATTATTTGCCTGTTCATAATAGGCAGCGAGTCTTCTTTTGCTGCAGGGGGACATGGAGAAGAAGGTGGAGACCTGAACGTAAAAGAGCTGATTCTCGACCACATAAGTGATGCTTACGAGTGGCATATCATGACTGTAGGCGACACACATGTATCTGTACCATTACCCGTTATAGTATTTGGCGAAAGCAGCGGACTCAACATTTTCAGTTCGTCGAATTTTCATCATGGAACAGCCGAACACAATGGATTCTACATCGCTAAGGAAGGAGATTATAAAGGAAAAATCGTTGAAAAGAGTGCATCAGGCGAGGAAGTAAGACCCTGGGATTTCTCTCTAACGAAAAATGCTGTATCGTTGCTACTTTGTAGTGTTATATTGGTGTTTATCATCATGTCAGTAGCTCGGTGGTATAAGAAAAATTCGACTAAAGACAATCCTCAGGTTCCGGGCGGATTCATCGGATTCATGGAACTATTTATCATGAATGTTAATGATGATATAATCAAACCTTGTGTAGGTAAGAATTACAAGAAATTTGCACCTTACCTATTGACAGCCTTTTTCTTTATCTTCATCAATAACATAATGGGATTAATCCCTATTTTTCCGGGAGGTGCGAATGTTACAGGAAATATAGCCATTACATTGGTATTGGCACTATTTACAATGGTGATTGTAAACGTATTCGGGACGAAGGAATATTATAAAGAAATATTTTGGCCGGATGTACCTACATGGTTAAAATTTCCGGCTTTCCCATTAATGCAAATTATAGAATTAGCCGGTGTTATATCCAAACCTTTTGCCTTGATGATCCGTCTCTTTGCCAATATATTAGCAGGACACTCCATTGTATTGGGATTAGTTTGTCTGATATTCGTAACAGCAAAACTAGGTGCAGCTATAAACGGTTCGATGACGGTAGTTTCTGTCGTATTGACTATATTCATCGACTTTGTAGAAATACTGGTTGCTTATATACAAGCATACGTGTTCACGATGTTGTCTGCCGTATTTATCGGTCTGGCACAGGTAGAACCACACCATCATGCCGAAAAGCATTAATTTTCAGAAGAAGAAATAAATAACAATAAGAATATAAAACAAAATAACTAAAAACAGAAGATTATGTTACTAACAGTATTATTACAAGCAGCGGCAGAAGCCGGAGCAGGTTTAGCTACATTTGGTGCAGCATTAGGAGCAGGTTTAGCAGCTATCGGAGCAGGTATCGGTATCGGTAAGATCGGTGGTTCTGCTATGGAAGGTATTGCACGCCAACCCGAAGCTAGTGGTGACATCCGTATGTCTATGATTATCGCTGCTGCTCTTATCGAAGGGGTTGCCTTATTTGCAGTTGTAGTTTGTGGATTTATCCTATAAATAAAAACTAAAGAATTATGTTATTAAAACCTGATGTCGGTCTTTTATTTTGGATGCTTCTGGCGTTCGGAGTCGTCTTTTTCATTCTTGCAAAATACGGCTTCCCTATCATCACCAAGATGGTAGAAGAACGCAATGCGTATATCGAAAAATCGCTTGATGCAGCCAAAGAAGCCAATAAACAATTGGCTATGATAAAAGAAGAAAGCGAAGCTATTCTGGCTTCGGCACGAGATGAGCAGGTGAAAATCTTAAAAGATGCAGAAAATACCAGAAATCGCATCGTCAACGAAGCTAAAGAATTAGCCCGAATCGAGGGACAAAAGGAACTCGAAGAACTTCGTAAGCAAATGAGCAGAGAAAAAGAGGATGTAATAAAAGACATTCGCCGTCAGGTTGCAACTCTCTCTGTAGATATTGCCGAAAAAGTACTTCGTACCAACCTTGATAGTTCGAAAGAGCAAATGGCTATGATAGACCGTTTGATTGACGAGAGTATGGTATCTAAATCATAAACATTATGAATTCAGGAACAATATCTATGCGCTATGTGCGGGCTTTGTTTAGTTATGCTTTGGAAAACAAGGCGGAAGACACGGTTTTTACAGAAATGAAAAACCTTTCTGACTGTTTTTCGAAGAACCCGAATCTCAGGGCAACATTAGATAATCCTGTACTAAATACAAGAGGTAAACTGGAACTGATAAAAACTGCTGCCGGAGGTAAAGTCAGTGATTATTTCGTTCGGTTTGTTGAGTTAGTATTGCGTCAAAGAAGAGAAAATCATCTGCAAACTATCAGTCTGTTATTTTTGGATGAATACAGGAAGTACAAGAATATCACTATCGGAAAGCTCGTTACAGCTTCGCCAATGGATAAGGATACGATAAATAAGATTAAAACGCTTGTCGGTCAGACTAAAAACGGCACAGTAGACTTCGAGACCGAAGTAAAACCTGAAATAGCCGGCGGATTTATTCTCTATATCGATTCTTTCCGCCTCGATGCAAGTGTAAGTACTCAACTAAAGAGAATAAAAGACGGGCTTCTGAATAAAAATAAACGTACAGCCTGATTCATTCTATCGAATGAACAGAGATAAGAGTTTGCAAGAACTTATTACCTTATAAGAGAGGAATAAACATATGTCTGAAAATATAAAAGCAAGTGAAGTTTCTGATGTATTAAAGATGCAATTGGACGGTATCGACAACAGAGTCCAGTTCGACGAGGTAGGTGTAGTATTATCAGTAGGTGATGGTGTTGCACGTATCTATGGTCTTAATAATGCAGAAGCAAACGAATTATTAGAATTTGACAATGGGCTGAAAGCTGTTGTCATGAACCTGGAAGAAGACAACGTCGGAGCAGTATTGTTAGGACCTTCTAATCAGGTAAAAGAAGGTTATAACGTAAAGAGAACAAAACTGATTGCTTCTATAAAAGTAGGAGAAGGTTTGCTCGGACGTGTAATCACTCCTCTTGGAGACCCCATAGATGGTAAAGGTGATATAGAAGGCGAGTTATTAGAAATGCCTCTGGAACGTAAAGCGCCCGGGGTTGTATATCGCCAGCCTGTAACTCAGCCTTTACAGACCGGTCTCAAGGCAATCGACGCCATGATCCCGATCGGACGTGGACAACGTGAGCTTATCATTGGAGACCGTCAGACAGGAAAAACGGCTATTGCCATAGATACTATCATAAGCCAAAGAGCTAATTATGAAGCAGGAGACCCTGTTTATTGTATTTATGTAGCTATTGGTCAGAAAGCTTCTTCTGTAGCTAACATTGTGGAAACGCTCAAGAAAAACGGTGCATTAGATTACACCATCATTGTTTCGGCTACTGCTGCTGAACCTGCTGCTCTACAATATTTCGGCGCATTTGCCGGAGCTGCTATCGGAGAATATTTCCGCGATACAGGACGCCATGCACTTGTAGTTTATGATGACTTATCGAAGCAAGCTGTCGCATACCGCGAAGTTTCGTTGCTATTGAGAAGACCTCCCGGTCGTGAAGCATATCCCGGTGATATCTTCTATTTGCACTCCCGTCTTTTGGAGCGTGCTGCAAAAGTTATCGAACAACAAGAGATTGCTGAACAGATGAACGATCTACCCGATAGTTTGAAAGGCAGAGTTAAGGCAGGAGGTTCATTGACTGCACTTCCGATCATCGAAACTCAAGCAGGTGACGTTTCAGCATATATTCCTACCAATGTGATTTCTATTACAGACGGACAGATATTCCTCCAAGGAGACTTATTCAATGCCGGTTTTCGTCCTGCTATCGACGTAGGGATTTCGGTATCTCGTGTAGGTGGTAGTGCGCAGACTAAAGCGATGAAAAAAGTTGCCGGAACGCTGAAACTCGATCAAGCCCAGTTCCGCGAATTAGAGGCTTTCACCAAATTTGGTGGAGACTTGGATCCGGTTACGGCTCTGACCATTGATAAAGGGCAGAAGAATGCTCAACTATTGGTACAGCCACAATATTCTCCTGTACCGGTTGAAAAGCAAATTGCTATACTTTACTGTGGTACTAACGGGTTGTTAAGAAACGTTCCTATAAATAAAGTTCATGAGTTCGAAACAGACCTTTTGCAAGTACTCGAAATGCAATATAAAGAAACGGTACTAGATGTATTGAAAAAAGGAGTTATCAATGACGATGTTACAAGTACATTGACTAAGGTTGCGGAAGAAATTTCGAACAGATACAAGAACAGTTAACAGTCATAAACCAACGATATGGCATCATTAAAGGAAGTTAAGGACAGGATAAATTCGGTAAAAAGCACGAGGAAAATAACCTCGGCTATGAAGATGATCGCGTCATCCAAATTGCGACGCTCTCAGCAGGCTATCAATTCATTTCTGCCCTACTCTACCAAATTAAGTGATATTCTAATAAATCTTCTAGCTTCTGATGCTAGTTTCGATTCACCATATGCGCAGACCAGAGAGATCAAGAAGAAAGCTGTTGTTGCTTTCTCGTCTAACTCAAGTCTCGCAGGTGCATTCAATGCTAATATAAATAAAGAACTGACTTCGGTAATATCCGAAAGTGAGAAGCTGGGCAGAGATAATATTACAATATACCCGATAGGAAAGAAAGTTACAGACTATGTTAGAAAGAGAGGATTCTCGTACGAGCAAAATCCCGACTTTATCAATATGGCTGATAAACCTTCTTTTCAGCTGATTCTTGAATTATCAAAAGAACTCATTGCCAAATTCCTATCCGGAGAATTAGATGAAATTATTTTGGTTTATACGCACTTTTATTCGATGGGAGTTCAGAAAGTAACGCGTAAGGTTTATCTTCCTTTCGATTTAGAAAGTGTTCAGGAAAAATTGGAAGAAGATTCTCATACAGTAGTACTTACCGATTACATCTTAGAGCCTTCTATAGAAAAGCTCCTGTCGGAGCTTATTCCCAAAGTATTGGCTTCTAACTTATTCGCGGCACTACTTGACTCCAATGCTTCCGAAAATGCTGCCCGAAGCCTTGCTATGCAAATAGCAACGGATAATGCAACAGAATTGATCGGAGATTTAACAATTGAATATAATAAAAACCGACAAGCAGCCATTACCAACGAACTATTGGATATTATTGGTGGTGCGGCGGCTTTAGACCAATAAAAAATACATTTTAACACAATAAAAAGAATGCTTAATTTATAAGCATTCTTTTTTTATCTCATATCAAAATAAACTTTCTAAATATAGATTTTGTTATACAATCACAATCTTGAAAAATTATGCTTGATTTCCTGATGGAGTATGGATATGCCGGACTTTTTGCTGCAAGTTTTCTTGCTGCAACTATTCTGCCATTTAGTTCCGATGTTGTATTCGTCGGATTATTATATGCCGGATTAAAACCTATTCCATGCCTGTTACTAGCAACTTTAGGAAACTGGCTAGGCGGGATGACTAACTATTTTCTTGGTAAATTAGGTAAGCTGGAATGGATAGAGAAATATCTCAAGATCAAACCTGAGAAGATATACAAAATGCAAAATAGAATGGAAGGAAAAGCGGTTAGTATTATGGCATTTCTCAGCTTTCTTCCGTTTATAGGAGATGTGATGGCTGTTGCGCTCGGATTTATGAGAACCAACATCCGTACTGTCGCATTTTTTATGTTGCTGGGTAAATTCTCCCGCTATCTGTTAGAACTCATATTATTAAGAACAGGAGTCGACTTACTTGCTTCATAAATATAAAGAATATTTGTATAATGCTTTCAACCTTGTATCTATCACAAATTATCCTGCAAACTAAACTACAGATACTCACTTCTTTTAAAAACTACAGTAAACATTAATTATTATCTTTGTCCCTGAATTATCTAATTAAGTAGTATATAACAAAGATTAAAGATTAAGTATGAGAAAAATTTCCGACTATTTGACAATCACACTTAAAGGAATAGCCATGGGAGCAGCAGATGTAGTTCCGGGAGTTTCCGGAGGTACAATCGCATTCATTTCGGGCATATACGAAGAACTGTTGAGCTCTATAAAAAGCATAAATGCAACAACTATCAAGCTGCTTCTTACTTTTAAATTTCAACAATTCTGGGAAAGAATAAATGGAAATTTCTTATTTGCACTTGTCCTTGGTATCGGAATATCTATTTTCTCACTGGCCAAACTGATGACTTGGTTATTGGTAAATGAACCCATTGCCACATGGTCTTTCTTTTTCGGTCTGATAATAGCCTCCTCGCTGATGGTTTCGCGCGATGTTTCTAAATGGAATATAGCCTCTATTATATCTCTTATTGCAGGTGTTGTTTTATCTTACACCATTACCGTTATTAGTCCGGCATCAACACCCAATACATGGTGGTTTATTATCCTTTCAGGTGCTATTGCTATTTGCGCGATGATATTACCCGGAATCTCAGGTTCATTCATTTTATTGCTATTGGGTAAATATGCTTTCATCATGGATGCTGTCAGCAATTTTCGTATCAATATAATAGCCTTATTCGGACTAGGAGCAATTGTCGGGATAGTGAGCTTTTCTCATTTCCTTTCTTGGTTACTCGAAAAGTATCGCAATACAACTATTGCATTATTAACCGGTGTCATGATCGGTTCTTTAAATAAAGTATGGCCTTGGAAGAGAGTTGTAGAAACTTATGTAGATAGTCATGGTGAAACAAAACCATTATTAGAGTCTAACATACTTCCATCTACATATGAGTCTATAAATGGCATAGACCCACATTTATGGCAGGCTATTTTGTTTTGTATTGTCGGTTTTGTACTGATATATACAGTAGAACTTATCGGTAATAAGGTACGCAAACAAAGAGAACAAAAATAATTATAAATCAATATAGATTGACCCTAAAATAAAGAAGGCTTCCATTCATGAATGGAAGCCTTCTTCTTATATAGTCTTAAACGAATTAAGCGTTTACTTTAGCCATGTGAGCGATAAGATCTAGCATTTTGCAAGAGAATCCCCACTCGTTGTCATACCAGCTAACAACTTTTACGAATGTTGGGCTCAATTGGATACCAGCTTTAGCATCGAATACTGATGTACGCTCTTCGCCGATAAAGTCAGAAGAAACAACATCGTCTTCAGTATATCCAAGTACACCTTTCAATTCGCCTTCAGATGCTTCTTTCATTGCTTTACAGATTTCTTCGTAAGAAGCTTCTTTAGCTAAACGAGCTGTCAAGTCAACAACAGAAACGTCAAGAGTAGGAACACGCATTGACATACCTGTAAGTTTTCCGTTCAATTCAGGAATAACTTTACCTACTGCTTTAGCAGCACCTGTAGAAGAAGGAATAATGTTGCCAGAAGCAGCACGTCCACCTCTCCAGTCCTTAGCAGAAGGTCCGTCTACTGTTTTTTGAGTAGCAGTAGTAGCGTGTACTGTAGTCATCAAAGCTTCTACGATACCGAATTTGTCATTCAATACTTTAGCGATAGGAGCAAGACAGTTAGTAGTACAAGACGCATTAGATACGAATTGCTCGCCTTTTTTGTACTCTTTGTGGTTTACACCGCATACAAACATACGAGTATCGTCTTTTGAAGGACCTGACATAACTACATATTTTGCACCTGCATCGATATGAGCCTGAGCTTTTGATTTTTCAAGGAACAAACCTGTAGATTCTGCTATATATTCTGCACCTATTTCACCCCATTTCAAATCGGCAGGATTTCTTTCTGAAGTAATGCGGATAGCTTTACCATTAACAACCAATTTACCGTCTTTTACCTCAACAGTTCCGTCGAATCTTCCGTGTACTGTATCATATTTAAGCATATAAGCCATGTACTCAACATCGATAAGGTCATTGATACCTACAATCTCAATGTCATTTCTTTTTTGAGCTGCACGGAACACTAAACGACCGATACGTCCGAAACCGTTAATACCTACTTTAATCATTTTATAAAATTTTTATTGGTTAAAAAAATATATAATTCTAATAATTTCAAACAGTTAATGGGAATCATTCAATAATTTACCCCCCTTTTTATTTTGCAATACAAATTTAGTAAAAAAATTGTTTTTACAACTAACAAACAAGTAGCTTTTTACATCTCAAAAGCAGACTTTTAGAGTTTTTTTTTAACACAAAAAACAAGTCCTTTATTCTGCTACTTTGACTTTACAAAATACATCCAAATCCATCTTTTTATCTTGCATATTCAGACTTATTCAAAGTAGTTTTTCTACTCTTGGATATTATAACAAATAAAGAGATTTATAAGTTGATTTTTTAATAATCTATTAGAAATTAATCATTTCTATTAAGAACTTTTATTTTCATGTATGGTTTCAAGAACCCTTCTATCTTACTCTTCAGATCATTATAGGTATGGATTATACGATTCTCTTTAATAACTGGCTTATTGTCATCTGAATTAAAAGATTCGTTTATTTTACTTCCCCAAATATGCTCTGCCAAATCGGGATAATCGACAAAAGGATTCCTATTCTTCTGTATCTTATATACTTCTGTATTTCTAACCTTTTCTTTTTCGGACACAGGATCATTCCGATGCCATTTCAAGAGCATTTCTATCGCCCATGGCTGAAAAGCAGGATATTTGCCTTTTTGCATCATAGACTTAGTTGCATCCTCCCGCCATCCATACGCATAGTCCTCGTAACAGGTGACCATATAAAAGTAAACACGGGCAAAGTCTCCTTTATACTCGTCTGCCGGTTCAAAGACCTGTCCGCGATAACCTGTCGGGTAAGTATTCTGACCAACTTTCGAAACGCCATTATCAAATTTAGATATTCCGACCTCACCCAATGCAAAATTACTTTTAGCAGAATTCGCCTGATAATCGGAAGGAAAAAGATTATGTAAATCGCCGTTGGCATCGTATGAGGAATATTTATCCCGTTTTCCCCACCAACTGCGCGGCATACAATGTTCACGCGCCTGATTTTCCCCGCCTTTATAGGTGGGATGTTGTTGATCGGAGTACATATCCCAGAAATACCCATCCGAATGCCAGTCTGTTTTTGTAAAATAATTATCCCACCAATAACGTGCCGAAATATTCTGGTCAAAGTTCAGACATGTATGTTCCCTTATGACATCATGAAAAGCCGCTTTCAGTTCAGCACCTATCAACCCATCAACATCTTTGTAATACTCGACCTCAACGTCTTTTACAAAATATATTCCTATTCCGCTCGCAATCAAAAGGAAAAAGACTAACTTCCGTTTAAAACTTCCAGCACCTTTTTTCTTCTTACTCCTTCTCTTTTTCTTAGCCACTCTCGATATACTCCTAAAACAAATTATACACCATCTTCGATACAGAAACTAATCCACATACAAAGAAAACTATAAAAATAAACACCAAAGAAAAGCATCCGTATTTCCACATCTTATCCGAAAAAGATTCGTAATCGTCCAGATAGCTCTTACTTTCGACTTTATTATCAAGTGAAGTTTTTATGTATTTAAGATTGAAATCACCCTCCTTTACCAGTTCCGAAAGTTCTATTCTGCTGAAACCTTTCTCATCTCTTTCTCTTGAAGTGACACTCTCCAGTAACTCCGAAACAAAACGTATAGCTCCCTGCTCATTAGCTAAAATGTACACATCATTTTCTTCTGCCGTTTCGCTGTTAGACTTATACAACCCAAAATAAGAAGGTACATCGCTGTACTCATCTTCCAATTGTTCTATAATGTAATCTATATTTCTCTCATTCATAATCTGACACAACTAAAAACGCAGATAAAATTACTAAAAATTCTATCTGCGTTACTAATATTTTCTTATTGCAGAATTACCAACCGAATAAAGGATAATCCTTCATCATATGATTTACTTTCTCACGAACTGCTCTGATAATTTTCTCATCTTCATGGTTAGAAAGGACAGTATCGATCATTTCAACGATCTCTCCCATCATATTTTCTTTCACGCCACGAGTCGTGATAGCCGGTGTACCAAAACGAAGCCCCGATGTCTGGAAAGGACTACGGCTATCGAAAGGAACCATATTTTTATTCGTAGTTATGTCTGCTTCGACCAAGACTTTTTCAGCCACTTTTCCCGTCAATTCCGGAAACTTAGGTCTCAGGTCAACCAACATCAGGTGATTGTCCGTACCTCCTGAAGCGATTTTATATCCTTTATCCAGAAATGCCTGCGCCATCACCTGTGCATTTTTTTGTACCTGTGCCTGATATTCTTTGTAAGATGGCTCCAACACTTCGGCAAAAGATACAGCTTTAGCTGCAATTACATGCTCTAGCGGTCCTCCCTGAATACCGGGAAAAACAGCCGAATCGAGCAAAGCCGACATCATACGAACTTCGCCTTTAGGAGTTTTCTTTCCCCAAGGATTCTCGAAGTCTTTACCTATCATGATAGCACCTCCACGAGGTCCGCGCAAAGTCTTATGAGTAGTCGTTGTCACTATATGTGCATACTTCACAGGGTTATTCAAAATCCCTGCCGCAATAAGTCCGGCAGGATGTGCCATATCTACCATAAAGATAGCACCTATCGAATCTGCAATTTTACGGATTCTCTCATAATCCCATTCACGTGAATATGCTGATGCTCCTGCAATGATAAGTTTTGGTTTTTCCTGATTAGCAACAGCTTCCAGCTGCTCATAATCTACCATTCCTGTATCTTCTTTCACATTGTATTCCAATGCATGATATAGTATACCCGATGAATTGACAGGCGAACCGTGCGAAAGGTGTCCTCCGTGCGAAAGATTCAATCCTAAAAATTTGTCTCCTGCATTCAGACATGCCAAAAATACGGCAGCATTTGCCTGAGCACCCGAATGAGGCTGAACGTTTGCCCACTCTGCTCCGAATATTTCTTTCAGACGGTCTATAGCTAATGTTTCACTTAAATCTACAACTTCACAACCACCATAATAACGTTTCCCCGGATACCCTTCAGCATATTTATTAGTTAATACCGAACCCATAGCCTCCATTACTTGTTCACTTACAAAGTTTTCGGATGCTATCAGCTCTATACCTTTTAGCTGGCGTTGACGCTCTTTTTCGATAATGTCAAATATTGCAGTATCTCTTTTCATAAATTATTATTTTAAAGGTGATATTATAAGTTTTACAAAAATAAAGGATTTATTCTCTTTTTACAGACCTCATGGTTATAAATTTTCAACATTAATCGTATTTTTGCTATAAAACATCTATTTATGCTAAATAAATATCTTCTATCAAGCATATTCTTAATCTTTCTTCTATCAGCTTGTTCAGAAAGAGATAGTATTATAAAACCTGATGATTGCGGAAAACATCTTTTTCAGGTACTGAAAGAATTTGATCCGCACGATAAAGAAAAATTGGAGAAGAATTTTATTTCTCTCGAAACTATACATCAGATAGGAAACGACAAATCTCTTATTCCCAACAAAAAGAGACGCGACCGATATGCTAATATGACAGAGCAAGCTTATCAGAAAGAGATCATCAATGCTGCATATACGATTATTGATAATGAAGGGTATGCTTTTAGTATCAAGTGGAATAAAATAGATTATGTAGGTTTTGTTTCCGAAAATCAAAAATTTTCTAACCTAGAATCTATAAAAGGAAAATTAGTCTTCGAATACGATGATAAACGATATGATGTGGGATGTGTCTATATCCGGTATGATAAAGAATGGAAACTTGCTGCCATCACAGGGATATATTTGCATGGGGTAAATAACCCCAAAAGACCGCAAAATCCTAGTCTAATTGAGATTTAATAGTTATATTGAAACGCCGTATATAACCTTAACGTTACAAATAAATACTAATCAAAATCCAACTATCATGAAAAATATTATCTTTCTAGTACTTTTTTTCTGGTTTACCGGTAATCTATATTCACAAGACGAAAATAATTACCTGCTTTTATTTGACGACTTTCAGCAAGGAGTAGCCATGTTGAAAACCAATAAAAAGTCTACAAATTTATTCAACTATGAATTAGCAACAGGAAAAGTCCTTTTCAAAAACAATGATAACATTATGGAACTGGCAGACCCCGAATCAATAAGTTTCATAAAAATCGGAGATCGTATTTTTGAACATATCAAAGGAAGAGATTTCTATGAAAAAATAAATGTCGGAAATACAGATTTGTATATTTATCATAAAGGATCATTACTCTCCAAAGGCAAGAACGTTGGCTACGGAGCAAGATCACAGACCTCATCTACAGAAGGGATCAACATGATAACCAATTCGGAAGGGAGAGTTATGAAACTGAATGTTGACGAAGATTTCGAAATAAAAAGAAAAAACATATATTACCTCAAAATCGATGGAAAATTTAAGCGGTTCAATTCTCTAAGTTCTTTCGCTAAATTATTTAAAGGACAAGAAAGTCAAATTGAGGAAAGCCTCAAGAATGAGAGACTCAATTTCAATGATACAGAAGATATTATAAAAGCCATAAGTATTGCAAATAATATTTCCGGTAAGTAATAACAACTAGAACTCATCTTGTTTTTCATTTTTTGTCATGCTAACAACAGGAAGCATCTATATTTAACAGATTCTTCACTCCGTTCAGAACGACAAAACTTCCCTACATTTTATACATAACAGGAGCGGATATATTAAATATAATCCGCTCCTGTTATTATTGTCGTAAAAAACACTTTTTTCAGATTTCCAGCACCAATATAGCTGTTTCTTCCAATCCATAATCGCCATCACCATATTGTTCTATAAATTCCTTTTTATAGTATTCTTCCAATGTTTTCTCTTTATCCTCGATTCGTCTGAATCCGGCTTTTTCATACGCTCTTATTGCCCTCACATTCCTTTCAGAAGGTCTGATAATGTATTTATTAACACCGAAAGTCTGATTCAGATAGGATATAAGTTCTTCCAGAGCCTGTGCACCTAAACCTTTGCCACAATAACTTTGTGCTTTCAGCCAGATATCCAATTCTGCCATATTTGGTTTCAGATGAAAACAAGCATAACAAAGACACCCTATTTCCTCATCGTCACTTTCTATTATCATGACAGAACCTTTCGTCTTCCCATCCGGTAAATAATAGAAGTCTTCAAAACCCTCCTGAAAAGCTTCCCAATCGGGAATAGGATTTTCGGGATAATCGGGCGCTCCCATATGCATAGAAGCTGTATCGGACAAACATAACCACTCGTACGTCTTCCTTTTTTCGTCTAAAAATGCGTGCCTAATCATAGTTTATATATATTACTCTACAATATATTTATCAAAATCGGATGATGTCACAATTTTATAAGAATCATCACCATCATCGAGAATAAGCATGTATGATAGGTTTTCCTTTTGTGCAATCTCTCTAACCTTTGCCGTATCTGCCAGCATAAATGCTGTTGCATAAGCATCTGCCGACATACAATCATCTGCTATCACTGTCGCACTCAAAGTACTATTATCGGACGGATAACCGGTACGGGGGTTGATGGTATGTGCATATTTCTTACCATCTTTGATATAGAAATTCCGGTAATTACCCGAAGTTGCAACAGACTTATCGCAAAGCTGGATAACATTCTGCAACTCTCTCTGAAAAACCAAAGCTTCATCCTGCGGCTTATCTATACCGATGTGCCAACATTCTCCTTTCGGATTTACACCTTTGGCACTCACTTCACCGCCAATCTCAACCATATAATTCTCGATTCCGTGCAAATCTAATAATTGGGCTACCACGTCAGCCGAATATCCTTTTGCAATGGCAGAAGTATTAATATTAAGCCGGCTATCTTCTTTTTCTATTTTACCATCCTGTAATTTTATTCTTCGATAACCTGTTATTTGTTTTAAGCTATCGATTATTTCAGGAGTTACTTTATCCATATTCTTAAAACCAAATCCCCACGCATTAATCAGAGGTGATACGGTTATATCAAACAATCCGTCCGAAACAGTCGCGATCTGTTGCGCCCTGTCAAACACATTTATAAAAAATGTATCCATTTCTACCTCTTCATTATTATTTACCTTAGAAATAACCGAAGTTGGTTTAAAAGGATTGAGCGAATCATCGAAGCGAGCCAATTCCTTCTCAATCTCCACCTTTAGCGAGCGAGAGTATTTATATTTGATCGAATAAGTAGTATGGAATACTTCTCCCCTATCCTCTATGTAGGCTTCTTTCTTAGAATCGCCACACGCTCCCAAACCTAACACAACAATCAAAACGGCAATAAAAGTCCTCATATTTAATTTTATTTATCTCGTAAAATTACTATAAAAAAGAAAAACCAATCTCTTTTGGTGTATTTTTGTATCGAACTTCAAAAACAAACGATATGAACTTTCTAGAATTAGTTAATAAAAGGAAATCAGTAAGACAATATTCAACCCAAGAACTCGAACAGGAAAAGCTGGATTATATTCTGGAATGTGCAAGGCTGGCACCTTCGGCTTGCAACCTGCAACCATGGCATTTTTTCGTCGTAAAAAGTGAAGAGGGTAAAAAAATGTTGCAAGAATGTTATCCTCGGGAATGGTTTATTTCGAACCCAACGCCTGTATATATCTTAGCCTGTGCAAATACCGAGCAATCGTGGAAACGCAGTTATGACAACAAAGACCATTGTGACATAGATGTTTCGATTACCTTTGAGCATATCTGTCTCGCAGCAGCAGAACAAGGGTTGGGAACTTGCTGGATATGCCATTTCGATCCTGCAAAAACAAAAGAATTATTCAACCTGCCCGATCATCTCCACCCTGTCGCAATAACGCCTTTGGGCTATCCGGCAAAAGATGAACCCAATACTCCTAAACGAAAAGAAAAAGATGAGATAATCAGCTTTATTTGATATTATCTTTTTATAGTAGTATTGCACATTAGTTCGGGATAAGAAATCAACTAATGTGCAATATGTATAAGTTTATTTATTTTTCTCTGCCCAATCTCTGAACATCTGGATAGATTTCGAAAGAGTTCCTGCCGATCCTTTAAATTTACCCGAACCACTAGGCACATCTCCCATGCCATACCATTCGTAGAATCCTTCATTCTTTATAACCCTACCAATCATCGGGCGAATCTCTTTATAAGCCTCTTCTATAAAACCATTAGCAATCAATTGCTGGATCATACGCCCACCGAACCAAGTCCAGTCTCCTCCATTCTGATATACATAAGGCTTGGACATTCCTCCAGTGAAGAATCCTTCGGGATAAGTCGGATACAAAGTCAATCCGATACTTGGCATACCTGACTTTTCTACATTTTCCAGCATTTTCCGGTTACTCACAGCTATTTCGTCTTTACTCAAAAGTCCGGCTTCTATTGCGACAGCCGTTCCCCCATGATAGAAAATCTCATTTTCATCGAATCCTTCCGGAATCGGCGAGCCTTTTGGATAAATGTGAGGTATAAACTTTTGTCGGTCAGTGTCCCATAAATGTTTTCTTACATTCTTAGCTATATCTTCACCAAGCTGTTTCCACTTCGCTTTCTGAGAATCATCCGTAGTCATATTCCGCATATAATCCAACGCAATAATAAACATTGCATTATCATATACATCGATAGCTTCATGAGAAAGCTCATTCCAGTCACAACCAAAGTCATCGTTAGGCTGAACGTCTCCCCAATCGGCAGTCATAGCACCCCATAGCAAGCCATATTCTTTATTATATCTTTCTTTAAAAAGATAGTCTATCATCATCTCCATACGCTCACGTACAGTAAATGCACCCACCTTTTCTTCTAAAAGAGAGGTATCCCCTGTTTTCTGAATGTATTTACCGATCAATTGAATCAGTGAAGTTTCCTGATCTGTCTCAACCGTATTCTTAAAACCGACATGCAGAGGTGCTTCGTCCGAATAATACGGCGTATCATCACCCCACGTAAAATCCTTTTTCAGGACATACCCGTCGATCATTTCTCCATTCTTCTGTTGTAATTTAAAAAAGATGAGAATTGCTCCTTTTATTTCTTCATGTGGTACTTCTTCTACAGCCGTTTCTATAAAAGTGTTCATATCACGTGCCCATACTTGCGAATAGCCACTCCCCGCGTTAAAACCTTCTTTAATAAGGCTGCGCGCCATACTATCTACAATATGAAAACCCGAATCAGACTGAATCTTTTCAGTTAAAGAGTTTTCCGGCGATTGTTTTTTACCGGAACATGAAAAGGTTAAAAAAGAAGTAACAACTGCTAAAATTAAAAATAGGTGTTTTGCATTTTTCATGGTTATAGTTTTTTTTTAGCTTACATGATTGCCTTCTTCACTAAATAATAATCGAGGATAGTCATAGCAGCCATTGCCTCTACCACAGGCACTGCACGAGGCAACACACAAGCATCGTGGCGACCACGGGCTTTCAGGTGCACATCGTTTCCTTCAATATCGACAGTTTCCTGCTCCATCAATATAGTTGCAACAGGCTTAAATGCAACTCTGAAATATATATCCTGCCCGTTCGAAATACCTCCCTGAATACCTCCCGAATGATTTGTCCGTGTATTGATATGCCCGTTATCATTATAAAAGATATCGTTCACTTCCGATCCTCGATGATTGACATCAAAGCCATCTCCGTATTCAAAGCCTTTCACCGCATTGATGCTCAACATCGCATTACCCAATGCAGCATGAAGTTTTCCGAATACAGGTTCTCCAAGTCCTACCGGAGTACCTTTTATCACACAAGTGATCACGCCCCCGATAGTATCTCCTTTCGATTTTACTTCATTGATTAGCTCTATCATCTGTTCCGCTTTGTCCAAATCGGGACAACGAACCGGAGTAGATTCGATCAGAGACAGGTCATATTCGGTATAACTCTTTTCCAGCACGATTCCCCCTACCTGAGATGTATATGCTGTAATATCTATATTCAATTGTCTCAGCGCAAGTTTAGCCAAAGCTCCGCCAACACATCGGGCTATAGTTTCGCGAGCCGAAGAACGCCCCCCTCCTCTATGGTCGCGAACCCCATACTTTTCCTGATAAGTATAGTCGGCATGTGAAGGACGATACAGGTTTCGCATATTATCATAGTCGGATGAATGCTGATTGTTATTCCTCACAACAAAACCGATAGGCGTTCCGGTAGTCTTTCCTTCAAAAATACCCGAGAGAAACTCAACTTTATCATCTTCCTTACGCGGAGTCGTGATTTTGGATTGCCCCGGACGACGACGGTCTAGTTCGCTCTGAATAAACTCCATATCTACCTCTACTCCGGCAGGACAACCATCGATTACTCCACCGATAGCTACTCCGTGAGATTCCCCAAAAGATGTCAGCCTGAAAATATTACCAAATGTATTCATCCTAATGTTGTGCTTTGTTTTGATATAAATACAAAGATAATGTATAAGACTCCCATAAAAGAACATATTTTCTCTTTTTTGGCTATGAAAAGAAGTAATCTACTCTTTTTCCTTATTGGATATTTCTTATGACTCTTGCCCCTTAACATCCTATAAATAAACTATATCAATCATTTATTGTTTTATCAATAAGAAATAAGAATTAAATTAAAGATTAGGTTATCATGAAAAAATTATTATTTATAAGTCTTTTAGTTATTCTAATATCAGCTTGTAGTTCATACAAAAGTCTTGATTTGAACAAGTTGACAACAGGTATGACTAAAGCACAGGTACAAGCCCTAATAGGACCTCCACAACGCATATTAGCTGTAAACGACACGAAAGATGGTTATCAGGAAATCTTAGAATACAGGACTTCGAGAGACGAAGTTTATGGTCTCGAATTCTGGAACGATTACCTGACCGGATACGAATTTTTGTATGATGATGTCAGTTATCCTATCGATTATTATTTTCCGCCGAACTATCCGACTTATTTTCCGGAATACGGTCGTCCGATCATCGTAGTACATCCTGATAACAGACCAAACAGACCGAATCGTCCCAGTCAACCCAATCGTCCGAATAGACCGGAAACACCCAGTCGCCCGGAACGTCCCGAAATAAACCGTCCCAATTTGACTAGACCAACTCCAAATGTCCGTCCATCTACCCGACCTACAACACGTCCGTCTATGGATTCTGCTCCTCAACATAGTATAGACAGATCGGGACTTCGCAAATAAGACCGATTCAACGAAATAGAAAACAGGCTTTGAAAATAAATTTCAAAGCCTGTTTCTTTTTATATAAGTAGAACTTATCTCGTCACTTCATCGATAAGATAAAATATCGATTTGAAATTGATATCACTGTATTCACTCATACCTATTTCGCAAGTGCGACTGGTCGAATAACCACCTTCCGTATTGTGAGGTATCTGTTCTGCCAAATGACGCTGGCCATGCTTATTCAGTTCCGGATAAGTGAATCCTCTGTCTCCGGCAAAGCCGCAACAATTAGATTGCACCATCGTAACTTTTTCGGAGCATAGCTGAGCCAATTTATAGAGGTTCTGCTCCATCCCTATTTTCTTCACTGAACAAACAGGAAATACTGTCACTACTTTTTTCTGATTTTTAACTTCCAGCTTTGGCATTACATATTTCAGCATAAATTCGATCGGGTCATATACTTTTAAGTCTTTATTTGTATAAACCTCATAGAAAGTATAGAAACACGGGCTCATATCGAAAAGCACAGGATATTTCCCTCCTTCCGAAGCTTTAAATAAAACCTCTTCCAGTTCTTTCGATTTTTTAGCACCTTCTTCTTTATAACCTTTACTACTGAAAGCCATTCCGCAGCATAAATTGTTCAAACCCTCGGGATATATAATTGTGAATCCGGCACGAGTCAATAGCTCTTCCGTCTTTTTGGTCAACTCCACTTCATCTTTTCTGTATCCTTTCGATTTTCCCATCGTACGGTTGATACAAGAAGGGAAATATACAACTTTATCCGTCTGCCCTTCATTAGCCACCTGATGCTTTATCTTATGAGCACCTTTTGGCATATCCTTGTTCCATTTAGGTATATTGTTACCCGAGATAGAACGCATCCCTCCAGCAATTCCTCCCATCAGAGAATCACCCAATATGCTATGGAAAAAGTTCACAAAATTGAGACCGGCACGCCCGTACGAAGTTATACTTTCCATATGGTCTCCGATGTAAGCAGCATTTTTCTTCGCTTTATCCGACGCCTTACCATGCCGTACTTCCTTGATAAATTTCCCAGTATCAATTTTTACAGGACAGATCAATCCGCAAAGCCCATCGGTAGCGCACGTTTCATTCGAAAAATACTTTGCATCGTGTAACATCTGCTTCAATCTATCGGGATGCTCCCCTTCGGCACGAAGACGCGATATTTCACGCGCAATCACGATACGTTGACGAGGCGAAAGCGTCAGCCCTTCCGAGACACAGTTTGGTTCACAGAATCCGCACTCCATACACTTATCTACTAATTCGTGAGCAGCAGGCAAAGGTTTCAGATTTTCTAAGTGTATTTTGGGATTTTCATTGATGATTACACCCGGATTTATCAGTTTGTGAGGGTCAAAAATATCTTTGATTCTCAACATTATCCTGTAAGCCGCTTCGCCCCATTCTTTCTCTACAAATGGAGCCATATTGCGACCTGTACCATGCTCTGCCTTCAATGAGCCGTCGAACTGGTCGACAACAATATCTTCAAGCCCATCCATCAGTTTCGAATAACGTTCTACTTCTTCCGGTGTAGAAAAATCCTGCGAAAATGTCAAGTGCAAATTTCCGTCCAAAGCATGTCCGAACAACACCGCATCTTTATAATCGAGCCTTTTGAACAAGTCCTTCAATGCAATACAAGCAGCAGCCAAGTGTTCGACAGGGAAAGCCACATCTTCTATCAAACATGTTGTTCCTGTTCTTCTCAACCCTCCGACCGATGCCAAAAGACCTTTACGCGCTTTCCAGTTAAAGTTATATTCTTTAGGATCAGACGTAAATTTGAAAGGCTGTATAGTCGGAGTAGTTTCCACAGCTTTACGAACCTCTATTTCTTTCTGAGACATTGTCTCTTCGTCATTAGCCTGTATCTCAACCAATAATACACAGGCAGTTTCGGGCAAAGTCCTGAAATAATCGGGTGCATCGGGATCATCTTCGACCGAACGAATAGAATCCCTATCCAATAATTCGACTGCCGAAACAGGGCTTTTCTTCAAAGCCGGAACTACCGAACAGGCCTTTTCTACCCTATCGAAGATCATCAGAGCACAAGCTTTATATCTCTCATCAATCACAGTATGATAAGTAAGATCTGAGATAAATGCCAATGTACCTTCTGCCCCTATCATCAGGTGCTTGATTATATCGAAAGGGTCATCATAATCTACAAGTGCATTTATACTGTATCCTGTTGTATTCTTTATTTTAAATTTTTTCTTTATCCGTTCATATAAAGTCGTATCAGCCTTAATATCATCTCTCAGTTTTTCTATTTCCGAGATTATTTCGGGATGCTTTTCTCTAAATGCCTTTTTACTTTCCTCATCTGCCGTATCCAGAATAGTCCCATCATAAAGTACAATACGGATATCAGCTATTGTCTTGTAAGAATTTTGACCTGTACCGCAACACATACCACTGGCATTATTCGATGCTATTCCCCCTATCATAGCAGCATTTATAGATGCCGGATCGGGACCTATCTTCCGTCCGTAAGGTGTCAAAAAGATATTTGCCCGTGCGCCTGTGATCCCCGGTTGCAGGCGAATCTTCAAACCATCATCCAGAATCGTATATTTTCGCCACTTATGGGTAGCCACCATCAAAACCGAATCTGTGATAGCTTGACCCGACAGGCTGGTTCCTGCCGCACGATATGTTACCGGAATATTCAATTGCCCGGTCGTACGAATCACTTCCACGGCTTCTTCTTCGGAGTGAACCTGTACTACGATTTTCGGGATCAATCGATAAAAACTGGCATCCGTTCCATACGCAAGCAGCTGCAAAGGATTAGTTATTATTCTTTTAGTATCTATTTTTAGGGAGAGTCTGTCTTTCAGTTCTTGATAATTGGCTGGTAACATATTATTCCATTTTTTTAGTTGATCTCTATTCCTGATAGTTTTGTCTATTTTAGCTATGCTAATTTATAAAACATATTCCGATTTTTAAGTTAAAATAACGAGGTAAATCGAATTTAATTTATAATGTATTCTAAATAAAGAAAGACCTGATAATATCAGGTCTTTCTTTTTATACGTTTTCAAAAATCATCTTTAGCGAGTCTTATCTCGAAGCATGCAACTTCGCAATATTGTCAGATGTCTTTTTCTTTACTTTCATTATTTCTTTTTCAGCCTTTTGTTCTGCTTTTTTTGCATTCTTTTCTCCCTCTTCTCTGGCTTGTTCAGCTCTTTTTTTCGCATTTTTATTTGCTTCTTTCCTTGCTTCCTCTGCTCTCTTCTCAGCGTTTCTCCGAATCTTCTCTATTGCTTTTACTTCATCTTGTTTCAACTTCTCAACTTCTTGTTGAAGTTTCGGATGTAAAGGTTCCTGATTAGTAGCATTAATACTATTCAACGTTAATATTCCTAAAACAAACGTTGCTAGAATCAGTTTTCTCATGAATGTAAATAAATTAAATAAGTACCTAAGTTTATCTCCCTGATTTACTCTTAAATCGTAGAGGCTAATATATGCAGAGTTCTTGAATAAAACAATACTAAAATCGGCAGATAAATTTAATTTATCCGCCGATCCCAGTATATAACTAAATCTATCAGGTATTGTTAAAATCTATTACCAGATAGAAGCTCTTTTTTCTACAGGAAGATACATTGAGTCTTGTTCTGTAATATTAAATGCTTCGTACCATGTTGCGATATGAGGTAAAGCTCCGTTAACACGCCATTTACCTAAAGAGTGAGGATCAATTTTGGTTAACCTGATAATTTCTGCATCGCGTATATTACCAGCCCAAAGATTCGCATATGATAAGAAGAATCGCTGTTGAGGAGTAAATCCGTCTATCTCCTGAGCTTTTTTAGCCTCATCTGTTTTCATAAATGCAGCATACGAAACCTGCAAGCCTCCGTGGTCTGCGATATTCTCACCCAAAGTAAAGCGTCCGTTAGCATTTAAATCATCCAGCACTTTAATATTATTGAAGTAGTCTATCAACACTTGAGCCCTTGCTTCAAATTTTTTAGCATCATCTGCAGTCCACCAGTCTGTTAGATTTCCATCTTTGTCATATTTACGACCTTGGTCATCAAACCCGTGAGTCATTTCATGACCTATCACAACACCGATAGCTCCATAATTAATTGCATCATCTGCATTCATATAGAAGAATGGTGCTTGTAGTATTCCCGCAGGGAAACAGATTTCATTGGTAGTAGGATTATAATATGCATTCACTGTCTGAGGAGACATAAGCCATTCACTCTTATCCACAGGCTTGCCCAATTTACTCAACATAAAATCGAATCCGAACTCTGAGGCACGCACAATATCAGCCCAGTAGCTATCTCCTTTAACATCAAGCGAAGAAGAATCTCTCCATTTATCAGGATACCCGATTTTCACAATAAATGTGCCTAATTTTTCTTGAGCCTTAGCTTTGGTTTCTTTACTCATCCACTCCAGACCATTGATACGTTCACCCAAAGCAACTTTCAGATTTTCAACCAAACCGAGCATTCTTTCTTTTGCTTTAGGTGGAAAATACTTTTCTACATATATCTGCCCAACTTCTTCTCCTAATGCTTCATTTATTGTATTTACGGTTCTTTTCCAACGAGGTTGAATCACTTTGCTGCCACTCATCTGCTTACCATAAAAGTCGAAGTTAGCATTTACGAAGTCATCACTCAAATATTTAGCTGACGAATCAATTAACTTCCATGATAAGTATGCTTTCAGTTCATTGATAGGATATGACTGGATAATCTTCACAGCCTCAACGATAGGTTCTACCTGAGATACATTCAGTTCCTTTATATCTTTTGCACCTACAGACTCAAGAAATAAATCCCATTTGAATGAAGCTACAGATTTATTCAAATCCTCTACCTTCATTTTATGATAATTCAGTTCGGGAATTCGTGTTTTTTCCTTTTCGAAATGTGCCTTAGCCAAAGCTGTCTCTATTTTCATCACAGCATCAGCCGCCATCTTTGCATCACCTTCCGTATAACCGGCATTCTGAAACTGCGTATTCATCAATTTCACATATCCATCACGCAAAGACTTGGATGTCTCATCCGTAGCCAGATAGTAATCACGTTCTCCGAGACCTAATCCGCTTTGATAGAGATGAGCGATATTCATTGTACTATTCATATCATCGGCTCCTACATAAAAGCCAAAGAACGGTGCTGCTGTATAATGACGGATACTTCCTGTTAGCTTAATGATATCTTCGACATTCGATGCTGCATTGATTGCCGCCAACTGATCCATAATAGGCGCAGCCTTGTCCGTATTCAGTTTCACACTATCCATTCCCAGCTTATACAAATCCCCGATCTTTTGAGCATTTGTACCTGCTTCGTGCTTCGTCTGCCCCATCTCTTCGATAAGTTCCTTGATCTGCTTCTGATTATTTTCTCTCAACTGATCGAAAGAACCATAACGGGAATATTCATCAGGAATAGGATTAGCATCTGCCCATCCTCCCGTTGCATAACGATAAAAATCATTTCCCGGTACAGCCGTAGTATCCAGGTTTTCTATACTTAAACCTTTATCCATAATTTTTTCCTCTTCCTGTGCATTTGTTTTTTGTTTACATCCTATGAATCCGACACACGATGTTGCCAACAACGCAATAGGTAAATAATGTAGTTTTTTCATGCGATATATGTTATTTATTCTTTTTACAAACTTTCAAGCATTCTTTTCAAAACTGTTTGCGCCGATATCTCACGATTAGCCGCTTCGGGAATAACTATCGACTGTGGGCTTTCGATAACATCATCTGTCACAATCATATTGCGACGAACCGGAAGACAATGCATAAAATGTGCATTATCGGTAAATGACATTTTCTCTGTTGATACCGTCCAACTCCGGTCTGTACTGAGTATCTTTCCATAATTAGGATCTGCATAAGCAGCCCAGTTCTTTGCATATACAAAATCGGCTCCTTCCAGCGCTTTATTCTGGTCGTATTCGACTTTGGCACCTCTTACGAACTTAGGGTCTAATTCATATCCTTTAGGGTGCGTTATAACGAAATCCACATCAGCCTCATTCATAAAGTCTGCAAAAGAATTAGGCACTGCCTGAGGCAATGCTTTGGGATGCGGTGCCCATGTAAGTACGACCTTAGGACGGTCTTTTTTCTTATATTCCTCTATTGTGATAAGATCAGCAAAAGCCTGCAACGGGTGTCCTGTGGCAGCTTCCATACTGAAAACGGGACGACCGGAATATTGGATAAACTGATTAAGTATCTTTTCCTGATAATCATCTTCTTTATTCTCAAACTGGGCAAAAGCACGCACTCCGATAATATCGCAGTATGAACCCATCACCGGAATAGCCTCTAATATATGTTCGGATTTATCTCCGTCCATAATCACACCTCGTTCGGTTTCCAGTTTCCATGCACCCTGGTTTATATCCAATACCATTGTATTCATGCCCAGATTCATTCCTGCTTTCTGGGTACTAAGCCGTGTTCTCAGGCTAGAATTGAAAAACACCATAAGAAGAGTCCTGTTCTCTCCCAGATGCTTATAACCAAATCTGTTTTTCTTAATTTCTAAAGCTTCTTTGACCGCGGCTTTCAAATCGCCTAAATCCTTAACATTAGTATATGTTCTCATCACTTTTCAATTTTGTCTCAAATAAAATAAGCTATCAAAGATAGCTATAATTAAAAGTAACCTGATTTATTTTTCACATTTTTTCTTTAGGAAGAAACTGTGAGGCATAAGATACAGCACGTACAATATCATTCATATCCGCCCACTTTAAATCCTGCTCCCTCACAAATTCCTTTATTTTATCCGCATCCTCTTTAAATAGTTTAGCTAGAGAGTCGAAAGAATTTATCTGTTTAAATTTTCCCTCCAATTTCAAGAAATACTTATTTTTAGGAATCATACCCAGACTTTCAATTGTTTTCATGTCCTCAAAGTTATATGCACTACCAAAAACAAGAGTCGGATTTACATCTTGTGCATCTCTTGTATGAGTTACAACACCCATTGCCCCAACTTTTCCTTTAGATTTGAGAGATGAATACCAATGAATATATAAATAAATACTATCTGCTCTTACCTTTTCATAAAAGTCATTTCCTCTGATATGTTCAAATATATGTCCCTGAATATTTAAATAATCCACCGTCTCAGGTTCTACAAATTCAAAAATCTGTTCTTTTTCCTGAAATACAATTCTTTTCCCAAGTAAATCATAGTTAAACGCTCCTTCCGAAAAACGTCCATTCCGATAAATCACCTTTCCTCTTTCAAACTTTTTAAACAGATATATGGTATTAGCCTCTTGGGCAATCAATAATGAAGAAAAAACCACAAATAAAAATGATAAGGTAACTTTTGTTTTCATATTTCCATATGATTAGATTTTAGTAACCACAACAAAAACATTTAGTTAATGTAAATATAATCTCAAACTGTATTGAAATCACTTATCTTTCGTCTCAGTATGATAACTGTAATAATTATTATTGCATCGGCATTTTGTCTGGGTAGATTTACACGAATACAATGCCAAAGACAGCAAAAGCAGTAATAAAATTTTTTTCATCTTTTTATCAACATTGACTGTTTGTATTCCAAAGATAAACAATTTCTTTACTTTTGCATTTAATTATTGCATATCAAATCATTCATGAGAATATTAATAAAGAAAGAATTAACTAATTTATTTTGTTCCGGTATAGGAATAATTTTCGCTTTCGTTTTTCTTCTTAGCTGTGGGCTGCTATTATGGATATTTACAGGAAAGCTGAATATTCTCGATAACGGGTATGCTACGCTCAGCAGCTTTTTCACACTAGCACCTATCCTCTTACTGGTTCTGATACCGGCATTGACTATGCGCCTTTTTGCCGACGAGAAAAAGAGCGGCACACTATCTTTACTACGATTCCGCCCTTTTGGCATATCGACTATTTGGTTTAGCAAATGGATAGCTACTCTTGTGTTTGTATTCATTATTATTATCTCGACCTTCGTGTACGTATATACACTATATATTTTAGGAAGTCCCGTTGGAAACCTTGATTTAAATGTAATTATTGTATCTTATTTGGCTTTAATTATTCTGGCAGGAATATTTTTGGCTATCGGACTATTTGCATCCACATTATCCGGTAATCAGATTACAGCTTTAATTATCGGATTATTTCTGAATTTCTTCTGTTACTACGGATTCGACCTTATTAGCTCATTGTTCCAATCGGGAAAATTAGAGACAACAATCTCTTCTTTCGGGCTGGCGTCCCACTTCCAGAATATGCAACGTGGAGTTATTGAGTTAACAGACATATCCACTTTTATTGTCTATACTATTATTGCTTGGATATTAAGTATCTGTGCCCTAAACTTAAAAAACGAACCTTTAAAGAAGCAAATATTAATTACAACAATTTGTATCCTTTTAGTGTGTATATCAAACACAGTACTCTCTTCTGTTCGTTTCGATTTTACAAAAGACAAAAGATATACAATCAGCGTTTACTCTAAAAGACTATTAGCTGAAACCAATAAAAAAGATATTAAGATAAATATCTATCTCGAAGGCAATCTGAACGCAGGATTTCAACGTTTACAAAACGCAATAAAAGATTTACTATATGATTTGAATAGATATGCTTCTCATACACTGGAAGTAACTTTTATAAATCCTGCCACCATACATCCATCCGTTAAAGAAAGAACGGAATATATGGCAAAGCTAGGAATGAACGGGATTCTGTTGAACGAGGTGGACAGAGACGGCAAACTCAGCCAACAGATGATCTACCCTTATGCACAAGTCATAATGGAACAAGATACCCTGAATATCAATCTACTAAAAAATATACAAGGCAATACCGCTGAAGAAAACCTGAATGTATCAGCAGAGAATCTCGAATTCCAGTTTATTGATGCACTAAGGTTGCTTATGCATAATGAGGAACAAAACATTGCTTTCATTGAAGGGCATGATGAATTGGACAGGGCTTATGTCTATGATGCAGAAGAAGCCCTGACAAAATACTTTTACGTTAATAGAGGACAGATAATGAACGACATATCCATACTCGACAATTTCAGAGTCGTAATAATTGCCGGACCTACAAATAAATTTTCGGAACGAGAAAAATTCATTCTCGATCAATACATAATGAAAGGAGGGCGTATACTTTGGCTTATCGATGGTGCATATGTATCTCAGGATGACTTACATAACAAAGGAGAGTCTGCCAGCATGAAAAACGAAACAGGTCTGGATGATCTACTATTCAAATATGGTGTGAGAATAGAACCTAATTTATTACAAGACATACAATCGTCACAAATATTGGTAAATACAGGAACGGAATCGCAAACAGTCGCTATCCCCTGGTATTACTCACCACTATTGCTTTCTTCTCCTAATAATATTATCACAAAAGATGTAGGAGAAATCAGTTCCGAATTTGTGAGTAGTATCAGTTTATTAAAAAATTCTGAGACTCTGAATAGAAGTATTTTATTAACCACATCAAACAATAGCCATATTGTTCAGGTACCTGAAATGATTGATTTTGATATACAAAAAATCCAATCGAATGCAAATTACTTCAATAGTTCCTTTCTCCCTGTTGCCGTTTCATTAGAAGGGCGCTTCCTTTCTGCTTTCGAAAACCGTATTATTCCGGATAGTATATATCCTGACAACTATACACCTATATATGAAAGCAATACGACGAAAATGATCGTAGTTTCCACATCCAGCATTATAAAGAATAAAATCACAGGATATGGTGAAGACACCCAAATCGTACCGATGGGCTATGACCGCATTACAAAACGCACATACGGAAACAGAGATTTTATCGTAAATGCTGTAAATTGGCTGGCAAATGATGATGAGTGGATGTCATTAAAAGAGAAAAATCGCAGTCTACAATTACTTAACAGACAAACGATCTCCGAGAATAGAATCAAATATAGCTTATTGAATACACTAGTGCCACTTATTTTCATCTGCATTATAACACTATACATCAATATCAGAAGAAGGCAGAGATATAAAAAATAGAAAGAGCCTGCATCGAGGCAAGCTCCTTCCTTACATATTATAAAACTCAATTATTAAATAACACCCTGACTCAAAGTAGCTTTGGCAACTTTCATAAAGCCAGCGATATTTGCTCCTTTTACGTAATTGATATAACCATCGCTCTGTGTACCATGTTTTACACATTGCTCATGTATACTATTCATTATCCTGCGTAACTGATCGTCAACCTGCTCTGCTGTCCACTGGTAATGCATCGCATTCTGACTCATCTCAAGTCCCGAAGTAGCTACTCCGCCTGCATTGACAGCCTTACCGGGTGCGAAGTTTATCTTATTATCAATAAATAATTTGATAGCTTCTTCTGTACAACCCATATTCGAAATCTCGGCAACACACATCACACCATTTGCTATAAGAGTTTTAGCATCCTCTTCGCCCAACTCGTTCTGTGTAGCACAAGGCAGAGCAATATCAACTTTCTGCTCCCATGGACGCTTGCCTGCGAAGAATGTTGCACTACCGAATTCTTCGGCATAAGGAGCGACAATATCTTCACCGGAAAAACGTAAATCCAGCATGTACTCGATTTTGTCTCCCGATATACCATCAGGATCGTAAATATATCCGTCGGGACCCGAAATTGTTACCACTTTTGCTCCCAATTCGGTAGCTTTAAGAGCAGCGCCCCAAGCTACATTACCAAAGCCGGAAAGAGCGACTGTCTTCCCTTCCAGTGTATGACCTTGCTTTGCTAACATATCTTTCACAAAATACAAACCTCCGAAACCAGTTGCTTCAGGACGTATAAGAGAGCCTCCATATTCCAGTCCTTTTCCGGTGAACGAACCTGTGTTTTCTCTTGCCAGTTTTTTATACATACCATATAAATAACCTATTTCGCGAGTTCCGACACCAATATCTCCTGCAGGTACATCTGTATCAGGACCTATATTCCGCCATAGTTCGAGCATGAAGGCCTGACAAAAACGCATAATCTCAGCATCTGATTTACCTTTTGTATTAAAGTCCGAACCACCTTTCGCTCCACCCATAGGAAGAGTCGTCAAGGCATTTTTAAACATCTGCTCGAACCCTAGAAATTTCATAATAGATAGATTCACAGATGGATGGAAACGTAAACCACCTTTATAAGGACCTATTGCATTATTGAACTGGACACGATAACCTATATTTACCTGAATATTACCTTTGTCGTCTACCCAAGGCACTTTAAAAGTAAATATTCGGTCTGGCTCGACTAACCGCTCTATGATACGGGCTTTCTCAAATTCGGGATGTTGATTATAAACCTCCTCAATCGATAATAATACTTCTCTTACTGCCTGAATGTACTCTGGCTCACCCGGGTGTTTCGCCTCTAAGGATGACAAAATGTTATTAATATTCATACGCTAACTAGTTTTTCATATCGTTTTTATGACTCAAATTTAAAAATAAAGATGAAATATTAACATATTTATACGAATTTCTTTTCATGTAAATAAAAAAAATTCCAAATAATGTAAATACACATCGCTCAATTTTGAACCATCCTTTCTTGCAAATTGTTCATTAATTAAATATAAAACGGAATATTATGAACAACCAGAATAATCATAGTTGCGAAAAAAGAAAGTTGAATGAATTGGACAGGTTGAAAAGAAAGAACAGACGAATGGACACTGTATTACTAATAGGTATCCTGCAAATAACCTCTTTGTTGTTATGCTACCGTTTGGGACGCTCACATCAGAAAAGAAAATAATTTAACAAAAACTATTATAAATAACACAAGCTTATGGATGTTTTAAAATACATACTAATCGGAATAGGAGTTATAGCAATTATCCTTTCAGGCATTTTCCTGATTATTGGAGTGAAGGTCGTATCAGTGGTACTTTACTATATCATTGTAGCAATTGCCATTATCGCTATCATTAGCTTCGCAATATACTTCTTTACGAAAAAACCAAACAGTAACGAAGGTTAGCTTTCTTTTCCGGACAAAAATTATCTTTACAGTATATCAGACTTAATAATAGAATCTTATCTACTCTGATGGTAAAACAAAAGAATATTTTCAGGAAAAAAGCAGGGGGAAGTCTTGCACAATAAAAAAAAGTACATTACTTTTGCAACGCAATTGCGATAAAGCAATGGTTCCGTAGCTCAACTGAATAGAGCATCTGACTACGGATCAGAAGGTTGGGGGTTTGAATCCCTCCGGGATCACAAAAACAAAAAGCTAATTTGTTCATTTACAACAAATTAGCTTTTTTCTTTTATGATGGTACTTAAGCCTACAGATAAAACTCTTTATCTTCTATTCTATCTATATATTCCCGCTGACGTTCAAAATATTTAGCCTGAATCATTTCGTTGGACTGGGTTATCAATATCGAATACTTTTTCATCGACTCCAACCATTCTTTATGCAGTTCGCATAAAATAGAATTAGAAACCACAATAGGACTCAGAAAGTGAAAATTGAAAGAGGATACCATATTATCATCATATGATTTAAAACTACTATTACCATCGATATTAAAGTCTGATAAATAGACATAAAAGTGAGAGCCGGAACAGAACTCTCCTGTACGCACCATTTTCTCCAACATATCGATCAGAGCATGAAAATCGTTTTTTATCAGGTCTATATCAGTCTTACTTATCAGACGGAGCCTGTAAAAATAGCGCAGCTCACGCAAGGGACTGAGAAAAACACCCGGATCGAGAATGAAAGTACTATTCATGATCTTTCTGGTAAGCTTATCTAACCTCTTGCGAAGAGATTCCATTACAGGAGAAATATGCACATCTGAAAACTGTAAACGATACGAATTTTTATATTTACGATGTAGCCATACATAATAAGCGAACTTAAACAAATAAGGATTGTGAACACAAAAAATGGCCGGTAAATAATTAGTAGCCATTATGGAATCGGACGAAGGATATTTCAGGCGTATTTCCACATCATTTTTATAGGCTTGCAGAGTTGACATAAAGTTCTTTTCAGGATCTTTATCAAGAAACAGATCCAGATACACCCGATTTTCGTTACGTTCTCCTACAATCTCATCTAACGAGAATCTAAGCTCGACAGATAATTTTATCACCTCATCCAACGTAAAAGACATTTCGCCTCTTAGTCTCCGATAAGCAGATTCCTTTCCTATATCCAAGATATCGGATATATAATCCACAGGTTTCATGGACGGAGGAATCTGGGCAAGTATTTTGTTTATTACTATTTCTCTAGTATCAGTGTTTTTCATATGAGTAATCTTCATTAGCCAGATTCTTGACATACTCACGTTGTTGATCTAAGAACTCCATTCGTAAAGACTCGTTACAATCTGTAATCAAACTAGAATACCTCCTCAACGACATAAGCCATACTTTATATACTTTACAAACATCTTTATCTCTTGTTCTAATGTACGCCCCCGAATACAGCCAGAGCTGAACCTCTTCGTAAGTATCAGTCTTATACAACAAACCTGTAGCCTCTATACTCATTGAGGACAAATACATATCATTCCTGTATCCCAGTTTTTGCACACTATCGGTTGCCATAATTTCCATTGCATCAATAAACTGGTATACATCTTTTTGTATCAGTTGAAGCTCATCCGGTGAAATAAGCTTTCTTTCATAATAATACCGGACTTCCTTCAACAGACTCTTTATAAAATCACGATCTAGTACATATGTATTATTGGTAACAAATAATCCGAAGCTTTTTACCTTATCCTGCAAAGCTCTTACCTCATCCGGAATCGTTATATCCGACAATTTAAAATTAAATGGCATAACATTTAACTGATATGTCCATTTATAATAATAGAAATTGAATAAATGATCATAATTGGCAAGAGGCAATAAAGTAGGATGATTGGCAGCAGTGGATACCTCGGCAATACTTGAATTCAGAAAGTCCTGCATGGTCTTGATATATGTAGTAAATATCTTAACAAAAGTATCTTTTGCATCATGTATCTGAGTAGTCTGAAAATCAAACACGCCATTTTTAGTCTGTTGCAATTCACTTTCATCCGAAAAAGCCAGTTCATCAATAGAGAACTGCAATTCTGATGATAGTTTGATAATATCCTCAAACGTAAAAGGTACTTCGCCTTTTATCCTCCTGTAGACGGACTCTTTACTTATTTGCAACAGTGCTGCGAGATAATCTATAGCATTGACCTCTGTGGGTATTCGTTTTAATATTTTATCAACAATATTTCTCTTTATTTTTGCCTCCATCATGATATATACCGATATTTATCATTTTTCCACATGCCAAATTTACTATTATTTTCCCTATGGATATTTGTAAAAAACATTACAATAAAAACAGAGAAAAAAACTACAAAACAAATACTTATCCACCAACTCCATGAAAAATCTCCTTGTATTTTTTTCATTTCATGAAAGATAAATATCTTACTTAAACTCACAAAAGTCATCTCTGAATAAAAAAACAGAACCCTTTTTCATAATTTAAAAATAAAACACCCCACATTGTCATAATGTTGATTTTTTCTTACTAAACTTTCCATTTTTTTTACTTACATATCCCAAGACATGCAGTTACTTTGTACTATAAATTATAAAATACATTATTATAATATCACCGGATCGATCTATTGATAAATTAAAGAGGGTAAATTAAACAATGAAAGAAAAACAATTGATTATTAAACTATAAGATCTACAAAAAAGAAGCTTTCTGGTTATAAGTACTTTTCATACTAGTTGAGAATTAAGGTGTAAATGTATAAGATTTCTATTACTTTATTAATCAGAATAAACTTCAAAAATATTCTAGAGGAAAAATTTCACTTAAGACTTTTAATTATTACAAATCATGAATTATAAAGTATTTTTATCTGCGTTATTTTCGCTGATAACGCTTAGCCTACAGGCTCAGGTCACTATTGGTTTAGACAAAAAAGCCGTTGATGGAGCATTGCTTCAAATAAAAAATAAAGAGGTTACCAACCCGGTATCTGTAACAGACGTAACAAATGCTACGGTAGACGAAAACGGAGGAGGCATAGCTCTGCCACGCGTACATTTGGTATCCAAAACAACTCTACAGCCATTTGTTGCAAATGACGCCGATTTCACAGCCAATACAGACAAAATAAAGGAGAAACATGCCGGACTGATGGTTTATAACCTCACTACTACCGGAGACTTTGCGCAGGGAATATATACATGGAATGGCTCTGAATGGAAAGGGGAGAATACAACTCAGGACAGATTCTTTTATATGCCATCATTCAATTTACCAATAACTGCTATATCTCAGAACAACTATTACCCGATATACCCTGAATATCAGGCTCAGTTTACCAAAGCCGGTCTCCCTATATATCCGTCTACTGAAATAGAATTTAGAATTACGCATTACGATGCATCGGTTATCGATAATATCTCTTTCCCTGCCGAATATGACAACCTGTATATGAAGTATGATGTAGTAAGTACGACCGCTCCTGCCGGTTCATTTATGAATATCATTATAGTCGTAAAATAAATAGTGATGAAAAAGATTTTATTTATTTGTGCCCTACTCTTTGCCTTTAGCATAAGCACTATGGCACAACGTGAAACATATAACTGGATATTCGGGAATAAGGCTGGTCTTACATGGAATACTACCCGTAGTTTTACCGGTTCTTATGTATATGGAGGAACCGGCACAGTGAACCTCAATGATATGCCGACCAATATTAGTTCACCTCTGGCTGCGACAGAAGGATGTTTTACCCTATCTGACCGAAAAGGAAAATTGTTACTGTTTTCGAATGGTGCTAAATTGTACAATGCCAACAAAACAGTAATGAACTCCACAGATATGATCGGAAATATCGGTAACGCCCAATCGGGTATCCTCTTTCCTTATCCGGGCAATCCTAACAAATATGTAGCAGTGACTACGGGTTACTGGAGCTTTGACGAACTCGGCTACACCGTAATCGATATGAAAGGTAACTCCGGATTAGGAAGTGTAGAGTCTATAAATAACCCATTTCCTGCCGGACGCAAGGGAAAAGTGGGGGGCAGTATCACATCTATCAGGCATACTAATGGGACGGACTATTGGGTGGTAGCTCCGGGCAAAGGAGATCCCTCTTACCTGAATATCTGGCGTTTCAAACCGGATGGGGTAGAAGCGCCTAAATCCTATCAACTTCCTACTACTGTAAAAGAAGGTGTTGCAAATGGATATATTAAATTCTCTCCCAATGGAAAACATTTTGTATGGGGTACATTTAGCGACAGTAAACTACTTTTTGGGAATTTTGATGCTGAGACCGGAATATTTAGTAATATAAAATATATCACAGGTACGGTGGGAGGAAATGAATTCTATGGAGTTGAGTTTTCCATGTCGGGAAAATACATGTATGTAAGCCAGACATCAAGTGGAATTGTCTCAAATTTCTATCTTTACTGTTTTGATTTTGACGCACTCATAAATTCAGCAAACCCACAAAATTATTACCAGAATCAAATGAAGCGAATAGCTTTTCCTGCTTCTACTGGTGGTATGCCTTCGGCAATTCAGTTGGGACCCGATGGGAGAATGTACATATCAGGATTTCCTTATTTCACTTCTCCTGCGTCTTTTTATGTGATCGAAAATCCCGAACAATTCAATAACTTAAAGATATTCAGGCTCGACAATTTTCTTACCGGAACCGCCCAACACGGTCTACCCTCATTTGCGGCTTCATGGTTCGAACTCAAAATCAGTGGCGAAACGGAGTTTTGTCAAGATAATATAGAAAGAGAATATACCCTTACAATATCGAATGGTGTAGGGAGTGAGGACCTCGCATATATGCAGTGGAATTTTGGTGATGGAACTACTCTTGTAAAAGATAATACTATCGCTGACGGAAGTATACAATCCCATAAGCATGCTTACAGTACTGCCGGGAATTATACAATAACCGTTACCAGCCATAAGGCTAATGGCGAGGAAATAACGGCAATGGGACGGCAGACACTGGCAGTAAAAGTACTTGCTGCACCATCATTCACCGTGTCAGCAAGCGATGTTTGTATTGGCTCTTCGGGAACAATGACCGTTAATAATTTAGCCAATGATGTCACTGTCAATTGGTATAACAATACGACTGCTACCACACCTATTCAAACGGGGAAAACATGTTCTACCGGTGTACAGAATACGGCAGGTACCATTACGTTCTATGTAGAAGCTATAAATGCAACGGGATGTAGCTCGGGAAGAATTCCTGTAAATGTGAAAGTAAAAGCTTGCGGAAACGACTTTATTCCTGTCAACCCTCATTTGCGAGGATATTTCACGAACTAAAAGTATCTATATTAATTTTTTAGAGAGTAATTCATTAATAGATTATATAAAAAATAAATACTCTTCTTCAGTATTTTTAATACTAGAGATTTTTTCCTCAGTCTAGTACAATAATGTAAAAAGGTATCTGTGATAGACGCCTTTTTATTTCAATATACACGATTCAAATTACCCTATAGAAAGCTTCTTACAAATACACATTCTCTCATAATTATTTATTTTATTAACTTTAGCTAAAATTTCAGAAATCAATATATTTTAATTTTGAAGTCAAGATGATGAAAAAAAGCAATTTCGCATGTCTTATCACCTTTCTTTTTATTTTTTGTGCATGTAACACACCTCAGCAATCTGACGAAAAGAACTCCCTTTTGTGGAAAATATCAGGCAAAGATTTATCCCAATCATCCTATATTTTCGGAACATGGGATGGGAGTCATAAAGATTCTACAGACTTAGCGAATATCTATAATAGCTATCCTCATTTCGATGAAGCTTTCAATTCCGTATCTTATTTTATGACAGAGAGTTCGCCGGAAGAGCAGATAGGGCATATAACAAGCAGCCATAAGTTTATTTCGAATATATATCTGAAAAAAGACACTACCTATAAAGATATATTCGATGAAGCTAACTTACAAAAACTGGATTCGCTTACTACAAAGTACTTCGACAAGTCGATCTATCTAGTTGGAGTCAAACCATTATTTTTAATGTACACCTTAGCATCGACAAAAGAAGAAGCTGAGTACGAAAAAAAAGGACTTGACTGGAACAAAGACAGAGGGATGAATGCACAATTATTCTATCGGGCAAAGGATAAAAAATACATTACAAGAATATTAGAATCAAGAGCCGATATATGGGATATGCTGTTACCATACTACGGACAGCCGTTGCCTACACAAACCGAAATGGTAAAATACATGCTTACAGCCGAAGGTGAGCAAAATAGCCTCATGATAAAATCAATAAATGATAGCATAACAAATGCTTATTCGAAACATGATATAAATAATCTACTACTGTCTTTTGAAAATATGGACAAGATTAACCCTTTGTCGAAATTTATCGGTGACAATGTAATTGAAAACCGAAACAGGCGATGGATATCAAAAATTGTCCCTGCAATAGAAGAAAATCCTACTTTCATTGCCATCGGAGTTAGGTCTCTGTACGGAGAGAATGGGCTTATTAATCTTCTCAAGAAAAAAGGCTATACAGTAGAACCGGTAATGTAATACACAAAAATTATGAAAGCTACACTTTTATCGTTATTATTAAGTTTATATTCAATTGTCAGTTTCGCACAATTCGAGCCAGCCGACTATATGATCAACGGATACACATTGCCTTATCAGGTGATGTTTCCCGAAAATTACGAAGAAGGTAAAAGATACCCTTTAGTAATATTTCTTCATGGTGCAGGAGAAAAAGGGAACGACAATGAGAAACAACTGACACACGGCAAAGATTTCCTGATCAATAATTTTTATTCCGCTTATCCCGCTATTGTAATTGCTCCGCAATGTCCTACCGATTCATATTGGAGCAATGTCGAAAGACATACTCTAAAAGGTAAGATGAAACTAGCATTCGGATTTTCCGACAAACCGACGTTACCAATGGAGACCCTTATATACCTTATCAACGATTATCTAAACTCAAACATGGTCGATCCGGAGCGAGTTTATGCAGGTGGCTTGTCTATGGGAGGGATGGGAACATTCGAACTCGTCTGGCGCATGCCCTATACATTTGCAGCAGCATTCCCCATTTGTGGAGGCGGAGATATAATGAAACTCATACAAGGCACGGGAAATACCGCCCTTTGGATATTCCACGGAGCGGAAGACAGTGTTGTACCTGTCCAGTTTTCGCGACTGATTGAGATGACAATGAATGATGCAGGTTATAAAGTAAAATACACAGAATATCCGGGAGTGAATCACAACAGTTGGGATAATGTTTTCCAAGAGAAAGAGCTTGTCCCCTGGTTATTCAGCCATAAAATACATAAAGAAAGCGAACTGTAACTGTTCGCTTTTTTCATATCTTATTTCCGACGCAGAGGTACGGGTTTAAACCAAGTGAGTACTCTCCACACCCATTCTATAGGACCATAGTAATACCTATTCATCCACCAGTTACTAAACAAAATTTGCACAAAATAAATAACCAGCCCTAACAAAAAGCATTGAAGGAAACTAAGTTCCATAGCCAAATTGGCACCATAACCGTAGAACAAAGGAACAGCTATCATGCCTTGCCCCATATAATTCGTTACACTCATGCGACCTACCGGAGCTATCCTGTCTAAGATTTTACGGGCATTCGTTTTATAATACAATAGAGTCAAGCCACTTACATAAAACATCATCATTCCTAAGTTTGCATAAGACTTGAATAAAGTATTTCCGGCACGCAAGGCAAATCCATCTACACCCACATAAGGCAGTAACAATACAATAGAATAAAAGACTGCAAAGAAAGCTATACTATAGGGAAATACCAGTCTGCTATATTTAATCATCTTTTCCTCGCTTTTGTGAATTCCATAACGACCGATCAACAATCCTCCGATGAAAAGCCCGACTAATTGAAGATAGCGCGCATTATTAAATCCCCATAACAATTTGGCAAGATGACCTTTCCACAGATTAAATTGTAATACATCTGCGAAAGAGCCGTGAGCAAATATCTCCGCACATTCCTCATACAGCTGATCCATATACACGACCAAGAATGTCGGCTCATTCGGAGCATTGCCATTCATCAATGAAACAAAAGAAATAATATCCGTAATTTGCAGAAGCAATAGAATACCTATCCCGATCAACCATTTAGTAGGCACTTTGAATAGAGGTATCAAAATGATCCCAAGAATGGTATATACAACAAAAAACTCACCCATATAGATAAGCCCGTTCAAGTATCCTAATACAAGCAATATTGTGAGCCGCCACAGAAACCTTAGCCGAAAGTCTTTCCCTTTTTCTGCCTGCGAATCCATTTGCATAAAGAAACTAAGCCCAAAAAGCAAAGAAAATATAGCATACGCTTTCCCCTGAAAAAGGAAAAGTAGGGATTCGAATACTCCATCATCTATCTTTTGCCAGAAAGGAGAGGCTAATTCAGGATAGCTCATCAGATCGAAATGCTCCATACAATGCACCATAAGAATACCGAACAATGAAAATCCCCGAAGTGCATCGATAGCATTAATACGTTTTTTAGGCGTTAAAGTTGCTTGCTGATTCATTCTTTTTTTACAGATTATATATTAGTTATTCAAAATCTCTATTCAGTCGTAATGATTCACATCTTATACCTAGACGTTTTCTTTCCTATCATCCACATACAAAATGGCTGGATTTATATAATTATATTATCACTTAAATCAATTACCTTTACACCTTATTAAAAAAAGTATTTCATACAATGCTCATTCGTAAAGAAGAAAACGATACCGCAATCTGGGGAGTCTGGAAAATTACAGAACCAATAAACGACCTTATGTCATTATTGGAATTTACTGATTTTTCTAAAAATATCTCTTCTCAAAAACGGTTACTAGAGCTAACTGCTATACGAATACTTCTCAAATCGCTGGCAAAAGAAGAAAAAATAATCGAATATAACTTAGAAGGTAAACCTTATCTTGCCGATAATTCTTATAATATATCTATATCCCATACTCGAGGATATGCAGCAGTTATCTTATCCAAAGGAGCTAAAGTAGGAATTGATATCGAATACGTTTCAGATAAAGTGAAACGTGTGCGTTCGAAATTCATATCCGAAGACGAGTATATCTATGAAAATAATGAACTTATACATTTACTCCTACATTGGTCGGCAAAAGAAGCTATGTACAAAGCCATCAAGATGACAGGAGTCGTTTTCAAAGAAAATCTTCATATCGAAAAATTTATTCCTTCACAATCAGGAACTTTTATCGGAAAAGAAACTTTTACTAAAGATTGTAACAGTTTTCTAATTCATTATTTAGTAGAAAACGAATTTGTTATTACAATCATAAATTAAAAAAGATTCCCCATTTACCGGGGAACCTTTTATTCATTATATCTACTAACAAGAATAATTAATATTCACCGGAAATATACCAATTTTTAGAAACTAAAATATCTCTAATATGATCTTTATTCTGAGTTAAACGAATCTCACCATCTCTGTTTGACCTATACAGCAAAGAATTAGCAAAATTAATCAACGCAGAAATATCATTCTCAAGTGGCGTATTTTTTATAGAAATCTGGTCTAAATAATAATTATTACTTACATCTAAGAGATTTATCCCTGTATTATCAAGATGAATTAATCTTAAGTATTTATTCTTCGAAAGATTTAAAGAAGATATGGGTACATCTAATAAGGTCAAATACTCCAACAATATATTATTACTTACATCTAACTCACTCAATAATCCACCATATAATTCACTACCATAAAAAGTCAAATTATCTAATTGAATATTTTTAGAAATATCTAAATGACTTATCTGAGTCGAAAGAAGATCTAACGATTCTATTGAAGTATTTTTCGTTATATCTAAATATGTAAAAGATTCACCTGAAAGCATTAAAGTTCTAAGTTCGGAACTATTGGACACATTACATGTTTCTAAAGATGTAGACCACAGAAAAATGTAATCTAAATTTTTACATTTTGTAATATTTATCTCATTCATCGGATAACCATTTCCACTAATCCTTGTTATAAACCTTGCATCATCATATAATTTTATAGTATATTCTCCACCGCCAGTATAAGTATGCTCAAAGAAATAGCTTTTACCATCCTCCGAGATATCCAAAGGGTAAGATTCAATTGTTCCATCCCCCCAGTCTATAGTAGGAGTTATAGAAGTATCATTCGAATCAATAGATATACCAACCTCACCCTCTTGTCCATTAGTCTTCATCATTATCGCAACTCTTTCCTCCATAATAGGGTAAAGGGTACCAATAAACTCGATATCACCTTCTGACAAGTCATAATTCTGCTCACGTGCTGTATTATCAGCATATCTTCGGGTAAAAGGCCAGATCATTATAGAATTCGGATCATAGTCATTGGTTTGTAAAATATCTCCACTTAATAGCGGGTCAAAAACATATTGCTTCAATGATTCCCATGGGATGTCTTCTATTTCTCCTTCCCAATAGTCCGCAATACGTGTCGTCCAACCTGCATCGAAATTCAGATGGCGATGTTCAAGTTCAAGCCCTAGAACCTGACCGAAAGCACGAAGAACATCTGCCCTGATATCCCGATCTGTAGCCGAATCGAAATAAGCAAAGCTCATAGTCGCTTCACTCTGGTCAGTTAACAGCCTACAATCCGTTCCTACATAAGACCATGTTACATAGCGTTCATCATTCCAGTCAAAGCCAACTCTTACATCGGCATTCCCTTCTGTTACGAATTCAAATGTCACACTCATATACTGCTCCCACTCTTTGGCATAAGTTTCTACTTTGCTTTGTAGGTCAGCAGTTCCATTCAGGAACTTCACTTTGATATTGGCAGTAGGATGCCAAAGTTTTACTCGTTGTGTGACACCTCTGGTTTCAGGTGTATCCGCATACTTTACTCCATAAAAATGGTTGCTTTTTGTTTTCGTCGAAGTTGATTCCGTAATTCCAAAATCGTCATCGGAATTACAGGCTGTAAACAGCACCAAAATGCTGAATAAAGTCCATACTAATTTTCTCATAATAATAGATTTTAGTTAATAATGGATAAGTCTCTACCTCGTAGAGACATGTAAGATTTTGAGGTTTATAGGGAAGATCCCCATCTATTGGGTAATCTTCCCTATTAGTCATATTGACTATGTAAATAATTATTGTTCACCATATATATACCAGTTTTTAGAATTCAGAATATCCCTGATATATTCCTTATTTTGATCCAGATATACGACAGCATCTCTATGCTCCCTATAAGGTAAAGAGTTTGCAAAATCTATTAATGCAGGAATATTATTTTCTAGTGGAGTATTTCCTATTCTAGCCAATGTCAACTTATTATTATTACTTAAATCGAGAGATCCGATTGAAGTATCACCTACATCTAGAAATGATAATTCAACATTATTTGAAACATCCAATTCTGTAATAGGATTAGAATTACACTTGATATGTTCTAATTCTGTCATCATGGATAAATCAATATCCGATAAATTATTCTGGAAAAGTCTTATTTCTTTTAGTAAAACACATTTACTAATATCCAAATATTCCAATGGCATACTTTCACACGTAAATCTCAATAAAGCAGTATTTTTAGAAAGGTCTAACGAAGATGTTCCTGTAAACATAATCACCAATTGCTCTAGTAAAATATTTTTGCTCAAATCTAGTTCTCGTAGTTTCATACTGCCATCTAAATTGAGATATTTTAATTTTGTATTTTTAGATAAATCTAAATTCTCATATACACCCTGAGTATTCAGCCAATTTAGATTTACACATTTGGAAACATCAATATATCCTATGGGAAATCCCTGAGTATAAACCCGTTCAATATATTGAGGATTAGCATACACCTTGATTGTATGCTTAATGTCTGATCTGTATGCACGACTTGTAGAATATGTATAACCCGGTCTGGAGTTACCAAAAGGCCTTATATCACCATCTCCCCAATCTATAATAGGAGTTATTGAAGTATCATTGGAGTCAAAATATATACCAACCCAATCCAAATCTCCTACATTCAACCCATTTGTCTTCATCAATATTGCCACTCCATCCTCTATTGGAGGATAAAGCACACTAACAAACTCTATATCACTTTCCGATAAATCGTAATTCTGTTCGCGTGCCGTATTATTGGCATATCGGCGATCAAATGGCCAAATCATAATGGAATTAGGATCATACTCTTCTGTTTGTAAAATATCACCACTCAGTAATGGATCAAAAACATATTGCTTCAATGTTTCCCATGGGATATCTTCTATTTCTCCTTCCCAATAGTCAGAGATACGTGTTGTCCAACCCGCATCAAAATTCAGATGGCGATGTTCTAACTCAAGCCCGAGAACCTGTCCGAAAGCACGAAGAACATCTGCCCTTATTTCCCTATCCGTCGCCGAATCGAAATAGGCAAAACTCATGGTCGCCTCGCTTTGGTTAGTAACTGCCTTACAATCTGTTCCTACGTATGACCATGTCACATAACGTTCATCATTCCAGTCAAAGCCAATCCGTACATCGGCGTTCCCTTCTGTTACGAATTCAAATGTCACACTCATATACTGCTCCCACTCTTTGGCATAAGTTTCTACTTTGCTTTGCAGGTCAGCAGTTCCATTCAGGAATTTCACTTTGATATTAGCACTCGGATGCCAAAGTTTTGTCCGTTGTGCGACACCTCTGGTTTGAGGAATATCTGCATACTTCACTCCATAAAAATGGTTACTTTTCGTTTTTGTCGAAATTGATTCGGTAATTCCTAGATCATCATCGGAATTACAGGCTGTGAACAGCACAAGAATGCTGAACAGAGTCCATACTAATTTTCTCATAATAATAAATTTGGGATTAATAATGGTTATTGCTCTCTATGTAGTAGAGATATGTAAGATTTAAAGGTTTATTAAAAAATTCTTATTATAATCTTATTCAGAAATTCGACAGTACTTTCTTCTTAATTACTATTAAAAATGTGTTTTTCAGTTTTTCTTTGTATTAGAAAGCCTTTGTCGCATAAGTACATAATATATCGAGTTCTATTTTATTAACAACACTTAATTAATAGTTGTTCACCATTTTATAAAAAAAAGTAATTTTATTATTCATAAACTAATTATATTAATTAATCCTTTTTCGGAACTATCTTAAATATCGATGAAAGGATATTTTCAATTAATTCTTATTTTTGCATATTATCAAAATTCAGAACTAAAATAACTATGGATATATTCAGACAACGTATCGAAAAGCTAAGAGAAGAGCTCAATATGCATAACTATAACTATTATGTGTTGTCTAATCCTACTATATCAGATTTTGAGTTCGATCAGAAAATGAAAGAACTCACGGAACTTGAAGAACTTCATCCCGAATATGCAGACCCGAACTCTCCTACCCTTCGTGTAGGAAGCGATCTAACAAAATCATTCAAGCAAGTCGAGCATCGTCATCCGATGCTTTCATTGTCAAATACATATTCGGAAGATGAAATCCAAGATTTTTATGATCGGGTAAAAAAAGACCTGAACGATGATTTTGAAATTGTTTGCGAATTGAAATACGATGGTACTTCTATTTCGCTTACTTATATAGATGGAAAACTTACGCAAGCTGTGACACGTGGCGATGGCGTCAGAGGAGACGATATAACCGCAAATGTCAAAACCATACGTAGCATACCTTTGACATTGAGGGGCGATGACTATCCTGCCGAATTCGAGATAAGAGGTGAAATCTTTATGCCCTGGAAAGTATTTGAGGCTCTGAATAAAGAACGTGCCGAGCAGGAAGAGAATCTTTTTGCCAATCCACGAAATGCAACTTCGGGAACTCTGAAACTCCAAGATCCTAAAGTCGTTGCTTCTCGTAAATTAGACGCTTACTTATACTATCTTCTAGGAGAGAACTTACCCGAAAAAGGACATTACGAAAACCTGATGAAAGCCCGCGAATGGGGATTCAAAATATCGGATGCGACAAAAAAATGCAGCACAATAGAAGAAGTGTTCGACTTCATAAAATACTGGGATGTAGAACGCAAGAACCTGCCTGTTGCTACAGATGGAGTAGTTTTGAAAGTAAACTCTCTACTCCAACAAAAAAATCTTGGTTTTACATCTAAATTCCCCCGATGGGCAATAGCATATAAATTTCAGGCAGAACAAGAAATAACAGAACTCCAGTCCGTCTCTTATCAGGTAGGACGCACGGGTGCTATCACTCCTGTTGCCAACCTGAAACCGGTACAATTATCGGGAACAATCGTAAAACGCGCTTCCCTATATAATGCTGATGCTATTAATGCTTTAGACCTGCATATCGGAGATTTAGTATATGTGGAAAAAGGCGGGGAGATCATACCCAAAATTACGAAAGTAAATATAGATGCACGTAAGCCCGGCAGCGAGAAGGTCGAGTTTATCACCGAGTGTCCTGAATGTGGAACAAAACTCGTCCGCGACGAAGGCGAGGCTGTCTATTATTGCCCTAACTATATGGGATGTCCCCCACAAATAAAAGGCAGGATAGAACATTTTGTGACACGGAAAGCCATGAATATAAATGCAGGTTCGGAGACTATCGAACATTTGTATAATGCAGGGCTTTTACCTCACAAAAATATTACGGATCTATATACACTCGATTGGACAGAAGTTGCACGCCTCGAAAGATGGGCAGAAAAGAGTGCCAAGAATCTGATAAAAAGCGTTGAAGATTCTAAACAAGTGCCCTATCCCAGAGTGTTATACGCACTAGGAATCAGATATGTAGGAGAAACCGTAGCGAAGAAAGTTGCCTCTGCTTTTCCTAATATCAACCTGTTGATGAACGCTACTGTAGAAGAGTTGACAGAGGTCGATGAAATAGGCGAACGTATAGCAGTAAGTATAGTTGATTATTTCCAGAAAGAAGAAAATAGAGAAATTATCACTAAATTGCAGGAGTTTGGATTACAATTCGAGCAATCGGCAGATATATTATCGCAACAAACGAATAAGTTAGATGGTGCTACAATCGTCATTAGCGGTACTTTCGAAAAGCATTCGCGAGACGAATACAAGGCACTCATCGAAATAAACGGCGGTAAAAACAGTGGTTCAATATCTTCCAAGACCAATTATCTATTGGCTGGGGCAAATATGGGACCTGCCAAATTGGAAAAAGCCGAAAAATTGAAAATAACCATCCTTAGTGAAGATGAGTTTCTAAAAATGATAGAATAATCAAATTATATGCTGGATTATTTTTTACAACAAAAAATCAGTAGTGGTCTAAAAAAATACAGACGAGAACATTGTTTCCTGAATTACAAGGATATAAAACAAGTGCTTATCTTATTCGATATAGAGGATTGGTATGAGATATTACCCATTGTGGAGAAACTCAAAAAAGAGGGCAAAAGAGTAGTGGCATGGACTGTACGTCCCAGCAATTCGCAAGTGTTCAGGTTTCCACATTACGTACGCGTGATAGAACCTAATAAAGATATCAATTGGCTGAAACTACTAAAACCGGAAGTACTCGAAGAATTCAAAAGACTGAATTATGAAACACTGATGGATCTATCTTCAGGACAAAACGAATATATTCTATGGTTACTGAGCCAGAACAAAAGCCAGTTTGCTGTTGGTCTCGTAGAACACGAATACAAGTTATATGATTTTATTCTGCTCAAAGATAAAGAACAAAGCCATTTTGAAGCTTTCGAACAAATGAAAAGTTTTCTGGAGCATATCGAGTAATCTAAATATTGATTAACTTTACATCGTCTTTTCAATATAAATTCAACAAGCGGAGTTTTTTATGTCAAGAATAAATTTAAGAGGTGTAGGAGTAGCTTTAATCACTCCATTCAAAGATGACGAAAGTGTCGATTATGATGCTTTGAACAGACTGGTCGATTATCAGATCCAAAATAATACGGACTATTTGGTTGTACTGGGTACAACTGCCGAAACACCTACTCTGACAGAAGATGAAAAGAAGAAAATCGTATCGTTTGTAATCAATCGCGTTAACGGTCGTATCCCTATTGTACTGGGAGTAGGCGGAAATAATACCAAAGCGATTGTCAATCAACTAAAAGAAGATAACTTCGACGGTATAGATGCTATACTTTCTGTAGTACCTTATTACAACAAGCCATCTCAGGAAGGAATCTACCAACACTATAAGGCAATTGTAGAAGCAACAAAACTTCCTGTTATCCTTTATAATGTTCCGGGACGAACGGGTGTTAATATGACAGCCGAAACGACCTTACGTATCGCCAATGAATTCAGCAATGTTGTTGCCATAAAAGAAGCTTCGGGCGACATGACACAAATGGATGAGATCATCAAACGCAAACCTGAGGACTTTGATGTTATTTCAGGTGATGATGGCATTACTTTCCCTCTTATTACATTGGGGGCTATTGGAGTTATTTCTGTTATTGGAAATGCTTTTCCCAAAGAGTTTAGCCGCATGACACGCCTGGCATTAGCAGGCGATTATCAGAATGCACTGACTATCCATCATAGCTTTAGCGAATTATTTAATTTATTGTTTGTAGACGGAAATCCTGCAGGCGTAAAATGTATGCTTCATATGATGGGATATATCGAGAATAGATTGCGTCTACCGCTTGTCCCTACACGTATTACTACATTCGAAAAAATCAGACTGGTATTGAATGAACTAAACATCAAGTGTTGATGTTCATAATGAGTGAAGATTGAACCATCTGCTTTTCTCTAGAGAAGTAGAAAATTAGCTTTTTATCACAATTAACATATATTTTTGTTATTATTATAAAAAGTTAATATTATCTTCGCATTCGAAATGAATTAGAGGTAAATCAATTCTTTACATCAAAACAGGACGATGCAAAGAATGGTTTTATAAATAGAAACAATATCAGTTAGAGTTTAATGAGGATTATTTTTTCAATATTCATATTATTAGCGAATTTATTCAGTTTTTCATTCTGTACAAATTTCAGTTCACAAAATAAGCATGAAGAGGTATCTCAAGACTCTTTAGCTGTTGAAGATACTATACCCATAATAGACACTTTGGCTGCAGCAGATATAATTATCGAAAAAGAATTGCTATTTGACAAGTATACTCTCGAAGATACTTACCCATACAAAGATACAACACGGGAGTTCCAATGGGAAAAGATACGCAAAGGTCTTGCGCACCTTGTTAATATCCAAGAAAATCATCCTCACTGGGCTATCTTACAAAACTATAAAAACAAGAACGGAGAAGCTCCGCTTGTCAAAAAATATAAAAGGAATGTATATAAAAGGATAGCCGATACTCTAGGAGTAGAAAGATACCAGTCCGTACCACTATATTTACCGGGTGATTCTGTACCGGAACGATATGGACGAGACGGTTCTCCCGTTAAATACCTTGGCGATAGTGCCGATTATATAAAAGTAGAAACGGTTACATTCGAAGGAATCTGGATGGTTCCGAAACGCTATATCGTACATATTGCCGATAGCATTACATTTACCAAAGCTGTGGTAGTGGATGTAAAGAATCAGAATATTACGACACTTGACCAAGACAGTACACAAAAAGCAAAATGGATTGTCAGAAGCATGAATCCTTCGACCACAGGCAGACATGCCCCACCTTATGCGCAGGAGACTCCTGTGGGGATGTATGTTATTGAAGAAAAAAAACCTAAAATGCTCTATCTGAAAGACGGTTCTTCCGAACTAGGAGGTTTTGCACCTTGGGCTAGCCGTTTCACTAATGGAGCTTATCTTCATGGTGTACCCACAAATGCGCCGGGAACCAAAATCATTGAGTACAGTGCATCTTTGGGTACAACTCCACGTTCGCATATGTGTGTAAGGAATGCATCTTCTCACGCAAAATTTATATATGATTGGGGAATTTTAACAGGGACTATAGTATTTGTTATAGACTAAAACGCTTATATTTGCATACTTATCTATTTTAAATCCAGTATGCAGAAAGTTTTTATTTATCTTTTTACTATCGTTTTCGTCTCCCTTATCTCTATACATACGCCATCGGCAAAGCCTGAACAACCTCTGGCAAATACTCCTGTAGTTTCAGAAACAGAAATATTGTATAATGATATGCAATTGCATGACATTGTAGATTATAAAGCATTCGAACAGGCAATGGTCGGCTATAAAAAAGTAGAGGCTAAAAACAAAAATATACTGACAGTCATCGACTTTTCCAAACCATCGACCGAAGAACGGATGTGTGTAATAGATATGAAACATAAAAAACTTCTATTCTCTACCCATGTGGCACACGGAAAAAACAGTGGAGGAAACTATGCAACTTCTTTTTCGAACAAAAATGGCTCGCACAAAAGTTCTTTGGGCTTTTATGTCACAGAAAATACATATAATGGAAGGAATGGCTATTCTCTCATTCTGAACGGATTGGAGAAGGGTATAAATGATAAGGCTAAAGAACGTGCTATAGTTATCCATGGAGCTGATTATGCCGATCCCGATGGCATAGCCTCATCAGGTCGTTTAGGCAGAAGCTTCGGTTGTCCTGCCCTACCCAGAGCCATTAATAATATCATAATCAATACGATCAAAGGAGGAACTCTATTGTACATATATGCCGATAATAAAAGCTATATGGCACAGAGTAATATCATCTCCAGGAACCATATAGCTTCATTGTAATATTGCGAATGATTATGAATTCTAATTTTTAAGTTTGCTCAATCCGAATACAAGTATTACTACAAAGCAAACCAATGGCACTATAAAACCAACAGTCATAGAGAACAAGTCGGCAATGCGCCCCATCAGCATGGGAACGACTGCTCCGCCTGCAACAGCCATGACTATAAGAGAAGAACCCTTCTCGGTATTCTCTCCCAATCCATTGATACCAACAGCAAATATGGTAGGATACATAATAGACATAAAGAAATAGGAGGCAAACAGGCAAATAACAGATGTCATGCCCAATCCCATTACTACAACTATCATCAGCAATATATTGGCTATGGCATACAATGCCAATAGTTTTCTGGGATTATAAAATTTCATGATATAGCTACCTAAGATACGCCCAACCATAAACATTCCCATTCCGCCAAAAGCTAAAATCTGAGAAGCTTCCAGATGGCTTATATCGGGGCGTACTTCTATCACATAATTAATAAAAAAGCTACCTATCCCCGTTTGTGCTGCTACGTAAAAGAACTGCGCAACAATAGCAAAAATAAATAACGGATGTTTTAATAAGTCTCTATACCGACTATTACTCTTTGAAGAAGAACCATGTCCGTGTCCTGATGCTTGTACATCTTCTGCGGATATCTGTGGTAAAGGAGTTCTGATAAACATAACAGCGATAAACAATACTACGACTCCTATCCCGATATAAGGCTTTGCCAAAGCAGCAAAAGGATCGCCTTCTCCCGAGAATATGAATAGACCACCAACCAGGGGTCCGAGAATCCATCCCAACCCGTTGAATGACTGCGCAAGGTTAATGCGTCGTGCTCCCGATTCGGATGGTCCGAGAACCGTAGTATACGGATTGGCAGCAGTTTCGAGACATGTCAATCCGCAAGCTATAACAAACAAAGCAATAAGGAAGGGCAGAAAAGTTTTGATCAACGTTGCCGGATAGAACAAAAATGCTCCCAAAGCAAATACAAACAAACCAAAAACGATCCCTTTCTTATAGCCATACTTTTTTATAATGAGCCCTGCAGGAATCCCCATCACGGCATATCCCCCATAAAGGGCAAACTGAACCAATGCCGAACGCGCTTTAGAGATATTCAGTATCTCCTGAAAGTGAGCATTCAGGACATCGAGCAACGCATGGGCAAATCCCCACATAAAAAACAAACTGGTAACAAGGATAAAAGGAAACAGATAATTCTGCCCTTCTTTACCTCGAAACATTGAGGTACTTTTCGAGTTATTTTGCATGATATTTAGGTTAAAATAAGGTTGAGAACAAAACAGAAAATCTTTAGCCAAACAAGCCTTTGACCTGCATAGCCATTTTGTTCCATTCTTCTGTATTTTCCGGCTGATATGTTTTCAAGTCAAAAGTCTTCTCTATGACTTTATAAGCTTCTTCCCAGCTTCCAATACAGCCATCTGTCAAAGCCTGCTGCATAATATTACCTATGGCTGTAGCTTCGATCAAACCTGTGACCACAGGCATATTCAGAGAGTTGGAGATATATTGGTTCAGAAGATCATTCTGGCTACCACCTCCAACAACAAAAAGCCGTTTTATATCTTTTCCACTACACTCTTGCAATTTGTCTAATACAAAACGATACTTTGTAGCTAACGATTCTAATACACATCGTACCAATTCGCCTTTACTCTGAGGGATAGCTTGATTCGTCTTTTTGCAATAATCCTGAATAGCTTTCGCCATAGATACAGGATTAGAGAACGAAGCATCGTCACTATTTACAATACTGCGGAACGAAGAAGCTTTCTCACATTCCGACAATAGATACTCGTAAGAACATTCTTCATCTTCTTTTTCCCATTCGGCAATCAGGCGCTGTAACAACCATAAGCCGGTAATGTTACGCATGAAAAGTATTTTATTATCGACTCCTCCCTCATTGGTAAAGTCATTTTCCATAGCTTCCTGCGTCAATATAGGCTCATCGGATACGACGCCTAATAACGACCAAGTTCCCGAACTCAGGAAAGCCCAGTCATCACCTTTGGCAGGAATAGCCGCAATAGCACTTGCAGTGTCATGCGAACCGACAGCAAACACTTTGGCATTTGCGCCTGTCTCCCGTACAATATCTTCTCTCAGGTTTCCGATTGTAGAACAGGGATGAATAATACCTCCCATCAGATGAACAGGTAACCCCAAAACATCGAAGAGGCTTACTTCCCATTCCCGGGTTTTAGCATTCAACAGTTGAGATGTAGAAGCAATTGTATATTCATTGGTTTTAATACCTGTCAGGAAGTAGTTGACTAGATCAGGGGTAAATAATAGGTTACTGGCAACAGTAAGGTTAGAATCTTGTGTGTTTTTAAGGCTTAATAATTGAAAAACTGAGTTAATTTCCATCTGCTGAATGCCCGTAAAAGCATAAAACTGCTCTTTACTTACATATGCAGAAGACTTTTCTGACATTCCTATCGTCCTATCATCCCGATAGCAAACAGGATTAGTCAACATATTTCCTTTCTTATCTATCAATCCGAAATCGACACCCCATGTATCAACGGCAACTCCTTTCAGGTCATATCCTTGCCTTACGGCAAGAGTAATACCCTGCTTTATGTTATCAAACAAAGAAAGGAAATTCCAATAAAGGGTATTATTCAATTTCACAGGGCGATTGGCAAAACGGTGAATTTCTTTGAGATGTAGTTTCCCATCCTCAATAGTTCCCACAATTGCCCGTCCACTTCCGGCTCCCAGGTCTAGTGCTAGATATGCCATAGTGAAGATTATTTACTAGCTTTTCCTAAAATATATACATCCAAATCGTGTATCTCCTCGTCTGTCAGGGTTAGATAATTACCTTCTCCTGCACGGACAATGATGCCACAAGCCATTTCAAGGAATACAGCTTTCTGGAAAGCATCATCAAAATCTTTTCCACAAACAACCTGTCCGTGTTTACTCATGATAGCAGCATCATGTTCGGCTAATGCTTCTGTAATCGCCTTAGCCAATTCGGGCGAACCCGGTCTGTAATAAGGAACTACAGGAATCTCACGTCCACAGTAACAAGGAACTTCAGCCACTACATTGTAATTCTTAGGCTTATCTTTCATGCACGATACGATGGTAGCATATTCGGACTGAAAGTGCAGCACAACATTCATATCTTTACGCTCACGCAAAACTCCCAAATGGAAAGTACTTTCCATAGATGGTTTAGCGCCGTCCATCTTCATTCCGGTTGCAATATCGCATATTGCTACATTTTCCTCTTTCAAGCGTGGCAGCCACGAGCCTGTACCCGAAACCAAAGCTACATTTTCCTCGATTCGCCATGATATATTTCCACTGCTACACAATTGTAAACGTTCTTTTCCTACACGATGCGCCTGTTCTATGAACTCTGCGATTTGTTCTTTTGTTGCCATTATGATATAACAAGATTACTATACCCAAGAAAAAGGATAACCAAAACACTGAAAAAACAGGTGGAACAGATATTGATAAGAGTCTTAATCTTCTGTTTTTTCAGTGCGTCTTTGGTCAAATGGTTTTCTTAGATATTCTATTAAAATTTATTTGAACTGATTATTTCCTCAACGATTCGGTCAGAGAGAAAATTCTCTCCATTAGTTGCCATTTTTCTTCTGATCGTTGACCTGTCTTTCCATCTACTTGGAATTGCGAAACAAAATCTTCCCATTCCAACTGCCGCTCGTAAGTGGCCAATTCGCCGAAGGCTGCATCCCATTCAAAGTCTAACGGGGTTTCGACTATCATAAAAGCAGTATCATTGTTTATCAGATATATCTCCATATCCAGGATACCTGCTTTTCTTATACCTTCAGGAATTTCTTTCCAAATATTTTTACTGTTGTGCCAATACTTGTACTGGTCGATGGTCTCCGGATTAACTTTGAGGAACTGGCAGAAGCGTTTTCGGGCTTCTGCCCTGTTCTTCAAATAACCCTCCTTTAGGTCATTCTTCATATAAAAAGTGGCGTTATATTTAACTATCTATTTCTTATACAATGCCCCGTATGTCTGGCATGCACGATAGTCAGCACCTTCCTTGTCCATACCGAACGCATTCCATGCGGCAGGACGGTAGATATCTTTCTCATCAACATTGTGCATACAAACAGGTATACGTAACATCGACGCCAAAGTTATTAAATCTGCGCCAATATGCCCAAAACTTATTGAACCATGATTAGCACCCCAGTTATTCATTACTGAATAAACATCTTTGAAATTATCACTTTCAGTAAGGCGTGGTACAAACCATGTTGTAGGCCAACCCTTATCTGTGCGATCGTCTAATATCTTATGTACAGCCGGATCCAACTCTACAGTCCATCCTTCTGCTATTTGCAATACAGGACCAATACCTTTCACAAGGTTAAGGCGGCTCATTGTACAAGGCATTCCTCCGCGAGTAAGGAATTTAGAAGAAAAACCTCCTCCTCGGAAATATTCACGGTTAGCAGGAACCCATGTAGTAGCATCCAGACAAGCTTTCGCTTCTGCCTCTGCGATGTCCCAGAAAGGTTTCATGACCGGTTTTCCATCCTTATCACTTTGCTGACCTGAACCATCTAATGTAGCAGCACCCGAATTTATCAAGTGAATCATACCATTAGCAGCCACACCTTCCAGTTTTTTACCCGTAACTCTTTCTACAGCTTCTGGGCTCCAGTAAGTACGAACGTCTGCAAATATCTGAGCTGTATTTGTCAAAAGATTTCCGAACAACATTGCAGTACCATTCAGAGCATCGTTCTCCGTAGCTAAAACATAAGGAGCACGTATACCATTCCAGTCGAAAGATGAGTTAAGGATAGCTTCTGTAAAGTCTCCGTTCGGATAGAAGTCTGTCCATTGACGTTGCCCTTGGAATCCTGCTGCAATAGCATTATGTCCTAAGGCTTCTTCACCAAATCCCATTTCTTTCAACTTAGGATTACCTTGCATCAGGTCACGGACAATCAATGACATTTTCACCACAAACTCCCAGTCCGTATCTTTTCCGGCACGGTCTTTCTGGTTTTGAGGTTTGTTGCAAACATCCTCTCCTTCTTTACAGTTAGCCTTAGCCCACGCCAATGCTTTTTCGAACTCTGCTTTATCATAAATCCCCTCAGTCATGCGTCGGATAATTTCAACTTCATCAACTCCTTCACAACGCATACCTAGATAATCTTCAAAGAAATCGGTATTAACAATAGAACCTGCAATACCCATACAAACGGCACCTATCGACAAATAAGACTTACCTCTCATGATAGCTACAGCCATCGCTGCTTTCGAAAAACGAAGTAGTTTTTCCGTTACATCAGCTGGCATAGTCGTATCTGACAAGTCCTGTACATCTTGTCCGTAAATTCCAAAAGCAGGTAAACCTTTTTGAGCATGGGCAGCTAGTACGGCTGCCAGATATACAGCACCCGGACGCTCTGTACCATTGAATCCCCATACAGCTTTTATTGTATGCTGATCCATATCCATTGTCTCACTACCATAACACCAGCATGGTGTTACAGTAATAGTTACTCCTACGTTTTCTTTTTTGAATTTCTCGGCACAGGCTGCACTTTCTGCTACACGCCCGATTGTAGAGTCTGCAATTACACATTGTACGGGGCTTCCGTCCGGATATCTTAATTCTTTAGTTAATAATTCGACTACGCTCTTAGCCATGTTCATTGTCTGAACTTCGAGTGACTCGCGTACTCCGCCCATACGACCATCGATAGTAGGTCTAATACCAATTTTTGGCCATTCGCCTTGGAATCTTTTTGTATTCATGATATATTTATAGATTTAATGTAATACTAATATTATTACTTCATTTAGCTCAATAGCAAATATATGAATCCTCGCAAGAAAACATTTACACAAAATCGACGACTAAATAACACAAAATCGACTTTTATGTTTTTTTTTTCTTGTTAACACCTAAAAATAAGTATATTTATAAAGTTACAATATGATATAAAAGCGACCAGCAGCGATGAACGAAAAGATAGGAGAATTAGAACTTATTCTATTAAATATAGGATACTCGGAAATGAATGCGAACTGGAACTGGAAAAGCATTTATAGCCCCTTTGCCCGTATATATCATGTAACCGGAGGAACTGCCCAAACATATATTGGTGACAAAATGTATAGTCTCGAACCCGGCAATCTATACCTGACCCCTCCTTTTACTTTACACGATGATGAATGCGACAGCTTCTTCTCGCTTTATTACATCCACTTCTACGAAAAAGCGTTTAATAAAGAATCTATATTCGATATTTATGATTTTCCGATAGGTATACCGGCATCACCGTTAGACCTATTGCTCACCAAAAGGCTACTTGATATAAATCCCGAGCGTCATTTAAGAAATTATGATCCGCGATTGTATGACAATGCGCCGACCTTCTCCCAGAACATTGCTGATAATAGCCGCATGCCTGCATATTCCTCTTTAGAGACAAGAGGTATTTTGTATCAACTCACTTCAAAATTTTTGGTTTCGGCTAAAATAAAATCGAGGCATATGGACGAACGGGTCAATAAATGCCTTCAGTACATACACGAGAATGTCGACAAAAACATAACAATTTCCGATTTAGCAGATATAGCTTGTATTACGGAAGACCATTTTATACGTATATTCAAGAAAGAGGTGAACTGCACTCCTATCAAATATATCAATCTGAAAAAATTGGAGAAAGCACAATTGTTACTTCTTACAACTGATATGCCTATCAAAGATATCGCTTTCGAACTATCGGCAGATAACATATCTTACTTTAACCGGTCATTTAAAAATCATACAGGAAAAACTCCGGGGCAGTACAGGGAAGAATTTAATAAATGATCATCTTCAATCACTATTTTCAGGTAATTAAAGCTCTCAGAATAACAATAGATATAGAGGCTAAGACTGCATATAATACTTTATTACAACTCCGATTAGGAGCAACTATCCTAAAAAAGATTTTCCACAACATTATCGGGAACTTACACAGAAATATGTTAGTTTCTTATGAAGGCGGAGGAGAAAAAATAAATCTGTAACGACATCTCTCTTTTTCGATATGAACCGGAAAGTCACTTATGAAATTCCTTTTTATAAAGAAAGTACCTTAAAAATCAGTGCAGGAATTCCGAACATATTCAATTCATATCTAGATTACTTTGAGAAAGGTTCGGACAGAGTATCAAGCTATATCTATGATACTTCCCTACCCCGAAGTTATTTTACTGGAATTAAATTAAGTTTCTAAAGAAAAAAAAGAGTCAGACATTCTATGTCCGACTCTTTTCTTTAACATCTATAAAAAATCCTGAATCAAATTCTTATTACTTATTGCAAGAAGAAGTTGAATAGGCAACTAACATCCAAACTGTTTTCTCTTGCTCTTTCAAGTAATCACTCATCAAAGCTACTGTAGATTCATCTCCTGCTTCTGAAGCTTGTTCCAGAATAGATCTTTCTTCCTTTATTAGAAGACTAAGTGTTTCCAGAATATTTTTTACCGCTTCCTCTCCACATGTTACACCTGCAACTTCTTTTACTTGAGCAATTTTCAAATAATCACTAAATTTATTAGCAGGTACTCCACCCAACATCAATATACGCTCAGCGATCTCATCCACTTTTTCTGCAGCATCGTCATACATCTCTTCGAATTTGCTATGTAGCGTAAAGAAACTTTTGCCTTGTATATTCCAGTGAAAACCTCTCAGGTTTGTATAAAACAATTGGAAATCGGCTAGAAGTTGTTGCAATGAATTAACAGTCTTTCCTGCTTGTGCTGCATCTAAATGAAGATAATCTAATGTTTTCATAATTCTTATTTTTTTATTTTAATTTGATAGTTTGTTCTTTCTTTTTAACAAAATTACGAATAACAAAGATCCAAACAAAAAACAAAGCCAAACATAAGTGTTTTTTCAATTATATTCATTCCAGAAAAAAACAATATCTATCCACCAAACGACCCCCAACAACCTCACAACCAACATTTAACAATTAAAACTATTTATATTATTTATGAGAAGTTATAAGTGATAAATTATATTGATAAAAATTATATAACACACACTATAATAAATAAAACTTATATTTATATATCAGAATAAGATTTATAATACTCTTGCCCTGTATTATTTTGATATATTAATGTAAAATTTCGAAACTCTTCCCTGGCTTGTTTATCCAGATTCATTTTTTGTAACGAATGAATTAAAAATTGGAGTCCGATCTCACTTTGGGGATTCAAGCCTAACAAAGATTTGGATAATACCACTACTCTTCTAAATTGTGAGTATTTATATCCTCTGCCAATAGTCAGGATAAGCATAGGCTCCAATTCATGTTCTGTATAAGCCCTAAACGAGTCAAAGAGGGGCATGTCAAAAGATTTGAGAAAGTCTCCTCTACTCAATATTTGAGTAAACTCATCTATATTATTGTCAACCTCTCTATTCTTTGCCAACGCCAGCAACTTCATACAATCACAATAACCATTTTCTGAAAATACCAGTTTAAAAACATTCTCATCATATATTAGTGCTACATCATCCAATTCGTTTAAGATTTTTCGGATGTTATTTATTGTTACGCCCCTTACATTTTTTACTTTATCTGTTTCTTTATCTGCCCAAAATATCTCACTTAATTCTTGAGAAGATATACCACCTTGCTTTATAGTATATTCGAGTAATACTACAAAAACCAATCTCAACTTTGGTGTAAACAAATATGTAATATCATTATTATTCCTGTCTCTTACTTCAAAATCGCCAAACAAATAGACGGCATTAGAACGTGAAGCGAGTTCAGAAGAATCTGAAAAAGAATCATGTTCTCCTTCATCAAAATAAGCAGAATGACTTTTTCTTTTTTTTAAAAAGAGTATGGATAGTATCCCCAAAACAATCCCCCCTAAAACAATGACCAATAATATAAAATTATTCATTAATAATTATCCTACATTTAATTTTTTGTGAACAATCATAGCCCTTTAAAATTACCCAACAGCTTTACTTGTTCTTTGTTCCATCATTTAATATTAAGCAAATCTACAAAATATATTACATATACTTTGATATAATAAAAACCGATAATTATAATTTTACCTAAAATATAAATCTTATTATTTATCTTTGAATCATAAACAAAAAGCGATCTGGAAAGATCGCTTTTATATTACATTATATAATTATATAAACATTTAAATCGTAATTTTCTTATCCAAAAGCTCAAATTCAGAATTATTACTTATAAATTCGGGAACAAGCTGCTTCATTGATGTAACCATGTTATATACTTCTTCTTCACGAGCTAATGTTATAATCTCTTCCACCAAAGGAGATATTTCAAAGAACGAGTATTCACGTACCTTAGCTGTCATAATCTTTTCATGACTTGTCTCCTCCGTAATCTCAGAATCATTTAATAATTCTTCGTACAGTTTTTCTCCGGGACGTAATCCCGAAAATTCTATTTTTATATCTTCATCCGGGATTAAACCGGCTAATTCGATCATTCGTTTTGCTAAGTCATATATTTTGACTGGTTCACCCATATCAAAAACATATATGTATCCTGATTTTCCTATAACAGAAGCCTCTAATACCAGACGGCAAGCCTCGGGGATAGTCATAAAATACCGAGTAATATCGGGATGAGTAACAGTTATAGACTCTCTTTTTTCTATTTGTTTTCTAAAAATAGGAATAACAGAGCCATTACTACCCAAAACATTCCCGAAACGGGTTGTTATAAATTTAGTTCCTGAATTATTTTTTACAGAATCATTTGCACAACTTTGAACATATATTTCAGCGATACGCTTAGAAGCACCCATTATATTAGTAGGATTTACAGCCTTATCTGTTGATACCATAACAAATGCTTCCACATTATATTCAATAGCCAAATCAACAACATTCTTGCTTCCACAAACATTTGTGACTATAGCCTCGCAAGGATACTTCTCCATCAGAGGAACATGTTTATATGCCGCAGCATGATAAACGATCTCTGGTCGATATTCTTTAAATATACTCCTCAATTTATTCTTATTACGAATATCTCCTATGATAGTAACAAAGTTAAGTTCAGAATATTTCTTTTTCAGTTCAAGTTCCAAATCATACAATGGGGTTTCAGCCTGATCGAGACATATAACTTGCTCCGGAGAGAAGAAAGCCAATTGTCTCACAATTTCACTACCAATAGAACCGGCTGCACCAGTCACCAATATTCTTTTCCCTTTTGTCTCCTGTTCTATTATATCAAGGCTTATATTGATCTCAGGTCTTCCTAATAAATCCTCAATCTGAACTGAGCGAATATGACTTCCAACTTCAGATAATTGAGACATATTATCTATATTTGTCTGCTGAGTAATGAATATGCCAATACCCTTTTTCAAAAGCTTCTCAGCATAAACTTTATTATCTTGTAGTTCTCTTTCATTAGTAAATAATACATTTTTAATCCTGTATTTAGAAAGCATATCAAGACTTTCTATAACTAAAACAGGGACACTAGATAACCCTCTCAATTTAGAGTTATCCTGAGTTGTCAATACACCTTCTACTTTGAATTTATTATTACCTGTATCCAATAATTGAGTCAGTTTTAAGTTCTCTTCATTCAGACCCCATATAAATACAGGGATATATGGATTTTCACCAAACTTCTGAGACAGCTGTTGATAAGTATAAACAACAGTAATACGGAAACCGTATAAACCAACTAAAGACACCAAAAATAATGTACTACAATAAGCGACCGATACGCTACCCGAGGGACCGATTACTTTATATAAGAACAGGAAAATAAAAAAATCAGCAAATAACAACGAAAGCAATATACGTCTAAACTCATGCACTGTAGAATACCTCACTATCCCCCGATATGTCTTGAATAAAACAAAAAACAACAGATTAAAGAATAACGTAATACAAAGATATTCAACAAATACAGGATGTTTAATTATACTAATATTCTTATATATTTGAAGAGTCAAAAAATAAGAAATTATTGTAGAAAAAACAATAAGAATTGTGTCAATTAACAATACGAACCAACGACTTAAAAGCCTGTTCTCCAGAAATGATTTATATATTCTTCTTATAAGCCTGTTAATCATCAATCTAATAATAAAATTATAATCTCCCCTTTGATAAAGTAAGTGTACTCCTTGATATATTATTTGAAACTATATCTGTAAAGTATAACATAATAATTAATCTTTTGTTTCCATAAAAATCAATTATATATTTTTCATTGAATTCTTAAAAGAAAAAATAATTTCAAATTATCTTTTAAAGAGCCCAATCTTTACATCCAATATTTCAACTCTCAATATTTCCTCCTTATGTATTATGTATTCCTAGTATAATTTATCTCGAAAAACCAAATTATATATTTTCATAGCCATATCCCTTTCCATAGCCATATTTATAACTACTATCCAAAGTAGAACCATTTAACACTAAATACATATTCTTCAAACGATTATCTCTCCTCTGAGTATTAACAAAGTTAATAGCATCTCTAGGAGTTACGTTTTCTCTCACAATATATAAAGTCACATCGGCATATTTTCCAATCTGATAACTATCTGAAACTAACCCAACTGGAGCCGTATCTAATATTACAATATCATATACTTCTTCAATTTCCTTAAAAAACCCATCTAACTTCTGATTCATTAATAATTCATTTGGATTAGGAGGAATAGTACCAGCCATCATGACATCCATATTAGGATGTAAACCCGAGTTATTTATATATTTATTCCAATCTGAATCTCGATCTATTAAGAAATCGCTTAATCCTTTATTTACATTAATTTGCACATATTCCTTTAATCTAGGTCTACGAATATCTGCACCTATTAATAAAACTCTCTTGCCTGAAAGAGCATATGTTACAGACAAATTAACACTCACAAAAGTTTTACCCTCACCTGAAAGAGAAGATGTTATAAGTATAACATTCTTTTCTTTATTATTCAAAGCGAAATTAAGATTATTCCTCAATGCTCTAAACATCTCCGCAACGCCACTATTCTGACCTTCGCCTATTACAATGTTCGCTTTCGTGTCATTTTTACCAATCTGTCCTATAATACTTACTTTAGCCAATTTTTCCAATTCACTACGTCCTCTAATATGAGTTCTAAGTAAATTAACAATATATATTATTACTACTGGAATTAATACTCCTAATATAAATGATACTAATAAAATAGTCTGCGACTTAGGAGCTACCGGGATCAAACGAGTTTGAGGTGAAGCTATTATACGAGCTTTATCGGAAGTAGAAGCTATAGATAAGTTAGTTTCTTCTCTTTTTTGCATTAGAAAGAGGAAAAGACTTTCTTTCAGTTGTTGTTGACGAACTTTTTCTATCAACCCTTTTTCTTGTTGCGGAATAGATTGTATACGAGCTTGTGTAGTACCTGATAGTCTTTGCAAATCTCTTTTTGAAATAGAATAAGCTTGTTTTACATTTGTCAGAGAGCTAGAGATGCTATTACGCATATTATTTATCTCTTCCGTCAATCGTATCCTCATTGGATTCTCTTCTCCAGTACTTTTTAATAGAGCATCCGAATCCAAGATTTTGCTATTATATTCAGTAATAACTTGCGATAGAGTTGGATCTGAAACGCCTAGATTAGGAATGAGCTTTAATTGATTATTAGGATCATTAACAAACCGATCTACTAAACTAATTACATTCAACTGTGTTTCAACCTCCATTAACTTTTGCTGATTTTGCCCCGTTTGCTGGACAAAAAGCTGAGCTTCTGAACCCAAGTCTGCAATTCTATTGCGTTGTTTATAATCAACCACTTCTCTTTCAACGTCACCTAATTCAATAGCTATTTCCTTTAACCTCTCATTTATAAATAAAGCAGTGTTATAGGCCATTTCATTATTAACCTTAACATTCATTTCATTATACTGCTTCACTAATTCTCTTAAAACAACAGCCCCTTTCTCTGCATTATTCACCAATAAAGTGAGTCCTAAAACAGAAGAATTTTTACTGGTTGGAGTAACCGATAAACTCGAAGATAATACACGGAGTGTGCTCGACTTATCATTAATCACCACAAAGTATTTTTCATTATCTTTGACTTTTACGCTTCGACTTAAGATATCAACGTATCCAATACTATCCGGTAAATAAATTTGTGCAGGAAAACGTTCTATAGATTGATTAATCTCTACTTTATTTCCACCTAATTGAGTATAAACTCCCTTAACCTCGTATTCTGCCCCTGATTTTACTATATTAAATTTTATGTTTCCCGCTAATTCTTCTTTTTTTGACTTATAAGCTACATAAAATGGAAATTCTTGATATGATTCTATCTTCCGAAACACATTTTCAATATAATAAGTCGTCTGCAAATTCAGAGAATCAATCACTGAACTCAATAAGTCTGGAGAAGAAAATATAGCAATTTCATTATCAATATTATTAGTTGTAGACAGAAGCCCTATTACATCTAGGTTTATCTCTGCCGAACCTTTATTCGATGCACTTTTTTCTTCATTAAGAATAACTGATAATGTAGATTTATATTGCCTTTGAGTTGTTAATATTATAGCAACACCTACTACTAAACAAAGTACAACTGATAATATAAACCATTTCCAATAGCGAAGATATTCGTAAAAAACCTCAGCCAGAGAGGTAGTTTCGTTATCCTCCCATTCTTTTTCTATCTTATTCATATAAAAAATTAACGTGTAATAATAGCTATTAACGAAATGACAACCGACAAAGCTGATAACCCAATTGACTCTAATGTACCAAATCTGGAGTTATTCCCTCTTGTTTTATTCGGTTCAATATACAATTTATCGTTTTGCTGTAAATAGAATGTATTTCTGTCTAGAATAGTACTTTTATCCTGAAGATTTATTCGGTGCATAGCAATCTCACCAGATTCTTTAGTCCTAATTAATAAAACATTATCTCTTTTACCATAAATAGTCATATCTCCAGCAGCAGCCAAAGCATCAAAAACAGTCATCTGACCATTATCTGATTTATATATTCCAGGTTTTGAAACTTCTCCAAGCACTGAAACCTGAAAATTTAGAAATCGGATATTAACTATAGGCTTTACAGATATATATTTAGGATAAATAAGAGAAGTAATGTATTCCTCCGCTTCTTCTGTTGACATCCCACTAATTTTCAGAGTTCCTAATACGGGAAAACTGATACTGCCATTTTTATCTACAATATAGTTTTGTAAACTTCCGCTATTTGAAGAGGTTGTTACTGTAGTCTGTATAGGAGTACTCAACGAAGAGGGCACCACGGGTAAATTAAAATCTGTAGCAGCTCCAACAATAGTAGAATTAACAGTGATACTTAATATATCATTAGGCATGATAACAGGCTCATGAACGCCTTCTGTTAAGAATAACTCATATGCAGATGCTTGATCTGCATTTTTCAAATAAGGTATATCCTTGTATGCATTACATGAACTAAGAAAAGTAATGATAAGCCCTCCCAAAAAACAATAAAAAATCTTAATAAATTTCTTTGTTGACATCATAAATGATTAAAAATTTCAATAAAAATTTCTTCACAAAGTTAGTTCCTTTTTTTCAAATCAGAAAAATAATAATAAAACAGACTTAGTGTAAGATTAAAATAATACGATATTAAATGATCATATTTATATCAAAAGATTATCAAATTCACTATATATAACGTTTCGAATTAAAATATATTATATAATTGAATTAATTTATATTTAATACAATATTATTATCAACTCTTTTTCTCTTTTATAAAATAATTAACACTTAAACAAACTATGTATCAAAAAGGTTCTTTCCATACAACTCTTTTTTCCAATATCTATATTTGGCAGATTCCTATATCCAATTTGACATATATTTAAACTCGAAAAAACTAATCATAATACTATATTTGTATTTAGAATCTTAAATGCTATTTTAACATTAATCCCAAACCAATGACATAAAAATCATGAAAAAAACACTTTATCTATTTATTTTAGTATTCATAAGTTTAACCCTATCAGCTCAGGATAATATTCCGGACTGGGAAAATCCTGAAGTTTTCGCAATCAATAAAGAAGAAACAAGAACAACTTCCTTACCCTATCCGTCCGAGTCATTAGCTACTGGAGATAACTACTCCACATCGCCTTATTATAAATCATTAAATGGCACATGGAAATTCTTTTGGGTTCCCCGTATTGCCGATATACCTTCAGGATTTTATAATGAGAATTATAACACTGACAAATGGGTAGATATGCCAGTTCCTGGTAATTGGGAATTTAACGGTTATGGAATCCCGATGTATGTAAATTCCGGATTTGGATTCGAGAAAAATCCTCCATATATAGAAAAAGATGATTCTCCCGCAGGAGCTTATCGTCACGAATTTGTCATTCCCGACAATTGGGATGGCAGAAGAGTCTTCATCCATTTTGAAGGAGGGACAAACTCTATGTATGTTTGGATAAACGGACAAAAAGTCGGCTATACACAAAATGCCAAAAGCCCTGCCGAATTTGATATAACACCATATATCCATAAAGGAAAAAACCTGTTGGCATGTCAGGTTCACAAATTCAGTGACGGGTCATATCTCGAAGATCAGGATATGTGGCGGCTAGGAGGCATTAACCGTAATGTATACCTTTATAGCACGGCACAAACCCGTATACAAGACTTTTTTGCCCATCCCGATTTAGATAACAATTATAAAAACGGAATATTTAGTGCAGATGTTAAATTAAAAAACTATACAAATACCACACAAATACAGAATATAGAGGTTTCTATAATAGACAAAACAGATAAAAAGGTATTCAACAAATCTCAAAAAGTTGAAATCCCTGCCACAGGCACAAAAGAAATATCTTTTACGGGGACAGTGCCGTCTCCTCTTAAATGGACAGCCGAAACGCCGAATCTTTATACTATGTTGTTGACTTTAAAAGATAGCAAAGGCAACATTATTGAGTCTACTTCTCATAAAGTTGGTTTCCGAAAAATAGAGATCAAAGATGCACAAGTATTAATCAATGGAAAAAAAGTCTATTTCAAAGGGGTTAATTTACACGAGTTCAATACAAATACCGGAAATGTGGTTACTCGCAAAGAGATGATTCGCAACCTCCAACTTATGAAAGAACTAAATATCAATGCTATACGAACCTCTCACTATCCTCAGCAACCTCTGTGGTACAAGTTATGTGACGAATATGGAATTTATCTGATAGATGAAGCCAATCTGGAATCTCACGGACTTGGGTATGGACCAGATAATGTATCCAACTTTCCCGAATGGCATGCAGCCCATATGGATCGCGTCATACGATTGGTAGAAAGAGACAAAAACCACGCATCTGTCATCTTCTGGTCATTAGGAAATGAAGCCAGCAACGGAAAAGCATACTTTGACATGTATGACTGGGCAAAGGATAGAGACAATAGCCGTCCGGTTCAGTACGAGCAAGCACATCAGAAAGACAGAAACACCGATATATTTTGCCCAATGTACCCTTCGTGGGAATCTATGAAACGAGATGCTGCCCGCAACCTCGAAAAGCCATATATCATGTGTGAATATGCTCATGCAATGGGTAATAGTATGGGTAACTTTCAGGAATATTGGGATTTGATGAGAAGCAGTAAAAATATGCAAGGAGGATTTATCTGGGAATGGTATAATCACGGTTATCCTGCTCACGACGAGCAAGGGCGTTTCTATTGGGCATATGGCGGAGACCTGAAAGGATACAACAAAATGAATGACGGAAACTTTGTTGCAGACGGGCTTATCTCACCCGACCAAAATTATGTACCTCATACATACATTGTAAAGAAAGTATACCAAAATATACTCTTCGAACCAAAAGATTTAGAAAAAGGGATAATTACAATAATCAATGATTACAAATTCACAGATATCACTCCGAAGAATTATTCTTTCGAATGGGTATTGCTCAGAAACGGTGAAAATATTGGAAAAGGCTCTTTTGATGCAACAATATATGCCGATAATAAAAAAGACATAAAACTAAACCTGCCTGCCATATCTCCTCAAGCCGGATCGGAGTATTATTTGCAAATCTTTGCATACAATAATGAAAAAACAGAATTCCTTCCTGCCGGATTTGAAGTTGCCAAAGGGGAATTTGCGTATTCTTCCAATAATTATTTTACTAATGCACAAGACAATTCCGCATCTATAAATATAGAAAAGGGTGAAGACAATATTGTTGTCAAAGCAGGAACTGTCGCATATGAATTTTCAACAAAAGACGGAAAAGGTTTAATCAATATTACAAATAATGGCACGAATGTTTTCAGGACGCTACCACGTATGAATTTCTGGCGCGCTCCTATTGACAATGATTTTGGAGAAAGTGCCCAATATCGTCTGAGCATCTGGAATGCAGCCGGTGATAATATCCGCTACAAATATCTTGGAAACAAAGAAGAGAATGGTACTCTAACAGTAAATTACCTTTTACAGCCTGCCGGCATAGAAGCGACTGTCAGCCTTACCTATGTTGTAAACAAGGACGGCAGCCTTACTACTACAGCCCACTACAAAGCCTTGACAGATAATCTGCCGGAAATGATGCGCTTCGGTATGTTAATGACACTTCCTAAAGAGATAGACCAATTTACCTGGTACGGACGTGGACCACATGAAAACTACGTAGACCGTAATGCTGATACTTTCATGGGTATCTGGCAGGGAAATGTCCGAGAACAAGCATTCCCATATATCCGCCCGCAAGAGACAGGTAATAAAACAGATGTACGTTGGCTGACATTAAAAGACAACAATGGTAAAGGTATCAAAATCAGAGGTGCTCAACCTTTATCGGTTAGTGCTATTAATTACCGCCCCGAAGACCTTGACCCGGGTAAGACCAAGAAGCAGCAACACATGTCTGACCTGATACCTCGAAATGAGACGGTTCTCTGCGTAGACCTATTCCAACGAGGTCTAGCAGGACTGAACTCATGGGGAGCAACCCCTTTGGATGAATATAGATTCACCGATAAAGAATATAAATATAGTTATACATTATCCATCCTAAAATAGGCTCAGTCATAAGACAAAAAGAGGTGTTATTCGCACCTCTTTCTTATTTCCAGACACAACTTTTTGTAGTGGCTGGTAATTCATAAACATATCCCGGCTATCATAACATCTTTCCTCATATTACCGTATTGTGCATATACTTTCATGATAATAATCTAAAGTAATTTATTCATAGCACCAGACATTCTGGTTTGTACAATAGCCGGAATATTATTTACAATATTCATTCTAATACAAATAGAGTTTCTTCATTTTAACCAGATCAACACCTAACTGATCGGTCAGATAACTCTCTACCGTGCCATACTTTTCTTCGATAGTCCGGAAAGCCTTTTCTATATACTCCTTTTGCACGGAGCTAATGTAATACATGCAGACTGCAACATCGTTATCTCCGTAAATTTCCTTCATACCCTCTATGGTTACACCGGTCATTTCATTCGTAAGCAGATAGTCTTTGATGATCGTTTCACGGTCAACACCTAGCGAGGCTAGGAACATCGCCGAAGCGAAGCCAGCTCTGTCTTTACCGGCTGTGCAGTGAAACATCAGCGGAGTTTTACGACCCTCCATCAGGTCTTCAAAAAAAGCTTTGTATTCTTCCTGAAAATGTAATACCAGTTGCTCGTTGGCATCTACCAGATATTGCTTACAGGCTTCTATATCTCCTCTCGAGATGGCTTCCGATATATCTACATTGCTCAAATTGCCGGGATTGATGGGATAATGTATCTCAGAAGTAACAGTATTGGGAACTTTGTCCGGTTCTGCATTTCTCTCCTCATCTGAACGAAAATCGATGACTGTCTTTAGTGGAACTGTAGCCAAATACTGAAGATCGCTATCCGTCAGATTATTACATTTTCCGGAACGTAAGACCATCCCCCATCTCACAAACTTTCCATCGGTAGTTTTATATCCACCCAAATCACGAAAATTAGGTTGTCCCTCCATAGGCAATTGTCGCGGAGCAAATACTGCTCTCGAATCATCCGACCACTCGAGGCAATATTGACGGTAATCGGTATGCCCCAGTTCCGAATATCCGGTTGTACTGCCATTCAACAACGGAGTATCCAAATCTACAGTATTATATAACCTCCATGTACCATTCCGAAGAATATCGATACCCGATTTTTTAGTCTCGGTCTGAGCAGTTACAGTTGCATAAGACGTAATATCCGTTCCTCCATACAAATGTGTTTTTCGGAGAGTAGTATCGTCGTCCGAACACGATACAGTTGCGGCTAAAAAGGTTACTAACATAAAGGTTTTAGATAATAGCAATAGCTGTTTTTTCATAATTCAATTGGTTTAATAATTTGCTGCAAAGGAAAAAAACAGGTATTATCAAGGTGTTAAATTCCGGTAAAGGAATATTTAAGAATCTATCTTATCCTATTTCTTACTTTTTATACACACTTATATTATCATTGTGCCCCTTTTTCTAAATAATCCTCTAACTTTTTTCACAATTAACCGTATGAAAACAATTCTGACTTTAGCCGAAAACAATACCATTATAGGATGGATTCCTTAATGCCTTTCGTTTTTTGTATGTATTTTTTGTAATTATCAAATAAGAAATACATACATTTGTTTTCACTGAAAAAATTTATGTTAACTACTAAATATATTGTGCAGTAAATAGCCTGTAATTAATAATCAAACGATTAATTTACCGGCTATCCCTTCCGTTTCCTGAAGATTCTCTATTTCGGAAAATTTTCCTATATATTATAATTAATTTGAAACGACTGATAGAAATAAGTTTATGCTTATTTTATAAAAATCGGACAAAAAATCGAATGTAATGATTATCGAAACAGAACAATTAATAATTATTCCTCTCACCCAAGAGCAATTCAAACTGCTTTTAGGCAGTATGGAAAAGATGGAAGAGGCGCTACAACTAATGCCATCGGGCGCGATCATGGACTCTCATCTGCAATGGGTGATGAAATACCAATTCGAAAAAGGGATGAATGACACGGACAACTGGATATGGCATACCAACAGGCAGATTATTCTAAAGTCCGAGAATAAGTCTGTTGGTAGTATTAACTTCAAAAACACACCGGAAGAAAATGCGATGGTCGAAATCGGTTACGGAACTCACAACGGATTCCGTAATAAAGGCTATATGACCGAAGCTGTGAGAGCATTAAGCGAATGGGCACTGAAACAGCCATCGGTAAAAAGCATCATTGCCGAAACCGAGAAAAGCAATTTAGCCTCGCAACGGGTTCTCCAAAAAACAGGGATGACAAAATATCAAGAATCCGATATGGCATACTGGTGGAAACTGGATAGAGCTAACTTCTAATAACTAAAGTAGGGACGAAAAATTTCGTCCCTACTTTTTATTATGTCCTTAATTGATTAAAACTTTGGAAAATAATGAGCCGCTTCCATTATACGTACAAAATCTTCTTTTGTTTCTGCTCTATTCCAATCCCGTTGAAGCTCGCAAGCCAACTGAGCCAGACTCGTTAGGTGTGCTCCAGCCTGCTCCACCCTTCTCAGACCTGCCTCATGTGCAGCAACAGAAGTACCTCCCACACAATCTACAATCGGATATACTTCATACCCTTCTTTTATTGCATCCAGTGTTGGGAAAGTCAGGCACGCCTCTGTCCAAAGGGCTGCCATCAGGAGTTTCTTCCGTCCGGTAGCTTTCACCGCTTCATAAAACTCTTTGTCTTCCCACGCATTGATCGTAGTCCGGTCATAAGAAGTAATTCCTTCCAAGTGTTTATGAATTTCAGGAATAGTGTCTTTATTGACACCCGTCCGCACATTTACGGTAGATAATATTACAGGCACTTTAAAAGATTTGGCCAAGTCTGCCAGAAATCCCATATTGGTGATTAGTGACAGTTTATCCATCGAGTTAATAGAGGTTATCTGTATAGGCTGATAATCGATGATAATCAGAACTGAATTTTGAGGTGTAATCAGTTGATCATTCAGAGGGTCTCTCTTCGGAAAACTACTCATATCTCTTCTTTTTTATTGTGTTAATAATTTATGATTTATCACGTTCATTATTAACAATATTCCGATATAAAGGTTTTCCCCCGAATTACCGATTTCACAAATACCAACAATCTTTACAATTAAATCAATAATTCATATAGCTTGAACCATTTCAGATGCTCATACGGCAAACCCAGGTCAACCGTTCCGATATACTTATATCCCAGCTTTTCGTAAAGAGATATCGCAGCCAGATTCCCAACCGAAACATCGAGGCGAATAGCTTTCATTTTTTTCTGTAGAGCATACTTTTCCGCAAAGGTCATCAATTCCACACCAATGCCTTCCGACATAAACAAAGGATGAACAACCAATGTCCGTATAACCACTATATCTCTATAATCGGCATCTATCCCCCATTTTACCTGATCATAGGCTGCTTCGGGTTCATGGCTTAAAATAACACTTCCTGCTATTTTCGCACCTGCTTCCGCTACATACAAATCACCAGCTTCGATGCCCTCTTCCGCTGTCTCGCGCACAGGATAGATATGTTTGATCCAACCCGGATAATTTATATTTGCCTTCAAGTAGTCGTTCAACTCATTATATAGAGCCTCCAACTCGTCTATATCTTCCGGAGTTCCTTTTCTAATATTCATAACAGGACAAAGTTAGCAAATAGAATAAACACAAGCACCTAATAAACATAATAGAGAATAAGAAATACAAAACTTTGAAACGGAGATAAGCAATTCTTTTAAATATATCAGAATACATTGAGAATTATCAAATAAATTCACTTTTTGTTCCAACATGGGTCAAACTTAATCTATGCATCGCCCTTGTAACTGCCACATAAAGCAAACTCCGATCAATTTCTGAGTTATAATTCTTGTCAGTTACTTGCGGGATGATTACTTCGTCAAACTCCAACCCCTTTGCCATGTGAGCCGAAGTGATGATGATGCCTTGTACGAAAGCTGAACTCTGACTTGACAGGAAATAAACATCATCTGTATATGGTTTTAGTTTATCAGCTATGTCTTTCGCTTGCAATTCGGTCTTACAAACAATTCCTAGCGATTGATAAGTAGATTCCTTAAAAGTAGAAATCAAATTGATAATGCAGGATATTTCTTCTTCCTCATTCTTACATTTAAGGATTTGCGGCTTTTCCCCATGTCTTGCAACAGGTTCCAGTTCTTCATTTTTCCGAATCTTTTGTGCAAAATCAGTTATCTCATAGGTTGAACGATAGCTTTTGCATAGTTTCATCACTTCTCCTGTAATGAGTGCTTTCCCAATCATATCGGCAGTCGATGAACCATAAGGATTAACCGACTGGCTTGCATCTCCCAAAACGGTTTTCCGGCAGGGATAGAGTTTCCGTATCAACTTATATTGTATAGGCGAATAATCCTGCATTTCGTCAATCAAAAGGTGTTTAACGGACGATTTCGTACTATTTCCATCCAACGCAATATGGATATATGCCAATGGTGCTAAATCTGCATATTCAAGCGTACGGTTTTTCCGCATCTTAAACATTTCAGGTTTACCTATCCACTCAAAGAAATCTTTATAGACCTGAATATCGTTATTCCCGGCAAACATCTTCTTTATCTCCTTTTTGAGTATATTCCGCTCGGCGGTGGTAACTGTAATGTGATATTGAATTTGTGCCACTTCCAAGATATAATCAGTCATCGTCTCAAAACGTTGGCGCATCGGATAGCGACTGAAACGTCTGAACTGCTCTTCGACAAATTCGGCAGGGATCGTAACATATTTTGTCAGCTTTACATCAACCGCTTTGAAGTAGTTGTTCTCGATATGCAGGATAAACCTATCCAGCTGGGAAATGAAATCAAAAGATGCCTTATACTGTATGCGGTCTGTAAATCCCGGAGCGGGCTTTGTAAGCAATTCGTTCACCTGTTCAAAGAAGGTCTGAAATTTATATTTGTTATCCAATACATTGGAAAGTATTTGTTCCATGCTCGTTTCGGGAACTGTTTCTTCACCAAGTTCGGGAAGCACATTAGAAATATAATCAGCAAAGACCTTATTGGGAGAAATTATTAATATATCTTTTGAGGAAATGCTACCCTTGAAAGCATAAAGCAGGTAAGCGATACGATGCAAGGCAATAGATGTTTTACCCGATCCGGCAACACCTTGTATGATTATCGCTTGAGTATCCTCATTACGGATAATCCTGTTTTGCTCCCGTTGAATGGTAGCAACAATATTCTTCATCTTGTCATCTGCATTGGAGCTTAATTCCTTCTGAAGAATGTCATCATGAACAGTCAGCGAACTCTCAATCATGTATTCCATCCTACCTTTACGAATGCGGTATTGCCTTTTGAGGGTAATATCTCCCTTTACTTCGCCTGCCGGGGATTGGTAAGAAGCCTCACCCAATTCATAATCGTAAAACATACTTGAAATCGGTGCCCGCCAGTCATAAATATAGTTCATCTGACTGCCCGGATCGTAGAACGAATGGACTCCAATATAGACAGGCAAAACCTTACTGCCTTCTTCTCGCCCCTCGAAGTCAATCCGACCGAAATAGGGTATATCGAGTATCTTACCCAATCGCTTGCGTTTGTCAATGACACTCTCGCCCAATGCAAAATGGTTCAAGATACTTTCTCTCATGGAGCGTATTTCGTGCGGGTCAATATCTTTATTTGACCATAGGTAATCTTTATACTCCGCCAACGTATCGACATGTTCCTTTACCGACACATCCGTACTATTGATAATCTTATTTAGCAAGTTGATAACCTGTTGCAAATACTCACGTTCCTGTTCCTCTGTTTTATTAAATACCATAAAGCACTCCTTGTTATTATATCAAAAAATACACAAAAGGGTGCGTAAAATTACCGCGTTTCAATGGTGTACGAAATAGCCATTTATAGCTATATCTCAAGTTGATTATATATCTTTGCACGCTCAATAAGACAAAGATGGATATACTTAAACTCGCAGAAAAGAATCAGCAGTCGGCATGGAATGTGCTGGAAGATACTTACCTCATTCCGGCATGGGAACGCATTGGGGCAACTGTCAATCTGGTTGGTTCACTCAAATCGGGCTTGTTAATGAAAAGCCGAGATATAGACATGCATATCTATACGGATAGACTTGATATAGCAGAGAGTTTTTCCGTTATGCAGAAGTTGGCAGAAAGGCTGCCTCTGAAAGAAGTTCAGTATATCAACGGGATTGATACAGAAGAAGAGTGTATCGAATGGCATGCCTTATACGAAGATAAAGACCAGAACATATGGAAGTTCGATATGATTCATATTCGCCGGGGATCAAAATATGATGGTACAGTAGAAAGGGTAACTGATGCTATTATCAAACAACTAACCCCTGAACTGCGGCAGACAATCCTTCAAATTAAATACAATGTGCCGGAGGGTATACTTATCCCTGGCATAGAGATATACCATGCTGTTTTTAGAGGTGGAGTGAAAAATTATGAAGAACTGGAACAATGGAGAAAAACCAATCCGCTGACAAATAGTTTGGATTGGCTGCCTTAATAAATGATGCCGAAATCTAGGGCAGTATTGATTGCCTCCATTACATTATCAACATCCAGTTTGGCTAGTATATTCTTTCGGTGATTATTCACCGTATAAATACTGATATTCAACCTATTTGCAATCTCTTTGCTTAGAAAACCCTGACGAATCAGTAATAGTATTTCTTTTTCTCGGTTAGTTAGTTGCTTCTCTGCCGGCATGAATGTCGATGTAAGTATCTCGCCCGTTTTACTGTTAATAACCGTCCTTTTGATTTTTTCTGTGACTATCTGGTCAGGAGATATATCCAATATTCCCATAATAATCCATGCCTTACCGTTCCTGTCCTTTTCAAGAACCTGCTGACGGCTGATCACATTTACATATTGACCTTTAGCGTTCAGTATCCGGTATTGAAACATCTGCTGGTAATCGTTTCTTTCTTCCTGCGGAAGCGAATAGATAAACATCCCATGCTCAATCTGGTATTTCAACAACTGAGAACGATCATCCAGATGTATTCTGTCTTCCAAGACATCGCCATGTTTTTGTATTGTTCTTATCCATGCGGGATTATACCCCAAAACAGTTGAGAAATTATCAGAAGCAAAGTCATATCTCGCTTTGAACACATCAACAGTAAAGATACAACTTTGGCTCATTTGAGAGAAACTACGTATCAATTCCCGCTTCTTATTCCACAAATCATAGTCAATATCAAGGCTGTTAATCTGCTGTCTTGACCAAAGCTCTTTAGGTGTTATATTACTGTAAATCATGATGTAAAGATAGCTACAAATAGCCATTTATTGAATAAAAAACTTACAATATATTTGAAGTGCCACTAAAAAATACCATTTGTCCGGGTTCGGCTTGGACTATGCTCGAAATATCCGATGAACTATTGGAAGAAGACATTCGCTATCATGGTTCTGTCAATCTATGGATAGCGCTAATAACTCCGACAACATTCTGTCAGTATTGTTCAGGAAGTATTTCGAAATACGGTAATGTTCCGTATCCTGATAATTTACCTTTGCTATCCCGGTTTCCGACACTTCATAAATCTCGGCATACGGATATGCCATCAATATGGGCGAATGAGTAGCAATTATAAATTGAGAATCGAGCTTCACCAACTCATGCACACGCGAAAGCATTGCCAACTGACGCATAGGAGATAAAGCCGCTTCGGGCTCATCAAAAATGTACAATCCATCACCGCCTAGTCTATGAAAAAACAAAGAGAAAAAAGATTCTCCATGTGATTGCTTATGCAACGAAACTCCACCATATGACGGAGTTATAGGAGGACCAAACCCAGGTTCTTCATCCAGACGTTCGATCTCACTTGCCAGATTATAGAAACTCTCTGCCCGTAAGAAGTAGCCCTCACGTTTCTTTCTATAAGAACGGCTTATTGTCAGATAATCGGAAAGGCATGAATGTGTTTCCCTTGTATTGAAAAGAAAATTTTTGGAACCTCCTTCGGGATTAAATCCTGAATGAATAGCAATAGCTTCGAGCAAAGTAGATTTTCCGATACCATTCTCACCTATAATAAAGGTCACAGGCTGATTCAATTTGATCTCGCTAAAATTCTTTATTGCAGGAATATTAAACGGATATACCGAATTGTCAAATTCGACATTCCTTTTCTTACTGATCTTTTCTATATAATTATGAAACTGCACTTTAGATTCCTTTATCCTTCAAAAGCTTTTCCTCTACCAATTGGGCACAAAAGCGAATATATTCCATACAAGGTTTCTCTTTCAAAGGAACAGGAGTTTCTACCAATCCCAGTAATTCTTTGCAAATGACAGAACCATTTTCTTTTTCGAACTCATCGAGTAGCGATTTCACAATATCATAATTTCGCTTCTTACCTTCCTTGTCTTCGGCATCCGAAACACCTGTTTCAAGCCCTGCAACCATTGCCATCGCCGACACAGCACCGCAAACGTTACGTGTACCACCGATACCACCTCCCATCGAGGTAGACAGTTTCAACGCGGTAACTTGGTCCATTCCATACAAATCGGCAAATGAAGCAAAAACGGCTTGCGCACAATTATAACCACAGTTACGCAATTCTGTTGCTTTTTCAACTCTTTTCATAATTATTTCCTAAATAGGTGCTTAAATTCATGAGCATACAACCGAGACAATCCTTTGCGGTTACCTATCGCTTCGCCCACGACAATCATAGTGGTCAAAGTTAGTTTATTTTCTTTGACTATCTTAGCCAAATCTTTCAATTCTCCCCTATATATTTTCTCATCTTTCCACGTCAGTTTGTAACAAGCTGCAACCGGAGTTTCGGGCGAATAGTGCTCCAACAGGTCTTTCTGTACCTGATCAACAACCGTTGCACTCAGAAAAATACACATCGTGCTTTGAGAACGAGCCAAAAGGTGAAGTTTTTCTTTTTCGGGCATCAGCGTTCTTCCTTCGCCTCTTGTCAGGATGATAGTCTGCACTTTTTCCGGAATAGTGAATTGCGATTCCAAAGCCGCAGCCGCAGCCAGAAAAGAAGATATACCCGGCGTGATATGATACGACATATTGTATTGATCAAAAAATGCCATCTGTTCCTGAATTGCTCCATAAATACAGGGATCACCCGTATGCAGACGAACAATTAATTTTCCTTTATCATAAAACTCCTTCATCAGTTCGAATTGCTCTTCCAAAGCCATCGATGCCGAACTACGGACTACCGCTCCTTGCTTAGCGCAATAAGTCAGCTTGATAGGAACAAGGCTTCCGGCATACAATATCAGGTCAGCAGCTTCCAGAAAGTAGCGCCCTCTAACGGAAATCAAATCAGGATCGCCGGGTCCTGCACCGACTATTTCGATATGTCCCTGACGGACTGCCTTTCGATCAATAGCCACAGCAAACGTAAAATCGTTTCCCTCACTTAATTTTCCTTTCTGCTTTTGTAAAATGAGAGAGCCATAACTTGCACTTTTTATAGCTGTAGACTCTGAGACTCCCTGTACCGAAGTAACTTTTTCGACCTTCTCGGAAGGATTAGGAACTTCTATATCTTTCAGTTCATCAGCCGTATAAATATGTATAGGCGCATTTTCAAAATATGCCTGCAATTTCTTCAACAAAGGTTCATCTTTCTTTATATCGATAGAAGAAATATTTTTTATTGATGATATAGCAATGTTATTCTGATTCAGTACGCCAGCAATATATTTACTGATTCCTTCCGGATCACAGTCTTTACGACAACCGACACCCAGATGCAATACTTTCGGATGATAATAAATAACAGGTATTTCAGCATTAGGATAAATATAAGGGGTAACTGCAATCAGCAATTCATATTTCGATAAATCAATATCCTCATATCTATAATATATCTTCACATGTTCGGGAACGGTGCGTTCCAGATATTGGGTTCCCTCATCTGTAACATCAAGTAATAAGGCTGTTGGCTTTCTATTAACGAATGAAGTCAGAGGCTGATTAAAATTGACCGTATTCGAAGTCGTTACCCAGTCGTATTTATCTCCGATAGTATCCAGTGCCCACAGATTTGTATTATCACTTTGGGTAGTAATAACCGCCTCTGCTCCTAAAATACGAGCTATCCGCTTTGTAAGATCATTTGCGCCTCCTACATGACCGGATAATACTGATATTACGTATTTACCTGTACTGTCAATACAAATCACCGCCGGATCGGTATGCTTACCTTGTATATACGGGGCAATACTTCTCACGCATATCCCCATTGCTCCGATAAAGATAATCGCATCTGTTTTTCCAAATAACTCTTTTACACAATCATTTATTGAAGATATTTGTATTGTATTTTCGACACTGGCTTTGGTGTATATTTTCACATTCTCCAATTCTCGTTGGATAGTCCGAGCCAAATCGGAACTGCTTTCAGAAGTTAGTATTATAGATATATTATTCATTACTAATTATATATAAGCTGTCCATTTATATTTTTTGCTCTGTTTCAGAGCCAGGTATTTTTTACACAATGGATATAACCCTAATACGGTCAAAGGTATCATCCACCATAGCCACCACAAAGGCACTCCAAAATCGGATGGTATGCCTCCTAAATTATTCACAAAATCGGGCGATATACCCATATACAACACAGTCAGCAGTGCTATACTATGCAGAATATAGATATGCAGGATATAAAAAAACATCGGGGTCTTTCCTATCAACTCGATAACAGATACTTTTACAGACATGCATTTGGCATCAGTAAATCCAAGATAAAGAAAAGCAACACTCAGAGTTATTAATAAAAATTGTAAAGAAAAGGGATACTTCGTAACATTAAATATCGACATAATAGTCAGCACATTATTATCAAACACCTGCCAACGATAAGGATCGCCATACCCAACAAGCAGCCTGAGAATAAAAAATAGAATCAATCCGATTATCCCTGATATGATAAATACTTTTTGCCTGTATTCGGACGATTTTTCGGTATATAATCTTCCCAGTACATAAGCCAATCCCATAAGAGCCATGACAGGCAAAACAGGGTAAGTAGTTCTTACAGACAGGTGATCAGCAATAGGCAACACATTCTTTTGAAGCAGGAAACTCCACAGGTAATACATACATGTACCTTCCTCAAAAGTGACATTATCGAATAGGTTGTGCCCTGCAATTATAATTAAAGAGAACAGCAATATATATTTATCTTTCAGATATATGAGAAACGAAAGCGTAACCATGGAAATACCTATTGCCCAGATAATTTGCAGATAAATCACTTTATAAGCAGGATTGAAATTCCACGCCCAGTTAACAAGAGTTATTTCCAACAAACACAATATCAATCCGCGTGTAAAAAGATATTTTGAAAGTTCCTCCACGGATTTTCGCTTTCCCGACAATCGGGCTGAAATTCCAGCCAACAGAATGAATACAGGTGCACAAAAATGCGCTAAAATCCGCAAAATGTAAACAGGAAAGATGGTTTCTTCCACTATCATAGGATCTGTAGGATGAAAATGTGTATAATCGCGGGCATGGTCTATACACATCAGCACCATAACAATCCCCCTCAGTAAATCTATATTTCTTAATCTCATTCTAAATTCTTAACAGCTTTCATTACCTCGATCACATTATTGTCATCTACTCCGATTTTTATACTTTGCTCTAATTTTAAATTGCTCTTCTCAATCGTCTGCAAAAACATTATCCGGCTTTCTTCTGATACAGAATTGAATACTACCACCCCACCCTCACATAAAACACCAGAGACTTTAGAAACTATTTCAGCTATCTTCCCTCCATGTCCCCCAATAAAAACGGCATCCGGTTGTGGCAAAGCGGAAATATCCATTTCCGTAAAATCTCCGATAAAAGATTGAATACCGGGCGTACCGAATTTTCGGGAATTGCTTTCCATTAATTCTCTTCCTTCTTCTCTTTTCTCGAAAGCAAATACTTTCAAATGAGGGAACTGCATTTTAGCCTCAATAGAAACCGAACCCGTACAAAAGCCAATATCCCAAAAGACTGCTTTATCTCTCAAATCGAGCAGACTAAGAGATAGAAGGCGTATCGGCATTTTGGTTATCATTTTTGCCCTTCCATCCAACAAATGAAATTCACTTTCGGGAATACCGAACGGGCGAGAACGGGCATACGTTTTCCGCAAAATCAGATTGTTCGGAAACGAAAACTCTTTTCCAATAACATCCTTTAATTCTAAAGTAGTAACTTTTTCTTTTTCTTTATTACCTAATAATTCTCCAATACTTATGCGATAATTATCATAGCCGTATTCGAGCATTCGCCCTGCAATAGCCGAAGGGGTATGCTCTTTGTTATCAGTCAGCACACCTATTTTATCATATCCCAGAATCAGAGCCTCATCGAATTTATCCCACGAACGACCTGTCAATGATACGATGTGCATATTCTGGTAAGGCATCACCAACCGATGAGCTAATAATTGCAATGAATTGAAAGCTGGATACAGAATAATTTCCGCATCGGGCATTTCACGTTGTATCGTATTGGCAAAGCCAAAAAACAGAGGATCACCCGAGGCAAAGACGACTATTTCATCATACTGTTGATATTGCTCAAAAACACTGCTTAAAGGCACAGTAATATCAATCCATGAATAGCTTTCGGGCAAAAGCGATTTCACGATTTCGTAATGCCTTACTCCTCCCGAAAATATATGATGGCTATTAATTACCTTCTGTACTTCGGGCTTGAAATACTGATTCTGGCTATCATCTATTCCTATTACGTAAAACTTCATTTGTCTATTTTGCGACATACCTTATAGTGTCCTGACTTCCGATTATTACAATTTCGATAGATATGGATGCACCTTTTTGTCGGTCGATAATGAGGGCATATGGCTTGTCATCACGATAAATAGTATCGTCTACTAAAACATAATACATGCTTTCGGAAAAAACAATATGGTCAATCTGGTGCAAAAGGGGTTTCTCGGGCTCACCTCTCCTTATCTCCGAAAATTTCCAGTAATGTTTCTCTATCTCTCTATTCGACAATCCGCAAGATTGCAATATTAATGCACCCAATAATAAAGTATTAAATATTACTTTTCTATACATTTTTTATTAACTTTTTAAAGACTTTATTGTAATAGCTTCCTCGAATAGAGTCTATTAGATAAGTTCTATAATTTTGTAAATTCACATATTTTATTGTGGAATCAATATAAGTAGAAGTACTTATTGGCTTGTTACTTATAGTTAAAACATTTATAAAAAGTGTGTCATTAGATACTTTAGTTTCAAAATCGCCAATTCCTGTGGCCGAGTCAATAAAAACTAAATATATTGAATCTTTATAATCACGTGCTATCCCTAAAGCTTCTAAATCTGTTTTATTAAAATCGTGATATCCACAAGATGCTAATAACATAATACATAATATCAGTAAATACATCCTCATCTTCTCATTTAAAAATATCTTTTCACACATCTCTTCCCGGTTTTAATTGTTCAGCATCATCAAAAGTAAGGATAGAATTGACCAACGTTGCAGCCAGATTACTACCTCCTTTCCGACCTTCGATAATTAGTTTAGGTATATTTTTGAATGGCTTAGTCATATGTTTCGATTCCCTCACATTTACAAATCCGACAGGAGCGGCCACAATTCCCACTGGATTGGCTTTCCCTTTTCGTACCAGTTCGCAAAGTTCCATCAGTGCAGTAGGTGCATTACCGAATACGTACAGAGCATCGGGATGTTCCTCTACCGCCAAGCGAATACCTGCCTGTGTTCGGGTAATTCCTTTCGATTGGGCTAATTCGGCTACACGCTCATTATGCAAGTAGCATTTTACCTCTATACCGAGCCGCTCCAATGCTCCCTTACGAATGCCCGAAGCTACCATAGTTACATCAGTAATGATGGTACGGACTTTCCCTTTTGTAAATTCTTCGTAAAGCTTCTCCACGGCTCCCTCATCTGCATACAGGATATTCTCCATATCGAAATCGGCTGTTGTATGGATGGCGTGAAGCAATGCCCATTTTTTATCTAATGGTATGTTTTTATCCTTCAACTCGCTTTCGATAGTACGAAAACTGCGAATCATAATATCCTGACCAATACCTACATTATCGCTTTTCGTTTCCCTGTAATATCCGCGAGGAGTTACGATATGGTTATTCTCAAATACATAAGATTGCGAATTGCCGATAATGACAATGGTAAACATATCTATTTCTTCGGGATCGAATTCTCCTAAAGTAGTGACTTTTACCTCCTGCTCCTCTCGTCCTGCCTGACGCACATATCCGACAGGTGTTTCGGGAGAATGCTCTTTCAAAAAGAGTTCAACCAAACGGTATAGTTGCCAATACCGCCCATTACTTTTTGGATTGTAAACAGCCGTAACAAAATCGGCAGAAGCTGCCGCTTCGATTCGTTTTTCTATCCTGTCCCAAGGAGTCATCAGGTCGGAAAGAGAAATGATGCAGAAGTCATGTCCGATAGGTGCGCCCAGCAATGCTGCTGCTTTTTGGAAAGCACTGATACCGGGTAGGACTTCTATTTCAATAGTGCTCTGTTTCTCCTTTTTCATTTCGTAGACAAGCGGAGCCATACCATATATACCTGCATCGCCCGAACTTATCACACAAACGGTTTTCCCATCTTCGGCATATCGAAAAGCTTCTTCGGCACGTTCACGCTCTTTTTTCATCCCCGTATCGATACAAAGGGTATCGGATTTAATAATATCTTCCACAAACTGAAAGTAATATTTATACCCGACTATTACGTCCGATATCTTTATCGCTCCGAGTACCGCCGGAGTAATATCTTCTTTTGAACCGGGACCGATTCCGGCTACTATTATTTTACCTTTTGACATATGTGTTAATTATTTATGATGCTGTAGGGACAAACCTATCTATCTGTCTGTCCGTATCGGGTTCACAGATAGGTTAGCCCTTACAATAATGCATCTATCGACAAAGATACTTCTTTAATCATTCCAGATTTCTCATTCATCCTGTAATCAATGACCTGTTTTCATCTTTTCACCTGTTTTCTGGTATTTGGCTTTCTTCTCCATAATACCTATTTTACGGTGATGTACTTTGAATTTCAGATGCGATATATATATGTCCTGTATTTTCGGATTTTCTCCTAATCCTTGCATATGAACTTCTACAGTGTAGCCCTCTTTTTCGAGTTCATCTTTCCAGTCTCCTGCGATATCATTCTTAGCATGTTCTCCTGCAACAAACATAAACGGTATCAGAACCACTTTTTTCAATCCCGAAGATCGAAGTTGAACCAACATATCGTCAAATGCAGGATATCCCTCTATCGTTCCCACAAAACAATTTGTATGACCTTTGACTTTCAGCATGTAATCAAGCATAGCATACTGTGCCGTAGTGGCGTCGTACGTTCCATGTCCAACCCACACATAGGCTGTATTTTTATCATAATCAAGAGTTAAGGCATCTATTACCTTTTCATAATCTTGCGGAGAATAAAGCAAAGGATCACCTACACGAATATCTTTGAACAGGTTGCGAACCTCATCTACATTTTTATATAAAGATTCCATCTCCACTCCATCAATTATGGTCGAAGGCTGTATCAGCACATGAGTATACCCATCAACATGCAACTGGGTCAATGCTTCCAAGGGGTTTTGCTTTTTTACTCCTCTATCCCCTAATCGCTTGATCACGATACGTGAGGTATATGCTTCGCGAAGATCCAAATCGGGAAAAGCTTGCCTCGCTTTATCATTCAGAGCATCTATTGTCAATTCCCTCGTATCGGCATGTGTAGTCCCGAAATGCACCATCAGTATGGCAGCTTTATCTTCAGTCTCCATACTTTTGAAGAAATCGGAATGTTCGAATTTACTTCCTCCATGACCAAAAATGGAAATTACCATTAGTAACAATACGATACTTGATATTATTTTTTTCATCTGTTATTCTAATTTTAACGCAAAGACACAAAGGCACAAAGTTTTTTCATTTTTGATTTGTACTAAAATATATTTGCTTCTTTTCGGCTTCGCGTTTATTTATTATATCTATTTACTAAATCTGAGCGAAAGGCTCACATAAAAAGTACGTCCGGAAGACAGGGTTGCATAATTACTTCCGAAAGGTTTATCATCCACAAAATCGAGTATATTTTCGATGCCGAAACCAGGTTCCAAAACCAGTCCGTTAAAACTTTTCATACGATGATTGGTCGATAAGTTCCATAGGTTGAAGCTGCGTGCATCCCCATCCTCATAATATCTGCGGCTTTGGATTCGTCCGGTCAGATTGAAATTAGAGTTAAATATCCACCATTTCTTCGCCCAATTGGCATTTACATTACCCGTATGGCGACTCACTTTCTGCAATTGCCTTCCTGTATCGTAATCTTTTGAGTCTATATAACTATACCCTCCACCAATGGTAAACCCCGAACCCAAATATGAATTGATATTAAACTCTATTCCATTTACTCTGGCTTTGGAGGAATTTGTATAAAGCTGTTTCTTCTTGATTCCTTCGGCTGCTTCTTCCGGAGTAATGGTTTCATTGATATTCCTCGCTACGATAATATCTTTTATCCGATTAGTGTATCCCGTTACCGAAAATGTAAAAAACCGATGTATATATTCCGCATTCAGAGAATAATAGCTGGAAGTTTCGGGCTTTAAATTAGCATCACCCAGACTCAATGTTGTACCCGATATGCTTTTGATATACAACTCCTTCATGTCGGGCGTACGAAAACCCATCGAATACGAAGCGCGAAAATTGAAATACTCCGAAGGAGAATACATGGCTGAAAATTTAGGTGTTAATTTACTTTTAAAAGCCTCATTGTAAACATAGCGCACACCGGGAATAAACTGCAATTTTTTATCCAGCAATTTTATTTCATCCTGAGCATACAAAGACCATGTATATCTGTCTCTCGAAGAACCGTCTGATACATCGCTTTCGCTTTCTATATAATCTATCTGATATTGCGTACCTATCGTAACCCTGTTTTGCTTGCCAAAATCCAGAGCACTCCTCAAATTAATATCATAATATTTCTGTCTGCGTGATCGTTCCTCGTCTCCAATTTTGAATTCTCCACTTTCGGCAATATATACTTTTGTATATTCAAAGTTATCGGTATACATATCCAGATTGATAACACCTTTACCTTTCAGCAGATACTTAGCTCCGACACCGAATGTATAGTCATTGTATTTAAGGTCATATTTGTAACTATCGGGCGGGCGTTTATATTTTTTATCGAAAAGGCTTCCTTCGGTATAGAAACTTAAAACCGAACTGGGATCAAAACTGAATTTCTGACTGACGATATCCGAATAATAACAGTTCACAGCTTTTTTATCGGTGTCTATCAATATCGTCTCCCCTGTCTTTTTATCCGTAGTAGCTTCTTTGCTGCTCAACTGCCATCCATCGGTCTGATTGCGCTGAAAAGAAGTTGAAGAAGAAAACCCTTTGTAATTGACATCTGCATTGAGAGACTGTGTAAACTGATTGTATTTCGAATATCGGGTATTAGAAGAAAGATATACCGATTCTTTGTGCTTATCGGTTATGATATTGACAACTCCGGCAATCGCTTCCGAACCGTACAAAGAAGATGCAGCACCTTTTAGTATCTCAATGCGTTTGATATTATCCATATTGATACGGGATAAATCGGTATTCCGTGAAACATCTCCAGCCAGTTTTTTTCCATCCACCAAGACCAATATATATTTATTGGTCAACCCATTGAGCTGCATAAAAGAGCCCATCACATTGGGAGTAAATGAGAAAGAAGGATTAAGAGCAATCATGGCATTTTCGAAAGTAGGAATATTAACATTTTCCAATTCACGTTTAGAAATCACGTCAATAGCGATCGGTGAGTTTTTTAACCGTCGGTGCGTTCCCGTACCTGTGACAACTACCTCATTCAACTTAAAAGGTGACCTATTGAGAGTAAACAAAATGTTTTCATCTGAGACTTGTACCTCTTTACGTTGTCCGTCATAATCGATAGAGGTTGCTCGCAAAATGTGTTTTCCTTCGGGAACTTTACGCAAAACGAATTCCCCCTTTTCATCCGTAGATGCTCCGATAGTAGAATATTCTATCCACACACTAGCCCTCATAAGGGCATTTCCTTTCTCATCCACAACCTTTCCTCGAAGGGTTAATTGTGAAAATGCTACATTCGCAATACAGCACAACAATGCTGTCAGCAGAATCTTTCTTCTCATTAAAAGTTTAAGTGTAAATCGTTGATAACTATATTCCTGACCCCGGGAATATTTATTAATTGTAGCTCGGCAGGTTTCCTGACTTGTTCTGTTTCATACGGCCTTCCCATCTATTCAGTCTCAGTTATCAGTCTTCAGTTATCAACTTTATATTGTTAACTGTTTACTGCTAATTGTTCACTGTTAATGACAGTGGCATGAGTAATGTACGAAACTATTAAAAGAACTTACAGTAGCGGGCACTGTTCCGGACTTTAACCGGATTCCCTTTTATGCAGAAGACGAATGTCTGTCTGCATCACCTAAGCATTTGCAAAGGTAATTTTAAAAAAATTCACAAAAAAGGATATAGATAAAATAATAAAAACAACCTATACCATAAATGAATTTTATTCAAAATAAAAAATTTAACCAACAAAATTCGATTACAATATTTTCCAAAACAGAAAATATTTTCCCCAATTGTTGAAAAATTATTTTCCTTTTCGAACAACTTTTCAGATTTTTTGTTTCATATTTGCAGACAGATTATTGGTGTTACTTATCCGTTTTCTCCGGATAAGTAATGAAAAGGGAATCAGGTGGAAATCCTGAACAAGCCCGTTGCTGTAAGTTTCGTATGGTTTACATCAAATCCTCTACCACTGGCTAAAAGCCGGGAAGGTGATGTAAATGAGACAAGTCAGAAAACCTGCCAATAATGATATAGATTTATCTTTCGCGGATTAAAGGATAAATTGGTTGGATAATATTCTAAAAAATAAGTTTACAATTTTACTTCAAAAGTAAAGATGTATTTTCTTCCTTAAGAAGAAAGGATAGTTATTATCCCTACCTGTTACTTTACATTTTATCAATAATATAAATAATACAGCTATGAAGAAGAAGTGTTCACGCTGCTCAGCAGACTTTACTTGCCGTCAGGACAGAATAGATTTATGTGGGTGTTCCGATGTTTTTCTCAAACCCGGAGTTAAAGATTATATAAAAGAAAATTATGGAAATTGCCTGTGTCCTCAATGCTTGAAGACAACAAACGAGTGTTTTTATCTGTCGGGAATAAACCCCAGATACAGAATCAGAAAAGAAATTTAGTTGGCTTATAAATACGATAGCCCGAATAATTTCGGGTTATCGCTACTGATATCATTACTTCCTCTACTTAATTGAGTTTTTTTATCAATTACTACTCTTGACCAACTCACCTTTTACATTTATCCTGACAAATACAACCAGCAAAGCCAATATGCTGCATAGGAAGAAAGCCGTTCCTACGGCAACCGTAGTACCATCACTTATATAATTGGAAACGATAGAACAAATAAACGCTATAAGCAATTGTATCGAGCCAAACAAAGCCGATGCTGTACCACTATTATTGACGAAAGGGGTAATAGCCAACTCGGTAGTTGTCGGAAATAATATTCCGATCGGAAATACATAGAAAAATAAGACTACCAATATTATATAAATATTTGTATCTATATACATCAATGCCAATAAGATCGTACCGACCACAGTCATCATCAGCAATGCATATTTCACAAGCCTGTTTGTCTGGATATACCTTTGTAAGAGGGTGGTTAGATATGAGCTTATCATCAATCCGAAAGCATTAACGGCAAATATTATACTGAAAGCATTTGTAGAAAAGCCTCCTTTCTCCATTATAAGGAAAGGTCCATTTGCCACATAAATCATCAGAGCGCCATTCACGATTCCGGCTATTACCGAATAAACCACAAACTTACGCACTTTCAATATTTCAAGATAACCTCTTATTACTCCCTTTTGCGCTTGTACTTGTTTCTTCTGATGAGTTTCGGGCAATAGAAACAATGTAAGTAAAAACATAGCTATACCCAATACAACCATCGCATGAAACAGACCTTCCCATCCGAAAAACTTTAACACGCCATTACCTATACTCGGAGCTACAATAGGAGCTACTCCCATAATCAGAGCAAGCAAGGCATATATCTTCAATGTCTGGGTTTTATCGAAATAATCGGTAACCACGGCACGGGAAATCACTATACCTCCGCAGCCTCCTATCGCCTGAATAAAACGCACTACCCACAACTGCTCGATCGTCTGAACATATATACATGCAATGGACGCAACAATAAAAATAGCCAGTGAAAGCAGGATAGGCTTCTTACGTCCGAATCTGTCGGCAAGAGGCCCCCATAGCAATTGTCCGACAGCAAAGCCACCTAAGAAAGTAGACAGAGATATCTGAACTGCTGCTACTGATGCACCGAATGCTTCGGATATAAGAAGAAAACCGGGTAAATACAAATCGATACTCAAAGGTTCGAGCGCCGTTAATAAAGCGAGGATAACTATAACAATCCATTGAGCAAAGGTAAAATTTTTCATCTTTTCTATTTTTAGGACACAAAAGTAAAAAGGATGAAAGGAGTATACTTACACAAATACGCCAATCACTTGGACAAATCGGTCAGGAGTCCCGAAACTCGGTCGGAGTCATCGTCGTATGCAGTTTAAAAAAGCGCGTAAAGTATGCAGGCTCATTAAATCCTAAATCAAAAGCTATTTCTTTCAGGCTTTTCCGGTTCAGCCGGATTTCTTTTTTAATCTCTAATATCAAACGTTCCTGCAAATGCTGCTTTACGGTTTTCCCAGTTCCTTTAAGAGACATCTCATTTACTCTCTTAATAGACACACCACATTGTTCGGCATAAAAATTTGTCTCCCGCTGACCAATAAAATTGTCATCAATAAGCCTCATCAATTGAGCAACCTGCAAATCGGATTTATTCACAAAAACATTTGTATCTTCGAAAAGAGAGGCTATATGAAACAGTAACGCTTCCATATAGATCTGCATCATCATGATCCTGTTTTTCGAATGATACTCTTCAAGTAATAGTCCCCTTATTTTTTCCAGAGCCTCTTCTGTCTTCCTATCAGGAGTAAGAAAGATATTGGAAAAATAACCATTCAGATAATGAGAATTAATATGTTGATTAATTGAAAAAAGGATATCGTTATGAATAGCAAATAAATACCCCTCCTTACCATAAGGATCCATCCGGTCTATCTGTCCGGGAAAGATGAGTAACAACTGATTATCCTCCAAGGTATATTCTTTGAAATCGAGAAAATAACTCTTATCTCCTCCCACTTTCTCGAACCACATCAATTGATAGAAGTCATAACGTTGATAATTCCCAAATACAACATCACCAACCAATTCCTCCAATCTGAATATTTCAATAAAAGGATTCTCCCTCAATTGATTCAGAATAATATTTTTTCTTTCTTCCAATTCAAATAGTTTTCAACAAGAGCAAAAATAGTAAAGTTATTTTGTAGAAAGAACCAAGATAAAAAGTAATTTTGCAGACACAATTCCAAATAAACACTCCAAATTCTACCTTCATGGCAAAGATAAACACATTTGGCTATCATTTTATAGCTATTATTACAGTTATTATATGGGGTACAACCTTCGTTTCCACCAAGGTTCTGATCGGATACGGACTCTCTCCTATCGAAATCATGCTGTATCGTTTTCTTCTTGCTTATATCTGTATTTGGGTCGTTTGCCCCCGTACATTGTTTGCTAATAATCTCAAAGATGAATTATTATTTGTAGGAACAGGATTATGCGCCGGCTCACTATACTTTGTCTTCGAAAATACCGCCCTGAAAATTACACTGGCATCCAATGTGTCTCTAATCATTTGTACGGCTCCTATATTCACAGCCTTTCTGAGCCACTTCATTTATAAAAAAGATTCACTGAAACCCTCATTACTACTCGGTTCACTCATAGCCCTGATAGGTGTGGCATTCGTTGTATTTAACGGAAGTTTCATATTACAGATAAGCCCTTTGGGAGACATTCTTACCATACTTGCAGCATTATCATGGGCTTTTTACGGAGTCATTCTGCGAAACCTGAATGGAAAATACTCGACACTATTTATTACCCGTAAAGTCTTTTTTTACGGGATAATAACACTGATACCCTTTCTTGTCTTCATGCCCGATGTATTTCATACCCACCTTTTAGGCGAGCCTGTTATTATTGCCAATCTGGTATTTCTGGGACTGGTAGCTTCATTGTTATGTTATATCATGTGGAATAGTGCCGTTAAAGAACTAGGTGTGGTGCAAACCTCTAATTATATCTATTTTGTGCCCCTTGTCACCTTGCTCACCTCTGCACTGGTTATCAATGAACAAATCACTCCGATAGCACTTGCCGGCTCTATATTTATTATATTAGGTGTTTATATTGCCGAAAAAGGTTTCAGATTTAAGCTAAAAGCCAATTATAAATGAAAACACTTTATCACACCATCGATAACCAGATAAACCAAAACAAAGGCATCAATCTGTTTTGGAATAAAGAGATTCCTTTGACTTTCGCTGACAAAAGTATAATGGCTCTTAAGGACATAAGGCATTTAAACACATCTGAGATACAAGCGCTAATTGATTATACAGTCGATAATGTCACAAAAGAATTTTATAGAGTAAACCAGTATTATAATTTTGACACTCAATCAAAAGATAAACTCAAAACAGTTTACAAGACTTTGGTGCATAATATTAGAAATGAGCAATTGTCTGATTCCGAAATATTGAGTATACATCATAAGAACCTAAGCACGTGGCTGCGTAATACCCACCCCCATTCAGAAAGGATGTATAGCAAGCAAGGAAAAATGCTGGATGCTGTAGCCTGTTTCGAGTACGATCCAAGCCTACAACTCGATATACTCGAAATCGACTTAAACAATCTGATACAACCCGTACTTGATATCGGTTGTGGAGAAAATGCGTTTTTAGTAAAATTTCTCAGAGAAAAAGGAATCGAGGCTTATGGTATAGACAGGTATGAACCACACTACAAATTTATAAAAAGAGCAGATTGGTTGGAATACAACTACGGAAAAGACAAATGGGGAACCATCATTAGCAATCTTGGTTTCTCGAATCATTTTGTCCACCATCATTTAAGGAAAGACGGAAACTATATCGTATATGCCCGGAAATATATGGAGATCATCCAATCCATCAAGAGGTTAGGCTCTTTTCACTATGCGCCCACATTGCCTTTTATCGAGCAATATATGGATACAGACGCATATATCATAAAGCACAAAGAATTAAAAGATAGCAGCTACAGTTCTACGACATTAATCCGTATAAAATAATTCCACTTGTTAAGGAATCAAAGCTGCAGCTCCTAACAATCCGATATCCTCTTTCTGAGAAACCATTATTTTAATTCTCTTCAATGTTTCAGGATAAGGAAATGTTGATAAACATTCATCCATTTTTGTCGAAAAGTATGGATACGCTTTTACGGTATCGCCGCCGATTATAATAGCCTCGGGGTCATAAGTGAACAGAATTGTTTTTATAAGATTACCTACATGATGCCCAAATTCACTCCATATTTGCAGAGCTTCCGGATCACCTTTTTCCGCCCTCAGGTATGTTATATATCCGGTAGTATGATAACGCTTGAAAAAACTAGCTGCACAATAGCTTTCATAATCCGAATCATAATACGGCAAACTACCTATTTCGCCTGCACCGGTATTCCACCCGTCATATAAGACATCATTGATCACAATGCCTGCACCTACGCCTGTGCCCAACTTTACTCCGACAATATTACGATAAGCTGTACCCTCACCATAATACCTCTCGGCAAACACAAAACAGTTACAGTCATTATTGATATTGACAGGAATGCCAAATTCTTTTTCCAATATATCTTTCAGATGAACTTCCCGCCACGATGGCACATTCACTGCATTATAAACTATCCCTCTCTTAGCATCTACAACGGAAGGCACACCTATCCCGATTCCTTTAATATTGGTATTCATCAAACGACGAACTATACCTATCAAGAACGACAAAGTCTCCTCCAAAGACTTGTCATGCGGAAATGTCTCGGATATTTTTCGATAAATAACCCCACCTTCTACAATTCCCGCTTTAATATTTGTGGCTCCAAGATCTATTCCTATAGTCATAATACAAATTATTAAAAAGGACGAGTAAATAAAAAATACTCCCCTTTATAATTCTACACTGTTTTTCTTTAAGGTTAAATCCCAATAAATAACCCTCTCTCGATATTCTAATTACAAATATAAAATTCTATTCGTAACTTTTAATATAGTTTTCGTTAAATTAACCCACGTAAACAAAAAAAGAGGAGATTATTTCTCCTCTTTCTATTTTATCTCAAAAAAAATAGGCTTATTCTACAAAACCTCTGTTTTTTAACAAATAAATTGGATTAGGTTCTGCACCTCTAAATTTCTTATACAATGTCATTGGTTCTTCCGATCCTCCCTTTGATAAAATATTATCACGGAACGATTGTCCTGTTTTTCTATCAAAAATACCATTTTCTACAAAAGCCTGGAACGCATCTGCATCCAACACTTCTGACCATAGGTAGCTGTAATAACCCGAAGAGTATCCTCCGTCAAAGACATGAGCAAAATAAGTACTTCTATGTCTTGGGATGATTTCAGAAATCAATCCGATCTCATTCATTGCATCATTTTCGAATTTCTCAACATCAAAATCCTGCTTTTGAGTGATAGTATGCCATTTCATATCCAGAATAGCAGAGGCTACAAACTCAGTAGTTGCAAATCCCTGATTGAAGTTTCCTGCTTTTTCGATCTTCTCAATCAATTCATTTGGAATCACTTCACCTGTAATGTAATGTTTAGCATACAGTTTTAACACATCGGGGTGAAAAGCCCAATGCTCATATATCTGAGAAGGAAGCTCCACGAAATCGCGGGCTACGGCTGTACCCGACAATCCATCGTATGTCACATGCGACAAAAGACCATGTAAACCATGTCCAAACTCATGGAAAAGAGTTTCTACCTGATCTACAGTCAATAACGAAGGCTTACTATCAGTAGGCAAAGCAAAATTTCCTACATTGAAAATTATAGGGTGGATAAATTCGCCGTTTCTAACCCGCTGTTTACGGAAGCTACTCATCCATGCTCCGTTTCTTTTACTTGCACGTGGGAAATAATCTAAATAAAGCACTCCTATATACGAGCCATCTGCATTATTAACCTCAAATACCTGTACATCTTTTTCATATACAGAAACATCTGTAAGAGGCTTAAATGTGATGCCATATAATTTATTAGCTACCAAGAATGCTCCGTCACGTACATTATCCACCATAAAGTAAGGTCTCAACTCCTCTTCATTAAGAGCATATTTTTCCTTACGAAGTTTTTCGGTATAATACCACCAATCCCAAGATTCGATTTTGAAGTTCGCACCTTCTTTATTAGCCAAAGCCTGCAAGTCGGCAGCTTCTCTTTTCGCCTGAGGCAGTGCATATTGCCATACTCTATCTAACAATTCGAACACATTGTCCGGATTTTTCGCCATAGTTTCTGCTAAAACATAATCGGCATGAGATTTATAACCTAACAAGTTTGCTTTTTCTACACGAAGATTTACGATTTGGTTGATTATTTCCTTATTGTCAAACTCATTATTGTTGCTACCCCTGTTATACATTGCCTTATATAACTGTTCTCTAAGGCTTCTGTTGTCTGCATACTGAAGAAATGGCACCCAGCTTGGCTTACTCAAAGTAAATACCCATTTACCGCTTAGACCTTTCGATTTAGCAGTTTCGGCAGCCACGCTGATCACATCTGCCGGCAAACCCGACAAATCCTTTTTATCTTCAATCACCAACTGATAATTGTTTGTCTCAGCCAAAAGATTCTTACCAAAGTTGAGAGATAACATGCTCAATTCTTTGTTTATTTCTCTTAGCCTGTCTTTCTTTGCTTTGTCCAAATCGATACCCGAACGCACAAAAGCCTTATAATATTTCTCTACCAAGCGTTTTTGCTCTGTAGTACGATTGGTCTTTACACTATCAGCATATACTTGCTTGATACGTGCAAACAACTTTTCGTTCAGGTAAATATTATCGTTATGTTCCGACAGCAATGGCGAAGTCTCTTCCGCTATCTTTTGTATATCCGGATCGCTTTTTGCTCCTCTTACCCCACCGAAAACAGCAGAAACACGTCTTAGTATTTCACCACTCTCATCTAAGGCAACCACTGTGTTTTCGAAACTAGGCTTAGCCCGATTATTAACTATAAGCTCTATTTCTTTTGTTTGTTGTTCTATACCCTTCACAAAGGCAGGCTTGTAATCCTCTTTCTTTATCAGATCAAAAGGAGGAGTGCCTTTAGGAGTATTAAACTCTTCGAAAAAAGGATTTTTAGTGTCCATCGTTGTTATCGGATTATCTTGTGCATATCCCATATAGGTAAATGCAACAAAACTAAAAACAAATAAAAACTTTTTTATCATTGGTTTATTTTTAATATATATGATTCATTCGCAATGCCGGTATAAGATTATTTTCCCGACTCAATAACACCTGCTGTATTCAATTCGTCTATTTCTTCATCGGGCAACCATCCCTCTTTTGTCGAGAAATAAGTATAAGTAACACAACGCGTGCCCTCCTCTATCTCCGAGCAATTTTGCAATACCAATTTAGTGGTCGTAAATTCTAAAATATCCATAATCTGCGAAGATTCATCGACAGGACTTACCATCACAAAATGAGTATCGTCAATTACGCGCCAACGATCTTCCCACATTTCCGAACCATCCTTAGAGAATACCGAAAACAGCTTGTCATCTGCATCAAAAAACAGGCTCGACACATCTCCTTTCTTGAAAAAATCGACTTTCGTCAAAGTTTCATCACTAAATTGCTCATCTGTACGGGTAGAAAACAAGAACCACGCTCCACTAGTTATGAGTTTTTCTGTAATAGTATCATTCTGGGCTTGTGTAATAAATAAACTATTTGCCAGAAATAATATTGCTAATAATATTTTCATGATCTCTATCAATTAGTCAATTTAGTCGAGACGGTATCCGTACTGCCTCAACATATTGTCGCGGCTACGCCAGTCTTTCTCGACTTTCACGAACATTTGCAGAAAAATCTTTTTCTCAAAGAAACGTTCCATATCCTTCCGAGCCATTGCCCCGACTTTCTTCAGAGCCAGCCCTTTATTTCCGATAATGATACCTTTCTGAGAATCACGTTCTACAATAATCAATGCCCGTATGTTTATAATATCTTTTTCCTCTTTAAATTCTTCAACAATTACTTCTACCGAATACGGTACCTCTTTCTGATAATAAAGAAATATCTTTTCCCTTATCATCTCGGTTACAAAAAAACGCGCCGGACGATCAGTCAGAGCATCCTTTTCAAAATAAGGGGGCGATTCGGGCACAAGTTCTATTATACGACGTTTTACAACATCTATATTAAATTTATTAAGTGCCGAAATCGGGTATATTTCCGCTTTAGGTAATAACTTACGCCATTCTTCGACCAAAGCCTCCAACTCTGTCTGATTAGTCTGGTCTATTTTGTTTATCAATAATAATACAGGAGCATCCACCCGCTGCACTTTCTTCAAGAACTCTTCGTTCTTACCTGTTTTCTCAATAACATCAGTTACGTAAAGGAGGACATCTGCATCTCCCAGAGCCGATTCCGAAAAATTGAGCATGGACTCTTGCAACTTATAATTGGGACGCAACACCCCCGGAGTATCCGAATATACGATCTGATATTCTTCGGTATTGACAATTCCTAAAATCCGGTGACGGGTCGTCTGAGCCTTCGACGTTATGATTGAAACTTTTTCCCCTACCAGCTCATTCATCAATGTAGATTTTCCTACATTGGGATTACCCACTATATTTACAAAACCAGATTTATGCATCAATACTTTTTATTAAACATGTACTTTTATTCATTAAACTTACAAATATATAAAATAAAAAAACGCACCCTTGAATGAGTGCGTTTCTAATTTATCAAAAAATATAATTTCCTTTATTTTTTTCCGTCATATGCCCATTTGATGTACACAGCTCCCCAAGTGAAGCCGGCTCCAAATGCAGCCAGGATAATGTTGTCTCCTTTTTTCAATTGGTCTTCCCATTCGTAAAGGCACATAGGGATGGTTCCTGCGCTCGAATTCCCGTATTTTTCAATATTGATCATAACTTTGTCACGGGAAACTCCCATACGGTTTGCAGTAGCATCTATGATACGAAGATTTGCCTGATGTGGCACCAGCCATGCGACATCATCTTTTGTCAGATGATTACGTTCCATTATTTCGGCAGATACATCAGCCATCTTCGACACTGCATGCTTAAACACAACTTGCCCTTCCTGATACACATAATGCATATCTTTTTCGAGAGTCTCGATAGAAGCCGGATAAGCCGATCCTCCTCCATGCAAATGCAAATGAGGTATACCTACACCATCGGTATGCAAGATTGTATCCAATACACCATACTCTTCGGTAGTAGGCTCCAGCATCACAGCTCCGGCAGTATCGCCGAACAAAGGAGCAGTAGTACGGTCTTTATAATTTGTAATCGAAGTCATTTTATCACCTCCGATTACAATTATTTTCTTATATTTTCCTGTCTTTATAAAATTCGCACCTGTCTCCAATGCAAATAAGAAACCTGCGCACGCTCCCTGAATGTCGAATGCCAATGAGTTTTTAATACCACAAGCCTCGGCAACGAGAGCTGCCGTTGACGGAAACTGAAAATCGGGTGTAGTTGTCGCACAAATTATTACATCCACCTCCTCAGGTTTAGTATTTGTTTTATCCAATACCATCTGTGTAGCTTTTGCTGCCATAACAGAAGTACCTTGTCCTTCACCTTTCAGTACATGACGTTCCTTAATACCCACGCGAGTCATTATCCACTCATCGTTAGTATCCATCATTTTTTCAAGATCTGCATTTGTTATAACATCATCCGGAGCATATCCTCCAACACCTGTTATTGCTGCCTGAATCATAATTTGTGTGTATTTGTATATAAAAAAAATGCCCTATTTTTAAGTTAGGGCTTTATTGTTCCGGGCAATTAAAGAGCTACTTCTTTCTCAATCGCCAATTTACCTCTGTAGTGTCCACATTCGTTACACACAGTGTGGTAAACATGCCATGCTCCACAATTAGGACATACAGCCAATGTAGGAGTTAGAGCTTTATCATGAGTTCTTCTTTTCGCTGTTCTAGATTTCGATTGTTTCCGCTTTGGATGTGCCATTTTATCTATTTATTTTAATTAATTATTATTCTATTTTATTCTATACTGCAATTATTCTTCATCAACCAACCCTTTCAGAGTATCCCATCGTGGATCAGTCGGTGCGTCATCTATTACTTCATCGTCCATATCCGAGTCGTCATCGTCACTTTCATCAGTACTTACAGCCTTGTGTTTATTCAACTTCGACGACATCATTCTATTACATTTACCCGGAGGGTGCACCTTCTTCATAGGGATGCTCAATGTAACAAATTCGTACAAAAACCAAGCGATATTTATTTCTCCTTCATCTTCAGGGATAATTACCACTTCGTCACTTTCTTCCGAATATTCGCGTCCGAATTTTACAATCAGGCGATTATTGGAAACTGTTTCCATTGTCATATCATCCAGACAACGGTCGCAAGGCACATAGACCTCACCATTTATTACAAAATTAAACTCAAACATAGAGGAAGTCCTTTTTACAGAAACCTCTATATTGACCTTACCTCTTTTTATATCCGAATCTGCATCACCAATAAGCTTAAAGTATTGGTCATCCAAAATATATTCGAACTTATGAACCCCCTCTGTCAAACTTTTCAAAGGGATTTTATAAAGACTAAATTTTCCCACTTTATTCGTTAATAAAAAGAATGGACGCAAAGGTAAAAACTTTTTTCCGAAATTCCATATTTCATCTAACTAAAAAAAACTCTTAAAGTTAATAATTAAATAATATATTTGAATTCTATTTTTATGTATTTAATTTGTTGTTTAATTAATAAGCATATAGTTCGTATAGCCACCTATGCCGGTAAATAAAAAATACATATATCTATCAGCATTTTTTCTCTTGCTATGTATAGGACAAGCCTCTGCACAATTCGAGAGAAAAATTAAATATACTTTTCGGGTAACCGGGGTAGATACTACTTTTCATGCTTATATCCCTGAGGTGACAGTATTTACTCCTCTCAAATTCAAAAACGAAAAAGAAAAGCTCGAATATACAAAGCTGGTGCGCGATGTAAAGAAAACCCTACCTTATGCCAATCAGGTAGCTGTCAGCATCATCGAAACATACGAATTCATGTCTACCCTCCCCAATGACAAAGCAAGACAAAAACATATGGAAGAGGCTCAGAAATATATTATGAATGAGTACAAACCCAAAATGAAAAAGTTAACCAAAAATCAGGGGAAAATATTAGTCAAACTTATAGACAGGCAGACCAACTCATCTGCTTATGACATTGTCAAATCTCTGGTAGGCGGATTTAAAGCAACGATGTACAATACATTTGCCGGACTTTTCGGGAATAGCTTAAAGACCCAATACGATCCGGATGGAAAAGATAAAATGATAGAAAGAATTGTCATCGAAGTAGAGCAGGGTTCTTTATAAAAAAATACCCGGACACCTTAAAATACGAATGAATACATTTATTTTTGTCCAAAATTTAAGAATATAATATTTAAATCTATGTATGTAATAGGTATAGCCGGAGGCTCCGGTTCCGGAAAAACGACTTTGGTCGACAGTATATTGAGTCGTATTCCTCGCGAAGAAATAGCTATCTTGCCACAGGATGCTTATTATAGAGACAATTCGCATATGCCTCTTGAAGAACGCTACAAGGTCAATTACGATCATCCCGATTCTATAGAATGGGAATTAATGGACAAAGACATTTATTCTTTGAAATCGGGACAGACAGTTGACCGTCCAACTTACTCCTACCTGACTTGCACACGATTAGAGGAAACAGTCCCCGTTGTTCCTAAAAAGATTTTATTGGTAGAAGGTATCCTTATTTATACCTCGCCCCTGATCTGCAATCGACTGGACATGAAAATATTCCTCGAAGTACCAGCCGACCAGCGCTTAACCCGTATTATCCAACGCGACATGGCATCCCGTGGACGCACAGCTCTCGAGGTCATCGACCGATATTACAAAACGGTGAGACCCATGCACGAAGAGTTTATAGAACCTTCGCGCCAGCAAGCGGATATGTTGGTAATGGGAGGTGGATTAAATGAGAAAGCAGCAGACTTTATCGCTGCTGCAATCATGGAAAAGTTAAAATAAAAACATTTAATTTAAAAATATAAAGCTCTGCCCTTTCAGCAGAGCTTCACTCAAAAACAAATTTTCCTAAAATAGAAACTTAACTCCCACTTGTAATTCTCCGACAGTCCTGTCTCCTACCGAGTTAAAAGGATTCGCATTAAACGAAAACGATGTATCAGCATCACCATTTTTTGGTTTTACCCTCGAAAATCCGGTAGAGAAAATTTTGAAAGAAGTCTCAATTGTCATCCAGCTGTTTATCACATAATCAAAACCAGGAGACAACTCAAGATAAGCAGATGATGTATTACTCTTCATCTCCTGATATTCGGGATATGTTTTCTTATTTCCGAACATAACAGGCGCAGCTAACTGCCCAAAGAAAAACAGACCACCATTTATATTCCAATACTTACGAACTAAAGGTTTAATGACAAAATTACTACCTTTACTATAATCGGCATCTGCCACTTCTGTCTTATCACCCATATATCCGAGACCGGCACCTACTGCAACCGACGGGGTGATAAATGTTCCGAGGATGGGCAGTACAGTAGTATTGGTAAGCTTATGCTCCACACCATCAACATGCTTCTTATCACTGCCAAAAGCTAGCTGACCACCAACAAACCATGTACCTTTGAGACCTTCTTGTGCGTTTGCGAACGAAATAGCAAGGGAAAGGATTCCCAGCAAAAAAAGTTTTTTCATAGCGTTAATAAATTAAGTGTAAATAATAAAATATAATTGAATTTCAAGATTCTCACTTAACGATTACTTACAAATATATATCTTTTTATTACATATAATTACATTTTCCTAAAAAAATTAAACGTTAGCATGAAAATAATTCATACTAACGTTGCCCTCAAAAAAAACTATATTCTAATCAGAACAATTCGGGTTTGTCCCCAAAACGAAAAGTAGCAAAACCGGTTTGTTCAAGATCATATTCCGCCAGAACTTCCTTCGCTATCTCCAAGAAGGCCTTTTTATCATAAATAATAAAATCGATATACGAAAAATGAAAGCCTGTAGCTCCACCTATTGTATCTGCAATACCCTGAGACGATGTCAATGAAGTTATTTTATCTTCAATAGCAGACCGGAAAGGCACCATCTCTTCCTGCTCAATGGTTGAGTTTTCATAAAATACAAACCCATATGTCAATCCATCTTTTTCGAAATAAGATAAGAATTCCTCATCCCTGTTTAAGAAAGAATTTATTACCGGAATACAGGAAGTAGCACCAATATAAGCATCTTCTCTCAGCTTCCAGCCCTCATTCTCATTAGGCTCAAGCCTGTAACCAGTATACACTTGTGCAGGATCTTTCACCGCCAGCCACTGTTGCTCAACTATGGTATTCTCTATAATTTCTTTAAATTCATCTATTTGTACCCTATTTCCAACAGGTAGTTCCTGTACAAAATCTATATACCCGACATATTGCATTGTATTTATCTCTCCTATAAACTGGTCTAGCAAGATAAAAAGCATCGAGTAACGTTTATTCTCTTCCAGTGGCATCAACTTAGGAGCATATACCTCGATATTTAATTTTTCTCTTTCACTATCCAAAGTATAAGCTATCGCAATATCATCTTTATCTACAGACACATCAAACATAGTCAGCCCGAAATTCGATTTACCTACTCCGGGTTTAGAAGAATAGAAATTCCATTTTTCCCACAAATGCTCAGGAGCCATTTTCAACCAATAGTGCAATTGGAGTAACTTTGCTTTATCTCCTTCGGGAGTCAAAATCAATTCGTACTTCCCTTCATTGTTTATTCCCATTTCGAAATAAACAGTATTAAAGGCGATAGATAAAATATTATCTACAAACTTGAGAAGAGTCTCCCCTTCTGCTTTATTGTCCATCATTTCCCGAACCTCTTTCTCTTCTTCCGAAAAAGACTCCCAGAATTTCAACACCCTCTCTTTAAATGATTTGCTCATAAAATGTTTTTCAAACTAAATATATTATAACTTTGTTCTAAGTAAAACGCAGTAAAAAAGTAAATATAGGACAAAAAATCTTTATATGAAAAAATTATATATAACCATAATTTTCATTGCTACTATTATAGGAGTCAACGCTCAAAGTTATAACAACCGTCAAGTACAAACACCCTCAAGCAATTCCGGATTCGATATCCGCAGGTTGACTTTCGGTGGCAGGTTCGGGCTTCAATTCGGAGATTACACAGTCGTAAATATAGCACCGCAAGCAGGTTATAGCTTTTCCGACAAATTCAATGCCGGAGGAGGCTTTTCATATTCATATTACAAAGAAGACTTTTATAGTAATAGCGAGAAATGGAAAGACAAAAGGAGTTATCTGGGCTTCAACCTGTACGGCAGGTTATACCCTGTCGACTTCTTGGTACTGATGGTACAACCCGAGATAAACAGGATGTGGAGCACACTGGAACATGACAGAAGTTCTGAAAAAATAAAAGAAAGCAAATTTGTCCCCTCTTTAATCGTAGGCGGAGGTCTCCGACTAGGTCCAATGACCGCTATGATACAATACGATGTTGCTCAGAATAAAAATTCACCTTATGGGAATAATATTTTTTATAGCATCGGATATATGTTTGGATTATAGAACTCAAGAAAAATATCGCAATAAAAAGAAGGAGAACCTATCTTAGTTCTCCTTCTTTATATATATAACTCTTTTTCTCATTTTCAGAACATATCTGCTATTCGCCGCACCCCTGCCACCAGTTTATCTATCTCTTCTTTGGTATTATAAAAAGCAAAAGAGGCTCTTACTGTACCTTCTACACCGAGTTCGTTCATTAAAGGTTCGGCACAATGGTGACCTGTACGGACTGCTATTCCCATTTTATCCAATAACATCCCCATATCGTAGTGATGGATATTTTTTACAAGGAAAGAGATAACGCTGCTCTTATGCTCAGCAGTTCCGAGGATACGCAATCCGTCTACCTTTAATAATTCATCAGTAGCATAAGCTAAAAGTTCATCTTCATAAGCCCTGATATTTGACAGACCTATGGAGGAAAGATATTCAAATGCTGTTCCCCATGCTATATAATCAGGGAAACTAGGTGTTCCCGCCTCAAACTTAAAAGGAAGTTCATTAAATGTTGTTCCCTTAAATGAGACACAACCTATCATCTCGCCTCCACCCTGATAAGGGGGCATTTCATTCAACCATTCTTCTTTTCCATAAAGCATACCTGTTCCTGCCGGACCATACATTTTGTGCCCGGAAAAGACAAGGAAATCACAATTCAGTTTTTGGACATCGAGGTCGATATGATGAACCGATTGTGCAGCATCTATCATCACCGGAATACTTTTGCTATGGGCTATCTCTATTATTTTTTCTATCGGATTGATTGTACCTAATACATTCGATATATGCGCAATAGAAACGAGTTTTGTTTTAGGGGAAATCAATTTTTCGAACTCTTCCATTATCAGTTCGCCTCTTTCATTGATAGGAATAACCTTGAGTTTGATTCCCATAATGTTTTCCTGCAATTGCCAAGGAACAATATTAGCATGGTGTTCCATTGCCGAAACTATTATTTCATCACCCTCTTTACAAAACTTTCTGCAAAAGCTCGAAGCTACCAGATTAATGCTTTCGGTCGTGCCCTTCGTGAAAATTATCTCATGTGCGTGCTTTGCATTTATGAACTTCTGAATGGTACGGCGGGTATTCTCCGTCATCTCAGTAGCTACCTGGCTCAAGTGATGCACTCCACGATGAATATTTGCATTCCATTTGTAATATACCTCATCTAACTTATCTATAACACATTTCGGCTTTTGCGCTGTAGCTGCATTATCGAAGTAGACAAACGGTTTGCCGTAGATTTCTGTCGAAAGAATCGGAAAATCGGCACGTATTTTATTTATATCAAATGACATATCGTTCTGTGGTTACAAGCAGGGGCAGACCTGTGTCTGCCCGATACTGAATTTATATTATTGAAAGACAAATATAAAAGTTTGTCCGGTCTTCTATATAATTGCTTATTTGCAAATATCACAATTGCCACAACGAGCTTCTTGTCCGCGAAAACGTTTTTCGACCAACTCTTCCAGACGTTCCCGAAGTGCATCTATATGGATCAGCTTCAATACATCTGCAGTAAAAGCCTGCATCAATAGCAATTCGGCATCTTCTTTCTTTATACCTCTGGCACGCATATAAAACAGTGCGTCTTCGTCCAACTGTCCGGTAGTAAGTCCATGCGAACATTTTACATCATCCGCATAAATCTCAAGTTGAGGCTTGGCGTACATATGTGCCGTTGGCGATGCACACAAATTATTATTTGTCTGGTACGCCTGAGTTTTTTGTGCATCCTTTTCCACAAGGATACGTCCGCAGAATACTCCGGTCGAATGATCTTGCAGCACATATTTAAATAGCTGTGTACTCTGACCGTGAGGTTTGGCATGATCCAGAAACGCAAAGTTATCTACATGTTGCTCTTTATCAGCTATTACTACTCCGGCAACAGTTGCCTCTGCATTTTCACCGTTGAGTTTTACATGGTAGTTATTGCGTGTAAAACCACAGTTTAATGTAATATTATTGACTAATGTTGTAGATGAATTCTCTTGATGGACAAATGTCGATGCCAGACGTGTTACCTGATTCGAGTTTTCTTCAAGCTCATAGAACTCGATATGCGCATTCTCGCTTGCATATATTTCCGTTACCTGTGTAGCAAGAAATTTTCCTCTGGTTACAGTATGGTCACAGGTCAGAAGCTTTGCCTGAGAGTTTTTACCGGCAATGATAAGCACACGGCGATTCACCAGAAAATCAGCATTAGCCGTAAGAATATTTATGAGTTGAACGGGTTTGTCTAATACCGTATTATCAGGCAGATAAATAACAAAACCATCTTGTGCAAACATTGTATTGAATGCTGCAACTCCGTTGTTTTCGAGTTTAGCTATTTTACCATAATATTTTTCACATATATCAGAATGCTTTTCTGCAAATTCTTTTAGGCTTCCTATAAATACTCCTGAGGGTAAAACCGCTTCGGGCTGATTACCTGTATATAACATATCATTCAACAGAAAGTACAAATGAGAAGTAATACCATCTACATTGCAACGATATGCTTTGTAAGGGTCTACTTTTACAGGAAATCGGCTTATATTCAACCCATAATCGGGAACAAACTCGTTAGCAACATCTGAATATTGGTAGTCTTCGAGCTGACGGTTCGGAAATCCCAATTTCTTGAAAAACCCGAAAGCTTCATCTCTCCGGCTGTTCAGAACCGAAGCCGATTTACTGTCTATCGTCTGGCGATGTTCAGTAAACAGGTCTATATATTGAGTTTCTATCATTTTTCAGTCTTTAAATTCTTTAATAATCCAATCGTAACCTTTTTCTTCAAGTTCAAGAGCCAACTCCGGTCCTGCACTTTTCACGATACGCCCTTTGTAAAGAACGTGTACGAAATCGGGCTTAATATAATCTAAAAGACGCTGATAGTGAGTAATAACGATAGTTGCATTGTCAGGGCGTCTCAGTTTGTTCACCCCTGCCGCCACAATGCGTAGAGCATCGATATCCAGTCCCGAATCAGTTTCATCGAGGATGGCTAGTTTGGGATCCAGCATTGCCATCTGAAATATTTCGTTACGCTTCTTCTCTCCTCCTGAGAATCCTTCGTTAACCGAACGGCTTGCCAAAGTACTATCCAGTTCTACCAATTCGCGCTTTTCCTTCATCAATTTCAGAAAGTCAGAAGCTGATACAGGTTCTAAGCCCTGATGTTTACGAGTCTCGTTGACAGCAGTACGCATAAAGTTAACCATACTTACACCGGGAATCTCTACCGGATACTGGAAACTGAGGAACAGACCTTCTCCGGCTCTTTCTTCCGGCTCCATATCCAAAAGGTCTTTTCCATTAAAAGTTACTTCTCCTTCTGTTACTTCAAAGTTGGGATTACCAACAAGAACAGATGCAAGTGTACTTTTTCCGGCACCGTTAGGTCCCATAATGGCATGGATCTCCCCGGCGTTTACCGTCAGATTTAGTCCTTTCAGTATTTCTTTGCCGTCTACAGTGGCATGCAAATCCTTTATATTAAGTAAATTACTCATTATATTTTGTATGTTTTAGTTATTATTTCGGTACCACTTCATTCTTTTTTTAACGAAAAGCAGCGGTACTTGTTCAAGCGTTAAAAGCTATGACAGGCAAAAATAGTAAATAAAAAAGAAAATAGCCCGTTTACTACAGGCTATTAGTTATATATTAAATCTATAATGAGCTTCGGGTAAAAAACACTATCTATTAGTTTGTCTATTATGATTTAGTCTACATCCATAAAAAAAAGCCTGCATAATGTTATATGCAGGCTTTTGGGCATTTATATTATTAAATGTATTAATTTCCTCCCCAATATAAAGGAATAGTTACCCCTACGGTGAAAGAATTCACTTCTTTGAAAGTTGCCTTATTCATGATACCGATATTATATCCAGCTGTAACTTTCAGAGGGCCTACACCTATACCTACATAAGGTCTGTAATGTAATTTAGCAAAACGAGCATCTGTATATGCAATAAATTCACTACCTAACATTAGAACACTGTAATTGAGGTTAGCCCCTACTTTAGGACCAACAAGAAATAAGTTCGAATTGAATAAAAATTCACTACCACCATACAAACTATATCCTAGGTTAGATGGTAATTGTTTGTTATAAGCAAATCCCGCTTCGAAAATGTGGTTGTATTTGTTATCTTTTTCAGCATCTCTGCTGCTGTTTTTGAAGTTGCCTGTATAGCCTACATAGAAAGCATATTTTCTTTCTTTTGCCGATTTCAATAAGCCAAATTCAGAGGTCTCTTTTACCCCATTCACAGAGTGCGTATCATAAACCGTATTTGCATTCTCAACTTGTCCATTATCATTATTAGCATGTACAGATAAAGAAATAAGCAGGGAAAATGCCAGAATTGTTGTTAGTTTTCTCAATTTTCTCATAACTACTTTAATTTTATTAAACACTACTACTTTCAGTCTTTTTTATTAACTTTCTTCTGTTAAGAAATGCGAAATTAATAAAAAAACGTAACTAAAAAAGAAAATGTCATTTTTATTGCATTTTATACGATAATTAAGAGATTTATCATAATGCTTTGATATTTCCGAAAATGATCAGTCTGTGACTGTGATCCTGATTATTTAGTTGCTTTTATGTAAAATATGTAGAGAAAATGAGCAATTTTATTCTTTTATTATATCTCTATATCGACCGATACCGGGCAATGATCGGAATGCAAAACATCGGGATGAATAGCTGCACTCTTTAATCGTAAGCGGGCTTCTTCCGAAACCAGAAAATAATCGATACGCCAACCCAGATTTTTAGCTCTGGCATTAGCCCGATAGCTCCACCAACTATATTTATCGGCAGTAGTATCAAATTCGCGAAAAGTATCGATCATTCCTGTTGCCACGAACCGATCGAACCATTCCCTTTCTTCGGGCAAAAAACCGGATGATTTTGTATGCCGTTCGGGGTGATTGATATCTATAGGCTTATGGCAAATATTATAGTCGCCACAGATAAGGATTTCTTTTCTCTCCTGACGCAACTTCATTATAAATTGGGTAAAATCCTCTAAAAACTCCATCTTAAATGTCTGACGAATATCGCCTGTCGTTCCCGATGGAATGTAAACATTAATAACGGTCAGGTCTCCATAATCGGCACGAAGCACACGTCCTTCACAATCATAGCAATCCATCTCCATTCCCACCTTAACCAAATCGGGTTTACGTTTCGCGATGATACCTACACCGCTATATCCTTTTTTTACAGCAGGATGAAAGTAACAATAGTTATACCCCAGCGATTGAAGGGTGAGCATATCTATCTGGTCTTCGGTTGCTTTCAGTTCCTGAAAACAAACCATATCGGGCGATTCTTTCTGAAGCCAGTCAAACAGCCCTTTATTGATAGCAGCACGTATGCCATTGACATTATATGATACGATTCTCATAAGTTTTAGTATTATTATCGTCACGAAGATAGTAGTTCTTTTTCATCTTGCTAAATATCGTAAGGACGAAAATTCCTCATTCTCGATAATAAACAAATAAGGGCAAAATATTATTTGCCCTTATTCAATTCCATATACTAGTTTCTTTTACTTCTCGTCTTTTTCTTGCGCTTCTTCCATTTCTACCTCTTTCACTTTCTTGAAAAGATCAGACGCAAATACGAAATCATTCAGAGCTTCGTTTGTTGCTGTCATTATTTCTTTGTTTGTGCCTTCCCATTCCAGATTTCCTTCTTTGATGAAGAAAATCTTCTCACCGATATTCATTACCGAGTTCATATCATGTGTATTGACAATAGTTGTAATCTTATATTCTATTGTAATATCATGGATCAACTTGTCGATTACAAGTGAAGTTTGAGGATCGAGTCCGGAGTTAGGTTCATCACAAAACAAATACTTCGGGTTAAGTGCAATAGCACGTGCTATCGCAGCCCGCTTCATCATCCCCCCGCTTATTTCAGACGGATAGAGGTGCCCTGCATCTGACAGATTCACACGGTCGAGACAGAATTGTGCACGTTTTGCTTTCTCGGCTTTCGAAAGGGTAGAGAACATCTCCAGTGGGAAGTGCACATTTTCGAATACAGTCATTGCGTCGAATAGCGCAGAACCCTGAAAAATCATCCCCATCTCTTGTCGAAGATTTTTCATGCTGTCGGTCGACATCTGTGTTAAGTCCCTGTTGTCATACAGTATTTGTCCGCTTGTAGGTCTCATCAAACCTACCAGATTTTTAAGAAGCACTGTCTTCCCCGAACCACTTCGACCGATAATCAGGTTCGTTTTGCCTTCTTCGAAGACCATGCTAATGTTCTTGAGGACTTCGCGTCCCTCAAATGATTTTACTAAATTTTTAACTTCTATCATCCCATCATCAAGTCTGTGATTATTAAATCTGATATCAATATCAGGATACTGCTGATTACAACAGCATTGGTGCTGGCTTTACCTACATCGAGAGAGCCGCCTTTTGCAAAATAACCATAATAAGCAGCTATAGAAGATATAAGGAAAGCAAAAAATATAGTTTTTATGATAGCATACCAGACGTAAAATTCTTTGAAGAATGATTGCAACCCAAACTCGAAGTCGGAGACGGGCACAGCATGGGTGAAGTAGCAGACTCCGAACCCTCCTATGATCCCGAAAAACATACTTAATACGACAAGTACAGGAACGAATGTCATCAGCCCTACAGCTTTGGGCAGTATGAGGTAATTAGCAGAATTGACGCCCATAATCTCCAATGCATCTATTTGCTCGGTCACTCTCATAGTGCCTATTTCGGACGAAATATTCGACCCGACCTTTCCTGCCAGAATCAAACACATAATAGTAGATGAAAATTCGAGCAAGATAATCTCCCTCGATGTATACCCTACTGTATATCGGGGAAGTAAAGGGTTTGATATATTGAGTGCGATTTGTATTACGATAACCGCTCCGATGAAAAACGAGATAATAATCACAATACTGATGGAGTCTACTCCGAGTTTACTTATTTCTTTAATAAGCTGGCGGAAGAACGTTCTCCACTTCTGAGGTTTGGTAAAAACCTTACTCATCAGTAAAACATATTGTCCCAGTTTCTCTAAAGAGTTTACTAATACCATATTTTATTCGATTTTTATGAAAGCAAAGGTATAAAAAATTACTGAACCTGAATGGTTACAATTTCTTCTATCTCCGCTTCCGTATCGTTATTACTATCATCTATGAATATCTTCTTTGCTACTTTTCCAACAATACGTGTACTGGCAGCATCGAAGGCTCCTCCTACGATACCACCCACAAGGGGGACTAATTTTCCGAGACTTTTGCTGCTGGTCTTCGTAAAAAATTTTGTTCCCAATTTCTCATTGATAGAAGTAACTATTTTAGAAGACGATTTCATCATCATCTTATTCACCACCTTTTCTCCGGCATTGATACCAATGTCTTTCAGAAACTCTTTTGCTCCGTTTCCTATCATCGATGCCATCACCATCGTTTTCACCTGATCACTTTGCAGGTCGTGCCCTCCCATATATGCAATAGCCGATATCATGCGTATTTGTATATAAATGACACTGGCAATATTGGCCGGAAGCGAGAATGGTAAAATTGCAAAGCCCCCTATGCCGGTCAAAAAACCACTGGTAGCAGCCTTGGATACCTGCCATTTGATAAGTGAATTGACTTGCTGATCGAGAGTGCCTTTCTTTTTCAAAAATTCATCTCCGAGCTTATATGCCGATTCCACACCCCCAAATCCGCTGATAGCCTTCGAATAAGCCCAATCAAATACTTTTACCACCAATCCGTTATTATTTGTCTTCATATGTTTTCTCCAGTTTTACCTAACAATTCTTAACCTGTAACAACCTCTCTTTTAATATAGTTTTATCGGTTAATAGAATTTAACCCCTTTACGAAACAAGGTTGATAATAAATATTCCGGCAAAAAAAGTGCCAGAATATTTATGGTTCTATTTGTAGTGAAAGTTATTCAGTCTCTATTGTTATATCAAACTCTTCGGCAGTGGGTTTCAGGTGCGTGGTTGCAGCTTGTTCTATGACAATAGTTTTTCCATCCTGAGAAAAAAGGGCTTTCTCTTTATCTACACTTGTAACCCTCTGGGGAAAATGGTATCTGGTAATCATTTTTCCTCCTGAAAACAACATGACCATCTCCTGATATCCTTTTACGTTCTCGTTGGGTGTTTCTGCTGTTTCTTCTTCAATAATAATAGTACGACTCATCTTCTTTCCATCCCATGAATAATGGGATGACGAGTAATTGATATCAAATTTTGCTTTGGCATCCATGATTCCCTTTTTAGAACCTTGTTCTTTGTAAATGCGCTGTAATGCAATGAATGCGGCATTCATAGCATCTGCACTTTCAAAATCTCCATTGAGGGATATATTGAACTCTTTCGATATACTATCGCTTTTTAGTGCGATGGAGAAGGGTTTTATTGCTTCTAGTATTTCACGTTTTTCGGCAGGTAAAAGATGAAGTGAATCTTTATGTTCTTCCATCACATCGGCAATGGAAAATGTGCTGTCCGATGGCATAGTGGAACTATTACTATTGCGGGATAAAGCATCGGGAGCCATAGCCAAAATCTGGCTGGCGTCATATTTCAATGAATAAGAAACTGTTCCGTCTTCGTTGAAGTAAACATCTTCGTAGACAGAACAACTCGTAAATAGTATACAAAGGGTAAAAAATAAGATAATCTGTATAGGTCTCTTTATCATTTTATATATTATTATAGTTAAGTATCAGAATGCAAAATTAGTATAGTATTTCGAATAGAAAAGACACTCGCCGGTTATTGTTTTTCCGGTTATAGATTTTTATAAAAAAGAACGAACGTAGACTTGCGACATGTCTACGTTCGTATGATCCAAAGTAAAACTAAACTAAAATAAAAATTAAAGAGAAGGAGTTTATTCGTAATCTATCGTCTATTATTGTTTGTTGAATTCCTATTCGAGTTATTCTTATTCGGATTTTTGTTCGAATTGTTTTTGTTACTATTGCTATTACTGCTGTTATTCTTGTTATTGTTTTTATTGCTGGTATTTTTGTTATTTTTGTTATTTTTGTTATTTTTAGACCATGCTATATCATTATTTTTACTTTTACTATACCTGCTGTCATTGCTGTTCCTAATCACAGCCTGATTCTTTTTATTTTTATAATTCGAATATTCTTTTTTGTGGTTTTTATTATTTAACCATGGTTGGTTGTCATTTACCACAACTTTGTAGAGGCTATACAGGTCTTTTTTGCTGTATTTGGAAGGCAGATACCTGTCCGATGTCCATTTCGACCCCGAAAGGTAATAGAATAATGAGTTATCAATATCGAAATAAACATTCAGGTCAGGGAAATAATAATATCCGGCATAATCATATCCCGTAGGTCCCCAAGCCGGCTGGTTATCAAGATTTATATTAATATTTATATTTTGTGCATTGGTTGTATTAAACAAACCCGTTGCCAGCATTATACATACTATAAAAACAATCTTTTTCATAACTTTCATTTTATCTGATTAATTGTATTTCAAAGAAAAGGACAATCGGAATGAACCACAATCAAAATCGACAGAACAAAAGATATAATCGACAAAAAGTATTGTTATACTGTTAGTATTAATAATCTGGAACAGGTTGTATCTGATTCGGGAAATAAGTAGCCCCTTCTCCTATTCGTTTTCCTGAGTGATTTGCTTTCCGTTTACAGTAACATTATCTAAGACAAGATTAACTACATTCTTCATTTGGGTAGCTTTTGGAGCTTGTTTCACGTCGATATTCCGTAGAGTGATATTATACAATTTGGCTTCGGGTACACCATTTGCCATGATGGCAACACTATCTACACGGTTACATTTTACATTTTCGATAGTGATATTCCTGAACTGGGTAGGATAGTTTCCTCCTCTGTAGCCATGGTAATCGGTACGGAAGTTGACTATTCCCCATTTACAGACATCAGCTTCTATATTTCGCATATAGAGATTCTCGAAGAATCCACCTCTGTCGAGGTTTGATTTGAAGTATATACCATTACGACAGCTATCTATCTTACAATCTTCGATAAATACATTGCGCACGCCGCCCGACATTTCGCTACCAATCGTGATTGCCCAGCGTGCAAAGTGACAATCACGGATGATCACATTCTCTGTAGCTTGACCTACGCGCCATCCGTCCTGATCGCGTCCCGATTTGATCGCTATCCCATCGTCACCTACATTGAAGTCGACATTTTCGATCAACACGTTTGTGGAAGATTCAGGGTCGCAACCATCGTTATTATAATTATTACTATCTATATACACATTGCGTACAATGACATTGTCACAATATACGGGATGGATGATCCAGAAAGGGGAGTCGTAAATTTTCACACCCTCTACCAATACATTTTTGCAACCGAAGAATTGTATCATACAGGGACGCAGATACCAGCCTTCGCCGAATACACGTTCATATACGGGTATAGAGTCATTGCCCATCTGGCGAAGCCTTGCCATTGCAGGTTTCTCTTTCGGCTTCCATGTATCAAAAACGGCAGCTCCGTTACCATCTATTTCACCCTTACCTGTCAGGGCTACATCTACGCACTGATAGCTGTAGATGAAAGGTGTATAATTGAAACACTCTGTGCCTTCCCATTTGGTAAGCACCATTGGCAGATAATCTTTTGGTTCGGTCGAAAATTCGAGGCGTGCACCTTCTTCCAAATGAAGATTGACATGGCTTTTCAGGATGATAGGACCTTTTACGAAATATGTCCCTTGTGGAATGAGAACTTTTCCTCCGCCTTGCAGGTTACATTCATTTACAGCCTGTAATATAGCAGGCAGGCTATTGAATGTAGTATCTGATTTAGCTCCATAATCGAGAATATTGAATGTCTTATCCGGAAATACAGGTGCAGATATATTCTTCATTATTTCGGGCACCATATCCCATCCTTCACCGGCAGAGGAAGTAACTTCTGTTTGCACTTGCGGTTTGCAGTTGATAAACAAAAGTGGAATAAATAATAAGGTGAACAAATATTTTTTCATGGAGCTGGTTTTTGTTATATATTTTCTGCAAAAGTCAGGATATATCCATTGCAATCTTCGATAGCGAATTCATTAGTATTGTAAAATGTTTTATGCATATCACTTGCAATGGTAACTTTATCCTTTAGTTGGATATATAAGGCATCTATGTCCGAAACCCTGATAAAAAAAGTCAGTCCTCCGCCTTGTGCAAATTTTTCCAGTTGGGGGTATTCTTCTTTTATGCTTTTTTCTTGTTGAAACATAAACATAACATCACCCGATTTTACAATTGCAAATTCCCAGATGCCCGTTTCGGGATTGGAAGTAATAAAATCGAATCCTAGTTTTTCGGTATAAAACTCGACGGTTTTGTTTACATCTTTTACCATTAAGTTCGGAGTACAGTTTTTGAGTATCATAAGAATATATTTTTTAAATTTAAATCAGTAACTGCGGGCAACTGCTATCAGGATAAATATTACAGAGGTTACAATAATAAAGGCTGTGTTTATCACAAACAAAAATATCCCTTTTAAGTTGGCAAGCCATCTTCTTTCCTGATAAAATATTCGATTACCTCTGAAAAAGTAGAAAGTAATATATATAATCATCAACGGAAGTACCAGCCCGTATGTCCATCCTGTAAGTCCCAGCCAATCGGATAAGATGCAAGATATTGTCAGAAAAATTGTAATTATTAAAAGCCAGAAAGAAAAGAAATGAAGGGTAAAAATACCACTGTCGAAATAATATCTACGCCGGTTCAGATTGAATATCCACATCCACAATGCAAATATAGGCATATAGACAAACAATACTTTGGGAAGGCTGTGAACCATAAATTCTATCATCTTCTCATTTTTATGCTGGTCGGTAGTATTCTCTTTGATATTGAATGCACATTTATATTTTAGATATTTCAGAAAAGGCAATCGTTCGTGTGATGCTTTAAGGTGATGGATAGAGTCGAGTTCTGCGCCGGATTTTATTCTGCCATACCCCTCAATATCCTGATGCTCTACGGTACTTAATGCATTCGTTACTGTATTTACAAATTCGTCGATAGAACTTTTGTTATCATTCAGGTCATCTATTCCGTCTATATGCTGCTGTGCCAGATGAGGGGCTTTTGGTGTTTCTGAATAGTTTTTCTCTTTTTTTGATAATAATTTCCGGTATGTTTTATATTCCGATTTTTCGATACGTTCTTTTTTAGGATATGAAAAATGAATAGAATCGAGTTGAGCTACCGAACTCACTTTTCCGTATTTATCGATCTCAGGTTCCCAGTCTTCCGGAACAACGCTAAGAGTTTCCTCCTTTTCTTCTTTCGGGCTAGAATATGGGGTTGGTAATATTGCGGGTATGAAGAACGCCAGAAAGCTGATAAATATATATAGCTTGACAGGATTTACATACGATTTGCGCTTACCTGCCATATATTCCAAAGAAAGCTTTGCCGGAGAAAAAAGTAGGTATCGTGTAGTTTTCCAAAACGAACTATCGAAATGAACCAGATCGAACACAAATTCTATGATAAGGTGAAAGAAAGATTCACGGCTTTCTTTATTTTCCTGTCCACATTGAGGACAATATTTTTTTTCTACGAAAGAACCACAGTTGAGGCATGATTTATCTGATCTGACTTTATATTTACTCATCGAGTTATTATCTGAAAATAAGATTTAGGAAATATTCTCAAATATATACATTTTATAAAAACAAAAAGCCAGAGAATCTCAATTTTCTCTGACTTTCTATCTTCTTATTGTATTTATTTCTGACTAAGACCCTTTTTTTATTTGTTCTATATATCCACTAGGGACACTCATCGGGTTATCTGAAATTTCTTCAATATGCCCCCTTCGTATATTAGAAGTCTTGACTAAAATTTCACGAGTATTTCCTTTACCCAGATCCAAACTTTTTAGTTGATCCGTTTCTTTGTATTGAGTATGATCGAAATATTGATCATATTCAACCAATACAGTGGTATCACTATTTATCTCTTTCACGAGATAAACCCGCGCCGGGTCATAATAACTTTTTGCACTCAACAGGTAATCTCCCGGACTGATATTATCGTACCAAACCTGCTTTCGATTCTGTCCATTCGCTTTTGCAAAATTTTCCATAGCAGCTTCTTTATTCGCTTGAATCTCACTATGGTCTTGGTATAAAAAGAATGCAAACCCACCCAATACCAAAAGAACTGCTATGAGTGAAGTTCCATATTTTTGAAAGAAACTAGTTCTGAATTCCTGCTTTTTTGCTGCTGCAATTTCAGCAATATTCTCATCCCATTGTTTCTTCTTGAACTTCTTTCCACAATTAGCGCATGTTACTTGTACCTGCTCTTTCTTCGCATATACGAGTGATGCAGCTACGATATGACTGGTTGTAATTTTTCTCATTAGAGATCCGCAGTTACTGCAGCGGTTCTCTCCTTGTATTACCACCTCATCTACCGTCGTAGATTTAAATCTGACCGTTATATCTGACATTTAATGATTATTCCAAATAAGTATATCCATACAATCCCGAGCGATAATTCGATAGAAATTCTTTTCCTTCTTCTACGGTGATTGCACCTTGTTTAACGGAAGACATCACCCATGTTTCGACCGTACGAACCAGTTTCTTGGCATTGTATTGTGCATAGTCCAAAACTTCGGCAACCGTTTCGCCATCTATCATTTGCTCTATCTTATATCCGCTTTCATCTACCGAAACGTGCACAGCATTGGTATCTCCGAACAGGTTATGCAAGTCTCCTAATATTTCCTGATAAGCACCTACAAGGAATACTCCCAAATAATAAGGCTCATTCTTTTTTAGAGTATGGAGAGGCAGATAATCGGATTGATTATAAGATGGAATAAAGTTATCTATTTTTCCGTCCGAGTCGCATGTTACATCCTGAAGCGTTGCCATGCGTTCAGGTTTTTCACCTAAACGATGAACTGGTATTATCGGGAATATCTGGTCGATAGCCCATGAGTCGGGCAAAGACTGGAACAATGAAAAATTACAAAAATATTTATCCGGTAACAGTTTCGATAATTGTTTCAGCTCTTCCGGAGCATGTTTCATTCTGCCTGCCAAATGACGGGTTTCGCGGGCAATAGAGAAATAAAGCCTTTCTACTTGCGCCCTTGTTTTCAGGCTAAGCATACCAAGACTGAATAAATCCAGAGCTTCTTCGCGTATTTGTTGTGCATCGTGCCAAGCTTCGAGCATTCCACGCTGATTCAGGTCATCCCATATCTGGTAAAGTTCGCGAACGAGTTCATGATCGTCTTCCGAAACCTCTTCGCTTTCATGCCATTCGGGCAATGTCGCCGTCTCTAACACTTCGAATATGAGGATAGAATGATGTGCCGTCAAAGAGCGTCCTGATTCTGTAATAATATGAGGATGAGGTAATTCATTTTTATTAGCTGCATCTACCATCGTCGCAATGGAGTCGTTTACATACTCTTGTATACTGTAATTTACACTGCTTTCGCTATGTGAAGAGCGTGTGCCGTCATAGTCGATGCCTAATCCTCCGCCTATGTCTACATATTTCACGGCAAAACCCATCGAATGCAATTGAACATAGAATTGAGAAGCTTCGCGCAATGCAGTCTTAATACGGCGAATTTTAGTAATCTGGCTACCGATATGGAAGTGAATCAGTTGCAATGATTCCTGCATATTATTCTTTTCCAGATAGTCAAGAGCTTCAAGTAGTTCACTCGAATTCAGTCCGAATTTGCTACCATCGCCTCCCGATTCTTCCCATTTACCACTTCCGCTACTTGCCAGCTTGATACGTATTCCGATATTTGGAATCATTTTCAGGCGCTTGGCTATCTTAGTAATGAGAGGAAGTTCATTTAATTTCTCTACTACAATAAATATTTTTTTGCCCATTTTTTGAGCCAGAAGCGCTAGTTCTATGTAGCTTTCGTCTTTGTATCCATTGCAGATAATCAAAGAATTAGGGTCTGTGTTGATGGCAAGTACAGCATGAAGCTCGGGTTTAGAACCTGCTTCAAGCCCAATATTGAATTTCTTGCCATGGCTGACCAATTCTTCCACAACGGGACGCATTTGATTTACTTTGATCGGATAAATGATATGGTTCTGAGCCTCATAGCCATAATCCTTCGCTGCTTTCTTGAAGCAGGTCGATATCTTCTCGATACGGTTGTCCAGGATATCCGGAAAACGAACCAGTACCGGAGTAGATACATCACGCAACTGTAACTCGTCGATCAAGTCTTTCAGATCGACTGCAACCCCATCTTTACGAGGTGTTACTACAACATTTCCTTTTTCATTGATTGAAAAATAATTTACACCCCAACCGGAGATGTTGTACAATTCTTCCGAATCTTCAATGCGCCATTTTCTCATTCTTATAAATACGCGGGTTTAAAGGTGAATAAAAAATGAAAACTATTTTTTTACTAATATTTTCGATACTTCTGCAATATACAGAATGTGAAAGTCTTTTTCGGGATACCAGTCTTCAATCGGTTTTTTATCGATAAAAAACTCTTCTCCCAGAGGCTGGGCATACAACTTACGAGCAATGATCGCAGTTTCGGCTTCTTCAAAATAAGGTATTCCATCTTCATGGACAACCGTAAGCCCGGCTTCTTTTATTTTATCCTCATCTCTTCCCGAAACTTTTCCCAGATATCCGAGTTGTTTCAAAAAAGATTTATCAAAGAAAGTCAATGAAAAAGAGTCTGCACTATCTACAAATTCTTTGGTATAACGCTGAGGGCGTATTACAACATACACAACCTCTTTGTTCCACATCACTCCAAAACCGCCCCAACTGGCTGTCATGGTGTTTACTTTGCCGTCTTTTTCGGCAGTTACAAGCATCCATTTGCTTTTCAATTCAAAAGGATCAATATGTGATTCTTTAATTTTTATTTCATTGAATTTACTCATCTCTATCTATCTTAATATGTTGTGTTACTTAGTTTTCCAATATTTCGATCAATACATTTACAAATGTATCGATATCGCTTTCTTCAATTGTCAATGGTGGGATAAGCCGTAAGGTGTTGAGTTTATAGCCTGTTACTATTCCTTCTTCAAACAGTCGGTTATGCACTTCTTCACCGTTTACCTGTTCACAGAATTCTATAGCAAGCATCAAGCCCTTACCCCGAACATCCTTTACTTTATCAGAAAATTTTGTTCTGATACCTTCCAGTTGTTCTTTAAAGTATACACCTTTATTGGCAGAAGCTGTCAGAAGATTTCCATCTTCAATAACTTTTATAACTTCTAAAGCTATTGCGCACCCTAAAGGATCGTTCTGATGCGATTGAGCATAACGAAACGGATTCTTTTCGAACTGCTCAAAAACATCTTTACTGATGGTCACAGCACTTACCGGATAGCCGTTGCCAAGAGCTTTCCCCGATACAACCATATCAGCAGGTATATCATAGTGCTGGTATCCGTACCATTTTCCGGTGCGTCCCATGCCTGTTGTAACCTCTTCTGCAATTATCATGCAGTTATTTTCTTTTGCCAGATTGACTATTTTCCTGACAAATCCGGTTTCCGGAAATTGGACTACATCTATCGATGCTCCACCGGTTTCGAGTACAAATGCAGATATATCACTAAAATCAATATCAGATACAGAATCAATATCATTTGAGCGTATATTCACAAGGTTTTCATTATCAGACGATATCTGTCCCCAACCGTATGCACTCAAATAAGTGTTATCTATCTTTAATACTTTCTGACGTCCTGTTAAATGACGGGCTAAAGTTATTGCCAAATTGACAGCTTCGGATCCGGAACTAAGAAATACACTTGCACCACTTCGCAGTCCTGTTATTCTCAAGAGTTCATCCGAAAGCGCTTCTGCAAACTGATTTGTAAACTTATACCCATGGTGAATGGACAACCTTGCTTGCTTTTCTATTACATCAGATATTCTTGGATGAGAATGTCCGATATTAGTACACCATACCCCCGATTCGAAGTCGATATATTGTTTATCCTCCGAATCATACTGATAACATCCTGCCGATCTTACCAATACTTTTTCCGCTGACGGATAAAAGGGTATGATTTTTTTCATTCTTTATATTATGCTATTATTTTACAGATAAATAAGTATATATTTTGGCATTTTCCGGATTTTGAGCTTCTGCTCCATACACATCAAAATCAGCAATATATGCACGGTCTGTATCAGGCGATTGCCAAATGTGCGTCCATATCTGTCCAACTGCTTCGTGTATTTTGCCTTGCGCACTGTACTTGCGATATTTGCAGGCAGGAACTTGTTTAACAACCAATCCTTCGGGAAGGTTTTCCGTCCCGGAGACTTTACACCCTAATATAGTTGTATACTCTCCCATGAAATCACTTTCATAGTCGGTATAAATACAATAGAATTCGTCAGATATTTTATTGGGGATGGTGGCTATAATATTCTCCGCAAAAAATCTGTGGAATAATTCTCCGATATCCTTTATTCCTTTTCCATCCTTGTTTATTGTCCTGACTGATATTCCAACTACGGTGAAAGCTTCGAGGGTTGTTTCTTTATAATCCATTTCTTTAACAATATAAATGTTATAAATGTAAGGTATGACCTACTTTTACCCGTTAACTAAAACATTAGTCAAGTTTCAAAACCGCAAGGAAAGCTTTTTGAGGCACTTCCACATTGCCAACCTGCTTCATACGTTTCTTTCCTTCTTTTTGTTTTTCAAGAAGCTTACGTTTACGCGATATATCACCTCCGTAACATTTTGCAGTAACGTCTTTGCGCACAGCCTTAATTGTTTCGCGGGCAATGATCTTAGCACCGATAGCTGCCTGTATAGCTATATCGAACTGTTGACGTGGTATAAGTTCTTTCAGTTTTTCACACATGCGGCGTCCAAAAGTCACGGCATTATCCTGGTGTGTCAGAGTAGAAAGTGCATCCACAGGTTCTCCATTCAACAGAATATCCATCTTAACCAGTTTGGCTTCACGATAATCGTGCATGTGATAGTCGAAAGAAGCATATCCTTTCGATATACTTTTCAGCTTATCATAGAAATCAATAACGATCTCACCCAAAGGGATATCATACGTGATTTCGACACGGTCTCCCGATATATATTCCTGTTTCAGAAGGATTCCTCTTTTTCCCAAACATAAGGTCATGATAGGACCAATATATGTGGTGCTGGTAATAACAGATGCCCTTATATAAGGTTCTTCTATGTAGTCGATCAGAGTGGGATCGGGCAATCCGGACGGATTGTGTACCTCTTTTACATTCCCTTTTTTATCGTGAACCAAATAGGATACGTTAGGCACAGTCGTGATAACATCCATATTGAACTCACGATCGAGACGTTCCTGTATGATCTCCATATGCAAAAGCCCAAGGAATCCGCATCGAAACCCAAAACCCAAAGCAATAGAGGACTCCGGCTGGAATGTCAGTGAGGCATCATTCAACTGAAGTTTCTCCAACGATGCACGCAGATTTTCGAAATCTTCGCTTTCGATCGGATACACTCCGGCAAATACCATCGGCTTTACCTCCTCAAATCCGGCTATACCTTCTTTCGCAGGATCTTTTACGTGAGTGATAGTATCACCTACTTTTACTTCTTTCGAAGTCTTGATACCCGATATAATATATCCTACATCACCGCAACCTATTTCGTTTTGTGGCGACATATTTAGTTTTAGAACTCCGATCTCATCTGCATCGTATTCTTTACCCGTAGCGATAAATTTCACAAGGTCACCCTTTCTGAGAGTACCATTTACGATCTTGAAATAAGCAATAATTCCACGAAACGAGTTAAATACCGAATCGAAAATCAATGCTTGCAATGGTGCTTCCGGATCTCCTTTTGGCGCAGGTATGCGCTCGATGATTGCCGCAAGTATATCAAATACGCCTTCGCCTGTTTTTCCACTGGCACGAAGGATTTCTTCGGGCTTACAGCCTAACAGTTCTATGATCTGGTCTTCGACCTCTTCGGGCATAGCGTTCGGTAAGTCTATCTTGTTCAGTATAGGAATTATCTCCAAGTCATTATCAATTGCCATATACAGATTAGATATGGTTTGTGCTTGGATGCCCTGCGCTGCATCCACAATAAGTAGTGCACCTTCGCAAGCAGCTATGGAGCGTGACACTTCGTACGAAAAATCGACGTGTCCCGGAGTATCTATCAGGTTCAGTATATATGTTTCGCCATTATATTGATATTGCATCTGTATAGCATGGCTCTTGATAGTGATACCCCGTTCCCGTTCCAAATCCATATTGTCAAGCACCTGTGCCTGTAGGTCTTTACCTTCTACAGTTTTGGTGTATTCGAGAAGCCGGTCAGCTAATGTACTCTTACCATGGTCTATATGTGCAATAATGCAGAAATTACGTATTTTATTCATCCTAAAAAAATAACAGTTTTCTCATCGGGACTTTTACCCCAATTTACGGAATGCAAATATACGCAAAGAATTGCACTATAGAAATAGCTTAATGATATAAAATCCTTTAAGTTTAGAATCAATTACAATTTTAAAATCATCATTGATTTATAATATATTCTCAATAAAATTGTATCAATAAAATATATTTTGGTTTTATTAATTAAATTTGCGATAGCTTATGCAGTAAAGCAAAAGTATTATTACTGCAAATATTATTTATATGATTAAATATTTTCTGACAACATGCCTAGCGCTTATTTCTATATGCACTTATTCGCAGAAGAAATACAAAGCAATCTATCCCATTGCTTTCTACAATGTAGAGAATTTGTTCGATACAGAGAGAGACCATACCATCCAAGATGAAGATTACACACCTAATGGAAAAAACAAATGGACTACAGATAAATACCAAAAGAAACTCAGCAATCTGGCTTATGTCATCAATCAGTTAGGAACAAATATCCGCCCGGAAGGTGTTGCTATATTAGGTGTAGCAGAAGTAGAAAACCTTAGAGTGATGAAAGACCTGATAAACACAGGTGGACTTTCGAAAAGAAAATATGATATTGTACACTACGATTCTCCTGATGGACGGGGGATAGATGTCGGACTTATTTATGACAAACAGGTTTTTAAAGTATTGTCACATAAAACATACCCGTTTACACTCCCCGGAGGAAAAGCGCCACGCACAAGGGACATTCTGGTAGTAAGCGGAATTTTGGACGGTGAACCTATAAGCATTCTTGTCAACCACTGGCCATCGCGTCGCGGTGAAGATTCGGAGCAGCTAAGAGAACGCGCCGGAAAAATATGTAAACATATAACTGACTCTATTTATAAAAAGAATAGCAAAGCCGGCATCGTGATAATGGGAGATATGAACGATGACCCGAAAGACCGTAGTACAAGAATAGCTTTAGGTGCTAAACAGTACGCCAAAGATACAAAGCGAGGTGAACTATACAACCCAATGTGGAATATTCACAATAGTGGAATGGGCTCATTAAAATACAAAGGCGAATGGAACTTATTTGACCAGATAATCATTTCCGAAAGCCTGCTAAAAAAAGGTAAAAGCAAATTTAACTTTGAGCGTGCCGAAATATTTAATAAAGATTTCCTTTTCCAAAAGTCGGGTAATTATCAGGGATACCCTTTACGTACATTTTCGGGAAGTACTTTCCTTAATGGATATAGCGACCACCTCCCTACCCTGATCTACCTATCGAAATAAAAAGTTACAATCATAAAACTAATATCATTTATGGATAACACCTCTAATATTAAGTTCAGACTTACGATAATGAACTTTCTCCAATTCTTCGTATGGGGTAGCTGGCTTACATCGTTAGGTGTATACTTAGGAGCCACACTAAAATTTGAAGGGTTTGAAATAGGAAGTATCTTCGCCACGATGGGTATTGCAGCACTTATCATGCCTGCCATACTCGGAATCATTGCCGACCGTTGGGTCAATGCCGAACGAGTATATGGTATCTGTCACATTATAGGAGCAGCACTACTTTTTTACTTGCCCAATGTCACCGAATACGGGCAAGTATACACTATCATGCTACTGGTTACGATGATGTATATGCCAACTTTAGGACTGACAAACACGTTAGCCTACAATGCTCTTACACAACGTAATCTGGACGTAGTAAAAGTATACCCTCCTATCCGTGTATGGGGCACAGTCGGATTCATAGTGGCTATGTGGTTTGTTGACCTTATGAAATGGACAGCCAGCCCCAATCAACTCTATCTGGGAAGTATTTCTGCCCTTATATTAGGACTATATGCTTTCACATTACCCAAAAGACCTCCTACACGAGAAATTAAAAACAAATCATTGATATCACTCTTAGGTCTGGATGCATTCGTTTTGTTCAAGGAAAAGAAAATGGCTATATTTTTCATTTTCTCTATGCTGTTAGGTGCAGCATTGCAAATAACAAACTTATTCGGACAGCCTTTTCTTAGCGATTTCGCCCTAAGTCCGGAATATATAGACTCCTTTGCCGTACAACATCCTGGCATCCTGACTTCTATTTCACAGATTTCCGAGTCATTATTTATCCTTGCCATCCCCTTCTTTATGAAAAGATATGGTATCAAGAATGTTATGCTTATCAGTATGGCTGCATGGGTATTGCGTTTCGGATTGTTTGGAATAGGTAATCCCGGAAGCGGATTTATTTTCCTCGTACTATCTATGATCGTTTACGGTATGGCCTTCGATTTTTTCAATGTGTCGGGTTCTTTATTTGTGGAGACACAGACCAGCCCCACAATCAGAGCCAGTGCACAAGGACTATTCGTACTGATGACAAATGGTATAGGAACCATTGTCGGGACTATGGGAAGTGGCATGGTTGTACAATATTTTACTGACGCTAACGGAATAAAAGACTGGCCAAGCATCTGGTTTACATTTGCAGCTTATGCATTGGTATTGGCAGTTATCTTCGCCATTGTATTCAGGCATAGCAAATCGGATGAAGCCAAAACTGCAAATTAAAAACAGAAACAATGTCAAGCGGCAAACTATATATAATACCTACTCCTGTCGGAAATCTGGAGGATATGACTTTCAGAGCAATACGTATGCTGAAAGAAGTCGACCTGATTCTTGCAGAAGACACCCGAACCAGCAGCTTTCTATTAAAGCATTTCGAAATTGTAAACAAGATGCAGTCTTACCACAAATTCAATGAACATAAGACTATATCACATATTATAGACAGGTTACAATCGGGAGAAAATATCGGACTCATTTCCGATGCCGGTACTCCGGGCATATCCGATCCGGGGTTTCTTATCAGCCGGGAATGTATCAAAGCCGGTATCGAAGTAGAATGTTTGCCGGGAGCAACAGCCTTCGTTCCGGCACTGGTAGCATCGGGAATCCCTTCCGATAAATTTCACTTCGAAGGATTTCTTCCCCAAAAGAAAGGTCGAATGACCCGCCTTCAGGAACTTGCCGAAATTCCTTATACAATTGTCCTGTACGAATCTCCTTACCGGGTTGTCAAAACATTCAGTCAACTAGCTGAATATATGGGAGAAGATCGGGAAGCTGCTGCATGCAGAGAAATATCGAAACTACACGAGGAAACCGTGCGAGGAACAGTAAAAGAGCTGATAACGCACTTCACGGAAAACACTCCCAGAGGCGAGTTTGTATTAATAATTGCAGGAAAGTATAAATAAATTAAAAAATTAACCTTTTATTCGGGAAAAAATTTAATTTTACCGCGGTTAACAAAACTAAACACAAGAATAAACTGTTAACAACAGTGTAAAATGGAACAATCAAAATAAACTGAAATATTATGAGAAAGTTATTTATCGCATGTCTGAGCCTCACTATGCTAGCTTCATGTAATGTAAAAGATTCGAACGAATATAAATCTTTACAGGCAGAGAGAGATTCACTTTTACAAATCACAAGCAAAGATCAGGCGGATATTGCCGACCTTATGTCGATTATTAATGAAGTCAATTCCAACTTCGATCAGATAAAAGAAGCTGAAAAGTATCTGACTGTACAGGCTAACTCGAAAGGCGAATTATCGACTGATACTAAAAAACGTATCCGGGACAATTTTAATATGATAAATGATATTCTGAAAAAGAATAAAGCGGACATTGCAACACTTAACCAAAAATTAAAAAATTCAGGAGGACAATCTGCTCAGCTAAAACAAACTGTAGAGCGTCTGACTGCCGAACTGGAACAAAGAAGCGCTTCTATCCTGGAACTTAGAGATGCTCTGGTAACCAGAGATGCTCAGATTGCCAGCTTGTCGGGTACTGTAGAAAAACTATCGACAGACGTAAAAGAACTGACGGATGAAACTGTAGAGCAAGCTGCAAAAATCAAAGAGCAGGAAAAAGAATTAAATACTGCTTATTATATATTCGGAACCAGCAAAGAACTTAAGGAAGCTAAAGTTATCTCAGGAGGATTCCTTGCTTCATCAAAAATATTGAATGAGTCTATCGACAAATCTATCTTTATAAAAATAGACATCCGCGATGTTCAGGAAATTCCGGTATACTCTAAAAAAGTAAAAGTATTGTCAGATCAACCTAAAGACAGTTATTCTATCAATAAAGGTGCTGACGGTAATGCTAGCATTAAAATATTGGACTACAAAAGATTCTGGAGTCTTGGTAAGTTCCTGATTATACAAGTTGGATAAATTATAGAATAATCCTCTATTATTGATAAACATCGGTGAAAGTAATTTTTACCGATGTTTCTTATTTTATACCTTTGTAGCTTATAAACGAGAATAAAAAGAGAAATGAAATATACTACCATATTTTTCGATCTGGACGATACCCTCATCGATACAGAGCAAAACAGCCGAGACTCCTTAAAAGATATTTATACAGATTATCAGTTCAGTAATTATTTTCCTTCTCTTGATGATTTCACAAAAAAGTATATGCAGATAAATCTTCATTTATGGGATTTATATGAGCATGGGCACATCACCAAAGATACTTTGCAGACCGAGCGGTTCAAACAAACACTCGAAGGATTTATCAGTCTTAGCCCCGAACAATCTTTAGACATAAATCATGATTTTCTTTCCCGGACAACAATAAAGAAAAATGTAATCGGAGGGGTAAAAGAGGTTCTGGAATATCTGTATCCTAAATATCCGCTTTATATATTATCGAATGGTTTTGAAGAAATACAGGAGAGAAAAATGCAAACAGCAGAATTAAAGCCATATTTCAAAAAAGTAATCCTCTCCGACCATATTGGTAAAAATAAACCTCATCCCGATATATTCTTACATGCTCTAAAAGAGGCAGACTCCTCTCATACCAATAGTATTATGATAGGCGATAATATCCGCACAGATATTACCGGAGCGAAAAACAGTGAAATAGATCAGGTGTGGTACAATCCGCAAAATCTGTCGGATGAATATAATGTATCACCTACCTATACTATACAAAATCTGGAAGAATTAAAGAACATACTTTAAAGTTCTATCTCTAATCCGTCGTAAGGCAAAAATATACCTTCGGGCAATAACTTCTCTACCTCGGCATGCAATCCCATATGATGGCTCAGATGTGTAAAATAGGTTCTTTTAGCCCCTATCCTTTTAGCCTGTTCCAGAGCCTGTTCCAGATTCTGATGTGAGATATGCTCTTTTATCCTTAGAGCATTCATAACCAGCACATCCAATCCTTGCAGTTTATCATACTCTTCTTCGGGGATCGTTTTCAGGTCGGTCAGATAAGCAAAATTCCCGATCCTATATCCGAAAATAGGAAGCAATGCATGCATCAGCCGTACAGGCTGCACGTCCACACCTTCAACTCTGAAAGGCTTATTTTCTATATCATGAAGTACGATTTCGGGAACTCCCGGATATTTGTGATCTATGAAACAATACGGTATTCTGTCGCGCAATGCATCGGCAACATAATCTTCGGCGTATAACTGGACATCTCCAAATTTGCAGAAAGGGCGCAAGTCATCTATTCCACCTACATGGTCGTAATGCTCATGAGTCAACAATACTCCATCAATAGGTAGGAAATCAACTTTCAGCATTTGTTCCCGAAAGTCCGGTCCACAATCTATCAATATATTTTTACCCTCATCGGTATAAATCATTACCGATGCCCTTAACCTCTTATCCCTACTGTCTGAAGAAGTACACACAGCACAATTACAGCCAATTTCGGGTATTCCTGTTGAGGTGGCTGTTCCCAAAAATTTTATACGCATATATCTATAAGGAAATGGCTATCTCCGTTTCAGAAATAGCCATCTTTCAATATTTTCTTATCTTATTGCACAATGCAACCGATAAATAAACTCTTAATTAAAGCCTTTTAATTAATATTGTCTTTGCAATATCCAAAGATCGTCGAACGGAATTCCGTAAGTTCTTCTCAAGTCGTCGCTAGAGCCTGTTGACAAATATCTATCACGGATAGCATTTCTTTCATTTACTGCAGACACTTTGTCATCGAAGCTACCTATAATCACACGGTACATACCTTGTGCATTCTGAGCCAGAATAACTTTATAACCTTCCTGTTCCATTCTTGTTTTCAGAGCTTCAGCATTTGGCTTTACACTTAACGATGCTATTACAACGCTATATGCTCTCAGTCCTGCTGCATCAGCCTCATATACAGGCGTAATTTTCTCTGTTCTTACCGGTTCGTTCTCTACATTCGATGTATATGCCGGATAGGTAGGAGTAGAAGGCGTAGCTGCTTGCTGCGTTCTGTTTTCTTCCAACTCTCTTTCTTTCGCAGCCTCGTATACAGACTTATATGCACTTTGTTTTGGCTTACATGACCCGAAAGCCACCAAAAGCGATAATGCCAACCCAAATCCAAGATACTTGTTCATAATTAATTTATTAATTTTATTTTGACAAATATAATAATTTACTTTTTAATGCTATAACGGAAAAATCACAAAAATAGTTTAACATTTAACTATAAGCAACTTTCCTTTTAATACTTTCTGAAAAAATAGACCGTACCTCCCGATTCCAGTTCCAGACGGGACGATGTATGATCCTTTATCAGGAAACTCCTTTGCAATGTATCCCAGTCAAAACAAACCTGACAATCTTTCGGCTCGGCAGAGTCTTCTGCAATAGATATAGAAACCGATTGCCCCTCTGTACTGTAATTGCCGAAAATATGATAATACTCTGTAGGACTTGTCAATTTAAGGTACTCAAATACATTTTTTTTAAAAGAATAAAAGACCGTATCTACCTGTACTATCGTACCATCTGCAGTTTGTTTTTTCTGCAACTGCCACCTGCCTTCTATCCCGCTCTCCTTAAAGTCGTCTCCGCAAGAAATGAGCAGTAGAGAAAAGGCAATCAATGATAATAAAGATATTTTTTTTATAAACGCTTGCAATATTATGATATTTTGAGTGAAAATAAAAGAGTGATTATACTTACCCGAGATTTAATCGATTTTCTCGAAGCCAGTATACGGAACCAACGCCTTTGGCATGTATATACCATCTGCCCTCTGATTATTTTCTAAAATTGCAGCCAATATACGTGGCAGAGCCAATGCACTACCATTAAGTGTATGTACCAGCTCTACTTTTTTATCAGCATTACGGTAACGGCATTTCAGACGATTAGCCTGATAGCTCTCGAAGTTAGATACAGAACTCACTTCCAGCCATCTTTTTTGTGCTGCCGAAAATACTTCGAAATCGAAAGTAAGAGCAGACGTAAAACTCATATCACCTCCACACAGACGGAGGATACGCCATGGCAACTCCAATTCGGTAACTAAAGATTCTACGTGAGCCACCATTTCCTTCAACGATTCGTAAGAATGCTCCGGCTTGTCTATACGTACAATCTCTACTTTATCGAACTGGTGCAAACGATTCAGCCCGCGCACATCCTTACCATAAGATCCTGCTTCGCGCCTAAAACAAGCAGAATAAGCCGTATTCTGTATCGGCAAATCTTTTTCTTCAAGGATAACATCCCTGTAAATATTGGTTACCGGAACCTCTGCCGTAGGGATTAGGTACAGATCATCTACTGTCACATGATACATTTGACCTTCTTTGTCAGGCAATTGCCCTGTACCATATCCCGAAGCAGCATTCACAACATAAGGAGGCTGCACTTCCAGATAACCTGCTTCACGGGCTTTATCTAAAAAGAAATTGATCAATGCACGTTGCAAACGGGCACCTTTGCCTTTATACACCGGAAAACCTGCACCCGAGATTTTCACTCCCAGTTCAAAGTCTATTATATCATATTTTTTAGCTAACTCCCAATGAGGAAGAGCATCTTCATTCAGTTCGGGAACTTCTCCCCCACTCTTTTCCACCACATTATCAGCGGGCACTTTACCTTCAGGCACTTCATCGGACGGAAGGTTAGGTATCTGAACGAGTAAGTCCTGCAACTGATTTTCCGTTTCTTTCAGATTTGCCTCCAACAACTGTATGCTACCCTTCAGGTCCTGCACAAAACTGCGCATATTGTCGGCTTCGTCTTTTTTACCTTCTTTCATCAGCGCCCCTATCTCTCTGGATTTAGCATTTACATTTGCCAAAAAACCATCGAGTTCGGCTTGTAACTCTTTTCGCTTGTTATCTTCGTTAATTACCTTATATATAATTTCGCTTCCGTCAAAATGCTTTTTAGCCAGTTTCCTGATAACTTCTTCTGGATTTTCTTTAATTGTCTTGAGTGTTAACATCTGATGAACTGTATTTTTATTGTACTATTTTATTCGCTATTTATAAAGAAAACAAAGGTATAAATATTTTGTGAAACGCCGGATAATGACGGTATAAAGTTATCGGAAACAAGCATTACCATATACTACAAATTGGAACTCTTCGTAAAAGAAAAAACTGTGAATTATAGAAAAAATATGCAAACAAGTGATAGAAAACTATTTGTAACAAAGATTTTTCTTAATTTTACATCCCCAAAGGTAAAACAATAAGAATGCGTCTATATATAACTGTTTTCATTATACTTATTTCATCATTTACTATTATTAACGCTCAACCGGCATCGGACAAACTCATCAGAAAAGGTGTCAGCATGCACGACAGAGGGAAATACAAAGATGCAATAAGCTATTATCAGCAAGCGCTGAAACTCAACCCGTCCTCCATGTCGGCTACATATGAAATGGCTCTGTCATATCTGCAACTGAAAGACTATGACAATGCCCTAAAATTCAGCACCAAAGTGATCAATGCCGGTTTTAAGCCATTGTTAGTAGATGCATATTGCGTCAAAAGTTCGGCATTGGCAGACATGAATAAGCTGGATCAAGCTATCAAGCTACTCAATGAGGCTCTGGAAAAATGCGGTGACGAATATTTACTACATTACAATTTGGGGCTAAGCTATTTTAAACAAAAAAACTTGAAACTTTCGGTATATCACTTACAGAAAGCGATAGAAATAGATACTACTCATCCAAGCGCATTCCTGCTGTATGCTTATGCATTGAGTGACTCGGACAGGTGGATACAAAGCCTTTATTCTTTCCACTTCTTCTTATTGCTGGAACCCAACACCAGCCGTTCGAAAGATGCCTTTGGCGAGATGTACGACATTATGACGCGTAACTTATCTCCCAATGCACCATCGCTGACTCCCGAAGACGGGGTAGACCGCAAAGCATTGTATGAGCAACTGGCAAGAATCCGCCCCAAAGTAGAAGACGAAAGATTCCAATATGCATTTTTTGAACAAGCTTCGAAGCAAATATTTTTCACTCTGTCAGAAATGCAGGAAGATACACGTAAAGGGCTTTTGTGGGATTTTTTCGTTCCCATCTATGACGAAATTTTACAGTCCGGATACTTCGACACTTATTGCCGATATGTAAGTTCTTCATATTTTCCTATATCTTTGCAGTGGTGGAAAACCAATACTTCGAAAGTAGATGGTTTTATCAACTGGTTCGAAGATGGTCAGGGCACGTCATACAGCGAGCACGATGAAGACCTCGGGGACGATTCGGACATGTAAAAAAAACACCATGTAAATACAACAGAGACGTTTAACCATATGACTGAAAGCGAAGAGGCTCTGCTAATCAAACGTTTACAAGACGAGAAGACCCAAAGGGATGCTTTCTCCGTTCTAGTAAAGACATACAGTGAGCAACTGTATTGGCAAATCAGAAAGATCGTTTTATCGCACGAGGATGCGAATGACGTTCTCCAGAATACTTTTATCAAAATCTGGACGAATATAGATAATTTCAGAGGCGACTCCAAACTCGTGACATGGCTCTACAAAATAGCTATCAATGAAAGTATTACTTTTCTGAATAAGCAACGGCAGCAACAAAATATACCATTGGATGACGAAGAAAATTTTCTTGCATCCAAACTCGAAAGCGACTCCTTTTTCGACGGGGACGAGGCTCAGCTATTACTACAAAAAGCAATACTGACCCTGCCCGAAAAACAACGAATCGTATTCAACATGAAATATTTTGACGAGATGAAGTACGAAGAGATGTCTAAGGTTCTCGACACCTCGGTAGGTGCTTTAAAAGCATCTTATCATCATGCCGTAAAAAAAATTGAAGAATTTTTATCTTCTGCCGATTAAACCTTTTAAAAGATACAGAGTCTAAGATTACATTAAAGGAACAAAGTTATGCTCGACAATACAAATAAAAAGAACCCGTTTAGCGTTCCCGAGAACTATTTCCAGAATTTCAATTCTGAAATAATGAATATGCTTCCCGAGAAACAGGTCGACAATAAGAAAAAAATTGTCCCCCTCTGGAAGTCCGTTACGAAATGGGGCGCCGCAGCTGCCGTCGTTGCCGGATTAGCATTATTCGGAGTAAATTACATGAATAATGAATCAAAAAAATCTACTGATCCTATCCTTGCAGACGACCAGAACGAAAATGCTATCGAGAACGAATATTATGAGTTCCTCGAAAGTGAAGCTATACGCGTTGCTTACAGTGATACATTCTTTAGTGACGAATTATAAAACCGAAAGATTATTTTAGACTTATCGTTATGGCATACAAACAATTCATATTAGCAATGTCTCTTTTTTTGTTCACTTTGATGCCCCTATCGGCACAACAAGGTAATAACAAGAAACATTTTGATATAGAGAAATTCAAGAAAGAAAAAGCAGAGTTTCTTTCTAAAGAAATCGGTCTGACAGACATGGAAGCCAAAGCCTTTATCCCATTAGTCAACGAATTAATGGACAAAAAATTCCAGCTGAACAAATCGATAAGAGGTGAAACCAAAATTCTACGTTCCAAGAAGGAGAAAACCGATGCCGATTATAAAAAAATGATCGAAGCATCTTATGATCTCCGTACAAAAGAACTTGAACTTGATAAAGAGTATTATATCAAATTTCAGAAAGTACTCCCTGCCGAAAAAATTTATAAATACCAAAGAGCCGAGACCAAATTTATGCGCAATATGGTAGGAAATCACAAATCTCGCTCAAATTCAGCTAAAAAATAAAGTATTCGTATAATACTTTTGTTAGATTTTGTACTTTTGTTATCTTTTTATATTTTTGTTGAAGAAAAGAAAAAAAAGGTAAAAAATACACTAACAAAAGTGGGTGAAGTCATATGCTAATTATTCATATCTACCGCTAACATTCTAGTAGCACGATATACTTAAATAGCAAAAAATAAATCATAGCTTGCCACTTTCTGCAAAGATGGCAGGCTTTTTTTTATTTTATAATACTAAGGCAACACGTTTTGAAGATATGCTAAGAATTGCGATACAATCTAAAGGCAGGCTTTTTGAAGAAACAATGGAACTTCTGAAAGAAGCCGGAATAAAGTTAAATAATATCAAAAGGACTCTACTCGTACCTGCAACAGGATTCGATGTGGAGATTTTGTTTTTGCGCGATGACGATATTCCGCAAGCCGTAGCAACAGGTGTCGCAGACATCGGTATTGTCGGAGAAAACGAATTTGTCGAAAAAAATGAAGATGCTCTTATCTCCAAACGCCTAGGATTCAGCAAATGCCGACTTTCGCTAGCCATCCCTAAAGATGCAGAGTACAAAGACATTTCATGGTTCAACAACAAGAAAATAGCAACTTCTTATCCGCATATACTAACAACTTTTCTGGATGAGAATTTCATTCAGTCCGAAATACATGTTATCACAGGCTCGGTAGAAATTTCGCCAAGTATAGGACTATCAGATGCCATTTTCGATATTGTAAGTTCGGGTAGTACCCTGGTAAGCAATCGCCTAAAAGAGGTAGAAGTTGTCATGCGTTCCGAAGCTTTACTTATTGCAAATAAAGACTTGACAGAAGCTAAGCGGGATATACTGAATGAATTAATTTTCCGTATAGAAGCCGTACAGACTGCACAAAGCAAAAAATATATATTACTAAATGCTCCTAACGAAAAGTTAGAAGAGATAATAGGTTTGTTACCCGGTATGAAAAGCCCCACAATATTGCCATTGGCACAGACAGGCTGGAGTTCGATACATTCGGTAATAGATGAAAAGCGATTTTGGGAGATAATCGGAAAACTCAAATCCTTGGGAGCAGAAGGCATCTTAATAGTGCCTATAGAAAAAATGATATTATAGAGAGAGTTATATAGATTTGAGGGATTAAATTTTTAATTATTACAGAGGGAGTTATGCAAAGTTCAAAAGAGTACATCAGAAGTGTATCTGCCATACATATCAGTATGGCTTTGGGACAGATACTGATTCTTGCCGCTGCGATTTGGGTTATCGACCCACGCAGGGAAAAAGCGTTTGAGCTATTTTTTCAAATAGGGCAAGGTATAATTATTGTAGCTGGTATTATAATAGCTTATTGCGTATATTCGAAATATGCAAAGATGACTAAGCGAATGAGAGGAATCAGAGAAAAGCTCCTCACATACCGAAAAGGTCTTTTATATCAGTGGATTATTTTCGAATGTATTACAGTTACAGCTATTCTGGCATTTATTCTGACCGGAGGGCAAATCTTCGTTTTCGCTTCCATCTTTAGCTTAGCTGTATTCATAATAAACAGACCGACAATAGGAAAGACTATAGACGATCTGGAACTGGATAGCAGTGAAAAACGTATTCTGGAAACTCCGGACGCAGCCATATGATTATTGTAGACGAAAATATACGATTAAAGGAAATATCACTGGCAGACGTCGGTGATATTTTCTTTACAATAGATACCCAAAGAGAGTATCTGCGTGAGTGGCTTCCTTTTGTGGACTACACAAAAGAAGAAAATGACACACGCGCTTTTGTACAAGATGTAATTGACCGCAAAGAAAATAACTATATAATCCAGGAAAATAGTAAATTTGTAGGCTTAATCGGATTTAAAGAAATAGATACAGCCAATAGAAAAACTGAAATCGGTTATTGGTTATCCGAGAAAGCACAAGGAAAAGGTATAATGACCCGGTCAGTAAAGAGTTTACTGAAACTTGGTTTCGGACAAATGGGACTCAACCGTATCCAGATCAAAGTCGCAGTCGCCAACCCCAAAAGCCGACGCATCCCCGAACGATTAGGATTTACTCAAGAAGGGATCGAACGTGACGGTGAATTGCTTGTCGACAATAAGTTTACAGACATTGTTATTTACGGATTATTAAAGAAGGAATTTAAAGAATAATGCAAATCATCAAGTTTCCCCCCAAAGACGATTGGAATACTATATTGGCACGTCCTGTCTTCGACACATCATCTCTGAATGAAACAGTTAGCAACATTCTTTCTGATATAAAAAACAGAGGAGACAAAGCTGTACTGGAATATGAAGAAAAATTCGATAAGGTAAGACTATCGACACTTATCGTAACACAGGACGAAATAGACAGTTCGGCACAGAGGCTTTCCGACGAACTCAAGTCTGCAATTCACACAGCTGCTGCTAATATCGAAAAATTCCATTCTGCACAGAAACTTGAACCAAAAAAAATAGAGACTACAAAAGGTGTAATATGCTGGCAAAAGTCAGTCGGCATCGAAAAAGTCGGTCTATACATTCCGGGAGGCACCGCCCCCCTATTCTCTACAGTATTAATGCTGGCCGTCCCTGCAAAGATTGCCGGATGCAGAGAAATCATATTATGTACCCCCCCCGATAAAGAAGGAAACATCAATCCCGCCATTCTGTTTGCCGCTAAAGTGGCAGGGGTAAGCAAAATATTCAAGGTCGGTGGTGTACAAGCTATTGGAGCTATGGCGTATGGTACAGAAAGTATTCCTAAGGTTTATAAAATATTTGGTCCGGGTAATCAGTACGTAACAGCCGCAAAGCAATTGGTCAGTCTAAAAGATGTAGCCATAGATATGCCTGCCGGACCTTCGGAAGTACAAGTTATAGCCGATGATACTGCAAATCCGGCTTTCATTGCTTCCGACCTACTTTCGCAAGCCGAACATGGAGCAGATAGTCAGGTTATATTCACAACAACCAGCGAGAAACTTATTTCTTCTGTAATGGAAGAAATCGAGAAGCAACTATCAGAGCTTCCCCGCAGAGAATTTGCAGAAAAGGCACTTCAACATAGCAAAGCTATATTACTGAAAGACAACGATGAAATAATAGCTTTGACCAATGAATATGCTCCCGAACACCTTATTATAGAAACTGCCAACTATATGGAATTAGCTGAACAGGTAACAAATGCCGGTTCGGTTTTCTTGGGGCATTATACACCAGAGAGTGCAGGAGATTATGCTTCGGGAACAAACCACACATTACCAACCAACGGTTATGCCAAAGCATATAGTGGGGTAAATCTGGATAGCTTTATCCGTAAAATAACCTTTCAGGAAATATCTAAAGAAGGTATACAGAATCTGGGAGCGACCATCGAAGTTATGGCGGAAAACGAACAGCTTTTCGCTCACCGGAACGCGGTTACTCTCCGATTGAAAGACTAATGGATTTTAAAATCATAAAATATAAATCGGAAGAATACAACGAGATGGTTTCTCTTCGATACGAGGTCTTAAGAAAACCACTTGGGCTAACTTTCTCTAAACAGGATTTAGAAAAGGATAAGAATGATTTTCTCTTGATATCATGTTATCCTGACGATGGCGAAATAACAGGATGTTGTGTCCTTACTCCCTTGAATGAACATACTGCACAACTAAGACAGATGGCTGTCGCCGACTTTTGCAAAGGGAAAGGCTTGGGAAGTGAGCTGCTTGCTTATGCAGAAAGAATAGCAATAGAGAATGGTTTCAGCTACATTTATCTTCATGCACGTAAAGTTGCTGTCGGTTTTTATAAAAAGCAAGGATATACGATAGAAGGAGACCAGTTTGAGGAAGTAGGTATTCCTCATTTTGAGATGATGAAAAAACTATAAAACAAAATTTATATGGAGCATAAAGAAGTTTTAGATATTGTATCTAAATATATAGATATTACCCTAACACCGTTTGGTAAGCCTCAACGCGGTGTTATCAATATAGAAAAAAGAAACCCTATGTATGGCGGAAATGGTGTAGTATATATGTTGTCGGTATTTGAAAAAGGCGAACTTGTCAATAACCGTATAGGCACATATATGATCCTGCTAAACAAAGGTGACGAAGCCGGATTTCATGAGCATGGTAGTAAAAAAGAACAGGAGCTATATGTGATAGTACACGGCGAAGGTGAATATAAAGAACGAACCGGAGAAGATAATATTACCCGAACGTTCAACTTAAAGAAAGGAAACCTCACCTCTATACAAGGTGATAATAATTATCATTCTATCATCAATACAGGAAACGAGCCCCTTATTATTTTTGTAGTTACAACTTACGAACCGAAATAGAATATCTAAATCTCTAAATATACTGAAGGACGGGCTAAAAAACCTCGTCCTTTTGTCGTTTTACACATTATTTTCACCAATCAGATATTATATTGACAGGCATCTATAACAAATCCTATCAAAATAATCCTTATTTTTACAAAGCTTTTAAACACAAAAAAAACGCAGAGTTATGAAAAAGAAAATTTTGATGCTGGCAGGCGACTTCGTTGAAGACTACGAATTGATGGTTCCTTATCAGGCTTTAGAGTCGATAGGTTTCCATGTAGATGTGGTATGCCCTGATAAGAAAGAGGGTGACCTGATTGCAACTGCGATACATGACTTCACAGAATATCAGACCTATATTGAGTTAAGAGGTCACAACTTCGCCATTACTAAAGATTTCGACAAAGTAAAACTTGAAGAATACAGTGGCTTATATATCACAGGGGGACGCGCTCCGGAATATATCCGCCTCAACCCGAAAGTATTGGAATACACTCGTTATTTCTTCGAAAAGAATTTGCCTGTAGCAGCTATTTGCCACGGTATACAGGTACTCACTGCTGCCGATGTTGTCAAAGGAAAAACATTGACATGTTATGCAGCTGTAGCGCCAGAAGTCAAACTTGCCGGAGGTACATATAAAGAAATAGCACCTGCGCAGGCAATAACTGATGGTAACCTGACTACCTCACCTGCTTGGCCGGGACATCAGGAAATTCTGGCAGAATTTTACAAATTGTTAGGAGTCAACATCTCACTATAAATATATAGAATAAGAAAACAATGGATTTACAACAACTGGTTCGCAAAAACATACTGAACTTAAAGGCTTATTCATCGGCAAGGAACGAATTTAAAGGAGAAGCATCTGTTTTTCTGGATGCAAACGAAAATCCTCTTAATGGTCCTTATAACCGTTACCCTGACCCATTGCAATGGAAATTGAAAGAAAAAATTTCTAATATAAAGCATATCGAGGCAGAGAAAATATTTCTGGGAAATGGTAGTGATGAGCCTATCGATTTGGTTATACGTATTTTTTGCGAACCTGCTGTTGACAATATCGTATCTATAGCACCCACATATGGGATGTATAAAGTATGTGCCGATATCAACAATGTAGAGTATCGGGAGGTATTACTCAACGAAGATTTTTCATTCGATGCTGATAAATTATTGTCTGCAACTGATAACCATACCAAGCTGATATTCCTATGTTCACCGAACAACCCTACAGGTAACTTATTAAATAAGGATGAAATCAGAAAGGTTTTATCCGGTTTCAATGGGATTGTCATCATAGATGAGGCTTATATTGATTTTTCAGAAAAAGACAGCTGGATATCAGAACTGGATAAATATCCTAATCTTATCATTCTTCAAACACTTTCGAAAGCATGGGGAATGGCTGCCGTAAGGTTAGGTATGGCATTTGCTTCACCTGAAATTATTACATATTTCAATAAAGTAAAATATCCTTATAATATAAATATCCTTACCCAGAACTATGTAGGTGAGGAACTGGACAAGCTGGATCAAAAAAACGAGTGGGTAGATACACTGGTTAAACAGAGAAACATACTGGAAAAAGAGCTCTCCGGCTTATCCTTTGTAGAAAAAGTCTATCCGTCCGACTCCAATTTCGTCCTTGTTAAAGTTTCAGATGCCAACCTTATTTATAATAAACTGGTAGAAAAAGGAATCATTGTCCGCAATAGGAATTCCGTTTCGTTATGCGTAGGATGCCTTCGTATAACCGTCGGGACAGATGAGGAAAATAAGATACTAATAACGGAACTAAAAAAATTATAATCAGATCTGACTTAGATTAAGGAATATGTGAGTCCTATATATTTAGGAAAATCCTAAATGAAACAGACTCATATGGAATATATAATATGAAAGAGCGAGGAATAATTATTCATTAAATTATTTGAGCAGATCAGTTGTATTACATACTACAAGATCAAATTTTGATTTATCAGATACATGCAATATAATATATGAAGAAAAGAGCATTATTTATAGACAGGGATGGAACCATTATCAACGAGCCTATTACCGATTTCCAAATAGATTCCTTAGAAAAACTGGAGTTTATCCCAAAAGTTATCCGAAACCTGCATTTCATAAAAAAGCACCTCGACTTCGAGTTTGTGATGGTGACGAATCAGGATGGACTGGGCACTTCCTCTTTTCCGGAAGATACTTTCTGGCCTGCTCATAACAAAATGTTGAAAACTTTGGAGGGTGAAGGTATCACTTTCGACAATATACTCATCGACAAACATTTTCCAGAAGACAATGCTCCTACCCGCAAGCCCGGAACTGGTATGCTAACTAAATATCTGACTGAAGAATATGATTTATTCAACTCATTTGTTATCGGAGACAGATTGACAGATATAGAACTCGCCAAAAACTTAGGAAGTAAAGCAATCTTTCTTCGCGAAGAAATGGAAATTCCCCAAGAGTTAAAATCATACTGTGTTTTACAAACTTCAGATTGGGATAAGATAAGTGAATTTCTTTTCGCAGGTGAGCGTAAAGCAGAAGTAAAACGTACGACAAAAGAAACGGATATCTATATATCTCTAAATCTTGAAGGCAAAGGGATATGTGATATACATACCGGATTAGACTTTTTCGATCATATGCTGGAGCAAATCGGAAAACATGCCAACATGGACTTAACCATACAGGTAAAAGGTGATCTTCAAGTAGATGAGCACCATACTATCGAAGATACTGCCTTGGCACTGGGGGAAGCTATCGCTAAAGCTTTAGGCGATAAACGTGGGATAGAACGATATGGTTATTCTCTACCGATGGATGACTGTCTATGTTCTGTAGCTCTAGACTTTGGCGGACGACCATGGTTGGTATGGGAAGCAGAATTTAAACGTGAAAAGGTAGGAGACATGCCTACAGAAATGTTCCTTCACTTCTTTAAATCTTTAAGTGATGCCGCCAAAATGAATCTGAATATAAAAGCAGAAGGTGCTAATGAGCATCATAAAATAGAGGGAATATTCAAAGCTTTAGCCCGTGCCCTGAAGATGGCGAAACAACGCGATATATTTAACTATGAGCTTCCTAGCACCAAAGGAGTGATCTAGGCTGAAAAAGTTTCGGCTAAATTTAGCCGAATTGTTGGCTAAATAAATATATTGCTTTATATTTGCAGTCGCAAAACCAATAAGGTTCCTTGGCCGAGTGGCTAGGCACCGGTCTGCAAAACCGTCTACGGCGGTTCGAATCCGCCAGGAACCTCAAGAGAAGCTCTGAACTCGTTGATAATAAACAGTTTCGGAGCTTCTTTGTTTTTAGGGGTCGCAAATAGGGGCGGCAAACGATTTATTTTATAAGTGGCAGATTGTTATATTATTAGAAAGGAAGGTCGTCAATTCCGTCATCAAAGACAGTGATTGGAGGAGGAAATTTCTTTTCAAAGTAATTCTTCAAAAATAATCCGACGGTAGTGACTGTATTAACAACGAAATAAGCATATATAGAATCATTGATAATGTAATCACCATCAGTTTTTCCATGAAACTTGGTCTTGCTACTTCTTAATTCTTCAACGCCTTTACTTATAGACAACAAAGAACTACCAATAGTTTTAATTTCTTTTGGAATATCAGAGTTTGGGTATAATTGAAAGAATTTTAAAACTTCTCCGACTAAAGAGTATAAAGTTTCGCTTCCTTTCAGAGAAATTTTAATCCTTTCATCTTTTAATATCTCTTTTACGATACTTTCTAATGCAGAATTAACCAAACCGAAGCAATATCGGGATGCTCTTCAATTTGCTTAAATGCATCTTCAAATGTACGACTCGCTGTAGGATAGTTGGATTTAATCTCGTTCCTAAAAACAGGGATAGAAGGTATAAAATCAGGGGTTTCCACCCCTAAATCAATTGCTATTTTTAATAGTGTTTCTCCATCAATTCCATGCAAAGTTGAAACTAAATCAATATCCTTAGATTCTTTTAATACAATAGGAAAATTCTCCCAATTATTATAATCCCATTTATACCATTTTTCAATATAAAACTTTACATCTTTATAAGATTTGTATTCAGACCAGATTGCAGATTCTATTTTTTTAATAAGAGTCATTTGATATTTAGGAGATATATCTTTCATAAATTGCCTTTTTGCTTTTCGTAGGTATTATACAAATACTCACATATCGTTTTCGCACTATTAACGGCGAGAACAGCATGTCTATCATCTATTTTATATTTTTTCTGACTTGGAGAACCTCCATGAGCATCGCTGGAGTTATTCCTTAATCCAGATATGCCACTTATTTGACTTATCAAACCAGATAAAATTTGCTTCAAATTTTCATCATAATGATTGCTTGGATTTAGGTTAAGAATATTCGAGACCTTTTTATGCAACTTTATAAGATTACCATCATAAGTATATTCTTCATTAGAGAGAGATTCTATAATATATAAACACATTGATTCTATCAAGTTTCTGGCATTAGTAACTGCTCCTTCATAATCTTGCTCCCGTATTTTATTCTCGCATTTACCTATCTGCTCTTTTATATAATCAAAAGAAATACTATCCAACGATTCTGACTTAACTAAATCAATTTCATCTAATTCAAAATCAACGTAATAATTAATTTTTGTAATTTCAGGAGCCTCATCTTTTAAAGGATATATTTGTCGAACAGATTTGTAAATAAGGTTTTCATCTAATCCATTAAGGAGTAACAATTCTTCATTCTTTGAAACACTAGAATATATATCAAATGTACTGAGATAAGAAAACGATCTACTTCCAAAAGTAGATGATTCATTAAGTACAGACCGTGAATGCATAAGTAAATTTGCAATATCAGTGCGTCCTTTGCTTACGAGTATTTTTCTTAGTTTTTCAATATCCTTATCCTTCATTCTTCAAAAGTTTAACAACAAAAACAATTCTTATATTAACGAAAGTTCATTTACTGCTTTATATTCCATCCTTATTTTCGATTTACAGCATTTATCTACTAAAAGCGAAGCCGAATATATCAGAAGGAATAAAATCTAAAATTAAGCATTTAAAAGATTGGGACGAAAAAAACAGCTCAAAAGTTTTCTACCCCCTGCATAAGGCTTCGTGTCACTCAGCCTTAGAAATACGCCCAACCTCCAATAAATAGATGCCCTATAAAGCCAGCTTCACATTTCGGTACTCCTACTTTCGATTATAGAGACAGAAGCTCAACGAAAGGCAAACAATATACTATACCCTCATTTTATAAGTCTTTGCGTTTAGATTATCACAGACACTTTACATTATCTGGGTAGAGCTTTGTTATTCAACTCCAATTATAGAAACTTATATTTGCGGTTCTTTGCACTTAGTAGTTATTCCGTTGCGTATTACGACTGATATGCCCAATTCGCAATAGCACCCAATTATATGAGAGTTGCTCTGTATATTCTCCTTTACACTTCTTTTGTATATATGCAAAGAGGGATTGTTATTACATAATATAAAATCAAAATATAATTTTATAAAGTCAGTCAATAATATAGGCGTTCCAAATACAAGGATTCTCTATATTATACATATCTCAATATATATACTCCTATACTCTATTCCTTACTTTTCCTGCTTATTAAGAAGAGAAAGAGTCTATTTCCCCTCTAAAATGCCTGATAATTCAGCGAAATCAACCTTTTCTTCCTTACTTTTCCTAAACAGGCTTTTCATTATATCGTCATTGAAAGTTTCAAAATTATAATCTTCTTCCGAAGCATATTTTTTCAAGACTATAACTACATCTTTGAAAGCGTCACTTTTTGCAGAAATTTTACTTCTTGGCTTTTCAGCTCGCTCTATACATTCTGCCCGATACTCTTCCAAAAACGTTTCAAATCCAAAATTCTCTAAACCATAAATAATATGTCTTTCTTTTGGAGTTAGTTTTTCTTCTTGGTAGCTCAACTTATTGAAGATTACAAACCGTTTGATTTCTCTAACAAAAAAGCGGTATAGGTCTGGATAATTATCTAACAAATCCCCAAGGTTTTGGATATGCTTCATTTTGTGATGATTGAATGCGTTTTGGTCGTTTAGAGTGAATTCTATCCGCAAAAAATCGTTTCCTTTATCCTGCATTATTTTGAAAGCATTTCTTCTTCCTTCCTGCTTTATTATTGAAGACTTATCCGCAATTTCTTTCGGCTTTGCATATAGTTTTGCCCTCTTTTCATAGCCAATAAAATATAATGTACCTTCATCTATTCTTTCCGCATAACGTTTGAAATGAGCATAGTTTACTACCATAGGTAAGATGTCTATTGCTTGAATACTACTAATATTAACATTTAGTCCAATTTCACATTGAGTCACATCTCCTTGTCTTAATTCTTCAAAAGAGATATTCAATTCTTTCGCAATATTGCGTAAAGCTCTCTCAAATGAAACTTGAGTTAAATCAAGAAGGGTTGCATTGTTAAAATTCCATTTGCGAATACTCCCTTTAATAGTCACAATCCCCTTTCTTGACTGAGAAATCATTAAGTTATGCTTATCAAGTTTTGTCTTATTAGGAAGAACATAATTATCATACAGTTTCTTGTCGGGATATTCTATGAATTCTTTAGGGGTAATTTTTTTGCAATTTTCAAAATTTCCAGAAAAATCCTCTAATGTTATTTTTATTCTATCTACCATACTATCTTTGGATTATCAGCCCAAAGATACAAATTTATAGAGCTACCAACCTCTCAAGCATCACTTTATAATAGGAATCTGAATAGAAATCATTCCAAACATCTCCGATAAATATATTTTGACAATCATCTATCTTTTCGAGGTCGGGGCGATTTACGTTTGAGAACATTATCTTTTCGTCCGAACTGAAAGACCTCAATTTATCTATTTTCTTGCTAACCAAATTTATATCGGAAGTATTTGAAACTTGGGCGGCAACAATTTTATTTTGATTATTCGCTCCCAATACATCAACATCGGCAAAGTTTCCCCCAGTTCTTATTATCTGATAACAAATTCGATACTTTTCGTTTGCGAATCGAGAACGTAGCCACTCAGTACACATTACCTCAATCGCTGAATCGGTCATTAAAAATAAATCTAACGAATATTTAGCTCCGTAGTAAATGCCGTAGATAGCATTTTTTCTTTGGTTTACAGCACTAATGGTTACTTGCTGCGGTATTATACTCTTTAGAATCGGATAAGTTCTTAAATCAATGCTATCTAATTGCTCTCCCCAATTTGGAGTACAGTAAACGCTTTTCATCTTTATACAAAACAATTTAAATCCGTTACCTTCTTTGCAAAACATCTCTGCCCCCTTCTTTATCAATCCTATTTTTGGATTCTTTTCAAGATAAGACGCTATAACAATAACATCTTGCTCTTTAACTAAATTAACAAGATTAACAAAACGCTGAATATAAGGCAACTTGTTATTATACGGAGGATTATTGCCGTTTATCAAATCATCAAAATACTTTTGGTCTATCGTTTCTTCTTTTTGAATACAAATAGAAACGATATTATTCTCATACAAATATTCTAATTCGGAAGCTGATTTTTCGGTATAATTACAACGTACCAAATAGATAGGCTCCTCAAACAGAGATTCATTCAGCCAAAGAACTCGGATTATCTTTTCAGCAAACTCATATAGTCGTTCTTTTCTTAGCTCCGCATCTGCTTTCAATAATTCGTGGTCTTCAACAGGAAGGTATCTCTTTATAAAGACATTTGCTATTTGCGTTGCCGGCATTTCCAAAGAAGGAAGCCAATATCTGACATTGTTATTTCTAATATCGGGTATCAAAACCTCTTTGAACCAAGAATATAGCTCTACATATTTCCATAACGGTTGCGAGTTTTCTCTTTCGTCTTTATCTCGTAATCTCTTGCTTATATCTTCCTCCAAATCAATACCTATTGCAGAACTTAGAGTCGAATAGTTTTGAGGATTCTCAAAATAGGCAATCAACAAATCTCTGATAGAGAAACATTCTTTTATTACAATAACAAAAGCATTTATTGCATCTTGCAGTTTCTTTGGTTCGTTTTCTTCTATTTTATCTGAGATTGCACGAGTATATAGATTGAAAGTATCTATTATTTCGTTTTTTCTTGTCTTATCATTCAGTGCATCTTTGCCTTGCAAATAATTATCTACAACCTCTTTGATATTATAGCCTGCGTATATGATTCTTGCAAGAGTTTCTATTCTCTTTTCTACTTCGACTTGGTTTGCTTCATAGGAATAAGCCTGAAATAAAGCTTTGGGCTTAATTGAAATACTTAACTCTTCAAAAGGATTATTTTTCATTTTATTGCTATTGTTCAATTAGATACAGATTTTAAATTGAGCAAATATAGCAATAATCAACAATAAACCGCATATATGCAAACGTAATTAATGCGGTTACATAGATGCGGAGTTAGACGTAATTTCGTACAATATATGATTAAGAAGAAATCTCAAATATCGGTGGAAGATAGTCGTTTATCTCAAATAGGCAATCGGGTTCGTGCTTTGCGAAAGGCGAATACAAGTCTTAGTGCCGAAGATTTCGCCAATGAAAAAGGCTTTGACCGTGTTCAATACTCTCGAATCGAAAACGGAGCAAACATAACAATGAAAACTCTTCTAAAGGTAGTAGATGCTCACAATATAACACTGAAAGAGTTTTTTAGTGATTTAGATTAGGTCTATTCTCGCATCATTCTCAGATATTCTTCATCTTTCAGCAATCTCTCTCTTCTTTTTTCTTCGGTTTCTCCAATACAGGAAAGCAATATAATACTGATTATCGGAGTTAAGCAAAGTGAGAAAATTACCCAATAAAAAGAACTTCTTCCATTCTTGCAAGCCATTTCGTAAACATAATATAGCAATATAAAAGCGTTTACAATGATTACTATAATAAAAATGACCGTAAGGAAACCAATCGAATTAAATTCAGTTTGCACAATTGACAGAGTATTCATTTTTCTACTTTACTAAAGGTTTATTTACTTTGACAACTTCTATTTTATCAGCAAATTTTTTTGAAATCATACCACTCCACTTAACATATCTAAGCGTAGTATTAAAGTTTTTATGCCCCATGAATCTCATTAAAGCATAACGATCCATTCCATTAATCATAAAATTCGTGGCACAAGTTCTTCGGGAAGAATGGAAGGTAAGATGCTTATCAATGCCTGCTTTTTCTGCACATTCTCTCAAGGTTGTATTTATCTTTGTACGCTCTATTTGAGGAAAGATAAATCTTTCGGGTTGCTCCAAATTATTATAGTCGTCTTGCGTCCAATCCAATAAACATAATGCATATTTTGAAATGATATTTTCTAAAGGAATTTCGTTTCCTCCTACTTTCTTCTCCAATATTTTACTAATGACCCAAGGTTCGTCTGAACGGTCGATATGCTTCCATTTGAGAGTTAAGACATCGCCTATTCTCAAACCTGTCATACAAGAAAATAGAAACATCGCAAGGACATCAGATTCCAAAGAGCCATGCGTAACTTCTTTTAAAAAATATCTATTTAACTTTTTAAGTTCTTCTTTTTCAAGAAAAATATCATTCGTAGCAGGTTCTTTAATCGAAATATCCCCGCTTTGGAATGGATTCTCAATTTTGATTTTCTGTCTTGTTCCAATATAATTAATGACTGCTCTCAAATGCCTAAGTCTATTATATCTACTACCTTCTACATCTCCTCTGCCTGCTTCGTTACCTCGTTTTATAAGAAATTTCTCAAAATCATTTACGAATTTTTCATTTATATCTTTGATTCTTATTTCTTTGCGAAATTCTTCTAATGCTCGAAAAGTAGTCATATAGGATTTGAAAGTACCATTAGACATATTACCTTTCTTTTCTTGCATCGCAATATATTTTTTGAAATAATCAAAGAAAGAGGCATTTTTAGATTCATCAGCATCTTCATTTTTTACTATTTTCTTTAATAAATCCTTTGTTAGTTCTTCATCACGACGTACGGCATCAATTACAGCTGAATTTATTCGATTAAGCTCTTTGCTTATTATAATTTTAAGGGAAGGATCATAAGGGCATTTATTCTTATTGTCCCATTCTTCTTCGAGAAATTTGAAGGGTTTCCCCTTCTTTCCTAAAGAGAATTTGATTTCTTCGCCGTCTATTCGAGTAAATCGTATATGCAAAGGGATTTTGCCACCTTTCTTATTTTTCTTATCTCGTTTAAGAAACAAAGTAGATTCGGGAATGCTCATAGCTGTACAATTTTTATGCGAAGATAAATATATTCAAGCAATTCATTGATAACTATCACGAAAACGTATGAATTCCTCTTGCCGATTCTCTTGCTATCGACAAATCATATTTCAAATATCGTTGGGTCATATTTACAGACTTATGCCCTAAATATTTTGAGATTTTATAAATATCCACTCCATCAACTACAAGAAGGGTCGCAAACGTATGGCGTGCAACATGTATTAATTCTATGCAAATCAAGATACGCAGTTCACAAACTTTCGATGGGTAATAAGTTCACAGTTAGTACATTTGCTTAGATTAAGAAGTTTCTAAATATTTGGATATAAGCAAATATGAGCTGTACTTTAGTTACCAAACTGTTAACCGACCAGTTACCGAGAGGTTA